>CAVVPT010000028.1:0-87592 GCA_963750125.1 uncultured Chloroflexia bacterium | reverse complement strand
GCCGCACCCTTCCTTGTGAACCACTCGGTCCGGTGCCTATGCCTGGGCCGTCGAGCTGGCACGGCACGACCGGGTCGAGTTCGATCCCGAGATCCTCTATGTGTCCGCGGCCCTCCACGACATTGGCCTGGTTCCCGCGTACGACCTCGGCGGCTGCTACGAGGACGACGGCGCGATCGCGGCGGAGCCGCTCGTGGCCGAGGCCGGGGAACGGAGGCGAGCGCCCGAGCGATCTACGACGTGATCGCGCTGCACAACCTCGAGACTCTGCCGCCCGATTCCTCGTCCGAGGTCGTGCTGCTCTGGGACTCGGCCGGCACCGACGTTACCGGCCACCGCTTCGCCGACGTTCGACCGGCGATCATCCCCGGATTGCTGCTGGCGTATCCCCGGGTCGACTTCAAGCGGGAGTTCACCGCGCTCCTCGTCGACCAGGCGTCGCGCAAGCCGACCTGCCCTGCTGCGGAGATGATCGCCACGGGCATTCTCGAGGAGATCGCCCAGGCGCCGTTCGATAGCTAGCGTCGCGTCCGTAAACGAAGGGGAAGGTCATGAGCGAGTACGCCGTCGTGAACCCGGCCACCGGGGAGACCGTGGCCCGCTACGACAGCTTCACCGATGCCCAGGTCGAGGAGACACTCCGTACGGCCGAGGCGGGGTTCGAGACCTGGCGGAAGCTCCCGGTCGCCGAGCGGGCCGGGATGGTCCGCCGGGCGGCCGAGCTGCATCGGGAACGTCGGGAGGAACTGGCCGCCATCATCGTCCGGGAGATGGGCAAGGTGAAGGCTGCCGCGCTCGGCGAGGTCGACTTCGCCGCCGACATCACCGAGTACTACGCGGATCAGGCGGAAGTGATCACCGCCGATCAGCCGCTCACGATCCTTGGCGAAGGCACCGCCGTGATCCGGCGCAGCCCGTTGGGTGTGCTGTTCGGGATCATGCCGTGGAACTTTCCCTACTACCAGGTGGCCCGGTTCGCGGCGCCGAACCTGGTCCTCGGCAACGTGATCGTCTTGAAGCACGCGTCGCAGTGCCCGGAGTCGGCCGCGGCCATCGAGGCGATCTATCGCGACGCCGGGCTGCCGGACGGCGCCTACCTCAACGTCTATGTCAGCACCGAGCAGGCCGCGACGATCATCGCCGATCCGCGGATCCAGGGCGTATCGGTGACCGGCTCGGAGCGGGCCGGCGCGGCGGTCGCCGAGGTGGCCGGGCGGCACCTGAAGAAGGTGGCCCTGGAGCTCGGCGGCTCGGATCCGTTCCTGGTGCTGGCCACCGATGATCTTGATGCGGTGGTGGCGGCGGCGACCGCGGCGCGGCTGGACGCGACCGGCCAATCCTGCAATGCCGCCAAGCGATTCATCGTGGTGGACGGGTTGTACGAAGCGTTCCTGGCCAAGTTCACCGCGGCGATGGCCGCGGCGCTGGTGGGTGACCCGCTGGCCGAGGAGACCGTGCTCGGGCCGCTGTCGTCGGTGGCCGCGGCGACCCGATTGCAGGACCAGGTCGATCGGGCCGTGGCGCAGGGCGCGACCGTGGTCATCGGCGGCTCCCGGGACGGTGCGTACTATCCGCCGACCGTGCTGACCGGCGTGACGCCCGAAATGGACGCCTACCGGGAGGAGTTCTTCGGACCGGTCGGAGTCGTCTACCGGGTGGCCGACGAGGACGCCGCGGTCACGCTGGCCAACGACACCAGCTTTGGGCTGGGTTCGTACGTGTACAGCAACGATCCGGAGCAGGCGGCCCGGGTCGCCGATCGGATCGAGGCGGGCATGGTCTACGTCAATCTGGTGCTGGCCGACAGTCCCGAACTGCCGTTCGGCGGCGTCAAGCGCAGCGGTACGGCCCGTGAGCTGGGTCTGCTGGCGGCCGATGAGTTCGTGAACAAGAAACTCATCCGTACCGCCGGCTAGCACAACCAGGCGGCTCCCGGCCGGTCGCGGGAGATGACTCAGAGAGCGTCGAGCGTGATCGCAGCGACCAGGCCGTCGATGCGGTCCGGGTCGAGGTTGCCCGCCCCCGGGAGCTGGGCATTGGCGATACCCGCGGCCATCCCCAGCCGGGCCGCCTCGACCATTGGCTCACGTCTGGACCAGGCAACGGCGAGGCCGCCGAGGAATGCGTCGCCGCTGCCAGTCGGATAGCTTCCAGTCGCGTCGGGTGGCATGAGGCGGACTCGCTCCGTCTCGGTCACGACCACCGCGCCACTCGCTCCCAGGGTCACGATCGCGACGCCCGCCCCGTCGCGGCGCAGCGCGGTTGCTGCGTCTGCCGCGGACGACGCGTCCGTCACGGCGATGTTCGTGGCATCGGCCGCCTCGCCGGCGTTGACCTTGACCAGCGCCGGACGCTCCGCGAGGAGCGCGGCGAGCGCATCGCCGGCCGTGTCCGCGAGGACCGGGACCGCGGGCACCTGGTCCGCTGCCATTCGGGCGATGCGCGCGTACCCGTCGGTCGGCGCACCCGGCGGAAGACTGCCCGACAGCGCCATGACGGCGACGCCACGTGCGAGCTCCGTCCGCACCATCGATTCGAAGGCGGCCCAGGTCGCCGATTCGACCTGGGGACCGCGCGGATACACCTCCGTCAGCCGCCCGTCGGCCCGGTCGAGGATCGAGACACAGGTCCGCGTCTCGCCCGTGCCTCGAGCCATCCGTGCCTCGATGCCGAGCGTCGCGAGCCCATCGACGATCCACTCGCCGGCTCGGCCTGCAACGATGCCAACCACGGTCACGGAGCCGCCGAGGGTGGCCGCGGCGCGCGCTGCGTTCAGGCCCTTGCCGCCCGGGACGGCGACCTCCGCGAGCGGCCGATGGATGCCCCCGACGGCGAGCCGGTCGACCTCGTAGAGTCTGTCGATCGAAGGGTTCGCCGCGACGAAGAGCAACCGTCGCAGCAGCGCTTGCCGTCATTGTGGCCCGTGACGTCCGGTTCCACGAAACGAGGGCCTGCCGGGCCTCGGAAAGCGTGGGCTGTCCGTCGACACCGCCGACGGCGCGCGTCGACAGGCCGCCGCAGACAACCCCGAGCTCGAGCGACTCGAGCAGGCTGCCGCCGTCCAGCCAGGCACGCAGGAACCCGGCTCCGAACGCGTCGCCGGCACCAGTCGCATCGCGCGTCGTCGACGCTCAACGCCGGGACGCGCACGACCTCGCCCGCGACCGTCACCGCGAACGCACCGGCCACGCCCTGCTTGACGACGATGATCGGGCCGCCATCAGCCCGTCCCTCCCCGGCGATCGCGGCCAGCGAACGTGCGGCCGCTTCGGCATCGTCGTTCCGGGCAATCCGGCGGACCTCCTCCGCGTTGGGCAGGAACACGTCGGCGTTCCGGAGCAGCTCGAGGACGCCACCGTCCCACGCCTCGTCGGGATCCCAGTTCGTGTCGAACGACGTCGTCACGCCGGACGCGCGGGCCGTTTCGAAGAGGCCGGCCAGGCCCGCGCGCGTGGCAGGACCGTACAGGTAGTACCCGCCCGAATGCAGGTGCCGCGTCCGATCGACGAGGCCGCCCGGCACGGCTCCGACGTCCAGTGCGGCGATCGCCCCGATCGCCGTCAGAATCGCTCGGTCGGTGCCGTCGGTCAGGATGACGGTCGCCCCGGTCGGGAGATCGGAGTCGACGACGCACGCTGCCACGTCGACCTCGCGTGCCGCGAGCTCCTCGAGCATGAAGCGGCCGAACGGGTCGTCACCGACGACGCCGTGGAACGCGACCCGCAGGCCGAGCCGCGCGGCGCCACAGGCGAAGATCGCAGACGAGCTGCCGACCGTCATCGAGATCGATCGCACGGCGCGTTCGACCTGTCCGAACACGGGCGCTGGGTCGGCGTCCGTCACGACGATGTCGGGGTTGATTTCGCCGACGACGAGGATGTCGATGTCGCGCTCCGTCGCTGCCACGCTCAGTACGCCCGGTACCAGCCGTCACCCGGCTCGGGCGCCGTGGTGATTCGGTTCGAGCCGTCCTGCCACGGCCGCGCCTCGGAGCCGACGAGCTCGGCCAGGCGGCGCAGCCGGTCGCGTCCCGCGGTCCGCAGCCACTCGTCACGTACCGACGGGTCTGAGGCGCGCGCGGCTCCCGCCCACACCGAGCGACCCGCGACGACCCCCGACGCGCCGGCCGCGCATGCCACGCTGACCTGCGCCTCGAACGTTGCATCGTCCACCCCGCCGGACAGCAGCACCCAGGGCACGCCCGATGCCTCGGCGAGCTCCTCGCACGCGTCGACCCATCGTCCGCGGTCCGTGACCGACGGGTCGTACGGGAACTCCGCCTTGAGGACGTCGCCGCCGATGGCGGTCAGGCGCCGAGCCGTTTCGACGACCACGCGACGGCGCGCATCGTCCGTCAGCGGGGCGCCTTCGACGAGCGAGTACGACAGCGGCTCGACGAACAACGCGAGGTCGGCGGCCCGGCAGTCGGCGGCGACGTCGGCGAGGAGTCGCTCCTGGGCCGCGGCGGTCGGAGCGTCCGGATGGTAGTAGACGAGAAGCTTCGCCGCCGAGGCCCCCATCCGCTTCGCCTTCTCGACGCTCCATCCGTCCAGGACCCGGCTGAGCCGTGCGGTCGACGAGCCCGCGTAGCCGGTCGCCTCGATCGCGACGATCAAGCCGGCCGACGGCGGCAGCGAGCCGTCCGCGATGCACTGGGCCGCCCCGACCTCCGGATCCAGCAGCGTCCCGGTTGCGTTCGGCGCGAGGATCCGGACCACGGCGCGCTTGAACTCGACCATCGCCTCGTACGTGACCGAGTCGGGGTCCGTCGGGTCGAGCTCCTTGCGCAGGTTCTGGCGATGGTCCAGGGCGAGCACCGTGAACGTGCCGCGAGGCGACGCGCAGGCCTCGAGTCCCCGGCGGGCGCCGATCGCATAGCCTCCGGAACCGGTCACGCGGGCCCCAGCCGCAGCAGGCGGCGGGCGTTGTCGGCGTACACCTTGCGCAGGACGTCGTCGGGCAGGCCGATGCCGTGGATCTGCCAGCGACCCTGTTCGGGCACGACGCCCGTCCCGTAGTCGAACGACTCGTCGAGCGTCTCCAGGAAGCGGTAGTGGATCGCGTACATGTCGGGGTCGGGCGCGAGATCCGAGCCGAAGAGGATCCGGTCCTGGTAGCGAAGGAAGAATGCCCGCGTTGCATATGGCTGCCGGCCGAGCTCGCCGATCCGCGCGGCGATGTCCACATGGAGGTTCGGGTTCGCGTCGAGGAGCCGGCCGACGAGCCCGAGATCCTCCGACGCGCAGCCGACGTGGGCGCCGATGAACGTCGTCCGGGGATGGCCTGCGACCAGCCGCCCGAACGCCGCGAGGAGCTCGTCGAACGGCGGGAAACCTGGCAGGTCGGGTCGGTCCGGCGGTCGCGTCGGCCAGAAGTGCCAGTCCGGGTTTTCGAGGAGCTCCTCGCACCGCTCGTTCGTCGGGTCGAGTGGCTCGAAGAACGCGATCGGATCGGCGATGTGGATGACGACAGGCAGCGCCAGGTCAGCGGCCGTCGCCCACAGCGGATCGAGCCTGGGATCGTCGATCGCAACCAGGCGGCCGTTCGGATCGCGGGCTCGCAGCCCGAGCTGCTTCCAGACCTTGAGCCCGCCGGCTCCGCGTGCGGCCGAGTCGCGAAGCGCGGCCGCCTCGGTCTCGCCGAAGGCGTCGTCGGTCGCCCAGCGGTCGTAGTCGAGCCCGGCGAAGACCACCACCCGATCGGCGAGCGCCGTCCCCCAGCGCTCGATCTCGGCGGCGAGCCGGTCGCCCTGGCCGCCGTCGAGGTCGACGAGGGTCTCGACGCCCGACGCGTCGAGCCGGTCCATGAGCTCGGCTGACGAGCGGATCTCCGGCTCGTCTGCGGACGGCGAGGCCAAATGGTTGTGGGCATCCACGACCGGGAATCGCGGGCGCCGGACGTCATGGACCGGGACGCGAAGCATCGACCGCGGCCGGTAGTCGCGCAGTCGGAGCTCGTCGACGGCCATCACGGATCGAGGATGACGACCTGGCCGAGATGGCGAGGCGCGTCGGGATCGCGACCGCGGGTGAGGGCCAGGCTCAGTGCCAGCGCATGCGCCGGGTGGACGAGCAACGGCAGGCGGGCCGACGCGTGCAACCCTCCGCCGATCAGGCTCACCTGGCCGCCCATGCTCCCCGCCTCGGCGGCGTCGCGCGCGATGAGCCACGTCGTCGCGCCCAACCCGGCCGCCTCGTCGACGACCGCGACCTCGTCCTCAGCCCCCGGACCGCCGACCAGGCCGATCACCAGCATGCCGGGCTCGCACACCGAGATCGGTCCGTGGCGGAACTCCAGCGGCTCGTACGCCGCGGTCGCCACCTGGCTGGTCTCGGTCAGCTTCAGGCCCCACTCGGCGGCGATCCCGTACGCCGGTCCGCCGCCCAGGACGACGACACGGCTCCAGTCGGTCGCCCCCAGGCGCCGTCCTGTCGACGCCGCCGCCGTGGACTCGTCCCAGCGATCCTGCAGTAGGCCCAGGTCGGACGCCAGCTCGTCGTCGGCGCCGACGCGTGCCACGACCCACAGGAGGAGGGCGAGCATGCTGGCGAACGAGCGGGTCATCACGATCGCCGCCTCGTCGCCGCTGGGCGAGACGAGGGTCACGTCGGCCTGGTCCGCGAGGGGACTGTCCAGCCGACAGGTGACCGCGATCGTCGGATGCCCCGCGGCTCGCATCCGCTCGGCGACCGTGACCGCTTCCGACGTCGCTCCGGACCGCGAGATGATCACGACGGGTTCGCGCCGGGCCGCCGCCGCATCGTCCGATGGCGCCACCAGCACCGCCTCGGGTCGCAGGATGAGCTCCGACAGCGGGGTGGCCATCACCGGTCGGCGCATGGTTTCCCGAGCCGCGGCGGCGACGGACTGGGCGAGGTAGAAGGAGGAGCCAGCGCCGGTGACGACCACGCGATCGGCTCCTGCGAGGAGCTCGCGCGCGTCGACCGACCCCTGGCGGGCCGCGTCAAGCGCGGCGTCGATCGCCTCGGCCGTGGTCGAGCTCTCGCGCCAGGTCAGCAGGCCGTCAAGGGTCGTCATCGGTCGCGCAGCTCGACCGAGTAGCGATAGCGGTCGCCTCGAACCGTGCTTCGACAGAATTCGATCGGGACGTCGTCCTGGTCGAATGCGATCCGCTCAACCCGCAGCGCCGGCCGTCCCGGGGGCTGGTCGAGGAGCGCCGCTTCATCGGCCGTGAGCAGGATCGGCTCGAACGACTCGCGCGCCCGGGTCGGGCGGCAGCGATATCGCGTCAGCAACGTGTCGTAGAGCCGGACCCGGTTGAAGTCGACGGTTTCGAGCCCCGGGAAGCGAGCGGCCGGCAAATGGCTCGTCTCCACGACCAGCGGGTCCGGACCCGCCAGCCGGAGTCGGCGGAGGGCGACGAGCTCGGTGCCGGGCGGGATCGCCAGGGCCTGAGCGATATCGGCAGCGGCGGCCTCGGTCCGCAGCTCGAGCACCCTGGTACCGGGCGTCAGGCCGTGGCGCTCGATCTCGCGGCTGAACGAGTAGAAGCCACCGATCGTGTGTTCGAAGCGGGCGCTGGCGACAAACGTCCCGCGACCTCGTCGGACCTCCAGCGCCCCTGCCGCAATCAGCCCGCCGAGCGCCTGGCGCACGGTGGCCCGGCTCACCCCGTAGCGCTGCATCAGCTCGAGCTCGGTCTCGACTCGTGCGCCCGGGGCGAGCTCGCCCGACCAGATACGGACGCTCAGGTCGGCCTCGATCCGGCGGTACAGCGGGCGGCTCTCGACGCCGCTGGCGGTCATCCCTTGATCCCCGTCATGGCGATACCGCGCACGAACTGCCGTTGGGCGACGATGAACAACAGGATCATCGGGATCACGCTCACCAGCGCACCCGCCATCAGGACCGGCCACCTCCCGACGTACTGGCCCTGGAACAGCGACAGCCCGGCCGTGACCGTCAGGGTGTCGATGTCGCGCAGGTAGATGATCGGATCGATCAGGTCGTTCCAGGTCCACAAGAACGTGAAGATCGCCAGCGTGGCCAGCGCCGGCTTGCTCAGCGGCAGGTAGATGTGCCGATAGATGTGCCACGGGTTCGCGCCGTCGACCCTGGCAGCGTCGGCCAGCTCGTGTGGGATCGCCAGGAAGAACTGGCGGAGCAGGAATGTCCCGAATGCGCCGCCGAGGAACGCGCCGACCCACAGCGGTTCCTGCGTCCCGATCCAGTTGCCGCTGGCTGCTCGTGGGATGGGGCAGGAAGCGATACAGGATGAAGTTCGGTACCAGGACCACCTGGAACGGGATGATCAGGGTGACCAGCAGAAGCGCGAACAACGGCTCGCGGAACCGGAAGTGGAGCGCCGAGAAGGCGAATGCTGCCATCGAGCAACTGATCAGCTGGCCGACCGTGTTGAGCCCGGCGATCTTGAACGAGTTGATGAAGAAGGTCGCGAACGGCAGCGACGACCACATGTCGGGATAGTTCTGCCACTGCGGCACCAGCGGCAGCAGGTTCGGCGGATCCGCGAAGACCTCCGCCCGGGTCTTGAGCGAGGTCGTGATCATCCAGAGGAAGGGGACCATCATCAGGACCCCGCCCGCGATGAGCAGCCCGATGACCAGGGCGCGGCGGACCGTTCGGGCACGGTGGGCCGTCGGAGTCCGGATCGCTTCATCGGCGGTCGCCGCCCGGGTGCTCACTGGTAGTGGACCCAGCGGTCCTGCGACCAGAAGTAGATCGCCGTGAACAACGCAATGATCAGGAACAGCACCCACGAGGCGGCGCTGGCCAGGCCCATCTTGAAGAACTTGAACCCGTTCTCGTAGATGAAGTAGACGATGGTGATCGTGGCGTCCGTCGGGCGCGGCTTGACGAGCACGAAGACCTGGTCGAACACCTGGAACCCGTCGATCAGGCTGAGCACGCCGGTGAAGAAGATTGCCGGGGTCAGCAGGGGCAGGATCACCCAGCGAAAGCGGGCCCAGCGGCCCGCGCCGTCGACGCTTGCCGCGTCGAGCAACTCGGAGGGGATGGCCTGGAGGGCTGCCAGGAAGATGATCACGTTGATGCCGAGCCCCTGCCAGATCGACATGGCGATGATGGCCGGCATTGCCAGCACTGGATCGTTGACCCACTTCTGTGGCGGGAGGCCGATCACCCCGAGGACCTGATTGAGCAGGCCGGAGTCCGGGTTGTAGATCCATTGCCAGACGAGGGCCACGGCGATCGACGACGTGACCACCGGCAGGAAATACGCGGTCCGGATGAAGGCGATGCCGCGGACCTTGACATTGAGCGCCATGGCCACGCCGAGGGCGAGCGCCAGGCCGAGCGGGACCGACACGATCGTGTAGAAGAACGTGTTGCGCACCGCCTTGAAGAAGCGGTCATCGGACAGCAGCGAGAGATAGTTGTCGAGGCCGGCCAGCTTGGGCGGCGTCAGCAGATCCCAGTCCGTGAGGCTGATTGCGAGCGTCGCCACGATCGGTCCGGCGGACAGCACCGCCAGTCCGATGAGGGTCGGGGCAAGGAACAACAGCGCCCAGCGACCCTCACCGGAAAGCGGCCCGCGACCGCGCCGGGTGATGCCCCCGAGGGTGGTCATCGCGGCGATCTACTAGCCCTGGCAGGTCACTGTTCGGCCAGGATCTGATCGAGTTGACCGACGACGTCTGTCAGGGCCTGTTTCGCCGTCTTGTTGGCGT
This sequence comes from uncultured Chloroflexia bacterium, assembly GCA_963750125.1. GTDB lineage: Bacteria > Chloroflexota > Limnocylindria > Limnocylindrales > CSP1-4 > DASTYU01. The sequence goes on along the minus strand of CAVVPT010000028.1, from coordinate 77,921 downwards.
CGGTGAACACGTTCGTGTCGAGCTCGGTCTGCAGAGCCGTGGTCCATTCGTTGTACCCCTTGAAGGACGGCTTCAGCTTGGCGTACGCGATCGCGTCGGCGAGGACGTCCGAGCCCTCGTACGCGGTCGCGAACGGACCGCTCAGGACCTCCTTGTTCGCCGGCATCGAAGCCTTGAGCGCCATGATCTGCTCCTGCGCGGGCGGACTGGCCAGGTACTTCACGAACTCCCAGGCCGCGTCCGGGTTCTTGGTGCCCTTGTAGACGACCGCGCCGGTCGGGTTGATCGACGTCGCCTGGCCGGCCGGGCCCTTCGGCAGCGGAGCGATCCCGAAGTCGAGGCCGGCGGCCTCATGGGTCGCAACCAGCCACGAGCCGTTCGACTCCATCGCCGCCTGACCCTGCTCGAATGCATCCCCGAGCGCGTCGGTGATTGACGCGTCCGGCATGACCTTGTCCTTCCAGATGAGGTCCTGGAGGAACTGGATGCCGCCGGCCGCCTCATCGCTCGCGACCAGGCTGGTCTTGTGGTCGGCCGACACGATGTCGCCGCCGTTCTGCCAGACGAGCTCCGACCAGTAGTTCTCCATGTCGGTTGTCTCGGTATAGAAGCCCCACTGCGTGACCTTGCCGTTGGCGTCCCTCACGGTCAGCTGCTGGGCAACATCAGTCAGCTTCGCCCAATCCCAGGTCTCGTCCGGATACGGGATCCCGGCGGCGTCGAACATCGCCTTGTTGTAGTACAGCGCGACGACGTTGAGGTCGCGCGGCAGACCGAACTGGCCGTCGGGCGTGGTGAAGTCGGCAACGGCCTGATCGGCCAGCTGCGTGAGGTCGTATCCGTCGCGATCGATGAAGGGCTTGAGGTCGAGCAGGACGTCGCGCGTCTGGTAATCGGGGAACAGCGGCCCGTCCATCGCGAAGACGTCCGGAGCGTCGCCGCCGGCAAGCGAGGTCTGCAGCTTGTCCCAGTACGGCTCCCAGTCGGAGACGGTGACATTGACCGTGATCTTGGGGTTGGCGGCGTGGAACGCGTCGACGATCGCCTGCTGGTTCTTGATCTCCTGCGGATCGCCCCAGATCGAGTACGTGATCGTTGCCTCCGGGCCGGTGTAGCCGGCGTCCGACGGGGCGGCCGAACCCCCGCCGGACGGTGCCGCCGCGGACGCGGCAGGCGGGGCCGCGGCGCTCGCCGCCGGCGATGTCGTTGCGGTCCCCCCGCAGGCCGCCGCCAGCAGCGTCACGACCACGGCCGCCAGCGCGACGCGCCATCGTGGATTGGCCGGTCTGGTCCGGGTACGGGGGTCCATCACCATCGGTCCGTGCCTCCTCCTTCAGTCGGCGGCGTCGCCGCCGAGCCATGCCGGCAGCCACTCGGCTTCGGCCTCGATCATCTCGTCCGTCAGGCGCCAGGCGTCGTCCAGCGTCAGGTGCGTCTGCACGATCGGATCCGTCATCACCGCGTGGCCGATCGCGGCCCGATCGTGCTCGAGTGCCGCGCGGACCGTGAGCGCCTGCATGTCGACGGCGCCGCGGACGTACGCCGCCAGCTGCTGAGGCAGCGGACCCATCGCGACGGGGTGGACGCCGAGGGCGTCGACGAGGGCCGGGACCTCCACGCACGCGGCGGCATCCAGGTTCGGGATCAGCGCGCCGCCGTTGATGGCGTTGGCCACGATCCGCGCCGGCTCGCCAGTGGCCATCGTCGCCGCGATCGTGGCGGCGTATTCCCCGCTTCGTTCGATCTCGAAGCTCTCGCCTGCGTCGAGCTTGCGCACGGTCTCGGCGTACTCATCGAGGTTGTGGGCGACACGATCCAGGTACTCGCCGATTGGCACGTGGAACCGGTCGACGGCGTCGCCGCCGGCGTCCCTCTTGCCGATGTACCACGGGTTGTACTCCGCGTGATGCTCCGACGATTCGGTCGGGTAGAAGCCGAGGCGCCGAAACAGGTCCGCACGGACCAGGTCGTCGCCGGGAACGTTACCCGACTCGACGAAGGCGCGCAGGCGCGGATACACGTCGCGGCCGTCGTGCTCGAGACGCATGATGAACGCGAGGTGGTTCAGACCGGCGCTGTCGGCCGCCAGGTCCTCTCGAGCGACGCCCAGATAGCCGGCCAGCCGATCGATCGTCCAGAAGACGGAGTGGCACAGTCCGACGACTCGGATCGAAGCCGCCTCGGAGACCGCCCGCACCAGGATCGCCAACGGGTTGGTGTAGTTGAGCAGCCACGCGTCGGGGCAGACGTCTTCCATATCGCGGGCGATGGCCAGCACGACGGGAATGGTGCGAAGTCCTCGGAACACGCCACCGACGCCGATCGTGTCGGCGATCGTGTAGCGGAGCCCGAACCTGGCGGGTACGTCGAAGTCGACCCGGGTGGCCCGGGCGCCACCGACCTGGATCGTGTTGACGACGAATTGGGCGCCCTCGAGCGCCTCGCGCCGGTCGAGGTGGGCCGTGACAGTCGGGTTGGCACCCAGCGCATCGGCCGTCCAGTGCGCCATGCGCTCTGCGGTGCGAAGTCGATCCGGATCGATGTCGTGCAGCGCGATCTCCGAGGACCGCAGCGCCGGGGAGCTCAGGATGTCGCCGAGCAGGTTGCGCGTGAATTCCACGCTGCCGGCACCGACGAGGACGATCCGGGCCAAGGCTCCTCCCTGATGGGGCGTCGCTGACGTCAGGACGTACGGACGTCCGGATGTCGACGATAGCAAGCAGAACGAAGCCGTGCAATCCCTAATTCGCGAGCGGGGGTGGTCCGTTCGCGCACGCCAAGCTCCCTTTCAAAGTTCGTTGGTCAAGCTGAGCATGGAAGGCGCCAGGCGGGATCCGTGGCGACCACGCGCCGAGCGGTCTGGCCTCGGCTCTCGGCTGGCGGGCGTGGAACCGCGCCCGCCGGGGAGAAACGATGCGAGCGTCCGTGCATGTGCAGCCGACGGCCAGGCATCCGCGCCGCTGTGGACGATCCTGTTGGCCTTCTGACTGCTGTACGTCGTTGATGGCGTCCACTGGTCGGTCCTCCCACTGGCCTTGCGCCGATGCTGTGATCAGGCGCCGAGAGGAGCATCGAACGAATCGACTCGCGCTTCATCAGGGCAGGCGGCACATCTCCGGCAGGGTTGTCCCTGATTCGCGATCTGCCTGCGGGTCCGACCCGACGGCGATGCCGGACGGGTGTCCCCAGGCATCCCGTCCGGCAGTGCGCGCCTTGTGGCAGCTAGAACTCCTGTCGGTCGAAGACGAGCTTCGCGCCGATCAGCAGGGTGCCCACCGCCAGGGCCCAGGAAGTGAGCGTCAGTCCAGACGCTGGCCCCCCAGTGGCGACGGCGATTGCCCACGTCCCGCTGGACGTTGGCGAGATCTCGTTGACGAACGGGATGAAGCCGGCAACGAGGGTGGGCAGGAGCATGACGGCAAAGCCGACCCCCGCGATCCCGGCCGCGCTCTTGATGAACGTTCCGAGGCCGATCGTCAACGCGATCCAGAACGCTGGGACCGTCAGATACAGGAGAGCGAACGTGCCGACGACCTGCAGGTTGGGTAGGCCACCGTACGCAATCGTCGCGATGACGACGGACAGGGCGATCGGCACAAGCACTGCAAGGATCCCGATCGCCACGAACGCCGCGCCGAATTTGGCGAACAAGACGCTCGCTCGTGACACCGGATTTGCCAGATTCCACGCGAGCGTCCCACGGTCGCGTTCGACCGAGAGCAGGCTCATCGTCGCCAGCAACGCAACGATCTGGATCGTCAGGCCGCCCCACCCGTAGAGGACGTTGGCGGTTGGATCCATCGAGAGCGGGGGCCCGGACGACGCCTGGCCGGTTGCGCGGACGATGAACGGCACGAGGGTTGTGAGTCCAACGCTGAGGATTGACACGATGGCGACCACGATCGCGCGCCGCCCGCGAAACCATTCAGTGGCCTCCTTGCGGAAGACGTTGCCAAAGCCAAGGAAGAGGCCACCTCGCGATGGGCGAGCTCGGACGGGCTGGGCTGCGACGGACTGGGCGGTCATGCCGCCACCTCCTTCGGATCGATGAGGCGGAGGAAGACCGACTCGAGGTCGAGCGTCTCCACCGAGTTGCTGATCAGGGTCAGGCCACCGGCGACGGCGAACCCGGTGATGGCTCGCTGGACGGCAGCAGACTGGCCTTCGCCCGTCGTGACGTCATAGGTCCAGGCCTCGTCGCCGTGCGCCACGGCCGAGACGCTCGCCACGCCCGCGACTTCGCGGAGCGACTGCTCGGTTGTAGATGTAGCACCGCCCAGCACCACTCGGAGCATGTTTCTCGTGAACGAACCCAGGAGCTCCTGAGTAGGTGCCGACGTAACAAGTCGTCCGTGGTCGAGGATTGCGACATGGTCGCTGACGCGCTGGACGTCGTCGAGGATGTGGGTTGAGTAGAAGACCGTTGTCTCGCCTTTGAGCGCTTGCATGAGCTCGAGGACGTCCTTGCGGCCGATCGGGTCGAGCGCGGAGACCGGTTCATCGAGCAGGATCACGGCCGGTCGGCCAACGAGAGCCTGGGCGATACCGAGGCGCTGGCGCATGCCGCCCGAATAGGTCGACGTGCGGCGGTCGGCGGCGTCGGCGAGGCCGACGCGCTGAAGCAGCTCACCAATCCAGGCCTCGCGACCAGGATCTGTTTCCCGGAACCGCGCGACGTATTGAAGCGTCTCGCGGCCGGACATCCACCCATAGAACCGGGGATCCTGAGCGAGGTACCCGAGCTCGCGGCGGTGTGCGCCCGACGCCGACACTGGGATCCCGTTGATCGTGGCCGTGCCGCTCGTCGCACGGGCGAGGCCTGCGAGCACCTTCATTGCGGTCGTCTTCCCGGCGCCGTTGGGCCCGAGGAAGCCGAACACCGTGCCGGCCGGAACCTCAAGCGTCAGGTCGGTCAGGGCCTGGACGCCTTTGTAGTGCTTCGTGAGGTTGGTCATAGAGACCGCGCTGGTCATCGGCTTCTCCTCAGGCTGGTCAGGTGATGGGGTAGCGCCATCGGCACTGCCTGCGTGGTGTTGTGCATCGGGAGTCCTCCGGCACGGAGCGTTGGGATTTGACTGACCAAGCCTCCGGCCTCGTCACCGCAACTCCATCGGGGCCGACCCGCGACCTCGGGCAGGGTCTGCCCTGATGCGGGCCGCCGATGTCAGTCCGCGTCAGGAATTCAGTCGGGGATCGGCAGCTCTGCCACAAGGCGCGTGCCGCCACCGGCAGGGCTGTCAATCGAGAGGATCCCGCCGATCGCCGCAACCCTGTCGGCCAGCCCACGAAGCCCGCTGCCCCGCGACGGGTCGGCGCCACCCACGCCGTCGTCGTGGATCTCGATCCGGAGCGAGTCGCCCGGGCACACGGCGGACACCGTCGCGTGGGTGGCCGAGGCGTACTTCGCGACATTGGCGAGGGCCTCCGACACGACGAAGTACGCGGTCGACTCGACAGCTGGCGAGAGGCGTCGAGTCGGCATCGCGGTGATCTCCGCCGGCACCGTTGACCGGGCCGCGAGCGAGTCGACGGCCGGACCGAGGCCCGCCTCGGTCAGGATTGCTGGATGGATGCCGCGTGCGAGCTCGCGTAGCTCGAGGAGGGCGGTCTTCAACTCATCCCTGGCTGCGTCCATACCCGCGATCGCGTCCGCGTCCGCGTCTGCACGAAGCCTGGTACGTGCCAGGCGAAGCGCCAGGGAGACCGCCACCAGTCGCTGCTGTGCGCCGTCATGCAGATCGCGTTCGAGCCGCCGCCGCTCCGCGAGCGTCGCCTCGACAAGCCGCGCTCTCGATTGGCGGAGCTCTTTCTGGGCCGCGCGCTGGTCACTGAAGTCACGGACCACGGCGGTGACCTCGTCCGATCCGCTCGGTGTGAGTCGAGCTTCGTAGTCGCGCTGCCCCGAGGGCAAGGCGACGGCGAAATCGACGGTCTGGATCTCGCCGGTTTCAATGGCGGCCGAGCCGGCCGCGATCAGGGCCGCTCCGATCCCGGGCGGTAGCGCATCCTCGACGCGACCGCCGACCAGGGCGTCAACCGGACCCTGCAGGATGTTCCCGTCGTCTGTGCGGATGTCGAGGCAATGGCCGTCCCGCGTGAAGCGGATCATCAGGTCCGGCATCGCGTCGAGCAGCGCCCGCTGACGCATCTCGCTCTGGCGGTAGAAGCCAACCAGTAGTGCCAGCGGAACGGCCGCCGGAGCGAGGCCCCGCGCAGCCAGGAGCAGCGCCTGGAACTCAGTGGGCATGGACAGGATCTGGAGTGCGAGGTTCGTGGCAAGAACCGCCATCAGCACGGAGCCGGCGACCAGGACAGGGAGAAGCTCCGAGCGCCTGCGGGCAGGCGCGACGAACCAACGCCGCAGCACGACGACGTAGGCGAAGATCGCCAGCGACAGGCCCACGTACAGACGCGCCTGCTCCAGATCGATTGCGGGGGAAATCGGGAGCAGGCGAACGGCGTTGTTCAGGGTTGTGCCGATTGCGAGGATCACGACCGTGTATCGATCGAGCCGCGTCTCGAGCCGGCCACTCGGGTAGGCGAGGATGAGCGCGATGAGACAGACAAAGATGACGTCGGCGAATGCCACACCGAGGTCGTGAACGACAGGCACATCCGACAGCTGCAGGTTGCCGATGAACCAGGTGAAGCCGACGAGCGTCATCAGGCGCCCGGTCCGATTGCCCGGTCGGCTCGACCAGATTGCCAGGCCGCCGTACAGGTATATCCACCCGATCAGGAGGTCCCGCAGGACATCGAGGACAGGCGCCCCGGTGCGGTAATAGATGGTTTCGCTCGCCAGCCCCCAGAAGAGGCCGAACACCCCGATCGTCACCAGGAGCGTGCGTTGGCTCACCGGGCGACCATGCCACACCGCACGATGGCCGGGATCAGGGCAGGCCCTGAGCGCCCAGATGCCGGGTTATCCCTGTTGGAAACCCCGCCGACGGATGGGACGATCGAGCGCATGCACTCCATCCTCATCATCGACGACCACTCTACCTTCCGCGTTCAGGCGCGAGCGATACTTGAGGCCGATGGCTTCAACGTTGTTGGCGAAGCGGCAGACGGCACGACCGGCCTTGCCGGTGCGCGCTCACTCCGACCCGATCTCGTGCTCCTCGACATCGGCCTCCCGGACGTGGAGGGATTCGAAGTTGCTCGCGCACTCGCGGCGGACGGTCCGCCCCCGCTCGTGGTCCTGACGTCCAGCCGCGATGCGAGCGCGTACGGACCCAGGCTCTCGAGCAGTCGCGTGCTTGGCTTCATTCCGAAGGACGAACTGTCGGGAGTTGCGATCCGCGCATTGATGGACGGCAGGTGACCCTCCGCCTCGTGCTCGCGGACGACTCGCTCCTCCTCCGCGAGGGCATCGCCCGGCTGCTCGTCGAGGCCGGTTTCGAAATCGCCGGCCAGGCGGGAACGCCCGAGGAGCTGCTCGAAGCCGTCCGGTCGAATCGGCCAGACGTCGCAATCATCGATATCCGGATGCCACCCACCCATACCGACGAGGGACTCCGAGCCGCGGAGTCGATCCGCGCGGAACATGGCACGGCAGTCGGAATCCTCGTCCTGTCGCAGTACGTCGAGGCGACCTTTGCGATGCGACTGGTGGCCGACGGTGCCGGCGGCGTCGGTTACCTGCTCAAGGACCGCGTCGAGGACCTCGACGAGTTCGCCGACGCCGTCCGCCGCATCGCCAAAGGCGGGTCGGTCATCGATCCCGAAGTGGTCGCGCAACTCGTCGGTCGACGGCGGGCGAAGGTCCCCCTCGATGACCTCACGGAGCGTGAGCGCGAGGTCCTTGCGCTGATGGCCGAAGGCCGTTCCAACCAGGCCATCTGTGACCGCCTCTTCCTGGCACCCAAGACCGTCGAGGCGCACATCGCCAACATCTTCTCGAAACTGGAGCTCGTTCCGGCGCCCGACGACCATCGTCGGGTCCTGGCAGTGCTGGCGCACATCCGAGGCTGAACCCAGACCGGCGCCCTCCGGTTCATCGGTCCCTTCCATCCGGGCAGACCCTGTCGCCGATTGCGGGCCATCCCGGTCGTTCGCGACTCCTCATCGCCGCACGCTCTCGATGCCTGACAACGCATCGAAAGGATGTGCTCGAGATGAGATCCACGATTGGTTTCGCCGCCGCTGTTGTGGTGCTCCTGGCGGTCCCCATCGCGTTTGTGTCCCAACTGGTTGTCGATGGTTCTGCCGAGCTGGTTCTCCACGCGACGGGTGGAACGGGATGTGTCCTGCTCGCCGTCGCCATGTTCGACTTCGGTCTGTCGAAATGGGTGACGTGGATCGGCGCCGCTGCCGCCGGCGCGTTCGGCGCCATCTTCCTGTTGCAGGCGCTCAGCCAGGTCGTTACCAACGATGCGCTGACCTACGTCGCCTTCGATGTGCTTGGCCAGGAGATCGAGGGGATCCTGCCGTACGTGATGCTCGTCTGGTTCGTGGCGTTGCTGCTCGAAGGCAGCTCAGGCAAGTCCCGGATCCTCGGCTGGGCCGTCATTTCGATCGTCGTCGGCGTCGAGGTTGTGGCCATCGTTGGCCCTGTCATCGGCATCCACGTCGAGAGCCAGAAGCTCCTCTTCCTGCTCCCGATCCTGTGGCTGCTCGTCGAGAGCGGGAAGCGACGAATCAGTGGCGGCAGCGACAAGCTGGCATCGCAGCACATCGACCGGTATGCCGCGGAGTCCCGGGCATGACTCGCCTCGCCCGCCTCTTCGCGACGATCGCCCTGGCGGCACTGGTGGCCGCTTGCGTCACGCCGAGCGACCCACGCCTCGATGATTCCGATGTCGACGGACGGTCCTCCGAGGTGGGAACGCCAGCTCCCTAGGGTCCAGCCGCGGTTATCGGTGAGGATCGAGCCAGAGAATCCGAACGGCCCGGGCGATGCCCGGGCCGTTCACGTTGGATCGGTGGTCGATCAGTTGACCGTCGGGCCGTGCTCGTGGACGTGCTCGTAGCCCTGGTGCGGCGTCCCGATGTACGGGAAGGCCGACAGGAACGGCAGGTCGTTGGCATCGACGCCGTCGCCGATCATGTTGTTAGGGGTGCGGTTCGGCACGCCGAGGACCGCGTTGAGGGTCGGGCCGTAGCCCTCGATGAGGGCGCGGACCTCGATGTCGGTGACGTCGTCGAGGAGGCGACGGCCGTTCGGGAAGCCGCACAGGTCGCCTTCGATGGCGCCCAGCCGACTGGGCATCCCGCCATCGGCCACACCGAAGACGCATGCCCCGGCCGCGTTCGGCTTGATGCCGGTGTTGACGCGCAGCATGTCTGCCTGGGTGGAGCCGGTCCGGGTGAACTGGAGGCCACCCGGGACGGTCTGCGAGTCCGGGATGTTGAGCCCGGTCAGCAGGATCGCCACGAGGTCGGCGCGGTTGGACGTCGCCGGCATGTCCAGCGCGTCGTACAGCACGTCGGCCACCGCCGTGAGTTCCGGCGCGAGGTAGTACTTCGCAAACTGGGAGTCCTTGGACGGCCGCTGGCTGTTCCAGTAGTCCTTCCGGGTGGTCGGGATGATCACCTCATTGATCAGGGGGTTACCGAGTCGAGATACCTGCTGCCAGGGGCCCCAGGACGACATCGAGCCGTCCGCGTCGAGCGTCCGATACTTCTGGCGGCTGGCCGTCGCCCAGACGCCCAGAACGGCGTCGGGGTCGTTGGGTCCGGTCGGCAGCTTGCGGTCATCGGTCAGCTTCTGGAGCGGGATCTGCAGCGCGATCGAGTTCGTGTTGTACCCGTCGACGTCATCGATGCCCGGCGCGGCCGGGAGCGGGATGTCGTGGAGCGTGTTGAACGGTCGGAGCCCGGCCAGATCGAAGATCGAGCCGAGGTCGACGAAGAACGCGTCGTCGCGCTGTCCGGCGAACACCTTCGTGCCGTCGCCGAGGGTCTTGACGGCGCTGGCCGCGAGGTCGGCGTAATTCGGCGTCGAGCGGGGCCCGATGTTGACCGGCGGCACCCGGACATCGTTGGCGATCAGATCGTCGTTGCGCCACACGTCATACGTCTGGCGGGCAAGCAGGTTCGGATCGTTCAGCGACGTGACCGGCCCGTCGTTGTACAGGAACGTCGGGATGCCGGCGAAGTTGGTGGCGGTCCGTTTCGTCGAGAAGCGGAGCGAATAGGTGACGTCGCTCCTGGCGTCGCCGTCATTGTCGATCTTGATTTCGTATTTGACGTCAGGATCGAACGGGAAGAAGTTCGGCCCACCGGCCGGCTCCTCCAGCGGGATGTAGTTGGCGATGATGGTCAGGCTATTCGGGTTGTCCGGACTGACGAACGCATAGAGGTCCGTGTTGTCCGCGCCCGGGTCGCCGGCGATGGCCGGAGCCTCCCGGTGGCTGGACGCGAGGACGCCGCCAACCGACGTCGCCGCAATGAGGAGGGCGCCGGCGACGCCGACGACCCTGGAGCGTGTTCCCACGGTGATCTCACCTCCGAAACGTGGCCGGCAGATCCACGACCTTCCCGGGGTCTGCCGTTTCTGGTGCAGCCGGAGGGCGGGTCGCGACCACCGTCCTGGGCTGTAGTGGGGTATGCGTCGCGGCGCGGCGATCGGATGAATCCGACCGATGACTCGAAGCCGGTCGGGGTCAGTTGCCCAACGTCGCCAGGAGCCGGCGGGCCTCGGCCACATGTGTCGCGGAGAAGCCGGCGTCGGTCGATAGCGCCAGTTCGAGGTCCCGTCGCGCGGCGGCGTCATCGCCGAGCGCGGCCGCGATCGCGCCCGCGTGGAAGCGAAGCAGCGGGTCGTGCGACCCGAGCCTGAGCGCCTCGTCGGACCACGTGTGCGCTTCACGGTCGCGACCGAGTTGGTGCAGCGCCCAGGCCTGCGCATCGGCGGCGCGGACGTTCGGTGTCGCCCGGTAGGCGGTCTTGGCGAATGCCAGTGCGCGATCCGGGTCCCCGTGATCAGCCTCGAACACCGCCAGATCGAGGTCGACCGTGACGCCGGTCGCCTCGAACAGCTGGATCTCGGCGCGGGCCAGGTCGACGCTTCGCGCCGCGTCGTCGGAGCGGCCCGCGGCAGCCTGCGCATCGGCCAGGGCGGTCACGTACTCGGGCAGCGGCACGACATCGGCCGCATGCTGGAAGTGATCGACCGCCTCGTCGAGGTCGCCGTCGGCGACCGCCAGGCGGCCCTGGCCGGCGAGCGCCGGGGCATGCCCCGGTACGAGGTCGAGGGCGTGGTCATACGCTTCCGCCGCAGCCTGCTGGTCCCCCGAGTAAACGAGCAGGTTGCCGAGCTGGACATAGGTGAACGCGAGGTTCTCGGGCGCGACACCCTCGGATTTCGTGGCCTCCCGCATGGCCGTCACGGCGACGTCGAGGTGGCCGTGCAGCTCGGCCAGGTACGACACGCGGGACAGCGTGGTCAGATCCGATCCCAATGCCAGCATCGCGGCGGCCGCGTCGTCGGCCTCGTCGTACCGCCCGAGCTCGACGAGGGCGTCGACCTCGACCGCGCGAGCGACCGCCGATCGCGGCGCGAGGTCGATGGCGTCCCGCGCGGTCACGAGGGCATCGGCGAAATCGTGCTTGCCGAGCTGGAGGCTGCCGATCCCGACGAGGACGAGCGCGTCGTCCGGCGCCAGGCTGCGCGCCCGTTCGAACGCCGCTTCGGCCGGGGCATACAGCGACGGATCCGCCGTCTCGCGCACCCGCTGGAGGACGGCGAAGCCGAGGTCGCGCTGGGCACCGGCATCGGACGGATCCGCGTCGATTGCAGCCTGCAACCGTTCGATCTCGTCAACGGTCGCGGACCGGGAAGAAGGCACGGGCGATCGCGTTGAACGCGGATCCGGTGGCGGGCTGGCGGGTTGGCCGGTCGAGGCCGCCGCGCTGGAGGGCTGAACCGTTGGATCTGCCGAAGCCGGGCCAGTCGGGGCACAGCCCACGACGACGAGGACGAGCGCGAGCGCAGTGATGATTTGGCGCTGCCCCACGTCCCTGGCGCTGATGGTCGATCGGCGTCATCCGCTCCTCACAGTCCGAGATAGATCCAGGGCGGCTCCGCGCTCCGTCCTTGCTGTGACCGTGTATACGCACGGATGGCCTGGAGGGACGTGTCATGACCCGTTCACGCAACCGCCGTCTCGCGGCGACGCTTTTCGCTGGCGCCGCGCTGGCGGCGATCCGTGACCACGAGCAGGTCGACTTCACGGGACGGATCGTCAATGCGGAGACCGGCGCGTGGGTCGCGGACAGCGGATCCCGCACCTTCTTCGACACGCTTGCGCCGGACGGCTCCTTCCTGACCACGTACATGGTCACGGTCCGCAAGAGCGCGCTACGTCCACGATGCGGGCAGGATCGACTTCCAGACGGGCGACTTCCACGGCCACGACGGCTTCGCGCCCGACAACATCGCCGCGCTCTGCGAGGCGCTCGGCGGTTAGGCTGGCGCTCCGGGGCGGCGTCGTGTGGTTGAGGGCATGGAACCGACTCGCGCCGAACTGTCGGACGTGACGCGCGCGATGGCCGGCGACCACGACGCGTTCGCGGCGCTCGCGAACGCGAACGTCGACCGGATGTACGCGCTCGCGCGCGCGATCCTCCGCGACGCCGACCGGGCCGACGACGCCACCCAGGAGGCGCTCGTCCGAGCGTGGCGCGAGCTGCCCCGCCTCCGCGACCCGTCCCGGTTCCAGGCCTGGCTGCGGCGCCTCCTCGTCAACGCGTGCTACGACGAGGGGCGCCGCATCCGGAGTCGGGCCGAGGTCGTGCTGCTGAGCGACCACGATCGGGCGATCGCGGACGAGAGCGGCACCGTCATCGACCGCGATCAGCTCGATCGAGCGTTCCGCCGGTTGCCGCTCGAGCAGCGCGTCGTCGACGGTGCTGAACCACGTCGAGGGGCTCAGCCACGAGGAGATCGCGGCGACCCTCGGCCTGCCGCTGGGAACCGTCAAATCCCGGGCCCGCTACGCGCTCGCCGGACTCCGCTCGGCCCTCGAGGCCGACGAACGCATGCCTGCGCAGCCGCGTCGCGCGCCATCGGACTCGGGGGACGGGGCTGATGGACCGCTTGAGCCTCGAACAGCTCGATCGCGAGCTCGGCGAGTGGCTCCGCGAGGAGCGCTCGACGCGGGCGCCCGACCGCCTCGTCGAGGACGTGTTCACGCGGACCACGCGCACGCGGCAGGCGTCGACGGTGGACGCTTCCGTGGCGGCGAGCGGGATCGGACTCGATCGGTCGGCGGCCGCACGCCGGTCTGGCGCTTCGCCTCCGGCCTGGCCGGTGCGGCCGCCATCGTGCTGGTCGTCGTGACCATGGGCATCGTGCTCAGCCAGACGGGCACGGGCCCCGGCACCACGGCGACCCCGACCCCGACACCGTCGCCAAGCCCGTCGCATCCGTCGCCGCGCTCGCCCAGCGCGCCGCCTTCCCCGGCGCCGACGACGCTCGGGACGTTGTCGGCCAGGAGCCTCGTCGCTGGGCACCGACTGCGGCCCCGATCGCGCGTCACCGAGGCCTTCGGATCGATCTGGGTTGCGAACATCCACGCGAACGAGGTCCGCCGCTATGACCCGGCCACGATGGCCGAGCTGGCGCGGATCGACGTCCCATCGGCGGCCTGGTTCGCGGTCGCCGACGGCGCCCTCTGGGTCACCCATCAGAACGGCACCGGCCTGAGCCGCATCGACCCGGCATCGAACACGGTCGTCGCGAACGTCGGTGACGTACCGCCTTGCGCCGAGCCGGTCGTCGCCTTCGACAGCGTGTGGCAATCCGCGTGTGACGCGCGCGTCATCCTGCGGATCGACCCGGCCACGAACGAGGTGCAGGACAGCATCCCGTCGGACGGCCACCTGCTTCCTGACGTTCGCCGGCGACCGGCTGATCGCCCTCGGGCCGGACGGGCTCGCGAGCCTCGATCCGGCGACGCGGGACGTTCACCCCGCTCCCGAACCCGGACGTGGCCGGAGCCGAGATTCTGGCGTCGGACGGCGACACGGTCTGGGTCCCGACTCCGACGAGCCTCGCTGCGGGTCGATCCGGCGAGCGGTCGGACCATCGCGACGCTGGACTACCCGGGTGTCAGGGCGATCTCGTTCGCGAACGGCAGTGCGTGGCTGACGACCGCCGAGGCGGCGTGGTCGAGATCGACCTTGCGACCAACGAGCCCCGCCGGACGATCCCCGTGCCCGGCGACCCCCTTGTGCCCGTCGTCTCCGAGGACACGCTGTGGGTCACGGACTTCACCAACAGCCTCCTCTGGCAGGTGGACCTGTAAGCCGTTGGGGTTGTATCAGCAAGATTGGCTAGTGAAAGACTTGACACCTGGAAGCCGCCGTGTAAAGGTAGCGCCCGTTAGATTTAGAAGGCAGGCCGAGCCCCGTCAAACGACCGCGTCGGCCATGCCTCCAGTCCACACGAGGTGATCCCATGGCGACTTCCCGAGAACCAGTTCGGCTCGCGCTCCGCAAATTGTGGTCGGATCACGTGATCTGGACCCGCGAGTACATCGTCGCCGCCGTCGCCGGGACGCCGGATGCCAGCGCTGCCGCCACGCGCCTGCTCACCAACCAGGAGGACATTGGCGCCGCCGTGGCGGGCTTCTACGGACAGGCCGCCGGCGATCGGCTGACCGAGTTGCTCAAGGAGCACATCCTGATCGCGGTCGATCTCGTCGAGGCCGCCAAGACCGGTGATCAGTCTGCGTTCGCGACGCATGACGCGCGCTGGACGGCCAACATCGAGACGATCGCTGCCTTCCTCGCCGGTGCCAATCCGAACTGGCCCGAGAAGGACGTGCTCGACTTGCTGGCGCTCCACCTCAAGCTGACGAAGGACGAGGCCGTCGCCCGGATCACCGCTGACTGGGCAGCCGACATCAGGGCGTTCGACGACATCTTCACCGAGATCATGGTCCTCGCCGATGCCCTCCACGACGGGATCGTCGCGCAGTTCCCGGAGCGCTTCGCCGAGATGGCAACGGTCTGACGACCGCTCGACCTGTTGGAGTCGCCGCCGGCAACGGCGACCCTCCAGATCGGTGCCCAGGGGCCGGCCTTCGAAGGGCTGCTGGGCACCGACGGCAAGCGACACGGCTTTTCGACCGTCGCGGACCGCGACGTGCTCGTCCTGATCTTCTCGTCGAATCGCTGTCCAACGGCGAAGGCCTACGCGGATCGGATGAACGCGCTGCAGCGCGACTACGGCGCTCGAGGGGTACAGGTCATCGCCATCAACTCGAACAGCCCGCAGCTGTATCCGGACGAGAGCTACCTCCGGATGGCCGAGCGAGCCACCGAGGACCGCTATTCCTTCCCGTACGTGGTGGACGAAGGCCAGCGGGTGGCGAATGCCTACGGACCGACCTGTACTTTCCACGTCTTCGTGCTCGACCGCGACCGACGACTCCGTTACCAGGGTCGTTTCGACGACGCGCGTTTGCCCGAACGGGTGACGAGCCACGACCTCCGAAACGCCGTCGACGACGTCCTCGACGACACGGACGTCCGGCTCAGCACGACGCGTCCATTCGGTTGCGCACTCGACTTCGTCTGAGGTCAGCACATGGCCGCGTTCGAAAGCCCGCCCTTCGTCCGTCGAGTCCCGGCACTGGACGCGGCCGCCGCCCTGCTGCGAAGCCCGGGGCAGCTCGACGTCCCGCTCCTGGTCGTCGGTTGCTGGGCGATCCTGGTCGTCGCCGAGCTGACGGGCGCCTCGGCCGCCCTCCATCACCACGCACTGATCGAGGGCGGCCTGCCACTGTCGAATGCCATCCCGATGTTCCTCGTTGGCTGGCTCGTCATGGCGGCCGCCATGATGCTGCCGGCGAGTATTCGGACCATCCGGCTGGTCGAGGCAACGGCCTCATCGGTCGGTTCGCCGAGACGCGCCCGTTTCGCGTTCCTGGTTTCGTTCGCCCTGGTATGGACTGCCTTCGGGCTGGTCGCATTCCTCGGCGATGTCGGTCTGCATCATGTCGTCGACACCACGCCGTGGCTCGCGGAGCGGGCCTGGCTCATCGAGGCGGGGATCCTGGCGCTCGCGGGCGGTTACCAGCTCGTCCCGCTCAAGAGACGCAGCCTCGCTGCCTGCCGCCACCCTGTTGAATCTGCGCTCTCGGCATCCATGGGGGGCATCGGCCGACTCGAGATCCGCCACGGCCTCGCATGTCTCGGCAGCTCGTGGGCCCTGATGCTGCTCATGTTTGCCGAAGGCTTCGCAAGCATCGGCTGGATGGTCGCCCTGACGGCCCTGATGGCTACGAAGCGACCGGGCGTCGCGGTCAGCGTGCCGCCTCGGTCGCCGGCGTGGGCCTGATCCTGGCTGCAGTGGCCGCCCTTCCCGGGGCGTCTCGGCCTGAGCGCTGTGACGTCGTATCCGCCACCGTCGCGCCGCGTACAGTACGTCGATGGAGGGGTACGACCCGGCAGAGGCTGCCCAACGGAGTGGCATCGGCGTCGATGAGCTGAACCGCTTCGTCGAGCTGGGCATCCTCACGCCCGCCACCGACGGCCGGTTCACGCCGGGTCATCTGCGCCGCGCGGCGCTGGTACACAGTCTCGCCGCGTCAGGAATCCCGCTAGAGGGCCTCGGCGCCGTCATCCGGGGCGGCAAGGTGTCGCTCGACTTCCTCGACGCGCCTGCGTTTCAGCGGTTCTCGGCGCTCAGCGGCGTCACCTTCGCTCAGCTCGCCGAGCGGACGGGCGTGCCGATCGAGCTACTGATGCGGATCCGCGAAGCAACCGGCTCGGTCGCGCCGCAGCCCGACGATCGCGTTCGCGACGACGAGCTCGCCTGCGCCGAGATGGTCGAGGCGCAGGTCAAGGCGGGGTTCCGCGAGACATCGATGCTGCAATTGCTGCGCGCCCAGAGCGACGGCATGCGGCGCATGGCCGAGACGGAGTCAGCCATGTGGCAGACCGAGGTGATTGGCCCCGGCCATCGAGGCAGGCAAGCAGCCCGACGAGATCCTCGGAGTCGACCTCGGCGATCAACTGAGCGCGCTCACCGAGCGCTCCGTCATCGCCATGTACCACCTGCAGCAGACGCGTGCCTGGACCGGCAACATCATCGAAGGCTTCGAGACGATGCTGGCCAACGCCGGGCTGCACAGTCGCCTCGAGCATCCACCGGCGATGTGCTTCCTGGACATCAGCGGCTTCACGCGGCTCACCCAGGAACACGGCGACGCGGCCGCGGCTCGGGTTGCGGAAGACCTCGGCAGGTTCGTCCAGCGGGCGTCGGTCAAGCACGGCGGCCGAGCCGTGAAGTGGCTGGGCGACGGCGTGATGCTCCATTTCCCGAACCCCGGCAAGGGGGTCATGTCGGCGCTGGAGATGGTCGCCGGCGTCGCCGACGCCGGGCTGCCGCCGGCGCATGTCGGTCTGCATGCCGGGCCGGTGATCTTCCAGGAGGGCGACTACTACGGCCAGACCGTCAACCTCGCATCGCGGATCGCGGACTACGCCCAGGCCGGCGAGGTGATCGTCGAGCCAGGAGGTGGTCGACGCCTCGAGCGGCGCGCCGGTCGCGTTCCGTGACGTCGGACCCGTGGATCTCAAGGGCGTGCCAGAAGCCCGCCGCCTGTTCGCAGCGGCCCGGGCGTGAGGGAGCCGCCGAGGATTTCGCTGGGACCACTGACCGAGGCCGCCGTCGAGCCGATGCGCGAGGCCATCAGGACGATCGGCGGTAAGGACGTGTCGATCGACGACGTTCGACGTCGAGTGGCGGCGTCGGGCGAGTGGGCCGATCACGGCGTCGAATTCGGGGTGTGGCGCGGAGATCTGCTTCTCGGCGTGGTGCAGGCCGTCATGTGCCCCTTCCGCGACCCGCGCGACGTGTACGAAGTCGGAATCCTGATCATCGATCCGGAGCAGCGCGGGCAAGGCCTGGGATTCGAGGCAATCAACCTGCTCCTTGCGCACCTCTTCGACGAGCGACACGCGCTGCGCGTGTGGTTCACCACCGACGTCGACAACGTCGCCATGCGTCGCCTCGGTGAGCATCTTGGTTTTCAGCTCGAGGGCACGCTGCGCGGGGGCCGCGAGGTGGAGGGCCGCGTGACCGACGATGTCCTGTACGGCATGACCCGAGGTGATCCTCGAGCGCCGGTGGTGCCCAGGCCGGCGGATTAGCGCAAGGCGCGACCGGCGACGTTCAATCGACTGAGCGCAGGCGGTGCACGATCAATGCGGTCGAGAGGCGCCGACCGTTGTCGCCGTCGAGCGGATGGCCGAGAAGCGACTCGATCTTCTCCAGCCGGTAGGCCACCGTTCGGGTCGCCAGATTGAGGCGTCGCGCCGCCGCGGTGACGTTCTCACTCGCGTCGAAATAGGCCTGGAGCGTCTCGATAAGCTCTCCGCCGAACCGCTCGTCGGCGAGCAGCGGACCGAGCTCGCGTCGCACAGTGGCCTCCGCGAGGTGTGGGTCAGCGAGGAGCAGCCGCTCGAGGGCCAGCTGCTCAGGGTCCGGAATCCAGCCACGCAGCCCGAGCCGCTGGGCGGTGCGCGTGGCGTCCACGAGATCGGCGTAGGTCCCGGCCAGCGTGCCTACGCCCTCGATCGGGCGCGAACCCACCGCCACCCAGGCCGATTGCGCGACCTCGGTCAGGCCTCCCTTGCGCCCCTTGCTCCTGGACAGGGCCGCTGCCGCAAGGCTGCCGAGGACGGTGTCAAGGACAGTCGGCACACGCTTCATGCCGGCCCAGTCCTCGCGGGCAAGGACGGCGACCCGCCCCAGCAGCGGCAGGACGGCCGGCAGCCGGATCCCTGCACCAACGCCCTCGGCCCCCGGGGCGGTCGACCCGAGCAGGTGACCGATCCGTCCGGCGAGCAGCTCGAGGTCCTCCTCGCCGATGCCCGGCTGCTCGGGAGTCGGATCGCTCTCGGGGCTCGGCGTGATTGCGACGAGCCGGTACGTGCGATCGGGGTTCAGGCCGTGGCGCACTGCCACTCGACGCAGCCGCGCCTGGCTTGCGGCATCGTCGGCGACAACGCCGAGGAGCTCCTGGAGCGCGCCGCGACGGGCCTCCACCGCGCGGGCGAGGATGTCGCGCTCGGCGGCCCGATAGCCGTCGGTGACGGCAAGCGAGGTGAGTTCGTTCCAGAGGAGGAGAAAGCGGCCAAACGCCGCAAGGAGCCCCGGGTCCAGCCGGCCCTGCTCCATCGCGGCGACGCAGTGCTCCCAGATCAGGCGCCGGGTGACCGCGTATCGATGCTGAAGGACAACCAGCGAACGGTCAGCCCGCGCCGCGATTGCTCCGGAAGCACGCTGGATCGCAACGATCGTCTCGAGGTCCATCGAACCCTTGGCCTCGAGCGCCTGCGTCTCGGCCAGCAATGCGTCGAGCGAGTCGACCTCGATCAGACGATCTGGCGGTCGCATCCTGGGACCGGGCTCGCGCTGGCCCAGCTCCGCCTCGATCGCCGCGGCGGCCGCGGTCTCCGGCCCCAGTTGACCGTTGAGCGCGATGGCGCCGATGAGGACGCTCGGGCGAATATCGTCGACGGGCTCGCCGAGCTCGGTCGCAACGGCCGCCGTCAACTCCTCGACGCCTGGCAGTACGCGGCGGATCGCCGTCCAGAGATCGTCGTTCGGGTCCATGCGGATCCTCGAGCCGAGTGTGACGCCGTAAGTCTGGCGATGTTGCGCGGTTGCTGCAAGGACCTAGCGAGTTTCTTCAGGTGACATGATCCGCCACGAGGACCGTTGCGCGGTTGCTGCAGTTGCGACCCCGCCGATCTGCGCGGTCGAGGTGGTGAGTTGGCGGACACCGAGCCCGACCATTGTCGAAGCGCCTCAGGCGCCAGATCGACACCCGATGAGCCGAACGGATTGGCTCAGGGGGAGCTCACCTAGACAGCCGCGGCTGGAACCGCGAGAAGGATCAATGCACTCATGATTTCCATCACCAAGCGCAGGCTGGCCAGCCTGGTTTCGGCGTCGGCCATCGTCGCCACGATGGCCGTGGCAACCATGCCCGGTGCGGCCCTGGCGGCTGGACCGCTCGATCGAGTACTCCGACGGCTTCGAAACCGGACGGCTACGAACACGGTCTCCGACGACAAGCGATCGGCGAGGTGGCCCGACGCACGGGACGAAGGCCTACTCCCTCGACGCACGCTCGGCGACGTCGTACGGCCTGCCGCACGGCAGCGGAGCTTTCACGAGGCCGATCGTCGTTCACCCGCTGGGCGGCGACAGCACCAGCGTTCCTGGACCACGGGCGACGCGACACGCCGGGTCCACTTCAACGTGACGTCACCTCAAGTCGATCGCGGACAACGCGCGCGAGGCTCGACCTCGGCGACGAACCCGACGGACGTCGCGATGGCGTGCCGTCCATCGTCCACGTCGGCAGCTGACGCTGACGGCCGGCAGGTTCCACTGTGAAGCGAGCAACAACGCACAACGGCGATCCAGACCGGTCGACGATGCCGCGTGCCGCTCGTGATCAGCCGGCCAGGCGGTCTGGACCGCTTCAAGTACGACTCGAGACACGATGGCGCCGTGCTCGACGGCGAGCTCGGCCGCATGCCTCGCGTCGAGCGTCCGTGGCGACCAGGACGCTGCGCACGGAGACCGCGCCATCGGCGACGACGCTCAGCGAGGTCGGCGGGCATCGTTACGCCTGGCTCTCAACAACGACTTCGAATGGGCCCGATGCTCGTCAACTCGCGCGATCCACGACCAAGCGACTAGGCCCGACCTCAACCTCGACGAGGACCGGGGCGGCCACCGGCCTCGGGTCAGTGAGTGTCGGCGGCTCCGCTGCGGAGGTCTTCTCTGCTCCGTCGACGACGCAGCGTCGTAACGTTCCGGCCAACGAGGCGTTATCCGACCATGAGGATCCAACGTTGGCTCGCGATTCTGGTCCTGACGGTTGCGCGGCGTGTTCAGCGCCTGCCGCTCCGTCGCTCGCGCCTGCGACGTTCGAGGACTTCGCGACGAACGCCTGCGACGCCTTCGCTGCCATGTTCAAGGCCGTCGGCAACCCCGACGCCGGGACTGACTCGGAGCTCAGCAAGGCGCTCGAAGATGCCGTTCAGCGCGGCGATCCGGCCGAGGCAGGCCGACTTGCGGAGGCGATCATGATCGAGCTCGAAAACGGCCGGCAGGCGGCGTCGCGAGCCGCGGCATGGCCGCCGGCCTTCGCTGCGATGAGCGAGCTCGATCGCGTCCTGCTGGCATTCGAGGCGATGATCGACGCGAAGCGCCAAGGTGCGGGGAACCCCGATGCACCGGATCCGCAGGCGGCCTTCGATGCGGCAGGTGGCACCACCGCGTGGACGGCGATGTTCGAGGCCGCTCGCGCAATGCAAAGCGCGCGCCCGGCCAACGTGCCCCCGCACGAATGCGAGGGCGTTCCGATCAGTTGGTGATCGTCTGCTCGGCAGACGACTACGGGGCGGGCTGTTCTCCGCTCGTGAAGTGGATGCTGTCCACGAACCCGGCTGACTCTTGCAGCCACTTCTGAAGGCCGCTTCCGTCCCCGCCCACACCTGGATGACCATCGTCTCCCCGTCGACCTCGGTGACGATCAAGCGCGATGGGACGGTCAACCGCATGGGCTGCTGCAGGATCCCATGGATGACGTTCTTCGCGTGGAAGTCGGAGTAATCGCACCGATTTGCCACTGGGTCAAGGGCCACCAATCGGGCGGGCCGACCGTCGAACGTGATCAGCTCAGTCTCGCCAAGTCCGATGTGGCCTTTCCGGCGTAGGTCGAGGAGGAACAACGCCGCGTCCTCGCGGACGCGTGTATTCCCGTCGCCGACGCAATCATGAACCCACGCGCCGTTCGCCGAGGAGACCGTGACGCCCTTGGCATCCGGTTCGATGGTCCCATCGTTCGCCATCGGGTAGGGGACGTCTGCCCCGACCGTGAAGGCGATCAACGCTCCTCTCCCATTCACTCGTGTATCGATGGTCTTGAGCGGGATGGTCGAGTCGACCTGGTATTCGAAGGGCCGGAAGTACTCGACGGTCGTGGAGTCGCCTCCGGCCGCGACTGTCACGGGTTCGTCGGCAACCACGGCTGTCGTCGGTCTCCTCAGCCAGCGGAGCTGTCGTCGGCTCTTCGGCCACCGGGGCTGTCGTGGGCTTCTCTGCAACGAGGGGACTTCCCACGAAGATCGTGCCCGCTGCGAGGCCCGCCACCAGCAGCGCCGCGACCGCCAGCAGTCGGAGTGAACCCCCGCCGTTGTGGATCCTCCAGGGCCTTCGGCGCTGGCGAGTTGACGCCGTGGCCTCGAGGATCGAACCACGGAGGCCCATCGGAGTCGCGCGGTGGGCGCGGCGATCAAACGCTTCGAGAATCATGTCGTCGCTGATGCGCAGATCGTTCATCGGTCTTCCACCTGCAGTTCGCGCTCCAGCGCCCTTCGGGCTGTAAACAGCCTCGACTTCACCGTCCCGGACCGGACGCCGAGTCGAGTCCCGATGTCCGCCAGGGACAGCCCTTCGTAGTGGTGCAGCCAGAGCACGGTTCGCTCGGCTGCACCGATCCGCTCGAGTGCACGCTCGAGGCGGTCCAGGTCGGCCGTCCTGTCCTCATGCCTCGCTTGGTCGGCAGGTATCGAGGAACCGTCTTCCGCCAATCCGATCGCCTGGATCTCGTGAACGCTTCGGCGCCGGCGACCGCGAAGTGCACTGCGCGCTGAGTTGACGATGATCCGACCGAACCAGGCGGGGAAGAGCGCTGGATCTCGAAGGCTCGGCAGGTTCGTCCACGCCTGGACGAAGATCGTCTGGGTGACGTCTCGAGCGTCCGACTCGTTGCCGAGGATCGCCAGCACCGACCGGAAGGTCGCGTTGAGGCGCAGGTCGACAAGCTCTCCGAACGCGTCGTGGTCACCGCGATCGGGCGCGCTCGACGAGCGCGATCTCGGATTGATCGCGGACAACCGCAAGAGCCGCCCCCTGCTCGATCGTTGCCACGCTCTCGGTGCTCACGTACTACATGACGCCACGCGGTGACGGATGGTTGATTGGCGTCTGCCGGATCGTGGCAGATCGGGCCAGTGTCAGACGGACGCCACCGCGCGAACCGGGAACGTGCCGAGCCGGTTCAGCCGCCGCGGCGCCGGCAGTGCTGCTCGACAGTCGTGAGGAGCTCATCGATGTCGATCGGACGTCGCCGTGCTCCGCGGCGCGCTCGAGATCGAGCGATAGCATCAACCCTGGTGAAAACCGCCGTCCCTCAGGCCAAGGCAACCAACCTGACGCCGCCGCCGCCCTGCTTCGCGTCGAACATCGCGCGGTCCGCGGTCTCGAGCGCGTCCGACGCGATATCTCGATCGAGCAGCATCAGGCCAAGCGACGCGCCGATCTCAACCTCGCGGCCTCCGATCACGAGGGGCTCGCATAACTGCTCGTGCATCCGTAGCGCTACCCGTTCCGCAGCAGCCTGATCTGCGACGCGCGCAAGCAGCACGGCGAACTCGTCGCCACCAAGCCGAGCCGCAGCGTCGGTGTAGCGGACCGCGTCACGGAGTCGTTGAGCGACCCGCTTGAGGACCTCGTCTCCAGCGGCGTGACCGAGGCTGTCGTTGACTGCCTTGAACTTGTCGAGGTCGATCATGACCACGGCCGCCACCGTCTGGCCGCCTCGGACGCGGCGTACCGTCGCGGCATACCTCGCCTCGAACCCCCGACGGTTGAGCAGTCCGGTCATCGAGTCGTGGGTCGTCAGCTCGTGCTCGTCGTTCGCCCGCCAGACGATCAGGACGAGGAGGAAGCAGACGATCGGTGCCCACCACGCGATCGCGACGTAGACGACCGCGAGCAGCCAGCCGAGGATGACCTCGGCGCCGAGTGTCTGCCGGAACGACGAGTTGAAGACGCCGCCCAGCTCGTGATGACCGAGCCCTTCCCGAAGGGCGATCGTCGTCGCGCTCAGGCCGACGTCGATGGCGCACAGGACCAGTGCGCCGCAGGCCGCGGCCGCGAGCACGGCGAGCGAGGGATCGAGCACCGTCTCGAAGGGCCCGCGAATGGCTGCGACGACGAGGCCCCCCATGACCGCCGCAAGCGTCACGATCGCATGGTTGCTGAGCGTGCCGAACCAGGGCACCTCTCGGAGCTCCCGAAGCTCGATGGTCGCGATCGCGGCGACCCAGCCGCCGGCCACGGGTCCGCCGAGGACCATGGCCGCGACGATGAACGGCAGGTGGAACGTCAGGACGGCACGCCCGGCGTAGCCTCTCGTCCGGACCGACCCGAGCAGGCCGATGGCGATCCAGAACAGGAGTCCCGATACGCGGTCGTCGGCTGCGACGCGCGTCAGGCCGTCCATGGCGATTCCGGGGCCCAGGGGCAGGGTCAGCGTTGCCCAGGCGAGCGCGGCAATCCCGGCGACGATCGTCGCGGCGACAAAGGCTGCCAGCGCCGGTGACGTCTGTCGCCGCTCGACGAGGGGTGTTCGCTTCGTCATTCGACCCCCATCGGCGGCGGCGCTGGGAGGGGTTGGCGTGGGTCGCGATGTCGCATCCATCAGAGGGCACTCCAGGGGACGACAAGTCCGTAGACGACCGTAAGTGACGTGGGGGAAGTTCCAGGGGGAGTCCGCTGTGGTGGCGCGTGATCTCCGCCGGGTGCTCCGAACCGCTGCAAGGACACGGCAGCGACCTCCGCCTGAGCCGGTCCACATCGATTTCTGGAGTACTGGACCGGACTGATCTCCTGTGGCTATCACCGCACTTCTCCACGCCAGTCACCAGCACCCGAAAGTACTGGCGGCCGCATGCGTTTGGTGCGGTTCGGGCGGGTCAGGTGACATTCGGTGCGGTCCGCGCCGGTCTGTGGCATCGTTGCTGCAGCAACGACTTCCGGAGGACTGCCCGATGACCGACACCGACACCAATCCCGAGACTGCCGCGGGCAGCCTGGACGAGAACGCCTGGGAAGAAGCTTTGATCGCCGATTTGCGCGCGAACGGCGGGCGGGCTTCGGACGGGCCACTCAAGGGACACCCGATCATCGTCATGTACTCGACCGGAGCGAAGTCCGGCGAGCGGCGCCGCTCGATCCTGACGATCTCGCGCGACGGGGACGGCTACGTCGTCGCCGGGACGGCCGGCGGCTCGCACTCCACGCCGGCGTGGGTCGCGAACCTCGAAGCGCATCCCGACATCGAGTTCGAGTTCGGCGATCAAACGTATGCCGGGCAAGCCGAGGTCTTCCGGGAGGGCGCCGAGCGCGACCGGCTGTGGGACGCGCACGTCGAGCAGCTGCCGCACTTCGGGGCCTACCCGGAGCAGACGGGTCGATTGATCCCGGTCGCGCGGATCGTGACGACGGATCGCCAGGGCTGAAACGCCCGCCGCGCTAAGCCGGGATCGCCGCGAGGGCTCGAACCGGGAACGTGCCCGTCCCGCTGACCGGCGCCGGGACCGCGCTGAACCACGCGCCCTCGAAAGGCACCTCGGCGAGGTTCGTCAGGTGCTCGCAGATCGGGATGCCGGCCGCGAGGAGCCCGGAATGGGCGGGTCGCGCCAGGTCCGCCGGGTCGTCGATGTTGACCGAGTCGATGCCCACGATCGCGGCTCGAGCATCGACGAGGACCTGGACCGCCGCTGCGGTCAGGAACGGGTTGTCATGCCCGTACGCGTCGGTGCCCCAGTGGCGGTCATGGCCCGTGTGGACCAGGACGGCTCGACCGCGGAGCTCGTAGGGCAGCAGCGCCGGCGCGTCAACGGCCGCGGTGGCTGACCCCGTCACGTCGACCCGCACC
Organism: uncultured Chloroflexia bacterium; assembly: GCA_963750125.1. Classification (GTDB taxonomy): domain Bacteria; phylum Chloroflexota; class Limnocylindria; order Limnocylindrales; family CSP1-4; genus DASTYU01. Next base: position 52,215 of record CAVVPT010000028.1, on the reverse strand, counting down.
GCCGGCACGTCCACGAGCCGTTCGAGCGGTAAGCCGGCGAGGTCCTTCCCATCGGCGTAGCGATGGAACGGACTGTCGACGTACGTCCCGGTGTTCCCGCACAAGGTCAGCACGTCGATCGCGAAGGTCACGCCCGGAGCGTAGCGATCCGCGCTCGCTTCCCGCGTCAGGAACGGGTGGATCTCGGGAACGGGCAGGCCGGGATAGGTCGTCATGCCATCGGCGATCGGGTGGCTCAGGTCGACGAGCCGCCGCCCCGTCACCGGCGGCGCGACAGACGGGGCGGAGCCGAGCCCGCGCTTGTGCGGCTCCCGGATGATCCGGCGGTTGACGATCCGAACGTCGTCCACCATCAGCAGCCGCAGGTCGCGCACGAGCGCCTCGCCGACCCACTCGTCGGTGACGTCGGGGCCGGGCACGTCGAGCCGGAAATCCTGGCCCTGCAGCCCGCCACCGTTGGTGAACCCGATCTCGAAGTCGAACGCGACCCTGTGATCGACCACGATGCCCTCCTTCTTGGCCGCGATCAGAGCGGCAGTCGAGCAGCCAGGTGCTCGGCCGCCATGATCGTGATGACGTTCGGGAGCTTGACCGCCTGACCTCCGTCAGAGGGCGATCTCCCTGCCGTTCCGTGCCGATTTGTAGAGCGCCCCGAGGACCCGCGCCTGACCGGCCGCGTGTTCCCGTCCGAGCAGGGACAGAGCCTCGCCACGGACCGCGGCGCTGAAGTTGTCGAACTCGTGGAAGTAGGGGACCTCCATCGGGTGCGGATCGTCGGGATGCCAGTGGGTGACCTCGCCGTCGCGGATGAGCGTTGCCGGGTCCGCCTGCCACGGGTCGAGCAGCATCGCCGAGCCTGCGTCCCCGATCGCCTCGAGGCCGCGGTGGTCCATCGTGAACGCCGAGGTGAACTCGGCCATGACCCCGCTCGGGAAGCGGAGGACGCCGGTGAAGCGCAGGTCGACGCCACTCGGGCCCCAGAAGGCACGCCCGTAGACCGTCTCCGGCTCCTCCCCGGCAAGCAGCCGCGCACCGCTCACGCAGTAGCAACCGACGTCCATCAGCGAGCCGCCCTCGAGGTCGGCCTGCAGCCGGATGTCGGTCGCGCGGTCCGGGCCCATCGCGAACGCAAAGGTGGCCCGGATCGTCTGCAGCTCGCCAAGCTCCGCGAGCGTCGCGCGAAGGGCCGCTGCCTGCGGGTGGTGGCGCCACATGAAGCCCTCGGACAGGACCAGGTTGCGCGCGTCGGCGAGGTCGTACGCTTCGTGGACGTCCACCTCGCGCGTCGAGTAGGGCTTCTCGCAGAGCACGTGCTTGCCGGCCCGCAGCGCGTGCATCGTCCATTCGTGATGCATCGAGTTCGGCAGCGAGATGTAGACCGCCTCGACGTCAGGATCCTCGAGGAGCGCCTCGTACGAGCCGTGGGCGCGCGCGATACCCTTCGGGGCGGCGTACGCCTCGGCTCGCTCGAGCGTCCGGCTTCCGGCCGCCACGAAGGTCACCCGGTCAGAACGGCGAGCGCCCGGCACGACCTTGTCGGTGATGGAGCCGGTGCCGAGGAGGCCCCACCGGACCGGCCCTGTCGAACCCTCGCTCGCCATCGTTCCTCCCGCATTCATCGACCCGGTCACGTCGTGCGGCGCACCCATGGACAGTATCAGCCGCCGAGCGTGCTGCTACCGTGCGCCCGGGGAGGGATCCACGAACGACGATGCCGCGTCTGCGAGGCGAACTCGTCAGCCCCGGACCCGGTCCTCTGCGTCGGATTCCGGGCCGGCGACCCGCTCCTCGGTGGATGCCGTTTCGTCCTCCCGCCCGGCTTCCATTCGCGGCGCGAGCGGGGTCGCGTGTGTCCCAACCTGTTCGGCCTTGATCAGGTGCATCACCGCGTTGATCAGCGCGAGATGGGTAAACGCCTGCGGGTAGTTGCCGAGGTGGCGACCGCTGTGCGGATCGATCTCCTCCGCATACAGCCCGAGCGGGCTGGCGAACGACAGCAGTTTCTCGCACAGCTGGTGGGCACGTTCAAGCTCCCCGATCTCGACAAGCGCCGACACCAGCCAGAACGAGCAGATCGCAAAGGCACCCTCCTCGCCCTGCAGCCCGTCGTCGGTCTCGTCGGTCTTGTATCTCAGAATCAGGCCGTCGACCGACAGCTCGTCTGCGATCGCGAGGACCGTGGCCCGGATCCGGTCGTCGTCCGGGGGCAGGAAGCGCACGAGTGGGAGCAGGAGCAACGAGGCGTCCAGCGCCTTGGTGTCGTAGTGCTGCGTGAACACGCCGCGCTCGTCGACGCCCTTTGCGCAGATCTCCGCGTGGATCTCGTCGGCCGCCTCCTGCCACTCCTCGGCGAGCGTGTGTTCGTTGCGCATGCGGGCCAGGCGGGCGCCGCGATCGGCGGCGACCCAGCACATCACCTTCGAGGAGGTGAAGTGCTTCGGCTCGCCGCGCACCTCCCAGATGCCGCGATCGGGTAGCCGCCAGTGTTCGAGGGCGGCCTTGACCTGGCGGACGAGGATCGGCCAGATGCGCTCGTCGAGCCGATCGCGCGACTTCGTGTGCAGGTAGAACGAGTCGAGGACCGCGCCCCACACGTCGTGCTGGCGCTGGTTGTACGCGCCGTTGCCGATGCGGACCGGTCGTGCCTCGTCGTATCCCTCGAGGTGGTCGAGGATGCGCTCGTCGAGCTCCCGCTCGCCGCCAACTCCGTACATCACCTGGAGATCGCCCGGCACGTCGGCGACGTCGGCGACGAAGTTCATGAAGTCGTTCGCTTCCCAGTCGAAACCAAGCGTGTACAGGCCCCACAGCGCGAACGTCGAGTCGCGGATCCAGCTGTAGCGGTAGTCCCAGTTGCGCTCACCGTGCGGCGTTTCGGGGAGCGAGGTCGTCGCCGCGGCGGTGATCGCTCCCGTCGGCGCGTAGGTGAGGCCCTTGAGGGTCAGCGCCGAACGCTCGAGAACGGCCCGCCACGGGTGGTCCGGAAAGTGGCCGCGGGCGAGCCAGTGCTGCCAGTGGTGAGCGGTCCAGACCTGTCGCCGGTAGGCCTCGTCGAACGTGGTCGGCGGCGCGACCTTCCCCCAGGACAGGGCCACGAAGCGTGTCTCACCTTCCTTGACCAGCGTCCGGGCGATGGCCCTGGGTCCCTCGAACCCCAGGTTGATGTCCGAGGTGAGCGTCAGCGCCTCGACGACGTTCTCCGTCGCCCGGCAGATGCCTTCGTTGTAGCCGTCGCCCGTGTACTCCCAGCGACCGAGGGCCTGTCCGTAGTCGAAGACCGGCTCACAATCGAGGGTCATCTGGACCTCGCCGTTCACGCAGCGAACTGTGCGCAACAGGATGTGCTCTGCGTCGTAGTCCGTCGGGGCGCGCTTGTGGGTGGAGTCGCGCACGTCGTCGTGATGCCACGGGCCCATCAGGAGGCTGTCGCGGACGATTGCCCAACCGGTGGGCGTGTTCCAGCTGGTCTCCACGACCAGCGTGCCGGGGATATAGCGCCGCGCGGCCGGAACCAGCACGTCGGCCGGTCCGAAGCGGAAGCCGCCGGCGTCGCGGTCGAGGATCGCCCCGAAGACGCTTGGTGCGTCCGGCCGCGGGATGCATAGCCACTCGACATTGCCGCTCGGCGCAATCAGGCCGTTGACTTCGCAGTCCGAGATGTACGCGTAGTCGGCGATCGGCGGGTACGGGGAGCGGCCAGTGAGGGCGTGCTGATCGTGCGAGGGCCCGAACCTGGCGGCGCGCCGATCCATCGACATCCCATGGCTCCCTGTGCGGGGCCGACAGTCTTGCACGATGGCGCAACTGCGCCAAGCGTCCCCAGGCGTTCGCAGGCCTTGGCACGCTTATCGTGCGAACGGTCGGCTTTCGCCGGCGCTATCCGTCGCGTGGCACGCGTGGCGGTCCAATCAACGACGCGTGCCGCTGATTGGCACGCCCGCCGTTCCATTCGGGCATGCCCGCGGTCAGACTGCACGCTGAGCGTGCCAGCTGGCATGCGTCAGGCGGCGAGGCGGGCCAGGAACTCCTTGCGCCACCGTTCGGTCGCGTCGACCGCGTTGAACGTGTACAGGTGCAGGTCCACGACGTTTGCGGCCGCATCCGCGACGGTCGGAGCGAGTCCGTCGAGCAGGCCGTCCGGCTTGTAGAAGCCACCGGAGCGCAGCATTCGCGCCACGAACCGAACGTTCTTGCTGAGGAACCGGTGCGTGTCGGCCACCCCGATCCGTGCGGCGATCGCGAGCAGTTTGTGGGGTTCTGCCACGCCCGGGATGCCGATGTGGACCGGGAGGGTGATGCCGTCCGCGCGCGTCGCCGCGATCCACGACCCGATCGTCGCGGGTTCGAAACAGAGCTGGGTGGTCATGTAGCTCGCAAACGGTGCCTTGGCCCGAAGCGCATCGCGCAGGACGCCGTCGGCGATGAACGGGTGACCCTCCGGGTAGCAGGGGATGCCGATCTCGTCGAGCGGGTGACCGATCTCGGCCATCTCGCGGAGGAGCGACAGCCCATCACGGTATTCACCGGGCTCCTTTTCGTCCCCGCCGACAACGAACGCCCGCCGCACGCCGACGCCTTCGAGCCACGCCACGAGATCGCACAGGTGCTGCCTGTCGCGCACCATCCGCGCCGAGACGTGCGGCACGGCTCGGAATCCCGTGCTCTGAAGCTGCTCGCACAGGGCGACGGTCGCTTCGAGGCCCTTCGCAGGTGACGCGGTCACCGAGACCGTGGCGCCCGTCGGGAGGTGCTCCGCCCGGTCCATCGCGCCTTTCAACGGCACGAGCTCGAAGGTCGGCGAAGCGAGGACGCGCGCAAGCGCGTCGCGACCGGGCGCCGAGACGAAGGAACGGCGCCGGAACAGCATGCCTAGACCTCGGAGTCGGGGAAGGACGCCTTCCGCTTCGCGATGAACTCGAGGAGCGCATCGTCGACGCCCGGGTCGATCGGCGGTGCCTCGTACTCGGCGAGCATCCGCTTCCAGATCTTGTTCGCGCGCTGGGCCGCGTCGAGCGAGCCATCCTCGACCCACTGCTCGAACGAGTTGTTGTCCGCCGTCTCGGACCGGTAGAACGCGCTCTCGAAGTTGGCCAGCGTGTGGGCCGTGCCCAGGAAGTGCTGCCCAGGCCCGTTCTCGCGGATCGCATCGAGGCCCTGACCGTTCTCGGACAGGTCGACGCCCTTCACGAAGACGGCCATCATCCCGCACTGATCTGCATCCAGGATGAATTTCTCGTAGCCCACTGACAGCCCGCCCTCGAGCCAGCCTGCGGCGTGAAGCACGAAGTTGACGCCGGCAAGAACCGTCGGCTGGAGCGTCGCCGCGCTCTCATACGCGGCTTGGGCGTCTGCGACCTTCGACGCGCATAGCGAGCCGCCCGAGCGGAAGGGCACGCCCAACCGCCGCGCCAGCGCGGCCATGACGTACAGCACGAGCGCGGGCTCCGGCGTCCCGAAGGTCGGGGCACCCGATTGCATTGACATCGAGCTTGCGAACGATCCGAGCACGACCGGCGCCCCGGGCCGGACCAGCTGCACGAACGTCATGCCGGCGAGGGCCTCGGCCAGCGTCTGCGCGCACACGGCGGCCGCGGTCACCGGTGCCATCGCCCCGGCCAGGATGAACGGGGTCAGGAGCGTGGCCTGGTTGGCCTCCGCGTAGGCCCGCGCTGCGCCGAGCATCACCGAGTCCCAGACGAGCGGCGAGTTCGCGTTGATCAGGCTGAGGACCACCGGGTGGGTCTCGATGTAGTCCGCCCCGAACGTGAGGCGCGCCAGTTCGACGGTGTCGCGCGCCCGCTCCGGCGCCGTCACCGAGCCCATGAACGGCTTGTCGCTGTAGCGAATGTGCGAATAGACCATGTCGAGGTGGCGCTTGTTGACCGGCACATCGACCGGTTCGCAGACGGTCCCGCCGCTGTGGTGGAGGTGCGGCGACAGGTAGGCCAGCTTCACGAAGTTGCGGAAGTCCTCGATCGTGCCGTAGCGCCGGCCGTTGTCCAAGTCGCGCACGAACGGCGAGCCGTAGTTCGGGGCGAAGACCGTGGCGTCGCCGCCGATCAGGACGTTGTTCGCCTCGTTCCGGGCGTACTGGACGAACTCGCGCGGAGCGGTTGCCTGGACGATCTGGCGGCACATCCCGCGCGGGAAGCGGACGCGTTCGCCCTGGACGTCGGCTCCGCCCTCGCGCAGGACGCGGAGCGCCTCGGGGTCGTTGCGGAACTCGACGCCGACCTCCTCGAGGATCGTGTCGGCGTTGTGCTCGATGGTCGCGAGACCTTCCTCGTCGAGGACCTCGAACGGCTTGAGCGTCCGGGTGAGGAACGGTGCCCGCTCGACGTGGGCGTGGAGCCGAGCCGCCTGGCGGGCCGCGCGGCCGCCGCTTCGCCGGCGGTGGGGGTCGTCGGTCATGTCCGGTTCCTCGACGCGGCGGCGACCTCGCGCCGCCGCCGCCGCTCCACGCGGGCGCCGGCACCTCCACTCCCGGCGCCGTCCGATGGGCGCTTCGGGAGCTCGACGCGCTGCTCGAGGTGCGGGAACGCCGCTTGCCGGTGGGGGAACGCGAGCGCGTCGACGAAGTGCTCCTGGAAGCGGGGTTCGACGGCGGTCTCGATCTTCTCGACGTGGCGCGTGACATCCTCGATCTCGCGCCGGGCCGCCGCCGACAGCAGCGCGATCATCGCCCCGGTCCCGGCCGAGTTGCCCGCTGCCTTGACCCGGTCGAGGTCGCAATCGGGGATCAGCCCGAGGACCATCGCGTGCAGCGGGTCGATCTGGCTGCCAAACGCACCGGCCAGCCGGACCTCGTCGACGGCATCGATGCCCGCGTGGTCCATGAGCAGACGCACGCCGGCGTACAGCGCGGCCTTGGCGAGCTGGATCGCGCGGACGTCGTTCTGGGTGACGAGGATGCGCGGTTCGCCCGCGTGGAGCACGTACGAGAACGTGCGCCCGTCCGGGACGATGCGGGCCGACCGCGCCGCGAGCGACCCGTCGATGATCCCATCCGTCGTGATCACCCCGGCGAGGAACAGCTCGGCGATCACCTCGACGATGCCCGATCCGCAGATGCCGCTCACGCCGAGCTCGGCGGCCGCATCGGCGAACCCCGGCTCGTCGGACCACAGCTCGGAACCGATGATCCGCAAACGCGGTTCGAGCGTCTCGCGGTCGATCCGCACCCGTTCGATGGCGCCCGGTGCCGCGCGCTGCCCCGACGAGATCTGGGCGCCCTCGAAGGCGGGGCCGGTGGGCGACGAGGCGGCCAGCAGCCGTTCGCGGTTGCCGAGCACGATCTCCGCGTTCGTCCCGACGTCGACGACGAGCCGGACCTCACCCTCGGCACGGTGCGGCGTCTCGGCGAGGATCACACCGGCCGTGTCAGCGCCGACATGCCCGGCGATGCACGGCAGCACGTAGGCACGCGCGCCAGGGTGCGCGGTGATGCCCAGCTCGACAGCCCATGTCCGGACCGCGCGGTCCGTCGCCAGCGCGAACGGCGCCGTGCCGAGCGGGGTCGGGTCGATGCCGAGCAGGAGGTGGTGCATGATCGGGTTGCCGACGAACGCGAGTTCGAGGATGTTCGTTCGGTCCACGCCAGCGTCCCGGGCGAGTCCCGTCACCAGGGCCTTGAGTGCGGCGCGAACGGCCCGTGTCATCTCCCCGGCGCCCTCGGGATGGAGCATCGCGTACGAGACGCGGCTCATGAGGTCCTCGCCGAACCGGATCTGTGGGTTCATCACGCCCGACGAGGCGAGCACCTCCCCGTTGGCGAGGCGAACCAGGTGCCCGGCGAGCGTCGTCGAGCCGACGTCGATCGCGACCCCGTACAGCTCCTCGTGGTAGCCGGGCCAGACCGCGGTCAGTGTTCGACCGTCGTGGACGGCCACGGTCACCGCGTAGTCGCCTTCGGCGAGCGCCGGCTGGAGCGCCCGAACGACATGCAGGTCGGATTCGAGGCCGGTCAGGCTCCATTCGCGCTCGAGTGCCTCGTACAACCTGATCAGGTCGCCGGACGGGGACGCCAGCTCCGGCCGCTCGACCTCGACGTAGTGGAGCCGCACGACGGGGTCGATGTCGAAGTCGCGAACGTCGAGGCTCTTGCGAACCACCTGGCGATGGACCTGGCTTTCCTGCGGCACGTCGATCAGGCAGTCGGCACGAACCGTGGCCGTGCACCCCAGGCGCCGGTCTGCTTCGAGCCCCTTCTCGGCGCGATAGTCGGCCTCCACGTCGCCGAACGGCGAGAGGCTTTCCGCAGACGACGTGATCCCGTGCTTCGGGAACGACCCGACGCCGACCGACACCTGGCAGCGACCGCAGATGCCTCGTCCGCCGCAGACCGAATCGATGTCGACGCCGAGCGAGCGGGCTGCGTCGAGGACAGTCGTGCCTTCGGGTACGTGGCCGCGCCGCCCCGACGGGGTGAAGATGACGAGCGGCTCGGCCGATCGGGTCATCCGGTGGTCGCCGAGCCCGCCCCCGCGCCGGCGCCACGTCGGCGGTTCACCCTCCGGCCGCCGTTCTCGCCGTCGGGCGGGGCGACCCGGAACTGGCGGATCCAGCGGCTGGCATCACGGTCGTTGCCCATCAGGACATCGGCGGCCATGACGGCGTGGCGGACGCCTTCCGCGATGGGGTTCGTGATGGCCGAGGTCATGCCGCTCGCGATGGCCATGGACAGGAACGCGCCGTTGATGCCCTCGCGATTGGGCAGCCCGAAGCTGACGTTGCTCGCGCCGCACGTGGAGTTCACGCCGAGCTCGTCACGCAGACGGCCGAGGATCCGGAACACCTGGCGCCCGGCGGTCGGCAGGGCACCGATCGGCATGAGGAGCGGGTCGACGATCACGTCTTGGCGCGGGATCCCGTGGTCGGCGGCGCGTTCGACAATGCGCTTCGCGACCGCGAAGCGCACGTCCGGGTCCTCGGAGATGCCGGTCTCGTCGTTCGAGATCGCGACAACGGCCGCGCCGAACTTCCTGACGAGCGGCAGGACGCGTTCGAGCCGCTCGTCCTCGCCCGTGACCGAATTGACCAACGCCTTGCCCTGGTACGCGGCAAGCCCGGCGTCGAGCGCCTCGACGATCGACGAATCAATCGACAGCGGCAGATCCGTGAGCGACTGGACGAGCGTCACCGTCGAGGCGAGGATCGCCGGCTCGTCGGCGAGCGGGATGCCGGCGTTGACGTCGAGCATGTGCGCTCCGGCCGCGACCTGGGCCAGCACGTCCCGCTCGACCCGGCTGAAGTCGCCGGCCTTCATCTCCGCCGCCAGCAGCGGTCGGCCGGTCGGGTTGATGCGCTCGCCGATGATCACGAACGGGCGGTCGTCGCCGATGACCACCTCGCGCGTCGCCGACGAGATGACGGTGCGCGTCACGAGGCCGCCTTCGTCTCGTCGACGCCGCCGGTCGCAACCAGCTCGTTGAGGCGCTCCTTCGTGTAGTGCGCCTCGAGCCGCTCCGCCTCCTCGCGCGCGGCCGCCTCGAGGTCGTCGCCGCAGCGTCGCTGCTCCTTGCGCCACTCGGCGATGTAGGCGTCCATCTCGCGCCGGCCCGCCTTGAGCGCTGCACGGTCGATGGCGACCTGGAAGCGCGGATGGAGCACGATCTTGCTCGCGCGGCGCTTGTCCTTGGCGATCACCTGGGCGGGGATGTCGCGCCACCAGATGACGGTGAGCGTGCCGGGCATCAGCGAGCTACTCGCACGCGGCGGCTTCGGGCGTGTCGCGCCGGTGTGACCGGCAAATCTGGGCTTGAGAAAGCCTTAACGCTTCCAACGGCCAGCTCTTCCGCGGGCTTAGGGTGATTTGGGCGTCCTGCCGCCGGCGTGACCGGCACGCGCGGCGATACGTTCGGGCGAGACTCGCTTGTGGCCGTGTCTCCCTCCAGACTGCCGCTCGCACCGGCGTCGGCGGCGGCAAGAGTGCGGATCGCAATGGCGAGGTCGGCCAAGCCGGTCTGCCTTACGTCGAACGTGAGACCCAGCCGATCTGCCGCTTCGCGCGCCCGCTCGACGAGCTCCTGGTCCTCGGTCTGCGCGAGGTACACGAGCCGACGGTAGTTTCCGAAATACATCTCGAGCAGCTCGGCGTGCTCGTCGAGTCCGAGGCCGCGCCACACGATCCGCTCGAAGTTCCGTGCCAGGAAATCGGTCAGATAGAACGTGCCGACCTCTTCCTCCTGGAGCGCTTCGAACGCCGCGGCACCGGCATAGAACTCGTAGCAATGGGCACCGGGGATGCGCTCGACGCCCTCGAAGTCGCGCTCCAGCATCCGGTCGAGCAGGCCGCCCGTGCCGCAGTCCGCGTACGCCACGAACACCCGGTCGTAGTCGCCACCGCGGGCACGCAGCCGTGTGGCGACGGCATCGGGAATGCGCTCGGGGCGATTGTGCAGTTCGGCGGGGAGACAGGTCAGGTCGACGCCGGGCAGGTTTCGCGTGAGCGCCACGAGCTCGCGTCCGAGCGCGCCACAGCCAACGACCAGGACGCGGGGCGGTGGAGCGCCCTCAGGCAGCAGCGCGCCTGGCATCGATCAGCCTCCGGGCCGTTTCGGCGGCCACACCGGCATCGCGGCAATAGGCGTCGGCGCCGATCGCCGCTCCGAACTCCTCGTTCAACGGTGCCCCGCCAACGAGCACGATGTAGTCGTCGCGCATGCCGCGGTTCTTGAGCTCGTCGATGACGACCTTCATGTACGGCATTGTCGTCGTGAGCAGCGCGCTCATGCCCAGGATGTCGGGCTTGTGCTGCTCGAGCGCGGCGATGAACTTGTCCGCGTCGGTGTTGATGCCGAGGTCGAACACTTCGAACCCGGCGCCCTCGAGCATCATGCCAACGAGGTTCTTGCCGATGTCGTGGATGTCGCCCTTGACCGTGCCGATGACGACCTTGCCAATGGGCTCCGCGCCGGTTTCCGCGAGCAGCGGGCGGAGGATCGCCATGCCGGCCTTCATCGCGTTCGCGGCGAGCAGCACCTCGGGAACGAACAGGATGCCGTCGCGGAAGTCGATCCCGACGATCTTCATGCCCGCCACGAGGGCGTCGTCGAGGACCCTGGTCGCTTCCCAGCCGCGCCCGAGCAGGATGTTCGTGCCCTCGACGATCTCGTCGGCCATGCCGTCGTAGAGGTCGTTCTGCATCTGCTCGACGAGCTCGTCGTCGTTCAGCGCGGAGAGATCGATTTCCTCGTAGTCGTCCGGAGCCACGTCTCGAATCCGCTCCTCTCGCCAACACGGCCGTTCCGCAATGCGGAACGGTGCCGTATAGTGGAACAGTCCGCGTCCGGAGCGTAATTCAGGGCCGCCAACGTGTCCAGAGTCCAGTCCATCGAGCGCGCGTTCGCCGTGCTGTCCGCACTCGCGGATGGCCCGATCGGCGTGACCGAGGTGGCCCAGCGGGTCGGCGTGCCGAAGAGCACCGCCGCGCGCCTGCTGACCGCGCTGTGGCACGAGGGCGCCGTCGAGCAGGAAGCAGGCGGGACGCGCTACCGGTTGGGGCCGCGGATCGCGGATCTGGCGGCTCGCCACGTCCCAACCCGGGACCTGGTGGGCGTGGCCCGACCGCATCTCGTCGAGCTGGCGACCGCGGTGGGTGAGGTGGCCGGGCTATCCGTGCCGGACGGGCGAGTCGTGCACTACGTCGACCAGGTCGGCACGGCGCACGAGGTCCAGGTGCGCGACTGGACGGGGTCGCGGGTGCCGATGCACGCCGTTCCTTCCGGCCAGGTGATGCTCGCCGGTCTCGCGCCTGCGGCGCTGGACCGCTTTCTTGCCACGCCACTCGAGTCGTTCACCCCGGCCACGGTCGTGGATCCCGAGGCCTTGCGCGAACGCCTCCGGGACGTCCTCCGCGACGGGTACGCCTGGGTCCGCGACGAGTTCAGCGAGGGGTTGGCGTCGGTCGCGGCGCCGGTGGTAGACGGCGACGGCGAGGTGCTGGCTGCGGTCCACGTCCACGGACCGTCGTACCGACTTCCCGGCGTCCGGCACCCGCGAGCGCGTCACCGAGCGTGTCGTCGGGCAGCGCAGCGGATCTCCGCAGAACTGCGCGAGGGCACTCGTCCGCGATAACGCCCGGCGGCTGGTCGACTACTCGAACTCGACCGAGTCGACGATCTCCTGGATCTCGGCCTCGAGCACCGGGTCGGACCCGATCTGGTCCGAGTGAATGCCCGTTCGGTGCCCGTCGACCTCGAAGATCCAGATCTTGATCCTGCTGTCGACCGAGTTCGCATACGCAGAGCCCGGTCGATAGAACCAGAATGCGTCAGGTTCGCAGGGGATGTCGTCATCGATCGTGAACTCGACGACCTTTGCGGGCAGGCCCCCGACCGTGGCATCTCTCGGCGCGAGGGCATCGGTGCCCGGGATGGTCGTCAAGGCTGTCGCCAGATCGTCCACCGATGGACCCACGGACGCCGTCTCGCCCGCGCACGGATCCGTGGCGGGGTCGTCGAACACCCATGTGAACCCGATCCATGCGTAACCGTCATTCGGGAACGTGCCCGTCTCGAGCATGCCCGTAAATTCCCGGCTGTACCAAGCCTCTGACGGCGTGTCGAACGTAAACGACGACATCTCGTCGAGCGTCGCCTCGTGGCGACCGATGTCGTATGGCCCGGTCTCCCAGACCTCCGCCTGGGACGACGCGGTGGGATTCGGCGACGGAGACTCGGTCGGAACCGGCCCGCCTACGCTCGAGGAGCCACCGTCGGGCAGTAGGTTCGCGGCGATGATCACGATCGCCACGGCCGCCACAGCCAGAATGTCAAGTCTTGTGCTGGTCGTCATCCGGCCGATCCCCCAATTTCGCCACCGCGCCCGACGCTGCTTCGTCCGGTCGAGAGCAGGAATGACCTCCGCGAGGAGCCGATCTGCGGATTCGTGCTCTTCGGTCCGGAGCCAGGCCCGGACGATCCGCGTCGTATCGAGATCGCCGGTCATCGCGCAACCTCCCGGACCGGCGGCCGCGCGTCGGCATCAAGCGCCGCCCGCAGCATCCGCATTGCGTGATGGAGTCGAGAGTGGGCTGTCCCGGACGGGATGCCGCAGATCTCGGCGACCCGCTCGAGTGGCAGGTCGAGGTAGTGGTGCAGGACGACGACCGTTCGGTGATCGAGTGACAGTCGGCGGAAGCCGCGCTCGAGCTGATCTCGATCGATGATCGAGCTCATGTCGTCGTGCGCCGACGGTTCGTCCGGAGGCATCAGCCGGAGGTTCGGCGCCCAGCGACGGTTCTTGCGGCCTTCCGTATAACAGGCGTGCACGAGGAGCCGGTACGCCCAGGCCTCGAAACGAGCGGGATCGCGAAGCTGCGGGAGGTCCTGCCACACTGACAGCAGCGCCTGCTGCGTGGCGTCCTCGGCAAGATCGAGGTCGCGCAGGATCCTGCGCGCCACGGCGAGGAAATGATCCGCGATCTCGGTGGCAATGACGGCATACGCCTGCTTGTCACCGCCCTGGGCCCGGATCACGAGACCGGCATCCATGGCTCTCCCAGCGACGACGTCAGTTCGGTCCGACGTCGATCACACGGTATGGGTGCGCCAGGTCCCGGTTCTTGTCAATCCTTGTGTGACAGGACGCGCGATCCGACAGCTACTCGAACTGAATACTCTCGACGATCTGATACAGCTCCTCGACGTCCTCCGTGAAGGAGTCGTCGCCGCTGTCCGCGTCGATCAGGATGACCGTGCCCTCAACGTCGACGATCCAGATCCGCTGATGAGCGCCGCCCGACGATGTGCCGTTCCCCCGCCCCACGCCGCTCTCGTCGCGGAACGACCACTGATTGAAGGGCTTGCTGCGGCATTGGTCCATGTCGATCGTGTTGCGCAGGTCGAACACCTTGGCAGGACGGCCGCCCAGGGTGGTGTCCACGAGCGGCCCCGCCTCGACGCCGACGGCGTGGGTCAAGCCGGCGACGATCCCGACGAACGTCGCGGGTTCCCCCGTGGATGGGGCCCGGTCTCGGCACGGGTCTGCGTATACCCTGTCGGGTGCGTAGATGCCTAGCAGGACCGTACTTGCGACCGTTCCGAACGGTTCCCCATCCACGGTCTTGATGATCAATGCCTGACCTCGACTGTGCTCGAGACCGGTCCAGTTGGCTGGCAGTTCGAGCGTGATCGGGTGCTCGAACAGCTTGTCGATCACATATGCGCCAGAGGGCAACAGGTCGGGCTCTGACCGGTACAGCGACGTCGGGGTCGGATCAGGCAAGGGGTCCGCGTCGGGGCCGGGCAGCAACGTGATCGCGACCGCCAGAGCGACGACGATCGCGACGCCAGCCGACAATGCCTTGAGCCGAATGTTCAACGGTGTTGTTCTCCGCTGACATCAGAGTTGCATCGTGGACATTACGCGGGGAGCGACGACGCCGAGGAGGTGGGCACAGTGGTTGACGTTGCGGGAGGCGGAACTTGTCCTCCTGCCAGGTGAGGCGCGGACGATCGACCTTGGCGGGTTCGGCGTCACCGTCCTCGCCGACGAGGACACGACCGATAGTGCGTTCTCGATCATCGAGACGGCCGAGACCGCGCCCGGGCTGGGGCCGCCGCTCCACATTCATCGCGACTGCGCCGAGTCCTTCTACGTCATCTCGGGCAGCTACCGGATGCACCTCGACGGCCAGGATTTCGACTGCCCTGCGGGCTCCTTCGTGCACGTGCCGCTCGGAATGCGTCATACCTTCCAGTCGGTGGAGCCCGGCAGCAGGAAGCTCAATCTGTATACCCCGGCAGGGCATGGTTGGCTATTTCGACGAGCTCGCGGCGGCAATAGCGGACGGAGTTGACGAGATGGGCTCGACACCCTGGCCGAGCGCTATCAGATGGAGATCGTGGGGCCGGTGCGAGAGGGGTACCTGTGACCGAGCTGGCGCCGATCCGGCTCATCGTTGGCGACATCACGAAGATCCCCGCCGACGCGATCGTCAACGCGGCGAACAGCGAGCTGGCGGGCGGCGGCGGGGTGGACGGGGCGATCCATCGCGCCGGTGGGCCGGCGGTCATGGCCGACCTGGAGCGGCGTTACGGTCGCGACCGCCACTGCCCGACGGGGAGTGCCGTCGTGAGCGACGCGGGCAATCTCCCCGCTCGCTGGGTCATCCACGCGGTTGGCCCGATCTGGCGCGGGGGCGAGGCCGGTGAGCCCGGGCACCTCGCGAATGCGTACCGGACGTCGCTTCGTCTGGCCGCAGAGCAAGGCGCCCGGACCGTCTCGCTGCCGGCGATCTCATGCGGCATCTACGGATACCCGCTCGACCAGGCGGCGCGGATCGCGATCGACACGGTCCGCGATGTGCTTGCCGATACCGGGCCGATCGAGCAGGTGACGTTCGTGCTGTTCTCGCTGGAAACGTACAACGTGTTCGAGGCCGCCCTCAGTCGATGAAGCCGTCGGCCGCGTCGGCGAGCCAGGCTGCGACGTAGGCCGCGAACGAGGGGCGGACGAAGAGCCGCCACGTGTCCTCCGGTTCGTCGGCGACGTGCCAGATGAGCACGCTCGCGCGGGCGAGGAGCGTCTGCGCGCAGCGGCCCGGGCCGAAGACGCGCGGATGGAGATCGATCGGGCAGCCAAACTCGAGCAGCTCGCGGACACGCGGACCGCGCAGCTCGAGCGTCGTCCGGTTGGCCGAGACGTCGACGATCGCGACGCGCCCCAGTGCAACGCCGAGCGCCTCGTGGAGCTGACCAGTGAGCGCGGTTTCGCCGTCAGGTGGCCCGACGATGAGCCATTCGTCGGGACCCAGCCACAGGACGGCCGCGCCGGCTCCGCCATGGACCGTGTTCGGTTCGAGGGGCAGCTTGCCGATAACTGATTCGACGGCTTCCCGCGTTTCGGCGTCGCCGGGATCGAGCCGCAGGTCGAGCTGCGCGAGGAACGGCATCTCGCGTAACCCATCGATCAGCGCGATGTCCTGCAGGGGCGAGCGGCGGATCACGGCTCGGGCTCTCCGTCGCGTCGGAGGTTGTCCGGATCGAACAGCACCGAGTCGTGGATGGTTGCCGCGATCGTCCGGTCCGGGAGCGGCGCGAACACCCGCTCGCCGACGCGCGATCTGCCCGCCTTGATCATCGCCAACGCGAAGGTCCGGCCGAGCGCCGCGCTCCGGTAGCTCGACGTCACGTGGCCGATCATCGGCATCGGGATCGGCGTGGACGGATCGAGAACGAGCTGCGCCCCTTCCGGCAGGAGCTCGGTCGGGTCGTCCGGCAGCAGCCCGACAAGGTGCTTGCGATCCGTACGCGCTGTGTCTGACCGCGACAGCGAGCGCTTGCCCACGAATGTCTTTTGCTTCGACACGATCCAGTCCATGCCGAGGTCGATCGGCGTGACGGTGCCGTCGGTCTCCTGGCCGACGATCGGGTAGCCCTTCTCGGCGCGCAGGACGTGCATCGCCTCGGTGCCGTAGGGCGTGATGCCGAACGGCTCGCCGGCGGCCATCACCGCCTCCCAGAGTCCGTGCCCGTACCAGGCCGGCACGTTGATCTCGTAGGCCAGCTCCCCGGAGAACGAGATGCGGAACACGCGTGCAGGCACGCCTTCGACCACGGCCTCGCGCACCGCCATGAACGGGAAGTCCGCGGCTTCGACCGACACGTCCGGAGCCAGCGTCCGCAGGACGTCGCGAGACCTCGGTCCGACGACGGCGATCGTGGCCCACTGCTCCGTGACCGACGCGAGGCGGACCCGAAGCTCCGGCCACTCGGTCTGGAGCCACTCCTCGAGCCACTCGAGCACCGGCGCCGCGTTCCCCGTCGTCGTGGTCATGTGCCAACGGTCGTCGCTGAGGCGGCTGGTGACGCCGTCGTCGAAGACCATGCCGTCGGCATGACACATCAGGCCGTAGCGGCACGCGCCGACGGCGAGGTTCGAGAAGCGGTTCGTGTAGATGCGATCCAGGAAGACGCCGACGTCCGGACCCTGGAGGTCGATCTTGCCGAGGGTCGAGGCGTCCATGACCGCCACGGAACGGCGAGCCGCCGCTCCCTCGCGCAGGACGGCGTCGTCCATCGACTCGTCCTCGCGCGGGAAATAGCGCGGCCGCTTCCACTGGCCGACGTCCTCGAACACCGCGCCGTGGTCGACGTGCCACCCATTGATCGACGTCGTCCGGACGGCGTCGTGAAGATCGCCTCGATCACGGCCAGCGAGTTGCGCGAAGGAGATCGGAACGTACGGCGGGCGGTAGGTCGGGACGCCGAGGGCGCCGGGCTCCTGGCCGAGGAGCGTGGCGGCGACCGCACTAGCCAGCACCCCGCCGGTCTTGCCCTGGTCGCTGCCTGTCCCGATCGTGGTGTAGCGCTTGACGTGCTCGATCGAGGTCAGCCCGGCGCCCAGCGCTCGCCGGACGTCGGCCACGGTCGCATCTCGTTCCAGGTCGACGAACGTGGTGTCCTCGTCTGCCGTGCCGTCCCATGCTGGCGCGGCGCTGTCGGGCAGCCCGTCGCCCGTGGCGGTTCCGACGACCTCGACGTTTGGCAATCGGCCCTCCGGAACGTACGCGCCGATCCGCTTGTCGAACCGGAGTCCGCCGCGCGCCTGGCCCCAGAGTGAGAGGTTCGGGTTCCAGCCACCCGACACGAGCAACAGGTCCGCTGCGCTTCCGTCGATGCGGTTGCCCATACGCAGGTCGAAGACCTCGACCAGCTCCGCCCCAGCGTCCTGGAGCACCGACGCGGATTCGACCCCCGAATCGTTCGTCGTGGCCAACGCGAAGCGCCGACCAGGGAGGACGCCATAGCGCACCACATAGGATGCGGCCGCGCTCGCGAGCATGATCCCGGGTCGATCGTTGCCGGGGAACGGAATCGGCCGCTCGAGCGCTCCGGTCGCCAGCACGATCGAGTCGGCCCGGATGTGCCACAGCCTGCCCTCGGTCCGGTGCCCCGGCCGTCGCTCGGCGACGAGCACGTAGCCGTGATCGTAGATCCCGAGGGCTGTCGCTCGTGAAAGGACCTGCACGCCATCGACCGGCTCGATGACGGGCCCTTCGTCGACGAGGAGCACGCGGTCGCCGGGGTTCGCCGCCACGGCTGCCGCGGCAGCGGCACGCCCCGCCGAACCGCCACCGACCACGAGCCTATCGACGTAGACGTACTTCTTGTCGAAGCGCCCGCGATCCTCGCCCTCGAGGCGGCCCCGCGCGGCGAGCGACCATGCCTCCAGGCCGTCGGCGATCTCGACCACCGTCGCGCGCAGCGACGGTTCGCTCGTGCCGGTCGGCCAGCGCACCTGGATAATCGCATTCGGCTCCTCGGACCCGGCCGTATACACACCGCGTGGCCGCCCGGTGTAGATGCCACGCCCCATGACCATGACGTCGTTCGCGAGTAGTGCTGATGCGATCGTGTCGCCCGCGAACCCTTCGTACTCGATGTCGTCGAACCGGAACCGCACGCGCGTCTCGCGGTCGATGCGCGAACCTCCCTCGCCCAGCCTCATCTGAAGAACTCGTTGGTGACGGTGTCGCGTGTCGCCTCGAACCAGCGCCGGCAGCCGGCCGAGTGGACCCAGCGCTCACGGAACGGGCCCTTTGGGTTGTCGCGCATGAAGACGTACTCGGCCCAGCCCGTGTCGTCGACCGCGTGGGGATCCTGGGGGTATTCGACCCCGGCCTGTCCGCCGTAGCGGAACTCGACCTCGGGTCGTGGTCCGCACCACGGGCACGGCACGAGCAGCATCAGGACCGGACTCCGACGGGCGCGAGCCGAACCGGCGTGGGGTCGTGTTCCCAGCCACCGGCGCCCATCTGTCGCGAGAAGCTCCACGTCCAGGTGAGCTGGCGCCGCGCATCGAAGGCGGCGATCGCGAAGTTGACGGCAGATGCGTTCGCGCCGGCCATCCGATGTAGCTGGTCGGACGGCGCGAACCGGAACTCGAATTGCCCGTCCGGACCGGTCGTCGTCTGCTGTTCGAATTGCTCGAACCCTTCGCCTGGCGCCTTCCCGCGGTTATCGAAGGCATCGAGGACGACGACGACGCCGCGTACGGGTTGGCCGGCCGTGTCGACGAGCGTGCCCTGGACGACTGCGGGCTCGGTCGTGACCGCGCAGCCCACCGTGACCGCCGTGGCGAGGACCAGCGCCGCCGGTGTCCGCATCAGTGGGCAACCGCCGCGGCGCCGTGCTCGTCGATGAGGGCTCCCGTCGTGAACCGCTCCAACGCGTATGGAGCATTCAGCGTGTGCGGCTCGTCGTTGGCGATCGTGTGGGCGAGCACCCAGCCCGAAGCCGGCGTCGCCTTGAACCCGCCCGTGCCCCAGCCGCAGTTGAGGTAGAGGCCACGGACTGGGCTGAGGCCGACGATCGGCGACGCGTCAGGAGAGACGTCCACGATCCCGCCCCAGGTCCGGATCACATGAGCCCGGGCAAACACTGGGAAAAGCTCGATGGCCGCCGCCATCTGCGCCTCGATCACGTGAGGTGAGCCGCGCTGCGCGTACGAGTTGTACGGGTCGATCCCGGCACCCATCACCAGCTCGCCCTTGTGCGCCTGGCTGACGTATACGTGGACGGTGTTGGACATGACGACGTTCGGATGGACCGGTTCGAGCAGCTCCGACACCAGCGCCTGCAGGGGATGGCTCTGGAGCGGCAGGCGGATCCCCGCCATCGCGGCCACCACGGACGCATGGCCCGCCGCGACGATCGCCACCCGTCCGGCGGCGATCGGCCCGCGGACGGTCTCGACGCCGACCGCGCGACCGTCCGCCACGGTGATGCCGGTGACCTCGCAGTGCTGGATCAGGTCCACCCCGAGCGCGTCCGCCGCGCGCGCATAGCCCCAGGCGATGTGGTCGTGCTTGGCGATGCCGCCGCGCGGCTGGTAGGTCGCGCCGAGGATCGGGTAGCGAACGTCGGGCGACACGTTGACGATCGGATTCAGGCGCTTGACGTCCTCGGGCTCCAGCCACTCGGCGTCGACGCCGTTGAGCCGGTTCGCGTTGACCCGCCGCATCCCCTCGCGGACGTCGTGCAGGTTGTGGGCCAGATTGACGACACCACGCTGGCTGAAGAGCAGGTCGTAATCGAGCTCTTCGGACAGCCCTTCCCAGAGCCTCAGTGCGTGCTCGTAGATCGCCGCCGACTCGTCCCACAGGTAGTTCGAGCGGATCACCGTCGTGTTGCGGGCGACGTTGCCGCCGGCGAGCCAGCCGCGCTCGAGCACAGCGACGTTGGTGATCCCGTGCAGCTTGGCGAGGTAGTAGGCCGTCGCAAGGCCATGCCCGCCGCCGCCGATGATCACGACGTCATAGGCGCGCTTCGGCTCCGGGTTGCGCCAGAGATGCTGGGGGTGATTTGCCGGCCTCGGCTCGGGTGACGGCATGGGCTGCATCGTAGCGGCGTTGTTGGCGGTGCTGCGCATTCCGAAATCGGACGGTCGGCGAAGTCACTGCCATCGCCTGCCGCAATCCGAAATCGGTTTCCGATTTGGAAGGAGGGGAGGGGGACTGTCACGCGAACGCATCCGATTTCGGACGCCCGTCCTCGCGCCGCAAGCGCAGATGGCGGGTCACCGCCTTGACGGCCGTTCGGCCCGGCTCGATGCTCACCGCCGTGCCGAGCCTGTTCATCGACGGCGACTGGGTCGCCTCGACCTCCGGGACCTGCAGCCAGATCGTCAACCCATCCGACGCGACCGTCATCACCGAGGTGGACGTCGCCGACGACGTCGATGTTGCCCGTGCCATTGCCGCCGCCCGGCGGGCGTTCGATGAGACCGACTGGCCGTGG
The DNA here is from genome assembly GCA_963750125.1 of uncultured Chloroflexia bacterium. Classification (GTDB taxonomy): domain Bacteria; phylum Chloroflexota; class Limnocylindria; order Limnocylindrales; family CSP1-4; genus DASTYU01. Next base: position 31,471 of record CAVVPT010000028.1, on the reverse strand, counting down.
CGCCCCGCCGGCGAGCGCGCTGCCCTCCTCACCCGGACCGCCCAGCTCCTCGAGCGCGACCGGGCCGAGATCGCCCGCGACGAGACCCTCAATACCGGCAAGGCCCTTCGCGAGAGCGAGTACGACGTCGACGACGTCATCAGCGTCTTCCGCTACTACGCGGGGCTCGCCGACAAGGAGGCCGGGCGACTGGTCGCCACCACCGATGCGAACGCCCTGAGCCGCGTCGTCTACGAACCGCTCGGCGTGTGCGGGCTCATCGCCCCATGGAACTACCCGCTCCTGCAGATCTCGTGGAAGGTTGCACCGGCCCTCGCCGCCGGCGACACGATGATCGTCAAGCCGTCACAGGCCACGCCGCTGACGACGATCCACCTCGTCAGGCTCCTTGACGAGGTGGGCGTCCCGAAAGGGGTCGTGAACCTGGTCCTCGGGCCCGGCAACCGCGTCGGGCAGGCGCTCGCCGAGAGCCCCGATGTCGACCTGGTGTCGTTCACCGGAAGCCTCGCCGGCGGAAAGTCGATCATGGCCGCGGCTGCCGTCAACGTGAAGCGGGTCGCACTCGAGCTGGGCGGAAAGAGCCCGAACATCGTGTTCGCCGACGCCGACTTCGAGACCGCAGTCGACAACGCCCTGACCGCGGCGTTCCTGCACAGCGGGCAGGTCTGCTCGGCGGGCTGCCGGCTGATCGTCGAGGACAGCATCCATGACCGGTTCGTGGAGGAGCTCGCCCGCCGCGCGGCACGCATCCGGCTGGGCCACGGGACTCACGACGCAACCGAGACCGGCGCACTCATCTCCGCCGACCACCGCGACCGGGTCGAGCGCTACATCGAGCTCGGGAAGACCGAAGGCGCCCGCCTCGTGACCGGCGGCGGCCGGCCAACAGAGCCGGAGCTCCAGGACGGCTTCTACCTCCGACCGACGGTGTTCGCCGACTGCACCCCGGACATGACAATCGTGCGCGAGGAGGTCTTCGGGCCGGTGGTCACGGTCGAGCGGTTCACGACCGAGGACGAGGCGATCCGGCTCGGCAACGACACCGACTACGGCCTGGCCGGCGCCGTGTGGACCGCCGACGCCTCGCGCGCGCAGCGCGTCGCCGGGCGGCTCCGCCACGGCACGGTCTGGATCAACGAGTACAACCGCTACCTGCCGCAGGCCGAGTGGGGCGGCTTCAAGCAGTCGGGAATCGGGCGCGAGCTCGGCCCGAGCGGCCTCGACGAGTACCGCGAGGCGAAGCACATCTACCAGAACACCGCGCCTGCGCCCACCGGCTGGTTTTCCGGCGAGTAGCTGGAAGGCCTGCGATTACCCGGCGTAATCACATCCTGATGAACCCGCACGCCCGTATGCCCGAATTGCATCCTGGGTTGATGGGCGTGCACGTTCGTGCCGGATCGACTCGCCCAAGTAATCGGGAGCGCCTTGGCCGCCTCCCCCCGCGAGCGCTACCCAGGCGGACTCCATCCGGACAGCAGGGCGAGCCAGAGCAGCGCCAGGTCGATGGCGTAGCCGTTGAGCAAGATCGCCGAGAAGCACAGGGTGAGCAGCAGCAGCGAGCTCACGGCCTGCGAAACGACCAGTCCCGCCCACCAATCCGCTGGGACCAGGATGCCGATCGTGGCAAGCGCCGCAAGGAGCGACGTGATGACCGTGACGGCCGTCAGCGCGACTCCCGCACGGCGGACGATGACCGCATCCAGGCCGATCCGGATGACCGGCCACGATCGGCCGAGATCAAACGGCCAAACCATTCCGCTGCCGGTCGCCCTGGCCGGCCCCGGCGTCGGGACGACGAAGGCGAGGTGCGCCAGGCCGTGGCCGAGGATCAGCGCGGCGAGCAGCCACCTCCCAAGCTCCACGTCGCGCTCCAGGAGGAGCCACGTCAGGCCAGCGAGGAGCGCGGCGCCGATCGCGAGCGGCAGGAGCCGGATGACGGTGTTCATCGAGTGAGGTCTGGCGCGCCCGGCCTGGGCCGGACGCGCCAGAACGCTTGTCCGGACGTGCTAGTCGGCCGGGATTTCCGCGTGGATCGCGTCGAGGTCGACGCCTTGCGATTTCCGATACAGACGGGCGACCACATAGACGATCGCCGCGATGCCCGTACAGGACGCCGAGGAAGATGATCGACTTCGTGTTCCCGACGCCGATGCCGTACAGCGGATCGGTGAGCCACAGGTAGATCACGTACACCAGGATCACCGTGATGATCAGGCTGGCGATCGTGATCGGGACCTTGAGTCGGGCGATCGGTGAGTTGTTGAAGAGGTCAGGCTTCCACCACGGCAGGATCGTCGCCGCGACCGTGCTCCCGAGGAAGGTGATCGCGATGACCAGCGTGGCATCGAGGGTGAGCGCCCGGACGTCCGCCGAGTAGGCGTACAGCACGCTGACGATGATCGCCGGGACCATGATGAACAGCAGGGCGACGACCGGGACCGCCCGGCGGTCCGAGACTTCCGCCGCGCGCTCCGGGAGGATCCGGTCGAACGCCGCCGCGAAGATCATCCGTGTCGACGACAGGAAGAGCGTTCCCGACCAGCCGAGGAACCACACCCCGAACAGCACCACCATCGCGATCTGGAAGAGGGGGAAATCGATGAGATACGACGCGAGGAGTGGCGGGTAGCTCCAGATCGGGACCGTCGGGTCCGTCGTCGTGTAGCCATAGAACCAGTTGATGAAGTTGACGTTCGTGGCGTTGAAGAACAGCCACCCGAAGGTCTTTGCCGCAAGCAGCACGAAGACGATCGCGAGCGCCGCCGTCACCCAGATCCCGCCGAGCATGCCCTGGAGGACCTTCCGGAAGTCACCCGATCCGCGGACTTCGCCATACAGCGTCGAGCCCCAGTTCGGGTAGAGGATCCAGAAGAGCATGAACGGCAGCATCACGACCGCCGCGCCGAGCGTCGCCACCACGTCGGTGCCCATCGCGAGCGGATCGACCGAGCCGGTGAAGAGGTCGTTCACCGCGGCGTCGTCGATCGTCTTCTGGTACGCCCCGGCGACGCCGAACAGGCTCTCGTTCGCACGATCGAACGCAGCCTGAAAATCGGCCTGCGAGAAGACCAGCATGAGCACTGCCATGATCGCGAACCCGATCAGGCCCAGGTAAAGGCAGATCCGCTGGACTCGCGCATAGCCCGCCATCCCGAGGGCGACGAGGCCGGCCGTCAGGGCGATCACGATGATCGAGACGACGAGCGTCCCGTTGTCTGATCCGAAGAACGTGACGCCCCCGGACCATCCGACGAGCGCCGCGAGCGGCTGGAAGAACTCGAGCTTGAGGATCGCCCCGTAGATCGGCGCCCACATCGCGAGGATGAACCACCAGCCGGTTGCCGCGAGGACGAACCCGACGCCGCCGCGAAGCCGGCCGAGGAGCCCGCCCACGACAAGGCCCACGGCTCCTGCGCCAATCCCCACCGCGTCACCGAGTCCGAGGGCATTCGAGACGAGATAGAACCCGATCGCGCCGACGACCGCGCCAACCACGATCCCGGGCAGCCCGTCGAGGACGCGCGTCTGCCAGACGTAGTCACCGCCTGCGCGCGGCATCACCGCGATGAGGCCCGCGTAGGCGATCGCGAGGAACGTCACCGCGCCCGCTGCGATGAGGATCGATAGCACCGGCGACGCGTCCGGCACATAGGCGAACACGGCCAGGCTGTAGAACATGCCGAGCGTGACGAGGTTGACCGCCATGAACGAGTAGCCGAATGCATCGAAGCCGGACCAGCCCTTGACCAGCCCGGTCGCGTTGCGGAGGAAGAGCGTCGGAGCCGCTGGGGCGGCCGACGCTTCGCTCGAGGTTGTCTCCATCAGTCCTCCTGCGCCTTCCATGACCTCACGTCAACCGTTGATCAGCAGATAGCGCTTCACCTCGCCTTTCTTCGTGTCCAGGTCGACGATGGCCGCCTGGAGCACACCGTCCTCGTACGAGCTTCCGGGGTTGACGGCGAGGGTGCGGCCGAGCTTCACCGCGCCCTTGCCCTCGTGGATGTGGCCGTGGAGCGAAAGGGCGGGTCCGTACTCGAGGATCGATTCGCGGACCGCCTTCGAGCCGACCGGCACGAGCGCCTGCCCGCCGGCCACGTACTTCATGTCGGCGTCGAGCTGCGGCGCCGAATCGAGGTTGGAGCCATACGGCGGCGCGTGGAAGTTGAAGATCGCTCGCTGCCGGTCGGGCACCGTCGCAACGAGACCGTCGATCCGCGTCCGGAGCTCGTCCTCCGGCAGCTCGCGGAAGGTGTTCCACGGCGTGGGGTTCGCCCAGCCGGTCGAGACGAGCGTGAACCCGTCGAGCGGAATCGTGTTCGCCTCGCCGAGCTGCACGTGCTGGGCACGATCGATGATCGGGTCGATCTCGAACATGTCGTCGTTCGCGGGGGAAACGACGCAGCGGATGCTGGTGCCGCCGAGACGCTCGTCGGCGAGCGCCATCCAGGCCTCCACCGAACGGAGCATCTCGTCCTTGAACCGGGCGTCGACCAGCGCCTGGTCGGCGGACCACGCGGTCAGCTCGTCGCGCGTCAGCCGGATCGGGTAGTAGCCGCGGTCACGGATGCGTTTCTCCATCGCCCGCAGCTCGTCGTCCGTGGCGAGGGCGTGGCGCTGCTCCTGGAGCGTGACCTCCCAGCCGCCATTCGATTCCGTGATCGGGACCATGGCCTTGCCGGTCATGTCGCCGCCCATGATCAGGACGTCGGCCTTGTGGAACGCGCCCGCGTTCAGGAACTTCCGCCAGCACACCTCGGAACCGTGGATGTCCGTGGCGAAGAAGATCCTCACTGACCCTTCCCTCCGCGCGTCAGTATTCGGCGCTCGTCAAGTCCGCGGCAAACCGCGGTCGGGGTCGGGATCATTGGCCGTGGCCGACCTCCTCTGGCAAGGAATACCAGGCGACACGCTCGCCGACGCGGGCGCGCATCTTCCAGCGGGTCGATTTCGGGGCCTCGTCGATGGCCTGACGGAGCGCGCGTACCTGCTCGCGCACGTCGAAGCGCACCGGATCCGCGCCGACATCGAGATCAGCGGAGGTCATCTCCGTGTCGATGAACTGTGCGACCTTGTCGAGGTTCCCGGTAACCGTCCGCCACCAGCCCCAGTCGTTCGAGGTGATCTCCAGGATGCGCGGCAGATTGATCCTGCCGTAGCCGTGGCCGTGCACCGTCTCCCCGTCGTCCGACGCAAGCTCGTGCTCGGCGAGCAGCACCAGCGCGTCGAGCACGTCCTTGCGGTTGATCTTCACGACCTGCAGCTTCGAGAGCAGGAGCTCCGCGAGCGGCAGGGTCGGCGTCGCGTACGGCAGCCGGTCCGCGAAGTCGAAGCGGTGGCACATCTCGAGCGAGTCGACGAGCACGTCGACCGGCCTCTTGCGCGCCGCGTCCATGAAATACGCCTGCTTGCGCCCGAACAGTGCGTTGTGCTGCCGGTCCGGCGTGTAGCCCTCGGCCTCGAGCAGCGCGTAGAACGCCGCGCGGTCCTTGCTCCGTGTCGCGAAGTCGAGGTCGACCTCGACGCGGCGCGTCCGATGGGTCCACTCGGGTGAATGGGCTCGGACCGCCATGCCGCCCATGAGCCGGACGAGGAGGCCGCGCTCGTCGGCGGCCGCCACGATCCGGAGGGCCTCGGCCAGCGGGTCCTCCAGCGTTCGCGCCGTGACGCCGGTCTGATCGGTCATCGCGCGGACCCACTATAGGCCCGCCCGGATGCGTTCCGGTGGCGTGATCCGCCACGTATCCTCCGCCCATGGCTGCGCCGCCGAAGGTCGTGATCATCGGGGCGGGGATCGTGGGCACTGCGCTTGTCGACGAGCTCGTCGCCCGGGGCTGGACCGATGTCACGGTCATCGAGCAAGGCCCGCTGTACGCCGCGGGCGGCTCGTCCTCGCATGCGCCGGGTCTCGTGTTCCAGACCAACGCGTCGAAGACGATGACCGAGTTCGCGAAGTACACGGTCACGAAGTACAACAGCCTGACGCTCGGTGGGCAGTGGTGCTTCCGGCAGGTCGGCGGCCTGGAGGTAGCCACGACCGAGGCGCGCCTTCTTGACCTTCGCCGCCGCCACGGCTATGCCCAGTCGTGGGGCCTCGACGGTGCGCGCCTGCTCGATCCGGACGAGTGCGTGCGGGTCTCGCCACTGCTCGACCCGCACGTCGTGCTGGGCGGCTACCTCGTGCCGTCCGACGGGCTGGCAAAGGCGGTCCGGGCCGCGGAGGTGATGGCCCGCCGCGCGATCGAGGGCGGTGCCCGCGTCGTCGGGGAGTGCTCCGTGACCGGAATCCGTACCGACGACGGTCGCGTGCGGGCCGTGATCACCGACCAGGGTGAGGTCCCGGCGGACATCGTCATCTCATGCGCGGGGATCTGGGGGCCGCGGATCGGCGCGATGGTCGGGATGGCGACACCGCTCCAGCCGCTCGCACACCTGTACGCGAAGACCCATCCGGTGCCCGCGCTGGCGTCGATCGCCGCGTCCGTTGATCTCGAGAACGAGCGGCCCATCCTTCGTCACCAGGACCGCGACCTGTACCTCCGCGAGCACGCCGACCGGATGGGCATCGGCGCGTACGGCCACCGGCCACTGCCTGTGGACGCTTCGGACCTGCTGTCACCGGCCGACGCGTCGGTCATGCCCTCGGTGCTCGACTTCACGCCGGTGGACTTCGAGGATTCGTGGGGTTGGGCGCAGCAGCTCATGCCGGCCCTCCGCGAGACGACGATCGAGGAGGGGATCGATGGGGTCTTCTCGTTCACACCGGACGGCTTCCCGCTCCTCGGCGAGTCACGTGACGTGGCGGGCTTCTGGGTTGCCGAGGCCGTATGGGTGACGCATTCCGCGGGCGTGGCACGGGCCGCCGCGGAGTGGCTGGTCGACGGCGCGCCGTCGCTCGACGTCCACGAGTGCGACGCGAATCGCTTCGAGGCTCACCAGGTCGCACCGCAGTACGTCCGCGACCGCGGTGTCCAGAACTTCATCGAGGTGTACGACGTCATCCATCCGCTCCAGCCGATGGAGGCGCCGCGGCCGCTGCGCACGAGCCCGTTCTTCGAGCGCGAGCAGGCGCTCAGGGCGTCGTTCCTCGAGGGTTCGGGCTGGGAGCGCCCTCAGTGGTATGAAGCAAACGTCGGGCTGGTCGACCGGTACGCCGAGCGGATCCCCGAGCGCAGCGCCTGGGCAGCGCGCTATTGGTCGCCGATCGCCGGGGCGGAGGCGCTCGCGACCAGGGACGGCGTCGCGCTCTACGACATGACGTCGCTGAAACGCATCGAGGTCCGAGGGTCAGGTGCGCTCGCGTTCCTCCAGCACCTGACGACGAATGACCTGGACCGTCGCGTGGGGAGCGTCGTGTACACGCTCCTGCTCGAGCAGCACGGCGGCATCCGCAGCGACCTCACGATCGCCCGCCTCGAACCCGACGTGTTCCAGGTTGGCGCCAATGGCCAGCTGGACCTCGACTGGTTCGAGCGGCACGCTCCTCCGGACGGATCCGTCGACATCAGCGACGTCACCGGCGGTACGTGCTGCATCGGGCTGTGGGGACCGCATGCACGTGACGTCCTGGCGCCACTGACCGGGGATGACGTCACGAACGAGGGCTTCGGCTATTTCCGAGCGAAACGGCTCCACGTCGGCCACGTGCCGGTCACCGCGCTTCGCCTGAGCTACGTCGGCGAGCTCGGCTGGGAGCTGTACGCGACCGCCGACATGGGCCGCAAGCTCTGGGACACGCTGTGGGAGGCGGGACGCGGGCACGGGCTGATCGCCGCCGGGCGAAGCGCCTTCGGCAGCCTGCGGCTCGAGAAGGGCTACCGCTCGTGGGGCACCGACATGACCACCGAGCACGACCCCTTCGAGGCCGGGCTCGGGTTCGCCGTGCGGATGGACAAGGGCGAGTTCGTGGGCCGCCGCGCGCTCGAGGGCCGGAGCCAGGCCGCAGCCGCGCGTCGACTCGTCCCACTGACGCTCGCCGACCGCGAGGCCGTCGTCATGGGCAAGGAGCCCGTGCTTGTCGATGGGCGACCGACCGGCTACGTCACGAGCGCATCGTTCGGGTACTCGGTCGGCTGCTCGATCGCGTATGCGTGGCTGCCAACCGGCGCGGCCCGGCCGGGCCGCGCCGTCGAGATCGAGTACTTCGGTGAGCGGCTCCCCGCCGAAGTGGCCGAGGAGCCACTGTTCGATCGCGAGATGGTCCGGTTGCGTTCCTGAGCGCGGGGCCTCAGTCGACCGGCGCGAAGACGGCGGCCTCGGTCATCAGGGTCACGATCGCCGACCGCGTGTCGTACGCCTCGTCGTTGGTCGCTCCGGTGGTGAACATCGTCAGCGTCCCTGCGCTGCCGAGATCGACGAGATAGGCGAAGCGCCAGCTCCCGGTCGAGACACCGTCCGTGTCGGCGGTGGCCTGGGCCTCGACGAGGTTGACCGGCACGCCGTTCACCTCGTACGCCTGCGATTGGCTCACGTCCCATGAACCCGGGTCCTCCGCCGCCGTGATGGCCTGGTCGTACGGGGTGGAGACGACCGAGATCATCACGTCCGCGACCAGCGTCGAGGGATCGGACGGGACGGTGATCTCGTCAGGGTCGAAGTAGCGGCACGCCACGTCCTCGGGGCTGTCCAGCGTGAACCACGTGCCTGCGTAGGAGATGGTCGCCAGCGTTTCCCCGCTCGCAACCACGTCGCACGTCGCGACCGTCACGCCCGGTGGCGGCTCGAACGAGGGAAGGGCGCTCGGCGCAGCCGATGGCCCGGACGTCGGCGGCGGACTCGGCGTCGGGGTGGGCGTCGGGGTCGGCGCGGGGGTCGGGGTCGGCGTCGGGGTGGGCGTCGGTGTTGCCCGCGGCGTGGCGGTCTCCTCCGGTTCCTCGCTGGGTACCTCCGTCGGCTCACCGGACGGGCCAGGAGAGGCAGGCGCCACCGGCTCGGGCCTGACGAGGGTGACCTTGATGGCACCGCGGAGGTCCGTCAGGTTGACCTGCTGGCCGCGCGTCTCGATCAGCGCGACTCCCTGGAGCGCCTCGAGGAAGGCCGTTTCCTGGTCCATGATTTCCTGGTCGCATGCCATCCGGGTGGTCGCAAGCGCTCCGATCCGGATGATGTTGCCGTTCGTCCCGTACGTGCCGCTGAACGAGTTGCAGCCGGCGAAGCCGCCCAGGCTCGCGAGCCCGAACGCGACGTCGATCTCGGTGCCGGCGATTGTCGAAGTCACGGCCCCCTGGCCGTTGTTGAACGCCGTGACCTGCCACTCCCCGCGGACCGGGTTCCGCGGCGCGGCATCGTAGACGAGGATCTCGTTGCGTCCCGCCCCATAGATCGTCAGCGTGTTGCTCCGCGCGGTGTAGGTCCGGCTGGAATTGAGCAGCCCAAGCACGGCCTGTTCGAAGGCCGTCGTCTCCTCGTCGCAGGCCCTCAGCGTCACGGCCGCCTGCGAGACGAACAGGGTCCGCCCTCCCGCGCGATACAACGCGTCGAACTCGTTGCAGCCCGCGAAGCCTCGGACGCGCTGCGCCGCGAACTCGGCGTCGGCGTACAGGTTGTCCGGGACGATGGTGAGCGTGCCATCGAGCTCGTACGAGCGGAGGACCCAGTCGGTGCCGTCGAGCTGCCCGCCGCTGGCGTCTCCGGGGGAACAGGCGGCAACGACGAGGGCAAGGACTGCCAGGGCCCAGATCAGGCGTGTGCGCATGGGGGGTGTGTGCTGTCCGAAGCGCGCTAGACGGTCTTGCTGGCGACGTACAACGCGAACAGCCGCATCGTGTAGCCGAGCCCGAGCACCAGCACGGCCAGGAAGAACGGCAAGCCGATCGCCCCGAGCGAGATCGCCAGCGCCTCGAGGAAGTTGAACGCGGGCCGCTGGACGAGATCGATCCACCAGAGGACGCCGGCGATGATCGCGTACGCGATGAAGATCCAGCCGATGACGATGAAGTACGTACCGATGCTCGCCAGCCGGCGGGCGTCGTTCAGCAGGTCCATGGGGCTCCTCGGTCTTGTCGTGGCGGAACGGGACGGCCCGATCGGCCGTCCGCTCCATTCACCCCCGAGGCCGTAGTCGGGGCATCACCCGGATCGCATGAAACGCGCTATGGCACGAGCATGACCGGGTAGCTGCGCAGGTCCTCGGCGCTTCCGTCCTTTGCCGACAGGTTGTAGGTCACGACGCTGCCCTCCTGTCGGCTCGACGCGTCATAAGGGATCGTCACGTCAAATGTGCCCCAGCAACCGGTGCCGCAGGAGGCCATGACCCGCTCCCTGGCGAGCGTGGCGCCATCGGCGTCGCGCACCTCGACGAAGAACACGGACTCGAAGACGTTCGCGATGCCGCTCACGCGGACGGGGTTGCCGAGGGTCGCGCCCCACGTCGGGCGCTCCACGAAGACCGACGGCAGCATCTCGTCCTCCCAGTCCTCGCGGTCCGACGACTCCACGACGGCCTCCGGATCCCCACCCGCCCAGATCGTGATCGGTTCGCCGTCGAGCTCGAACGCAACCTGCTTGACCGTCGGGAACTGCGTCAGCGTGTAGATGACCTGGGCCTGGGCTCCAAACGCCTGCCCCGAGGTCTGGACGCGCTCGAACTCGCGCGAGAGGTCGACCGTGGCCAGGCCGTCAGCGATATCCAGGCCGAGCAGGATCGTCCCGTCGGGGACGCTCGTGGTGAGCGGCGGTGTTGCGGCCGACTCCTCGGCCGTCGGGCCTTCGAACAGGGCGTTCAGCGCAGCACGCCCAACGGCGCGGGTGGCGTCGACCTCGCGCCGGACCGGGACGAGCTTCCCGTCCATCAACAGGTAGACCTTCACCGAGGTGGCACCGGACGGCGCTTCGGTCGGCTCCGGCGAGGCGGGCGGCTCGGACTCGGCCGGCGGCTCGGAGGGAGCCGGTGCGCTCGGCTCCATCGACGGCTCCGGCGAGACCGGGGCGATCGTGCCCGTATCGGGCGAGCGGGGCGTCAGCGTCCCGGCGCTGCCCACGGAGGAGCACGCGACGATCAACAGGGCCATGAGCGCGACGAACAGGATTAGAACGGTCGAGTGACGGGTCGAACGCTGGGCGAGCATCGGATTGCCTCCGGGCGGCGAGATCGATGTCTTCAAGCCTCGATCGCCTCGGTTACCGAGTCATCGCCGCCGGGTAACGGTCGTGTCACAGGAAGGCGCAGCTCGAATCGCAGCCCGCCGCCGTCCCGCAGCGAAGCGTCGAGCGTGCCGCCGAGCAGCTCGGCGTGCTCGCGTGCGATCGCCAGCCCGAGACCGCTGCCCCCGTGGCTCCTGGACGGATCGGCCTTGTGGAAGCGCTCGAACAGGTGTGGCAGTTCCTCCGGCGGGACTCCCGGCCCGCGGTCCGCAACGGCCAGGCGAAGCGATTCGCCCTCCACGTCCAGACTGGCTTCTACCGCGGCAGCCGCGCCGTGCTCGCGGGCGTTGTCGAGCAGGTTGCCGAGGATCCGCTCGAGGCGCCGCCGGTCGAGGACGACGCGCACCGGCTCACCGGGCACATCGAGCCGGGCGGTCGGCAGCCGCGCGGCCACCACGGCCCGGACGAAGGCCGCGGCGTCGAATTCGGTCGGCGCGGCGACCTCGGCCGCGGCGTCGAAGCGCGAGATCTCCATCAGGTCGTCGACCAGCGTGCGGAGCCGCGCCACGTCACGAACGAGCAGCTCGCCGCCGCGACGGCCATCGGACGGCAGGGCGTCGAGGTGGTCGCGCAGGAGCGCCGCCTCCTGGACGAGTGCCGTCGTCGGCGTGCGCAGCTCATGCGACACGTCGGCGACGAACGCGCGCTGGCGGTCCTGGGCCAGCTGCAGCTCGGCCACGGTCTGCTCCAGGGAGGCGGCCATCCGGTTGAACGTGGCCGCCCACGTCCCGAACTCGTCTCGCGAATCCTCCGGCAGGCGCGCGGAGAGGTCACCCGCCGCGATGCGCCCAGCGGCCTGGCTCGCATCACGGACGGGCCTGAGGATCCCGCGCGCGAGGAACCCCGCTGCGAGCGCCGCGAGCCCGGTCAGGACCAGGCCGCCGACGAGCAGCGCCTGCCCGAGCTGGGCGATCGCGGCCTCGGTCCCGGCCGCATCGAACAGGAAGTAGAACGCCGGGCCACGGTCCGGGCGCCGAGCCCCGGTGACGAGGTACGGCGTGCCGTCCAGCACGAGGCGCTCGAACCCGATCTCTCCTCGCTCCACGATCGACAGGAGCTCCGGCGAGAGCCGCGTGAGCGCGTTCGCGGCCACGAACCCGGACGTCAGCGGATCACCGTCGCCAAAGTCGACGATGGATCCCGCCCCGCCACGCAGCTCGAACGCCTGGATGAGGCGGGTAACAAGGACATCCTGCTTCGTCGCGTCGGCCGGCAGCACCTGGTTGGCGAGGACGCCCACGTTGAAGTCGGTCTGGGCGACGGCCTGCTCCTGTTGCTGCCCGCGCAGCGACGTGGCGACGTAGAGGTACGCGCCCGCGCCGAGGACGACAGACGTCAGCGCGACGAGACCGACGATCGTGACCAGCAGCCGCCCGCGGACACCCCTCACCGCCGGCTCACTTGCGAGCCTTGTAGCCGACTCCGCGGACGGTGAGGATCAGCTCGGGGTTCGCAGGCTCCGCCTCGATCTTCGACCGCAGCCGCTGGATCGCGACATCGACGAGGCGCGAATCACCCAGGTAGTCGTAGCCCCAGATCTGCTCGAGGAGCAGTTCCCGCGTGAAGACCTGGCCGGGCCGGCGGGCGAGCTCGGTGAGCAGGCGGAATTCGGTGTGGCTGAGCGCGATCTCACGCTCCTCGCGACGGACGGTATGCGACGCATCGTCGATCTCGAGTGGTCCCAGCCGGAGCGGGCCGCCGGTCTCGGTCGGGCCTGCGCGGCGGAGCGCGACACGGAGCCGGGCGATCAGTTCGGGTAGCTCGAACGGCTTGCGCACGTAATCATCGGCGCCGGCCTCGAGTCCTGCCACGACATCGAAGGCGTCGGTCCGGGCGGTCAGCATGATGATCGGGACGGCCGACTCGAGTCGGATGGTGCGACACACGGCGAGGCCATCCAGCACCGGCAGCATGATGTCGAGGACCACCGCGTCCGGGCGCTCGCTCGCGAACCGGTCGAGGGCCTGACGGCCGTCGGCGGCATCGATGACGTCGTAGCCCGCCGCTCGGAGCCCGATCGTCGTCAGCTCGCGGATGGAAGGGTCGTCCTCGACGAGAAGGATCCGGTTCGCCATCAGCGGCGATGCTGCCATACCACGGTCGTCCGAAACGGGTGGAACGGGCCTGCCTGTTATCGTGCGGCGGTGGACGCCACGCTGATGGCGCCGGTGGAGGCGGGCACCTCGGGGGTCGTTTCTGAGGGTCTCGAGGTGCACTGGCTCGGCCGGATCGCGTACGAACGGGCCTGGAAGCTGCAGAAGCGGCTGGCCGCCGCGCGCGCCGACGACCGGATACATGACCAGTTATTGCTGCTCGAGCACCCGCCCGTGCTCACGCTCGGCCGGACCGCGGACCCCGGTCATATCCTCGCCTCGCCGGGGGCGCTCGCAGCGCGCGGGATCGACGTCGTCCGCGTCGAGCGCGGCGGCGAGGTGACCTACCACGGCCCGGGCCAGCTCGTGGCCTACCCGATCATCGGCCTGAGCCGGCGGGGCCTGCTCGTGCGGCCGCTGGTGCGCGCGCTGGAGGGCGCGATGATCGAAACGTGCCGGGCGCTTGGCGTCGAGGCCGCCCGCCGCGAGGGTCACCCGGGCTGCTGGATGGACCCCGACGGACCCGCCCCGCGCAAGATCGGGGCGCTCGGCCTGCGCATCGAGCGTGGCGTGAGCTACCACGGGATCGCCCTGAACGTGACAGTCGAGCTCGCGGACTTCGACCTGATCGACGCCTGCGGCATGCCCGGAGTCGTTTCGACGTCCGTGGCCGCGGAGCTCGGCACACCAGAGCCGCCGACCACGGCGTCGGTCGCGATCGCGGCCGGCCATTTCGCGGAGGCACTTGCCGGCCGACTGGGTATCGATGGCGATGGCCTCGCGAAACCACTGCCCGAGCCCGCGGCCGCGGTCGACTCGCTCGAACGGACCCTCGTCGCGGCGGGGGCCTGACGTGTCGGCCGGGCTGTTCGAGCTGCGCAAGGACCCGATCACGAGCTGGTGGGTCGCGACGATCGTGGATCGGGAATTCCATCGGGATCGGTTCGCCCGCGCCGCGGAGCCGGTGGACGATCGGATGTTCGGCTGCGCGAACTGCTCGTCGCCGCCGGGCGACGGCGTGCGTGTCCGCATGCTCAAGGACTTCGCGTTCCACGTGGTCGGGACCGACGACGACGCCCGCGAGCTCGACCGCAACCTCGCCCAGGTCGCGCTCGCCCAGGCGCGCGCGAGCGGAAGCTGGCGGACCGTGGTCGCGCCGCCCGACGAGCATCGCGCGCTCCACGCTGTCGGCAACGACATCATCGTCGGGCTCGTGGCGGGCGCGCGGACCGCCCTCGCCGAGGCCCGCGACGCGGGTCAGACCGACTACCTGCAGGTGGTCCAGAACTGGGGCGCGCAGGCCGGCGCCCGGACCAACCACCTGTGCCTCGACCTGTACGACCTGCCGCAGATCCCGCACCGCATCGCCGAGGAGCTCGGCGGAGCGGCGCGCTTCGTGATCCGCGAAGGCGAGTGCCCCTACTGCCGCCTCGTCCGCGAGGAGTCGACACGGCCGGAGCGACTGCTCTGGCTCGACGACCACAGCGTCGCGTTCGCACCGTACGCGTCGCGCTCACCGTTCGAGATCTGGATCGTGCCACGCCGCCACGACGCGGATTTCGGACGGGCGACGCCGGACGACGTGGCGGCCACGGCCGAAGCGCTGCGCCAGGTCCTCAGCCGCCTCGCGGTGAGCCTCGATGGACCGCCGTACAACCTCGTCCTCCACACTGCCCCGCTGCGCGAGTCGGTCGACGCGACGTACCACTGGCACTGGGAGATCCATCCGCGCCTCCGGGAGATCGCCGGCCTCGAGCTCGGGACGGGATTGCCGGTCAATCCGGTCTCCCCGGAGGATGCCGTGGAGGAGCTGCTCGGCCGCGCGGCCGTGGCTGGCGGTGGAACCGGCTGATGGTGCGTCACATGAGGGGCAGCGAGGCCGTCATTTGGCTGACGAGCGCGCGACCTCCGTCGGGCAGCCCACCATCCGACCGTTCGGAGCCATCATGTCCAGCGACCCATCGATCCTGCGCGTCTTCAGCCGTGCCGCTCCTGCGGCACGGGCGGGCCGCGCCGTGAGCGAGACCTGGGACCAGGACGAGGCCGCGGCATTCGTCGAGACGCTGTTCGCGAAGCATCACGGAGAGATCCACGTGTACCTGCTGCGCATGGTCCGCGACCCGGAGCTCGCCGCCGACCTGACGCAGGACGCGTTCGTCAAGGCGTACCGCAACTACGACACGCTCGAGAAGCCGGAGAACGCGCGGGCATGGCTTTACCAGATCGCCCACCGCGTGGCGCTCGACGAGATCCGGCGACGCAAGATCATCAGGTTCCTGCCGTGGTCGGGTGAGTCACGCGGGGCGGCGCCGTCGGCCGAACACACCGTGATGGACATGCGCCTGTCCGGCGACCTGCAGCGTGCCCTGGACCGCATACCGGAGCGCCAGCGCGCCGCGCTGCTCCTCGCCGAGTTGCACGATCTCACCGGGCTCGAGCTGGCCGCCGCCCTTGGCGTCAGTCACGTGGCGGCTCGCGCGCTCCTGACCCGCGCGCGGGAGAGCCTCCGCCAGGCGCTCGCCGCTGAACGTGCCGCCGACGAGGCCGCCGACCGCGGCCCGCGAACCGATGCACGCGTGGGGCAGGATCAGTGAACCCCATCGGGCGCCGAACGCGCCGGGCCGACGACTGGCCCTCGCCGCACGAGCGGGCGCGCACGCGCGCAGCCCAGCGGCTCGACTGGCCGCTCGATCCTGCCGAGGCCGTCTGGCTCGACGCCCATCTCGCGGACTGCCGGTCTTGTCGGCGGCGCGCCGCCGAATACCTCGAAAACCGCGATCGTCTGCGCACGCTGCGCGACGTCGCGCCGTCACCACCGCGCGACCTGTGGGCACGCACCGCCGCCGCCATCGAGCTGGAGTCGCAACGCCGCCGCCGGTCCACGGCGCGCGGCCTGCCGCTCGGGGCCCTGTCGGGCATCGTCGTGATCGTCGTCGTGCTTGGCGCGACGCTCCTTTCGAACACGCCGACGCCGGCCATCGCGCCGCCGACCGATGCGGCTCCGGAGATCGCGGCGTCTGCAGCGGCATCACTTCTGCCCAGGCCGGCCGGGACGCCATTCCTTGTAGCTGCCGGTGACGTAGGCGTGGTGCACCGTGACCGCGACGGTCGCCTCGGCTACGGGCGACTCGGGGTCGACGCGGTGTGCTCGAAGAAGGAGGACATCGAGTGCCCGATGGTTCCCGACCCGTCCGCGACTGCCCTGGAGCTGGACGCTGAGCCCCAGACGATCATCGGCTCGCCCGACGACCAGCAAGCCATCGCCGTGAGTAAGCCCAACGAGTCGAACGCGAGCGAGGTCATCGTGTTCGCGCTGCCGGAGGCGAGCGAGGCCCCGGAAACGGTGGCTCCCGAGACCGAACCGCCGGCTTCCGAGGAACCAACTGTGACCGCGGCCGGGTCTGAGCCGCCGGACGCGTCTGAGCCGCCGACGGGGTCTGAGCCGCCGACGGGGTCTGAGCCGCCGACGGGGTCTGAGCCGCCGACGGGGTCGAGCCGCCGGCCGGGTCTGAGCCGGCTACCACAGCGAGCGCAGCGCCCGAGACGCCGCCGGCGAGCGACGTTCCAACGGAATCCGTGCCCCCCAGCGAGCCGCCGGCAGCTTCGGCCGAGCCGAGCGACGAACCGGCACCGCCGTCGCCCGAGGAAACGGACGCCATCGCGCCCACGCCGACGCCGGAGTCGATCGCCATCGCCAGCGACCTGATCGTGATCGGGCAGACCGCCGCCTATTCGCCGGACGGCAGCTGGTTCGCTTTCACCGCTCGCCCGGCGGACGGTAGCCACGGTCCGGACATCTACCTCTGGCGCGTCGGGTCCGAGCGGGCCAAGCCTGTCACCGAGGATCACCACAGCGTGTTCGCCTCGTGGACGGACGGCCGGATCGTCGGAAGCCGTCCATTCGTCGGTGGCGACACGTCCGTCGAACCGATCGATCTCCCGACGGCGGAGGTGTTCCTTGTCGACCCCGAGAGCGGCGACGAAGAGCTCCTGGCCGAGGCGGGCTTCCGTCCGATCGTCTCACCGGATGGCCGACTCGCCGTCGTCTTCAGCGGGCCCGTCAGCGCAGGCGATGACCTTCAGGACCTGACCTTCGGGGAGGGGACGCTCGAGCTGCGGACCTGGAGCGCGGCTGGCGCCTCGGCCGAAGGCGCAACGCGCGTGCTCGACGGCGTGGACACCCCGTTCGACGCCCGATGGGACGAAAGCGGTACCGCGTTCGCAGTGTGGGTTCAGGATCCCGCCGATCCGTCGTTCGGGCGTCTGAGCCTGTTCTTCATCGATCCTGACGGCGAGATCGTCCAGCCCGAAAATGCACCCCAGGAGGAGCCGGCGCTGCCGGGCTTCTCGATCGGCGATGGCCGACTTGCGTGGGCGACGCCCGCCGGCCAGGGCGGCGAGGGCAGCCGGGTCCAGATCGTGGCCTGGACGGACGAAGGCGTCGGCACGGCCGAGACCGCCCCCGGCGACCAGGTCGTCGTCATCCGGTAAACGCAGCTCGTAAACGCAGCTCGTTGACGGCCCACGCCGTCGCCATCGGCCTTTCCGCGGGGCGGCAGCAGAGACGCGCGGCTGCGATCCTGGGCGTCGCATGTGCCGTCCAACGGCACGAGTGAGACGTGAAGAGACGGATCATGCCGCCCGACGCCAGATCGGCCCGCCGAAGGACCGCAATCGTCCCTGCTGCCGTAGCGCGGCAACCGAACCCGGGTCGACCTGAGAAAGAGACCGGGTTCCACTGCGCGAACAGTCCGGACGGGTTGTTTTCAGCCAGGTCTGCTCGCCATCGCCATTCCAGGCCCTGCCTGGCACCCCGCCTCCGGTTTCGTGCGGAGTATCCTTGGTGCCGTCCCTTCGGCGCGCGCCCTGTGAGGCCGCACCATGGCCCCGAGAGGCCGGGAAGGAGCGAGTGAACGGCCGTCAGATCATGACCCCCGACGAGATCCGCCGGGCGACGATCCGCATGTCGCACGAGATCGTCGAAAAGCAGGCGGGCACGGCCGGGCTCGTCCTGATCGGCATCCAGCGCCGCGGCGTCCCCCTGGCTGAGCGGATCGCGGCCGGCATCCTGGAGCACGAGAACGTCGAGGTGCCGGTCGGGGCCCTCGACATCACGTTCTACCGCGACGATCTCTCGCTGATCGCCCAGCAGCCGGTCGTCAAGGGGACCGAACTGCCATTCGACCTCAACGGTCGCACGGTCGTGCTCGTCGACGACGTCCTCTACACGGGGCGCACGATCCGCGCCGCGATGGACGCCTTGGTCGATTTCGGGCGGCCCCAGGCGATCAGGCTGGCAGTCCTCGTCGATCGCGGCCACCGCGAGCTGCCGATCCGCGCGGACCACGTCGGCAAGAACGTGCCGACCTCGCGCGAGGAGCTCGTCCAGGTCCAGCTGGAGGAGATCGACGGCGCCGACGGCGTCGAGATCACGCGCATCGAAGAGCGCGCCGCGGCCGCCGAGCCCGTCGCATGAACCTCGCTGCCGCGGATGAGGCCCGGCAGCCGTCCCTCACCGATGTTCCCGTTCCGGCGGTCGATGCCGCGCCGCACGAGCAGGACGTCCCGTGGCGCCATCGCCATCTGCTCGATGTCGACGTGCTCTCAACGGACGACCTCGAGCTCGTCATGCGCACGGCGGACGCGATGCGCGAGGTCCTCGATCGGCCCATCCCGCGCGTCCCGGCGCTGCGCGGCAGCAACGTGACGATCCTCTTCTACGAGGCGTCGACGCGGACGCGGGTCTCGTTCGAGGTCGCGGCCAAGAACCTCAGCGCGGACGTTGTGAACATCGCCGCGGCCACGTCGTCGGTCGCCAAGGGTGAGTCGCTGGTCGACACGATCCGGACCGTCGAGGCGCTCGGTGCCCGGATGCTCGTCATGCGCCACTCGGTCTCCGGCGCCCCGTATCTTGCCGCGGAGGTGTTCGGCGGCTCCGTGCTGAACGGCGGCGATGGCTGGCATGCTCATCCGACGCAGGCACTGCTCGACCTGTACACGATGCGGCGACAGTTGCCGGGTGGGACGGTGGCGGGCAGGAAGGTCGTAATCCTCGGCGATGTACTCCATTCGCGGGTCGCGCGATCCAACATCTGGTCGCTGACCGCCGCGGGTGCGGACCTGTGGCTGTGCGGCCCTTCGACGCTCCTCCGCGGGTTCGAGGCGTGGGCGGCGCACGGGGCCGCCGCGGGGCGGCGGTTCCAGGTGACCTCGTCCGTCGACGAAGCGCTCCGCGATGCGGACGTGGTGATGGCGCTGCGGATCCAGCGCGAGCGGATGGCGTCTGGGCTCCTGCCGTCGCTGCGCGAGTATGCCGCCCGGTTCGGCCTGACCCGCGAACGCCTGGCACTCGCCCGGGAAGACGCCATCGTGCTGCATCCGGGACCTATGAACGAGGGCGTCGAGATCGCGCCGGACGTTGCCGTCTCGGCACAGTCGCGCATCACCGATCAGGTCACCAACGGCGTGGCGATCCGGATGGCGCTGCTCTACCTGCTGGCCGGGGTCCGCGATGGCGGTTGAGGCACCCGGCGACGTCGGCCGGATCGTTGCCGAGCTCGACCTGAGCGGCGTCTGGGCGGTCGATCCTGTGATCGGCCGCGAAGGGCCCGCGGACATTGTCGTGCGGGACGGACAGCTCGAGACCGTGACCTGGCTGGAGGGCTCGGACGCCGACGGCGTCGACGCGCGCGGCGTCGTGGTCGCGCCCGGTTTCATCGACCTGCACGTGCACCTGCGCGAGCCCGGCAACGAGGACGCCGAGACGATCGCGAGCGGGCTCGCAGCGGCGGCCCACGGCGGGTTCACGACAGTCTGTGCCATGCCCAACACCGACCCGCCGCTCGACGAGCCGGGCGTGCTTGCGCGGATCCGCGCCGCGGCGTTGGCATCTGGTTCGCCCGTCGAGCTGCTCGCTTATGGCGCCGTGACCGCCGGACGGAAGGGAGAACAGCTGGCCGCCCTCGGCGAGCTCGGCGACGCAGGCGTGGTGGGCTTCTCGGACGACGGCGCGCCCGTTCGCTCGCCACAGATCCTGCTCAACGCCATGGCCTACGCCGGCATGGCCGGACTGCCGATCGTCGACCACGCCGAGGACGCCACGGCGACCGAGGGCGCCGAGGCGAATGACGGGTTCGTGGCGACCGTGCTCGGGCTGCGCGGCTGGCCTGCCTCGGCCGAGGTGACCGCAGTTGCCCGCGACCTGGCCATCCTGGAGGATGTCGTACGCGACGTCCCCGGGGCGAGACTCCACCTGACCCACCTCTCGACCGCGGGCGCGCTCGATCTGGTCCGCCGCGCCAAGGCGGCCGGGCTGCCGGTCACGTGCGACGTGACGCCACACCACCTCGCGCTGAGCGACGAGTGGCTCGCCGGTGCGCGCCGCTGGGCGTGGGACTCGAGCGGCGATCCATGGGCCGACGGCGCCCTCCAGGGGCAGCCCTACGACCCGTCGCTGCGGGTCAACCCGCCGCTCCGCTCACCCACTGACGCGGCTGCCGTGCTCGCCGCGCTCCTCGACGGCACCGCTGACACGGTCGCCACGGATCACGCCCCGCACACCGACGTTGCCAAGGCCGTCGAGTTCGGGCTGGCGGCGAACGGGATCAGCGGCATCGAGACGGCACTCGGAGTGCTCCTCGCAGCGGTCGACGCGGGCCGCCTCCCGCTCGCGCGGGCGATCGCCGTGCTCACGCTCGGGCCGGCCGCCGTCCTCGGAACGCGGTCACGGCGCGGCCGAATGGGCCTCGAGGAGGGCACCAAGGCGGACCTCGTCGTGTTCGACCGCGCGGATTCGTGGACGGTCAGTGCCGCGGAGCTGCGCTCACGCGGCAGGAACACGCCGCTCCTCGGGCAAGCACTCCCGGGCCGGGTCCTGTTGACGATCGCGGACGGCCGGATCGCCCACGAGGCGCCCGCGGACTGAGCGCTACGGCGCGTCGGGCCACAGGCCAGCCGCCAACACCTCGTGCGTTCGGTCGTCGACCACCGACCAGCCGACGACCGGCACGTCCTCGGCGCCCGGCCGAGGCTGCCACACAATCGTGCGCAGGTACCAGACGGCGCCACCGGTGGCTTCGATCGCGCCGGCCGCCGTCCGATCGAAGCGCTGCAGCGTCGGCCGATCCAGGAGCGCCAACAGCAGCGTCGAACCGGCGCCCTCCACGGAGGCGCGGGCCGCCTGCTCCGCGGCCTCGCGAGACCACGTCGTGGCCAGCGAACCGGGAGCTGTCAGCACCGGTCGCTGCCGAGCTGCGGTACGCAGCCACGCGAGCCGTTCGATCGTGAATACCGGCCCGGAACGCGTAAATCGGAAGCGGCCGACGAGCGCGACCCGGTTCGGGACGGTCCACGTCCCGAGACTCGGGCTCTGACGCGTCAGGCCGAGCAAAGGCGTGCCGGGCAGCGTCTCGACGGCCAGCGTTGGGCCGCCGGGTTCCCGCGTTCCGGAGAGGTCCCCGCGTCGTGGGCAGGCGACGACCGGAAGCTCGGTGCAGCCCGGTTCGTCCGGGGCGACCGTGAGCCACCCGTCAATCGTGACGAGCAGAGCCGGATCGATCCCGCTGCCCGCCAGCCGCTGTGCCGCCTCGACGTCGAGCACCTCCAGGCCGAGCATCCGCTCCGGGATGGCGATCGCCTCCTCGGTCGGCGCTGGTCCAGCGCCGGGCCGGCTGGACTCGGATTCCTCTGATATGCGCTCCGGATCCGATGCGAGGACGGCGGCCGTGTCGTCCTCGATCACTGCCCACCCAACCTCACCGAGCGAATCCTCGAGGCCGCGGGGTCGCAGGAGCGCCCGGATGTACCAGATCGTGCCGACGTCACTGGGCACCAGGGCGTCGGC
Organism: uncultured Chloroflexia bacterium; assembly: GCA_963750125.1. Lineage (GTDB taxonomy): Bacteria > Chloroflexota > Limnocylindria > Limnocylindrales > CSP1-4 > DASTYU01. The sequence continues at coordinate 9,394 of CAVVPT010000028.1, read as the reverse complement.
GATGGGGTCGATCGTCGCAAGCTGGTCGCGCTCGACGATCACCTCGGCCAACACGATTGCTCCCCGGCGGATTGCACGATCCACGATCGGCCAGCGAACCATGCCGGATGGAACCGGCTCGACAGCGTTTGGGTAGACCTCGGGCCGGCGCAGGCGCCAGGTGCCCTCGACCCAGACGACGCGCTCGATGGCGAATGTCGAACCGCATTCGGCCGTCGACGTCCGGCATTCCGAGAGCCTCGGATCGGCAAATCGACCGAGGACGACCGCGCGTTCTGGCCGGATCACCAGATCCGGCGCGACCTGACCCGCGGCGACCGCGGCGAGGGACACACCCGGCAATGACTGTGGCTGCAGCTCCGCATCCGCGCCGGCATCGCGGAGGCGGGCGGCCACGCCGCCCCGGATCGCGAACACGGGCTCGGCATCGTCAGTGAGCACGGTCGATCGCCGGCAATCGGCCCCGATCCCGTATGGCCCATCCGTATCCACCGCCACGTCCAGCCCGCAGTCGGGCTCGGGCGGCACCGTCAGCCAGCCGGCCACGGCGACGACCTTGTCGCGGATCTCGTCATCGGAACGAAGCGCCATCGTCCGGGCGACCGAATGGACCGGCAGGCCGAGCGCGCGCGTCGGGAAGCCAGCAGCACGGAGCGCCTCGACATCCGGAGCGACGCTGGCTTCGACCGCCGGTTCGGCCGAGGTGACTGCCGGTTGATCCGGGGTCGGGTCGTCGGCGGACCGCCCGCCGCCGAAGATGGCCGCGCCGATGACGGCGATCAGGACGATCGCCGGCAGCATCGTCACGGCGAGCCTCCGGGCGCGTGAGCGCCCGTCCGGCGTGAGCGACTGAACGGGCTCGAGATGCTCCTCGTTCATCCGTTCGCAGCCTACGCCGGGCCCGTCTCCAGCGATAGCGTCGGGACCGCGTCGTCGCGTGACGCGACGCCCTTCGCGTGCGCCCGCCGCTCGGCTACGCTCCACGGGCGATGGCGAAGGGCTCCGAGCTCAACCGCGACTACGAGCGCCGGCCGTACTGGCAGGCGACGATGCCAGCGCAGCCCGACCGCTCGGGCCGGGACGTGCCCGACAGCGCGGACGTCGTCGTGATCGGCGGTGGTTACGCAGGGATCACGGCTGCGCGGGAGCTCGCCCGGCGGGGAACCAAGGTCACGGTGCTCGAGGCCCACACCCTGGGCTGGGGTGGGTCGACCCGTAACGGCGGCATCGTCCACCCCGGCTACAAGTGGGGTCCAACCGACCTGCTCCGCCGCTACGGCCAGGAGACCGGCGCTGCGCTCTACCGGGACACGCTTGACTCGTTCGAGCTCGTGCGCCGGCTGATCGCCGAGGAATCGATCGACTGCGACTGGCGCGAGCACGGCACGCTCGAGCTGGCGTACGCCGCCTCCCACGTGGACGACCTCGAGCACACGCGCGCGAGTCTCGCGACGGTCGGGGTGGCCGCGCGGATCCTGCGGCGCGAGCGCATCCGCGATGAGATCGGCAGCGACGCCTATCACGGTGCGCTGGCCGTGGACGTCGGCGGGCTGCTTCACCCGGCACGCTACTTCGCGGGACTCGCCGCGGCCGCCGACCGCGTCGGCGCAGACCTGCATGAGGGCGTCCGGGCCCGCTCGATCAAGCGCCAGGGCGACGGCCGCTTCGCCGTCGAGACCGAGCGCGGTTCGATCCTCGCCAATGAAGTCCTCGTGGCGACGAACGGCTACACGGACGGCGTGGCGCCCGCTATCCGGCGGCGGATCATGCCGATCGGCAGCTACATCATCGCCAGCGAGCCACTCCCCGAGGACCTGGCACGGGAGCTGTCGCCGACCGGCCGCGCGTTCTCGGACACGAAGTACTTTCTGTACTACTGGCATGTGTCGGCGGACAACCGGATGATCTTCGGCGCCCGGACGAGCTTCCTGCCAACGTCCGTGGACCGCTCGGCCGGGATCCTCCATCGCGGACTGCTCAAGGTCCACCCGCAGCTGGCCGATTATCGAATCGAATACGCATGGGGCGGCAACGTCGGCTTCACGTTCGACCGGATGCCGCACGCGGGCCGCACGTCCGACGGCGTCACCTATGCCGTGGGCTGCTGCGGGACCGGGGTCGCGCTCATGACGGGGCTGGGCACGCAGGTCGGCGGCTGGCTCGCCGGCGATCCGGCGCCCGCCATCACGAAGCTGCGCTTTCCGCTCGTCCCGGCGCCGTACGAGGGACATCCGTGGTTCCTGCCGTTCGTGGGCGAGTGGTATCGCATGAAGGACCGCGTGGCGGCGTTTCGGTCACCGCGCCTCGGCTAACCCGCGCAGCGTGTCGAGCAGGCGGTCGATGTCGTCCTCGGTCGCGAGGTAGTTCACGATCCCGGCGCGGAGGTACGTGGCGCCGCGCAATCGAGTGGTCGTGAGCCAGCCGTCACCCGACGCTTCGAGCGTGGCCTGGAGCCGGTCCTGGTGGGCGTCGAGCTCCGCAGGTGGCATCTTGAGCGCTACGTCGCGGCCACCGGGCAGGTGCCGGAAGCACACGACCGACAGCTCCGCCTCCTCCGGCAGCGCCTCGAAGTCATCGGCCTCGGCGCAGCGCCGGGACAGGTGTGCGGCGAGATCGACGGTCGTCTCGACGAGCCGCGCCAGCCCTTCGGTCCCGAGGTGCTTCCACGACAGCCACAGCTTCAGGGCCCGCCAGCGGCGTGTGCCTTCGAAGCCGAGCTTGTAGAAGCTGAGCTGCCCGGCGTCCTCGTCGTGGTCGTCGTCTCGGCCGGCGACCGAGCCCTCGGCGTCGCGGTAGTACTCGGGCCGCCGGCCCCCGAACGTTTGCCCGAGGTGACTTCCGTCGCGGACCAGCAGCCCGCCGATGTCGTAGGCCTGGAAGAACCACTTGTGCGGATCGACGGTCACGGAGTGCGCGCGGTGCAGGTCGGGGACACGGCCGGCGAGCTTCGACGAGAGGCGCGCAGCCCCGCCGTACGCCGCGTCGACATGGAGCCACAGGCCTTCCCGCTCGGCCACGTCGGCCAGTTCGGGGAGGGCGTCCACCGCACCGGTATTCGTGGATCCGGCCACGGCCGAAATTGCGAGCGGTGTGAGGCCGGCGGCCCGGTCGCCGGCGATCGCTTCTGCGACGGGCGCCCCGCGGAGCCGGAACCGATCGTCAGCCGCGATCACGACCAGCGTGTCCGGCGGGAACCCCAGTTCGTCGAGCGCCCGCGCGATCGAGAAATGCGTCTGGTCGGAGGCATAGACGCGGACCCCCTCGAGGTCGCGGCCGCGCGGCGGTCGGTCCAGCCCGCAGACCCTCGGCAGGTGGATGTCCCGGGCAAGCGCCATCGCCATGAAATTGGCCATCACCCCGCCCGAGGTCAGCAACCCGAAGCTGTCCGGGCCGTAGCCGACAAGCTCGGCCAGCCAACGGATGACCTCCTCCTCGACGAACGCGCCGGTGGGGCCGGCGTGCCACACGTCCACGCCCTGGTTCGTGACCTGGGCGAGCACCTCGCCGGCGATCGACATGAGCAGCGGCGGCGGCGTGAAGTAGCCGAAGTTGCGCGGATGCTGCGAGTTCAACTGGAACGCCGCGAGGCGGCGCTCGAACTCGGCGAGGACGTCCTCCGAGCGCGATGGCTCGCGCGGCGCGGGCGACGGTCCGGGAGCATCGGCAAAAAAACTCGACCGCGCGGTTTCGTAGTCGCTCGAGGCGCCCATCGCCCGCCGCGCGGCCTGCTCGTAGAGGTAATCGACCGCGACGGCCCAGGTTGCCTCGCCGAGCCGGCGGACGCTCGCGCGCGACGCGTCAGCGTCGCGGAATCCGATCAGTGCGGGTTCGGGATGCCAGGCAAACCGCTCGAGATAGGCCGCGGTATCAAGCGATCGGGGCTTCGGAAGGTCATCGTCCTCAGGCACGACGCGATGGTACGCGGCGTATCACAAGAACCGCTCCTCGGCTGGTGACGCCATAGGATGTAGACGCGGCCATCGGGGCCGCGACACCCAGCGAGATGACCGTGGACCAGAGACGGCTCGTCGAGCAGGCAAGGCACGGCGATCATGACGCCTTCGCCGAGCTTGTCCGCGGCGCCGTCGCGCGGCTGGACACGGCAGCCCGCCTGATCCTCCGGGACCCGGAGCTCGCGCGCGACGCGGTCCAGGAGGGATTGTTCCGGGCCTGGCGGGATCTGCGGGGACTCCGCGATCCCGACCGCTTCGATGCCTGGATCTATCGCCTGACTGTCAACGCGTGTCTCGACCTGGCGCGCCGTCGCCGGCGACGACCGATCGAGGTCGAGATCACGCCACTGTTCGCCCCGTCGGGACCTGATCCTGCCATCGCGGTGGTCGATCGGGCGCTCGTCGACAGCGCGATGCGCCGCCTCGACGAGCAAGGCCGGGCGATCGTGGTCCTGCACTACTTCCTTGGGATGCCGTTGACCGAGGTCGCGGCATCACTCGGCGTCCCCGTCGGAACGGTCAAGTCACGCCTTCATCGCGCCCTTGGCGACATGCGATCCGAGGCGGCCGACAGCGTGGCGGCCCCGACATTGGCGTCTGGAGGGAATCCGGCATGAGCGGCGACACCCGTCTGGAGCGCACGCTGCCGGGAATCCTCGAGGACCTGGGCGCGGGCCCAACTCCCGATTACACCGAACTCCTCCTGGCTCGCACCGCGGCCACGTCGCAGCGGCCGGGCTGGATGGTTCCCGAGAGGTGGTTCTCCATGTCTGCGATCAGTGAGCGGTTGACCGCCGCTCCGCATATCCCACTGCGCACGATTGGGGTCGTCGCGCTCCTCATCCTGGTGCTGGTGGCCGCGGCATTGATTGTCGCCGGCCAGCAGCGCCGGCTCCCACTCCCGTACGGCCCGGCGGGCAACGGCCTCGTGGTCTACGCCTCCGAGTCGGACATCTACGTTGGCGACCCGGTGACGCGCGCCGCACGACGGATCACATCGGGCCCTGCGGTGGATGGATTTCCCGGGTACACGAAAGACGGGACGATGATCACGTTCCTGCGATCCACTTCCGGCGACCCGTTGGCCAGAGGTGACCTCTGGATCGTTGGTGCCGACGGGTCTGGGCCGCGCCAGCTGAGCAAGCAGCCATTGGCCGGCGTCAGCGGCGGCGACGGATCGGGTGACGGCCGCTCGATCGCCGTCGTCTCGCGCATCGGGGGCATTTCGACGATCACGGTCTTCGATACCGCTTCGGGCGACGGGCGAGTCCTGGATGTCGGGATGCCCGTCGAGACAGTCTCCTTCCGGCCACCGAACGGCGATGAGCTCATGTTCGTTGGTCTCAAGGGGGAGGATCGATCCATGTACACCATCGGTTTGGATGGCTCGAACAGGCACCTTGTGGTCGGTCCGACAAATGACATCCGGGGACCCCAGTGGTCGCCCGGTGGTTCGCACATCGCCTACACCCAACATGACGTGACCAGCAATCATGTGCTTACCCACATCGTCGGCGCCGATGGCAGCGACGACAGGGTTCTAGGGAACCCGCCTGGCGTGATCTACCAGCTCTTCCCGGTCTGGTCGCCCGACGGGCGCTCGGTCGTTGTCGCGCGCGGCTACTGGGATGATGCGGCGATCGTCCCGAATCACACGACGCCGGACTACTCACGGTTCGCGATCATCGCCGTCGACGGCTCGGCAGCGGACAAGGAGCTCTGCGACTGCTTCTCCAGCTACGAGGCTGGGTGGGGTTGGTCACCGGACGGTACCAAGATCGTCAGTGGTCTGAGTGAGGATCTCTCGGTGATCGACATCGCGACCGGTGTGGAAACGAGCTACGACGGTTGGCTCAACGCGAACTGGCAACGCGTCGCTGAGTAACCGAAAGGACGACAGTCGCTGCAGGCTCATGTCGCCACAGAGGGTGGGCGCGCTGGCACCGCGCCTGCCCTGACTGCGCGATCGGTATCCTTCGGCGGATGACTGATGATCCGACGCGGGACGCGCTCGCCGAACGGCTCGATGCGCTCGGAATCGCGTACGAGCTATTCCCGTGCGACCCGGCCCTCGCCGACACGGCCGCCTTCTGCGCCGCGTACGGGTTCGATCCCGACCAGTCCGCCAACACGATCCTCGTCATTGGCAAGTCCGATCCGCCGCGCTATGCCGCCTGCGTCGTGCTCGCGACGACTCGACTCGACGTCAACCGCGTCGTCCGCGACAAGCTCGGCACGCGCAAGGCATCGTTCGCCCCTCCGGAGGTGACGCGCGAGATCACCGGCCACGAGATCGGCGGCGTGACCGTGTTCGGGCTGCCGGACGGCATGCCCATCTGGGTCGACGCACGCGTCATGGACCGCGAGCGGATCGTGCTCGGCGGCGGCAGCCGGAGCTGGAAGGTGATCGGGCCGCCGGCGATCCTCGAACGCCTGCCGAACGTCGAAGTCGTGCCGGACCTGGCCAGAACGCCTGAACCCGCCGCGTAGCCGGGTGGCACTGGACATCCCGCTCGACGTCGCGCGTCGGTTCGTCCTCGGCAAGCAGGGCCTGTGGCCGGGGCGCCGATGGCGGGGACTCGAGGGCGCGGAACAGGCCATGCGCGCCATCGAGCAGCTCCAGCTCGATCCGCTCGTGCTCCTCGCGCGCGCCCACGACCTGATCCTCCATGCCCGTGTCATCGACTACCGGCAGGACGACTGGGCGACGCTCACCTACGGGCAGCGCAAGTTCTTCGACTGGGGCGGCTGGCTGGCCGTTCGCCCCATGGACGAGCTGTCGCACTGGCGGGTGCTCATGCGTCGCGAGTTGAACCAACCGAACTGGATCGAGTTCCAGCGCGAGCACGGACCGGCGATCGCGGAGATGCGGGAGGTCCTCGCCGTGCGCGGCACGGTCAGCAATCGCGAGTTCACCACCGGCACGCGGACCCGCATCGACAACTACCGCGGCCGCAAGGACAGCTCGCTGGCGCTCCACTTCCTGTGGCGGATCGGTGACGCGATGATCCACCACCGCGAAGGGTTCGAGCGTGTCTACGCCCTGACCGAGACGATCGCGCCCGCCGAGCTGATCCGCGAGAGCGACCCCGCGGTCGCCGATGACTACCTGATGACCAAGCTCGTCGGCGCGGACGGCCTGGCTCCGATGCGGACGGTCGGAAACTTCATGAGACGCAAGGTGATGCCTGCCGAGCTTGCCGCGTGGCGCCAGCGCAAGCTCGACGCCGGCGACCTGATCGAGGTGCGGGTCGAGGGCTGGCGGGCGCCACAGCTCGCGTTGGCCGGCGACGAACCGTTCCTGGTGGAGCTGCTCGCGGGTCGCACGCCGTCAACCTGGCGGCCGCTCGGGCCGAGCACCGAGGACGAGGCGACATTCCTTGCCCCGCTCGATCCGGTCAGCGCACGCGGCCGCGCCACGAGCCTGTTCGGCTTCGAGTACATCTGGGAGATCTACAAGCCCGTCGAGCTGCGGCGTTGGGGTCCATACACCCTGCCAGTCCTGTGGGGCGACCAGCTCGTCGCGCGCTTCGACGCACGGATGGACCGGTCGACGGCCACGCTCGTCGTCAACGGCCTGTGGCTCGAAGACGACGCTCTTGCAAAGGACGATGCCTTCGCCGTGGTCATGCAGCGGGGAATGACGCGGCTACGCCGCTTCCTCGACGCCGGCACGATCGACGCGCAGCGGTGACACCGCGGTCCTTGCGATCGGCGGTCCAGGTAGTGGCCAAACATCAGCCGTGTCATGAAAGGCCGGATAGGAACCGGCGAAGGCCTCGCAATGGCGGCCGTTGCCTTGGCCTGCCGGCCAACCAGCATTGGGGCTGATATTTGGCATGGAATCGCCACCCCATGCGGCTCCCCCGGCACCGGTCCCTTGCCTTTGAATACCCGGATTGATTTCTGGCCGAAAACGGTTCGCGCCAGCCTCACGTAGAGTTCACGCTCGTGACCGACCGACCGTCAACCGGTCCCGTCCAGTACAAGGGCGACGACCTCGATGCCGAGCGAGGACCCGGGCTCGGCTGCTTCCGTTTCCAGCTGGGCCTGCTCGTGTTCCTGGTCATCCTCACGCCCCTCAGCGTGGCTTGGCACTGGCCCGAATGGGTGAGCGCCGTGCTGCTATTCACCGTGCTTATCCTGCTGCTGTTCGCCGGCCAGACCGTGATCTTCCTGCTGCGCCTCGTTGCGGCCGATCGGCGGGGTCGGCGGCGCCCGCTGGCGAGCGAGACGAAGACCGTCGGCGAGCTCGAGGACGAGGATCCGAGCGACTCCGCCCCGCCGCAGGACCCCGTGCGACAATAGGCGCCGTTTCCCGCCGATCGGTGCCTGCCCAGGAGGATCGAACTCGCCGTGCCCGTTCTTGCGACCTACTTCTCGGTCCGCCGCGGTCGCGACCCGTTCTTCAAGTTCTTCATGCGCACGATCTTTCCGAAACAGGTGAAGGAATACGAGGAGCGCTTCGGCATCCACTTCATCGGCTGGTACAACGTCGCGCACGGGTGGGACTTCGACAACGTAATCCTGCTCGACCTACCCGACTACGCCACGCTCGACAAGCTCGAGGCAGACGAGGCCACCCGCGCCCTCGGGCACCGGGCAGGGGAATGGATCTTCGAACGGCATCATTCGATGTTCCTGCGCGAGCGCATGGGACCCGATCTCGAATACCACCCGTAGACCGATGGGCTATCCGAGACGTGCGCGACCCGCGCGAGCAAGGCGACGAACCGAACGGGAGGCAGACCATGGAAACTGGCCGCAACGACCTGCTCGGGGAGCTCGCCCGCGACGCCGAGCTCGAACGATCCGACTTCATCGTCCAGGCGACCGAACAGCTGCGCAAGTTCCTCGATGCGAACCGCAGCCGGATCTCCGGCCTGGGTGGCATGACCCTGATCGACGAGGACCCGGACTACCTGTCGATCGCGCCGGACATGACGTTCCGCAGCCGCAGCCGGTACCTCGACGAGGACACCGGTGACTGGGTGAGCGACACCGAAGTGCTCGAGTCGGCGGCCGAGGTCGTTGAGCTGTACAACCCCGGCGACGTGTTCGCGGCATTCGCGGAGGCCGCGCGGGAAGCGGCCGGCAAGATCGAACCAACGGCGGCCGAGGAGCTGTTCGAGGTCGCAGGGATCGGCGTCGAGGAGACCGGACCGGTTGGCGAGGACCCGTACGTCGCCGCGGCCGACGAATGGGCGGCCGCGCAGCCGGCCAACCTCGAGGTCGACGACGACGAAGGGGCCGCGCGCCGCCTGTATGACCTCGCGCTCGAGTTCCAGGAGCGCAGCCAGGACAGCGGAGGCCCGCCTTCATCGAGCAGTTCGAGACCGCGGCCGAACGGCTGACCGGCCGCGTCGGGGATCTGATCGTCGTCGACGACGAAGACGAGCGGCTTGTGCTCGAGGCTAACGGCAACTTCCGGGCCGAAGTGA
>CAVVPT010000027.1:0-40867 GCA_963750125.1 uncultured Chloroflexia bacterium | reverse complement strand
GCCTGGCGAGCACTACGGGAAATCATTCCTTCGCTTGCTCGCCATCAGCGAGCGGTTTGGCGGCTGCGGCGCGATCCTGCTCGCTCAGCGCGGACAGAAGAAGGAAGGCGGGCGTTCACAACCTCGGCAACGCTCGCTGGGCGAGCAGCCGACCCGAACTGGCCTGGAGCGGCGGCTGGGCGGCGGCGGAGCGGCCGCCGGGCACGCAAACGGGCCGCCGGCGAATGCCGGCGGCCCGCGGAACGTTCAACCGATCTGGACCTAGCCGATCAGCGCGGCGCGCTCGTCGACCGGGGCTTCCACTTCGATTTCGGCTCGGGGCCGGCGGCTCGACGTCGAGCAGGTAGCCGATGCCCTGGAAGGTCCGGATCCGGCCGGGCTCGCCCGGCGCAGCGCCGAGCTTGCGGCGGACCCGCGAGACCCACACCCGGAGGTACTGCAGGTCGTCGCGGTATTCCGGGCCCCAGACCTTGGTCAGGAGCTCGGTGTGGAGCACGACCTTGCCGGCGTTCGCGGCCAGGTGCTGGAGCAGCAGCCACTCGGTGCGCGAGAGCTGGACGAGCTCGCCGCTGCGCGTGACCATGCGACGCTCGAGGTCGATCTCGACGTCGTCGAACTTGATGACGCCGGCTCCCGGCTCGGCGCCGCCCGAGCGGCGGATGACGGCGCGGACGCGCGCGGCGAGCTCGTCGGGGTGGAACGGCTTGGCGATGTAGTCGTCGGCGCCGAGGTCGAGGCCCTTGGCCTTGTCGGCGGTCGAACCCTTCGCGGTCAGCAGGATCACCGGCACCGGCCGTCGCTCGCGCAGCTGGCGCATGACCTCGATGCCGTCGAGGTCGGGCATGACGATGTCGAGCAGGACGATGTCCGGTCGGACTTCCTCGGCCTTCTGGAGCGCCTCCTCGCCGCCATTGGCGGTGACGACGCGGAAGCCCTCCTCGCCGAGGGCGATCGCGACGAGCTTGGTGATGCGCGGCTCGTCATCAGCGACGAGGACGAGCGGCTGCGTGCTCACGCCTTACCTCCGCTACGGACGTTCATGGTGACGGACGACGGGCCCGACGTCAGCAGGCGCGTCACCGAGGTGGTGCAGCGGATCACGAAGGAGCCGATGCCGCCGGTTCGGCCGGCACTTCGATGTTCACGTCCGGGTTGACCTCCTGGGTCGTGGTCCCGCCACCCGAAGAGCCGGGCCCCATCGCGAAGTACCACAGCCCGGCGAGCACGATGATCACCGCGAGGACGCCGAGAATCATGCCGGCGCTCGAGCCGGAGTCCTCGACGACGACGATGTCGTGGTCGTTGTCCTCGGTCATTGGTTTGAGCCTCCTTCAGTCGACCGCCTGGGCGGCCAGTCCGCGAACGGATCGGCCGGTGCGGCCGGGGGTTGCGGCCCCCATCCTTGGCGAGCCGTGGTGCCGGGCGTGGCCCGCTGACATTGCAGAACCGTTTCACCGGCATAACAAACACCGCCGGAGCCTCGAACCTCACCACCCAGTCACGAGATGGGCTACGCTCATGGCGTCACCCATTTGCGCCCGATGCGGAGCGGTCCGTTTCCCATGTACTTCGACGAGTTCAAGCACCAGCTGCCGGACATTGACCCAGACGAAACCCAGGACTGGATGGAATCGCTCGACCAGGTCGTCGAGCAGTCCGGCGAGACCCGTGCGCGGTTCCTCGTCTACAAGCTGCTGAAGCGCGCCCGCCAGCTCCAGATCGGGTTGCCGCCGCTCACCCAGACCCGCTACATCAACACGATCAGCCCCGAGCAGGAGCCGTTCTTTCCTGGCGATGAGGCAATCGAGCGACGCATCCGCCGGCTCATCCGCTGGAACGCGGCGGCGATGGTGCTCCGCGCGAACAGTCAGTTCTCGGGGATCGGCGGGCACCTCGCGACGTATGCCTCGGCGGCCAGCCTGTACGAGGTTGGCTTCAACCACTTCTTCCGGGGCAAGGACGACGGCAAGCCGGGCGACCAGATCTTCTACCAGGGCCACGCGGCGCCCGGGATCTACGCCCGGGCGTTCCTCGAGGGACGGCTCAGCGAGGATCAGCTCGACCACTTCCGGCGCGAGTCCGTCCCCGGCCAGGCCGGCCTGAGCTCCTACCCGCACCCACGGCTCATGCCCGACTTCTGGGAGTACCCGACGGTCTCGATGGGTCTTGGGCCGATCAGCTCGATCTACCAGGCGCGGTTCAACCGCTACCTCCAGAACCGCGGCATCCTCGACACGACTGGCTCGCGCGTCTGGGCCTTCGTCGGTGACGGCGAGACCGACGAGCCGGAGACACTCGGCGCACTCCATGTCGCTGCGCGCGAGGGCCTCGACAACCTGACCTTCGTGGTGAACTGCAACCTGCAGCGCCTCGACGGCCCGGTGCGCGGGAACGGCAAGATCATCCAGGAGCTCGAATCCGCGTTCCGCGGCGCCGGCTGGAACGTCATCAAGGTCATCTGGGCCCGGGAGTGGGACGACCTGCTCGCCCGTGACGTCGACGGCGTGCTCGTCCAGAAGATGAACGACACCCTCGACGGCGAGTTCCAGAAGTACTCGGTGGCCGGCGGGGCGTACATCCGCGAGCACTTCTTCGGGCCGGACCCGCGTCTGCGCAAGCTCGTCGAGCATCTCTCCGACGACGACCTGGCCAAGCTGCGTCGAGGCGGCCATGACTACCGCAAGGTCTATGCCGCGTACAAGGCTGCCGTCGAGCACACCGGCGCGCCAACGGCGATCCTGGTCAAGACGGTCAAGGGCTGGACACTCGGCCCGGGGGTCGAGGCCCGCAATATCACCCACCAGGCCAAGAAGCTGTCCGAGGCCGAGCTGAAGATCTTCCGCGACCGGCTCGAGCTGCCGATCCCGGACGAGAAGCTCAAGGACGCCCCGTACTACCACCCCGGCCCGAAGTCCGAGGAGGTCGAGTACCTGATGGAGCGCCGCCGGGCGCTCGGCGGGCCGCTCCCGAAACGGATCGTCCGCTCGACGCCGCTCCCGAAGCCCGGCCAGGAGGTCGACCAGGAGTTCGCCGCCGGCAGCCAGACGCCCGTCTCGACGACGATGGTCTTCAGCCGGATCCTGCGCAACCTCATCCGCGACAAGGAGCTCGGGAAACACATCGTGCCGATCATCCCGGACGAGGCGCGGACCTTCGGCATGGACCCGCTGTTCAAGGAGGTCGGCATCTACTCGGCGCTCGGCCAGCGCTACGAGCCGGTCGACTCGGATCTCGTGCTGTCCTACCGCGAGGCGACCGACGGCCAGGTACTCGAGGAGGGCATCACCGAGGCCGGCTCGATGGCCAGCTTCCAGGCCGCGGGGACGTCGTACTCGACGCACGGCATGCCGATGGTCCCGTTCTACATCTTCTACTCGATGTTCGGGTTCCAGCGGACCGGCGACCAGATGTGGGCGTTCGGGGACGCGCGGGGACGCGGCTTCCTGATGGGCGCGACGGCCGGCCGGACGACGCTCACCGGCGAGGGCCTGCAGCACGACGACGGCCATACCCACGTCCACGCCTCGACGATCCCGAACATCCAGGCCTACGACCCGGCGTTCGCATACGAGCTCGCGGCGATCGTCCGCGACGGCGTCGAGCGGATGTACGGCAAGGGCGAGGACGTCTTCTACTACGTCACGATCCACAACGAGAACTACGTCCAGCCGCCGCTGCCCGAGGGCGACGACATCCGGGCCGGGATCCTCCGCGGGCTGTACCGCTACGCCGCTGCGCCCGACGTCGGCAAGGGCGCGCAGGCTGCGCGCCTGGTCGGCTCGGGCTCGATCCTCCAGCAGGTGATCGCGGCGCGCGATCTGCTCGCCGAGAAGTTTGGCGTCGCGGCCGAGATCTACAGCGCGCCGTCGTTCCAGCTCCTGCGCAAGGACGCCCTCGAGGCGGAGCGCTGGAACCGGCTCCATCCGGATGCCCGCCAGCCGCGCGTGCCGTATGTCAGCCAGGTCCTGCCGCACGAAGGCGGTCCGATCGTGGCGGCCACGGACTGGCTGAAGGCGCTTCCCGACATGGTCGCGCGCTGGCTGCCGCCGTACTACGTGTCGCTCGGCACCGACGGCTTCGGGCGGAGCGACACGCGCGAGAACCTGCGTGCGTTGTTCGAGATCGACCCACCGCAGATCGCCGCCGCGACACTGGTGGGCCTCGTCCGGTGCGGGGCGCTCGAATCCAAGGTCGCGAGCAAGGCGATCCGCGAGCTCGGCCTCGACCCCGAGAAAGTCGACCCTGTCGCCCTCTAACCGCCTGTCCGGGCCAGGTCCGGAGGGCGGGTGTAAGGTGGCAGCGTCGCATCGCGGACCCCAGCCATGACCCGTCGCCTCCGGATTGCCCAGGTCGCCCCACCATCGGAACCCGTGCCGCCGCACGGCTACGGTGGCACGGAGCGGATCGTGGCCGCGCTGGTCGATGAGCTGCTCGCACGCGGCCACGACGTCACGACCTTCGCCAGCGGCGATTCCGCGGTCCCCGGCCGGCTCGTCCCGACGGTGGCCCGTTCCCTCAGGGCGGACGGCTATAGCGGCGATGCGTCGCCGTGGTTCTACGCGACCATTCGGGCCGTCCTCGACCGCGCCTCCGACTTCGATGTGATCCATTCGCATCTCGAATGGGCGAGCGCCGTCCTTGCTGTCCAGAGCCCGACCCCGGTCCTGTCCACGTTCCACGGCCGGCTCGACCTGCCGTGGGCGGCGACCCTGCTCAAGGGGACACCTGGCCTGATCGCCATCAGCCGCAGCCACGCCGCGACGCATCCGACCGTCCGTTGGGCCGGCATCGTGCACAACGGGCTCGACCTCGCCCGCGCACCGGTCCCGACGCACCACAACGACGAGCTCGTGTTCCTCGGGCGGATCGCGCCGGAGAAGGGGATCCTCGATGCGATCGAGGTGGCGCGCCTCACCGGGCGGACTCTGAGAGTGATCGCCAAGCGACCGGTCGTGCCCAACGAGGTCGAGTACTTCGAGCAGGTCTTTGTTCCCGCGCTGCGCGACGCCGGCTCGTTCGTCGAGGACCTCGGCGAGTTGAGCGGCCAGGAGCGCGACCGGGTCGTCGGCGCCAGCCACGCGATGCTCATGCCCGGGACCTGGCCCGAGCCGTTCGGGCTGGCGGCCATCGAGGCGATGGCCTGCGGGACGCCGGTTCTCGCCCGGCGAGTCGGTGCACTCCCAGAGATCATGCGCGACGGGATCGATGGCTTCTTCGGCGACGACGTCGAGAACCTTGCCTTCCTCGTCGACCGGGTTGACACGCTGGACCGCGACGCAATCCGCGCGTCCGTCATCGAGCGGTTCTCCGCGAAGCGCATGACCGATGGCTACGAGGAGCTCTACCTGCGCGCGATCGACGATGCCGCCGGAAAAACCGTCCGCCGCGCGCCGGTGGCGGTCGGGCCCGGCTGGGAGATCCCGACGCGTGCCCCGCTCCCCGGCCTGGAGGACGAGGAGCCGCAGCCGGCCCGTGAAGGCGGCCCCCGGACAGCCAGGGTCGAGCCGCTTCAGCGTCGGAGCTAGGCCGACGCGCCCTCAGGCGCGCGTCATCGATCGCCGGAGGGCGGCCCAGGCTATGAAGAGCGTCACGACCGCGATCGCCGCGAGCGCGCCGATCTCCCACACGTAGAGCGTCGAACCGCGGAGCATCACGTCCTGCATGAGCCGGATCGCGTGCGTGACCGGGAGCAGGAACGCGATGGCCTGGACCGGCGCGTTGAACTCCTCGAGCGGGAGCACGAACCCGCTGAAGAACACCGACGCGAGCAGGATCAGCAATGACAGCTGGACGACCTGGCGTTCCGAATCGGAGACAACCGCGACGACGAGGCCGAGCCCGATCGACGCGAGCAGCAGCAGTCCGACCACCGCGGCGACCATCGCCCAGGTCCCGAGCACCGGGATGTTGAAGGCGAGAATGAGCAGCGCCAGGCTGATCGCCGCGATCGCCGCCCCGAGGACGCCGTACGCGAGGACCTTGCCGGCGATGATCTCCGCCGAGCTGATCGGCGAGATCCGGAACAGCTCGAGCACGCCGCTCGTCCGTTCGCGGACCAGCGACATCGCGGTCAGCGTCACGGCCAGGTGCTGGAGGATCAGCGCGAGGACGGCGGGACCGAAGAAGGCGACGACGCCTGGCGTGAGCGGCGCGATGTTGATCAGCTCGGTCCGCGTCGGCGAGGCGACGATCTCGGGCGGAACCTGCGAGAGTTCCTCATCTCCGGCCGCGACCGCGTAGCTCTGACCCTGCTCGGCGACCCGTTCGATGATCTCGCGGTTCACCTCGGTCGCAAGCAATTGCACGACGAACGCCGCGTAAGCAGCCTCTACGGGGTCGACGATGTTGACCTCGACGGCGATGACCGACTGCTCGCCGTTCCGGAAGCGCTCCTCGGAGTCCCCCGGTGCGATGACCAGCACCTCGACCTGCTGGTTCGCCAGTTGCTGCTCGGCCTTCGCCTGGTCCGCGGTCACTTCGGTCACGACGAGGGCGTCGCCGGCGATATCCGCGTAGTCCGAAGCGTTCTGGGGCAGCCCCGTCTCGGGCGGGGCCACGACGACCGTCCGGAGCGGGTTGCGATAGCCGTCGTAGCCGAAGCCGAAGATGGCCATGATCAGGAACGGGCCCAGGACGAGGCTGAACAGGGCGCCCGGGCGGCGGATCGTCTCGACGAGTTCCTTGCCGAGGAACGCGAAGAGGCGAACGGGGACGGCGATCAGGCCCTTCATCGGGCCACCGCCTCACCGTCGGTCCGCTCACCGCGCGCGTCGCGGTCCCGCTCGACGAGCTCGGCGAAGATCTCGTCGAACGTGGGCCGGTATTCCCGGGCGCTCTCGACGTCACCGCCGCGCTCGGCGATCGCATCCATCACGGTCGGCGTCGCCGACCCGGCATCGTCGACGATGACCTGCAGGTGGCGTGGACCGAGTTGCTTGGTCGAGACGACGCTCGGCAGGCCATCGAGCGCCGCGCCGTCGAACGCATTGACTGTCTCGACGTCGACGATGTCGCCGCCGATCGCCGCGCGGCGCAGGCCGTCCGGCGTGTCGTGCGCCACCAGCCGTCCGTTGGCGATCAGCGCGACGTTGTCGCACAGCTCTGCCTCGCCGAGGTACTGCGTGGTGACGAGCATCGTTCGACCCTCGGACCGCAATCGTTGCAGCTCCTCCCATATCCGGGTCCGGAGCAGCGGGTCGATGCCCGTGGTCGGCTCATCGAGGAACATGAGCGCCGGGTCGTGGACCAGCGCACAGGCGAGCTCGAGGCGACGCTGCATGCCACCGGACAGATTGCCGGCGCGCCGGCCGCGCGCCTCCCACAGGTCGACGATTTCGAGCACTTCGCGCGTTCGTCGGTGACGTCGGCGGAACAGCATCCCGAACAACGAGGCGACGAAGTCGACGTTCTCGCGCGCGGTCAGGTCCGGATACAGCGAGAACAGCTGGGGCATATATCCGATCTGCTCGCGCGTCCGGCGCCGGAAGTGGCGCGGATCCTCGCCGAGGACGCGGATGGTGCCGCTCGTCGGAGCGAGGGCTCCGGTGAGCATCCGGACGACGGTCGTCTTGCCGGCGCCGGACGGGCCGATGAGGCCGAGGATCGTTCTCTCCGGGACCGCGAGGTAGACGCCGTCCACGGCGACGAAATCGCCGAACCGCTTCGTCACGTCCTCGACGGAGACGGTTGCGCGCGGCGCGGACTGGGGGTCGGTCACGTCGGCTCCTGGGCGTCGGCACGGTGCGACCCGGCCAACCGGCCGGGCTGTCCCGAGTATCGAGAGGGAGCCTTGCGCCGGTGTCGCCGCGACCCCGGCGGCATACCAAGCGCATGACGCGGTCGGCGCTGCAAGCCCGCTGCGACGACCGGCGGGCGCGATGGGCTGGCGCGCGCCATGCCGCGGCCCCAGGCTTCGGGCACATGCAGGAACCGTCACCCGACCAGTCGTCGCGGCTCGCCGCCCGTGAGGCGGGCCTGCGCTATGCGACCGATGCGGTCCCCGGCTTTTCGCGACGCCGCCGCGGGAAGGGCTTCAGCTACCTCGACCGCGATGGGATCGTGATCCGCGACGCGGACGTGCTCACACGAATCCGCTCGATCGTGATCCCGCCCGCATGGACCAATGTGTGGATCTGCCCATGGCCGAACGGTCACCTGCAGGCCACCGGCCGCGATGCGCGCGGGCGGAAGCAGCATCGCTACCACCCGGAGTTTCGGGCCGCGCGTGATGACGCGAAGTTCGGACGGCTCGTCGAGTTCGCCACCGCGCTGCCGCGCATCCGGAAGCGCGTCGACCGTGACCTTGGCCGCCCCGGCGTTCCTCGGGAGAAGGTCCTGGCGGCAGTTGTGCGCCTCCTGGAGCTGACGCTTATCCGCGTCGGCAACGACGAGTATTCGCGGCTCAACCGCTCCTTCGGCCTGACGACGCTCCGCGGCAGGCACGTCAAGGTCGACGGCACCCAGATCCGCTTCCGCTTCCGGGGCAAGGGCGGTGCGCTCCACGAGGTCGATCTGCGCGACCGACGCGTCGCGACGTTGATCCGGCGTTGCCAGGACCTGCCCGGACAGGAGCTGTTCCAATACGCCGAGGACGGCACGGTTCACGACGTGACAAGCGACGATGTCAACGCGTACCTGCGCGAGATCTCTGGTGGCGATTTCACTGCCAAGGACTTCCGGACCTGGGCGGGGACGGTGCTGGCCTACCGCGCCTTGTGCGAGCTGCCCGAGGCCGACGACGAGCGTGCCGCAAAGCGCAACGTCGTCGAGGCGGTCAAACGGACGTCGGGAGCGCTGCGCAACACGGCGGCCGTCTCCCGCCAGGCCTATATCCACCCCGAGGTGCTCCAGGCGTACGTCGACGGCCGGCTCGAAGCGGTGGATCTCGACGACCTGTCCTCGGCGGAGAAGGCCGTGCTCGAGCTCCTGCGCGAACGCCTCGACGTGGACGCTGGGCGGAGCGGGATGCAGTCGCAAGGTCATCGATAGGGCGCTCCGCGTACGTGCCGGACGGACCGACCCATGGCGCAGGCGACGATGCGGGTCGAAGAAAGGAGGGTCACTTCATGACCCAGCAGACCATCGCCCAGACGGGCACGCCCGTGGATGACGCCACGTACAACCTTCTCCAGGCGCTCACTTCGAAGCTCGAGGCCATCGAGGCGTACGAGCAGTACCAGAGCGACGACCCGGAAGGCGTCTTCGGGAAATTGCTCGAGGATGAGCGCCGCCACGCGGCGATGCTCCACGACGCCCTGCGCCGGCAACTCGCCGGCAGCTGACCCATTCGGGAAGACGCGTCCTGCACGCAAGAAGAGGCCCCGCTCGAACGAGCGGGGCCTCTCGATGTGTCCGGGTCTCGGTTCTAGGTCCGGCGGTCCGCCTCGTCAGCCGCGTCGTCGGCCGTATCTGCGGCGTCGTCGCCGAGGTTGCCGAGCTGCTTGCGGGCCTCGTCACCCGCGTTGCCGACCTTGTCGGCAAGGTCTTCCTCGCCGTCGCTCTCGCGCCAGGCTTCCTTGGCGTCGGTCTCGACGTCCCGGTAGCCCTTCTTGACCTCATCCATGGGTCTCGCCTCCTGGTTGGGTTGGGTGCCTGGACGGCGCCCGTGTCCCGAACCTAGGGCCTCCGCCCTATCGGGCCGAGACTGGCGAAGCGGAACGGGCTATCAGCCCCGTTTCACCGGCGTGCGGCCCGACTGCGACCGATCGAGGAGCGTGAAGCCCATCGCCGCGGCCGGAATGAGGGCGAGGATGACGAGGAGACGGTTGGCCCCGCCGAGCAACAGCCCGAGCGCCAAGCCGACCGACAGCGTTGTGCCGGCCACAAGCGCCTCGTCGGAGCCGGACTGGATCGCGCGGTTCGCTTCCTCGACCGCCGCGCGTGTCGACTGTTTGGCCTCCGGCAGCTTCGAGACCGCCTGTTCGGCGACGTTGGCGACGTTGCCGGCAACCGCACGTGCGGTCTCAGCCGGCCCGCCGTTCTGCGGGGCGTCGGCGGCGTCCGTGCTGGTCGAGGTCTCGCCGAGGTCGTTCGATGTGGTCGTCATCACTCACTCCACCCTTCAGAAGGTGCCGGAAAAGGCGACGGACGGCCCGAGGAGGGGGCTCGAGCCGTCCGTGCTTGGCGAGAGCGCCCCGTCACAAGCGCTCCCGTTGTGATATTCGCGCTGGTCCGGAACGTCCCCCTCGGGGGCCCCCGCGCCCCGTGACCGAGTCACCGTAGATAAGTCTGCCATCGCCCATCCTCAATTGGCAGCCACAGGACATTGCATCCGCATAACGATCACTGCCTCCCGCGCCAGAATCCCCCGGATTCCGGTTTGGGAGGTGGCTCCCGGACCCCCAGTGGTACGGGAGCCAGGCTCCAGTTTCGAATTCCGGGGTGCCGTCCACTCACCTGTGATCAGGGGGCGACTTGCATCCGGGTGTCAGCGCCCGCTGGCGGTCGAACGGGACGCCCACTCCTGAAGGCGCCCAGGGTGGGCCCTCCCCGTGCCGGACCGCCCTGGGGTCCGGCAAACCGTTCGTCCGGCCCGTGGATAACGTCGTGAAGGCTGCGCTCAGGCGGCGCCGCGGCCGGTCCGGGAGCGTCCCATCAGCGTGCTGACGACCAGGACGACCAGGACGGCTCCGATCACCGCGGTCACAACCGACACGGCGTCCAGCTGTCCCTGGATCGGGTCGGTTCCGAAGATCACGCCGGCCAGGAACCCGCCGACCACCGCGCCGACGATCCCGAGGACGACATGGCCCACGATCCCGAGGCCCTCGTCGCCTTTCACCAGGAAGCCAGCAAGGTACCCGGCAACCGCGCCGAGCACGATCCATGCCACGATGCTCATCCCCACCTCCACCCACGGGCCGCGAGGTCGAGCCACCCACGGCGTCGGGCATCCGCCAGGCTCGATGGGTCGACTATCCCGGCCCGGCGTGGCTCGCGACCATTACAACACGGAATCGCGTCATGACAACCGCCTGACAGCACGAACCGCCGGGCGGGCGCCCGGCGGTTCGAATCGGTCGGCTGAGCGTCGGTCAGGAGGCCGACGGCGCAGCCGACTCCATGACCGGGCTCTCGAGCGACGGGCTCTCGAGCGAGGGGCTGGTCAAGGACGGGCTCTCGAGGCCGCCCGGGCTGCTGCCGGTATCCGACGGTGTGCAGGCCATCGCGGCCGCCGCGGCAAGGACGAGCAATGCGAGCAATCGTTTCATGATGGATGGTCCTCCATGGGGGGTGGACGTGCCCGCCTAGAGAACGGACGGGCGACCTCTCGTCGGATTCGACTGGGGGCCGCCGGGACCGTAGCCGTATCGGCGCATCGCTGACCGTCGATCGACCGCGAGGGGCCTATCAGCCTTCTCGCAGTCGACCGGCCCGAACGTGCTTCCCGGCACCACGATCGATTGCCTCGGTCCGCGTGATACAGGACCGAAATGCCGCGTGGCTCGTGCGGGATGATGGTTGGAGTCGGTCTCCGACGACACTCCGCGAAGCCGACGCTCCCGCGCCGCAATGGCGCGTTGTCGGCCCATCCGCCAGGAGGCACCATCGATGCTCGAGCAACACAGGTCCGCGGAATCCAGGACCGTCGTCGCGGATCGAGACGAGCATTCGATGCAGCTGATCGAATACGGCCTCGCGATCGTCGCGGTCGCCGCGGCCCTCATTCTCGCCGTGATCCGTTAGGCATCGCAGCGCCGGCCGCGCCGCCCGTCGCCCCGCCCTCGGGCGGGTGTTAGCCGCCGTCTGGCGGCGGCGGCTTCGGTTTCTCGGGCTTGTCCGGCTTCTCGGGCTTGTCAGGCTTGTCAGGCTTGTCAGGCTTGTCCGGCTTCTCGGGCTTGTCCGGCTTCTCGGGCTCCACGGGCTTCGGCCGCGGGCACGGCCCGGCGAGGGGACCGCCCCACGACGACTCGCCCGGGAGGAAGGCCGTCGCCGCGCTCCATCGGCCGATGACCCCAACGCCACGTCGGGCTCGGCGCAGCCAGTCCTCGACGTCGCGGTTCCAGGCCGACGGACCGAGCTCAGCCTTGACGGGGTCGACACGCCAGCCGCCACAGCCCTGTGAGTAGAGCAGGCCGGCCGGGTCGACGGCGTTGCCCGCCGTCGGCTGCGTCCCGCGGACGAAGTATTCCTTGCGCGTCTCGCGGGTCCATGGTCCAGGCTTCCCACCCGACCAGGCATCGATCGTTGCCGTCACGACCTTGCTCGGGCGCGGGAATTTGGCGATCGGCCACTTCTTCGAGTAGTCCTCGACGAACGCGTGCCACAGCGGCGCGGCGGCCTTGATCGATGTCGCCGGGTCGCCCGAACGAGGGAACGAGTGGTCGCTGTTGCCCATCCAGATCCCGACGACGAGCCCGGGCTTGTCCTTGTCCTTGGGTGGGGCGAGGTAGCCGTACGTCGAAAGGTCGCGGGCGTCCTGGGCGGTACCGGTCTTGGCCGCGATTGGACGTCGCCTGCCACCCGGCCCGCGTGTCTGCAGCACGGGGCCCCACGCAGCGTTGATCTTGGGATCGCTGTTTCCGGCGAGGATGTCGTTCATCAGGAACGCGGTCTGACCCGACACCGCCCTCTGGCCGTCGGGCTTGGGCGCTCTCCAGACAACTGAGCCGTCCGGCCCGCGGACCTCGAGGATCATCCGCGGCGGGACGTGGACGCCGCCGTTGGCGAACGTGCCGAATGCCGACGTCAGGTCGATGGGGCGCACTTCGACGGTGCCCAGGGCGCCCGCGAGACCGGCCTGCGTGTAGCGCTTCACGCCGCCCTGGAAATGGAGGCCAAGCTTCTCGGCGCGCTTTGCCACGGCCTTGGTGCCGATCCGCTCGAGCGCCCGGATCGCCGGGATGTTGAGCGACTGCTGGAGCGCTTCGCGGACCAGGACCGGGCCCCGGTCACGGCGGTCGGCGTCGCGCGGCGCCCACCGCTGGCGGGCGTTGAACTGGGTCGTGACGTCCAGCAGCAGCGACCCGGGGGTAATGGCCTTTGACTCGAACCCCGCCCCGTACAGGATCGGCTTGAACGCGGAGCCAGGCTGGCGGAAGCCGTCACCGGCCACGTCGTACTTCGGTTCGAACCGCTTCGAGGCAAGGTCGTTGCGTTCGTAGCCGGCGCTGCCAAGGTAGGCGAGCACGTCGCCCGTCCGGTAGTCGAGGGCGACCAGCGCGGCGTTGTGAATGTCCTTCCCGCGCAGCGCACGGATCCAGCCGCGTTCGCCGCTCGGGATCTCGAGCTTTTTGAGCAGCCGCTCGCCGGAACTGCGCTTGATGTTCGGCGCGATGACCGCGGCGGTGACCCAGCGCTGAGCCAGCCGCTGCGCCCGCCAGTCGAGCGTCGTGATCACGCGGTAGCCGGCGGTCGTGAGGTCGATGTCATCTCCGACGATCTTCTGAAGCTGGCGCTCGACCTGCCAGGCGAAGTGGCCCGCGCGGAACTTGGCCGGCTGGTCGCCGGCCAGGACGACGGGCTCGTCGAGTGCCGTCTTGAGCTCGGCCGGGGTCAGCTTGGTCCAGCGCGACGTGGTCAGGTTGCTCAGCACCCAGTTCCGCCGGACGACCGGCGGCGAGTCAGCGGGCACGACCAGCTTGCCGGCCTTGTTCTTCTTCGCGTAGGAGTACGGATCGAGGGTGCTCGGCGACTTGGGCAGCGACGCGATCAGCGCCGCCTGCGCGGGCGTCAGGCTGGCGAGGTCCTCGATCCCGAAATAGGCCTTTGCCGCGGCGGCGATCCCGTACGCCTTGTGCCCGTAATAGATCTCGTTCAGGTACGCCGTGATGACCCGTTCCTTGCCGGCCACGCCGGGATACGTCTCATTGAGCCGCATCGACTGGAGGATCTCCTTGGCCTTCCGGATGTAGCGGTCGGAGCCGGGCGCGATCACGTCATCGGGCAGCATCCGCGCGCGGACGAGTTGCTGGGTGATCGTCGATGCTCCGCGCTCGCTTTCCCCGCTCGCGTTCTCCGCGATCGCCGAGACGATCGCCTGTGCGTCGAAACCGGCGTTCTCCCAGAACGTGCGGTCCTCCGCGGTGGTCGTCGCATCGAGGACCAGGCGGGGCACGTCTTCGTAGGCGATGACTCGCCGCGCGACGGTCTGAAACCGGCCCAGCTCGACCTCGCCGTCGCGGTCGTAGAGGATCGTGGGCTGCGCGAACGTCAGCGACTCGAGCTGGCTCGGGTCGGGCAGGTCCTCGGACAGGTAGGCAACGGTGGCGCTGGCGGCGAGCCCGAAGACAGCGACGCCCGCGGCGCTTGCGCCAAGGACCAGGGCCAGGGCGATCGCCACGAACGTGCCCAGGCGATTCGGGTGCCGCTGGTGATTTCGGTGCGTGGCGCGCATCGTGACGATCCGCACCGCATGGTGCGGAGTCGAGGACACGCGGGAACGACGAACGACGGGCACCCCGCCACCTTCCCCCAGCCCGGGTGACTCCCCAAACGTGTCGACCCGGAGCGGTCCTTGCAGCCGCCTAACACCTAGGAGACGAAGTCTAGTCCACGGAGCCTAATTTCCCGTCGCGACGATCCGCAGCAGCTCGCCCGAGCTCAGATCCGTGACGTACGGCTCGCCGGTCTCGTCCTCGCCAATAGCGCTGATGCTGCGCCCGGTCTCCGCGACCAGCCGGCCGTCCAACGGCCCGTCGTTCGTCGGGTCGAGCACCCACAGGTTGCCGCCGCAGTAGTCGGAATACACGTATCCGCCCGTGAGCGATGGTTGCGCCGTCCCGCGGTAGACGACGCCACCGATCACCGAACAACCGAAGTCGTGGCTGTACGCCGTCACTGGCGGCGTGAACGCCGGATCGTCGCAGTCGCTGCTCCCGAAGCATTCGAAGCCCTCGACCCGGTTCCACCCGAAGTTCAGGCCGCCGGTCCCGGCGCGGGCGACATCAACCTCCTCCCAGTTGCCCTGTCCGACGTCGCCGATCCACAGGTCACCAGTCTCGCGATCGAACGACATCCGCCACGGGTTGCGCAGCCCGAGGTGCCAGATCTCGGGCAATGCTCCGGACTGGCCCTCGAACGGGTTGTCGGGCGGGACCGCGTAGTGCGCGTCGCCGGAGCCGCCGTCGACGTCGATCCGGAGGATCTTGCCGAGGAGCGTGTCCATTCGCTGGCCGTTGTCGTGCGGGTCGCCACCCGAGCCGCCGTCGCCGGTCGAGATGTACAGGTAGCCGTCGGGCCCGAAGGCCAGGGCGCCGCCGTTGTGGTTCGGGTTGGGCTGGTCGATCCGGAGCAGGACGACCTCACTGTCGCCGTCGGCGCGGTCAGCGCCGGCGTCGGCTCTGAACGACGAGACGACCGTGTCGCCTTCGAGATCCGTGTAGTTGACGAAGAAGCGCGGATCGTCGGGGAAGTCCGGGTGGAAGGCCAGCCCGAGGAGCCCGCGCTCGCCGCCGGCCGTCAGGCGGTCACCGATGTCAAGGAACGGGTCGCCGAGCAACTGCCCGTCGCGCACGATCCGGATCTGGCCCCGTTGCTCGAGCACGAAGATGCGCCCGCTGCCGTCACCGGCATTGGTGACCGCGAGCGGCGAGATGAGCCGGTCGACGACCCGCTCGAGGTTCAGCCTGACGTCCTCCGGATGGAACGCTCCGGGCGATCCCGTCGCGCCGGCCGGGCTTGGCGAGACTGCGGCCTCGCTCGGCGCGGTTGACGGCTCCGGCGGGGCGGATGCGGGAGCCTCGGATGGGGGCGCCGGTGATGGCGTGGCCTGCGCGCCGCCGCACGCGGCAAGGACGACGAGCAGGACGACCACGAGGGCCGCCACCAACGGGTGACGGTTGGGAAACGCCATCGCGGGATGCTACCCGCAAGCGGTGGGAGAGGCCGCGCCGGCCGAATCGGGTTTGCTAGGCTGCGGGCTGATGGATGCGTTCGAGCTCGGCGAGGTCGAGGCGATCCGGAGTGCGGCCGGAAAGCGCTACCAGGAGTTCCTGCGCGTTCCGGACCTCAGCGCGGGCCTGTACGTGCTCGAGGCCGGGGACACCGATCCGCAGCAGCCCCACCGCGAGGACGAGCTCTATCTCGTCGTTGCCGGGCAGGCCACGATCACGGTCGGCGACGAGCAGCGACCGGTCGGGCCCGGCTCACTGATCTTCGTGGCGGGCGGCGTCCAGCACACCTTCCACGACATCACCGAGCGCCTCGAGGTCCTCGTCGTGTTCGGCCCGGCGGAGTCACTCCCGGGCGAATAGGCGGTCTACGCCGGGCGACGCGCCTCCCCGAGGCTCCGGAACTCGAGGGCCAACTCCGCGCCGCGGCCCGCTTCGTCGTGGCGGAAGAACGCGAACACGTCGTCGCCGGCATCGAGAAATGGCTTCACGCGATCCCACCACGCCTCGAGCTCAGCGGTCGTGTAGTCGTGGCGGCGCAGCCGCAGGTAGAGACGCTCGGCGGTGCGCCGCACCGTTGGCGGTACCTCGTCCTCCGGCATCTCCGTGACGCACAGTGCCGCGTTGGCATCGGCGAGCGCCCGGTATGTCTCGTCGACGTCCCACGACGGCTCGCGCAACTCGACGACAAGTGGGAGGTCCCGCGGCCACGCCCGGAGGAACCGCAGCAGCTTGTCGTCGTCGCGCTTCGCGATGTCGGGCAGTCGGAACAGGACGGCGCCGAGCCGCTCCCCGAATGCGCGGTACGGGTCGGTGAGCCAATCGAGCCCGCTGGTCGGGTCGCCGAAAAACCGGCCCGAACCGCTGCGCTGGGCCTTCACTACGAACCTGAAATCGTCCGGCGTGGCCGCCAGCCATGTCGCGACCTGCTCGGGCCGGGGCTGCCTGTAGAACGTGTTGTTCAGCTCGACCGCCTCGAGGCGTGTCCCGTAGTAGCGCAGCAGCTCACTCCCGCGTACCCCGGCCGGGTAGAAGCGCGGGGACCAGGCGGGATACGCGAACCCGCTCGTTCCGACGAGCAGGCGACCTGGCACGGCTCAGCCGGCCGCGGCCGGCTCCACGGTCGGGCGAGGACCCTGCTCGGCATGCTCGGCCACGTCCACCATTGCCCGCCGGATCGCGCCGAGGTCCGCCGCGTCGACGACCTCGAAGAAGTGGCGCTCGATGCCGCGCAGATGGGTCCGCGACGCGCGTCGCAGGCGTTCGAGGCCCTTGTCGGTCAGGACGGCTTCCGCACCGCGCGCATCGGTCACGCACTGGTCGCGGACCACGAGCCCGTCGGCGACGAGGCGGTCGATGAGGCGCGTGACGCCGCTCTTGCTGAGGATCACCCGGTCGGCCAGCGTGTTCATGCGCAGCCGCCGCTCCCGGGCCTCGGCCAGCGCGAGCAGCGCGTCGTACTCGCCGAGCGTCAGGTCGTGCTCGGCCCGCAGCTCCTCGTCGAGCCGTCGCGTGATCCGCGCGTGGGCGACGAGGAACGCACGCCAGGGCAGGAGGCGCTCGTCGCGCGGCGTGACGGGATGGAGGGGATCGGCGTCCGGCATCCGTCCGATCGTACACCGCGACCGACTCGTTGACAACGCAACCATCAAGTGGCCGACATAATGCCGCCACATGGTCATGGCCCCCACGCTATCCGAACTTTCGGCGCCGCCCCGCGCGCCACGCTACCTGACCCTCGATCACTGGCGGGGGATCGCCTGCCTCTTCGTCGTCCTGTTCCATTCGAGCGGCGTGGCGTTCCTGAGCATGGAGGCGAGCGGCACGCAGCCGCAGTCGGCCGGTCTCGCCGGGCTCGCGCTGTCGATCACGCGGATCGGCTGGATCGGTGTCCCGTTCTTCTTCGTGATCAGCGGCTACGCGATCTCGGCCACGGCCGATTCGTCGCGTCGCGGGCGGGGCGGCCCGATCGGTTACTTCAAGCGACGCATCCGTCGCATCTACCCGCCGCTCTGGATGATGCTCGTGCTGCAGGTGGCGATCGTGTTCGCCGTCGACGTCTTCCTGTTCCGAGGCCTGCTCGCGAACAGCATCGCGCCGATCGAGCACCCGTGGCGGTTCGACCTTCCGCAGTGGATCGGCAACGCGACGCTCACGGAGTCGTGGCGCTACCACCTGCCGTTCAGCGACAGCCCTCGCGACTACATCATCGGACAGGCCTGGACGCTGTGTTACGAGGAGCAGTTCTACCTCGTCGTGGGTGCGGCGCTGATCTTTGCCGCGCGCCGGTTCTTCTCGGTCGCCGCGGCGGTCACGATCGGCGTCATCCTCCTCCTGGAGGTTGCGCCGCGCGCCGGCCTCCGCTTCAACGGCTTCTTCTTCGACGGCTACTGGATCGCGTTCGCGATGGGGATCCTGGTCTACTGGCAGATCAACTACGGGACGCGGACGACCGCGTACGCGACGTGGGGCCTGCTCATCGCGGGGCTCATCTACGCGGTCACGATCGGCCCACGGCAGGGCGAGTTGGAACGCGACCTCGCCGCAGCGGCGATCTTCGGCATGATGCTCTTCGCCCTCCATCGCTGGGACGCGCGGATGGCCGCGTGGCCGGCACTTCGGCCGTTGAAGCTTGCGGGCGTAATCTGTTTCAGCCTGTACCTGAGCCACGCCGTGATCGTCCGAACTATCAGCACAGGGTTGTACGGAGCGGGCCTGACGGACCCGACCGTTACCGTGCTCGTGGTGCTGCCGATCTGCCTGGCCGCCGCGATCGCCGTCGGTTGGGCGTTCCACCGCCTCGTCGAGCGGCACTTCCTCAACCCGTCGTCGGGGCCGTCGCCGTCCGGTATGGCATCGGCGCAGCCCGCTCGACCGGTCCTCCAAGCCGAGGGAACCGTCCAATGATCGACTTCGACGTCCAGGCGGTCCGCCGCCGCTTTCCGGCCCTGGCCGAGCTCCACGACGGTCGGCCGCTCGTGTTCTTCGACGGGCCCGGCGGGACGCAGGTCCCCGAAACGGTCATCGAGTCCGTCAGCGCCTACTACCGCGAGGCGAATGCCAATGCCGGAGGCGCCTTCGCGACCAGCGAGCGGAACGACGCGATCGCTCACGACGCGCACGTCGCGATGGCCGACCTGCTCGGTGCGGCCGGCCCCGAAGCCATCAAGTTCGGCGCCAACATGACCTCGCTGACGTTCCACATCAGCCGGTCGATCGGCGCGACGCTGTCGCCAGGCGACGAGATCGTCGTGACGAGCCTCGACCACCAGGCGAACGTCGATCCGTGGCTGTTGATGGCGAAGGATCGCGGACTGACGGTCAAGACGGTCGATATCCGACCCGACGACGTCAGCCTCGACCTGTCGTCCCTCGACGACGCCCTCGGCCCGAAGACAAAGCTCGTCGCATTCGGCTGGGCCTCGAATGCGGTCGGGACGATCACCCGGGTCGCGGACATCATCTTCCGGGCGCACCGCGTCGGCGCGCTGGCGTACGTCGACGCCGTGCACCTCGCGCCACACGCTCCAATGGACGTGCACACGATCGATGCGGACTTCGTCGTCTGCTCCGCGTACAAGTTCTTCGGGCCCGCACGCGGGCGTGCTGTACGGCAAGCGCGACCTGCTGGAGTCGCTGCCCAGCTACAAGGTCCGCCCGGCGCACGATCGGCTGGAAACGGGAACTCCGAACTTCGAAGGAATGGCCGGCGTGCTGGCGGCGGTCGAATACCTCGAGTGGGTGGGGCGGACGCAGGGCGTTGCCGAGGAGGGCACCGGACGGCGGCTGACGCTCCATGCGGCGATGACGGCCATCCGGACCTACGAGATGGAGCTGTACGACCGGCTCGTCGACGGGCTCGAACAGATCCGCGGGGTCCGCATCCATGGGATCACCGATCGCGGGCAGTTCGACCGGCGCACGCCGACGGCGGCCCTCACGATCGAGGGCGTCGCCCCGCGCGCCGCCGCCGAGGCGCTCGGGCGCGACGGGATCGCGACCTGGGACGGCGACTTCTACGCGACCGGACTGATGGAGCGGCTCGGGCTCGCCGAGTCCGGTGGGGTGCTGCGCATCGGGCTCGTCCACTACAACACGGCCGAGGAGGTCGATCGGCTGCTCGAGTCGCTCGAGCGGATCGCGGCGGGCGCCGCGGCTGTCGTCTGAGCCGCCGACGTTGACTGGCGCCGCCCCAGACGTCGCGGTCATCGGCGCCGGCATCGTCGGCGTGTCCGTCGCCGAGCACCTGGCCGCGGCCGGGGCCAGCGTCCGCGTCTTCGAAGCTCATGCCGTCGCGGCTGCCGCGTCCGGACGTAACTCGGGCGTGGTCCAGCACCCGTTCGATCCGGTGCTCGCGGAGCTGCACCGGGGCACCCTCGAGCGCTACCGGCGGCTCGTGGAAGAGGAGCCGAAGCTGTTCGGGCTCCCGGCAGAACCGAGTGGACTCCTGCTCGTCAGCCGCGATCCAGAAAAGCTGCGGGCCATGGCCGTCGAGTACGCGAAGACGCATCGCCGGTTCCGGCCCGAATTCCTCGCGCCGGGTGAGGTGACGCGGCTCGAGCCGGCGGTCGCCGAGGACGTGGCCGCCTGCCGACTTGCCATCGGGTATCCGGTGGCGCCCGCGTCGGCGACCCACGCGATCGCGGCACGCGCTCGCGAGCTGGGCGTGCGCTTCCAGATCGGCAGACCGGCGCGATTGCGGATCGACGGCGGCCGCGCGACCGGCGTCCGGGCGGGCGATCGCTTCGAGGCCAGCCGGCGCGGTGGTGGTCGCAGCCGGCCCGTGGTCCCCGGAGCTCATCGACCCAACGGGAGCGTGGCGGCCGATCCAGCCGCTGTGGGGCGTGGTCGTCCAGGTCGACCTTGCCAACCCGCCGGGCCACGTCCTCGAAGAGGTCGGAATCGACGTCGAAGGCGGGATCCCGACCCCGCACGGCGTCGAGCGGACCCGACCCGGAGTTCAGCCTCGTGACCGCGAACGGCGCGACCTCGCTCGGTTCGACCTTCCTGCGTTCCGAACCAGATCAGGTCGCCATTGCCCCTCGGCTCGTCAAGCACGGCGCGACGTACGTCCCAGCCATCAAGAAGGCCGTCGTCGGAGCCTCGCGATCATGCGCCCGGCCGCTGTCGGTCGACGGGCGTCCGTTGATCGGTCGCGTGCCCGGGACGGAAGGATTGTGGATCGCGGCCGGCCACGGTCCGTGGGGCGTGTCCACCGGGCCGGACAGCGGCCGGCTCCTCGCGGATCTCCTGCTCGGACGGCTGGCCGAACCGCCGAGCTTCCCTGGACCCTGCGCGCTTCGGCGCTCCGCCCGCCTCCGCCTAGTAGATCCGTGGGTCGCGCAGGACGTCCATGCCCTGGCGCCATACCTCGCGGATGTCATCCAACGCGTAGCTCAAGGTCGCGAGGAACGGCTGGCCGCTGACCTCTTCGACCGCCGGCACGTCGAGCTCGACGAGGTCGGCTATGGCGGAGTCGACAGGCTCCCGATGCACGACGCGATGCGGGGCGACGTGCGTGATTCGAGCCGTGGCGGCGTAGCCGGCCATGTCCCAGAGAGTACGCCCGCGGCTATCCTCACGCCGTGACGACCGTCGAACGTGCCTTCGGTGCCCAGAGCATGACGGCTCCACTGCGTGAGGTGCTCGTCAAGCGGCCCGGTCCGGCCTTCGGTCGGGCATTCGACGACCCCGCCCACGGCTTCCTCCACGCCTGCAACCTGCCGATCGCGCAGCGCGAGCACGATCGGTTCGTGGAGCTGCTTGCATCGCTCGGGCCGACGGTCCATGTCCTGGAAACCGAGACCGGCAGCCCGGACCTCGTCTACACGTTCGATCCGCTGCTCGTCAGCGATCATGGCGCGATCCCGCTGCGTCCCGGCAAGCCGAACCGCCTCGGCGAGCCCGAGGTCGTCGAGGGGTGGACGCGGGCGGCGGGGATCCCGACGGTTGGGCGGATCGAGCCACCCGGCACGATCGAGGGCGGCGACACGTTCTGGCTCCGGCCGGACCTGCTGTGTATCGGCCGAACCCTTCGGACGAACGACGACGGTGCGCGCCAGCTCGCCGAGATCGTCGGCGGCGACGTGCGGATCTTCGATCTGCCCTACTGGCGCGGCCCGGCCGAGCTGATCCACCTTCTGTCGGTGATCTCCCCGGTCGGCGACGACCTGGCGGTCGTCTACCTGCCGCTGCTGCCGGTCGGGCTGTGGGCTCTGCTCCGCGACCTCGGCGTGCGCCTCATCGAAGTTCCCGACGAGGAGTTCCCGACGCTCGGCTGCAACGTGCTGGCGGTCCGGCCGGGCGTCGTCATCGTCGCCGACGGCAACCCTCGAACCCGTGCCGGCCTCGAAGCGGCTGGCTGCGAGGTCCACGCCTATCCGGCCGGGGAGATCGGCATCAACGGCTCGGGGGGCCCGACCTGCCTGACGAGGCCGATCCTGCGCTCAACGTAACAGCACGCCGAGCGATCACGGTGTGACTGCGCCACGGTGAATGCGTCAGTGAACCGCGGGCGAGTCTCGCCGTTCGGTTCGGCGGTGGCGACCCGAATGCGAAGGCCGGCTTGTGGAAGAAGTAGAGCGGCAGGTCGTCACGCAAATCGTGCTCGCCAGGCGAGCACTACGACGGCTGGCGGACCCTGCGTTCGCCGGACTGTTCGCCAGCGCGAGCAGGATCGAGGAGTAACGGCAGGATTGCTCGCCGTTGGAGAGCAGTTCCAAGAACGAGTCTCCGCAACGCTCGCCCTGCGAGCAGTGTCTGCGCCTGCGAGCAGCATCAGCCGGGCGCGGGCGCGGGCGCCAGCTCCGGCGCCGGCCCAGCGGGTGACATTCGGTACCCCTTAGCGCACCTCAGTGGTCGCGTAGCCGGGCGCGGCCGTTCAGATCCTCAATCCGCCGGACGCCGAGCAACTGCATGGTCCGCACGGCCTCCTTGCGCAACAGCTCACCGGCGCGTTCGACGCCGCGCTCGCCACCGGCCATCAGCCCGTACATGTAGGCGCGGCCGACCAGGACGGCCCGCGCGCCCATCGCGACGGCGGCGAGCACGTCCGCGCCGTTCAGGACACCCCCGTCGACATAGACCTCGGCACGATCGCCGACAGCCGCCGCGATCGATGGCAGCTGTTCGAGCGGCGTCGGGGCGCGATCGAGCTGGCGACCGCCGTGGTTCGAGATGACGATCGCGTCAGCGCCTGCGTCGACGACAGCGCACGCGTCCTCGACGGTCTGGACGCCCTTGATGACGATCGGGCCGTCCCACGCGTCGCGGAGCCAGGCAAAGTCCGCAATCGTGATGGTTGGATCGAAGACGCGGTTGATCAGGTCGGCGACCGTTCCGCCCGTCTCGGAGAAGACGGCGAACCGGAGCGGCTCCGTCGTGAGCTTGTCGAACCACCAGCCCGGGTGAAGCGCGATGTCGACCAGCGTCCGGAGCGACAGCGTCGGCGGGATCGTGAACCCGTTGTGGACGTCACGCAGCCTGGCCCCCGCGACCGGGGTATCCACGGTCAGGATGAGCGCGCTGAACCCCGCGGCGCGCGCACGGCGAACCAGGTCGAGGCCGGCCTCTCGGTCGTTCCACAGGTACAGCTGGAACCAGCGGGTGGTGTCGGGTGCTGCCGCGAGTAACGTCTTCGGGCGACGTCGTCCCGAGCGTCGACAGCGCATACGGGATGCCCATGCGACCCGCTACACGGGCGACCGCGGGCTCGCCCTCCTGGTGCATCAGGCGCGTGAACCCGGTCGGTGCGAAGACCAGCGGCAGGGCCGCCGGCCGGCCGAGGATCGTCGTGGACGTGTCGACCTCGGACACGTCCTGCAGGACCCGGGGGACGAACTCGATCCGGGCGAATGCCTCCCGCGATCGGCGCAGGCTCGTCTCGGTCTCCGCTGCTCCGTCGACGTAGTCGAACACGGCTCGAGGAACGTGGCGCCGGGCCACCGAGCGCAGATCCCAGATGGTCGCAGCCGAGGCGAGGCGGCGTTCGACGGGCCAGAGCCTGACGGGTCCAGTGCGGAGATACGGCTGCAGCTCGGATGGGCGGGGAAGTCGCCGGCGCGTCACGGTGTGGAGGATACGGTGGCCGGCCGGCGGCCCGGTTCGTACCGCCTTAGCGTCTGGGTTGAACGAATGCGCGCGCGAAGTGTCTCGAGATCGCCGCTGATCAATCCCGTTGCCCGAGCCTGGACCAGGATGTTGCCGAGCGCCGTGGCCTCGACCGGTCCGGCGACCACCGGGAGCTCGCACGCATCCGCCGTGAGCCGGCAGAGGAGATCGTTGCGAGCGCCGCCCCCGACCAGGTGCACGGTGTCGATGCGGCGGCCCGACAGGCGCGCCGCATCGCGGACGGCGGACGCGAAGGCCGTGGCAATACTGTCGAGGATGCAGCGGACGAGGCCCTCGCGAGTTGACGGACCCGGCTGCCCGTCGCGGTGCAGCGCCGCAGCGATCCGCGCCGGCATGTCGCCGGGTGGCAGGAACGTCGGGTCGTTGGGGTCAACCGTCGGACCGCCCGCCGGAAGGTTCGCCGCACCTGCCAGCAGGGATTCGAGGTCCGCCTGCTCGCCCGCGGTGGCCCACGTGCGCATCGACTCCTGCAGGAGCCACAGCCCCATCACGTTGCGCAGGAAGCGGACTCGATCGTCCACGCCGCGCTCGTTCGTGAAGTTCGCGGCTCGGCTGGCGTTCGTGACGACCGGCCCGTCGAGCTCGACACCGACCAGGCCCCACGTCCCGCACGAGATGTAGGCGAAGGCATCGCCGGCCGCCGGAACGCCGACGACGGCCGAGGCAGTGTCGTGCGAGCCAACATGGATGACCGGCGTATCCGCCGACAAGCCGGTCGCCTCGGAGACGTCGGCTCGAAGCGGCCCAAGCCAGTCGCCCGGGTCGGACAGCTCCGCGAACAGGCGTCGCGGCAGGTCGAGCTCGTCGATCACGTCCCACGCCCACGTCGCCGACGTCGCGTCGAGCAGGCCGGTCGTGGATGCGTTCGTGCGTTCCGCCGCGGGCCGGCCGGTCAGCCACGTGCCGACGAGATCGGGGATGAGGACCATCGACGCTGCGGCCGTGATGGTGGTCTCAGGCTCGGCCGCGAGCTGGTAGAGCGTGTTGAAGGGCAGGAACTGCAGGCCGGTCCGCGCATAGAGACGGTCCGGCGGCACAACGGCGTGGACGCGCTCCACGCCTCGCGCAGTCCGCTCGTCACGGTAGTGGAACGGCTCGGCGACGAGCTCACCGCCGGCATCGAGCAGCCCGTAGTCCACGCCCCATGCATCGACGCCGATGCCGGCGAGGTCGCTCGCCGCGGACGCCGCACGGCGCAGTCCTTCGAGGATCTCGCGCCGCAGCGCATTGGCATTCCAACGCAGCCCCTCGTTCGACGTGACGGGCCCGTTCGGGAAGCGGTGAACTTCCGTGAGGTCGAGCGAACGATCCGACAGCCGGCCGACGACGACACGGCCGCTGGAGGCGCCGAGGTCGACGGCCGCGACCGCACCGCCGGTCATCGCAGGAACGCGGCAGCGACCCCGGCGTCGACGGGGACATGAAGGCCGGTCGTCTGCGACAGATCGCCCCCAACCAGGGCGAAGACCGCGGCGGCGACGTGCTCCGGCAGGACCTCCTTCTTGAGCAGCGTGCGCTGCGCGTAGAACTCGCCCAGCTTGTCCTCCGGAACTCCGTAGGTTCGCGCGCGATCCGCGCCCCAGCCCTTGGCGAAGATCCCCGAGCCGCGGCACGACGCCGTCGGGATTGACGCCGTTGACGCGGATGCCGAACTGCCCGAGCTCCGCGGCAAGGAGCCGGACCTGGTGCGCCTGGTCCGCCTTCGAGGCGCCGTAGGCGACGTTGTTCGGCCCCGCAAAGAAGGCGTTCTTGCTGACGATGTACACGAGATCGCCGCCCATGCCCTGGTCGCGCATCACGCGGGCGAATTCGCGCGAGACGAGGAAGGAGCCCCGCGCCATCACGTCGTGCTGGAGGTCCCAGTCGCGGACGTCGGTCTCGAACAGCGACTTCGAGATCGACAGACCGGCGTTGTTGACGACGATGTCGACGCCCCCGAATGCGAGCAGCGACGCCTCGAGTGCGGCGGCGATCTGGGCCTCGTCAGTGACGTCACAGGCAACGCTGACCGCGCGGTCCGTCGTGCCGATCTCGCGCGCCACGGCCTCCGCATTGCCGGCATCCATGTCGGCGACGATGACGCACGCGCCCTCGGCTGCGAGCCGGTGGGCGATGGCCCGGCCGATCCCCGAGCCGCCTCCAGTCACGAATGCGACACGGGTTGCGAGCGGCTTCGGCCTGGGCAGCCGGGCCAGCTTGGCTTCCTCCAGCGCCCAGTACTCGATGCGGAACTTTTCCGATTCGGGGATCGGCGCATACGTGCTGATCGCCTCGGCACCGCGCATGACGTTGATCGCGTTGACGTAGAACTCGCCGGCGACGCGGGCGGTTTGCTTGTCCGCCCCGAAGCTGAACATGCCGACGCCCGGAACAAGGATGATCGTCGGGTCGGCGCCGCGCATCGGCGGCGAGTCGGGCGTGGCGTGCCGTTCGTAGTAGGCCGCGTACTCGTCGCGATAGGCCGCGTGGAGCTCGCGGATCCGGGCCTCGAGCCCTTCGAACGGCGCCGACCCGGGCAGATCGACGTCGAGCGGCCGGACCTTCGTTCGCAGGAAGTGATCGGGGCATGACGTCCCAAGCATGGCCAGCCGCGGCATCTCCTCACGGGCGACGAAGTCGAGGACGACGTCGCTATCCGTGTAGTGGCCCACCTGCGGACGGTGCGTCGAAGCAAGGCCGCGGAGCAGTGGAATGAGTGCCGCGGCCCGTGCCCGGCGCTCGGGCTCCGGCAGTGGCTCGTGACCCGGCACGATGGCGCCGAATGGCCCGGGTCGGCCGTGCTCGGCGATGAACCGCTCAGCTGTGCCGATGATCTCGAGCGAGTTCCGCTCCGCCTCCTCTGAGGTCGCGCCCCAGGCCGTGATGCCATGGCCGCCGAGGATCACTCCGATCGCATCGGGTTCCTCCCGCTGGATCGCGGCAATGTCCAGCCCCAGTTGGAAACCGGGCCTTCGCCAGGGCACCCATGCCACTCGGTCACCGAACGCCTGCCGCGTCAGGTCTCTGCTTTCCGCAGCTGTCGCGAACGCAATCCCGGCGTCCGGATGGACGTGGTCGACATGTTTCGCATCGAGCAGCCCATGCATCGCGGTGTCGATCGACGGGGCGGCCCCGCCGCGCCCGAACAGACAGTGGTCGAACGCCGCGACCATCTCGTCCTCGCGCTCGACGCCGGGGTAGACGTCGACCAGCGACCTGAGACGATCCAGCCGGAGGACCGCCAGGCCGGCCTCGGTCAGCGTGCCGAGATCGCCGCCCGAACCCTTGACCCACAGGAGCTCGACGGGCCGACCGGTCACCGGATCGACCGCGCTGCCCTTGGCCGAGGTGTTGCCGCCGGCGTAGTTTGTATTCTTCGGGTCCGCACCGAGGCGCCGGGATCGCCCGAGCAGCTCCGCGACCGTCTCGTTCGATGCACCCGACTGACGGGCGATGTCCGTCGTCGTCATCCCATCACCGTTCCGCATCAGGAGCGGTCGGCGCGTCCGCCCGGGCCCGGAGGAGGCGGACCCGGGCGGCGGCCGATGGGCGAATCAGGAAGACGGTCATGCGGTTCCGCCCGACGCCGACATCGCGTCCGAGGCGGCCGCATCGCGGAGCGAGCGGCGAGCGAGTGTCTGGCGGATGTCGCTGATGACGTTCGGCAGCAGCACCGACAGGATCAGCAGGGCCCCGATGACGCCGGTTTGCGAGTTGCCGCTCACACCGAGCAGCGAGAGGCCGTTGCGGAGGTTCAGGATCACCAGGATCGACAGGAACACGCCGAGCATCGACCCGCGTCCGCCGAAGATGCTCACGCCGCCGAACAGCACGATCGTGATGACATCGAGCTCGAAACCCTGGGCAATGCTCCCGCGCACGGAACCGAAACGTCCCGCGAGCAGCAGCCCGGCGGCCGCCGCGACGAGCCCGGACATGATGAACAGGGCTCCCTTCACGCGGGACACCCGGACGCCCGAGAAGCGGGCCACGGCCGTGCTGTTCCCGACGACGTACACGAGCCGCCCGAACCCGGTCCGGTGGAGGACCACCGCGGCGATGATCAGCAGCGCGAAGAAGAACAGGACGGACAACGGGATCGGCCCGATGACTGGCCGCTGGCCGAGCGTTTCGAACCAGTCGGGAAAGCCACCGAGGGAGCCGTCCTCGATGAGCATCAGCGCGAGGCCGCGGTAGCCGATCAGGCCCGCGAGCGTCACGGCGAGCGACGGCAGACCGACCACCGCCACCCAGAACGCGTTGTTGAGACCGCACAGGAGGCCGACACCAAGCGCGAGCAACAATGCGATCTCGGGGGCAACGCCCTGGTCGATCGCCCACGCGAACAGGATCGCGGCCAACCCCATGATCGACGCCACCGACAGGTCGATCTCGCCGCCGATGATGACGAAGGCCATCACCAGCGCGACGATCGCCTTCTCGATCCCGAGCGTGAGCAGGTTGACCTGGTTCTGCGGCTGGAGGTACCCCTGCACGCTGATCGCGTTGGCGACAACGATCACGAT
This sequence comes from uncultured Chloroflexia bacterium, assembly GCA_963750125.1. Taxonomy (GTDB): domain Bacteria; phylum Chloroflexota; class Limnocylindria; order Limnocylindrales; family CSP1-4; genus DASTYU01. Next base: position 12,402 of record CAVVPT010000027.1, on the reverse strand, counting down.
CAGCAGGACCAGCAGGAGCCCTTCCCAGGTGCGGAGGAAGCGGCGCACGTCAGCCAAGGACGGCCCCCTCCGCCTCACGCCGCGCCATTTCGCGCGCCCGCGCGGACTGCCAGCCGGCCCGCAGCCGGGCAAGGATCACGCTGTCACTTGCCACGGCCAGCAGGATCAGCAGGCCGAGCAGCGCGTCGCGCGTGAATTCGGAGACCGCCTCCATCCGCGTCAGGCTCTGCGAGAGGAGGTCGATCAGGAAGGCTCCGAGCACCGCGCCGCCGATCGACCCGATGCCCCCGAAGATGTTGACGCCGCCGACCACCACGGCGGCAACGGCCTGCAGCTCGAGGCCCAGTCCGGCGGCGACCGTGATGTTCCCGAAGCGCGACAGGAACATGAACCCCGCGAGGCCGGCCAGGGCGCCGGACAGTGTGAACGCCAGGAACACGTCGCGCTTGACCGGCATGCCGACGAGGTGCGCACCCTCCGGGTTCGAACCGATCGCGAACAGCCGGCGCCCGAACGGCAGGTAGCGGAGTCCGAGCTGGAATACGACCGCGATCGCGAGCGCGATGACCACCAGCGGCCGGATGTCGAGCGTGCCGATCGTCAGCAGGTCGACCCGGGGCAGGTCGACGACCCACGTCGGGAGCGAATTGGTGGTCACCGTCTTGGATCCGGACAGCTCGACGAGCAGCACCCGGAAGATCGCGAGTGTACCGAGCGTCGTCACGATCGCAGGGACGCGACCCCACGAAACAATGACGCCGTTGATCGACCCGAGGACCCCGCCGAAGACGAGGCACAGCCCGATCACGAGCAGCGGCGGCAGGTCCTGGAAGTTGCCGAGCAGGGTTCCCACGCCATACGCGATGAGACCGACGATCGAGCCCACCGACAGGTCGACGTTGCGGGTCAGGACGACGAGCGTCTGGCCCACCGCGAGGACTGCGACGATCGCGAAGCTCGCGCTGATGCGGGTGAACGTCGTGCCCGACAGGTAGCCGTTGATTTGCGTCGCGAAGAACGCCACGAGCAGCACGATGATCACGACGAGCGATGCCTCGCGGACCTGCTCGGGGCGGATGCGGGACGTGAAGATGCTCATCGGGCTGGCGGTCATGCCGCGGTCGCTCCAGCCTCGCCCATTGCCGCGGCGAGCACGGCCTCGGCGGTGGCTTCCTCGTGGCCGAGGACTGCGGTCTGCCGACCCTCGCGCATGACGAGCACCCGGTCGCTCATGTTGAGGACCTCGGGCAGGTCTGAGCTGATCATGATCACGGCCATCCCGGCCTTGGCCAGCTCGTCGATGATCCGGTGCACGTCGGCCTTCGCCCCGACGTCGATCCCGCGCGTCGGCTCGTCCAGGATGAGCACCCGGGGGTTCGTGTTGAGCCACTTCCCGAGCATCACCTTCTGCTGGTTGCCACCTGACAGCGAACCTGCCGGGCTCTCGATCGACGCGGTCCGGATGCTCAGGCGGTCGCGGTAGTCACGTGCGGTGGCCGCCTCCTCCCCGCGCTTGAGCAGGCCGGCGGGCCCCGTGTAGCGCGACAGTGACGGGAGCGACAGGTTCGCCGCGATCGACAGGGGCAGGACGAGACCGAAACCATGGCGGTCCTCGGTCACGTAGGCGAGCCCGTGCCGCATTGCCTCGTTCGGGCTGGCGATCCGCACCTGCCGACCGTCGATCTCGATCGCGCCACTGTCGGCCGGCGCCACGCCGAACAGAGCGAGCCCCACATCCGTGCGATGCGCGCCGACCAGGCCGGCGAAACCGAGGACTTCGCCGGCCCGAACAGCAAAGTTGATCCCTTCGAAGACGCCTGACCGGCCCAAATCGCGCACCTCGAGGACGACCGGACCCGGTTCGTGGCGCGAGCGCTTGAAGAAGTCGCCAACGTCGCGCCCGACCATGTCCCGAATCGCGACGTCCCTGGCGAGCTCGCCTCGTCGGGCGGTCCGGATCCAGCGCCCGTCGCGCAGGATCGTGATCCGATCCGCGATCTCGAAGACCTCGTCCATCCGATGCGAGATGAACAGCACGGCGACGCGGGACTGGCGGAGCGATTCGACGATCCGGAAGAGCCGCCGGGTCTCGTTCGCGGACAGGGAGGACGTCGGCTCGTCCATGATCAGGACGCGCGCGTTGAGCGAGAGCGCCTTGGCGATCTCGACGGTCTGCTGCTCGGCGACGGTGAGGCCGCGGGCCGGTTGCTCGACGTCGAGCTCGACGCCGAGCCGCTGGAAGACGGCCTTCGAATCGCGCTGCATCTGCCCCCGGTTCACGATCCGCCCGCGGTCGCGATGGCTGATGAAGACGTTCTCGGCGACCGACAGGTCAGGAAAGACCATCGGCTCCTGGTAGATCGCGACGATGCCTAGTGCCTGCGCATCGAGAGCGCTCGCGATCGATCGCGCCTGACCGTCGACGACGAGCTCGCCCGTGTCCGGCTGCTCGACGCCGGTCATCACCTTGATCAGCGTGGACTTGCCGGCGCCGTTCTCACCGATGAGGGCGTGCACCTCGCCCGGGTAGAGCGCGAGCGACGCACCATCGAGCGCCTGGGTCGAGCCGAAACGCCGCGAGACGCCCCGTACTTCGACGATCGGTTCGGGTTTGCGCTGCTCGTCCGTCATGACTGGTGTCCTGCCGTCGGCCGCTGCCGCTGTCTGGGAAACAATATGGGCGCCACGCTCTCGGGAGCGTGGCGCCCGTGCGTCGAGTGGCTGACCTGCGGTCAGCCGCCCACGTTGGTCTCGTCGTAGACCGTGAACGGACCCATCACGATCCGGAGCCCGTTGTCGCGGGTCGGGTCCTTCTCGATGGTGTAGGTCCCCATCCGGCCCGCCTCGAACGTCTCGCCCTCGACGCCCTGGAGGGCACCGGTCGCGAGCAGGTACGTGGCGTAGGTCGTCACGTATCCGAGGTCCTTGAACGACCAGAGAGCGAACTTCGGGGAGCAGTCGGGGACGTAGGCGGCCATCTCGGCCGGAAGCCCGAGGCCGGAGACCTTGATCTTGTCGCACAGGCCCTCGTCCTGCATGGCCTTCGCGGCGGCCGCGATGCCCACCGTCGTCGGGGCCATGATCAGCTTCAGGTCCGGATGCGAGTCCACGAGTGCGAGCGCCTGGTTGTACGACTTCTCCGACTGGTCGTCGCCGTAGACGGTGTCGACCAGCTTCAGGGCCGCGTACTTCGGGTCCTTGAGGGTCTCCTCGAGCGAGGCGATCCAAGCGTTCTGGTTCGCCGCGTCGGGTGTTGCCGACAGCACAGCGAACTCGCCGCCGGCATCGCCAAGGATGTCGAGGGCCATGTCGGCCATGACCACGCCGGTCTCATCGAAGTCGACCTGGGCGACGAAGAGGCTCTCGCCCTCGGCGGACGGGATCGGCGAGTCCCAGGTCACGACCTTGATCCCGCCATCCGCCGCGGTCTTCGCAGCAGGCGCGATCTGGTCGGCCGAGTTGTTCGAGATCATCAACGCCTTGTAACCCTGCGTCGGGGCGTTGGTGACGAACTCCACCTGGCCGCCCTGGGCGCTCGACGCCTGGTCGGGACCGGTGTAGTCCACCTTTTCGGGGTTCTGCAGCTCGGTGTTGGCTTCCTGCGCGCCCTCGTTGGCCTGGTCGAACACCGCGACGCCCGTGAACTTCGGCAGCAGCAGCATCTTGACCGACTGGCCCGGCTCGGCAACCACGGCGCCGCCGGCTGCGGCGCTGGCAGAGGCCTCAACGGACGCAGGCGCCGACGCCGGCGCCGATGCCGGCGCTTCGGAAGCGGCCGGGGTCTCTGCGCCGGCCGGGCTCGGCGAGCCGCCACCCGAGGAGCACGCCGCGGCGATGAGCCCGACGGCCGTCACCAGTGCGAAAAGCCGTCGCTGGGTTGGGGACATCGACACTCTCCTCCTCATCCGGCATCGCCCATGCCGACCCTGCGGATGTTGCGAATGCTTTCGGATTGGCGCACATTAGGTTCGTTCGTGGCATGGTGTCAACTACATTCGGCCTTCATTCGCAACCGAGCCGTTCATTGTCGCGTCCCCTCGCGCTAGGATGAGCGGCATCGGTCCTTCGGAGCCAGGGACGCCGTTGTTCACCCAGGAACGGCAACAGCAGATACATCGGACGGTCGAGGAGCACGGCCGTGTCCTCGTCACCGAGCTCGCTGAGCGATTCGACGTCTCGGAGCAGACGATCCGCAAGGATCTGCTTGCCCTCGAGCGATCGCACCGGCTGACCCGGACACATGGCGGCGCGATCGCGAAGGCACCTGATCGGGCCGAGCTGACCTTCGACGTCCGCCAGCGCATCGAGGCCGATGCGAAACGGCGCATCGCCGCGGCGGCCGCAGCGTTCATCCATGACGGTGAGACGATCGCGTTCGATGCCAGCACGACGGCGCTCGAGGTGGCGCGTCGCCTGCGCCGGATCGGCGGTTGGCGGGAGCTGACCGTCGTCACGAACGGGATCCGGATCGCCGAGGAGCTGGCCGGCCAGGACGGGATCACGATCCTGATGCCCGGTGGCCGGATGCGCTGGGAGGCGCTGTCGGTCGTCGGTCCGTGGGGCGACGGGTTCTTCCGTCGGATCAATATCGCCCGGGCATTCCTCGGGGCAGCCGGATTCACCGTCCAGTCGGGCCTGACCGACGCGACCGAGGAAGAGGCGCAGATCAAGCGGGCGATGGTGTCCGGAGCGATCGAGATAACCGGGATCGTGGACCACTCGAAGTGGGGTCGGGCGATGCTTGCGACGTTCTGCCGGACCGACCGGATCGCCCGGATCGTAACGGACGCTCCGGCGCCGGGCGACCTCGTGGAGGGCGTGCGCCGGATGGGGATCGAGCTCGTCGAGGCGCCCGTTGCGGACGCCGACGCGTCCAGCCCTGCCGCGGCCCCCTTCGTGGCGGCCCGGCCGTGAGCGGTCCGGAGCGCATCGGGTTCACGATGCGTGTCCTTCCCGGGCGCGAGGCGGAATACCGGCGCCGTCACGAGGCCGTCTGGCCCGATCTGCGCGCCGACCTCCGGGCCGCCGGCGCCCGCAACTACTCGATCTTCCTGCGCGGCGCGGACTTGTTCGCCTACCTCGAGGTCGACGACTTCGAGCGGTTCACCCGCGAGATGGCCGGCAGCGACGCGAACGAACGCTGGCAGGCGGAGATGGCCGAGCTGATCGACCCGCTGACCGATCCCGACACGGGGTTCCACACACGCATCCCCGAGGTCTTCCACCTCGACTGATCAACCTGGGGGAATCCGGAGGAGCTGACGATGAGCGCGACCCGAGCGATCCCCGCCGATCCGGCCGCACCCCATGCCGACCGGATCCGCTGGGCCACGACCGACCTGGCCGTCGAGATCCCGTCGTGGGGGTTCGTCAACACCGGGCACGCGCTTTCGGGTCTTTCCACAGGCCGGCGTTCCGCGGGACGTCTTCGAGAAGGTCGAGGACGCTGCGACGGTCGCCCGCTATACCGGGATCGCGAAGACCGTCGCGCTGCACATCCCGTGGGACGCGGTCGACGACTACCGGGCCCTCGCCGATTTCGCATCGGAGCGAGGGATCCGGATCGGCGGCATCAACTCGAACACGTTCCAGGACGAGGACTACAAGCTCGGGTCGCTATGCCACCCGGACGCCGCCGTGCGCCGCAAGGCGATCGACGCAATCGTCACCTGCTGCGACATCGCCCGGCAGACCGGGTCGGACATCGTCAAGGTCTGGCTGGCCGATGGCACGAACTACCCCGGCCAGGACGACTTCCGGGCGCGCCGGCGGAGGCTGATCGACGCCCTCAAGGAGGTGTATGCGGCCCTCCCCGACAACGCTCGGATGGTGCTCGAGTACAAGCTCTACGAGCCGGCCTTCTACCACACGGACGTCCAGGACTGGGGTGCGTCGCTGTCGATCTGCGAACACCTCGGGGAGCGCGCCCAGGTGTGCGTCGACACGGGCCACCATGCGATGGGGGTCAACATCGAGCAGATCGTCGGGATCCTGCTCCAGGAGGGCCGCCTCGGCGCCTTCGACCTGAACGACAAGAAGTACGGCGACGACGACCTGATGGTCGGCAGCATCGACCCGTACCAGCTGTTCCGGATCTTCCATGAGCTGGTCGGCGCGATGAGCGACGAGACCGATGCAATCGCCCGGAGCGCCGCCGAACGTGTCGTCTACATGCTGGACCAGTGCCACAACATCGAGCCCAAGCTTCCGGCGCTGATCCGCTCGGTCATGACGCTCCAGGAGACGATGGCCCGTGCCCTGCTCGTCGACCACGTTGCGCTGCGCGATGCGCAGGCGAATGGCGACGTGCTCGAGGCGAACCGGCAGTTGCAGGACGCGTTCCAGACGGACGTCCGCCCGGCGCTCGCGCAACTGCGCACGGAGCGCGACCTGCCGGAGGACCCCTACCAGGGCTACCTGGAGAGCGGCGAGGCCGAGGCCCGAGTGGCGGCGCGCGTCGGCGGTGTCGCGGCGAGCTGGTGATGTCGGCGATGACGCGCTCCCCACGGGCCACTACAGCGGCCGCAGGTCGCGCGCGGGATGGCGGGATCCTAGCGCGCTCGGACAGCATCCTGACGCGCCATCTCGGCTGTCCCTCGCCCCCCCGATGCGCCGCGAGTCCGGCCACCGGTACTTCGAAGGCGACTCGGCCGTGGCCATCTTCGTCGCCCATCATTACCCGACGATCAAGTGGCACGAGCACGACTTCTACGAGCTCGCCGTCATCTCAAGCGGCTACGGCCTGCATGAGAGCGAGCATGGCGTCATTCCGGTCGAGGCCGGCACCGTGGTCTTCATTCCGCCGGGCGTGAGTCACGAGTACCGCGGCTGCGAGGACCTCATCGTGTACAACTGCCTCTTCCAGGCGGACCTCGACGAGGCCGAGCTGATGTGGGCCTTCCGCGACGGCCATCTGAGCTCGCTCTTCAACCCGGAGGGACTTTCGCGGGGCGGTTCGCTCCGGCCACCAGTTGCCGTTCAGCTCGGCGACGAGGCACTGACCACGGTGCTGTCCGCCCTCGAACCGATCCGGGAGCACGCTGCCGATGCGCGCACCAGGACGGGGCAGCTCGCTCACCTTCTCCTCGCGCTCGACACCGTGGCCACGGCGTTGCGGGAGGCGCCAGGGTCCACCCGGCGCGGCCGTTGCCGGCGGCGGTGGCGGGCGCGATCGCCCTCATCGAGGGCGACATCGCGTTTCCCTGGACCCTGGCCGAGCTGAGCGCCCAGACCTACGTCGGTCCGACGCACCTGGCACGCACGTTCGCGCAGTGTCTCGGCCTGCCGCCGATCCACTACCTGTCCCGTCTCCGGGCGGAACGGGCGGCCGTCATGCTCGCGCGCACGGATGACGCCGTCGCGTCGATCGGCGCCGCCGTCGGATGGCCCGATCCCGCCTACTTCTCGAGGCGGTTCCGTGCCGCGTTCGGGGTGAGTCCGCGCGAGTACCGTCATCGTCACCAGCGCGGAGGCTCGGCCGAGGCGGCGCCGCTGGTAGCCCTGCGCGCATAGCGTTTCCGCGCAGCGCAAAAGCGTCCAAGAACTGGTCAAGGACGGCCAAGTCCGCCGTTCGACTCAGTTCCATGCTGGCGGCTCGAACGCGCCTGAACGCGTTCCTCGCGGTCTGCCGCCTGGCGGCATTCGCGATCCGAGGAGGAGGAGCGAGCATGCGCCACTCAGCCAGGACGCGACTGGGCGTCCTCACCATCGTTGCCGCGCTGGCAATCGCCGCCTGCAGCAGCGGTTTCAGCGGTGCAACCGCGCCGCCTTCAGCCGCGGCGCCGGGCAGTGAAGCGCCGGCGGCATCCGAAGCCCCGACGGCGAGCGCGGTCTCGGACGAGCCGGTCACGCTGACCTACTACGTCGACGACAACAACGTGACGCAGGCCCGGTTGCAGGGCCTCACCGACGCGTACACGGCCCTCCACCCGAACGTGACGTTCGAGATCGAGACGCACCCGGGCGGCACGGATGGCGACAACCTCGTCAAGACCCGGCTGGCGACGGGCGAGATGTCGGACATCTTCTATTACAACTCCGGCTCCCTGTTCCAGGCGCTGAACCCGACCGAATCGCTGGTCGACCTGTCGGGCGAGCCGTTCATCGCGAACATGGTCGAGGCCTATCTCCCGACCGTGTCGGCAGGCGACGGTGATCTACGGGGTGCCGACCGAGGGCAGCCTCGGCGGTGGCATCCTGTACAACAACAAGATCTACAGCGATCTCGGCCTGCAGGTCCCGAAGACGTGGGAGGAGTTCGCCGCGAACAACGAGAAGATCAAGGAGGCCGGCACCGCGCCGATCTGCGCGACGTACGGCGACACGTGGACGTCGCAGCTGTTCGTGCTGGCGGACTACTACAACGTGCAGGCGGCCGTGCCTGACTTCGCCGAGAAGTACACGGCCAACGAGGCGCACTACTCGGATACGCCGGCTGCAATGGCCGGCTTCCAGCACCTGCAGGAAGCCCATGAGAAGGACTGGTACCAGAAGGACTTCGCTGCCGACAAGTTCGAGCGCGGTCAGGAGCTGCTCGCCACCGGTGAGTGCGCCCACTACCCGATGCTGACGCTTCGCGGTCGGCACGATCGTCGAGAACTTCCCGGACAACGCTGCCGACGTCGGCTTCTTCGCCCAGCCGGGCACGGACGCCGCCAACAACGGCGCCACGATCTGGATGCCGGCCGCGACCTACATCCCAAAGACAACCGAAGGTGCCAAGCTCGACGCAGCGAAGCAGTTCCTGGCATACGTCGCGTCGGTCGAAGGAACCGAAGCCATGAGCGCGGCCGTCGCGCCATCGGGGCCGTACATGATCAAGGATTCGACGCTCCCGGACGACGTCCCGGTGGCGATCAAGGACATGCAGCCGTACATCGACGCGGGCCTCGTCGCGCCGGCACTCGAGTTCCTGTCGCCCATCAAGGGTCCTGCGCTCGAGCAGATCACCGTGGCCGTCGGCTCCGGGATCAATACCGCCGAGGAAGGCGCCGACCTGTACGACCAGGACGTCAAGAAGCAGGGGCAGCAGCTCGGCCTCCCGGGCTGGTAAGCCGGCGGCGTGGGCGTCCTCCGCACGGAGCACGACCAGGGGGTCGACCGGGTACGGTCGACCCCCGCCGCCTCGCCAATCGCTGCGCAGTCGGCCGTCGGCGTCGGTGTCTTCCGCCGCCGGAAGGTCGCCACGCTGGGCGCCTATCCCCTCTGGTTCTACCTGCCGGCGCTCGTCGTCTTCGGCGTCATCTTCGTCGCGCCAACGGTCCTGTCGTTCTGGTACAGCCTGACCCGCTGGACGCTGTTCGATGCCGAGTTCATCGGTCTCGACAACTTCGCGCTGTTCCTCCGCGAGCCGTCCCTGACGAACGGCCTGCGGAATACGATCGTCTATGCCTTCGTGACAAGCGGCCTCAAGGTCGTGATCGGCCTGCTGCTCGCAACCCTGCTCACCTCGAGCATCCGTCTGCGGACGCTCCTGCGGGGGATCATCTTCTTTCCCGTCCTCGTCAGCACCGTGGCGGTGGGCATCACCTTCGCCGTCCTGATGCACCCGTCGCGCGGCGTGATCAATGTGGCGCTCGCCGTCGTCGGCATTGACGGCCCGGGTTGGCTCACGAATCCCGACATCGCGTTGCTGTCCGTCGCGCTGGTCGACGTCTGGAAAGGCATCGGGATCGCCATGGTCATCTTCATCGCGGGGATCCTGTCGATCCCGGAGGAATACAGCGACGCCGCCCGCCTGGAGGGCGGTGCCTGGGTGCGCTTCCGCCACATCATCATTCCGCTGAGCCGGAACGCGACGTTCACCGTGATCCTGCTGTCGTTCATCGGCGGCCTGCGCACGTTCGACCTGATCTGGACGATGACGCGCGGTGGTCCCGGGTTCTCGACGGACGTGCTGACATCGACGATCTACAAGCAGTACCAGGCCGGGTTCTACGGCCTGGCGACGGCCGGCAACGTCATCCTGTTCATCGCCGTCACCGCGCTCGTCTACCCGCTGATGCGCTTCTTCTCGAAGCGGGAGCTCGAGCTGTGAGCGTCGTGACGTTCGTGAAGAGGTGGTGGATCGACGCGCTCGCGTTGGCAGTCGTCGGGATCGTCTTCGTCGTCCCGTTTGTGTTCATCGTGTTCACCGCGGCCAAGGACCAGGCGGAATCCGCCCGACTGCAGTTCACGCCGCCGACCGACTGGCTCATCGTCGACAACCTCCTCGAGGTCATCGGGTTTCGCAACGACCTCATGGTCACCGCGATGCGGAACAGCCTGATCCTGACCGTCGCCTCGGTGACGCTGATCGTGCTGTTCGCGGCGATGGTCGGGTTCGTCCTGCAGCGACGCCGCGACCGCTTCGGCGCGCTGGTGAGCGCGCTGATGCTGGCCGGCCTCATCATCCCGCCGGCGATCGTCCCGACGATCTACGTGTTGCAGGCCCTCGGGCCTGTTCAAGACGCTGCCCGGGCTGACGCTGGTGGAGGTGGCGTTCCTGCTGCCCTTCTCGGTCCTGATCTTCCGCGCCTTCGTGGCGAGCATCCCGCGCGAGCTCGATGAGGCCGCGATCATGGACGGCGCGTCGCCATTGCGCCTGTTCTTCTCGGTGATCTTTCCCTTGCTGCGCCCGGCTGTAATCACCGTCATCGTCGTGGCCACCGTTGCCGTCTACAACGACTTCGTCAACCCGCTCTACTTCCTGCCCGGGCACGGAGAACGCGACGGTCCAGCTGACACTGTTCAACTTCCAGAGCCAGTTCAACACCCGCTGGCATCTGCTCTTCGCCGATGTGCTATTGATCACGATCCCGCCGCTGATCGTGTTCCTGTTCTTCCAGCGCCAGATCGTGTCGGGGCTGGCCGCGGGCGCGGTCAAGGGATGACCCTCGTCGTCCAGCGGCTCCGCAGCCAGCTCCCCGATGGCGTGCTTGCGTTCGGTACCGAACGACCGCGTCTCTCCTGGCAGGTCAGCGCCTCCCATCCCGGGCTGGTACAGCTCGGGTACGAGATCGAGGCGTCCGATTCGTCGGGCTTCGAGACCGTGTTCGCCACGACCGACGAGCGGGACACAGATACGCAGATCGCGGTGCCCGCGCCGGGGGGTCCGCTGCGGAGCCGGGAGGTCCGCCACTACCGCGTCCGGGTGCGGGACGTGTCGGGCTGGTCGGGCTGGAGCGAAGGACTGCGGATCGAGGCGGGCCTGCTCGAGCCCGGCGCGTGGTCGGCTCATGCGATCACCATCCCGGACGATCCGGGCAGCGGCGGCAGGCGCCGTCGCCGGTGCTCCGGCGGGAGTTCGACGTGCCGGCGCCGATCGCCAGCGCCAGGCTCCACGTGACCGCCCTTGGCCTGCACCGCGTCTCCTTGAACGGTCGCCTGATCTCGGACGACCTGCTGGCGCCGGGTTGGACGTCCTATCGCCGGCGCATCCTGGCGGACACGTACGACGTGACGCGGCTGCTCAGGCAGGGACGGAACGCCATCGGCGCGGTCCTCGCTGACGGGTGGTACCGCGGGCGGCTCGGTTGGGACGCAGCGAACGACCGATGCCGTTACGGCCAGGAGCTCGGGCTGGTTGCCCAGCTCGAGATCGAGTGCGTCGACGGGACGCGCCTGGTGGTCGTTTCGGACCCGAGCTGGCGGGCGTCGACCGCCGAGGTTCGAGCCGCGGACCTGTACGACGGCAGCACCATCGATTTTCGCGTGGCACAGCCCGGCTGGGACGAGCCGGGCTTCGACGACGCTTCCTGGATCGCCGCGACCAGGGTCGCGTTTGATCCCGGGCTGATCGAGCAGCGGTCGGCGCCACCGGTCCGGCGGATCGCCATCCTGCCGGTCCGAATGACGCGGGCCGGTGAGGGGTGCTGGCGGCTCGACGGTGGCCAGAACATCTCTGGCTGGGTCAGGCTCACGGTGCGCGGTGTGCGTGACGACGGGGTCGTGGTCCGGCACGCCGAGGTGCTCGAACCGGACGGCAGCCTGCACACCCTGGCGCTCCGCACCGCGAAAGCGAGTGACGAGTACGTCCTTGCCAGCGACGCCCCGGTCGTGCTCGAGCCGGCGTTCACCTTCCACGGGTTCCGCTATGCAGAAGTGGAGACGTCCGCCGAGATCCTCGACGTGGCGCTCATCGCGATCAGCAGCGACACCCCAGAGCGTGCATCGTTCGAATGCTCAGATCCGGATCTCACGCGGTTTCACAAGAACGTGGTGTGGTCCCAGCGCGACAACTTCGTTTCCGTCCCGACCGACTGTCCCCAACGCGACGAGCGACTCGGCTGGACCGGCGACGCCCAGGCGTTCGCGGCGACAGGCAGCACGCTCTTCGACTCGGCCGCCTTCTGGATCAGCTGGCTGCGCGACCTGGAGCTCGACCAGGACCCGGTGCTCGGCGTCCCGTCGGTCGTGCCGGAC
>CAVVPT010000026.1:0-159077 GCA_963750125.1 uncultured Chloroflexia bacterium | reverse complement strand
GGCTCGCACCGTGACGTCCGGCCGTCTCAGGGAGGCGTAGGACGGCCTCGTACCCGCTCGAACAGTCGGGCCATGAGCGCGTCCAGGTCACGGGCCAGCTCGTCGTCGAGGCGCGGGAAGTTGAACGTGGCCTTCCCCGAACGCCGCTTCCAGCCCTGGTTAATGCGCTGGTCCAGCGCCTCGGGAAACGTGTCGGTGATGCAGCAGGTAGAGGCTGACATAGCTCTTGCCGGGCTTGACCGCGGCGAAGTAGTCGTGCGCCTTCGCGCCGGGCCAGCGCAGCGAGGGGATGCCGTAGATCGTCGCCGTGCCCAGGCGGTCACGGTAGGGCTCGAGCATCGTCCAGATCCGCGCCTCGATCGCTTGAAGATCGACCATCGGACCCGCACGGTACCAGTCCCATCCACGTTGGCGGCCCGGGATGCTCGGGCTGAAACAGGAGCCATGCTGGAGGAGCGTTCCCCTGGAGCTTTGTCCTGGATCCTCGGCGATTCCTCCGGATCGACCTTGGTCAGGAGATGGCTCCGTTCCACGACGCACCGGCCCGATCGGTGCGCAAGGCGCTGATCCCCAGGCGACCCAGCCGGCCGGGAACAGGAGAACCGAAGCCAGGATCGCGATCGGCACGAGCGCCGTGGGCACGAGGCCGCCGGTCACCCCGCTCAGTCCGGGCACGACGATGAGGGCGCCGACCGCAAGCAGCGCGGCGGCAGCGCGCGACAGGCTCCGGGCCCGCCAGGTGGCGAGGGCGAAGAGCCCGGACCCTGCGAGCAACGCGAGCAGGCCGAGCGTGGAGATGGCCCAGCCGCTGAGTTCCCAGACGATCGCCTGGTCGCTGTCGCCCGTGACTGCCATCGCCACCACTCCGAGGAGCGCAACGACGGCGCCCGTGGCCGGAATGACGAATGCTGCCCACACGAGCGCGGGGAAACGGCGCGCCTGAAAGGCGCTCAGCCCGATCAGGGCGATCAAGGTGGCGATGGTCGCGACCACCAGGACGATCCCGATCCAGAACGCACCCTGCTCGCCTCCGTCGTTGATCACGTCGGCGCCGAGAGCGGTGAACCACATGAGGCCGCCGAAGATCGCGGCGTACCCACCGATGCGGAGCGTCATGGCAATTCCCTTTCCGTCACCAGATGCGGCACCGAGGCCGCGGAAGTGGAGGTGGGCGTCGAGCGCGCCGAGCAGGACGTCCGCGATATCGAACGGTCCGAGGGGCCTGTCCGCGAGGACGAGTTCGAACTCGTCGCCGTAGCGGGCACGCCAGCGCGCCGGATAGAGTCGGAGAAGAAGGGCGACCACGGAACGCCTCAGCCTGGAGACCGGCCGAGGCGCTTCAGGCGCGGCCGGACGGACTCCGCGAGATCGCGAAGCTGATCTGCCACGACCCCCGCGCCAACAGCGGAAGTCGGTAGGGGCGGCGCCCGTCGACCGGCGCCAGGCCCTGATCAAGCCGCGCTCCTCGAGGCGAGCGAGCGCGGCGTACAGGGTCCCCGGCCCCATCGGTCGGCCCGAGCCGGCCTCGACGTCAGTCATGATCGCGAAGCCGTGCTTGGGCCCATCGCTCAAGCTGACGAGGATCAGGATGGCTGGCTCTGCAAACCGGCCCAGTTCGGGGATCCCGGGCTCGATCGGACTCCTGACACTTACTACGATGCACGATATATCGGTATGCGTAATATATCGACCGCCGGGCACCTGTCAACCCCTTCGCGCCGCGTCCGTCACGGACGACCTCTGTCCGAGCGACGCAGGACGACTGGCGCCGGCCGATCTTCGATCGCTCGACGCCACCCACCTCGCGAGCGCCGAGCAGCTCGGTCCGGACCTTCGAGGGTTCGTGACCTATGACGAGCGCCTCGGCGACTGCCGCAGCCGGCCGAGGGTTCCGGGTGATCCGACCGGCCTGACCGCCGAACCTGCTGACGATCGTGCCGCGGGTTCGACGCTCTATCCGAGTGTCACCGGCCCGATCGTCCTGATCGTCGCCTACATCGCCTGGTCGCTTCGGCTCGTCGCGCTGGGCATCGATCTGCTGGTGACGTGACGAGCTCAGCGCCGCCGCTCGCTGCCGTACCCGTGACGCAGTCCGGCGGGGGCGGCCGAGCGGCGCTCAGCTGGTCGCCATCCGGCCGCCGAGGAAGAAGGTGACCGTCGATCCTTTGCCCTTGAGGTGGATCGGCCCTCGCGGCTCGAGGAGAAACGCATCCGCTGCCACCTTGGCGATGGATTCCGAGACCCTGGATCCGACCCGGGTCCGACGACGCTTCAAGGCGGCTCGCGACGTTGACCGCGTCGCCCCACAGGTCGTAGACGAACTTGCTGGTCCCGATGACGCCGGCGACGACGGGACCGTTGTGGATCCCGATCCGAATTCGCCACGGCGGCCCCGCCGCGTCGACGACCGACAGCATTGCCAGCGCGAGATCGGCGGCGGCATGGATGTGGCGGGCGGTCGGGCCGGAGTCCGGCCCGGGGGCCGAGCGCGGGAGGCCAGCCGCCGCGAGGTAGGCATCCCCGATCGTCTTGATCTTCTCGACGCCGAGCGCCGCGCACGCCGTATCGAACCCGGAGAACATCTCGTTCAGCGACGAGACGACCGTTGCGACCGGGAGCCGGGCGGAGATCTCGGTGAAGCCGACGAAATCGGAGAAGACGACGGCGACGTCGTCGAAGCGATCGGCGATCACGTGCTCGCCGCCGTTAAGCCGATCGATGATGGACTGCGGCAGGATGTTCAAGAGGAGGTCACGCGACCGGCCTCGCTCGACCTCCAGCTCGGCCATGATCCGGTCGAGGAGGCCGGTGTTCGCGTCCCGCGCAAGCTCGACCTCGCGGAGCGTCGTCTCGAGCTGCCCGACTCGGCGGGCCAGCCGGGCCGCCTCCTTCCGGAGCGCCGCCTCGGACTTGTCCGGCTCCGGGTCCGCGGGCCGCGGGTTCCTCACGTTCCGAGCAGGAGGGTCACGAACGTGGTGTTGAAGTAGCGACTCGAGGGCGACCCCGCGACCGGACCGATCTCGCCGTAGCAGTACAGCCCGGCCAGGGCGACCGATGGACCGAACTCGGTCCGGGCGAGCTCGACCTCCGTGCTCGCCCTGGAGCCGAGCAACATCCGGCGGACGACGCACGAGAACATCAGCGCCGCTTCGGGCCGAGTTCCAGCGGGAAAGTCAGCCGTCGCCGACGCCAAGGATTGGCGGGTGCCCGACAGGATGTCCTCGGTCGTCGCGGTCGTGAGCTGGACCGTCGAACCGACGGGGATCGAGCCGAACATGCTCAGGGCACCAGATGCGGCGTCCGACCCCGCGATGCCGCGCAGATAGGACTCATTCGCCCCGACCTCCCGGACGGCGAGCGGGTTGCCGTAGGACGCGGGAGCGTTGACGTCGAGGTAGCGGGCCAGGAATTCAATGGCCGGACGGCCATCGACTTCGCCGACCTCCCCGGGAGCGGAGCGCGTGACCACCCCGCTCACGCCGAGTGACCGCCAGCCGGTCCCGACCGCGACCGAGTACGCGACGGGTCCCGAGAACAGCAGGATCGCGACGCCCTCGCTCGTGACTCGCTCGTTGCAGAACTGCCACGACGGCGCCCCCGAGCCCAAGGTCGTGCCAGGCCGATCCTCCCCCGACGACGACGACGCCGTCCGACAGGGCTGCGCCGAGGGCTTCGAGCGTTCGCTGCGGCTCGACGATGCCTGCGTCGGCGAACACGACGCAGACTTTCGGATCCCGATCGCTCTGCGAACGCGCCTCGGCGATCGCGGCCCGACAGGCGCCCTCGACATCGCGGTCGAGCCCGAGGCCGAGGCCGGCGGTGACATCGATGTCATCGGACGCGAAGAGGGCCAGCGAGACCGAATCCTCGAGAAATCCGCTCGTCGACGACATTTCGGCCGACGACGTCGAGCCCATCACGGCACAGCCCGGAAATGCAGCACGGACGGTGGCCACGATCGACGGGTCGAAGCTGTCGAATGCCGCGACCAGGAACCCGGCCTGCGGCGCGAGCCCGTCCAGCTGGGCGCGGCACTGGTCAATGGCGATGGCGATCGCGTCGGCGGCATCCACCTCGTCGCTGTGCCCGACCGCCATCCTCAGCATGGTTCGCCTCCACCCCGATCATAGCGGCGCATCCGACTCGTGACGGTCGGCGCGCCGCGGGCATGGCCCCGCAAGGCGGCCAAGCGCTTGGGTCGAGGGCCTGGAGCGCTTCGTTCGTCGAGAGCCGTTGCGGGGCGTCCACGAGTGCGTCTTCGGCGTGTTCGCGCTCCAAAGCGGCCGGTCGGCCCGCGGCTGGGAGCCGAATCGCTCCCCACCCATCGCGCCTGACGCAGGAGTGGTACGGCACAACAGGCTCACCGATCCGCGATCCCATCCAACAAACCACAAGATGTTGCAGGAGGTGGTTGGTACCGCATACCGGATTCGAACCGGTGATCTCCGCCTTGAGAGGGCGGTGTCCTAGGCCTCTAGACGAATGCGGCGCGGCCGGTCGGCATGATACCAGCGGGTCCCGAAACCCTTCAACCGTGCGCACAACGTGGGAGGACACCCTATTGGATGCCCTGCCCGGTTACAGTTCATGCCGTCGGAACGCCTCAGGCGACTCTCGATCTCACCTCTGGCGATGCGACTCCCTGCAACCGTTCGGCGGCACGAGCCGCCAGCCGATCGACCACGTGGGCAGCATCGCGACCTGCACCGAGGACGAGCATCGAGGAGAACGAATACAGGAAGGGGATGCCCAGGAAGTAGAGTCCCGGGCTGCCAGCGACCACCCCGCGGCGCTCGCGCGGCCAGCCGTCCTCCCCGATCACCGGTAGCTCGATCCAGCCGTAGTCGGGCCGGAACCCGGTGCACCAGACGACGTTCGCCACGTCGAGCGCAGTGCCATCGGACAGTACCGGCCGGCCGCGCGCGTCGACATCGATGGTCCTTGCTTCATGCAGCGTGACCCCAGCCGCCGCGAGATCGCCGCGACGGACGCGGAGCAGCGGCCCGCCGCCGGCCCGCACCTTCGGGGCCATCTTCCGCCCGATCGGCGTGCTCAGCGACAGGACGTTCGAGGCCACGAACCGCATCACCGGCCAGGCGAGCCGTGCCCGGCGGCTGTCGACCGAGAAGGGCAGCTGACCATGCGCCTTCCCGGACACGACCGTGCGGTGGCCGGCGTTCGCCGCCTCGTAGGCAATATCGGCACCGGAGTGGCTCAGGCCCACGACAAGAACCGGACCGTCGGCGAGCTGGTGCGGACCGCGGTAGTCGGCCGAATGGAGCTGGCGGATGCCGGGATCGAGTCGGCCAGCGAAATCCGGGACGTGCGATCGCTGGAAGGCGCCGGTGGCGACGATCAGCTGATTGGCCTCAAAGCGGCGATCGCCGGCTGAGATCGCATAGCCTCCGTCACCCGCCTCGTTCGACGCTCGCATGCGATCGATCCGGACGCCGGTCTCCACCGGCAACTGGTGATGGTCGGCGTAGGCCTCGAGGTAGTCGGCCATCTGCCGTCCGGTCGGGAAGGCGCTCCGCCCGAGCGGGAACGGAAGTCCCGGCAGCGCGTCGTACCTGGCCGGCGAGTACAGGAGGAGCGAATCGTAACGTTCGCGCCAGACGTCGCCGACCCTTACGCTGGCTTCGAGGACGGTGAAGTCGATGCCGCGTCGGGCCAGGTGGTACCCGGCCGCCAGGCCCGCCTGCCCGGCGCCGATGACGACCGCTTCGTGGCGGTCGGAAGAGGAAGAGTTCATAGTCGAACCTCCGCACTGGCGTCTCGCGTCAGGGAACCACCGTGCAGGCCGTCCCTTTGCGCGCCTAGTTCGGACTCCGAACTGGTCGGCGTTGGCGCCGATGCGACAATGCGGGCATGGGCTCGAGCGAAAAGACCGAGTACTGCGCCTTTACCAAGGCCGTCGAGCACCTCGGCGACCGATGGAGTCTGCTGATCGTCCGCGAGCTGGCGCTCTTCGGGCCGCAGGGATTCAACACGCTCGCGACCGGCCTGCCCGGCCACGTCTCGCGATCGGTGCTCACCGACAAACTCCGCAAGCTCGAAGAGATGGGGATCGTCGCACGCGATCCATCGGTGGCCTCTCGATCGGCGCCGTACTGTCTGACGCCGGCCGGTGAGCAGCTCACGCCAACGCTCAAGTCGCTCTGGGCGTGGGCGGAGCACTGGGTCCCGGAAGATCCTGCCTCCGCGCAGCGCGATCCCACGCTCATCTTATGGTGGCTTCGACATCGGACCGAGGCTCGAGCCCTTCCCGAGCGGCAGGTCGCCATCGAGTTCGCGCTGCCGCTCGACGGATCGGATCGCCAGTGGCTCCTGCTTGCCGCCGGTGTCGAGCCGGAGCTCTGCCAGGAGGATCCGATGATCGGCGAGGAGCGATACGTCTTCGTCGAGGCCGATGCGGGCGCTCTCTCCCCCATCGCTCACGGCTCTCGCTCATGGGTGGACGCATTGGCGGACGGGTCGGTTCGTATCTACGGCAAGCCTGACCTCGTCGCCGCTTTGCCTGGATGGTTCCTGCCGGTCGCGCGAAACGAGGACGCGCGGTCCCATCTGTCGCTCCCCGAGCCGGAGCTTGCCATCGAAGCCGCCGGTTGAAGGACGGCCACGGCATGCTCGAGCGCGAGGGACGTTCCGGCGCTGCCATCCAGCAGAAGAGCTTCGACGCACCGGACGACGTGCGCCGATTTCCCAAGGGGACCGTCAACCTGGTGCACATCGGCTCCGTGACGATGGGTCGCGGCATCCTCGAGCCGGGCTTTCGCTGGTCGACGTCCTTGAAGCCGATCCAGGGCACGCCATCGTGCCAGATCCACCATCTCCAGTTGATGGTGCAGGGTCGCTTCCATGTCGAGATGGATGACGGCGAGAGCGCCGAGTTCGGGCCCGGCGACGTCATGAATGTTCCGCCCGGGCATGACGTCTGGGTCGTTGGGGATGAGCCGGTGGTCGTCGTCGATGTGTTGGGCAACATCAGCGCGCTCGGGGTGCCGGGCGAGCACGAGCGCCTCGTGACGACCCTCCTCATGTCCGACATCGTCGAATTGACCCTCACCGCGACGAGGCTCGGGGACGCTGCCTGGAAGCAGGTGCTGGCCGAACACAACCGCCTCATCCGCGCGCAGATCGATCGCTTCCGAGGCAGGGAGGTAAAGACCACCGGGGATGGATTCCTGGCGACCTTTGGAAGTGCCGCCGGGGCCGTCCGATCGGCCGTCGCGATCCGGGACGCGGTACGGGGCCTGGGGATCGAGCTTCGCATCGGTGTTCACACCGGCGAAGTGGATGTGCTGCCGAACGACATCGGAGGAGTCGCCGTCCATGCGGCGTCGCGGATCATGGCGCTGGGGGAGGGATCCGAAATCATCGTGTCGTCGGTCACGCGCGGCCTGTTGGAAGGCACCGACCTCCGCTTCGAGGAACGCGGGCGTCACCAAGTCAAAGGCCTGGAGCGCCCGATCGAGGTGTTCCTGCTCGTGATGTGACGTCCCGAGGGCCGGTAGCATGCTGTCCGTCGGCGGAGGACAGTGGGTGGACGAGCACACCGACAACCTGACCCAGGCGCGGCGGGCCTACGCGGCACAGGACTGGGCCACCGCCGCGTCGCACTTCGACGCGGTTGCGGCCGACCGGCTCACCGCGGACGACCTCGCCGCGTACGCCGATGCCGTGTGGTGGCTCGGCCGTATCGAGGACAACCTGCGGCTGAACGCCGCTGCGTGCGACGCCTTCCTGGCCGACTCCCGACCGGTCGAGGCCGCGTGGGCCGCCATGGTGCTCGGAATCTTCCATCTGGCGCGGGGCGACGAGCCGCAGGGTATGGGCTGGATCGGCCGCGCCGGACGTCTGCTGGAGGGGATCCCGGAGTGCCCGGTGCACGGGTACCTGCTGCACGTCACCGAGGTGGAGGCGAGTCTCCTGGCCGGGCGGCCGGCGGCGGCGGTGGACGCAGCCCGCCGGATACAGGACCTCGGCCGCCGGCTCGACCAGCCCGACCTGGTGGCTTTGGGCCTGAACGGCGAAGGCCGCGCCCTGATCAGGTCCGGACACGTGGTCGACGGGCTGAAGCTGCTCGACGAGGCGATGGTCACCGTCCTGGACGGCCGGCTCGCCCCGTTCGCGTCGGGCACCCTCTACTGCCACACCATCGCGACCTGTCACGAGGTCGCCGACATCCGCCGAATGAGCCGCTGGATCGACCTGACCGAGCAGTGGCTGGCCACCTTCCCCGCGGCGGTGGCGTTCGGGAGCATGTGCCGGGTGCACCGGGCTCAGCTCCAGTTGCTCCGCGGCGAGTGGGACGAGGCCGAGCGGAACGCGCTGCAGGTCGGGGCGGACCTCGACGCCAACCGGATCGACTACGCCGCGGAGGCCTGGTACGTCGTGGCCGAGGCGCGCCGGTTGCGCGGCGACCCGAGCGCCGCCGATGCGTACGACGAGGCACACGCCCGCGGGCGTGACCCGCAGCCGGGACGTGCGCTGCTGCGGCTCCAGGAGGGCGACCCCGCGGGTGCCGCGACGTCGGTGCGCGCGGCCGTCGCGGCGGTCGGCCCCGACCCGTTGCGCCGGGCCCCGCTGTGTGCTGCGGCGGTCGAGATCGCGGTCGCCGCGGGACGGCTGGATGACGCGGCAGCCGCAGCCTCCGAGCTCGCGGAGACGGCGTCGACGTACGCCACCTCGGGGCTGGAGGCGATGGCGGCCACCGCACGCGGCGCGGTGCTGCTGGCCGAGGGCCGCGCCGAGGAGGCGCTCCCGGTGCTCCGCGACGCCTGTCGGCGCTGGCACGAGCTCGGCGCGGCGTACGACGCCGCCGGAACCTGTGTCCGGCTCGCCGAGGCCTACCGGGCGCTCGGCGACGAGGCGTCCGCCGCCGCGGAGGTCGCGCGGGCGGAGGCGACGTACGAGCGGCTGGGAGCGTACCGGCCGGCGCGGGAATTGCCCGACGGGCTGACGCGGCGCGAGTGCGAGGTGCTGACACTTGTGGCCGACGGACGCTCCAACCGGCAGATCGGCGAGGCGCTCTACATCAGCGACCGCACGGTCGCCCGGCACCTGACAAACATCTTCACCAAGATCGGTGTCACCTCCCGGACCCAGGCCGCGCGCTACGCCATCGACCACGGGATGACCGGCACTCGGTGAGGGCGACGCGCTACGCACAACCGCGTAGATCGGCCGCCGCAGATTGGTCAATCGCGCCGATGCCGGAGGGCCGCCGCGCGGCCTAGCGTCCCGGTAGACGCGCCGAACACCGGCGCAGCGATCGTTCCCGAGGAACCAGCATGACTGACGAGCGGATCCACCGAGCCGTCTCCGCCGACGGCACCGAGATCGCCGGACGAGTACGGGGACGGGGGCCGGCGCTGGTCCTGGTCCACGGCGGGATCGGGGACGGCGACATCGCCTGGGAGGCTCTGCTCCCCCACCTCACCGACCGGTTCACCTGCTACCTGCCGAGCACCCGCGGCCGAGGGCTGTCGAGCGACAACCCGGACCACTCGCCCGTGCGCCTGGAGGAGGACGTCACCGCGTTCGTGGACAGCATCGGCGAGCCGGTCTACCTGGTCGGCTGGTCGGGCAGCGGGGCGTGGGTGCTCGGCGCGGCCGCGCGCAGCGGGTCCGTGGCCGCCGTGGCCGCGTACGAGCCCGGTGTGGTGTCGCTGATGCGCGACGACGACCTCGCCCGTACGTTCGCCACCATGGAGCAGGTGGGTATGGCGGCTGCCGACGGCCGGCTTGTGGATGCGGTTCGCGCGTTCGCCCCGTGGATCTGCACCGACACCGAGATTGCCGCCCTGGAGGAGACGGACTTCTACGAGCGATGGGCAGGCTGCGTCCCGGCGATGCTCCGCTTCGTCCAGCAGGACGCGTCCTATCACGGGCCCCGGTCGACCGACCCCGAAGTGCTCGGGACGGTTACCGCGCCGGTCCTGCTCCTGCGTGGCCGGCAGACCCTGCTCGGCACCTGGTTCGCCGACGCGGCACGGCACATCGCCCAGCACGTCTCCGACCCGCACGTCCGCGAGCTGCCGGGCGTCGGCCATTTCGCCCCGGTGCTCGCACCCGAGCCTATTGGCCAAGGAGCTGATCCGCTTCTTCGAGTCGGTCCGGCGAGAGTCGGCCCGGCAATCCGCCTGACGGGATAGCACACCGTGGCTCAGGGGCTGCCATGCAAACGAGGCAGTCCCCAGAGCATGTCGTAGAGCACTTTCGGCCGTCCGGCGGCATCGAACGCCCCGAACGTCACTGTGGAGTTGTCCGGATCCAGGGCGTCGACGAGGAAGACCCGGTCATCGATCGGGAGCGCCTCGGTTTCGCCCTGCTCCGTCCGGATGCGGAGACTGCGCGCGGTGGCCGTGACCTCAATCTCGCGGTCCGGCCAGCCGTAGACGCCTGCGAAGCGGGTCAGATCGCCCGCGCTGCCGGGCGATGGATCGAGGCGGAGCGACGGGACGGTGATCCCGAAGAGCGTGGGCATGAGCTCACTGAAGAGCGTGCGATAGAGAGCACGGCCCGAACTGCTGTTCGTCAGCAGCACAAAGGCGGCGTCGTGCCCCGGGAGGATCCGCAGCGTCGATCGCTCGCCGTTAATGAGACCGTCCCACCCCCAGACCCTGCCGCCCTCCCACTCGAACCTGGCCCATCCAAGACACCACGCGTCGAACCAGCCACGGATCGACACATCGGCCCCGGCGACGCGAAGCGCAGCAAGCGACGGGTCCTCGAGGTGGAGGCGAGCGAAGCGGAGCAGGTCCGTGACAGTCGAAACGACACTCGCACCGGCTGGGCCGTACGCGCGAGACACCAACGGCTCGACAGCAACCGCGCCACTGCGCGTGACGTCGTACCCCACTATTCGCCGGACTGGCTCCGATCCGGTCGCGAATGTCGTGCTGGTCATGCCCGCCCTGTCGAACAGGTGGTGCCGCATGGCGACCTCCCAGGTGTCGCCCGTGACGGTCTCGATGACCCGGCCCAGCACGCACCAGCCGACGTTCGTGTACGACCAGATTGCGCTCGCGGGCCGGTCGGCGCCGATTTCAGCCACGAGCCGCGCGAGCGCGCGATCGTCCGTGTCGCGGTGCGACGAGAAGCCGAATTCGACTGCCGCGCTCAGCGGAAGCCCGGAGCGGTTTGCCAGCAGGTCGAGCACCGTCGCACGGTCGGCCCATCCCCCGGCACGCAGTTCAGGCACATGCACCGAGACCGGATCGTTCAGTGACAGGCGACCGGCGTCGGCCAACGCGGCGATGACGGTGGCGACCATCGACTTGGTCAACGATCCGGCGCTGAAGCGCGTTTCGGCGGTGACCGCCTGGCCGGTCCCGATATTGGCGGTTCCGTAGGTCGCGGTCGTGACCACTCCCCCGCGGAGGATCCCGATCGCGGCCCCGGGAACCGAATGCCGGTCGGCGTGTGCCGCGAGCAGGGTTCCTAGCTCGTCCTCGATCACGGAACGATCCTAGCCGTCCGGGATTGAACACCTAGGCTTCCCGAAACGCTCTTCCATGGTGATCGGTCCCAGATGGGTCGATCGCCACCGAGTGGAGGGATGGGTGCACGAGGAGCTGGTCCGCCAGGCGCAGCAGGGCGACGCGGAAGCGTTCGACGCCCTGGCGCGCACGGTGGGCGACCGTTGCCAGGCGATCGCGGTGAAGATCCTCCGCGACCGCAATCTGGCCGAGGACGCCGTCCAGGCCGCATTGATCACGGCCTGGATCGAGCTCCGCACGCTCCGCGACCCGTCCCGCTTCGAGCCGTGGCTCCACCGCATCCTCACCAATGCGTGCTACGCCGAGGCCAGGCGTCGCACGCGGTGGTCCGAGGGCCTCAGGATCATCCCGGTCGCGGGCACGTACGGCCCTGACGACTACCTGACCGTGGACGACCGCGACCTGCTGGAGCGGGCCTTCCGGAGGCTCACCGTCCAACAGCGCGTCGTCCTGGTCTTCCACCACTACCTCGGGCTCTCGATCTCCGAGGTGGCGGCACGAACCGGACTTCCCGTCGGGACTGCAAAGTCCCGGCTGCACCACGCCACGCGGGCGCTCAAGGCCAGCATCGAAGCTGACGCCCGGGCCACCCCGCCTTCCCAGGAGCGACTGGCATGACCGCGTCCCGAGATCCCGACCGCATGATCCACGCCTTCCTTCGCGAAGACGCAGGGCAGCTGGACGACCAGGTCTACGACGCCGTCCGTGCCGAGATCGAACAGAAACGACAACGGGTCGTCATCGGCCCGTGGAGGGTTCCCACCATGAGCAAGTTCTTGCCGATCGGTCTCGGCGCCGCCGCCGTGATCGCCGTCCTCTTCATTGGTTCCCGATTCATCGGTTCGCCCAGCTCGAACGTGGGCGGACCGGCCAGCCAGCCGCCGGCGTCTACCGCGCCCTCCGAGGCGCCGGCATCGGCGGCGCCGTCGCCCATAGCCGCTCCGCCGCTGACCGAGACCTTCACCTCGCCACTGCACGGGATTTCGCTGTCGTACCCCGAGGGATGGACCGCTCGAGCGGGGACCGAGCCCTGGACGGATGGCCCGTCCACCCATTCCATTGATAACGCCTATGACGACCGCCTGTACCACCCGACCCTGACCGACCATCTGTTCCTGGTCATCGCCTCGCAGCCGATCGGCGACTCCACGCCCGAGGATTGGATCACGGAGCAGATGGCGGAATGGGCGGACATGGAGGAATGCGCGGCAACCGAGCCGATCGCCGTCGACGGCGCCACGGGACTCATCACCGTCGAGGGCTGTGACCTCGCGGTCGTCACAACCGATGGCCGCGGCTACTGGATCTCGCTCCGCAGGTCCCAGGACGATCCAGCCGCCGTCGCGTCCTACGATCGGGCGTGGTTCGAGGAGGTCCTTGCCACGGTGCAACTCCATCCCGAGGACGCCATCGATGTGGCGCCGTCCGCGTCGCCCTGATCGATCGCCAGTCCGCGATCGCGAACGCCTGATCGCTCAATACAGCCCACGATCCTGATCGAAGCGCGGGCGGCCCTCGGGCCGCCCGCTTCTTCGTTTGCGCGCAGATTGAACCGCTAGGCTGGCCCGGGGACTCTCTAGTCCGATCGCGGCCACATCGGACGCGACCACGACCGAGGCCCGGAGGGATGGGTGCACGCAGAACTGGTGGCCCAGGCGAAGCGAGGCGATCATGAGGCCTTCGATTCGCTTGCTCGCCTGACCGGTGACCGATGCATGGCGATCGCGTTCAGGATCCTTCGCGACTACGACCTTGCTGACGACGCCGTCCAGTCGGCGCTGCTGACTGCGTGGCGAGAAATCCGTACGCTGCGCGACCCCGCGCTCTTCGAGCCCTGGCTGCACCGGATCCTGACAAACGCGTGCTACTCGGAGGCCAGGCGTCGCACGCGCTGGTCGGAGGGGATCCGACTCATGCCGGTCGAGCCTGTGCACGGGCCCGATGAGTATCAGGCAGTCGATAACCGAGATCAGTTCGAGCGCGCTTTTCGACGGCTCACCGTCGAGCAGCGTGCGGTCCTGGTCTTCCACCACTACCTCGGCCTCCCATTGCCGGAGGTCGCGGCTCGCATCGGCATTCCCGTCGGGACGGTCAAGTCCCGCATGCATCACGCCAAACAGGCGCTCCGGGCCATCCTCGAGGCAGACGCTCGGGCATCCACGGCATCGGGGGAGCGAACGGCATGACCGCACATCACGACCTCGACCGCCAGCTCAACGCCTTCCTTCTCGATGGCCCGACCTCGTTGCCCGACTCGTCGTTCGACGCGGTCCGCGATCGCACTGAGCAGACACGACAACGGGTCGTTCTTGGCCCGTGGAGGGTTCCTACCTTGAACAAGCTCATTCCCGTCGGCCTCGGCGCCGCCGCCCTGGTCGTCGCACTTCTCCTTGGTACCCGGTTCATCGGTTCGCCGAGCTCGAATGTCGGCGGACCTGCCGTCGAGCCGACTGCCACGGCCGAGCCGACTGCCACGGCCGCGCCGACGGCCACGGCGGAGCCATCCCCCTCGGTTGCCGCCGGCCTGCCGGAAGGCCCCTACCTCCTCGTGGAGGGGACCGACGGCGGCGTGCCGATCACCGTCAACATCGCCGCGCCTCTTTGGGGCGGGGATCCGAACGGAGGCTACCTGTGCTGGGATGGCGCCCCTGACTGCGCCGTGGGGTTGATCGCCTTCACAGGTCCCGAGTACTACGTGTTCGGGGATGCCTGCCACTACATGACCACCAAGCCCGCTACCCCGGCCACGACTGTCGACGAGTTCGTCGACGCCCTTGCGAACCAGGGGTCGCGGGAGGCATCGGCGCCCGAGGACATCACGGTGGATGGTCACGACGGCAAGAAGATCATCCTCCAACAGGCGGATGACGTTGACATTACCTCCTGCGACGGAGGCGGCGACAGCCTCACCATGTTCGGGTCACGAGACGAAGACCGGGGTCGGTACAGCCCCCCGGGCGCGGTCGAGGAGGTGTGGGCCGTGGACGTGGACGGCCGGGTCGTGGTCCTCATTGGTGGGCACTACGCGGACTCGCCGCAGAACGCCGTCGACGAGCTGCGCGCCATCCTCGCATCGGCCACTTTCGAGTAGACGGATACGCGGGGGCCCTGACCGGGCTCCCGCGCTCCCCCAACCGCAACGCGGTTCAGTGGCACTCAACCCGTTGCGAATTTGAACACTTCGGCTTCCCCAATGGCTCCTAACAGTCGAGACCTCGCCTCCCCGTCCCAAGGAGCCGTGCCATGACCAAGCAACTGTGGTTAGCGGCGGCCATGGTCGTGCTCGCCTTCGTCACGGGCTGCGCCCCGAGTAGCACGAGCTCCCCGGGGTCGCCGTCCTCATCGGCGAGCGGCTCCCCGGCAACAGCGTCGGCTCCCAGTCTCCACGCTCCGGGGACCGGGAGCCTTGTCATCGTTGGCCGGATCGTGACCATGGACGAGCCGCCCGTCGCGGAGGCACTCCTCATCGAGGACGGCACGGTGGCCGCGGTCGGCACCCGCGAGGAGGTGCTGGCCAGCGCCGGCGGGGACGTTCCCGTCGTCGACATCGGGAAGAACGTCGCCTACCCCGGATTCATCGATGCTCACGCTCACTGGATCGGTGACCGCGAGTACTACGGCGTGGGGTCGCCGGCCGAAGCCATGGACCTGGCCGTGACGCGCGGGTGGACCTCGATCAGCGAGCAGTGGGTCAACCAGGAGCGCATCGACGAGCTCGAGGCCCTCGCTGCTGACGCCGCCCTTCAGCTCCGCGTCGACGCCTACCTCGCTCTCAACTTCGACAAGGAGTTCCTCGGAGACTGGTACGCCGATCGGAAGCCGGGCATCGTCGATGACCGCCTCCGCGTCCAGGGTTTGAAGATCCACCTGGACAATGGCTCGGGCACGATCGTGAACTGGGAGCCGGCGGAGCTCACCGCCACGATCGGCCGGGCGAACGAGGCCGGCTGGCAGGTCTCGGTCCACAGCATGAGCTCCGAGGCGCAGGAACTCGTTCTCGATGCATTCGAGGCGGCACTTGGCCCGACCGGGCCCAATCCACTCCACCACCGGATCGAGCATGTCGTCCAGGTGACCGACGAGGAGCTGGCCCGTATGGTCGCGTTGGACCTTGCCACCGTGATCCACCCGGATGGCGAACCTGACTGGATCATGTATGACGGCTTCCTGGCCGACTTCGACCGCGACGACCCACCGGCAGACATCGAGGAGCAGGTCGGCCGCTGGCGCGACTTCGTGGACGCCGGGCTGCATGTCGCTTTTGCAACGGACGCGCCGTGGACGTTTCCGGACTTCGAGCAAGGCGATCGGTTGGTCGAGCTGACCGATGACATGGGCCGCCCCGTCGACCAGATCGCCGCCGGAATGGACGGGAAGCAGCGCATGAATCCTGAGATGCCGTCGTGGCTGCTCGACCAGACGTTGACCGCCGAGCAGGGTTTGCGTGCGGTGACGCTCGACGCAGCCTGGGCCCTGGGCGACGACGCGCGGCGCGGGCACCTGGCGCCGGGAACCCTGGGTGACGTCACGATCCTGAGCGGCGACGTCACCGGCGGCGCCACCCCGGACGAGATCCGGGCCATGTCGGTCGTCGCGACCATCGTCGGTGGAGTCCCCGCCTCCTGCGGCGACCCGGAGGTTTGCGCCCAGATCGAAGATTGAGTCGAGATCGCGGTGTTCGCGCCCTAAGCAGGTGATGGACCGCGTGATCAACGGCAGTGGCATGTCACCTTTTGGCCCCAATCAAGCCCTGTGCAGGTGATGGACAGCGCCCTGGCCGTGCTCGACACGCAGAACGACATCGAAGCCCTGTACCGGGCCGATGCCGACCGGCTGTGGCGCGCGGTCTACGCCTTCGCCGGCGACACGGAGATCGCGAGCGATGCCGTCGCCGAGGCGTACGCCCAGCTGCTGCGCCGTGGCCCGGCCGTCCGCGACCCAGCGGCCTGGGTGTGGCGCGCGGCCTTCCGGATCAGCCGGGGTGCCCTGAAGGCCCGCGGGTCCGACCACGCTTCACCGGCCGAGAGCGGCGGCGAGCATGCGGACGTCTATGCCGATCACGACCTGCTGACCGCCGTTCGCCAGCTGCCTGACGGCCAGCGAGCCGCCGTGATCCTCTTCTACTACGCCGATCTCCCGATCCGCCAGATCGCCGACCGCCTGGGCACCAACAGCCTGGCGGTGCGGGCCAACCTGAGCCGCGGCCGACGCCGCCTCCGAGACATCCTGGGTGACCGCGATGGATGACCTTCGACGCCGCTTCGCCAGTCTTGACCAGGTGCGCGCGCCTGAC
The DNA here is from genome assembly GCA_963750125.1 of uncultured Chloroflexia bacterium. Classification (GTDB taxonomy): domain Bacteria; phylum Chloroflexota; class Limnocylindria; order Limnocylindrales; family CSP1-4; genus DASTYU01. The sequence continues at coordinate 142,280 of CAVVPT010000026.1, read as the reverse complement.
CTGTGGACCGATACGAGCAGCGGGCCGTCGCCTACGAGCCTGTCCAGCGCGTCACCCCGGCTCCTCGCCCCGGTTTCGATCCGGTCGCGGCGCTCGAGCCGGCGCTCGCTGATCGTCCTTGTTGCCCCGGCCGCCCTGCTCGTTGCGCTCGTCGCGGGCGCCGTCGCCGTCGGGCTGCGGCTGGTCGAGCGGCCGACGGTCGTACCGGTCCGTCGCCTGGCCGTCGGCGACGGCGCTCCCCTCTCGATCCGTCGCACCCGCCTCAGGTCGGGGTCGTCGCCTACACGGTGCGGCAGGGTGACTGCGCTAAGACCCCGCCGGCTCCCTGCGTGCTGCGGATTTGGATCGTGAACGCCGACGGATCCGGCGCACGCGAGCTCCTGGCTCAAGTTCCCGGCACCCAGGAGATTCTCGGGTGGTCACCCGACGGCTCGCGCCTCCTCTATCGGGAGCCGCGCGGCGACGGTTCAGGGCCCGTGTTTGCCACCGACGCTGACGGCTCCGAGCCCGAGTTGATCTGTGCCGCAGAAGATGGTTCGTGCGCGTTGAGCGGCGGCGACGGTGAAGTCCTTTCTCGCCAGACGGCGGTCGCATCGCATACGTCATCTCCGAAGGAGGAGGCACCGAGCGATCGACGGTCGCGATCATGGATCTCTCGACGAGACAGGTCACCAAGTTCGATTCGACCCGCACTCCGGACGTGAGACAGTGCGATTCGGCGGCCAGTGATGGCCTACGGTTCAGGAACAGTCGGCCCAGCTGGTCGCCTGATGGAACACTTCTGGTATTCGACAGGGATGGCACCGGCAAGACACTGCACGCTGGCACCTGCCGGGCGGCGAACAGTCTTTGTGGTGAACGCCGACGGCAGCGAGTTGTTGCAACTCACCTCGGCCGAGATGGTTGCGTTCGATCCGAGCTGGTCGCCAGATGGCACGAGGATCGCCTTCTGGGGTGACGAGAGGAAACCGTCGACCCGCCTCTGGGCGACCGACCTCTACACGATTCGGCCAGACGGCACCGACATGCGACGCCTGACGACCGACGGCGGCGCGGGGTGGGGGGAGTGGACCAATGCTGGACAGATAGTGTTCCGCCATTCCCTCGGCGGTGGAGTCTTCGACGAAGTCCTGTTGATCAACACGGACGGCACCGGCGACGTGCAGATCGATGACGACAACCTTGCCGATCTGACCGCTGCCGGATGCACCATCTGCCCCTACGCGCCGTCAGCCGCGGGGGTCATGGACTTGGAATCCGGACACGGCGACGCATATTGGCAACCAGTGCCATGAGTCTGCGCCGGCGCGTCTGCCCGTATCCCGATTCCGCAGCCAGACGAGCTAGAGCTGACGACCTACCCGACGCCGACCGCGACGCGTCGAGCCGCACGTGCGACCTGTCGGCCGGCCACGATGTCTACGCCTGGTTGCTGGAGCATGAGCGCGACTGAGGGCGACCGCAGGACCACTCGCTGGGCCCGGAAGTTGGCCAAATATTCGTCCCAGGATTGAAAGTCAGGACCAGCGCCCCGACAGGGGCCAGTTTGGTGGCCAGTAGTCGCGGCGGAGCGGAAATGGCCACAAAGTCGGGTCCACAACCGACCGAATTGGCCCAGACTTCTGCCCTTCAATCACCGGGGCTGGTATTTGGCCGCCAGGTCGGCGGCCGGACGCCTCCGGGAGCTTCGGCGGCCGGTGCCTTCTAGAGCCGATTCAACTCCAGGAACCCGCGGATCGCCTCCGCCACCTGCTGGAAACTCTGCTCGCCGAGGACCAGCCCATAGTGCGAATGCGCCCCGAACGGCTCGAACTGGGCGTCGATCCACTCGGCCACGCGTTCGGAATCGCCAAGGGGAACCGTCCGATCCAGCCCGCCGCCGATGACCAGCCGCGGGACGGCCATGATCGCCCGTGTGTCGACCGGGACCCCTGCCAGCATCTGGCGCCGGGTCTGGCCCGACTCGTGCGGCTTTTGACCCATCAGGTGCTGGATGCGCAGCACGTCCTCGATCGTCAGGTCGCGGGCGTCGCGCTGCAGTCGCTCCGGGAGCGTCTCCCAGCCCACGAGTGAGCGGCCGTACACGTCGGGGATCTCGCGCAGCTCGTGAGGGCGCACTGCCTCGCGCAGGTCGCGCGGCGGCTCGGGGCTGATCAGGATGAGGGCGGCGATCGGCATGCGTTCGGCAGCCTTGAGCACGAGCAGGCCGCCCAGGCCGTGGCCGATCGCCACGGTGTTCGGCCCGAGGCGGTCCATCGCCGCGACGACGTCCTCCGTGTAGGTCTCGAACGAGAGCTCCGTCGGATCCGCGGTCAACGACCAGTGGTGGTTGCGCAGGTTGAGCGCGTGGCCCTCCCAGCCGCGGCCCGCGAAGTAGCCGAGGTAGCGCTCCCAGACCCACGAACCGCCGAGCTCGCCGTGGACCAGCAGCAACGGCTTTCGCCGTGAGCGACGCTCCGGCAGCCACGACTCGATGTACAGCCCGCGATCGTGGAGCTCGATCTCGTCCTTACGCACCGGACGGCCGTTCGCGGTCGGGCTGTTGGTGCGGGAGAGGATCGGCTCGGGCGGACGGGTATCGGTCATGCGGTCACCATTCGTGGGGATTGATCACGAGGCCGGTCAGGGCCTTCGGATAGAAGTAGGTCGATTTCTGGGGCATTACGTCGCCATCGGCTGCCACGGCCAGGATGTCGGCCACCGGTGTCGGATCGAGCAGGAACGCTAGATCGAACTGGTCGCCGCGGTCGACGGCGTCGAGGGCATCGCGAGCGGACTTGGTGTAGCCGATCGCGCCGCTCGAGACCGCCGCCGCATCCACGCCGACGAGCTGCTCGAGGGCAACGCCGAGCAAGGCCACGTCGAGCCCGTGGACCGCCTCGCCTCCTGGCGGCAGGTGCGGGCGGAACTGGTTCCGGCGCGCCGTCAGGATCGCCCCGCGGCCTCCGTCGGACTCCCCGATCCAGATCCCGAACCTCCCCCGACCGCCCTCGCCCGGTGACTCGAACGCCGCGAGCAGACCATCACGGTCCACGTCTTCGACGACCTCGAACAGGTCGCGAGCCCGCTCCAGCAGATCAGCGCGCGATGCCGTGCCTGCCCCCGTGCGCACGAGGCGGTGGGTCGGCAGCACGGTGAGGGGCTCGCCGGCCTCCAGCAGCAGAACAAGCAGGTAGTCGAAGGCGGGATCCTCGTCGCACGAGCGGGTCATCCGCCGCTCATCCCGATAGCGCAGCGCGGTCTCGTAGCGGTGATGGCCGTCGGCGATCGTGATCGGACCGCGGGACGCAGCGCCCAGCAGGGCGGCCACGGCGACGTTCGGATCCGCTCCGTCGGCCGGCACCGGCCACATCCGGTGGCGTGTGCCCTCGTCGTCGGTCACGTCGACCGCGGGTGTGCCGCTCGTCAGTTCCTCCAGGAGCTGGGCCGAGCGCCCGCCGACGTCGCGATAGAGCGCCACGACGGGACTCGTGTTGACACCGGTCGCGCGGAGGAGCTTGTAGCGGTCCTCCTTCGGCCCGGTGAGCGTCCGCTCGTGCGGCAGCACTGTCGAGCCGGGCTCGAACGACTCGAGCCGCAGCCGCGCGAAGAAACCGCGCTGGGTGGACTCCTTCGTAGACCCGGGAACGCAGAACGTCTGCTCATACACGTAAATGGACGGGTGCGGATCCTTGCGGAACGTGCCGTCGGACCGCCACGCGGCCAGCGTCCGGGCGGCGCGGCGATACCGCTGGTCGGGCTCGTCTCCGGCCTCCTCGGCCGGCAGGTCGAGCCGGACGACGTTGGCTGGGTGCCGGGCAACGAGGGCGGAGCGGCGCTCCTGGTCGATCACGTCGTAGGGCGGTGCGACAACGTTGGTGAGGTCTCCGACGACGGACGGGTCGAAGCGAAGCGCTCGGAAGGGGCGGATCTGGGGCACGGTGTCCTCGTCGGCGACCTGCGTCGCGGGCGATGGTGGAAGGAAAGCATCGTACGATAGCCGCGGCCACGACGCCCGGACCGTCCCCGGGCGCACGAGCCGGCCGGTCGGCGGCGCAACTTTCTGGGGGGCCGAGACGTCCTTGCTCCGTCACCGACCAACCACCGTCAGCGGAGTAAGCGTGCGCCGTCCATCCCAGAGCAAGAGCATCGTCGCCCGCCTGCTCCCTATTCCGGTTCTGGTCCTCATCGGGCTCGTCTCCCTGGCGGCCCCGGTGGCAGCGGCCGACAGCGACGCGCCGACGATGGAGGCGCGAGTCATGCTTGCTGGTCACGCCCGGGCCGGCTCCTGGATGGCCGTCGAGGTCCACCTCCGCAATGACGGGCCGTCGGTCACCGGCGAACTCCGGCTCGACGGCGGCGCGGGGAGCCCGACGCAGTACGGGACTCCCGTCGACCTGCCTACCGGTTCGGACAAGATCTACCTGCTGTACGCCCAACCTCCGGGCTTCGGGCGCGAGATCAAGGTCGACCTTGTCGAGGGCGACAACGAGATTGCGTCGGCCCGTGCCGAGTACTCGGTCCGCGACGCGGCCCAGCTGGTCGTGGGTATCGTGGCCGAACGGCCACAGGACATCGTCAGCGGGCTGAGCCTGCTCCCGAACCAGCAGCAGCAGGCCGCGGTCACGCTCGCGCTTACGCCGGCCGACCTGCCGTCGCGTGTCGAGGCGTGGAGCGCCATCGACCGGCTGATCTGGCAGGACGTCGACTCGAACCTCCTCGAGCCTGAGCAGCTTGCCGCGCTCCAGGGCTGGCTGGCGAGTGGTGGTCGGCTGGTGATCGCAGGCGGGACCGCCGGTCCCGCAACGCTCTCGGCGTTCCCCGACACGATCCTCCCCTATCGCCCGCTGGCGACCGTCGATGCCGCGCCCCAGTCGCTCGCCGGCCTCCTCGGTGAGGTGCCCGAGAACGCGGCCGACGTCGTGGCCCTGTCGGGCGACCTCATCGGCGGGCGTGCGCTCGCCTCGGTCGGCGACCGGGTCGTCGCCGCCGAGCGGCCCTACGGCAGCGGGCTCGTGACGATCGTCGGCTTCGATCCCGCCACGCCGTGGATCGCCGAGACGACCGCGGCCGAAAGCCTCTGGCGGCGGCTGCTGCCAGAGCGGACCACGACCGGCCAGGTCCTCACCGACGACAACCAGATGATCAGCGCGGTCTCGCAGTTGCCGGCCCTCGCCCTGCCGCCGATCGGCGGGCTGCTCCTGCTCCTCGGGGCGTACATCCTGCTGATCGGACCGGTCAACTATCTCGTCCTGCGCCGCCTCGACCGGCGCGAGTGGGCGTGGGTCACCATGCCGATCCTGATCGTGGTTTTCGCCGTGGGGGCGTACGGGTTCGGGGCTGCACTGCGGGGCAGCAGCGTGATCGTGAATGAGATCGCCATCGTGCGAGGCGCCCCGGGCGCTACCGACGGCACGGCCCAGGTCTATCTCGGGGTCTTCTCGCCCACGCGCGAGACGTACCAGCTCGCGGTGCCCGGCGGCGCCCTGCTGTCCCCGCCGGTCAGCGGCGAGTTCTTCGGCGGCGATGCGACGGCTGGCGGGCTCGACATCCTGCAGGGGAACCCGTCGCGCGTCCGCGACCTCGCGGTCGGCGTCGCCTCGCTGCGCGCCGTGCGTGCCGAGACGCCGGCGAGCGTCCCGCTCATCGAGGCCGATCTTCAGCTCGTCGACGGCTTCCTCAAGGGATCGGTGCGCAACGCGTCGACCGAACGGCTGGAGAAGCCCGCGGTCGTGCTCGGCTCGACGGTCCAGGTCCTGAAAGACCTCGATCCCGGCGAGCGCGCCGAGATCAACACCCGCATCTCGCCGACCTTCTTCGGCCAGCCGCTGTCCGACAAGGTCGTTGGCTCGGTGTTCTTCCCGGACGCATCACGTGCCACGGAAGCGGTCATCCGCCAGTACGTCCGCCACACGATGGTCGACCAGCTGACCTACGATCCCATGTTCGGAACCTCGAACCAGCTGCCGTCCGAAGGCCCGGTGATCCTGGCCTGGGGCTCCAATGACGTGCTCGACATCGAGATCCAGGGGCAGGTGCCGCGGCGCACGGGGAACGTCCTGTACTACCTCAACGCGCCGCTCGCGATCCATGGGCAGACGGCGTTCACCTCGGACCTGCTCCGCTCGAGCGTGATCAGCACCGATTCCGGCTTCTTCAACAAGTCGCCGTGGTCGATCGACATGGGCCGCGGTTCAGCGACGACGGCGTACCGCCCGATCCCATTCGAGGGCTCGTTCCGCACCACCGACGTCGTGCTCAACATGGGCTTCGGGGGCGACATCGGGGTCGGAGGCGGGCCCAAGCCCAAGCCAGTCGAGCCACTCGATGAGATCCCGCCGGCGTGCAACGCGCAGCTCGAGGACTGCCCAGGTGAGATCGCGCCCAATGGCAACGTGAACTTCGACGGCATGCCCGAGATCGAGGTCTTCGACGTCGCGTCGAGCGAATGGCGCCGCCTGCCGCACCTCACCCAGGGCCAGCGCTACAGCCTCGCCTCACCGGCGTCCTACGTCGAGCCGACGACGGGCACCCTGCTCGTGCGCTTCGTCAACGAGAACTCCGACAGCGTCAGCTTCAACCTCGGTGTCGAGCTCTCAGGGGTCGTCGGGTGAGCGCCATCGTGCGGGCCGACGGGCTGGTCAAGCGCTACGACAGGACGGTCGCGGTCGCTGGCGTCGATCTCGCGGTCGAACCGGGCGAGATCTTCGGTCTGGTCGGGCCGAACGGCGCCGGCAAGACGACCACCCTGCGCATCCTCGCCACGCTGCTCCAACCGAGCGCGGGCGAAGCCGAGATCTGCGGCTATTCCGTCATCCGGAACCCCGACGAAGTGCGCCGCGTCCTCGGATTCATGCCTGATTCATTCGGCGTCTACGACGACATGAAGGTCTGGGAATACCTGGACTTCTTCGGCCGCTGCTACGGGATCCCCGCCGCCAGCCGGCGGCGAATGATCGGGGACCTGCTGGACCTGGTCGACCTGGCGAACAAGCGCGACACGTACGTCCAGGCGCTGTCGCGGGGCATGCAGCAGCGCCTGTGCCTCGCCCACGCGCTGGTCCACGACCCGCAGGTGCTCCTGCTTGACGAGCCGGCGTCCGGCCTCGATCCGCGGGCCCGCGTCGAGCTGCGTGAGCTGCTCCGCGAGCTCCGTGCGCTGGGCAAGACCATCATCATCAGCAGCCACATCCTTCCCGAGCTCGAGGAGCTCTGCACGAGCGTCGCGATCGTCGATCACGGCTCGGTGCTCGCCCAGGGCCGGGTCGCCGACATCGAGCGGCGCCTGCGCTTCGGCGCCGTGCTGCGGGTCCACGTCATCGCCGAGGGCGAGGCGCTCGCAGCCGCGCGCGATCATTTCGCCGCCGATCCCGAGGTCGCCAGCGCATCGATCCTCGAGGACGGCACGATCGAGCTCGGGTTCCGCGGTGACGACGCGGCCTCCGCGCGGTTGCTTGCGAGCGCCGTTGGCGCGGGCATCCAGATCGTCACGTTCTCGCGAGCGGCGAGCGACCTCGAGGAGCTGTTCCTCCAGGTCACCTCGACGGACCGCGAACCGGAGGCCGCGGCATGACCGAGCGTCCGATGGACGACGTCATGGACGGGCCCGCCCCGGACGTCCCCGCGCCGACCCTGGAGGATCTGCCGGCCGATGGCGCCCGGGCAGAGAGCGTTGCTGCCTCCGCGGCAACGGGTCGCACACCTGCACCCGCCGTGCGTCGCCCGCACCCGATCCGCGCGCTCCGCCGCCTCGCCGGCGGGCTGTCGGCGGTTGGTGTCAAGGAGCTCCGCGGCCGGATGCGCGGTCGGCGCGCGTTCGTCGTCCTGACCCTGTACCTGATGCTCCTCGGCGTCTTCGCCTGGATGTACGAGCTGATCCTCGAGCAGCGCTACAGCGCATCGAGCGGTGGGACCGCCGCCTATGCGTCCGCGGCAATCGGCCAGGAGTTGTTCGCCGGCCTGATGATCGTCGTCACGCTCCTCGTCGTGCTGCTGGCACCCGCGTTCACGGCCGGCGCGATCAGCCTCGAGCGCGAGAAGCAAACGCTCGACCTGCTCGTCTCCACGCCGATCTCCTCCGTGTCGATCGTCGTCGGCAAGCTGCTCAGCGCCCTCACCTACGTGTTCATCCTGATCGCCGCGTCCGTGCCGATGACGGCCGTCGTCTTCGTGTTCGGCGGCGTCGGCCCCGACGATGTCATCCGCGGCTACATCGTCCTGTTCGCGACCGCGTTCGGGCTCGGTGCGTTCGGATTGTTCTGCTCGTCTCTCGTCAAGCGAACGCAGGCGGCCACGGTCATCACGACGTTCGGGGTCATGGCGATCACGCTCGGCTCGATCTTCGTCCTCGTGTTCTGGGGTGCGATGACCCAGCCGCGCTTCGGCGAGCCGTCCGGCGGCTTCGGGCCGATCAAGGGACGACCGCCCGAGGCGATCGCCTATCTCAACCCGTTCCTTGCCATGGCCGACGTTGTCTGCACCACCCAGACGACGTACGGCTCGTACTGCGCCGCCCTGGCCGGGCTGCTCACCGGCACCGAAGGCGTCGTCGTGTTCTCCGACGTGCCCCCCGGCGAGCCTGTGCCCATGCCGGCGGTGGACTTCGCCGGCGCGCCGGCACCGGACGTCGGCCGCGGCGCACTGGCCGTCCCGTCGGACGTGATCGCCGTGCAGCAGTTCGGCATCGCCCGTAACGCGTTCTGGCCCCGCAGCGTCATCGCGTGGCTCGTGCTGTCCGCGATCCTGATCACCCTGTCCGTCCAGCTCGTCTCGCCGACCCGCCGCTGGCGGATGCGGTTGCGCCGTCCGCGGAGAACTGCCTGATGCGCGCCCGAGGGCCGTTGCGGGCTTCGGTCCGCCCCACGGGTGAGCCCGCCCCTGTCGTACCGCCGGACCCGCGGAGTGCCATCTCCGGCCCGCTCGACCCGACGCTCATCGCAGTCCGGTCGGGGTTGGTCCCGCACCGACGGCGGCTGTGGCTTCGGCGGATCGTCCGCCGGACGTGGATCGCGCTCGCGGCGATCGTCGTCGCAGAGCTCGTCCTGTGGACCGTGGCACGTTTCGTCGCGCTCGAGTTCGCCCCGGTCATCGGCGTCGCCATCCCCGTCGTGGGCCTGATCGCGCTCATTGCTGCAGTCATCCACGCTCGACCGTCGATCGGCGAGGCCGCGCTGGCCGTGGATGCCGAAGGACGGCTCGGCGACCGTGTCTCCAGCGCGCTCGAACTGGCGGTCGCGTTCCCGGCCTACGCCGCCCCCGGCGTCATCGTCGAAGTGGACGACCCGGCCGGCACGCAGGCTGACGAGCCGGGCGACGCCGAGCAATTCGTCCGGCGCCAGCGCCGCGATGCGCTTGCGGCGCTGCGCGTGGTCCGGCCAAGCCTGTTCCAGCCTCGATTCTCGCGCAAGCCGGCCGCCATCGCGCTCGTGGCCGCGCTCGCGCTTGCGCCGGTGCTGCTCATCGCGAACCCGCAGACCGACGTCATCGCCACGAACCAGCGCGTCCGCGAGGAGGCCAACCGGCAGGCCGAGCGGATCGAGGAGATCGCACGCGATCTCGAGGCGAAGGGCGACCGGACCGACGACCCGCGAGACCAGCTGGCGGAGGAACTCCGCGAGCTGGCCCGCCAGCTCCGCGATCAGCCTGGCGACCTCAACGACAATCTCGCTCAGGTCGCGGCGACCGAAAGTCGTGTCCGCAGCCAGCTCGATCCCGCGAACGAGCAGCGAGCGTCGGCGTTGACCTCGCTCAGCCGAGCGTTGTCGCGGACGGCCACCGGGCAATCCGATGCGAACCCGAACGGCGATCCGGAGGAGACGCGCCAGGACGTCGATGAGCTCGCCGACCAACTCGACGAGATGACGGACCAGGAACGGCGCGACCTCGCGCGGCAGCTGGCGGAGCTCGGCGCGACGGCTTCGCAGGCCGACGGCGCCGCGGCAACGGCCCTTGGCAACGCCGCCCAGAGCCTGGCACAGGGCGACACGGCCGGCGCGCGGGACGCCCTCGGCCGGCTTGGTGAGGCACTCGAAGGCTCGGGACAGCGCGTTGCGACGAATCGTGATCTGGCGGGCGCGGCGGCGCGACTCCAGGACGTGGAGCGGCAGCTCGCGAACGCCGGCCAGGGTCAGCAAGGTCAGGGTCAGCAAGGTCAGGGTCAGCAAGGTCAGGGTCAGCAAGGTCAGGGTCAGCAAGGTCAGGGTCAGCAGGGTCAGGGTCAGCAGGGTCAGGGTCAGCAAGGTCAGGGTCAGGCAAGGTCAGGGTCAGGGGCAAGGCCAGGGCCAGGGTCAGGGCCAGGGGCAGGGCCAGGGCCAGGGGCAAGGCCAGGGCCAGGGGCAGGGCCAGGGCCAAGGCCAGGGGCAGGGCCAGGGTCAGGGCGCCATCGGCGGTGGTGGCTCGAGCGCCCGCTCGCTTGGCCAGGGCCAGGGCAACACCGGCAATCCGCCGTTCCCAACCGGTGCCAATCGGGCAGCCGAGCTCGGCGAGGACCTGTCCAAGGTGTTCGCACCCGACGAGCGCCTCGGCAAGCCCGGCGATCCCTCGTACGTCGCCGGCTCGGGCGGCGACGGCCAGACGCAGCAGGGCAGCTCGCAGGGTCAGGGCCAGAACAACGGCTCGTTCGTCCCCTACCAGGACGTCTTCTCGGACTTCGAGAACTACGCGCAGACCTCGCTCGACCGTGGGTACGTCCCGCTGTCGGTGAAGGACTACGTGCGTGACTACTTCAGCTCGCTCAACCCGTCGTCCTCGCAGTGAGCTCGGCACGCGGCGACACCCGCACCGAACCGGAGGCAACCATGGACTCGCCGACCACCCTCGATTCCGCGACCCAGCGCCTGGCGCCGGAGGCGTTCGCCGAGCGCGCCCAGGCGATCGAACAGGAGGTCGGCCGCGTCATCGTGGGCCAGCGCGAGCTCGTGCGCCAGACGCTTACCGGGCTGCTCGCGAACGGCCACGTGCTCCTCGAAGGTGTCCCGGGGCTCGGCAAGACGATGCTCGTGCGGACGCATCGCCGACGTCATCGACACGACGTTCAATCGCGATCCAGTTCACCCCCGACCTGATGCCGGCGGACATCACCGGCACGAACATCCTCATCGAGGAAGACGGCCACGCGGGTCTTCCGCTTCCAGCCGGGCCCGATCTTCGCGAACCTCGTGCTCGCCGACGAGATCAACCGCGCCACACCGAAGACGCAGTCGAGCCTCCTCGAGGCCATGCAGGAGCACCAGCGTCACCGTCGGCCGGCAGCGCTACCCGCTCGACCCGCCGTTCTTCGTGCTCGCGACCCAGAACCCGCTCGAGATGGAAGGCACCTACCCGCTGCCCGAGGCGCAGCTCGATCGCTTCCTGTTCAAGGTCATGGTCCCGTTCCCGTCCGAGGAGGACCTCATCGCGATCATGGACCGCACCACCGGCGCCGAGACGATCACGGCGAGCAAGGTGTGCAATGCCGCCGAGATCGTCGAGATGCAGCGGCTCGCCCGCGCGGTACCGATCGCGCCGCATGTCACGGCCTACGCCGTCAGCGTGCTGTCGGCGACCCATCCCGATCAGCCTCGGGCGCCCGAGCTCGCCAGGGAATACGTCCGCTACGGCGGCTCGCCGCGAGGCGCCCAGGCCCTCGTCACGGCCGGCAAGATCTACGCGCTCCTCGACGGGCGCTTCAACGTCTCGATCGACGATATCCGGGCGGTGGCCATGCCCTCCCTCCGCCACCGGATCATCCTCAACTTCGAAGGCGAGGCCGAGGGCATTACGAGCGAGGCCGTCATCCGGTCCATCCTCAATTCCGTCGCCGCGCCCTCGGTTGAATAGCGCTCGGGCGCGGCACCCCGGCCGATGACGAGCTCGACACCCGCGCCCGAACCCGGCACGCGGCCGGCGTTCCTGCCGAACGACCTCGACACGACGGTCTTCGACGAGGCGTTCCTGCGCCAGCTCGAGCGCCTGCTCCTGCTCATGCGATCGCCGGTCCGCGGTGGGCTCAAGGGCGGACGGCGGAGCGTCAAGCGCGGCCAGTCCGTGGAGTTCGCGGACTACCGCGAGTACGCGCTGGGCGACGACCTCCGCCAGCTGGACTGGAACGTCTACGCGCGGCTCGAGCGGCTGTTCGTCAAGCTGTTCATCGAGGAGGAGGACGTCACGGTCACGCTGCTCCTCGACGCCTCGGCATCGATGGCGAGTGGCCAGCCCGAGAAGCTCCTCTTCGCGAAGCGCGCGGCGGCCGCGCTCGGGTACATCGCGCTCGCAAGCGAGGACCGGGTCACGGTCAGCGTCATGGCCGGCCGCGCGTCACGCCGACGGACCGCCCTGCGCGGATCGGGGCGCGTCTTCCGGCTCCTGTCCGACCTGTCGGCCGTCGAACCCGCCGCAGGCCCCTCGGATCTGGTCGTCGCGGCCCGGCATGCGGCCGCCCAGCTCACCGGACGGGGCGTCGTGGTCCTGCTGTCCGACCTGCTCGACCCGGCCGCCGACCGCGTGATCCGCGAGCTGGCCGCGACCGGTTCGGAGCTGGTCATCATTCATGTGCTGTCGCCCGACGAGCTCGATCCTGTGCTCGAGGGCGACCTTCGGCTCGTCGACTCGGAGACCGGTGACCAGGTCGACGTCACCGCCGACCTCGGCACGCTCGACGCGTACAAAGCGCGGCTCGCGGCCTGGAAGCAGGGCTTCGCGGACCTTGCCGCGCGCCGCCGGGCCAGCTACGTCGACCTGTCGTCCGACACGAACCTCGCTGAGCTGATGTTCGCCGAGCTCCGCCGCCGCCGGGTCCTCGGGTAGCAGGCATGCCGCTCCTCAACCCCCTCGCGCTGCTCGGACTGCTGTTCATTCCCGCGGTCATCGCGATGTACATGCTCAAGCTGCGGCGTGACGAGGCAGTCGTGCCGTCCACCCTGCTCTGGTCGCGCCTGCTCACGGACGTCGAGGCGAACGCGCCGTGGCAGCGGTTGCGCCGGAGCCTCCTGCTGCTGCTCCAACTCCTGCTCGTCCTGATCCTCGTGCTGCTCGCCGCCCGGCCGTTCCTCGAGCGGCCGGCCGGCCTCGCGCGCGACATCATCCTCGTCGTCGACACGTCCGCCAGCATGGGCGCGACCGACGTCCTGCCGGACCGCCTCGAGGGGGCCAAGTCGGCGGCGATCGAGGCGCTCAAGGAATTGCCAACGGGCGGCGTCGTCAGCGTGATCGCCGCCGAACGGACCGCGCGGATCGTGGCCAACGAGACGAGCGACCTCGGCCGCGTGCGCCAGGCAATCAACGACCTGCGGCCGACCAGCACGACGGGCGACCTCGGTGATGCCCTGGAGCTCGCCTCGAAGCTCGCCCGGCGGTCCGGCGACGCAGAGATCCTCGTCGCCACCGACGGCGCCCTCGCGGCGACGCCCACGACCGAGGTCGATGCCCCGATCCACGTCCTGCCCGTCGGCCGCGACCGCAACAACCAGGCGATCGTCGCGCTCGCCGTGCGGACCGATCCCTCGGCGCTGACCCAGTCGGCGTTCATCGGGGTCGCGAACCTCGATCTCGACTCAGCCGCACGCCGGCTCGAGGTCTACGGCGACGGCGTACTCATCGAGGCCCAGGACCTGAAGCTCGATCCGCAGACGCGCCAGGACATCGTGATCGACGACATCACGAATGGCCGGGAGCGGACGATCAATGTCCTCGAGGTCCGGCTCACGTCCGCCGACCCCAGCGCGACCGGCGATCCCGACCAGCTTGCGCTCGACGACCGGGCGTGGGCTATCGTGCCACCGACGCGCGAACGGGTGATCCTCGTGGTGGGCGAGGGCGACCCCTATCTCGAAACCGCGCTCTCGAAGTTGCCCAATGTCGACCTGTGGTTGGGGACGCCGGCCGACTATGCACGGAACCCGGACAACCCCGAGGGCAAGCCCTGGGACCTCGTGATCTTCGAGGGGGACGTGCCGTCGGAGCTGCCCGACGTCCCGATCCTCGCGATCGCGCCGGACCGCTCGAGCCCGCTCGGCGCGGTCAACGGGACATTGACGAACCCGGGCATCGGCTCCCTCAACCCGGACGAGCCCATCCTCGGCTTCGTCGACCTGTCGACCCTCCACGTGGCCGAGGCGGCGCGGATGACGCTCCCCGCCTGGGCCAGGGCCGTCATTCCGGGACCGCGCGGTGCCCCGCTCCTGTATGCCGGCCAGCGGGAGGGCCTGCCGACCGCCGTCCTCGCCTTCGATCCCCGCGAGTCGGACCTGCCGCTGCAGGTCGCGTTCCCGATCCTGCTGGCGAACCTGACCGGAGAGCTGCTTGGCGGATCGTCGACGCCGGTCGACCCGATCCGTCCCGGCGACCCGGTGGAGCTGACCATCCGGCCAGGAACAGTGGCCCTGCGCGTCACCGCACCCGACGGAGACGTCCAGGAGCTGGTCCCGGGCACTGACGGCAGTTCGTCGGTCACCTACAGCCGTACCGCGTTGCCAGGCGTGTACACGGTCACCCCGATCCTCGATCCGGATGCGTCACCGGTGCCATCCGGCTCCACGCCGCGACCGACCGTGCGACCCGAGGGCTCGCCGTCCGCTTCGGGCGCTCCGGCTTTGGGCGCTCCGGCTGCGGCTGCGGCCGGTGACGACGATCCGGCCATGAACTCGTTCGTCGTGGCGCTGTTCGACGTCCACGAATTCACGATCACGCCGGGCGACGGCCGCGGGCTGGTGCAGCTCGGTGCCGCGTCGGGCGGTGAGCCCGGTGCCTCCCCGGGCACGGCCGGCGGTCCGGCGGTGGCCGGGCCCCGACCGACCACGCGCGACGAGCTGTGGATCCCCATCGTGATGCTCGTGCTCATCGCGCTGTGCGTCGAGTGGGCCGTCTATCACCGCGACGCGCTGGCCCGCATCCGGCGCGGGTTCGCGGCGCGATTCGGGCGTGCGCCCACAGGGAGCCCATAGATGGGCATCGCCTTCGACGCGCCCCTCGCGCTCCTGCTGTTCATCCCGGCGTTCCTGCTGACCGTGATCCTCCACGTCGCGGCGCGGCGGCGGGTCGGCGCAGGGAGGCGGCGCCTCGCACTCGTCCTCCGCTCGTTGCTGCTCGCGGCGCTCGTCCTGGGCCTGGCCGGGCTGCAGGTCGTGCTCCCGGTGAACCGCCTGGCGACGGTCTTCGTGCTCGACCTGTCCGACTCGATCGGGAGCGCCGGGCGCGAGGATGGGCTTGCGTTCGTGCGTGGCGCGCTCGAGGAGATGCCCGACGGCGACGTCGCCGGCATCGTCGCGTTTGGCAAGGAGGCGCTGGTCGAACGCCTGCCGAGCGATCTCGCCGAGATCGACCGGATCGCCTCGGCGCCAGTCCGATCGGCCAGCGATATCGGTGGCGCGCTGCGGCTCGCGACCGCCCTCTTCCCCGACGACGCACAGAAACGGATCGTCCTGCTCTCCGACGGGAATGACACGACGGGGACGGGCCAGGCCGAGGCCGCCCTCTCGGCGGCGCGCGGGGTCCGCATCGAGACCCGGCAGATCGGGCTCGGGGCGAGCGACGAGGTTCTCGTCGAGCGCGCGTCAAGCCCGTCGACGACCCGTCTCGGTGAGGACATCGAGATCATCTCCGAGGTCCGTTCGTCGGTCGCACAGCCGGCGACGATCCGCCTGTTCGTCAACGGGATCCAGGCCGGTGAGCCTCAACGGGTCGACCTCGAGGAGGGGGCGAACACCGTCCGCTTCACGTACGCCCCCGTCGATGCCGGCTTCCACCGTTTCCGCGTCGTCGTCGAGGCCGGTCGCGACACCTTCAGCCAGAACAACCGCGCAGATTTCGAACACGATCGTCCAGGGCGAACCGCGGACGCTGGTGCTGGCCGGTGACGAGGTAGTCGCCGACGACCTCGTTGCGGCCCTCGAGAGCCAGCGCCACAAGGTCGACACGATCGTGCCCGAGACGCTGCCCGAGCTGGATCAGCTGCTCGACTACGACAGCGTGGTGCTCGTCGATGTGCCGCGGATCCGGTTGAACGATCGGCAACTGGGCTCGCTCCAGGCCTACGTCCGCGACCTCGGCCGGGGCCTGGTGATGGTCGGCGGGCCCCGCAGCTACGGTGCGGGCGGATACCAGGACACGCAGCTCGAGGAGGCGCTCCCCGTCGACATGGGCGTCCGCGACCGGCAGAAGCAGCCTGACGTCGCACTGGTCGTCGTCATCGACAAGTCCGGCTCGATGGACGCTTGCCATTGCAACACGGCCGGCGGACAGGCCAACGGCAACGGCATCGGCGGCGTCCGCAAGACCGACATCGGCAAGGAGGCCATCCTGCGGGCCGCCGCCGCCCTCACCGACCGCGACGAGCTCGGCATCGTCGCGTTCAACGAGTCGGCGCACTGGGTCGTCCACACCCAGCCACTCGGCCAGGTCGGCGACCTGCAGGGCGCCATCGCAGGCATCCGGCCCGATGGCCAGACGAACATCTTCGGCGGGCTCGAGGCCGCGGTCGACGAGCTCGAGAAGGCGACCGCGACGAGGCGCCACATCATCCTGCTGACCGACGGCTGGTCGTCGAGCGGGCAGTACGCGGATCTGCTGGAGCGCATGGCGGCGGCGGGCATCACGCTATCGACGGTCGGGGCGGGCGGCGGCTCGCAGAACCAGTTCCTGTCGGGCCTGGCCGAGCAGGGCGGCGGGCGCTACTACGAGGCCGCGAACCCGGCCAGCATCCCCGACATCTTCCTCAAGGAGACCCAGCAGGTCTCCGGCCAGCAGATCGTCGAGGAGACGTTCTTCCCGATCGTGACCTCCTCGTCGCCGATCCTGCGCGGCCTCGACCAGGGCTTTCCCCAGCTCCGTGGCTACAACGGGACGACCGCCAAGCCCGCGGCACAGACCGTGCTCGTGAGCGCGCGAGACGACCCGCTCCTCGCCCAGTGGCAGTACGGACTCGGCCGCTCCGTGGCGTGGACCTCCGACTCGACCGGCCGCTGGGCAGCGGACTGGGTCGGCTGGAACGGCTTCAACCGGTTCTTCAGTCAGCTCGTGAGCTGGACGTTCCCGGGCGAGGAATTGGGCGGGATCGAGGCGAGCTTCGTGACCGAGGGCAACGCGACGAAGCTGCGGGTCGAAAGTGTCGAGAGCGACGGCTCGCCGCGCGACTTCTTCTCGACCTCGGCCGCCGTCGTCAGCCCGACCCTCGAGACCGATACCGTCGACCTCGTCCAGGTCGCACCGGGCGTGTATGAGCAGGATCTCGGCGAGATCGAGCCGGGCGCCTACTCCGTGCGAGTCACGCAGACGCGTCCTGGAGCTGCGGCGCTCGGGAGGACGCTCGGCCTCGTCGCGCCGACGGCCGCCGAATACCGGATCCTCGGCGCCAACGAGCCGTTCCTCGCCGCGCTGCGCGCGGCAACCGGCGGGGAGGCGATCGATGACGTCGCCCAGGTCTGGACGCACAACCTCACCTCGACGAGCCGGTTCACCGACCTGTGGCCGCTGCTGCTTGTGGTCGCCCTGCTGCTCTGGCCACTCGACATCGCCCTCCGGCGCGTCTCGATCGGGCGGCGGGAGCTCGTTGCCGCCCGTGGCTGGGTGACAGGCGCAGGGCGTCGGCGGAAGAGCGTTGCGCCCCGCCCCGCGGTTGCCGAGGGGCTTCTCGCCGCTCGCGACCGGGCGTCGTCGACGAGTGCGCGCAGCGCGCTCCGGGCCGAACCGGACTCGGGCACTTCGACGGCCGCAATCGCGACTCCGGCCGGTCCGTCGGCCCCCCCAGCTCCGCCAACGGCAGCGCCCAGCGCCGCGACGCCACTGCCCTTGCCGAGCTCGCCGGCCGAGCCGGTGGTCCCCGACGCGACAGACACCATGTCCCGGCTGCGGGACGCAAAGCGTCGTGCCCGCGAGCGCTGAGCCCAGGCGCCGACGCCCCACCTGTCCGGCCGGGCCGCCCGTGCTAGCCTCGGCGCATGTCCCCCTCCCGCCCGGCCCTGGGCGGTCGGCTGACGGTCGTGCTCGTCGCACTCGGGCTCGCCGTCGTAGCCGCCGCCTGCGGTGCGCTCACGGAACCGGCCCCGGCACCGACGCCGGCCGACTTCCAGGGCATCGCATCAGAGATCGTCAAGCGCGGGATCGCGATCGACAACCTCGTGTCGGGCGATGCCGGCTGCGACGACAAGGTCCTGATTCCCACCGCGATCGGACTCGATGCCAGCGGCAAGGACGAGGTCGAGCCCGTTCGCCTGTACCTGTACATTTTCCGGGACCGCGAAGCGTATGAGCGTCTGCGCACGGCGATCGACGAGTGCGCCCGGAGCTTTGTCACAGACCCGGAGACCTTCGAATCCATCGAATCGTCCCCGTTCGTCCTGGCCGGTCAGGGCCCGTGGGCGCCCGAATTCAAGGCTACCCTCCGCGAGGCCCTGACGGTGGCCTCGGGGACCGGCGACTGACCCGCTCCCAACCGCTGCCCAGCGGACTCCACCGGTCCGCACGGTGACCATCGTCCCGGTTCCGGACCGGGACCACCCGACCTTCTCATGCGCCCTGGGACGACCGGGTGACGGTCCCCGCGCACCGGGTTCGCGATGGTCGGCGCATGAACCGACCCCGCGTGCCCTACCGCCGGGTTCTCCTCCCCGTCGTCCTCGCCCTGATCCTCGCCGCCGAATCGATCGCGGTGGCGTCGAGTGTCTTCGCGCGGTCCGATGCGACGGATGCTGCAGCGCAGGGATCGACCCCGTTCTCCGCCCAGGCGACGAGGCCGGGCGTCCGCAGCGGCGGCGAGGCAGCGATGGCGGACGCGCTCAACCCGTGGCTCGTCCCCATCGCCGAGCCCGCCGAGCCGATCCACGTTCCGGTTCGCCCCAAGACCGAGTCGATCAACAAGGTCGAGAGCGTATCGAAGGCCACGCCGTCGGGCGGGTCGAGTGGGTCCGGTGGCGGCTCAAGCTCCGGGAGCTACGGCGGCAGGAACCGGATGTGGTTCCCGGCGCTCGGCATCAGCCGCTCCGCCTACTTCTTCCCGTGCTCGAGCAAGGCGTACCCCGGCAACGTCGTCTATCGCTGGGGCTGCGCCGGCAGCAACAACGTATACCTGTTCGCCCACGCGCACGCCGCCTTCAAGCCGCTCCACGACGCGTACGTCAACGGCCGTCTCCGCAAGGGCATGAAGGTCTCGTACGCCGACAGCAAGGGCAAGGTCCGCACGTACAAGCTCATCTGGTGGAAGGTCACGACGCCGACCAAGGGAGGCTTCGCCTTCGCGGCCCAGTCGCGCCCGAGCCTCACGCTCCAGACGTGCGTCGGCGCGAGGAGCCAGTACCGCCTGATCGTCCGCTTCGTCCAGGTCTAGGCTGTCGCTCGAACCGAGTTTCCTGCCAGATACGCACCCGGTCGCGTGGTACGCACCGCGAGCGTAGTCGTCAGACCACCCGCAGGCCGAGGATCCGCCGCGCGATCACGAGCCGCTGGACCTGGCTCGTCCCCTCGCCGATCTCGGTCAGCTTCGCGTCGCGCATGAAGCGCTCGACAGGGTAGTCGGTCACGTAGCCGTAGCCGCCGTGGATCTGGATCCCGGCGTTGGTCGCGCGGCTCGACACCTCCGACGCGAACAGCTTGGCCTGCGCGGCCGCGAGCCCGTAGTCCCGGCCCTGGTCCTTGAGCCAGGCAGAACGCCACACGAGCTGGCGAGCCGCCTCGATCTCCGTCGCCATGTCGGCGACCATGAAGGCGACCCCCTGGAAGGTGCCGATCGGCCGGCCGAACTGTTCGCGCGTCTGGGCATACGGTATCGACGCATCGAGCGCGGCCTGGGCGAGCCCGACGGCGAGCGCGCCGATCGAGATCCGGCCGCCGTCGAGGATCCTGAGGAACATCTTGAAGCCGCTCCCCTGCTCGCCGAGCAGGTTGGCCGCGGGCACGCGCGCGCCCTCGAAACGCAGCTCGCCCGTTGCCGACGCGTGCAGCCCGAGCTTGTCTTCGAGTCGGCCCACGCTGAAGCCCGGGGCGTCGGCCGGAACGATGAACGCGCTGATCTCCGGGCGGCCCTCGGGATCCTGGCCGGTCCGCGCGGTCACGACGTACGTGCCCGCCTGGCCGGCGTTCGTGATGAAGCGCTTCGCGCCGTCGAGCACCCATGAGCCGCCGTCGGATCCGTCCTCGAACCGGGCGGTCGTCCGCGTGCCGCCCGAATCACTGCCTGCCCCCGGCTCGGTGAGGCCGTATGCGCCGATGACGTCGCCGCGGGCCATCGGCACGAGCCAACGCTGCTTCTGCGCGTCGCTACCGGCGAGGTGCAGCGGCCCGCAGCCGAGGCTCGTGTGAGCAGCGACGATGAGCCCGAGCGAACCCCACACGCGGCCGATCTCCTCGATCGCGATCGCGTACGCCAGCGTGTCGAGACCGGCGCCGCCCTCGTCCTCGGGGATCGGGATCCCGAGCCAGCCGAGCTCGCCGATGCGCCGGACGATCTCGCTCGGGAAGCGGCGCTCGCGCTCGTGCTCGTCGATGAGCGGTGCGACCTCGGTCGTCATGAACTCCCGGACCGTGTCGCGCAGCAGGGAATGCTCGGGCCCGAGGTCGTAGTCCATCGGCCCGAGCCTACCATCGCCCGGGACGCGCGACGGGCGGCGATGCGCTAGCCTTCCCGAATGCCCGAGCTGCAGAACTCGGCTTCCCCAGCCGTCACGCCAGCGGGACTCGCCTCGAGCGCCGGTGCGGCCACCGTTCAGGGCGCCTCAACGCTTCGCCGCGAACTACTGGTTCGCCTCCGCCGCGATGGTCCCAGCTCGCCCGACCACCTCGCCACTTCCATGGGCGCGAGCCGGACTGGCGTGCTCCAGCAGTTGCGCGCTCTCGAAGCCGCGAACCTCGTTCGCCGCGAGACGGTCCGTCACGGCGTCGGCCGGCCGCGCCATGTGTACGACGTTACGGAGAACGCCCAGGACCTGTTCCCCGCCGCCTACGACGGGCTGGCCACCGGCCTGCTTGGAGCGATCCGGTCGGTCGGCGGCGAGGGGCTTGTCGAGGAGGTGTTCGAAGCGCGCCGGCGGATGGTCACGGAACGCGTCCGGGAGCAGATCGCTGAACGGCTGCCTGCGGGTGCGTCGGTGGTCGACCGGGCCCGTGAGCTCGCGGTGATCCAGGACGAGCAGGGCTATCTCGCCGAGGCCGTGCTCGGACCGGACGGCGTGATCCGCATCATCGAGCACAACTGCGCGATCCACCACGTCGCAACTGGGGCCGAGGCCGCCTGTCGCGCCGAGCTCGAGCTGTTCCGCGAGGTCCTCGGGCCCGACGTCGAGCGCGAGACGCACATCGTCAGCGGCGATCGCTGCTGCACCTACCGGGTGGGCGGCCCTTCGGACTGACGGGGCGCGGCGCTCAGGGGCAGGCGGCCCGCTCGGTTTCGCCACCCATGTACTGCTTGCGTTCGGTGTCATCCAAGCGCCTGGTGCCAACGATGCGGCATGCGATCGTGGGCCACTGCTCGGCACGCATGTCCCACGCCGCGAGTCCGCCGTCGGCGACCAGCAGCTCCCGGTCGTCTGTGCGGCTGAACGCAACCACCGGGCGGCTACCGACCGAAATCCGGTCTCCGACGGCATGCTCCGTCGCGAGATCCCAGAAGCGCACTGCCGGTTCGTCGGCCGCCGACGCAAGCCAGTGCCCGTCTGGGCTGAAGGTGAGCGAACGGACCCGCTCTTCGTGCCCGCGCAGACGGCTGTGTGGTGTAAGCGCGCCATCGTCTGCGACGTCCCACAGGCCGATCGTCCGGTCGTCGCTGCCGGTCGCGAGGAGGGAGCCGTCCGGGCTCAGCGCCATCGACGCGATGTCGGAGTTATGCGCCTGGACCTGCACCGCGGGCTGGAGATCGTCGAGCCCGAAGACATGGATCGTGCCGTTCATGTCGCCGACGTAGACGTGCGAGTCGCTGACGGCGAGCGACGCCGGCGTCGCGGTCATGGCCGCCTCCCGCGTCCGGCCCTCCGGTGGGATGACGGCCACCGATCCACCGCCGCCATTCAAGGTAGCGGCCCATCCTCCGCCAGGTACGGAGGTCAACCCAACCACCTTCCGTCCGGGGAAAGTCTCGATTGTCCGTACGCTCTCGGGAGTGGCGCCACCAGTCAGGATCTCTCCACCGGCGGTGCCGGCCGCCCACCCGTCCTCGCCCGCTGTTAGGACGTTCACATCACTCCGCTGGGCCAGCTGACCCGTCTCCCCTGTGGCACTGTCGACGCGCCAGATCTCATCGCCGTCGGATGCGATCACGGATCTATCTAGGTCGGACGCAACCAGCTCAACCGTCCGACCGCGGGACAGGTCGGGGCCGAGGGGCGGCCGCCCGTCCAGGTCCCAGACGACGACGCGGCCGGCGGGATCGATCGAGACGCCTCGACCGCCGTCTGCCGCCATGGCCATGGGCTCGACTGATACGCCCGCGTACTCGAGTGGCGGCAGCGCCCGGAGCGGCGGGCCGACCTGCGGATCGCTCGAGGAGTTGACGCGCCGAACCTCGCCCGTGCCGGTGCCGATGAGGAACGAGTCGTCCGGGGCCGAGTATGCGAGCGCGACGATGTCGCCACCGTCGATCCGGAATTGCTGGGTGTTCGATTCGGGATCGAAGATGTCAGACAGCAGCACTTCCCCATCGGTCGTAGCCCAAGCAAGGTCGTCGTCATCGCCGAAAGCGAGAGTGCGCACCGTCTCGGTCCCGTTCCCCATCTCCCCCAGGTGTGCGCCGGACTTGACGTCCCACACTCCGGCGCCGTTCTCCTCCGCTCCCAGGGCCAGGTATTCGGCGCTCGGGTCAAACGCGACGGCACGCACCTCACCAGACACATCAGACAGCTCGGCTGTGGGCTTGCAACTCGAGGCGTCGAGCAACGTGACCGCGGATTCCGAGGTTGCCGGATCCTCGGTGACGACGGCCACCAGGGTCCCGTCATCTGACAGCGCAAGCTCCGTGACCGCCCCGTTGGTTATTGGGCACCGGACCGTGACCTCGGATGAGTCCCATGGATAAAGCGCGATGCCGTCGGGTGTCCCGAGTCCAACCCTTGTTCCGTCACCAGAGATCGCGACGACATCGCTGGACGTCGGCAGCGTCGCCGTGGCAGCGCCATCCTTTATGTTCCACAGCAGCGTCCGGTCCGAGACGCGCATGACCGCATGTGACCCTGCGCGATCGATTGCCGCCGCGTCGATGGGTTCACCGACGTCCTGGAACCGCCGCGGACCCGGGCCGTGGGTCAGGGCTGCCAGCGGCATCCCCTGCACCTGTGGCGCGTCGCTCCGGACCGCTGCCTCCATCGCGAGCAGAAGCGCGAGATCCGGGCGCGAGTCCAGGCTCGCCCTCGCATCCCCGGCAATCCGAAGGGCGTCCGCTTCATCACGTGCCGCGTTGGCGCGCTGCGCTTCGCTGAAGGCCTGGAACGCGAGCACGCCGACCGCCAGCGCGACGACGGCGAGCATCGGTACCGCAAACGTGAGCGCCTGGCGGCGACGGACCTGCCGGCGTGATGAACGGATGTAAGCGTCGACGATTGGAGTGACCTCCGCCGGGTTCCGCTCGTGCCACGCGCGCGCGACGGCCAAACGACCACCGGTCAACGCGGTTTCCCTACGACCTGCGTTGTCCCACGACTGTGCGTCGTGGCGAAGCCACGTACGCGTCTCGAGGTCCGTTCGGCGGGTCTTGATGGCCGCCGCGACGGCGGGCCACGCGCGGAAGACCTCCTCGTGCACCGCCCGAGCCACCTCCGCCGATCGCCCGCCCGCTTCCCCGGCTGCCGGTGCCGCCGACGCTGCGACGATCCGCTGGTCGCGGGTGACCAGCCGGAAGCGTTCCAAGTCCTCGAAGATGTCGCGGACCTCGGCCGGCACGTCGTCGAGGACGACGTCGGCGCCGGTCACCGTGCCATCGTCATCGACTTCGACCAAGCGGAGGAACGCGTTGATCACGATTGACTCGCCCAGGCCGCGCCGAGCACGAATGTCGTTCGTCGCTTCCAGTGCCCTCCGCTCGATCACCCGCCCGACCGGCCCGATTTCCTCATAGCGCTTCGCGGTGATCACGGCCGGGGTCAGCCTCGAGTGCCCCTCGGCCAGCTCCTCGAGAAGTGCCGCCAGCAGCGGTAAAGCGTTCCCCTGCGCGGTGTCCTCGACGATCCGATCGACCAGCGTCTCGGGCTCGAACCGGATCCCGGCGACATGCGCCGGTCCGACGACCACCTCGCGCAACGCCTCGCGCCCAAGCGGGCGGACCCAGACCGGATCGGCCTGCCCAAGCCACGACAGAGACGGCTCCTGGAGCCAGGCGTCGAGGGACATACTCCGAACGGCGGCGATCACCACCAGCCGATCCGGATCCACCGCTTGAAGGCGCGTCATCAGGTCGGTGACCTGCGCCCGGTCGGCTCGTGCGATCAGGTCCTCGGCCTGATCGAGGAACAACACGACGCGGCTCGCGCCGCCTGCGACGGCCTTGTCGACGGCGAAGGAAAACCCCTTGGGATCGGCGATCAACGCCGCTGCGTCAGCCTCGCCCTGGTCCGTCGCGAACGCCAGCGCGACGCGCTGCAGTGGGCTGTCACCGGGCTCGACGACCCGCAGGACCCGCGTTCCCTCCTGGCGGGCGAGTCTCGGCAGGACGCCGGCCCGCACCATCGACGACTTGCCGCTCCCCGATGGTCCGGACACGAGGAGTGGCAGCGGTCGTGGAATGGCCAATCGCTGGAGGCATGCGCCGACCTCGGCATCGCGCCCGAACAGAACCGCAGCATGATCCTGATCGAGACGGCCGAGGCCGGGATATGGCGAGCGATCGACGTCCCAGCTGAACTCGTCGCCTGGGCCGAAGCCGACTGCCGACAGGTTGGCGATCAGCGCCTCGACGAGGCCGTCGATGTCCGGTTCCGGCGCCATCGCCTGACGGTCGGCCAGCACGCGGTGGACATCGGTCTTCTGCTGCGAGACCTGGACGATGTGCTTGCCACGAGCGACGCCGACGGCAAGCTCCGTGTGACACCAGGGTGATCTGAGCGATGCCTCGCTGGCGAGGAATACGATCACGTCGGCGCGCTCAAGGTTTGAGAAGAGCTCCGCCGCCCAGCGCGTTCCGGCGGCGATCCCGTGCTCCGGGTCTTTGTCGCGGAAGACGGCTGCGTAGCCGCGCGCAGCGAGGAGATCGCGCAGCCGCGCGCCTGCCTCGACGTCGGTCGAGGAGTAGCTGATGAAGATCGAGGTCACGTCACCGTCGGGCCGCCGTTACGGGCGGACCGTCACCGTGAATGGGTCAGTCGACCCGCTCGGGCCTGCGTAATTCTCCGGTCCCGCAACGGCAACCATCTTGCACTCGTACCCGTCCGCCGTCCCGTTTTCCGCGCTCGGCTGACTGACGTGCAGGACAACGACATAGCTCTTCGTTCCCAAGGGGGCCGGGCTGGGCGAGGATCCGACGGCGGCGCAGAGGTCCTGGTCTCGTAGCTCAGCTCCATTCGCCGTCATCCCGAGGGCGGTGCCGGAATGCTCGCGGACCTTCACGCGAACCTCGCCGTTCGTTTTAGACCAGAACACCACGTCGGGGCTGATCGCTTCGACATCCCAGGCGGGATAGCGGACCGTGATCTTCGCTACCACGGGCTCTGGTGTCTGGTAGTTCGGTGACGTCGCCGCGGCCGCGACCTTGACCTTGCACACGAGCGGGAGCTGGGGCGTGTCCTCGATGAGCGTCAGCGCTCCTTTGCGGATCTTGCAATTCTCGTCAGAGCCAGCCTTTACGACCGCGTAACTGAGCGGGACGTTCGGCGACACCTTGGCCTCCAAGGTGTACGAATTGCCGGGCTTCCAGCGGACAGAATCATCCGCGAACGCAATCTTCGGTTTTGCGGGCCGGACCTTGATGGTCATTGACTCGGACGCTGGCTCGCCGCTCGTCGTTTTCGCCGTGATGACACAGTTGCCCACCTTCTCGATCTCTACGCGACCAGCGCGCGGCGTAACCGTGCAGGCGCCCTTGGCCGAGTACTTGATCTTGGCACCGGTGCTCGCCACCGCCTTGACCTCGAACGGCTTTGCGCCCCATCGCTTCGGTTTCACCTTGTCGAACGTGATCGCTACGCCACTGGAAGGTCCCTCGGACGCCTCGTCCGGCGATGTGCCGGGCGATGGCGCCTCGGATACGTCCGGTGAAACCGCGGGAGGTGAAACCGCGGGAGGTGAAACCGCGAGCTGCAGCCGCCTCGGGCGAAAGCGCCGCCTGCGAACAGCCGGCGCCGATGAGCACGACAGCGAGCAACGAGATTCCCGCGACAGCGGTTCTGCGCGTCATGGCTTCCCCTCGACGTCAACCAGGGGCCGGTCATGCTCCGGTGCTCACCTGGTTCCCGCGATTATGGCGCGGATGCGAAGCACATCGGCGACAGCCGGCCTACGCCTCTTCGCGCTCCACGGCCAGGCGATGCGCGGGTTCGAGGCGCGGCGCAGGAACGTCGGTGACGTTCGGCACGAACGACGCAGCCAGTGACGTCTCGGCGGCCCGCTCCTGGTCCTCGAGCGACAGGATCCCGAGGCGGCCGAGCTGGGCGAGCTCGTCGCGGATGTACGTCTTGAGCATCTCGGGGCCGTCGGTGTTGATCGTGAACCGCACGTCGTTGCGCCGGAACGTGTCGAAGATCCAGCGGAACTCGTCCCAGCCGGACACGACCCGGGTATTGAGGTTCGAGGTCGGGCAGATCTCGAGGACGATGCCGCGCTCGCGGATCATCGCCATCGCGCGCGGGTCGTAGGCCGCCTTGACGCCGTGGCCGATGCGGTCGGGCTCGAGCAGCTCGACGACCCGGGCCACCTCGTCGACCGGACCCGACTCCCCGGTATGCACCGTGAGCCCCAGGCCGTACTGCCGAGTCCGACGGAAGAGCCGGCGGTAGTCGGCCACCCGGAATGTCGCGGACTCCGGCCCCGCGATGTCGACGCCGATCACGCCGCGGTCGCGCCACTGGATCGCCTTCTCGGCAATGATCTCGTTGAGCTCGAACGGGAACGCGCGGTCGAGGCAGAAGATCAGCCCCGGCTTGATCGGATACTCGAGCGTCGCCTTGTCCATCCCGCGCAGCGCCGCCGCGATGATGTGGTCGAGGTCCTGCTCGCCGCCGCGGTTCCGCTTCATCGGGTTGAAGCGGAGCTCCATCGTCGTGATGTTGTTCTTGCGGTAGGCGCCGCCGACGACCTCGTAGACGGCGCGTTCGACCGCGATGGGCGAGCTCTGGATCAGCTCGGTCCAGTGGAACAGTTGCAGGTAGCCGTCGAAAGAGCGGTTCCGCCGCGGCGACACGGTAATCATGTCGCGGAACTCCCAGTAGTCCTTCGTCGGGAGCTTGATGCCCTGCGCGTGAGCGATGCCCCACATGATCGCCGGGGTGACCGCGCCGCCGAGATGGCAGTGGAGCTCGGCGAGGGGCACCTTCCGGGAGAGCTGGCGCGGCATGAGCCGAGTCTAGCCGCCGCCGGGGCGCCCCGTGACGACCGCGGCTACATGCACATCGGCAGGTGCTTCTCGCCGACGCGGCGAACGAGATTCATGTTGAGCCCGCCGGCGGTCGAGAACGTCGCGTGGTTCTGGTCGGTCGCGGTGAAGATGCCTTCCGACGCATTGACGACGTCGTTGCCGTCGATGTCGACGAACCCTACCGGGTCCCACCAGCTGCCATCGATGTCGATGCCGTTGGACAGGCCGCAGTGGCCGAGGGTGTATGGGACCGGTCCGATTGCGAGCCGACCCGCGACCGAGGAAGGCGGGACCGAGACGTATGAGAACGAATCGGGAACGACGCTGATCGTGCCGTCGGGAGCGACGTTCATCCCCATGTTGAGCGGCTCGCCGTTCGCGAGTTCGAGCACGGCCACGCCCTGTGGCCTGGCGGCCAGCGTGTTGGCGCAGCCGTCTCCGACGGCGCAACCGAACGGCCCCACCTCGGCGTAGACGACGACGTCACCGGGCTTCACCTGGGTCGCGGCCGCCTCAAGGGCCGCTGGTGCAATCGGGCTCTTCGAGTCCGAAGCAGGCGATCGGAACGGCTGGCTCGGGTGATTCGGCGGGCGCGGGCAAGGACCCGGCGAACAGGGAGCAGCCCGCAACGGCGAGCAGCGCGATCAATGAGACGACGAGCGCGCGTGTCATGCGCGCCGGACGTGAATCCGGCCGGGGAAGTTCCGCCGCAACCGAGCCGCTTGCATGGAGTGCACATGAAGGCGGTTGGCGACCGGTTCGGTGGGCTGGACGTGCACGGGATGCACGAACTGAAGCGCTGAGGCGGATTTGGTGGCCGCTTCGTGCGTGTGCCGCAAGGATCTGCCGCTGGCGACCGAAACGGCGGCCGTTACGTGCACGGGGTGCAACACGCGCCAGGAGACTTGCAGGGACCGTCCCCTACCCCGCCAGCGGGACGACGCGGCCCTCCGGGTCGAGGGTCGCCTGGCGGCGGCGCATGGCCTTGAGCTCCGCGCCCGGTACCTGGTCGCGCGCGTGGTAGCTCGAGCGCACGAGCGGCGCCGACTCGACGTGCTTGAACCCCAGGGCAAGAGCTTCGACTTTGATCTCGGCGAACTCGTCGGGGTGGTAGTAGCGCTCGAGCGGCAGGTGCTTGTCCGAGGGCCGCAGGTACTGGCCCACCGTGAGTATGTCGACGTCCACCGCGCGCAACGCTTCAAACGCCTCGGCCAGCTCGTCGCGCGTCTCGCCGAGCCCGACCATCAGCGAGCTCTTCGTGTGGACGGAGTAGCCAATGTCGACCGCCATCTCCTTCGCCCGCCGGAGCACATACAGGGAGCGGTCCCATCGAGCGCGCTTGCGCACGGGTTTCTGGAGTCGCTTCACCGTCTCAAGGTTGTGGTTGAGGATGTCGGGCCGGGCCTCCATGACGATCTGCAACCGGTCGTCGGAGCCGTCGAAGTCGGGGATGAGCACCTCTACCCCCATCCCCGGACTGCGCTCGCGCATCTGGAAGATCGTCTCGGCGAAGATCGACGCGCCGCCGTCTGCCAGGTCGTCGCGGGCGACCGAGGTGACCACCACATGCTCGAGCCGCATCGCGGCAACCGCCTCGGCGACCCGTCGCGGTTCATCGTCGTCGAACCAGGTGGGCCGCCCGGTCTTGACTGCACAGAACCCACAGGCGCGGGTGCAGGTGTCGCCGAGGATCATGATCGTCGCGGTGCGCTGGTCCCAGCACTCCCCGATGTTCGGGCAGTGCGCCTCCTCGCAGACCGTATTCAGGTTGAGGCCCCGCAGTAACGCCTTCAGGTCGTGGTAGTTGTCGCCGGACGGCAGGCGCGACTTGATCCAGTCAGGGTGCCGGCGGAGCGCCGCCGGTGCGGTTGGGGCGAGCCCACCCATCGCAATCGTCTCGGGCGTGACGGAACCGTGGTGTCCGCTCGAGGGAGGTTCGAACATCGGGAGCTCGCGGGCCATCGGTTCGAGTGTACGTCCGTTGCGGACTAGTGGGTGGCGGCGCCGTAGCGCTGGCCGCCGAAGGCGTCTCGGATCCCCAATTCGAGGTCCCGGGGCGTATAGCCGAGCTTGAGGCTGGCCTTGGCCGAGGAGGCCCAGTACGTCACGTGGTCCGCTGCCCTGATCACTTCGGAGAAGTTCGGGGGTTGGCCGAAGAGCTTCGATCCGATGGGCCCGAGGCGGGCGATCGCTCGGAGCAGACCGATCGGCACGGTGATGCGCGGCGGCGGATGGCCGCCGACCCGGGCAGCGGCCTCCAGCGCTTCTCGCAAGAGCATGTTGCGTCCGGCCAGGATGTACAACTCGCCAATCCGGCCCTGCGTCAACATGGCGATGATGCCGCCCGCGACGTCGTCGACGTGCGTCGGCGAGATGCCGACATCAGTCAGGCCCGTGACCCGAAGGCGGCCCTCGTACGCCAGCTGCAGCTGGCTGCCGATGGCGGAATGATCGCCGGGTCCATAGGTCGTACCCGGCATCGCGATCAGGACCGGGGCGCCGCTGCTGATCAACTCGCGAGCCGCGACATGAGACAGGTGCTTGGTTTCGTCGTAGTAGCTGAGGAACCCCTGGCTGATGTCCCGACGATACGTCTCGTCGACGATCTTCTCGTGCGTGTTGCCGAAGGCGTTGACGCTCGACACGTGGACGATGCGCGGCACGCCGGTCGCGATCGCAGCCTCGAGCACGCGGTGGGTCGCGCCGACATTCGCCTCGTACATTTGGGGCCGCTCGCGGGCCGGGATGCCGACGCGGTAGCTTCCCGCAAGGTGGATGACGGCGTCGCAACTGCGCATGCCGCCGATCAACGCCTCGGGCGAGGCGAGGTCGCCCGCACGGACCTCGCAGCCCAGCGCTTCCAGGTCGGTTGCGCGCCCCGGATCGCGCACCACGGCGACGACTTCGTCGCCTCGGGCTCGAAGCTGACGGCAGACGGGGTGGCCAATGAAGCCGGCGCCGCCGGTCACGAAGACGCGCACGGAGCCTCCTGGATGAATCGGGGCGTCGGTCGGTTCAGTAGATCGACGATTCGGTCCCGACGCCCTCGAGCCATGTCTTGATGTCGCGCAGCAGGGCAGCGCCGCCGGCGCCGTCGTTTGCGCGGTGATCGACCGCGAGCACCATGTTCATCACGGGGCGGATCGCGATGACGTCGCCGTCGGGCGTGGACACCACGACGGGCCGCTTCGTGATCGCCTCCATCGTGACGATCCCGACCTCGGGCACGTTGAGGATCGGCATGACGAGATTCGTCCCGAGGTAGCCCGTGTTGTCGACGGTGAACGTTCCGCCGCCGAAGTCGTCCACGCGGAGCTTGTTGGCGCGGGCCCGGTTCGCGACGTCGGTGATCGCCAGGTTGAGGCCGTGGATCGACAGCGTGTCCGCGTCACGGATGACCGGCACGATCAGGCCTTCGTCGACGGCCACCGCAACGCCGATGTTGATCCGGCGCTTCGCGAGCAGTCCGCCATCGGTCCAGTGGGCGTTGAAGGACGGGTTGCGCTTGAGGGCCTCGGCCGATGCCTTGACGACGAACGGCACGTAGCTCAGCGACATGCCCTCCTTCGCCTGGTACGCCTTCTTGTTGCGCTCGCGGAAGGCGACGAGCCGGGTCGCGTCGATCTCCATCTGGACGTAGGCATGGGGTGCCTGGAGCGCCCGGGTCATCTGCGCAGCGATCCCCTTGCGCATCTGGGTCATCGGGACGAGGACTTCATCGGCTCCGGCCGGGAACTCGATGTGCTGGACGCCCGGGGTGCCCGCACGGCCGGCGCTCGGCGCAGCCGGCGGCGCCGCGGGCTGGGGCGCAGTGGCCGGGGCGCCACTGGCCGGGGCCGCGGCGGGAGCAGGTGGCGGCTCGCCGGTGCGCATCCGCTCGACCACCGCCAGCACGTCGTCACGGGTGATCCGGCCGCCCTGGCCGGTCCCGACGATCTGGGCCGCGGTCAGCTCGTGTTCTCGGAGCAGGCGGCGGACGGCAGGACTCATGCGAGCGTCCGCATCGCCGGTGGCGGGCGGGGCCGTTGCGGTCGGAGCGGCGGGTGCGGCCGCCGCTGCAGCGCGTTCCGGTCGTTCGGCCTGCGGCGCCTGTGCGGGAGCAGGAGCGGACGTCCCGTTGGAGCCGACTCCCGTGGCCGCGGTCTCGGCCGGTGTCTCGACCTTCGGGCCGCCATTGTCGACCTCGGACGGGGCAGCCGCCTTCTCGGCCGCGACGGGTTCGGGGGCCGCGCCGCCGGCCTCCTCGACGGTCTCGATCACCGCGATCTCGGCGTTGTTCGGGACCGTGGCGCCCTCCTCGGCGAGGATCTCCTTGAGCACGCCCGCGAACGGCGACGGCACCTCGGCGTTGACCTTGTCCGTGATGACCTCGACGAGCGGCTCGTACTTCTCAACCGTGTCGCCGGGCTGCTTCAGCCACTTGCCGATCGTCCCCTCGGCCACGCTTTCGCCGAGCTGGGGCATCGTCACCTTGGCCACGTGTGCTCCTCCTTCGAGGGTCGCCGCCCGGCGGGCATCGGCCGGGATCGCATCTCGGTTGGCATCTCGGTTGGCGCCTAGTGTCGCCGATCCAGCGCCTCCCGGTCGAGCGCACTCCGCTGCAGGCCGACTTCTGGGTCCCGTGCAGTCGCCTACGCACCACATGCGTGATCCGAGCCGAAATCCCCGATTCGGGCGTCGGGTACGCAACCAGCGCGTGTTAGGTGCGATTTGCGTCGGCCGGGACCCGGCAACGGCTCGCATCCGTGCTCAGGCTGTAGGCAATATCGGCCTTCGGACCCGCTTTCGAGTGACAGGACCGTTTCCTACGACGCGCCCTCTGCGTAGATGACAGGAACAGGAGGCCACCGGCAGCGGCGGACCTTGGCAACGGCGTTGGCGCGATGAGCCAGGCGCGAATTGTGTGCCCCCGAAGAGGGTAGGCACCTTCGAGCACGGCACCGTGGCGCGCTACGCGTCGTCGCGCGGTCGAGAGATCCGGGAGCACCAGAAGGCGAGCCGTAGCGGCGGCGTGCCAGCCGAACCGTTCGGCGGCGATCCGCGGCGCAAGCCGCAGCTTCGCATCGTGCACGCGGAGCGTCTCCTCGACCGAGGCGAGCTCCGATTTGACTTCGACGACGAGCAACGTGCGCGTCGGAGCGTGCCAGGCAAGGATGTCGATCGAGCCTCGCTCCCCATAAACCGAAAAGGAAACCTCCGAGCGAGTCTGCCAGCCGAGCGACTGCAGGAGCTCCGCCGTTCGACCGAGCAGAAACGCGTGACCTTCGTCGAGCAAGCGATCGAGTTCCCCTCCGCGCCAGCGCACGACGAGAACCACATCGGCATCGAGAGCCTGCGCGACCGCGCGGATCCTCCCGATCGGCATCTGAGCGATCCGGCCCCGTTCCAGGCGGGAAACCACGTCCTGACTCGTACCCGCAGGGCTCGCGAGGTCTTGCTGTCGCCATCGTCTGCGGTGACGGATCGCTCGAAACTTGCGGCCGGTCCGCAGGTCATCCACCAGGAGAGTCTGGTGGAGGCCGCTCTACCCGCACTTAACGGCCGGCGGAGGACTCGAAGCTGGCGCCGGCCTTGCGCTGGGCCATGCCGCGCTCCACGCGCTGGGCTGCGCCCCATGACGGATCCCCGGCCGTCCGTTCGTAGCCGGTCCGGACGAGCGCTTCGAGCTCGCCGATCAGCGGCTCGTCCACCTTGGTGAAGTTGAAGCACGACTTGCCCTGCATCCGCTTGCGCAGCTCGGGCGAGGCAGCGTCCAGCAGTCCCGGGCCCACGTACACCGGCATCAGATAGATGCTCACGTAGCGCTTGCCCAGGCGAACGGCGCCGAACCAGGTCGTCGGGTTGCGCTCGGACTCGGGTGCCATGTCGACGGAGTACATCTTCGAGTCGTCGGCCGAGACGTACATCTCGCGCGCGTACGGCTCGAGGATCGCCTTCAGGCGGCCGAAGACCGCATGGAAATCGCGCTCGGACGCAACCACGTCGCCAGCCTCCCTAATACGCGGCGAGCTTGCGGACCGCGTCCGCGATCTTTTCGGGGTTGACCATGAACCAGTCCTCGAGGACGTGGTTATACGGGACGCCGGGCACGTCCGGACCGGCGATTCGGGTCACCGGGCCGTCGAGGTAGTCGAAGGCCTCCTCGGCCACGATCGCGGCGATTTCGGCCCCGTAACCGCCGAAGCGGTTGTCCTCGTACACGATCAGGCACTTGCCGGTCTTGCGGACCGAGTCGAGCAGCGTTTCCTTGTCGAGCGGACGCAGCGTGCGCAGATCGACGACCTCGACGCTGATCCCCTCCTCTTCGACCGCGTCGGCCGCCTCGAGCGCGTAGTGGGCCATCAGCCCGTACGCCACCACGGTCATCTGCGTTCCGGGGTGGCTGATCCGCGCCTTCCCAAGCGGGACCGTGTAGTCACTCTCGGGGACGTCGCCGCGCACTGAGCGGTACATCTTCTTGTGCTCGAGGAAGAGCACCGGGTCGTCATCACGGATCGACGAACGGAGCAGGCCGCGCGCGTCGTAGGGCGTCGAGGGGATCACCACCTTGATGCCCGGCACGTGCGTGTAGAACGCCTCGATCGACTGTGAGTGATACAGCGCGCCGTGGACGCCGCCGCCGTACGGGGCGCGGACCGTCATCGGCACCGAGTAGCCGTTGTTCGAGCGATAGCGCATCCGGGCCGCCTCGGACACAAGCTGGTTGAAGGCGGGGTGGATGAAGTCGGCGAACTGGATCTCCGCGACGGGCCGCAGGCCGTTGACGGCGGCGCCGATCGAGGTGCCGATGATCATCGACTCGGTCAGCGGCGTGTCGATCACTCGTTCGTCGCCGAACTCGGCCCACAGGCCGTCGGTCGCCAGGAAGACGCCACCCTTCTTGCCGACGTCCTCACCGAGCACGATCACGTTCTCGTCGCGACGCATCTCGTCGGCGAGGGTGTCGCGGATCGCCTCGATGAAGGTCCTCGGGGGCATCCCTCAGCCCGCCTCGTGCTCGGCGGCGTGGCCGCCCTCGGTCCCGAAACCCCACGGCGGGAGCTCCTCCGACGGCCAGCGCTCGGCGAAGACCCAGTCCATCGCGGTCGTCGGGTCCGGATCGGGTTGCGCTTCGGCGTACGCGGTCGCGTCGTCCACGGCGGCCTGGAGCTCGAGCGACAGGCGGACCTCGACCTCGTCAGTCAGAATCCCCGCACTGCGCAGCTGGTCGCGGAAGCGCGGCAGCGGATCGCGCTCCTTCTCGGCGGCCAGCTCCTCCTCGGACCGGTACTTCGTCTGCTGATCGTCGGACGAGTGCGCGGTCAGGCGCGTGACCTTGGCTTCGATCAATGTCGGGCCGTCCCCCGCTCGCGCGCGATCCACCGCTACCTTGGCAGCGTGGTAGCACGCTAATACGTCAGCACCGTCGACGACGACGCCGGGGATGCCGTATCCGGCGGCGCGCTCCCAGACGCTGGACCCGGCGACCTGCCGCGCCATGGGCACGCTGATCGCATAGCCGTTGTTCTCGACGACGAACACGAACGGGAGCTTGTGGATCGCGGCGAAGTTCAGGCCCTCGTGCACGTCGCCCTGGTTCGAGGACCCCTCGCCCATGATCGTCATGGCGACCTGGTCCGTCCGGCGGATCTTGGCGGCCAGCGCGATGCCGACCGCATGCAGGAGCTGCGTCGCGACTGGTGACGAGACCGACACCAGGTTGTGCTCGTGCGAGCCGTAGTGGCCGGGCATCTGGCGCCCGCCCGACGAGGGATCCGAGGCGGTGGCGTACTGCGCGGTCATGATGTCCCGCGCGCTCATCCCGAACGTGAGACACGTCGCGATCGAGCGGTAGAACGGCGCGATCCAGTCGTGATGCTTGCGCATCGGCCAGGCGATCGCCACCTGGGCCCCCTCGTGCCCCTGGCCGCTGATCACGAACGGGATTCGGCCGGCGCGGTTGAGGATCCACATGCGCTCGTCGACGGCCCGGGCCAATGCGACGAGCCGGTACATCTCGATCAGCTCGTCGTCGGTCAACCCGACCGACGCCCCGAGATGCTCGACGCGGTCTTTGGTGCTCGCCATCGATCCGGGTCGACCTCCTGGGCTGCGGAAGACCGCTAGAAGTTGATGCTCTGGCCGTCGACTGCCATGGCGGCCTCCCCGACCACTTCGGCCAGCGTCGGGTGCGCGTGGGTCGCGCCGCCGATCTCCCACGGCGTGGCA
The DNA here is from genome assembly GCA_963750125.1 of uncultured Chloroflexia bacterium. Lineage (GTDB taxonomy): Bacteria > Chloroflexota > Limnocylindria > Limnocylindrales > CSP1-4 > DASTYU01. The sequence continues at coordinate 106,642 of CAVVPT010000026.1, read as the reverse complement.
TCGAGCTGGAACGCGAGCGAGGCCTCGGCGATCAGGTCGGTCGCGTGCGGGCCGACGATGTGGACACCGAGCGTGTCGTTGGTCTTCTTGTCCCCGATGATCTTGGCGAATCCTTCGTACTCGCCGACGATGAGCGCCTTGGCGATCGCCTGGAACGGGACCTTGCCGACCTTGATGTCGTAGCCCTGCTCCTTGGCCTGTGGCTCGGTCAGACCGATCGACGCCACCTCCGGTCGGCAGTACGTGGCGCGCGGCTGGGCGTTGTAGTCGATCGCGTGGACGTCGGCCTCGCCGGCGATGACGTGGGCCGCCGTGATGCCCTCGTGGCCCGCAGTGTGGGCGAGCCACAACCCGCCGACGATGTCCCCGATCGCGTAGACGTGCGGCTCGCGCGTCCGCATGTGTCCGTCGACCTTGATGATCCCCCGGTCGGTCTCGACCTTCGTCGTCTCGAGACCGATGTTCTCGATGTTCGCCGCCCGGCCGGTCGCGACCAGCATCATCTCGGCTCGCAGCTCGGCCGTGTCCTTGCCCTCAGGCCCGACATCGACGCACACGCCCTTGTCGTCCGTCGTCACCGACTTCGCGTCGAAGCGGGCGCTTGTCATCACCGTGATGCCGCGCTTCTGGAAGCTGCGCTCGACGACGCGGCTTACCTCGGGATCCTCGAGGGGCACGATGTTCGGCAGGTACTCGAGCAGTGTGACCTTCACGCCGAGGTCGTGGAACATCGAGGCGAACTCCACCCCGACCGCCCCGGCGCCGACGATCACGATGTCCTTGGGCAGGGTCTCTAGCGTGAGGACCTCGTCGCTGGTCACGATCCGCTTGCCGTCGATCTCGAGGCCGGGCAGCGACTTCACCCGCGAGCCGGTCGCGAGGATCACGTCGTTCGCGTTGAGCACCCGCTCGCCGCCGGCACCGGGCGTGCCGTCCTCGCCGGCCTGATCGACACGCACCTTGCGCGGCCCGTCGAGCCGGCCTCGCCCCTGGATCCAGGTGACCTTGTTCTTCGTGATGAGCGACTTCACACCGGTCCACATCCGCTTGACGACGGCGTCGCGCCTCGCTGCCATCACCGCGTAGTCGATCTCCGGCTCGCCGGGAAGCACGAGGCCGAGGTCCTTGGCGTGGCGAACGCGGTCTGCGAAGGCGGCCGACTCCAACAGCGCCTTGGTCGGGATGCAGCCACGGTGGAGGCACGTCCCCCCGATCTTGTCCTCGTCGACGAGCGCGACCTTGAGGCCGAGTTGCGCTGCACGGAAGGCGGCGGTGTACCCGCCGGTGCCCGCACCGAGCACGACGAGATCGAAATCGTTGGAGGAGCCGACGGCCATTGGATCAGGTGCCTCGAAGCGCCTCGACGCCGGCACCCCGAACAGAAGGGACGAGGTGCCGGGTGGGCAGGTGGGTCATCGCTTCGATGGTACGCGCGGGGTTGCGACTCCCGCAACCGAGCGCGGAGGTGCCCGACACGATACGACCCGGGTCGGCTGACAACCCGGGTCGTGGATCACGCTGGTTCGGCGGGCCGTTGGTCGGCCCGCGCCGAGAGGATGAGGATCAGTTGCCGCGCATGCTCCGGAAGCAGTCGCTGCAGTAGACGGGCTTGCCGCTGGTCGGGCGGAACGGGACCTGGGCTTCCTTGCCGCAGTTCGAACATGTCGCGCTGAACATCTCACGCGGGCGGTCGCGGTAGCCACCGCCACCACCGCCGTAGCCGCCGGCCGAATAGCCGCCGCCGGCGCCGTAGCTGCCGAACGACTCGTCGCCGCCGGAGGCTTCGTTGCGGGCGGCCTTGCGGCTCGCCCGACACGAGGCGCAGCGGCGCGGCTCGGTGAAGCCACGCTGCGCGTAGAAGTCCTGCTCGGATGCGGTGAAAACGAACTCCTGTCCACAGTCCGCGCAGGTCAGGGTCTTGTTGGTGTACACGAAAACGAAACTCCTCTCGGTAGCCGGCGCGATCCCATCGGGTTTCTCGCGTCAGCCGTGAGAGGAGTCCGAGTGCGTCGAGCTACTGTTCTGGCTCCGGACGCTGCCGGAGCGTTTTACCGGCGGAATCTACGCGGTCGCACCGGTCCTGTACAGCCCCGACTTTCGTCTGAAGGCGTCGGCGCACCGCAGGCTCAGGAACGCTGCTGGCGGGCGATCCGCCAGAGCACGACGGCCGTCACACCGATCAGCACGCCGATGGCCAGCGGCGTCCGGTAGACGACCGCCTCGAGATCGTCCGGGAGCAGGATCGTCACGACGACAGCGGCTGCCACGACCGCGACGCAGGCGGCCGCGACGAGCACCACCTGGAGCGGTCCGACCTCGCGGCGGTCAGCCACGGTCGGCGCCCGGCGGGATGCCGATCGGGGCCACCAGGACCTTTCCGGCGTGTGCCGATCCGCGCCTGGTCAGCAGCCCGGTCTTGGGGCGGTGAAACGTGACGGTCAGGTCGGCCCGCACGGCAGGGTCGGACGGCTCCCCGCTCGACAGGTCCACCGCGGTCGGGGTGTCGACGGCAACCACTGGCATACCGTCCGCCGATGCACGCCCGATGAGCTCGACCGTGCTGCGCACGGGTTCGCGCAGGACGCCACGCACGCCGGTCCCGAGGAGCGCATCGACGACGACTGCGGCCCTGTCGATGCCCTGTCCGAGCATCGCCACGTCGCGCGCTACCGGCGTGTGGACGATCCGGATCCCGGCATCGCGCGCGATCCGGTCCCAGTTGCGTGCCGAGGTGGCGCCCCTTGGCCGGATCTCCGATGCGACGAGGACGACCACGACCTCGGCCCCCGCAAGGGCCAGGCGACGCGCCGCCACGAACCCGTCGCCACCGTTGTTGCCCGGTCCGGCGAAGATCACGATCGGGCCGCTGCCCCACCGATCGAGATCGACGGCAAGCGCGCGAACCGCCGCCGCGACGGCGGTCCCGGCGTGCTCCATGAGCCGCTCCTCCGGAACGCCCAGCGCCTGTGCTCGGCGGTCAGCGCCGGTCATCGTCTCCGCGCTTATCGGCGGTAGCGCGGCGCGGTCCGCCCATCGCCGGCGGAGCCCGCGCAGATCGAGCTCGAACAGCTCGGGGTCGTCCGCGGGCAACGGCGTCCGCGTGTTCGTCGTCTCCGGGGAGGCTGTCATCAGCGCGAAGCCTAGCGCGCCCGGTTCGAGAGCCTCACGGCCGGTCGGACGCGAGGCGAGCGCGCCCGTCGCGGAATTCTACGAACCCATCGCGTTCGAGTCCGCGGAGAGCGGCGGAGACCGCCTTGCGGTCGTGATCGCCCAACTCGTCGGGGGCATCGATCCAGCTGCCTGCCGGCGCGTCCCGGATCGCCGCGAGCAGGCGGCCGCGCAGCCAGCGATTGGTCTGCGGGAACGGTGTGGCCGGGGTCGACACGTTCGGCGCGGTGCGGGCCGCCTCCCCGAACGTTCCTGCGGAGCGGCAGATCCCCGCCAACGGGCACGCCTTGCAGCGCGGAGCGCGAGCGGTGCAGATCGTGGCCGCCAGGTCCATGACGGCGTCCACCCACGCCCGCGGATCGTCGCGCGACACCAGCCCGTCGGCGTCGTCCTGGAGTCGGCCCGGCGATAGCGTCCCGCCGACGACGCGCCCGACGACGCGCCGAACGTTGACGTCCAAGGGCGCGACCGGCGCACCGAACGCCGCTGCCGCGACGGCGCGGGCCGTGTACGGCCCGACGCCGGGCAGCCGCTCGAGCTCCGCGATGGTGGCAGGAACCCGTCCGTGGTGCTCGCGCACGATCATCCGCGCCGCTTCGCGCAGCGCCAGTGCCCGCCGGTTGTACCCGAGCCCGGCCCACGCGCGGAGCAGGTCGCGCGTTTCGGCAGCGGCCAGCCCGCGCGGTTCGGGCCATGTCCCGACGAACCGCTCCCACGCACCCCCGATCCGCTCGATCTGAGTCTGCTGGGACATGACCTCGGCGACGAGGATGGGCCACGGCTCGGTGGCGCGGCGGACCGGCAGGTCGCGGTGCGACCTGACGTGCCATGCGCTGATTGCGCGGTTGAACCTGGTGCGCGTCGGCGGTCGCGTTCGTGTACTCACGGCGCTGTCCCTCGAGCGGAGGCTCGGGACCAGAGTTCCGCCGCCAGGATGTCCACCACGGCAGGGGTGAGGAGCCGTGCAGGCGCACCGGCTGGCAAGGCCACGCGTCCCGATGGGATGTCAGCCGGCCCGTCGTCGGCGGACGCAAACGCGACGGTCTCCCCACCCCGGCCGGCGACAACGGCGGCCAGCCGCCCTGCGTCGAGAGTGACCGGCAGGAGCAGGGCTCGATAGCCCGGGAGCGCGGTGTAGATCGCGGTATGGAGCCAGTCCACCGCCTCGTGCGCCGAGGCACGCAGGCGTGGCCCTTCCCGGAGCATCAGCGCGGCCTGCTCGGCCAGGCCCTGGCTGCTCGCCGGTCCGATGACGCCGACTGCCTCTGCGCCGTCGAAGACCTCGGCCGTCTTCGCGAGCCACGCCCGTCGACCCTCGATCACGGCGTCGAGGCCCTCGACAGCCGGCCGAAGCGCCGCGATATCGGGTGCGCGCCCACACAGACGATCGCCAAGCAGGCTCAGCACGATGGTCGTGGCGAGGAATGTCCGCGACGACACGCCGGACACTTCGACTCCGGCGACGAGCGGCAGCACGACGTCGGCCGCCACGGCGAGCGGCGACGCCGGCTGATTCGTGACCGCGACCACGAGGCCTGTCCCGCGATGCCGCTCGGCCACTGCGACGGTTTCGGCTGTGCGGCCCGACGCCGAGATCGCCACGAGGATCACGTCCCGGGACGGCGGCGTCGCGGCATCCGCCGAGGCGAATTCCACCCACGCCGCCTGGCCCGCCGCCTGAAGCGGCACGGCGGCATCGAGCGCGGCGTATCGAGAGCTGCCGAGCCCCGCGAAGACGATCCGGATCGGGCCTCCCACCCCGGGGAGCTCGCTCAGCGGGCCGCCCGTGGCGCCGTACGCGTCGAGGAGACCTTCCAGCATCGTCGGCTCGCCGAGCACCTCCTCGAGCAGCGCCGCCGGCCTGTCGATCATCACGAGGTCGCCATCAGGGCACGCATCCCCTCGGTCGGCGCCCACAACCACTCCGGCAGGTACGTGGCCGCGTACACGAACTCGTAGCACTCCTTCTCGATCTCGAAGGCCTTGACCAGCGCCGGGTCGATCTCGATCGGCGCGCCGGCCTGTCGGAGCCCCACGCGATACGCCTCGAGGAACCGCTCGCGCGAGCGGCGTAGCCACGCGTCCAGCTCGAGACCGGGACTCGCGACGGGGCCGCCGTTCCGTGCCTCGGCGCGACGTCCGGCGCTGCGCCCCACGTGATCGAATGAGCGCAGCATCGAGGCGACATCCCGGAGTGGCGACCGGTGCGCGCGCCGCTCCTCGAGGCCGCGGGTCGGTTCCCCCTCGAAGTCCACGATCCGGAAGCCGTCCGGAGCTGCGATCACCTGGCCCAGGTGGTAGTCGCCGTGGACGCGTGTCACGAGCGGCTCGGTCGGAAGCGCTTCGAAGATCGTCAGTTCCTCGGCGATCCGTGGCGAGAGCTCGCGTAGGACACGCCCCGGCTCGCCCGATGTAACGTCGAGCGCCCGGTCCAGCTGCGTGCGCGCGTGCTCGTGCCAGCTGCGGAGCTCGTCGCGGGTCGCCGGCCGCGGCTCGAAGCCGGGAACGCCGTGGGCCGAAGCCAGCGCCCCGTGGAGACCCGCGCTGAGCGCGCCGATGTCGGCGGCGATCTCGGTCGCGAACTCGACGCTGACGCTGCCCGGCGCGAGCAACCACTCGGTCAGCGTCTCGGCGAGCGACTCGTATGCGTCCGCGGCGTCGGCCACGAACGCCTGGAGCAGTGCCACGGTTGCCGGCTCGCTCGAACGCGATACGACCTCGGCGTAGCCCGCGAGCGGCGGGACGGCGCTGAAGCCGGCTTCCTCGGTCAGGTAGGCGACGAGCTCGAGGTCGGGGTTCAGGCCCGGCTGGAGCCAGCGGTAGGCCTTGAGCAGAAGCCGCTCCCCGAGCACCACGCTGGTGTTCGACTGGTCCATGCCGAGCGGCCGCTCGGCGAGCCGACCCACCGCAGGAGCACCGCCGGGCTCCGCGTCGCGAAGGCCCGAGGCCGGACGGCACACGAGCGCCGCCGTGACCGCGCCAGCCTGATCTGGTTCCGCGGATCCGTCCGGGACGGAAGGGAGGGCCGCGATCGTCCGCCCCTCGGCGATCGCGCCGGCCAATGCCTGGAACGTGCCGTCGCCGTCCGCCGCCAGCCGCAGCGCACCTGCTTCGGCCACGAGCGGGAACAGGTACGCCTCGGCTGGTCCGCGCTCGTAGACGACGTCCGCGACCGCCAGGACCTGCCTGCCGTCGCCGGGCAGCACGAACGCCTCCGCCAGCTCGATCGAACGGATCGCGCGGCCCTTGCCTCCAAACCAGCGTGCCGAGGCGACGCCAGCGGGATCGATCGCTCGGATCGCGTCCTCGACTGCCGGTTTCGTGACGTCCACCGTCAGATCAGCACCAGGATCCCGAGCGCGATCAGCCACACGGACCACGCGACGTACGCGATGGGCACGACGGCCCCGGCGAACGCCCAACCGTCCGGTTCGTTGGGACCGGCAAACTCGAGGACGCCCACAAGGATCGCGCCGCCGATCGGGATCCCGATGAATCCCATCCAGGCGGGAATGACCGGCGTGGCGACGATCGAAGCCGCCACCGCCAGCGTCCAGAGCCCGGTCAGCAGGTAGCCGAGATGCTCCCCCACTCCGACGCCCAGGAGCCGGTGGAGCGTGGCGAACGTGACGACGAGCGCCTCGCGGGTCGAGTCGCCCGAAGGACCTGCCGGCGCGGCGACGTAACGTCGCGCCAGCTCGGCCACGCCGTACGGCCAGCGCACGAGGCCGAGCGCCTGCACGAGGGCGGCCGACACGCCGAGCACGACCGCGAGCGCGCTCAGCGTTGGCGGCGCGGCCAGGGCCACGGCCAGGACGGCCGCCAGCGGCAACATCGCCAGCGCGCTGAGGAGCAGGAGCTCCCAACGGAGGAGGAGGCCGGGACCACCCGCGGCGAAGCGCCGCAGGATCTCGTCCGGCTCCCTGCGCAGGATGTCCGGGTAGTCGAAGGCCCGAGCGAGCGCGAAGAATGCCCCGTTGAAGACGATCGGAACCACGATCAACAGCACCCCGGCGCAGCGCCTCAACGCTCACTTACGGAGCCACTGTGTTCGCGCGCTCGAGACCGTTCCGAGCAAGGCGACCCCGAGCACCGGAGCGAGCGCACTCGGATGTGCGTGAGCGAGGCGCGCAGCGGGTCAACGAAGCCTGGGACGGAAATCGGGCGCCAGCCGTCAGCCGATGTTGATCATCACGTGCTTGATGACGGTGTAGTCCTCAAGCGCGTACTTCGACCCGTCCTTGCCCCACCCGGACTGCTTCATGCCTCCGTGCGGCGTCTCCGAGGTCAGCGTGAAGTGCTCGTTGATCCAGACGTGCCCGAACTCGAGCGCCTTGGCCACGCGCATCGCGCGCCCGATGTCGCCCGTGAAGACCGATGACGCGAGGCCGTACGGCGTGTCGTTCGCCCAGGTGATCGCCTGCTCCTCGTCGCTGAAGCGCTGGACGGTCACGACCGGGCCGAAGATCTCGTCCTGGATGATCTCGCTCTTCTGGTTGGGACCGGCGATGACCGTGGGCTCGTAGTAGTAGCCCTTTCGGTCCGGCGAGCTGCCGCCAACGACGACCTCGGCGCCATCGCGCGCGCGGTCGACCATGCCTGCCACCTTCTCGACATGCGCCTTCGCAATCAGCGAGCCCATGTCGATGTCGTCGGCATCGGCCGGATCGCCCCACTTGATCGACCGGACCTGGTCGCTGAGCTTGCCGACGAACTCGTCGTAGACCGCCGGGCCGGCGATGACCCGCGTCGCCGCGGTGCAATCCTGGCCCGCGTTCCAGTAGCCGGCCGCCTTCAGCGTCTCGGCCGCGAGGTCGAGGTCAGCGTCGTCGAAGATGATCACCGGCGCCTTTCCGCCAAGCTCGAGGTGGAGCCGCTTGACGGTGCCCGCCGCGAGCTGCGCGATGCGCTTTCCCGTCGCCGTGTCGCCGGTGATGGAGACCATCCGTACCTTCGGGTGGCTCACCAGTTCATCGCCGATAGCCGAACCCGCGCCCGACAGCACGTTGACCACGCCCGGCGGCAGATGTTCGGCGAGGATCTGGGCGAAGCGAAGCGCGCTGAGCGGCGTCCGAATCGACGGCTTGAGAACGACCGTGTTGCCGGTCGCGAGCGCCGGGCCGAGCTTCCAGCTGGCCATGTACAGCGGGTAGTTCCACGGCGCGATACTGGCCACCACGCCAACCGGGTCGCGGCGGATGAACGAGGTGTGGCCGGCCAGGTACTCCGTCGCCGCGAGACCCTCGGGCACGCGCGCGGCGCCTGCGAAGAACCGGAACAGGTCGGCGCAGGTCAGGATCTCGTCGATCGCGGCGCCCACTGGCTTGCCCGCGTTCTGGCTCTCGAGACGGCCAATCTCGTTCGAAGCGGCCTCGAGCGAATTGGCGATCTTGAGCAGGAGCAGGCTGCGGTCCTGCGGCGTCGTATTCTTCCAGGTCGCGTACGCCTGCTCGGCGGCGTTGACGGCCCGGTCGACGTCCTCCGCGGCGCTCCCCGGGACCTTGGCAATGACCTCGCCGGTGGCCGGGTTCTCGACGTCGATGGTCTCGCCCGAGGCGGCATCGACGAAGGAGCCGCCGATGAACTGCTGGTAGGTCGAAACTGCGGGAAGCGTCTCGGTCACGGGGCCCTCCATGGCGCGCGGTCGGCGCGGCGGCTGTCGCAATCGTGTGGACGATTGTGCACCCGGCGGCGCCGAACCTCCACCGCGACGCGTCCCACGCGACGGCGGTCAGCCTCCTCGCGCGACGCCCTCGATCAGTTCGGCGGCCCGGACGGTCCCCGAGGTGCCCTTGATCCGGGTGCTCATTGCCGCCATCCGCTCGTGCAGCGCCCGGTCCGCGAGGAGGTCGTCGATCGCGCGGAGGAAGTCCGCGTCCGCAAAATCGTACGCTGGAAAGCGACGACCAAACAAGGTCTCGTCGACGCGCTGGGCGTTGTCGACCTGGTCCCAGAACAGCGGCAGCACGATCATCGGTTTGCCGTGGTGGAACCCCTCGGTGACCGTGTTGTTGCCGCCATGGGTGATCACGAGATCGACGATTGGCAGGATCGCCGGCTGCGGAAGGAAGCCCTCGCCGGTCATGTTGTCGTGAAGCGTGATCTGGTCGGCCAGCGGCCCCTTCGACACGATCACCCGGTGTTCGGTTCGCCCCAGCAGGTCGACCAGGCGCTGCATCAGCCCGACGTCCGCTGAGCCGAGACTGCCCAGCGACAGGTAGATCAGCGCACCGGGGCGTTCCGAGAGGTGGGCGGGAAGGTCCCACGTCATCTCGGGCGCCCTGACGGTCGAGTCGAGGCGATGCCACGTGGGACCGAGCGGATTCGCCCGTTCGTAGTCGGCCTCGGCCGGGTACGCGTACAGGTTGAGGTACGGGGACTCATGCATGAACTCGGGGCCGAGCTCCCCGTCGGCTAGGCCACCCGCCCCGTGCTCGCGACAGAACGCGTCGAAGTCGGCCCACATGTCGGCATGCGCGCGGCGGTACTCGGCGATGAACGACGGCCATGCCGCACGGTCCGCGGCCGGGTAGCCCGACGAGAACGGGGCGACCAACGGGTCCTTGAGTTCGGCCGGGTTGCACGACACGATCCGGACCCACGGCCGCCCCGCCGCCATGACGGCCGGGAACGACACGACGTTGTCCTCGACGATCGCGTCCGGCTCGAGCTCGCCGATGATCTCCTCGAGTCGCGGATTGACGTGCTTCGCCCCGTCGATGAGCGCCTGCCACGTCGGGGCGATGAACTCGCCGATCTGCTCGAGCGTGCTCTTGCGGAAGACGGGCGCCGTGTCGCGGATGAAGTCGATCCAGAACTGGCCGGGGACCTCGGGTTCCTCCGGCGGCGGCCCGAGACGCATCAGTCGCTCTTCGAATCCCTTGGCCTCGAGCGTGCCGGCGAACGACTCCTCCACGATGAACACGACCCGGTGGCCGCGGCCGCGCAGCACCTGCCCGATCCCGACGCAGTTGTTCGTGGGCCCGTAGGCACCCTCGGGGAAGAAGACGATCGTTCGCGCGTCGCCCACGTGACCCTCCGCAACGTCCCTCGAATCGGCTTGGCCGGGATCATCGCATCGGAGGACGGCCGGCGATGCACCGTCTCACCGACCGATCACCAGCACCGCCCAGGCGACGAACAGACCGGCGAGCGCGATCCAGACGTCGTACGGTCCCCAGACGACGACCCGGTACGCCGAGCGCGGCACCGACCCGAAGGCGCGCGCATCCATCGCGAGTGCCTTGCGGTCCCCGTGGCGGATCGCGAGGACGAGGAGGCTCACGAGCAGCCGCGGGTGCCAGCCACCACTCAGGCCGCGGATTCGTCGCGCCTGGCGCAGCGTCGCGAGGTCCTCGGCGAAGCGCGGGATTGCCTGGTACGCGGCCAGCGTGCCGTAGGCGAAGCGCTCAGGGACCCGCGCCTGCTGGACGAGGCTGTCGACAAGCTTCGTCGAGTCCGTCGTGAGCGCGAACACCGCTCCGACCGTGGCGATCGCGAGCACCCGCAGGGCGAGGCTGACGCCGCTCATCAGCGCCGGCGCCGTGATCCGGAACGGCCCGATCGTGACCAGCTCGGCCGCCGAGGGGTCGAGATTCGCCGGTGAGAAGAGAGTGTTGAACAGGCCGATCCCGAGGGCCGCCAGCCACAGCGGGGCGAGTGCCCGCGCCAGATGACCCATCGGAATCTCGCCGAGCCACAGCCCGGCACCGAGTGCAAGGACGGCGACTGCGACCGGGGGCAGCGGCTCGAGCGTGAACGCGAGCGCGACCAGCCAGCCGATCGCGACCGCGAGCTTGACGACCGGGCTCGTGCGCCCCAGTGGACTGTCGAGCTGGGTCTGTGACAGGTCCGGGGCGCTGATCATCAGGCGGCCCGCGTGATTGCTCGGTCGTCGACGATCCAGCCTGCCCCGAGCTCGATGATCCGGTCCGCCACCTGCTCGACGAAGCGCCGATCGTGCGTTGCGGTGAACAGGCAGATCCCCGTCTCGAGCCGCTCGTGGATGATCTCGACCAGGGCCTCGTGCCCGTGGCGGTCCTGGCCGAACGTCGGCTCGTCGAGGACCAGCACCTGCGGCCAGCGGACAAGCACGCATGCCAGGGACAACCTGCGCGCCTCGCCGCCCGACAGCAGGTACGGGCTGCGGGCGCCGAACTCGGCGAGCGGCAGCCCGAGGCGGTCCATGAGCTCGCCGGACGCGGCCCGCTCATCCGGCCGGAGGCCGAGCATGACCTCGTCTTCGACGGTGTTCGTGAGGAACTGGGTCTCCGGGTCCTGGAAAACGTACCCCGCCCTGCGTGCGAGCTCAGCGGGTGGCAGCCGCGACGGCTCATCGGCGCCGAGCAGCATCGTCCCGTGGTCGGGTCGCAGGAGGCCGACGAGCAGGCGCCCGAGCGTCGATTTGCCGCTGCCGTTCGGTCCGACGAGCGCGATCCGCTCGGCTCGCCCCGCGACCAGATCGATGTCGCGCAGGATCGGGTTCGTGTGGTCGTAGCCGAAGCGCACGCCGCGCGCCTCGATGAGGCTCGGGCCGGTCGGGCTGGCCGGCACGCCGACCGGGCCGGGCCACGGGGACCGTTCGGGAAGCCAGATTCCTTCGCGACGCATGCGTACGCCGGAGCGCACGAGCACCTCGTCGGGACGCCCGAGGTCGATCGGCCGGCCATCGCGGTCGAGGGCCAGGACGAGGTCAGCCAGCGGCCACGCCAGGTCGACGCGGTGCTCGACGAGGACGATCGACGTGTCGCCCTGCGACTTGATCGCGGCGAGCCGGGCAAAGAAGTCGGCGGTCCCGCGCGGATCCAGGTTCGCGGTTGGCTCGTCGAGGACGAGGATGCCGGGCAGCGCCGCAAGGACACCGCCGAGCGCGACTCGCTGCTGCTCGCCGCCCGACAGGCGGGAGGTCCGCCGGCGCTCGAAGCCTTCGAGGCGGACCTCGCGGAGTGCCTCAGGCACTCTGGCGAGCATCCGGCCCCGGAGCCACCCCCGGTTCTCGAGTCCGAACGCGATGTCGTCCTCGACGTACTCCATGACGAGCTGGCTCTCCGGGTCCTGGAACACGATCCCGACGCGCGCCGACAGCGCGGCGGGCTCCCATGTGCGGGTTTCGATCCCGTCGACCTCGAGCGAGCCCTCGAATGCGCCGTCGACGTCGCGCGGCACGAGGCCGGCGATGGCGAGCCCGAGCGTGCTCTTGCCGGATCCGGACGGGCCGACGATCAGCAGCGTCTGCCCTGCCTCGACGTCGAACGAGACGTCCGACAGCGCCGAGCGGGTCGCACCGGCATGGCGGAACCCGAGGTCGCGTGCGCGGATCGACCCGGGTCCGTCGTTCACGCGACCGTCAATCCGGGAAGCCCTGGAGCACGCCGGACTGGCGCAGCGAGCGCTCGATCAGGACCGACCCGCCGGCCACGATGATCGCGGCCGAGATCGCCATCATCGCCCCACGGACGAACTGGACGAGGGGGTCGACCGCTGCGTAGTACAGCGCCCAGTCGTGGATCCACGCGGCGGCCGCGCTTGCCACGGCCGCGGCGACCAGCGTCGGGAACGCGTACGAGCGATAGAACGTCATCGCGAACACGAGCTCCGCAGCTGCCCCCTGCACGAACCCCGAGAGGAGGACGTCGGGCCCCCATTGGCTGCCCAGCAGCGCCGACACGCCGGCTGCGGTCATCTCCGCGAAGATCGCCGCGCCACGCTTGCGCACGATCAGCGGCGCGAGGACCGCAGGGATGAGCCAGACGGCATAGAGCAGGTCCTTCGCCCACGGTGCCAGCGCGAATACGACGTCGAGGGGCGCCCAGATCGTGTTCCAGAACCAGAAGACGACGCCGAACGCCACGCCGATCACCGCGGTGACGACGATGTCCCGCGTGCGCCACGTGTCCGGAGCCGCCGCGCCGTATGCCGGTGCCTGTCCCGTGCTGACCATCGCTCCCGAACCTCCGACTGTGGGCAGGAAATCAATCGCCGACCGGGGAACGGCGGACGGCGTCGAGTCGGATGGCCTGCTTCCTTCGCTGGTACGAACCAGATCAGGTTCCGCGGGTCTGTGGCGGTCGCCACACTCTCAGCGCTCGATGGCGCTCCCCGGAGGCGTATTCGGTTGTCGGCCGATGGTAGCACCACCTCGCGTCCGGGTCGCTCGGACCGTCCCGAAGGGGCCAACCGGCCGGTGACACGGTGCGCTTCGCGGCGCACGCTCCATGTGCGCTCCCATCAGCGTCCCGAAGGAGGTTGAATGCCTCGCGCGTTGGCGCTGTTTGCGCTCTCCCTGTTCGTGTCCCTGACCATCACCGCGGTCATGACTGTGCTCGTCCGACCGGAGGCACGCCGCGCCGTGTTCGACATCGCGAGCCGCTGCCGATCCACCAAAGCCGGAGGAGGCATCCAGCATGAAGCGCCTGGCTGGCCTCTTCGCGGCCGTCCTCGTCGTCGCGGCGTTCGCCGCCCCCGTCGTCTGGCGGCGAACGAAGATCTTCCCAAACACCGGACGAGTCCTGATGGCGTTCGGCGGCGACATCGCGGTGCCTGTCGGCGAGCAAGCCGATGTCGTCTTCGTAGCCAACGGCGACGCTGACATCGCCGGAACCGTCAAGACGCTGACGGTGATCGACGGGAACGCGACGCTCCATGGTGCGACCGTCGAGACCATCATGATCGTCGAGTGGGACGCTCGCGCTCGAGGAAGGAACCACGGTCCTCGGCAACGTCCGCTCAATCGAGTCGACCGTTACCCAGGCCGCAGGCGTGGACATCGGCGGGGACATCAAGGGCATCGACGCCGAGCTGATCGCGCTGGGCGCGTTCCTCGGACCCGCAATCCTCCTGTTCGCGATCGGGATGCTGCTCGCATCGCTTGTCGCCGGGTTGCTCCTCGCCGCGGTGGGCACCCGCCAGGTGCGGGCGGCCGAATCGGTGATTGCCGCCGAACCCCTGAAGGCGTTCGGGACCGGCCTGTTTGCCGCCATTCTGATTCCGATCCTGGCAATCGCAGCCATCGTGACGATCGTCGGCGCCCCGCTCGGGCTCGGGATCCTGCTCGGTGCGTTGCCGTTGCTCGCCTTCGTCGGCTTCCTCGTTGGAGGGATCTTCCTTGGCGAGGAGCTGCTCGGAACGCGCAAGGAACCGGCCGTTGCCCGCCCGTACCGGGGTGCGCTGCTGGGGCTCGTCCTCCTGCAGGTCATCGGTCTCGTGCCGGTCGTGGGTGGCATGGCAACGGCCGTCGCGAGCATCCTCGGTCTCGGGGCGATCCTGCTCCTGGGCATGGCGCACGCTCCGTGGAACGGGGCCGGCCAGACCGCGGCGCCGAAGAGCGCTCCCGCGCCGATCGGCGCCTGACGGGTGATCGCCCGGGGACATTGCCACGGCTCCGGGCGATACCCTTCACCGTGGCTGCACCGTCGCGCTGGACGGAGATCGGTGACCGGATCTTCGTCCGGCGCTATGCGTTCTACGACCAGAACATCGGCGTCGTTCTCGGCGCGCGACGCGGTCCTGGTCATCGATACCCGTACGACGTACCCACAGGCGCGCGAGATCCTCGACGACCTGCGCCAGCTGACGTCCGCACCCGTCGAGGTCGTCGTCGACACGCACGGCCACTACGACCATGCCTTCGGGAACGCGGTGTTCCGCCCCGCCACGATCTGGGGCCACGTCGGCTGCGGGCCGTTCATGGCACGGACCGGCGACGCGCGCCGGCCGCAACTGGTCGCGCCAGCTGCCCGAGCTCGCCGCCGAGCTGCGCGAGGTCGTCGTCGACCCGCCCGACCGGACGTTCGAGGAGCAGGCCGTCGTGGACGTGGGCGATCGTCAGATCGAGCTGCGCTACCTGGGCCGCGGCCACACCGACCACGACGCGATCGTGCTTGTCCCGGGAACGGCCGTCATGTTCGCCGGGGACCTGCTCGAAGGCGGCGCCGTCCCGTCGTTCGGCGACTCGTACCCGCTCGAGTGGCCGGCCACCGTCGATCGGCTGTCGCTGCTGGTGGAGCGCATCGCGGTCCCGGGTCACGGCGACGCCGGCGGCCCGGACTGGGTTGCCGAACAGGCCGCGGCCCTGCACGTCGTCGCGGATCTCGGGCGACGCATCGCCGCGGGTGAGCTCGACCATCGAGGAAGCGCTCGCGTCGAACCCGTACCCGGCCTTTCCTGCCGAGGACGTCCGGCGTCCGCTTCGGCGGGCCGCGGCCCAGGCGCGGGGCGAGCTGAGCGCGGCCCGAACGGTCTTAGGCGATCCGGACCACCCAGCGCCCGCGTGCGGCGCCGGCGACAATCGCATCGAGTCCCTCTTCGATCGTTTCGAGCGTCAGTTCGGTGACATTAACGCCGAGCGAGCGCGGCCTCAGGTCGGTTGCCAGGCGATCCCAGATCCGGCGGCGGCGATCGATCGGCACCAGCACGGAATCCATGCCGAGCATCGCGACGCCGCGCAGGATGAACGGCAGGACCGTGGCTTCGAGCTTCGGTCCGCTGGCGTTGCCGCTTGCAGTGACGGTGGCGCCCGGCCGGAGCGTGCGCAGCACGTACGGGAGCGTGGCCGCGCCGACGGCATCGACCGCACCGGCCCAGCGCCCCGATTCGAGCGCTTTGCCTCCGGCCATCACCTCGTCCCGAGTCAGGAAGCCGGCCGCGCCGAGATCGCGGAGGCGCGGGATCTCGTCGTCCTTGCCGGTCGCCGCCCAGACCTCGTAGCCGCGCTGCCCGAGGATCGCCACGGCCATTCCGCCGACACCACCCGAGGCGCCGGTCACGAGCACGGGCCCATCCCCGGGCGTCAGGCCGCGTTCCTCGAGTGCGACAACCGACATGGCGGCCGTGAAGCCGGCAGTGCCGATTGCCATAGCCTGCCTGGCCGTCAGCCCGTTGAGCGGCACGACCCAGCCGGCCGGCACGCGCTGGTACTCGGCGAAGCCGCCGTGCCGTGACGACACCCAGGTCGTACCCGTGCGCAAGCACGTGTGCACCGACGGGGATGGACGCGTCATCGCTTGCGACGACCTCCCCCGCGAGATCGATGCCCGGGATGAGCGGGCTGAGTCGGGCGACCTTGCCGTCGAACCTCGTCGCGAGGCCGTCCTTGAAGTTGATGCTCGACCATTCGATCCGAATCTCGACCTCGCCCGGCGGCAGGTCAGGCTCGCGGAACTGGCGGACACCGCGCTCGACACGGTCGTCGAGGCGTTCGGCGACGTAGGCATGGAACGTGTCCGGGATGGCGGTCATACGGCCATCCTACGCACCCCGCGGGCGGTCGCACCCACGGCGGCCTGCACGACGGTCCGGGATGTCGACCCTATCGACAGACGCCGACCGAAACCTACCAAACCGGTCCAAGAGCGTCGATCACATCGACGGTCTCGACCGCTGCGGGTCCCGAGTCGACGTGACTGTCGCGTGGGTCGACCGTTCGGACCGTTGCAGCGCCGAGCCGTCACGGAATGTCGGCTACGTCGACACCGACGGCGGCGTGTAACTCAGTCGGGCCTAGCTGCCCTCGACGTCGGGGGCCTCGGACGGTGGCGCATCCGGCGGCGCATCCGGTGGCGCATCCGGGGCTTGCTCATCGGCCGGGGCGTCCTCAGGGGTCGGCGTCGGCGCTGGATCAGGCGTGGGCGTGGGCTCGGGAGTCGGCGTCGGCTCGGGAGTCGGCGTCGGCTCGGGAGTCGGCGTCGGCGACGGGTTCGGCGTGGGCGTGGGGGTCGGCGTAGGCGTGGGGGTCGGCGTTGGTGGCGGGGCGGTCTGCTGCTTCCACAGGTACTCGCGCAGCGTGAGCCCGCTCGCACGGACCTTCGCGGCCATGTCGCGACCCACGTAGCGGTAGTGCCACGGCTCGTAGGCGTAGCACGTCACGGCGGATTTGCCCTTCGGGTACGACATGATGAAGCCGTATTTCCAGGCGTTGGCCTTCATCCAGGCGCCGGCCTTGCTCGTCGCCCAGTCCGTGTAGTTCCATGGTGCCGACCCGCCGTAGCTCCGGAAGTCGAGCGTGGTCCCGAGCTGGTGCTCGCTATGCCCGGCGCGCGCGCTCTCCTTGATCGCGGTTGCGTAACCGTCGACGCGAACCCAGTAGTCGAATGTCGCCTTCTGGTTCGCGTAGCTCCGGTACGCCGACTGCACGGCGAGGCGCGCGCCGGCTCCGCGGGCCGCGGATGCCATCGCCTTGAGGTCCGCGCTGATGATCGTGCGGACATAGAAGCCGCTGGTCAGGCCGGCATAGCTCGTGTTCGTCCGCCCGGAGGGCGCATAGGTGCTCGGGAGCTTGTAGTACGTGTCGAGCAGCGACCGGTGCCAATCGGGGTACTTGCGATGCTTCGTGAGCGTGTCGCCGATACGGCAGGACGGGAGCGCGCTCGCGGGCGCCGACACCGCGAACGCCGCCAGCAGGCTCGCGACAACGGCCGCAACGATCAGCCGGCTGCGGGCACTGGAACGGCGACGGGCGGGGCGCTGGGGGGTCGCGGGCATGGATCACACACCGGGCAGGTCGGGTTCGTCGCGGTGCACGATGCCGGGGTCGAGATCGTTCGTCAGTCACCCGAACGTACCAGCGCGAATTCGCGGAGCCGCTCAGGGGTGTGGCTTGTCGGTTTCAGCAGGCGCGGGCGTCGGATCGGGCGAATCGAACTCGTGGCTTCACGCCACGTGAAGCTAACCGGGGACGGAGGTGCAGACGCTTCGGCCCGATACGCTAGGATTCCGGCCGGTCGCTGGCGAGTGGCCAAACGGTAAGGCACCTGACTCTGGATCAGGGGATTGAAGGTTCAAATCCTTCCTCGCCAGCCAGACATCCGTGGGTAGCCGCCCAGGCATGCCTGGTCAGGTTCCAGGCCCGGATACACTCCCCGATGAGCTGGCTGACGTCCCAATCCGCCAGCGTCCTCGTGCTCGGATGGCTCGGATTCGCCATCGCGATTGCGGTCCTCAGCCGATGGCTTGTCCAAGTCGTCGTCCCGCTCTCAGAGCGCGACCAGATCCCGAGCATCGCCCCACCCCTGATGCCGGCCCTCGGTGCCACGTTCGCGGTGCTCATGGCTCTCACCCTCGCCAGCGAGGCGGGCTACGTCCGGTTGGCCCAGGACCTCGTAAGCACGGAAGCCGCGCAGGCATCACGCCCGGCGTGGGCCGCGACAAGCCCCGGCGTCGAGGCAGCACCAAATCCAGTCCGCGCTGACGGCGTCCCTCATGGCCACGCGGACCTACGAGTGGCAGGCAATCGACGCGACGGAAGACAGCGACCCAGGAACGAGCGCCGCCCTCGCCAACCTCGAGCGCACCGTCAGAGCCGCCGCGGCGGACGCGGGCCTCCCGACTGCCACGGCCAGGTGAGCTCTTGACCTCGTTCCATTCAGTGACGATCGCCCGCCGTGCCCGGCTCGCGGCGGCCGCGCGCGACATCCCCGCGCTGTACGTCCTCACAATCCTCGCTAGCGGCGTCGCCCTGATCATGAACGGCGGGGCGCTGACGTTCCGGGCCGGCCCACGGACTTCGCTGCTCGCCTTCGGCCTGGCAATCGTTGTCGGTCTGAGCATGCCCTCTTGTTCGCGCTGGGCGGACCGTGGACCGGCGCGCTTCAGGTGAGCGGCCAGCCGATCGACACCGTGCTCCGTGACCTCCAGGGCGGCTTCTTCAGCCCGTGAACGTGCGAGTGGGACGCGAGGAGGTTCGGCAGGCCCAGGACCCCTCGAAGACGCAACTGCGATTGGCGCGGGCTACGCTTGCCTCCTGGGACCCGCTGCTGGAGGCACCATGGGACCGGAGGCCGGCGGAGGCGCGAGCCCGTTCGCCATCACCTTCGACAACGAGAACGTTGCGCGGGCCGTCCGAGCCGGCCCGCGGCTGTCGGTCAGGGCGTTGGTCGATGCGCTCGAGCTCACCTCCCCTGCCCCCGTCCTGCTCGTCATCGGGGGAGCCGATTCGCTCGATCCGGCCGTCGAGCGACGCCTGGAGCGGCTCTTCGAACGCGGTGTCGTCCGGGCAGCGGCCGAGACCGGCTCGACGCTGATGGACGGTGGTACGGCGTCGGGGGTCATGGCGGTGCTCGGCCGCGCCGTCGGCGCAAGCGATGCCTCCGCCACGTACCTGGGTGTCGCGCCCGCCGGCAAGGTCACGTTCGAGGGCGACGATCACCACCGGTCCGCGGGGGCGACGAAGCTCGAGCCCAACCACACCACCTTCATCCTCGCCAACAGCGACGAGTGGGGCGGCGAGACCTCGCTCCTCTTCGAGGTGCTCGACGAACTGTCGACATCGCGACCTGCCGTGGCTGTCCTCGCCGGCGGCGGACCGAACACGATCGACGAGGTGCGACTCGCCATCGAACGCCGGATGCGGATCGTCGTGATCGAAGGGACAGGTGGCCTCGCCGACGAGCTCGCGTCGATCGCCCGATCGAAGGCGAAGCCGCAGGCGGCTGATCCTGTCGGCGCGATCGTCGTCGAGGGCGACCTCACGTTCGTGTCGATCGACGCGCACGCCACCGACCTTGAACACGTCCTGTCCCGCGACCTTCAGGCGGACGAGACGCTGCGCGAGGCGTGGCGGCAGCAAGGGATCATCTCGGCGGCGGCGCGCCAGCAACGGCGCGACCAGAACGTCGCGCAGCTGGTGGCGCTGGCGCTCGGGCTGCTCGTCACGGCGCTCGTCGTCGCCCAGGCCGTGCTCGACGAGGCCGGGTATCTGGCCGAGAACCCGCTGGTCGAGCGGTTCCTGTTCCTTGCGATCCTCGTCCTGCCGATCATGGTTGCGGCCCTGGCCGCCGCTACCGGACGCTGGCGCCCGGGCACCAGGTGGATCCTCCTGCGTGCGAGCTCCGAGGCCATCAAGCGCGAGATCTGGCGGTATCGCGCCCGTACCGGCTCGTACAGCCATGCGAAGACTCGGCGAGTATCGCGAGAGGTCAAGCTGGCCGAGGCCATCGGCTCCTCGATCGGCGGGCTCATGCGGACGGACGTCAGCCAGCTCGCGTTCGATCCGGCGTCCGACGCGTCGGTCGAGGCCGACAAGCTCGCGCCGGTTACGCCCGACCAGTACGTTGCGGATCGGATCGACGATCAGATCACCTACTACCTGCGGACCGCGGCGAAGCTCGAGCGCCGGGCGAGGCTGCTACGGGCTCTCGCCCTCGCCTTCGGGGCGATCGGGACGTTCCTCGCCGCGATCGGCCTGCAGATCTACGTCGCGTTGACCACGGCGCTCGTCGGCGCGTTCGTCACCATCGTCGAGTCGCGCCAGCTGGAGACGTCCGTGACGTTCTACAACCAGGCCGCGGCCGACCTGTCGGCGATTCGGGCATGGTGGTTCGCGCTCTCGCCCTCTGAGCAGCGGCAGCAGGCGATGATCGACCGGCTCGTCGAACGGTCGGAGCGGATCATGCGGGCGGAGCTCACCGGCTGGGTCCAGGAGATGCAGGACGCGATGACCCAGTTCCGGCTCGATCAATCAGCGGACCGTCCTCCGACGGGTCAGCTGAGCGCCGGGCCCGGGCCCGTTCGCGAGGCTGCCGAGACGGACGCCGAGGCCGACGAGGAGGCAGCGCCCGACGACGCCGACGAAGACGAGCAGCCGTGACCGACGCGTTTGTCAGCCACTCGTCGGCCAACCGGAACGTCGCGCTGCGGATCGAGAAGGCCCTGGAGGCAGACGGGCTGAGCATCTGGCTGGACGATTCCGAGATCCGGCTGGGCATCCTGCTTGGCGAGGAGCTGCAGGGCTCGATCCGGGCCGCTCGTGTCCTCGTGCTGCTCTGGTCGGAGGAAGCCGCAACGTCGCGCTGGGTCGCCACCGAATGGCTGACCGCCTATCACGTGCAGCGCTTCATCATCCCGTGCTCGCTCGACGCGACGCCGCTGCCGCAGTGCCTCCAGGGCAGCGTCCGGCTCAAGATCCAGCGCGTCACAAAGGAGGTCGTCGCCGACCTCGCGCGCGCCATCCGCAAATCGCCGAAGGGCTCGAACCGGCTGGCGCCGGCGTTGAGCTACCAGGGTCCGGAGCTGGCGGCGGCCAGCGATCGCATCGGCAGGTCGCAGGCGGCAATCCTTGAGTTGGTGGGGGCCGGAGACCTCGCCACGGCTGCGCGCGATCAGGCTGCCCTGGATCCAGTCGTCGATGCCGCGGTTGCGTCGTGGCCGCTCGACCCGATGCTCGTCAACCTGACCGGCTACCACCTCAAGAACGCCTACATGATCAAGTACTGGGACGCCATCCAGGCCTGGCGCGCGCCGCGCGATCCGCTCCTCGACGAGTCGGAGAAGCGGTTCCTCGAGACGCTCGCGCTCGACCCGACCGGCTACGAGGCGCTCAACGGTCTCGGGAACATCATGTTCTTCAAGCGCGACCTCGATGCCGCCGCGTTCTTCCACCGGGCCGCCATCGCGGAGGCGTCGCGCAGGAACATCGCCTACCACGAGGCGGAGCAGGACCTCGCGCTCGTGGAGCGGTTCAAGGCCGGTTGACGAGCGGTCCGGTTGAGCGCCCACGTCCCGCGCGATAGACTCCGAACGCCCCGTCAACTGCAGCCGGATTGCCGCGCCCTTGAGCATCGAGACTCCCCCCGAGCGCGCCGACTTCATCCGCGAGATCGTCGCCGCGGATGTTCGAAGCGGGCGCAATTCGACGATCGTCACCCGCTTTCCGCCAGAGCCGAACGGCTATCTGCACATCGGCCATGCCAAGTCGATCAGCCTGAACTTCGGCATCGCGCGCGACTTCGGCGGCCGCTGCCATCTCCGCTTCGACGACACGAACCCGGTCAAGGAGGAGCAGGAGTACATCGACGCCATCGAGCGCGATATCCGCTGGCTCGGCTTCGACTGGGGCGAGCACCTGCACCATGCATCCGACTACTTCGAGCAGCTCTACGACTGGGCCGTTCATCTGATTCGAAACGGCGACGCCTACGTCGACGACCTGTCGGCCGAAGAGATCCGCGAACATCGCGGCACGCTGACCGAGCCTGGTCGCAACTCGTCGTACCGCGATCGCCCGGTCGAGGAGAACCTCGACCTGTTCGCGCGGATGCGCACCGGCGAGTTTCCCAACGGCGCCCGCGTGCTCCGCGCAAGGATCGACATGACATCACCGAACATCAACCTGCGCGACCCGGTTCTGTATCGCATCGTCCACGCCGCGCACCCGCGGACCGGCGACACGTGGTGCATCTACCCGACGTACGACTTCGCGCACGGCCAGTCGGACGCAATCGAGGGCGTCACCCATTCGATCTGCACGCTCGAGTTCGAGGCGCACCGGCCGCTCTACGACTGGTTGATCGAGCACCTCCCGGTCCCCTCGCGGCCGCGGCAATACGAGTTCGCCCGGCTCAACCTGACGTTCACCGTGCTGTCGAAGCGATTCCTGCTCCGGCTCGTCGACGAGGGCCGGGTTCGCGGCTGGGACGACCCGCGCATGCCGACGATCTCCGGCCTGCGCCGCCGCGGCTTCCCGGCGGAGGGCATCCGCGATTTCGCGGAAATGGTGGGTGTCACCAAGACGGACAGCGTGATCGAGTACGCGCTGCTCGAGCACGCAGTGCGATCGGTCCTCAACCGAACCGCGCAGCGGCGGTTTGGCGTGCTCGACCCGATCAAGGTCGTCATCGACAACTATCCCGATGGCCGGATCGAAGAAGTGGAGGTCCCGAACAACCCGGAGGACTCCGCCGCCGGGACGCGGCGCGTTCCATTCGGGCGGGAGTTGTGGATCGAGCGCGACGACTTCATGGAAGAGCCCGCCCCGAAGTTCTTCCGGCTCGCACCCGGCCGCGAAGTGCGCCTCCGGGCGGCGTACTTCATTACGTGCCAGGAGGTCGTGAAGGAGGCCTCGGGTCGAGTCGTGGAGCTGCGCTGCACATACGATCCACGGACGCGGGGCGGCGACGCCCCGGACGGCCGCCGGCCGAAGGCGACGCTCCACTGGGTCTCGGCCGCGAGCGCCGTTCCTGCCGAGGTGCGCCTCTATGACCACCTCTACACGCGGGCCGATCCGGGCGCGGCCGACGATCAGCTCGCCGACTTGAACCCGAATTCGGAGACCGTGGTCGGGGGGGCGTTCGTGGAGCCGTCACTCGTCGACGCGCAACCCGGCGAGACGGTCCAGTTCGAGCGCCTCGGCTACTTCGCGGCTGATCCCGACTCACGGCCAGGCAAGATCGTGTTCAACCGGACGCTGACGCTCAAGGACACGTGGGCCAAGGTCCAGGCGCGGCAGTAGCAAACCACAGGCGATCACCGCCTGGAGGCACGATGAACATCACGTCCTCGGCGGTCTCGCTGAACGTTTCGAACGAACGATCATCCGCTGAGTTCCTGGTCCGCCACTTCGGGTTTGTCGAGGAGATGGCCACCGACGGGTTCGTCTCGCTGTCGCGCCTCGACGTGGGCATGAACGTTATTTACCTGCGCACCGGTCTGACGACCTTCAAACCGGAGCATCTCCGTGGTCACCACGCCGACGGTCTGCTCCTCGTCTTCGTCGTCGACGACGTGGACGCCGAATACGCGCGGCTCGAGGCGGAGGGTATCGAGATCACGACCCCGATCGAGACCGAGCCGTGGGGCGAACGCTACTTCCAGGTTTGCGACCCGAACGGCATCGTGATCCAGCTGGTGACGTGGGTCGGGACGCCGCCACCGGGGGTTGGCCGAGGCGACGGTTGAGGCGCCCGGCGGTGGGCGGTAGACTCGACCACGCCGTACGGCACCGCTGGCGCGTGGCTCAACGGTAGAGCACCTGACTCTGGATCAGGGGGTTCCAGGTTCGAATCCTGGCGCGCCAGCCAAAATCTACGCACGAAATGACCCCCGACGGGCATCCGCCGGGGGTCTCTAATTCGCCCGTACCACCTGCCGTACCACCGTCAGGCGCCCAACGCCCTCTTGTGACGGGGTCAGGACGCCATCCATCCGGGCGGCCGTCCGCTCGAGCATGGCCGGGTTCAGATGCGCGTAGACATCGGCCGTGGTCGCGAGCTGCGAATGGCCGAGGGTCCGACTCACGACGGCCAGCTCCTCGCCATCCTCGAGCATCAGCGTCGCGTAGCAATGGCGGAGACCATGGAACCCCTGAACGTTCCTAGCCATCAGGGACCGGCCCTGATGCGTCGCGAAGACGTAGCCCTCGTCAACCCAGCGCGGGCCGGCAGCGATCCGCTCTTCGAGCTGCCGACGCCGATGCTCTCGCAGTGCGTCTACGACGGCACCGGGGATCCGAAGGGTGCGGCGGGACCGTTCCGTCTTCGGCTCCGCCAGCGTGCGCGTCCCGCGCGATAGCGAATAGCGGACGGTCACGGTCCCCGCTTCAAGGTCAAGATCGGACCAGCGGAGCCCGAGCGGCTCGCCCCGGCGCAGCCCGAGCCCAATGGCGGCAACGTACAGCGCTTCGAAGCGATCGCCCTCAACGGCCTGGAGCGACCCCTCGAAGCGAGAGCGCGCCGCTTTAGTCGTCCTAGCCCTGCTCGCGGAGTGCCGCGCCCCCGCTCGTCATCACTCCGGAGCAGGGTCCCAGATCACCAGCTGCCACGACGTATCCGTGCTCCCCGTGACGACGAACGTGGCCGAGGCATTGATCGACACCGACGGGGCCTGGCCCCCGAAGCTGACGCCGCTATCGCAGCTGGCCCGCAGCGGCATGAACGGGCCGTCGGGTTCCATCGTGACGAGCACGTCTGACGGGCCGCTGCAGATGAGCACGACGCCAAGCCCCGTCTTGAGCTTGAGAGGTCCGATCTCGGTCGTCGAAGCCGCCCCGGCCGAACCCTCGACGGCGACGGACTCCTGGCGCGCGAGTTCGCGGTCGCCAGGGGAGAGTTGGTTGGCGACCAAGTAGTCGTCGATGGAGGGCAACGTCGGGTAGGCGGGAAGAACCGGCTCGAGCGACGCAATCGGCTCGACGGGCTGGAACGGCTGTCCGGCCCACGTGTCCGCGCTCGCTGATGGGATGAAGCCCACGAACCCTCCATCGACCGGCGTCACCCGTCCGGTGCTCGGCTCGACCAGGACGAGCCCGGACGCGTCGATGGCGATGAGCGAGTCGTCGGGCGCGACGCCACGGATCTCGAAGGGATCGTACTCGGCGGCCGGTAGCCCGGCTGCGGCCACGACCCGAGCGGCGCCCGGTGCGTCGACGCGGGCGAGGGCGAGCTGCCGGCCTCCCACCCGACGATCGAGCACGAGCCACATCCCGGTCCCATCGCCGCCGAAGCTCGCGTCGTGAACCGTATCGGGAGCGAGCTCGTCGCCGTACCAGATCGTGACCTTCCCTTCGGGAGCCTTGCCGACCACGGCGCCGATGGGCATGTCAGGGCAGTCACCTGGGCCGTCACCTGACGCCGACGTGTCCACTTGCGGTGGGTCGCACAGCTGCAACCGCGCGCCTCCCCGGCCATATTGGCCGAACGAAACCAGCTCAGGGTACAGATCAGGGAAGGAGGTCTCGTCGGGGCCACCGTCGAGGCGGATCACCCGCCACGCCGCATCGGCCACCAGCTCGCCTTGGCCGTAGATGCCATCGGCACCGTCGCTGTAGGCGACCAGCGCCGATCCGTCTGCCGCCCATCCGACGAAGTTGCCCACCGGGCCCCGCATTCTGAACGGCGTCTCCGCGCCGGTCTGGGGGTCGATGAGCGTCGCGACCCCGCTCGCGTCCCAGGCTGCGAACCGGCCATCCGGGTGCCATGAAAAGCCCGTCACGTTCTCATCCATCGAGAACGGGCGAGGCGGACGTGATGGATCGCGGAGGTCGATGAACTCCGTCCCGTCCCGGTAGAACATCACGAGCCAGCCGTCCGCGGACAGAAGCTTCAATCCAACTTCTTCCCGTTCACTTCGGGGGAAGGTGACGATGACGCGTTCCTGCCGATCGCCGCGTACGGCGACGATGGCGGTGCCGTCAGCATCGGACCGAGCGACCAGAGCCTGGTATCGATCGGCGACCGGTGGGCTGGGGGTCTCGGCGACCGGTGGACTCGATGGTTCGGTGGACGGTCCGGGCAGCGTGGTGACCGCGGGGCTGGGTACGGTCGGTGGCTCGAGGCTCAGGCGCTCGACGGGGTCCCGCTCAAGGACACGCAACGCCCCGACGGCCGCGGTCGCCGCGAGGGCAAGTGCCACCAGCAGCGCGGCGGCGATGAGCAGGCTCCGTCGGCGGGTGACCGGGTCTGCGTCGCGGAGAGCACCAAGGAACGAGGGCAGCGCCCGCTGCTGGCTTGTCGTCTCGGCTGCTTCGAGGATCCGCTCGCGCAGACCGGCCTGGGCGCCGTCCGGGAGGTGGGCCCGAAGCGCCTGGGAGACCTGCTCGTCGGTCAGGCGTGGGGCGTTCATCGCTCGGCCTCCATCGCCTTCTCGAGCGCGATTCGGGCGGCATGCAGCCGTGACTTGACGGTTCCGGCCGGGATCCCCAACGACCGCGCGATCTCGGCGACCGGTCGCTCGTCCACGTGGTGGAGGACGAGGATCATCCGGTCCTGCGGCCGCAGGTGGTCGAAGCCGCGCCCGATCGCGTCGTTGTCGACGACGTCGTCGTATGCCGTCCTTGCGCGAAGGTCCGGCGGCGGTTCGGGCTCCTGCAGCGTATCGCCAGGATGGATCGGCGTAACCGACACCTCACGCAGGCGGAGCCGGTGCCTGCGGGCCATCAGCGCCGCGTTGGCGACGATCCGGTTGAGCCAGCCGTCGAACGCCGCCGCATCGCGCAGGCGCGGGAGCTGTCGCCACGCTGCCAGGAGCGCGTCCTGCGTGGCGTCGGCTGCGTCGGCGTCGTTGGACAGGATCGACCAGGCGAGGCGGTAGCAGCGATCGATCCGGGTGTCGACGAGGACCCCGAACGCCGTCGCATCGCCGGTGCGAGCGCGACGAACGAGGGCGTCGTCCCCCAAAGTCGTCGCCGTCGCCGCTCTCGTCAGGGCACTCATCTCACCCTCGGGTCACCGATCCTAGCGATCGCTCGCCGCGATGTCGCCGTCGATCGCTGCTGTCAGGTGTCCAGATGCCGCTGGAGACAGGCCGGTTCAGTGCGTCCGTGTGACGCCTGTCCCCGAACCTCGTAGCCCCGGCCGGCATCCATCTACTACCACTGCCCGCTTGCCCGGAGGCGCCAGATGAAGCGCATGTTCGCAACCGTCCTCGTCGTGTTCGCCATCGCCGGTTGTGCGACGGGGCAAGGCGTCGCCACCGGGGCCGCTGCCCCGGCGTCTGCGGCTCCGACGCCGACGACGAGCTCACCAGGGCCGACCCCGTCGCCATCGAAATCGCCATCACCCAGTCCCTCGCCAGCCCGGATCCTCGACGGCCCTCTGGCGGCGGGTACCTACACGATCCAGCCGTTCGTGGGCAGCGGTGGTCTGTGCGTGGCGGAGTCGTTGCAGGCTGGCTGCATTGAAGCGGGCGCGGAGGACGATTCCATTCGCGTCACGCTCACGGTCCCCGCTGGCTGGGCAGGGCTCGGCGGCACAATTATTCGAGCCGTCGAGAGTTACTTGCCACCTGGGGGAGCGGGTCTGGTCATCGGTCGTGGCGGCTGGTTGTACTCCAAGCTTTGTGCGGGGCCAGGCAACGACAACGGGCCGACCATCCCGACCGGCACGACCGTCGACGAGTTCGTGACCGCGCTCGTGGATCATCCTGACCTCGACGTCACGAGTCCCGTGGACGTCATCCTGGGCGGGTACTCGGGGCAGTACCTGGAGCTCCGGGCGCCCGCGAACACCACTACCGACGAGCTGGGACCGGATCCTGGTGGGTGCAACTACTACTTCGTGTGGGAGCCTGGGATCTACGCCCAGGGGCCGAACGCTCTGTGGCGCATCTGGGTCCTCGATGTCGACGGGGTCCGTATGGTGGTCCGGAGAGACAGCTTCCCCGGCACGACCGCACAGGTCCAAGCCCAACTCGCGGCGATCGTGGACTCAATCCAGATCGAACCCTGATCCCATGACCCGCGGGCGGCGCCTGCGGCCGCGTTACGCATGAGGTGGATGTCGGCACCTCGATATAGGCCATGGCGGCAATGAGTTGCTCGTTGGCCTCGCGCGTCTCGCGGACCACCTCAAGGATGCGGTCGTAACGGTTCATCGGTGGTCGATCAGCTCCCTCGTCCCGGTGATCTGCTTCGCCACCCGTGTGATGACCCAGACTTCCGCCAGCGCGGGCGATGCTCCGAGCGGGTGTAGCCGGCCCGATCGCTTGGTTCGACGCTGCGGGCTTCCCGTAAAGCGCGAGCGCGTTGCCCTCGAAGTCCTGGCCCTGCTCCCCGAGTGGTGGGCCGACCTCCTACGACCCCGAGGGATAGATCGGGCTAGGTCGCGAGCATTTGCTACATCGGAAGGCTGCCAAACGCGCAATTCCGAGTCGCGCTTGGCCTGGCCACGAGGTACGTTACCCACGTCGAGGGGGGCGACGACGCGCGGTCCCTGAAACTGGTCGCCGTGGAACGCGCCGAGCCAATGGCGAGACCGACCTCGGCTGTGCCGGCAGTTGCCGGCGGAGCCCCAGGAGGTGGTCCATGGCTGGACGTCTTCGCCGCACCGTCGCTGCGGTGGCCCTCGTCGTGCTGCTGCTGCCGCTGGCAGCCGCGACGTCGCTCGCGGCCAAACCGATAGAGGTCTTCAAGTTCTCGAACAGCGGCTTCTCGGCGTTCGCCGACGCAGGCACCTGCAGCGACCCCGTGGATGACATCGTGACCTGCAGTTCCCGCAACATCTCTCTCGTCTCCGGGAAGAGCAGAGAACAGGGGTCTGGCGCAATCCATGGGACGGAGGTGTGCTACGGGACATTCACCGACGTCTTCAACGAGGAGACGGGCGAGACCTTGAGCTTCACCGGAGAGTCCGGCTGCACCATGGACCTGGGCGAGGGAACTGTCATCGAGCGCGACCTGAGCTCGGCGACCATCGCGCCGGCGACGATCACCCTCGAAGCCATCGTCTGTGACGCGATCGAATGCGCCCCGACCGGGGAGACGCGCGAGATCTCGGTCGAAGGCACGTTCACGGCGACCTCGGCTGCGACCCGCTCGTCATTCCGCAGCGTCTTCGACGACGGCGTCTGCATCTCCCGCGAAAGCTCCCGGGGCACGGAACGCAATGCGATGTTCGCGGGCACCGCCGATGGCCAACCGCTGGAGGCAGGCGATCCCGACGGGTTTGCGGTGATACATCGGGGCACACTCAGCTTCGGCTTCAAGTGCGCGATCGCGGCCTGACGCCGAGACAACGTCATCGGCCCTCGCCCATTTTCAGGACGAGGGCCGACGATACACGCGTGACCGACCCTGCAAAGCGTGAACGCGCCGCGCTCGACGTTCTAGCGCTGCTCCCGGACCCGCGGTAGGAGGCCGCCCTCTCAGGCCTGAAACAATTCCACGCGATTGCCGTCAGGGTCCTCGATGCCCGACGACCGAGGTGCGCCGAACCAGCCGGCGTCAGTAGCTGCGGGTGGCTCCGGAGGATCACCGAGAACCCGCGCCAGCGGCCGTTGAACGGCCCCACGTGGCGGTCATCGTCGTTCGTGTGTAGAGATTGTACGAACGCGTACCGACGACTTGCATGACTGACTAAGATTCGGAGGGCCGGGGCCCGCAACACAAACGGCCCTGGGGGTAAAGGACGGACGTGCGCGGGCCCTGGTGGCAGGGTCCCGGGAATAACCGACGGGCGCGACCCTGGAACGCGCGACGCTGACCCCCTCGAACAGTCACCGTCTGGCAGCGATGTGTCGACGGTAGCCCTCACCCACCGTACGCCCGCTGTCATGACGTTCGCTCACAATGGAGGCTTCGCTTGGAGCGACGACCAGGTCCGCCCGAGCCAACACCACCCAGCGACTTGCTCTCGGATTGGCGAGCTGCCGAACGCGATACGGTCGCCTCGCATACCGCGTCGAAGGTCGCTCAATTGGCATTGGCTGCGGCGACCGCCGCCGAGGAGGCCGCCCGTGAGGTCGACGCCGCCGCGACAGCCGCGGTGGAGGCAGCCGAACACGCGCGCAGTGCGGCAGCTCAGGCCAGAGAGGCCGCCACCCAGGCCGCCGCGGCAGCTCGACTGGCGTTCGCGACCGCTGAGGGTGCTGCGGTTACGGCTGATGCGGTTGAGGAACGCGCGCACGTAGCGGAGGACGCCGCTCGCGAGCGGTATCAACAGACCCAGACGAAGCGCTTCCCCGAGGATTGACGACGAGCTGGCCGCCCAATGCTCAGCGCCACTGGCCGCCCAATGCTCAGCGCCACTCGATGGCCCGGGCGATCAGCACGCTCGTCGACTGCGGGCTCGTCGAGGTCGACCGGTCGAGAATCCGGCTCGTGCCGCCTGCGATCAGATGATCAAGCGGACCTCTGCGGAGCGGCTGGCTCTCTTCGAGGACGCGGTAGATCGGATCATCCTCGATCACGACGTGCACTCGTTGAGTCCGAGCCTCACGATCACCCTGAACGCCAGGGGTCCGACTCACGACCTGGACGAGCCTGAATTTCACCGGTTGCGCTCGTTCGTGATGGACGTTCGACCGTTCACGCTCGCGCAGGATGACGTCTACCTCCCGAAGATATTCGCCGACTGCAGGAAACACCTGACTGACGCTGTCGCGCTACAGGCCATCGCCGACGCGGAGGCCGGACTCGATCAGATCAGGAAGAGCAGCGGCGTTGCCGTAAACATCGGTGCAAAGGAAGTGACACCGCAGGAGGCGGTTGACCTGTTCCTGTACGGCGACCTCTTCCACCCCGACAAGGAGAAGACCGAGCGCCTGAACAAGATGCGGCCGCTAGGTCGGGCGCTGCTCCGCGACCTGTTCCTCTGGTACGTGTTCAAGGTGTCCGAGATCGCCTACCGGACCGCGACGGTCATCGGCAGTGAGCGCGCAAATGGGCGGATGGCTCCATGACTGCTTGCGGCACCCGGACGAATGCCGACTGATCCCGCGAAGCGCGAGCGCGCCGCCCTCGACGTCTTGACATGACTGACTAAACGTAGGGCGGGGCCCGCAACGCGAACGGCCCTGAGGGGTAAGGACGGACGTGTGCGGGCCCTGGCGGCAGGGTCCCTCGAATAGCCGTCGGGCGCGGCCCTGGAACGCGCGACGCCGACCCCCTCGAACGGTCACCGTCGCGCACCGCCGTGTCGACGGAAGCCTCACCCACCATACGCGCGCTGTCGAGACGTTCGCGCGCAATGGCGAAGAAATGGGCTCTTTGCAGGATGCGCGACGAACCGAGACGGCTGACGATGTGTCTCGCCACGGGGAATCTCGACGGCCGTAACGCCGCCCACGGGTGCGTTTCGGTTGTTGGCCTCGTGGTAGGGCCCGCGGCGCGACACGGCCCTTGGGGGGAGGCAGGACGCGAGCGGGCCCCGCTACACGCTGCGGGCAATGTCCATCACGCGCGGCCTGGAACGCGCGACACCGACGGCCCGCGCGTCCGTTAGGGTCGTCGTGCGGGGGCGTACACTCGCCTAGGGGCCGGCCGTCACAGGGCACAACGTGGACCCGCACGTTCAGAAGACGACCAACCACGCCATCGAGCACGGCGCGCTGGTCGAGTTCTATGCAGCACCCGATGCGTGCCTCGTCTGTCGCGCATTGCTGGGGAATGTGTTCGAGCCCCACCACGCCCCCGTGATACCTGTTACCGACTGCGGGAATGAAACCTGCCGCTGCGACTATGTCCCGGTGGCCCCTGGCCGCACTCCGAGGTTTTAGACAGGAACGACGCCCCGGCTCCGCGCGTCGCTCCGTCGTGACAGCGAGACGAACTGCGACCGGGGCGACGCCGCGGCCGAGGGTCTATTTGGGCTCTGCCGCCGGGTACCCTAAACGACCTGACGAGCCGCAGGCCGGTCCCATCACGACCGGCCCGCTCGTCGACCTGGTTTGGAGGTCGACCGTGCCAACCCTAATGGTCTTCCACGATGTAGACGACGTTGACCACTGGCTAAGCTCACCAAAGCGACAGGAACTCTTCGGGCCGCTAGGCATCACCGTTCGTCCGTTCCGCGATCAGCAGGGTTCAAAACGGACCGGTTTGATCGTCGAGGTACCCGACGTGGCTGCGTTTGAGCAGGCAATGCAGACTCAGGAGGCAGCCGACGCGATGAAGTTCGATGGTGTTCACCCCGAGACGCTCCTGGTCCTAACAGAGGGATAGCTCGACAGGGTGCCGGCCGTCAGTCGTCGCCCGTACCGAAGTCCGCCATGACCGAGCAAGCGGCAGCTACGCGCTCGCCGCTAGCCTCACCACGGCCCCGGCTCCGCTCGTTCGCCTCGTGACAGCGAGACGAATGGCGACCGGGGGCCGACCTATGCCCCGAGCTGCTCCTCGATCCACGTCGTGCCGTCGTCCCAGAAGCCCGCGGTCATCCGCTACAGGCCGCGAGAGTCGCCCTCGACCTCCCACGCCGCGACCAGCGTCTCGGCCCGTTCCGCGGACAGGCGGCGCTCCCGCGTGAGCCGGCTAAGGACGGCAGCTCGTCGGGCGGTGTAGACGCGGTCGGGCGACGATCGTCGGGCCACGGCGAGTACCCCGATTGAGAAAAGCGACCGGTACTCGCTACGAGTCCGAAGCGTACCCCTTTTCATACCCCCGAACCGGTAGGTTTCAGGGGTACGGGATGGACGGACTAGGGCTCGGTGTACGTTCAGAGTGCTAGCCTGAGCGTGGCTGGGACCAACTCTGGATCAGGGGGTTCCAGGTTCAAATCCTGGCGCGCCAGCCAAAACATCCACGCACGAATTGACCCCCGACGGGCGCTCCGCCGGGGGTCTCTAATTCGCCCGTACCCTCGTGGATCGAATCCATTCGCGCTGCTGACCGTTCCAGCATCGCGGGGGTCAGGCGGGCGCAAACGTCTGCGACGGTCGAGATATTCGAATGTCCGAAGGACCGCAGGGAGTTGGAAGACCGGCCCCGACATGACGGACGGGGCCGATCAGGATGTCAGTGCGTCCGGTTCGGCTGGGGAGGAAGGGGTGTCTTGTTCGGGTTGCAGAACACGCCAGGATTCCCCGTGTGCGGATCGGCGAGACCCAACTTGTTCTCCTGCCCGAACGACTGCGACTTGCCACCGGGGCCGTTCGGGCCGGAGCCGTCCAGCGGGGCAGTGGGATCGTCATTCAGTCCCGAGAACGAACACCACGACCGCCCCTGATTTTGATTCTCATTGGCGCCACTTCCAGTCACCTCCCCAGCCATAGCGATGCTGGCACTCAGGGCGAGGACCACAGTAGCTGCAGTGACACCAAGTCCGAATCGTGCAATGCGTCGACGCGCCATCGGCAAGAACCTCCTACGGACGAGGTCGGTCTCGCCATTGGCATTTGGCACGAGTCGGGCGACCGCTCGATGTGACGCCGTGCCTCAGGAACCCCCCTGTGGCTCCCGCCCCTCTCTCCGCTCGCGTGCATCATGACGACCGCGGACGGGTTGTGCCAGACAGTTGCGCGAGGTGATCGAATGCGCGCTGCTAACCGGCGACCGCGGGGGTCCCGACTGCCAGCCGCGTCGATGAGGGGACCGAGTTCCGACGTGCAAATCGTGCAATAACGCGGGCGCACGATTGCCGCCTTCGGGCATCGAACAGGGCCGCGCCGAGCCGTACCCTGTTCCGCCATGACCGTCATAACCGACCCCGCGAAGCTCGAGCGCGCCGCCCTCGACGTTCTGGGACTCCTCCCCGATGCGTGGCTCGTTGGCCGAGCCTGCTGGTGTCCCGACACGCACCGATGGGCCGTCACCGCCCGAGCGCCGCAGTTCGGCCGCGGCGTGGCACCCGAGACGATCAGCGGGACCGGCGAGGACGAGCTGGCCGCGATGACGGACCTGGCCATCCGCCTCGATGAGCGCCGACGCGCCGACAAGCCGATCGAGATCGGCGGACGCATCCCCGCGGCGTTCATTGACGGAGCCGAGGAGCGGTCCAGGGCGACTGTGGCGATACCCCGTTTCGTCCGCCTGACGCGGTATGTTTCACGGGTACGCTGGGTTCCAGGTTCGAATCCTGGCGCACCAGCCGATCCCCAGCCTTCTCACGCGGAGCGCGTATGTCGACGCCGAACAACGACAACTGGCCATCGATCGACGAACTCGAGGCACAGGAGCGCGACCTCGTCCTGAAGCAAGCCGATCTGGCGTCCCTGCAGGACCTCGGGCGCCTGATGTCGAGGGCTGCCGAGGAGCGCGAGCTGCCCATCGTGATCCAGATCCGTGCCGGCGCCAGGCTCGTGTACGTGGCCGCGCTACCCGGCAGCACCGCGTCGAACGACCAGTGGGCAGCGCGCAAGGCACGCCTCACCGAGCATTTCGAACAGAGCTCCCTGCTGGTGCGATTGCGCCACGATCGGGATGGCCAGGATGTCCACGCCGCCCACACCCTGTCGCCGGATCTCTATCAGGCACATGGCGGCGCGTTCCCGCTGCGCACACGTGGCGTCGGGTTCATCGGCTCGGTCGTGGTCTCGGGTCTGCCGCAGGTCGAGGACCACGCGTTCGTCATCGAGCAGCTCACGGCGTTCCTCGGGCAGCGCTGAACGAGTCGCGCACGTTCGTGCCGGTACGGAACGGTCGAGCCACTCGCTGATCGTTATGGCCGAACCCAGGTCCCGGCCGCTCCCCCCGGCTTGACGTCGCTCTCCATCGGGAACATCCCTTGGCAGGGCTCGACCCGCGGTCTATCGTCCTCCGACGTGATCTCACCCCAGACCGGCATCTTCGCGCTCGGGACCTCATCGCACACGTACCTCGAATTCGACCTCGTGGCTGGCGCCGAGCCGGCGACCGCCGTGGCCCGGGTTGCGTCGCTGCGCGAGCCGCGCACGACGATCGGTGGCGTCAACGTGGTCGCCGGCTTCCGCCCTGAGCTCTGGGCGGGGATCGCGCCCGATGACGCGCCGACCGGCCTGACCGGCTTCAACGAGCCGCTGGTTGGCCCCACGGGATATGCCCTTCCCGCCACGCAGCACGACGTCGTCGTGTGGCTGAACGGCGCCACTTATGACGTCGTCTTCGACCTGTCGCGGGCCGTGCAGCGGGACCTGCGCGGCGTCGCCGACCTCGTGAACGAGATGGTGGGCTTCCAGTACCACCACGACCTTGACCTGACCGGGTTCATCGACGGGATCGAGAACCCGACGCTGGTCGAGGCAACCAGCGTCGCCCTGATCCCGGAGGGCCCGGGAACGGGCGGTTCGGTGCTCTTGCTCCAGCAGTGGGAGCACGACGCGAACGGCTGGGATTCGCTCCCCGTTCCGGAGCAGGAAGCCATCATCGGCCGCCGCAAGTCCGACGGGGCCGAGCTCGACCCGGCGCCCGAGAGCTCTCACGTCGGCCGGACCGACCAGGAGGCGTTCGGCAAGATCTTCCGGCGGAATGTTGCCTACGGGACACTCGCACGCCACGGCACGATCTTCGTCGGCTTCAGCCGCGATCAGGGCGTTCTGCAGGCGATGCTCGAAAGCATGATCGGACGCCGCACGGAAGCGATCGATCGGCTGACGACCGTCACCCGACCGGTGACCGGCGCCTATTACATGATCCCCTCGGCCGACGCGCTGGCGGCCCGCGGCGACGACCGCCGAATCGACGATCCCGAGGAGCCTGACTAGCTCCTGGATCGCCGCGCGATGAGCTCCTCGGTCCACTCGGCGAGCCGCTCGAGGTGCTCGTCGTAGTGCTCGTTGCCGGCCTTGCGGATCCACCACACGGCCTCGTCGTTCCGCTCGGCGAGCGTCCGCCATTCCTCCAGCATCCGGGTCCGGGCAGCCTGCGCCTGGAGCCAGGCCACGTCCCACGGCTGGCCGACCATGGCCTCGAGGAGCGCCGCGTTGAGCCCATCGATGTCGACGTCGTGTCCCTCGTACGTTCCGGCCGAGATGCGCTCGAACTGGACCTGGGCCTCAGCAAGCCAGGTCCCGAGATGGGCGACGACGTCGCGCACCGTCCAGTCCGGATCGTGGTAGTAGCCGGGCTCCAAGCACTCGCGGGGCGTCAGCGAGCGGACCAGCGCGAGCACCTCGTACCACCCGCGCCGCTCGGCCTCGAGCTCGGCGGCATAGGGATGGCCGGCGGGAGCCATCGAGATAGCGGTTTCGCGATCGTCCATGTCGCCCCTCAGTGCAACTGCTCTATCCAGTCGTCGGGGACCCGGTCCTCGGGGCCCGGGGTCGTCTGGTCGAGCGGATGGTGGACCGGCGGGACGAGGGCCGGCCCGTTGGTGAAGTCCTCGGCCCGGTAATCCCAGAACCAGTACTCACCGGGCTCGAAGCTCGCGACGATCGGGTGGCCCACGTCGACGGCGTGATGGCTTGCGTGCTGCGACGGCGACGAGTCGCAGCAGCCGATGTGGCCACAGGCTGTACACCGTCGAAGGTGAAACCACCAGCCGTCGGTCGCGAGGCACTCGGCGCAGCCGGTACCGCTCGGCGGGATCGCAGGATCGATGTCAGGCAGATCGGTCATCAGGACAATGTTCGCATGCCGCTACGGGACAGGGGCTGGTCGTTGCTCAGTGTGACGGTCCGCTTCTCCTGGCTGCCATCCACGCGCCGAGCTCTGCTCGCGAACGGATGTCCAACTTCGAGTAGACCCGCGACAGGACGTCCTCGACCGTCCTGGGGCTCACGAATGCTTCTGCTGCGACCTCCCGGTTCGTCAGCCCGGTTGCGGCGAGCTCCGCGATCCGTCGTTCGGTCTCGGTCAGCTCGGATCTCCCGGCACGACGTAATCCGACCCTCGCCAGCTCGCTGTCTGCCTTACCGACCCAGAGACGCATGCCGGCCTGATCGAAAATCGCCCGCGCCGCGGCCAGGGCCTCAGATGCCGCCTGCTTCCGACGCGTCCGCCGCAGGATGACTCCCTTGGCGAGCATGGTGCGTCCGTGCTCCGATGGGATCGCCATGGTCGCGGACACCCGCTCGGCCTCCGCCACAGCCGCCAGCGCGGCCACGTGTCGCCCTCGGGCCGACTCGAGCAAAGCCTTTCCGCGCAAGCCGATGACGAGCGCCAACGGCGAGTCGACCCTCCGACCCGCCTCGACGAGCCCTTCGATGAGGCGTGCCGCTCCCTTCCGGTCGCCGGTCATGAGCCTGGCATCGATCAGATCGCCGTAGAAGAATGCCGGCACGGAGAACCCGACGGTCGTGCCGAGCCCAGCGGCAAAGGGTCCCAGGACATGCTCGATCTCCGCGGGCCGGTCGAGCGACAACGCCAGGAAGCTCATCGCCTTGGCGACATAGAAGCGCCCGACTCCCCAGGCTACGCGGTCGAAGATCGCGTTGGCCTTGCTCGCATCGGCACGAGCCGCTTCGACGTCGCCCGCCAACGCGGAGACCAGGCAGCGCACCCCGATCGCAAACCCTGTGAGCGTCTCGCTCCCGACGACGATCGAGGTGCGATAGGCCTCGTCGACATACGTCAGGGCCGCTGGTTGATCGCCACTCACGAGGGAAGCGAAGCCGAGGAGGTTGGAAACGTACGGCAGTTCGTGCTCTTCTCCGGACTCCAGGATGGCCGTCCGGAGTGCGAGCAGCGCGGCCCGCGCCTCGTCGATCCGTCCGAACAGCAGATCGATCGTCGCTGCGAACTGCAGCGGACGGAGCTGGACCGGGGTCTCGCGGCCCGGGTCCTCGAGCTCGAGCGCGCGGCGCATGGCGTCGCGGTCGAGCCGATCATCCTTGACCAGCTCAATGTATGCGCGAAGCGCGAGGGCGTCTCCGAGCGCCGGCCGATCCCCCGATGCGGAGGCGAGCTGCTCGGCCCGCCGAGCGTGTGGCAAGGCGCCCGCGAAGTCGGTCATCGCGAGTTTCGCGAAGCCGAGATATGCCTCCAGCTGCGCCACACTGGCGGGTTCGGCGCCGGGTTGCCGGATCGCATCCTCGAGGAGTTCGATCGCCGTCGGAAAGCTCTGCCCGAACGCGATCTGGGCGACAAGCCAGTGCGCCCGGGCGCGCGCGGCGGGAACGCGTGTCGCCGCGAGAACCTCTGCGACCAGCGCGGTCGCCCGGACGATGTTGCCGGCTCGTTCGTGATGCTCGGCCGCGCGAAGGCGCCGCATGAGCTCGAGCTCGGTGTCTTCCGGCGGCGTTCGCGCAACGGCGCGCTCCTCGAGCTCCGCGGCGACCTCGGGAGCTCCCTTCCGACGTGTTCGTTCCGCAGCTTCGTGGAGCCGCAGTGCCAATCCGGCATCACGTTCGCTGGTTGCGAGGTCGGCATGCAGCGTCTGCTCATCCGGGTCGGCGACCCGCTCGGAGAACCAGCGATGCACGTCGGCGCGGCGCGCCGGCGTGGCCTTCGAATACACCGCGCGGGCAAACAGCGGGTGGGCAAACCGGATCCGGTCGTCCGCGTCGAGTGCCACCAGACCGGCGACGACGGCAGGCTCGAGATTGATTGCGTCCACGAGCTGCGTGGTCGGGCGCGACAGCGCGGCACATTGAAGCAGGGCGTGCCGGGTCGGCTCGGGCAGCTGCTCGACGCGACCCAGAACGAGACCCGCCACGGCCTCAGGAATCGCAGCGCCCAGGTCGGCGGGCTCGTGCCCGTCCCGTGTCGAAGCCCGGGCAATCTCGAGGGCGACGATCGCGTTCCCGCCCGACAGGGCCTCGATGCGGGCGAGCTCATAGCGCGGAAGCGTGTGTCCGAGCCGCTCATCGATCAGCCGATC
This sequence comes from uncultured Chloroflexia bacterium, assembly GCA_963750125.1. Classification (GTDB taxonomy): domain Bacteria; phylum Chloroflexota; class Limnocylindria; order Limnocylindrales; family CSP1-4; genus DASTYU01. The sequence goes on along the minus strand of CAVVPT010000026.1, from coordinate 67,823 downwards.
AAGGTTCGCCATGGACAGCGGCCTGAGGCGGAGACGATCCACAACGACGCCGATGTCGATCACTCGGACTCCTGGGTCAAGCGCGGACGGAACGCGGAGCGTGGCGAGTAGACCGGCGCGCAAGGATCCGAGCCGCCGAACCGCGAAGGAAGCCACCCTGAAGGTCGGTACGTCGAGCCACTGAAGGTCGTCGATCGCGATGACGACCGGCGATTCCCTCGACATCTGGATAAGCAACGCATGGAAGCCGGCCGAGGCGGCAATGCTGCGAACCGTCTCGTCGAGCTCCGGTTCGACCCGCGTCAGGGCGATCTCCAGCGCGCGACGCTGCGGACCGGGAATCTCGCCGAGCAGGTCGAGGTGCTCGACGAGCAGGTCGAGCAGACCGGCGAAGGGGAGCTCGGTCTCGGATTGGACCGGTTGCGAGGTGAGGACGGTGTGCCCGCGCGCCAGCGCACGGGCGCGGATCTCCGACCATACCGTCGTCTTGCCGATCCCGGGTTCGCCCTCGAGCACGAGCGTCGCCGAGCCGCTTTCGAGCGCGTCAAGGAACCGGTCGCCGGCGGCAAGATCGTCGTCGCGACCGATGACCCCCGGCCGGGAATCCGTGATCGACGTCACGTCGTCCTCGGGCGGCCCTGGGTCCGCAGCGATCGAAGCAATCGAAGCGGCGGTCGATGAGCTCGTCAGCCCAGACGATACCCCAGGGAGGAAGCGCATCCCGCGGAAAACACCGTGGATTCCCGGTTATCTCGGCAAGCAGAGCGACATAGCGTCTCGCCAGGACGCGCCGCAGCCCTGATGCCGACGTGCCCGGAAGGAGGCAGGATGAAGCGACGACTACTCCCCATAACTGTGGCCGTGCTGGCAGTCGCGCTGATCGCGAACGGAGCGGTGGCTGCTCCCAACGAGGTCAGGTCCACCGGCGACGAGCGCGTCGTGCCCAACGCCATGGTCCAGGCGACGCTCCGATTCACGCCCGGCCAGATCGGTACGACGAGCGGCGACGAGGTCACATGGACGCACGATGACAAGACGGACGAGCCGCACACTGCGACGATCGTCGAGGCGTTCCCAGAATCGACGCTCGACGCGATCTTCGGATGCGGTGCGCCCGACCAGCCATGCGGCCAGGCCCTCGCTGCCCATGGCTTTCCTGGCGGACCGGTCGTCCTGACCGTCGACGTCGGCTTGCCAGGGTTCAACGAGCCGGGCGATTCCGTCTTGTTCGGTGAAGAAGAAGGGTTCAACACGATCAGCGCGCAGGTCACTGCACCGGCAGGAACGACGCTCAAGTACCTCTGTGCCATCCATCCCTGGATGCAGGGCACCATCACCGTTCGTTAGGTCGAACTGCTCTCGAACGATCCAAGGCCGGCCGGTCCAAAGGGGGGAACCGGCCGGTCTGCCTCGTGGATCTGTGGACCGGGCCCTCAGGAACGACCGGGCAGGCTGGCGACACGGGCGTCGCTGTAGCCGTGCTCGGCGATCTCGTCGGCGCGCGCACGATAGGCCTCCGGGGTTGGCGGGGTCCGGGCGCGGAACCCCTCGACGATCCGGTTGTACATCGAGAATGCGGCTGCGATGAGCACCGCGAGCTGGATATCCTGGTCGGAAGCGCCCGCATCCTGTGCGGCGGCGATGTCCGCAGCGGCCAGCTCGAGCGGCTCGCGGCGAACGGTCCGCGCGATGTGCAGGAGTGCCCGCATCTTTGGATCGAAACCGTCGGACGACCCGTTCTTGATCTCGTCAACGAGGGGCAGGAGCTCGACCGCCTCGGAACGCTCGAGCAGCGCGCTCGCGAACGCCCCGTGCGAGTCCATGCAGTAGAAGCAGTCGTTCGCGGCGGATACCGCCGTGGCCAGCATCTCGCGCTGCGCCCGGCTGATCGTGGCACCCTCGAAGGCATCGACGAGTAGCTCGTCGGCGAGGCCGCGCAGGTGGACACCGAGTGCTGGCGTGAGCCGGAGCGCGGTCAGGATGCCGGGCACGTCCGGCAGTCCGCCGACGAGCGGCTCCTGCTGCGATCGGGCGTGGCGCTCGTCGTCGCGAGCCATCTCAGACCCCCAGCTCGCGAGACGCCATGTCGGTCCCATCGACACGCGCGCGGATCTTGGCGAAGGCCGTGTCACGTGAGGTCGACGTATCGTCGCCGAACGGCGAAAACCCGCAGTCATCGGTCGTACCGAGGTGCGCCGGGTCGATGAAGCGGGCTGCCTCGAGGACCCGGTCGCGGACCTCCTCGGCCGTCTCGATCCGTGGGTCGAGCGGGTCGATGACACCGACGTAGATCCGCCTCCCGTCGTTCGCGTGCTCCCCGAGCACCTTGAGGACTCGCGGACGGTCAGCTTCGCTCGCGAGCTGGACGTAGAACCGGCCGACATTGAGGCGGAACAGGGACGGCAGCAGGGCCTCGTATGGAACGTCCGCGCTGTGCGTGGAATCGCGGTCACCACCGGGGCAGGTGTGGACCCCGACCCGCGCCCGCTGCTCGTCCGACAACTCGCCAAGCACCCGGTTGTTCAGGTCCACGAACTGATTCAGCAGCCCGCCCGACGGGTCGAGCTTGAGCGACAGGCGTGCCTCGGTGAAGTCAATCTGAACGTCCGCGTCGCGGTCCAGGCAACCGCGGATCTCGGCGGCGGCCTCGTTGACGAGATCCTCGATGAACGCGTCCCGCGGGTAGTCACGCAGGCCGTCCCCTGGGTACATCAGGCTGAGCGCGGAGGCCGAGATGACCGCCTGCTTGAGTTTCGCCTGCGTGTGGGGTCGCGCGGCATCGACGTATTCCCAGGCGGGCGAGGCGTAGCGGAACGGGCCGGAGGTCAGGAGCGGGAGCTGGCGGGTATGCCCGTCCTTGAACGGGATGGTCGCGCCGCCCGGCGCGAGGTTCGTGAGTCCGGCGACCGGATAGGTCGCGAAACTCTGCTTGCGCTGCTCGCCGTCGGTGATGACCGGCGAACCCGTCTCCTCGAAACGCCGCAGGGTGTCCTGCACCGCGTCGTCGTAAAGGGTCTCGAGAGCGGCCGATCCGAGCAGCCCCTCGCCCGCAGCGCGCATGCCGTCAATCAGCGCCGGCGGGCGCGGGATACTGCCGATCGGTTCGGTGGGGAGTGTCATATGCGTATCCTACGGAAACCGTCATGTTTCTCGACCGCTTGTTCCCGCGCGACCGATGACCGCCCGCACGCTGACGCTTGGCGGCGACACGTATCCGCTCGTGCTGCCCAGCATCCGCGACCCGCGCCTGCATGTGGCGGCGGTGATCATCACGATCCACATCCTCGGCCAGGCGACGCTGAACTTCCGGGTCAGCATCCCTCAGATCCTCGCGGCGATCCTGACCTGTGCCGTCCTGGAGGTTTTGCTGACCTTCCGATCGTCAAAGGCGTTCGTGTGGCCGGCCAGCGCGATGCTCACGGGCAGCGGTGTTGCCCTGATCCTGCGCCTCACCGGCCAGGCACCGAACGATCATTGGACCTTCGACGGGTGGTACGTCTTTGCCGCGGTCGCCGGGCTGGCGCTGCTGTCGAAGTACGTCATCCGCTACCACGGCAACCACATCTTCAACCCGTCGAACATCGGCCTTGTTGTGGCGTTCATCGTGCTCGGCATGACGCGCGTCGAGCCGCTCGACTTCTGGTGGGGTCCGCTCGACCTTGGGCTTGTGGCTGCGTATGCGGTGATCCTTATCGGCGGGACACTGATCACCCGCCGCCTGAAGCTGCTGGCGCTCGCCGCGACGTTCTGGCTGGCGCTCGCGGCGGGCCTCGGCGTGCTCGCCGCGTCGGGCCACTGCATGACGGCGAACTGGGCGTTCGCGCCGGTCTGCGGGGCCGACTACTGGCGGGTGATCGTGACCTCGCCGGAAGTCATGATCTTCCTGTTCTTCATGATCACCGACCCGAAGACAGTGCCGGCTGGGCAGGTCGGCCGGGTGGCGTTCGGGCTGCTCGTCGCGATCGCGTGCGTCCTCCTGATGGCGCCGCAGACCGATGAGTGGTGGACCAAGGTCGGGCTCCTCTCGGGTTTGGTCCTGGTGTGTGCGATCCGGCCGCTGCTCGACCGGGCGGTTCCTGAACCGAAGTCAGCCGCAGACGACCTGCGAACCTTCGCCGTAGCACCCGGCCTTGCAGGCGCAGCGCTCGCGGTCGGAACGGTCCTCCTCATCGGTGCCGGGATCGTGTTCGCCGGCACGCCGGCTCGTGGTGTCATCGTCCCCGATCCGGAGGCCTCGCTGGACGGGGTGCCGGTGGCCATCGATCCGGCGACGCTTCCCGAGATCACCGTCTCGGAGGACGTGACCTCGTTCGATCACGAGCTGGCCGGACCAGGTATGCAGGCCGTCCTCGTGACGCTGGCCGAGAACCTCGAGCTCGAGAACGAGGCGCTTCGCCGGGGCGACGAGTCGATCCTCACCGTGGTCGATCACGGTGATCGCCTCGACGAGATGCGCGGCCGGCTCGAGACGGCACGCGTGTCGGGCCCGGTCCTGACTCATTACCTGTTTGACTCGATCGACGTATCGCTCCTCGTCCCCTTCGGGCAGCAGACCGGCCTCAGCCTGGGGCTGCTGGGTCGGGGCACGAAGATCGAGGAGGTCTACGACACGGCGGGCGCCCTCCAGAGTCGCACCGAGTCACCGTTCGAGGAGACCTTCGCGATGCGGCGGGCGACGGGTGATCGCTGGCTCAACGTTGCAGTCCTGCCGCCAGGAGCCGAGTCGCCGTAGGCAAGAAGGCGCCGGCGAGGCCGCCGGCGCCCACGAACGACCGGCCCGTCAGTCCACCTCGCGGAGACGTCCCGTATCGATCTCGTAGATCAGGCCGTGGACGGGCACGTCCTTGATCCACGGGTGCTGCCGGATCCGTTCGACCTGCGCCCGCAGGTTCGACTCGAGGTCCGGAAAGGCGTGGAAGTCGAGGTCCACGTCGGCACCGGTCTTTTCGACGAGCTCACGATGAACGTCGGCATCGTGGAACGTCAGCATCCCGCAGCCGGTGTGCTCGACGACAATCACCTCCTCGGTCCCGAGGAGTTGCTGGCTGATCACGAGCGAGCGGATCGCGTCGTCGGTCGCGAGCCCGCCCGCGTTGCGGATGATGTGTGCATCGCCGGTGCGCAACGAGAGCACGTCCTCGACCGTCAGTCGCGCGTCCATGCAGGCGAGCACCGCAAGCTTTCGTCCGGGCGGGAGCGGGAGCGCGGAGCGATCGAACTGGTCCGCGTAGCGCCGGTTCTCGGCCAGGGCGCGTTCATATTCGGTCGTCGGTGTCTGGATCGCCATGGGGTCCTCCGTCGATTGGGGCTGCTCGTCGACGGCGGCGTGGCGGGTTCGAACCTGGCGTTGGCCCTGCGCGCTCAACGACCTCGCCGCTCTGAGGTGCACGCGCAGAGCGGGTTCGAAACCCGCCCAGGACACATGCAGCTACAGGCGTGCGCGATCATCGACCGATCATGCCTGAACGCCGCTACGGCGTGCGTTGCAGATCGGAATCAGTTCCCGCAATCCGGCGGCGCGTCGGCCCGGGCATTGCCCCAAACCGTGTCCTCGGCGGTCACCGACAGGTGGCTCATGAAGCTGTCATCGGTCGCCCCGTGCCAGTGGCACTCGCCAGGTTCCGCGATCACGATGTCTCCGGGCCCGAACGCTTCCTCGTGAAGACCGCCGTCCCGCTCGGCGACGACCCGCCCGTGTCCGGTCAGCACGAACAGCACCTGCCCGCCCGGATGGTGATGCCAGTCGTTCCTCGTTCCGGGTGCGAAGTCGACGACCGTCGCGCGGTACCCCGTCCATGGCGCCTTCGGCTCGCGCAGCCATGCCGGGCCGGTGAAGTGGGGACCGCCGTCCCGGGCGGTCGTGTCGGTCGGGCGAATGAGTCTCATGCGTGACCTCCGGTTTGCTGAGCCTCCGGCGCCGAAGGGTACGGTACCGGGGATGGCCGTCCTCGACCTGGTCCTGGTCTTCGTCTGGGTCGGGCTCGTCTCGATCCTGCGCGCCGTCGTTCAGCACGGCCGGACGGGCGCGAGCGTCCTCCAGCTGCGCGATCGACCCGGCTCCCCGCAATGGTGGTCACGGCTGCTATCGGCGATCGGTGTGCTCCTCGCGGTCGCGGCGCCGCTCGCCGAGCTGGCCGGGCTGGCACCGTACGCAGGCCTCGACCAGCCGGTCGTGCGCTTCGGCGGCGTCCTGCTCGTCGTGCTGGGGATCGCCGTGACGATCGGTTCGCAGCTCGCGATGGGCGAGTCATGGCGAGGCGATGTCGACCCGGACGTTCGGACCCCGCTCATTACCGGCGGGCCCTTCCGGCTGGTGCGCAATCCGATCTTCAGCGGGGCGGTGGTGACCGCGGCCGGGCTCGCGCTGGTCGTGCCGAACATCCTCTCGCTCGCGATGCTCATCCTGTTCGTGGCCGGCCTCGAGATCCAGGTCCGGCGCGTCGAGGAGCCGTACCTCCAGCGTGTCCACGGCGACGCCTATCGGCGCTACGCGGCCCGCACCGGGCGCTTCGTGCCGGGGATCGGTCGCCTCCGACCCTGACGCACCGAGGGTTCAGCCAGCGGGCGCCTTCACGTAATCCGCCCAGCGATGGGCCGGCTCATACCCGAGGAGCTCGCGGGCGCGATCGATGGCCAGAAGGGTCTCACGACCCTTGACCTCACGGCGGAGCGGCACGCTCGGATAGACCTGCGCCATGAGCTCCCCGCTCGGCTGCGGCATGACAATGTCGGCCGCGGCAACGATGCAGATCTCGGAGCCGTCGATCTCCGCCTCCAGTCCGAGCCGGGCGGCCGTCGCGACATCGCGGGCATCCACGTATCCCCACAGGTTCCACTTTCGAAGGGTCGGGTCATCCCAGAACGTCGGGAACCTGGCGTAGTCGTCGGGCTCCATGATGTTCGAGATCCTGAGACCGACGAACCCGATCCCGGTGCGCCGGGCGAACTGCTCCGCCATCGTCTCGCCGGCGAGCTTCGAGAGCGCATATGACGACTCGGGCCGCGGCTCGATCGTTTCGTCGATGGGCGCGAACGCGGGTGGAACGTCGAAGGGCAGCCCGAGAACGGTCTCACTCGAGGCCCACACGACACGTCGCATCCGATGGGCCTCGGCCGCCGCAAAAACGTTGTACGTCGAGAGCACGTTGATCCGGAATGTCTCGCCGTCCGGCCGGATGTCGGGGGCGGGGATGGCCGCGAAATGGACGACCGCGTCGAAACCGCTGAGCGCGTCCAGCGTCTGGCCGAGGTCGGTAAGGTCTGCGACGACGCACAGGCCGTGCGCGCTGCGATCGTGGCGGATGTCGACATTGCGCACGTCGTGGCCGGCGCCGCGCAGCTCCTGGATGACCCAGGATCCGCCCTTCCCCGTTCCCCCGGTGACCACGATCCGCATCGTTTGACCTCCGCGGCCAAGTATGCCCGCGAGCCCGACCATCGGGACCGTCACGAAACCGTCACGGCGTCGTCGTTCGTTGGACACGGACCATCGCGATCCTCCCGCACAGGCCGGTTGCAGCCGGCACCGGAGTCACCCGATGGAGGAACCTCATGCGACGCTACATCCTCGCGGCCGCGATCGGGCTGGTCGCACTCTCGACGCTCGCCGGCACGGTCAATGCCGGTCGCACGTTCGGCGGTGTCTACGCCAGCGATGCGTTCTACCGCGTGTTCGGCAACAAGGCCAACGTCCCCGATGGAACCGGGACCGACCCGCTCGCTACCTTCACGAACTCCACCAACGGATCGCAGGTCGGAGTGGCCGAGTTCGCCCCCGGCACGATCGGCCACCACGGCGGCCGCTGGGCCGTCTACCGCGCCACCTGGACCGCCGCCGGTGATCCCTCGGAGCTGGTCACCAGCTGGGCGGAGTTGCAGGGGTACGTGTCATCGGGCGCGTTGACGCTCGAACGCGCCCCCTCGGCGGACTTCCGCTGCCCGGTTCTCGGGAATCCCGAACCGATCGGCTGACGCCGATCCCGCACCCACCATGTCGGCCCGTCGACCAGATCGACGGGCCGATTTTTCTGTGCTTGACAAGCGGGGCAAGGACGGTATTATCCCAATAGGTTAATTAACCGTAGGGAAAAATGGCCGACCAGACCGACCAGCTCAGCGCGATCTTCGCGGCACTCGCCGATCCGACACGACGGGCCATCATCGCCCGGCTTGCGGAGGGTGAAGCGACCGTCGGCGAGTTGGCGGCCCCGTTCGAACTGAGCCTTCCGGCGATCTCGAAGCACCTCAAGGTGCTCCAGCGGTCCGGGCTCATCGAACAGGGTCGCCAGGCGCAATGGCGCCCATGCCGGCTGAAGCCCGGGCCGCTGCGGGACGTGCAGAGCTGGCTGGATCGGTACCAGGAGTTCCTCGGCGAGCGCTACGACCGCCTCGACGAGTATTTGCGAGAGCTACAGGACACCGGAAAGGAGCAGAACGATGCCGGTCACGCAGTTGGGTAACGACACTACGGCCGTCTTCGCCGACGGCCCGGATTTCGTGATGGAGCGCGTCTTCGACGCCCCGCGCGAGCTCGTCTGGAAGGCCATCACGGAGGCCGAGCGGATTCCCCGCTGGTGGGGACCGCGCGACGTCCCGATGACCGTCGAGCACATGGACTTCCGCGTCGGCGGGACGTGGCGCTGGATCGCCCGAGGACGAGACGGCGAGGCGCCGTTCAGCGGGGAATACCTCGAGATCGTCCCGTTCGAGCGGATCGTCCACACCGAGATGTTCGATGTCGAGCCGTTCAACCAGGGCGAGCCCGCGGTCGTCACGGTCACACTCGAGACCGTCCAAGGCGGGACGAAGCTGACCAGCCGGTCGCGGTTCCCGTCTGTCGAGGCGCTCGAAGGCGCGCTGTCGACCGGCATGACCGGCGGCGCGATCGAGTCGTGGGATCGCCTCGCTGAGGAGATCGCCGCGATCTGACCGGAGCGTCTCGCGAAATGTCCAGACCGCCGGGCCGAACAGGTCCGGCGGTTTTCTCGTCAGATCGTCGCCGGTGCTTCCACGCGCGGATCGCTCGTCAGGATCCCCCACCCGCCGAACACGGCCATCCCCTCGATCGTGAGGCGGGGCCCCGTCTCCGGAACGTCCACGCCGCGAGCGTCCCCCGCCCCGCCGATCCCGACGACGTTCGTGGTGACGACCCAGTCCGGTGGAACGATCACGCTGCCGCCCCCGAAGATGGCCTGCGTGTGGAGGACGGCACCGTCGGGATGGAGCGTCGCGCCGCGCAGGTCGACCGTGCCACCGGCGAACCAGCACTCGATGCGGCCGCCGCGGAAGGCTTCGGCCTCGCTCCGGAAGTCGAGCTCGTCAAAGACCGCCACGAGCTCGATCTCGTCGGCGGCCGCGTCCGGCAACGGCGGCGCTTCGCGCTTGCGCTGCAGGGCCAGCACGGCGCTCACCGCCGTCACGCCGACAAAGGCAAGCAGCGTGAGCCGCACGAGTCGGCCAAAGATCGCCATGGTGATCCTCCTCTTTGTTGGCACACCCAGTCTGGCGCTCCGCGGCCGCGACGCCAAGGGCCGGATGTCGCGAGTTCCGGCCGTGCGGGCGCAGCGGCGACGCGACACGTCTCGGGCCGTCAGTTGTCCCGTCCGGCGGGCGGCATTTGGCCCCTGCGCTCGAAGCCGCCCGCGGCACGGGCCAACGACGCGCCCTCGCGGGGTCGTTCGTATCAGCGCCCGTCCCACGGCAACAGGTTTCGCCTCGCCGGCGTTAGCCGACGGCGACGGTCAGCCCGGCGCGCGCGACCCGGATCGGCCCGCCGAAGCTCGCGCGGGCGGTTTGCGCGGCGCGGCGCCGATCAGTGCCGGGCAGCAGGTGGGTCAGCACGAGCTTGCCAGCCCCGGCCGCAGCGGCCTGCCGGCCGGCATCGCGGGCGCTCGACAGGGTGGCGCGGCTGTCGTCGGGGACGTCGTCGACATAGCTCGCCTCGGCGAGCAGCACATCCGCGTCCCGTGCCAGGTCGACCAGCGCAGCGTCGGGACCGGCATCGCCGGTGTAGGTCAGGACCGACCCACCGGCCGTGATTCGAACGCCCGCGTTCGGCGCCGAATGCGGCAGGGCGGCCGACTGGATCGCGAGCGGCCCGATCGCGAAGGCGTCACCTGCTTGGAACTCGTGCAAAGCGCATGCGTCGGCCAGCATCCCGGGCCGGTCCAGCGCGAGAACAGCGTCGAGTGCGCCGGGCAGCGCAAACAGCGGGAGGGCCGGGGCTGGATCGTCGCGCAGGGCACGCGCCCTTAACAGCGGGTTGACGTCGGCGCAGTGATCGGGATGGCGGTGGCTGACGAGCACGGCGTCGACCGCCTCGGCGGGCAGTACGCCAAGCAAACGGGGCAGCACCGCATAGCCCGGATCGATCAGCAGCCGGAACCCGTCGTGCTCGAGCAGGTAGCCGCTGCAGGCCTCGCCCGCCGCGGGCCACCCACCGCAGCCACCGATGACGCGCAGCTCCACGGTCAGTCGGTGAGGCCCAGCCTGGCCGCGATCGTCGCCGCCTCGACCCGCCCGGCGACACCGAACTTGGCGAGGATCCGCGAGACGTGGACGCCGGCGGTGGACTCGCTGATGAACAGCTCTTCGCCGATCTGCCGGTTCGTCCGGCCCGCGACCACCAGCCGGAGCACTTCACGCTCCCGGGCGGTGAGCTCGTAGGCAGCCACGGGATCCGGGACGCGATCGATGGCCGGCTCCGGCTCCACGGTTTCCCCGAGCGGGAGCCGGGCTCTTGCAGCCAGCCCGTCGATGGCCTCGATGAGCGGAAGCGCGCCGAGCTGCGCTGCGGTGGCACGGCCCCGCTCGAGGACGGCGGCCGCCGCCTCGCGCGGCGCTCGTTCGGCGAGGAGCGCCTCGCCATGGCGGAAACGCGCGTACGCCGACTCGTAGACCATCGGCCGCGCGTCCGACGCGCCGACGGCCTCGGCCCACGCCGACGGGTCGGAGCGACCGGCAACCCTCGTCCCTTCCGCCAAACCGAACAGCGTCGCGAGGCGGATCAGCGCGCGATGTCCGGTCGATGCTGTTTCGGGCTCGATTCGCCGTGAGCCGGGCGAGGAACGCCTCGCCACGCCGAATGGCCTCGGCAACGGCGCGCCTCGTCGCGGGCGGCCCTCGCTCGTTCGGCCGCGTCGGCTTCCACACGGATGGCCCGGGCGAGGAAGAACCCGAGCGTTCCCTGGTCCTCCGTCTGCTCGAGGATCGGGCCGACCTCGTCGGCCACCGTCCGCGCGGCGGCAATGTCGCCCAGCCACAGGGCGAGTTCCATGCGCGTCACCGCAAGCGGGCCGCTGAACTGCGCCTCGGTCGGGCGGGCCAGCTTGTGTGTGGCGTGGTCCAGGGCACGACGCGCGTCGTCGACGTTGCCCCGCGCCGTATGGATCCGAGCGAGCTGGATGTTGGTGAAGATCCGCCCGTTGCCGCGGCTGATGGGTTCGGCCGCCTGCGCGATCTCGAGTGCCTCGTCCCAACGTCCCAGGGTGATCATCCCGTCGACCGCGTTCATCTGGATGAAGGCGCCGTACGTCACGCTCATGCCGACCTGCTTCATGCGTTCGGCGCCCTCGAGCGCCACCAGCATCCCCTCTTCGCTGCGGCCGACGATATCCAGCGCCGACGACAGGCAGGCGTAGGCGCGGCCGATGTCGTCGACGTCGCGGACCTCCTCCGCGATGGCCATGGCCTCACGGATGGTCTGGAGGCCGATCTCCTCGGCGTCGGGCGACACGTAGACCATGTCGATCCCGAGCGTCGCCGCAGAATGGCCCTCGAGCTGGCGCTCGCCTGTTGCCTTGGCGATCTCGTTCGCCTCGCGCGCGATCGGCATCGACTCGCCGTAGCGGCCGCCGAGCATGAGTACCTGCGCGTAGCCCGCGAGGACGCGCGCGCGGTCCGCCGTGGGCGGCGACTCCGGAACGAGTGCCACCGCGCGGCCATACGCATCAAGGGCGTCGTCGAGCTTGCCCGACGTCCACAGCGCCCGACCAAGCCGCTCGTGGAAGACGCCCGAGCGGATTGGTTCACCGTTCGCCTCGAGGAGTGCGATCGCCTCACGCAGGAGGGCCACCGCCTGCATGAACTCGCCGGACAGCTGGCCAGCCTGCGCGGTACGCCGGAGGAGCTCGATCCGGTCGATGCCGGCGATCTCATCGGGCGACGGCACGACGTCCCACAGCTCGAGCGCACGCTCGTACTGGCGGAACGCCTCGACGAATGCTCCCGAGCTGGCGGCGGCCTCGCCCGCCTTGATCGAGGAATTCGAGGGCGCGCGGCAGTTCGCGGGCCTCGAACCAGTGGTGCGCAATCTCAGCAAGGTGGCCCGCCGCTTCCGCCCCGCCGTGCCGCCCCGGAGCCGGCGCCTTCTCGAGATGCTCGGCAATCGTCACGTGGAGCCGCCGGCGCTGGTTGGGCAGGACGGCCTCGGCCGCGGCCTCGGCGGTCAGCGCGTGGCGGAACTCGTAGCGCTCGTTCACCACGCTCTCGTCGACGACGAGGAGCTGGGCCGCGACTGCCTCCTCGAGCGCGTCGTACAGCTCACGCTCGTTCATGTCGGAGAGCCGGGCGAGCAGATCGTGGTCGACCTTTCGCCCGACCACCGCCGCCACGCCGAGCAGCCGCAGGGTCGACTCGGACACGTGCGCGAGGCGTGCCTGGAGCACCTCGCGCAGCGTTGGCGGCAGGCCTCGGCCTTCCACGCCCGCGGCGATCAGCTCCTCGGCGAAGAACGGGTTGCCCTCGGAGCGCTCGTAGACCGACGCGATCAGGCCCGGGCCGGCCGAATGCCCCAGGATCGAATTGAGCTGGCGGGCGACGTCGCCGCGGTCGAGCCGGCGCAGCTCGATCCGCTCGACGCCGGACTGCCGGTCGGTCTCGGCCAGCCAGAACAGCAGCGGGTGACGGCGCGTCAGCTCGTCACTGCGGAACGTGACCAGAAGCAGCAGGCGCTCCGCCTGGGCGTTGCGGACCAAGAATGCGAGGAGCTCCCGGGTCGAGTCATCCGCCCAGTGCAGGTCCTCGATGGCGAGCACGACGGGCCCGTCGGCGGCGAGCCTCCGCAACAGGTCGAGGAATGCCTCGTACATCCGGCTGCGGGCCCACTCCGGTCGCATCTCGGCGCCCGCTGACGTGGCGACCGGATAGTCGGTCAACATGCCGAGCGCGGCGCCTACCGTGGACAGCGCCCGGCGCGGTACGCCGTCGGGCGATTCCCCGTCCCGGCCGTCCATTCCCTCGAGCTCACGGATGTATGGGCGGAGGGCCTCGACGATCGGCGCGAACGGCAGCGAGCCCTCCGCGAGCCCGATACAGCCGCCGAGCAGCACAACGGCCCCGTCGGCGCTTGCCCGGTCGAGAGCCGCGGCGAGGACGCGCGACTTGCCGATCCCCGCCTCGCCGCCCAGCAGGACGGTCCGGGCGCGGCCGGCCTCCGCGTCGCGCAGGCCGCGCGCGATCACGTCGAGCTCCTGCTCGCGCCCGATCAGTTCGGGGCTGACGATCCGGCCGGCCATGACTTCGATCATACGGCGGTCCTCGCCGATCGCCGCGCACGACGAACCGGCCGGGAGGGACGCCCGGCCGGTTCGGTGCTGGGAGTGCTGTGGTGGATCAGACGGCCTTCGTCGCGTGCCCGTCGTGGCGGAGGGCCGGCAGTCGCAGCGCGCCGGAGAGGCTCCAGGTGCGCTCCGGGCCGGCTGGCCGCGTCGGCCTCGTGACGCCGCCGCCAGGCCACTGCCTCCGCTCGGCGGTCCGCGATCTTCAGGTCGATCAGGTCCGGGTTGAGCAGCTCGTGCATCGTGTTCATTGGTTTCGCCCCTTTGCTCGCTTGGTCGCTCGTGATGCTTCTTGGTGACAAGGACGACAGTACGAGCGAAAGAGGGCCTGGCACATCCGGAGGCCGCCCAGTCCACAGCGCGATCCACGCTTATTTCGAACGTGCCGGCCTTTACCGCAGCCGCCCAGTCGCGTAAACACGCGGCCCACCTTTACGGCGGACCTCCCGCAACGCCGCCGATAGGCCGTGCGCGCGCTGTGAGACACGCCGGCTGCGAGCGTTCGCCGACGATCGGCGCGTGGCGATCCTTGCAACGGTCTTCGGGATGCTCGGGCGGTTCGCCGGCCGGATCCTGACGACCACCCTCGGGTGGGCGGGCACGCTCCTGTTCGGGCAGGTCCGCAAGGACCGACAGGTGGTCCTCGCCGCGATTACGTTCGGCTCGGTCGTGTGGGTGGTCCTGCTGGTCGGCGTGATCGTCCCCGACGTCGGGACGATGCTCCTCGCGTTCGTGCCGGTGCCCGACTTCGTCGACCCGCTCTGGGTGCGCATCGGGATGCTGGCGGCAGCGATCGTGCTGCCGATCGTGGTCGGCATTGCGATCCTGTTCATGCTGGATCCGGCCGACCGGCCGTCCGGCATGGAAGCCGTTCGCCTCGTGCTGCGCGGCTATCCCCTGACTGCCGCCCTCGCGCTCACGCTCGTCTTCCTTGCCGTCATCGGGATCGGGCGCAAGGGGCGGGCCCTCGCAAGGCGCTGGTCCGATGCGCACATCCCGGGTGTCGTCCGGCCCGGCGGCTACGACCAGGTGGTCGCCGACCTCGAGCGAGCGCTTGACGACGCGGACCTCACCGTGACACGACGGGACGCACCAGCCGTCCTCGCCTTGCCCGGTCGGCTGCTGGCATCGATCGCGGGCAAGCACTTCCGGGCGCTCGTGCCCGAACGGGTGAAGCAGCTCACCGGTCCCGGCATCGAGGTCCTCATCCACCAGTCGGACATCGCAATCACCGGTAGCAAGGCCCAGGTCGCCCGCGCCAGGGCCGCGATCGCGAGCCGCCTCACGTCGACGGCCGTGTACCGGACGACATCGGCCGAAGCCCAGGAGATCGAGCGACGCCTCGAGGAGATCGCCCACGACCCCACGCACGCCGTGGCCGAGCTCCGCTGGATCGACGAGAGGCTGGCGACCCTCGAGATCGACGCCGACGAGTGGGAGGTCCTGTACCGGATCCGCCTCCAGGTCGAACGCGACCTGGTCACCGGCAGGCCGGTCGGCACCGCCCCGGGGTCGGCCGGGGATACGGGCCCTCGGACGGTGCCGCGGATGGGTTTCGGGACAGAGCCTGCGGCCGGCCTCGCGGCGACGGTCGGCGTCCTGCTCCTCATCGACATCGTCATCACGGTCCGCGAGCGACTCACCGACCGCAGCTGAGCGCGCCCCGACCCGGCCCGCTGGCTCCCCCGATATCATGCGGTCGGTGAACGGGGTGCCCCACTGCGAGTCCACTGACCTCGACCCGCCAGCCCGCTCGTGACTGCGACGCCGGCCTCGGTCCAGCGGGTCTACCTGACGCTGACGCTGCTGACGACGTTCGCCGCGTCGTTCATCTGGGGTGTCAACACGCTGTTCCTGCTCGATGCAGGCCTGTCAAACGCGGAAGCGTTCGCCGCGAATGCGTTCTTCTCGGCCGGTCAGGTCCTGTTCGAGATTCCGACCGGTGTGGTCGCCGATACACGCGGCCGGCGCTTCTCGTTCCTGCTCGGGGCGGCGACACTGCTGGTGTCGACGCTCCTGTACCTGTACATGTGGGAGACGGAAGCACCGTTCGCCGGCTGGGCGCTGGCCTCGATCCTGCTGGGCCTGGGCTTCACGTTCTTCTCCGGCGCGACCGAAGCGTGGTTGGTCGATGCGCTGGTGGCCACTGGCTTCACCGGAAACCTCGAGTCGGTGTTCGGGCGAGCGCAGGCGGTCGGCGGGGCGGCAATGCTCGTCGGCTCGGTCGCGGGCGGGGTTGTCGCCCAGCTCACGAGCCTCGGCGT
This sequence comes from uncultured Chloroflexia bacterium, assembly GCA_963750125.1. GTDB lineage: Bacteria > Chloroflexota > Limnocylindria > Limnocylindrales > CSP1-4 > DASTYU01. Next base: position 52,003 of record CAVVPT010000026.1, on the reverse strand, counting down.
GCCGTACCTGCTACGGGCGGCGTTCCTCGGCGTCACGCTCGTGGTTGCCTTCCGCTTCATGCACGACATCGGGTTCACCCCGGACCGCGGCGCGAACCCGGTCAAGGCCGTGCGCACGGTGTGGAACGGGGCGCTCGACGGCGGGCTACGCAACCCGCCCGTGCGCTGGCTGATGCTCGCTGCGCCGTTCACGACGGGCGTGGGGTTCTACGTCTTCTACGCCATCCAGCCGTATCTCCTGCAGCTGTACGGAGACCCGAATGCCTACAGCATCGCGGGCCTCGCGGCGGCGCTCTTCGCCGGCGTCTCGATGGTCGGCGGGCTGCTCGTACCGTGGGCACGGCGCCTGTTCCGGCGCCGGACGACCGCCCTGCTGCTCGGACTGCTCGCCGACATCGTCATCCTCGCGTTGATCGGGGTGAGCGCCAGTTTCGTATTCGTGATTGCGCTGCTCACGGTCTCGTCGATCCTGGCGTCGATCGAGCGACCCCTTCGACAGGCGTTCATCAACGGCGTGATCCCGTCCGCACAACGGGCCACGGTGCTGTCGTTCGACTCGCTCATGGGTTCAGCCGGCGGCGTCGTGATCCAGCCCGCCCTCGGGCGAGCCGCGGACGTGTACGGCTACGGGGCGTCGTACGTGATCGCAGCCGGCATCGAGACCCTCGCGCTACCGTTCCTGCTCCTCGCCCGCCGCGAGCGAGCTTCGTCGGACCCAATCGTCGTCGAGGGCAGGCCGGCGACAGCATGATGGCTCCAGGCACGTCAGGGAGGTGAGCATGGTCCCGAAGGTCACCCTTGCCGATGACTCGAAGCGCATCCCGCTGTACGACGTTCTGTTCCGCTACGCCGTCGGCGCGACAGAGAGCGACGGCACGCTCTCGATGCTCGAGGTCACGGTCCCCGCGCGGACGCTGATCAAGCCGCACATGCATACCCGGGAGGACGAATTCACGCTCGTCCTCGAGGGCAATGTGAGCGCGCGCCTCGGCGACGAGATTGTCGAGACGATCCCGGCCGGCAGCTGGCTGGTCAAGCCACGGTCGATCCCCCATGCGATGTGGAACGTCACCGCTGCACCGGCACGAATCCTGGAAGTCGTCATGCCCGGTGGCCTCGAATCACTTCGAGCAGATCGCCCCGGTCCTCATGGAGCACGGTCCCGACTGGACGAAGCGCTACGACGCGCTCGCCGAGGAATTCGGATTGACGATCCTGAACGACTGGACCGATGAGCTGAAGGAGCGCTACGGGGTCACCCTCTGATCCATGCGCGCCGGCGACCCGTCGCTCGATGATCAGCCGGCGAGGCGGGCGGCCTGCGTCTCGAGATAGCGGCGTTCGGGCAGGCTCGTGGTGAGCCGCGCGGCCGTCCGATATTCGGCGGTCGCCGCGCCCGGGTCGCCGGCCCGCTCGAGGAGATGCGCCCGTACGGCGTGGAGCCGGTGGTGGCCTGCCATCCGCGGGTCAGCCTCGAGGGTTGCAAGCACCTCGAGCCCGGCCGTCGGGCCGTGAACCATCGCGACAGCGACGGCCCGGTTGAGCGTCACCATCGGGTTCGGGGCGATCACCTCGAGCGTCTCGTACAGGACGAGGATCTGGCCCCAGTCGGTGTCCGCGGCACGGGTTGCCTCGTCATGGATAGCCGCGATCGCCGCCTGGACCTGGTAGGGCCCGGCCGGTCCCCGGGCGAGTGCCGCTGCGATCAGCGCCGTTCCCTCATCGATCATCGCCCGGCTCCAGCGGCCACGGTCCTGGCGGTCGAGCGGCACGAGGCTGCCGTCCGCTCGGGTGCGAGCCGGACGCCGCGCATCTGTGAGCAGCATCAGCGCGAGCAGGCCGGTGACCTCGGGGTCGACAGGCAACAGGCGGTGGACGTCGCGTGCGAGGCGGATCGCCTCTGCGGTGAGGTTCGGCCGCTGCAGGTCTGATCCCGAGGTCGCCGTGTAGCCCTCGTTGAACATCAGGTACAGCACCTGCAGGACCACCTGCAGCCGTCCGGCCAACTCTGGCTCCGGCGGGCGCTCGAACCGCCCGCCTGCGGCGCGGATCGTCTGTTTGGCCCGGCTGATCCGCTGGCCCATGGTCGCGTCGGGGACAAGGAAGGCGCGGGCGATCTGTTCTGTCGTGAGACCGCCGGCCGCGCGCAGCGTAAGCGCCAGTCTGCGACGGTGGGGAGAGGGCTGGGTGGCAGCACAGGAACAGCAAGGTGAGCGTGTCGTCGGTCTCGGACCCCGCCTCGTCGGCCCCGGCGGGAGCAGGGACGACGAGTGCCTCGGGCGGGAGCAGGGCCGTAGCGGCCGTTTCCCGCCGGTGGCGGGACACGTCGCTGCGCAGCTGATCCGTGAGGCGGCGCGACGCGACCGTCAGGAGCCAGCCGCGCGGGTTGTCGGGAATGCCGTCCGCGGGCCACTGGACGGCAGCGGCGAGGAGCGCTTCCTGCACCGCGTCCTCGGCGGTGTCGAACGTGCCGAAGCGCCGGATCAGCGCCCCGAGGACCTGCGGCGCCAGCTCGCGCAGCAGGCCCTCGACGTCGGCGTCGCGTACGACGGCGCGATTGCCCGTCACATCTCGTAGCCCGACAGGTCCATCAAGCCCCGGATCTCGACGACGTCGTAGTCGGTGATGGGCGAGGCGATCTCGATCGCGCGCTGGAGGCTCTCCACGTCGATCGCCCACACGCCCGCGAGCTGTTCCTTTGCCTCACCGAACGGACCGTCGGTGACCACCGGAAGACCGTCGCGTGAGCGGATCGTCTTCGTCGTCGTGGGGTCAGTGAGTCCGTCGACACGGAGCAACTCGCCCGATTGGCGCATCTCGCCGAGCAGCCGGTCGTGGATCCCGAGCACGCGCTCGCGCTCGGCCGCGGGCAGCGTCTCCCAGGTCCGTGGGTTGCTGTAGATCAGGACGACGTACTTCACGTGGGCTCCTCAGCTGGCCAGGAATTCGGTCAATGCAGCACCGATTACTGCAGGATCCACGTTGTGCTCCTGTGCCTCCAGGACACCCGTTCGCGCATCGGGGATGGCCTGCGCGAGCGCTTCGGCAGTCTCCCGGAAGAACGGGAAGCTGGCGCCGCCCGTGAGGATCAGCGTGGGGACCGCAACCTTCGCGGCGCGGGCGGTCGGAACGAGGTAGTCGCCCATGACCTCGGCGTCGTACGCGAGGGTGTGGGCGATGGCCTCCTGGCCGGCCCACCACGGCTGGGTCTTCGCGAACGCGACGAACTCCGGGGGCAGGTGTACGACCTCCGCCATGAAGTACTCGACCGCGGCGTCGCGCCGTCCCTCTGCGACGAAGCGCCGGTAGGTGGCCGCGGTGTCGAGCGGGGGACGGGCAGCCGGGTCGACGAAGTACGGAGGCTCCCAGAGCGCCAGCTTGTCGACCGTCACACCGGAAGCAGCGGCCTCGAGGGCGAGCGCCGCCCCGGAGGACGTCCCGTACAGGTGCGCCGCGCCGCCGGCCGCGGCGATGACCGCGGCGATGTCCTCGACCTCGCGTTCGACCGCGTACGGCTGGGTGTCGCCGCTCGGGCCGCGCCCGCGGCGGTCGTAGTTGAACACCGTGAAGGTGCCGGCGAGCACGGCCGCGAGGCCCGCATTCGCCATTCGGTCGGTCGAGCCGCCGCTCACGAGGACGACCGGCTCGCCGTTCCCGAGGCGGTCGTAGCCGATCGACGTTCCGTCGGCGGAGGTGACACGGTTGAGGGTCTCGGTAGCGTCGGACATCGGGGTTCTCCTCGTCGTCTGCAGGTCCCGCAGCGGGCCGTTCGAACAGGGGTCGGAGCTGGAAACGCGGTTTCGACATCTGGATGCAGGCGCGGCCCTCAGACTGCATCATCGACGGATTCCCGCCTGTCGTCGCGCCCGAAGGGAGTCGTCATGTCCTATCCCGAACCGCACTACCACGGTGAAACCGGCGAGGCCAGTGCAACGTACCGCGCCGCGGACCACGCCCCTGAGGTCGTCTATCCGAACGGCAACACGATTCACTACCTTGCCACTGGCGAGGCGACCCACGGGTTATTCGGGCTGTACCGCTGGGAGTTCGGCACGGAGCGCAGCGGGCCCGACCCTCACTTCCACCGTACGATCACCGAATTGTTTTACGTCCTCAGCGGCACGATCCGCATCTACGACGGCACGCGATGGATCGACACGCTGCCGGGCGACTTCGTCCACGTCCCCGAGGGCGGGATCCACGGCTTCAGGAACGAGTCCGGTGAGCTGGCTTCGATGCTCATCCACTTCTCGCCAGGTGCTGCGCGCGAGGGCTATTTCGAGGGTCTCGCCGAGTTCGCCCGCTCAGGCCGCCCAGGGCCCCGGGAACTCGCCGAGTTCTACCGCGTGCACGACAACATCTGGTTGAAGTAGCCCTTCCGTTGCCCGCCGGCGGTGGGTTGCCGTGTGGTGCGGGGCTGTCGGGTATGGCGATCTCGCCGGCGGGCAATGGCCCGATGGGACCGCTCGGACATGGTCCCATGGGGCCGGGCCTGACTGGGCCGATGGTGTGATGGATCGGAGCGGGTCGGTGCGGGACGGTTCGGGTACCCCAATCGAGAGGTACCCGTTCCGTGCTGACGCTCACCAGCCGCCCGCATCGCGCCATGCTTCTTCCGCTCGCCCTTGCGGCGCTCCTGTCGGCGACCGCCATGACCGCCATCGCCTCGTTCGCCGCACCCGCGGCAGTAAATGGCGCATCGACGTTCACCGCGAAGTGCGATGCGAACCTGCGCACCAAGCCCTCGTCGAAGTCCACCAGGAAGGCCGAGCTGCCCGACGGCGGCCAGATGTACGCGGTCACGATGGTGAGCGGCGGTAGCTGGAGCCTCGTCTGCAACGGTCGCTCGTACAAGGGCCACAGCTGGTACAAGATCAGCAACGTCAACGGCCGGAGCGCCAAGGTCCGATACGGCGTGTCATACGTTTATGCGGCCACGGCGCTGTTCTCGAAGAACACGCTGTACAAGAAATACGCCAAGTGCGACAGCGTGTCGCTGCGCGTCAGCCCGAGCGCGACGGCGACCAAGAAGGGGTCGCTCCCCAAAGGAGCCTCGGTCCTCGTCGTCTTGCGTGTGAGCGGCGGCAGCTGGTCGACGACCTGCGCCGGCGACACCGAGTCGGGCAAGTCGTGGTACCGGATCGGCTACGTGAGCGGCAGGAGCGTTTCGTCGCGGTACCGCGTGACCTACGTCTACGCGGCCACATCGCTGTTCAAGGTGGCGACAGCGTCGACCCCGCCCCCGCCCACGGATGGCTCGACCACATCGAACCGGCTCGAGGGCATCGACATCAGCCACTGGCAGGGCACGATCGACTGGGCCAAGGTCCGCGCGGCCGGCAAGAAATTCGCTTACATCAAGGCGTCCGAGCACACCAGCTTCGTCGATGACAAATACGCGACGAATTGATCCCGGGCAAAGGCCGCGGGTCTGAAGGTTGGGGCGTACCACTTCGCCCGCCCCGACATCGGGACCGCGGACGCCTACGCCGAAGCGGACCACTTCATCAGGACCGCGGACTGGACGAGCGGCGAGCTGCGGCCGGTGCTCGACCTCGAGGACACGGGGGGTCTGTCGTCTTCTGCGCTCCAGACCTGGGTCAAGGCGTTCGTCCAGCGCGTCCACGACCGCACTGGCGTGCGTGCCGTCATCTACGTCTCGCCGAGCTTCTGGGGTAGCAAGATGGGCAACTCCAGCTGGTTCGCCAAGAACGGCTACGACGTGCTGTGGATCGCCCACTGGACCACCGCGAAATCGCCAAGCGTTCCCGCTGAGAACTGGGGTGGCGAGAGCTGGACCTTCTGGCAGTACACGTCGGATGGCTCGGTGCCGGGGATCAGCGGACGTGTCGACCTCGATCGCTACAACGGCACCGACCTGACGAAGGTGCTCATCCCATAGGCGCCGCCCAGATCCATCGCGCGCAAAGGGGGCCGGCTGCCACGACGGTGGCCGGCCCCATCTTCTGCCCAACGGGCGGATGATGGACGCGCTCCCGACTTCCGACTACTGCGGGGACCGCACATGAACAACCCGGTTCGCGCCCTCCGCGGCGCGCTCCTCGTCTCGCTCGCACTCATCGTCGCCGCCTGCGCGACGACCACCACGAGCCCCTCCCCCGCCCCGAGCATTGCAGCGACTCCGGCCGCCAGTGCAACCGCTGCCGCCAGTGCAACCGCTGCCGCGAGTGCAACCGCGGTCGCGACGGCGGCCGGAGGAGGTGCGTGTTCGCCCGACGACCTGGCCCTGACCGGTGGCGCGTGGGATGCCGCGGCCGGCTCGCGCGGCGCCGAGGTCTCCGTCGAGAACCGTGGATCGTCTGCCTGCGCTCTGCCGGCTGGCCCATCGGTGGCACTCCTCGACGCCGCAGGAACGGCGATCATCGAAAGCCCGCCGCCGCCGGCCGACGAGCCCGGGCCGATCCTTGAACCGGGCGGCGTGACCACGTTCACGCTCCTGTTCAGCAACTGGTGCGAGGAAGGGACGGCGCTGCCGCTGCACGTCCTGTTGCGCTCGGGGTCCGCGGGCATCCCGATCCCGGGCCTCGACCTGACCGCCGACGATGTCCCGCCATGCAACGGTCCGGCACAGCCGGCCACGTTGTCGGCCAACCCGTGGCAACCGGTCGACGGTTGATCGCGCCGGGCGCCGATCAGGACGACTTCGAGCGCTCGAGCCCGTAGTCCTCGATCCAGCCGAGACCCTCGAACGACCCCGCGCTCGGCTCGTACCGGAGACCAACCGACCCGTCGTACGCGCCGTCGGCCATTGCGGTAATGAAGGCCGCCCACTCGATGGCACCGGTCCCGGGTTCGTGGTGGTCTGGCACGTCTGCGACGTCGACGTGGCCGACCAGCGTTGCCAGCTCGCTGAAGCTTGCCGGGACATCCGGCACGAGGCGCCCGAAGTGGTATGTGTCGAACAGCAGGCGTAGTGCCGGATCTCCGACTGCCTCGAGCAACGCGCGGATCCGGACTGGGTCCGTGAGCAGGTAGCGGGGTGCGTCGTCGGGGTTCAGCAGCTCGAGGGTGAGTGTCCGGCCGGCCGCTGCCGCCAGGGGCAGCGCCCACGCGAGGTTGTCGCGGAACGTGTTCAGCTGGACCACCATCGACACGCCGGCCACCCGGCTGCCGGCAAAGACGCTCAGCGTCGAGCAGCCGACATCGTCGGCGAGCTGCATTGCCGCCTCGAACTGCGAGCGCCAGCGATCGCGCGCAGCCGGATCGTTCGCGTCCCCGACGTGGCCGACGGCCTGAGCGCCGGCAGGCACGCCGATCAGCGCGACGCCCAGCCCCGCCACTTTGACGGCCCGGGCAACGTCCTCGACTGGCTCGTTGGGCCACGCGAACTCGACGGCGTCGAACCCGGCCGCCCGGACGGCCACGAAGCGCTCCAGGTAAGGCAGCTCCTCGAACAAGAGATCGACGTTCACGGCAAGGCGCATCGCGCGACTGTGGCAGACGCGCGACAGGATGGGTAGCGGGGCTTCCGAACGGCGATGCGATGCAGATGCGATGCCGACCCGGGCGCCCGCACGGGTCTCGGCCACCCCTCGTCGCTCACCCTTCGCCGAGTCGACACCGCCCGATGACCAGGACGACGTGCGCCCGGATTCGAACAGGGGGGCTCACGACATCGCGCTGACGCCGGCAGGCGAAACCGGAGATGACGACGTCGACCCGGGGCCGATTCGGCTGGTGCTGGTCGAGCCACGCCCGATCCACGGCGCTGCCGTCCGGGAGATGCTCGAGCGAGAAGACGATTTCGAAGTCGTCGCGTCCGTGCGAACCACCGAAGAGGCAGCCAACGTCTCCGCCCACGAGGCGCCTGACATCCTCATCGTCGATGTCGACCTGCCCGACTCCGCAGCGGTCGAAGCCACCCGCCTGCTTCGGCGGCAGACGCCCGACAGCGCGCTCGTGATCATCGGCGGTGCTGCCGACGACGAGGCGGTCTTCCGCGCGGTGCAGGCGGGGGCCAGCGCGCACGTTGCCGACGACGACGGGCCGGGCGAGCTCGTGGACGCGATCCGTCGCGTGGCCGAAGGCGAGGACCCGCTGATCGAGACCGTCGCTGGGCGGCCCGCCGTCGCGCAGCGCGTGGCCGGCGCGTACCGCGAGCTGGCGATCCGCGGGGCCGCGCGACCGGAGCGGAAGGGACGCGTCAGCCCCCGCCAGCTCGAGATCCTGCGGCTCGTCGCGAAGGGCATGAGCAACGAAGAGATCGCGCAGCGCCTCCACATCAGCCGTCAGACCGTCAAGAACCACCTGACGGCAGCGATGCGGACGCTCGGCGCGCGACGCCGCGGGCAGGCGGTCGCGGCCGCGATGCGTGCGGGCTGGCTCTCGATTACCTGAAGGCGGCTCTTCCCGGCCGCACTACAGTTCGCGAGAACCGAAACGGCGATCCCGACGCCATACCCGTCGAGCACGACCACCCTGGCGTGCCGAATCCGAGGCGACCGTGGACCAGCGAGGTGTCGTAGAGCGAGCGCGTGGCGGCGATCATGACGCCTTCACCGTGCTTGCCCGCGATGCCAGCACGCGGCTGGACCGTGCCGCCCGCCTCATCCTCCGGGACCCGGAGCTGGCCCGCGACGCGGTCCAGGAGGCGCTCATCCGAGCCTGGCGCGACCTTCGGGTGTTGCGTGACCCCGATCGGTTCGACGCCTGGCTCCATCGCCTGACCGTCAACGCCTGCCTCGACATCGCACGGCATCGCCGCCGACGCGTCATCGAGGTAGAGCTCGACCCGATCGATGCGCCCACCGGCGGCGACCACGTCGGGGCCGTCGCCGATCGCGAGATCGTCGATGCCGCGATGCGTCGCCTGGACGAGTCGAGCCGGGCAATCGTCGTCCTGCACTACTTCCTCGGGATGCCGTTGACCGACGTCGCGGCGACGCTCGGCATCCCGCTCGGCACGGTCAAGTCGCGGCTGCATCGCGCCCTGCGCGAGATGCGGATCGCGGTCGAGACCGAACCCCCGTCGCCGTCGCCAATCCCGGGAGGGCAGGTGGCATGACCGCCTCGACGCGCTACGAGCGCAACCTGCCGGGCATCCTCGACGACCTGTCGGCGGGACCCGCCCCTGAGTATCTCGATGACGTCTTTGCACGGACCGGCCGCATGCGGCAGCGGCCCGGCTGGACGTTCCCCGAAAGGTGGCTCCCAGTGGCTGACATCGCTCGCACGCGGGCATTCGCGCCCGCTCCACCGTGGCGATTGATCGTGCTCGCCCTCGTGTTGATCGCCCTTGTCCTCGCTGCACTGTTGGTGGCCGGCTCGCAGCGCAAGGTCGCGCCGCCCTTCGGGCCGGCCCGCAACGGTGAGATCGTGTACGACTCCGACGGCGACCTGTACATCGGCGATCCCATGACCGGCGCATCCAGGTTGCTGGTCGGCGGCCCAGAACTCGACAGCGCGCCGGGCTACTCCTACGACGGCACCCGGGTCGCGTTCTTCCGGGATGCCGGCTGTTGTCCGAAGACCGTCGACATCGTTGTGGTCAACGCGGATGGATCGGGTCTGTTCAAGGTCACATCGGAGCCGCTCGTCGCGGACGAGACCTGGGCCAATTGGGCGGCGGACAGCAGGTACCTGGCGGTGATCCATGGGGTGGATGGACACGGTCGTCTGGAGCTCGTCGATGTCGAAGGCAGCGAGGCGCCGCGCCAGCTGGTGCCGGACATGGACGTGAGCAGCCCTGCGTTCCGCCCGCCAAACGGGCAGGAGATCGCGTTTCGGGCGATCGTCAACGGCAAGTACGGGGTGTATGTGATCAACGCCGACGGGACGGGCCATGCGAACGCTCCTGGAGCCGAACGTCTCGCTCGACATGGGTAACCACGCCAACAACATGGCCTTCTCCCCCGACGGGCAGCGGCTCTTCTATCAGAGCTACACGCCGGCAGGCGCCGGCCGTACGGAGGGGTGCTGCCAGCTGTGGGTGGTGAACGCGGACGGCTCGGATCCACACGCTTTCGAGGGAGCGACCCAGACAGCATGGACCGGCGTGCCGACCGTCTCGCCCGACGGCCGATGGGTGGCGTATTGGTCCGTCCTCGGGAACTCAGGGAGGCAGCAGATCCGGGTCGCCCCGGCCGACGAAAGTGGGCCGTCGTTTGGCATCGGTCCCTCGATGAGTGACTTCTTCCCGTGGTTGTGGGCGCCCGACTCGTCGAAGATCCTGATGATGCCGGAGGACGGCTCGACTCCTTCGGCGTACCTGATCGATCCAGAGAGCGGTGACTACAGCACCGTCCCGTGGGAATCTGGCTCGGCCCTCGACTGGCAGCGCCTGGCGCCCTGAGGCGCGGTCGCTCGTGGCGTTCTCGAGCCCCGGCCGCGATGCCGGGGCTCGGTCGTCGGACATCAATGTACCCGCCCCGTCACTGCTCCGTCACACATCCGGCCTAGAATTTCGGCATGAGCGTTTTCGACTACTTCCGGCCTGCCAAGATGCCGGACCCGAACCGGGCACTCCCCGGCCGCAATGACCCCATTGAGAAGCCCGGCACGCACAGTGTCCTGGGCACGCCGCTCGGCGGACCGTGGCCCGACGGCACACGAACGGCGGTCTTCGCGTTCGGCTGTTTCTGGGGCGCCGAGAAGGACTACTGGCAGCTCCCCGGCGTTATCACCACGGCTGTCGGCTATGTGGGCGGTTACACCCCGAACCCGACCTATCGCGAGGTGTGCACCGGTCAGACCGGCCACGCCGAGGCCGTGCTCGTCGCCTACGACCCGTCACGGGTCAGCTACCAGGACCTGCTGAGGGTGTTCTGGGAGTCGCACGACCCGACCCAGGCCATGCGCCAGGGCAACGACGTCGGGACCCAGTACCGCTCGCTGATCCAGGTGTCGAACGACGAGGAGCGACGCATCGCCGAGATGTCACGCGACGCCTACCAGGAAATGCTTACCAAGGCCGGCTACGGCGAGATCATGACCGAGATCACCGAGCGCACGCCGTTCTTCTACGCCGAGGACTACCACCAGCAGTACCTCGACAAGGTGCCGAACGGCTACTGCCCGAACCACTCGACCGGCGTGACGCTGCCGGCCGACTTCAAGGTGACGCCGCTCCAGTACGTCGACTGACAGGCCACACCACGGCATCAGAAGAGCCGGGTCCCCGAATTCTCCGGGCCCGGCTCTTTCATGTTCGTCCCCGGCCCGAGGCCGAGGTCGCGCGTGCCGTACGTCAGATTGCGCCGGTGACCACGGCCGACGCGATCGTCGTCGCAACAGCGGCAGTCAGGATCTTCTTGCGCTTGTCCTCGTCCTTCACCCATTCGACAACGACTTCGGCTGCCGCCTTCGCCTGTTCCTCCGACAACCCGGCCCGATCAACCAGTTCCTTGATGAGGTCGTCCATCTCACGCCTTTCCTCTCATCGATCCGCCGGAATCGCGATCGGTCTCCCTTCTACCGCTTCTGAGTTGGCTTCACCAGAGTCGAATGGCCCGAGCCGTCGCCACTGTCCCGCGCTTGTCGAAGACGATCAGCCTGGCAAACGAAGCCAGCTGTCGAAGGAACCGCGCGAGGGCGGGGTCGTCCCAGGAATGCTCCAGGTGGGACACGAAGCCGGGCGCCAGGACGAGGTCCAGCGGCGAATTGTCCAGGACCTGGTACGCGATGTGCACGCCATCGGGCTTCTCGCGTAGCGAGTCTCGGGGATCATCCGCGGATTGTGCGCCGGAAAAACGGCAAGATGAGTCCGTGCTCATCGAATGCAAAAGGGGTGACTCGAGGATATGACGGTTCTGCGGATGGACAATGTCGGCATCGTGGTCGACGACCTCGAGGCTGCGATCGCGTTCTTTGTCGAGCTTGGCCTGGAGCTGGAGGGCGAGACGACCGTCGAGGGAGCGTGGGTGGACCGCATCGTCGGGCTCGACGGCGTCCGAAGCGACATCGCGATGATGCGGACGCCGGACGGCCACAGCCGGCTCGAGCTGACCAAGTTCCACACGCCGCCGGCGGCCAGCGGCGGAGCCGAACGCACCGGTGAACACGCTGGGCATGGGTCGCATCATGTTCGCCGTCGACGACATCGAGGACGTCGTTGCCCGCCTGCAGGCCATCGGCGCCGAGCTCGTCGGCGAGGTGGTGCAGTACGAGGACAGCTACCGGCTCTGCTACGTCCGCGGTCCCGAGGGCATCATCGTCGCGCTGGCCGAGCCGCTCAGCTGAAGCCTTGAGGAGCGGCGTCAATCACGACGCCGGTCCTGCACGTCAACGTTCACCGTTCGTTCCGTGGAAGATGTCGGCTGCCAATCGGGCGCCGCCGTGGTGATTCCCGACGGAGCGCCCGAACCCTTCCGCAGGTAGAGCCGGTAATTGAAGCTGTTGAGCCGCCAGCCGTTCCACACGATGTAGCGCGTCCCGGCGCTCGGCCAGACGACCGACGGCCAGTCGTTGAGCCGTCGTGCCGACGTGCCGCCGGTCGCGAGGATCTGCGGGGCAAACCAGACAGCGCCGCCGTCTGCCGATTTGGCCCATCGGAGGTCGGCGGTATGGCTCGGCCCCGTAACCGACCATGCAACCGCGATTCCGCTCGTCCCACTCAGCACGACCTGGGGTGCGTACGGCAGCGGCGCCCCGCCAGGCGTCAGGCTCTCGACGACCTTGGCCGTCCCCCAGGTTCCAGAGTTCGCCTGCCGGACGACGACGTCGTCGGCCGTCGTCCAGGCGATGGCGACGCGGCTCCCGAGGACCGCGGCGCTGGCATACCCATTGCTCTGGCTGCCGACCGTGACCGCCGTACCCCAGGTCGAACCGCGGTTGCTCGATACCCGGGCCTTCACGGTGCCGGCGCTGTCCGCGACCCACGCGACGACCACCGTGGAGCCATTTGCGGCGACCGAGGGCAAGCCGCTCCGACCCTCCGAAGTGGAGACAGTCGAGGTCCCGATCGCGGCCTTTGTCCAGTTCGCCCCGCGATCGTTTGACCGCGCGAACCGAATCTCACCGGTCGTCCCGTCGGTGTACGCGATGTACACGTCGTCGCCGGTGGCAGCGATCGTCGGGTAGTCGACACGACGGCTCGTCGACGAAAGCCTGATCGCGCTTTTCCACGCGGTTGAGCTGCCATGGTTCGTGTTGACGCGGACGTACAGCACCCGCGGGGCCGTCGGCGAGTAATGAACCCACTTCGTCTGGCTGACCCACGTCGCGTAGACACGCGAGCCCGCGGCGGCGAGCCCTAACCGCGCTGCGTGCTGTGACGAGGAATTGACGCGCTTGGGTGTCGACGACCAGGTCGCGCCGGTCGAGCTGCGGACGTAGTACACGCCGACATATGGCCCGTTGTTATCGGCCCACGCGCCGCCGACGCGGTCCGTCGCGTATGCGACGTGCAGGCGTTGCGATCCTGACTGGACCGTGCGCGCCAGCGCTCCGCCGCCGTTCCACGTGTAGGCAGGGCCGGCCTTGTTGTTCGAACCCCATGTGACGCCACTCGTTGGCGCGACGGCTGTGCCCTGGAGCGGCACGACCAGCGGTGAGACGTCGGCGTCGCTGTCGATGGCGAGTTGGGCGGCCAGCGTCGCCGGCGAGGGCGGCGCATACGAGAGGCCGACCGTGCACGTTGCCTTGGGTGCGATCGATAGCCCGTACAGGTGTCCGCGGTGATCGACACGCCGGCCGCCGTTCCCGTGATCTCCGCGAGCGAGATCTCGAGCGTGACGCTGCCCGTGTTGGTGACGGTGACACTCGCCGAGCCGGGTGCGGCACCCACCGTCACCGACCCGAAGTCGACGACGAGGATGGTGACGCGGCGAGCGTCCTGATCGGCGTCACGCTCGTGTAGCGGGCCAACGTCCACGCGCACGAATCCGAACTACAGGATTGGGCTCCGCCGACGACAACGATCCGCCCATCGCCCTGGATCGCGACGCCATGGGCCCGTCGTCGGCCGGATCCGCGAAGTCCGTGATCATCCGGCCGTTGAGCCAGCCGTCGGTGTCGAATCGGACGATCGCGTACTCGAAGTCGTGGCTCGTCGAATGCCCGTCCCGACCGCGACAATCTTGCCGTCGGACTGGATCGCGACGTCTGCGGCGCGCTCGGTGTTCCTTGACCGAGGATCGTCGTCGTGACTTTGCCGTCGCCATCGAATGTCGCGTCGAGCACTCCGGCGGTCGTGTATCTCGCCACTGCGAACCGGTCGTTCCCGGTCCCGGCGACCACGAGCTTGCCGTCGCCCTGGAGTGCAACGGCCGCGGCCTTGTCGGAAGCCGTCCCGAAGTCGGTCATGACGATGCCGTCGCCGTCGAACGTGGTGTCGAGGACTCCGCCGCTGGTGAACCGGACAACTCCGAAATCGTTGTTCGCCCGGCCGACCGCGACGATCTTTCCGTCGGGCTGGATCGCGATGTCCTCGAGTCGTCGATGAGATGCCGTCCGTCGGTCGTCGCGTAGCCTGCCGTGCCGAAGGTCGAGTCGAGCGCGCCGGTCGTCGTGAACCTGCCGATCGTGAACGTCCCGCTCCACCGCCGGACCGCCGCCGCCACGAGATCTTGCCGTCGGTCTGGATGCGCGACCGCGCTGGCGTCGAGACAGGCTGCCGCCGAGCCCGGTCGTCACGACCCCGTCCGAATCGAACGTGCTGTCGGGGGTCCCGTACTCTTCAGCCGCACAATTGCAGCAGCGCAGCAGAAACCGTCGGGCGAGTTCGGCCCGACGACCACGATCTTGCCGTCGGACTGGATGGCCATGTCCACGGCGACGTCGAGAAACCGACGTCGACGTTCGCGATGCCGTCCCCGTCGAACGAGGGTCGAGGTGATCCGGTGGTCGTGTAGCGCGCGAAGCCGAAGGCAACGTCGTTGTTCCCTTCGCCCGCGACGACGATCTTGCCGTCCGATTGGAGGGCCACGGCGAATGCGCGGTGACCGCCGGTGTTCGTCATGACCTTGCCGCCGGTCCCGAAGGTGGCGTCGAGCTCGGCCGGATCGCCGACCAGGGCCTGGAGTTGGGGGCCATCGTCCGTGAGCGGTGCCGGCTGCGTCGTCGATGCAGCGACACTCGGGGTGACCGATAGCGCCACGATCGCGATGCCGATCACCGCTGTCGGTAGCCGTCTGGCTCGCGTTCGGGACACGCCGTGCAGAGCGTCGCCTGGTGTTCGCGACTGCCATTGGTCGGCCCCTCTTCGGTTGTGCACTGTGCCGCCGCAAAGCAGATGCGACGGAACGCAGTGGTTGAACGTGCCTGGGCGCTCATCGCTGGGTGCAGGGGTCAGACACCCCACCTGCCCAATCAGTGACGCTCACATCCCTCTGCACCGGTAACGCTTCAACGGCCGAAGTGTTACGGCGCGTGCGCAGATGCCTCGTGGTGCGTCGTACCCGCAGGTACACTCGCCCCCCGAGTGAGTGGAGCGCATGCGATGGGAGAGGCGGAGAACAAGGCGCTGGTCCAGCGCTTCTATGACGAGGTCTGGGACGGTGGAAACGTCGAATTCGCGCGCCTCATGCAGCCGGTCGGCGCACCCGTATTCGCGGGAGCGCTCGGTCAATAGCGGAGTGCGTCGCCGTGCGAGGAGGTATCGAGCTTGGAGCTTCATCCCGGGGTCTTCGTGTCAAACGTGCTGACCGACGAATGGCAGCCCGATCCTGAGGTCGGTGGTGAGATCCACGTTCTGGTCGAGGAGGAGACGGCCTACTGCGGCATGTCGCGGTTCACGACCCGTGCGGGCCTGGAGCGCTGGACGCTGCCTGAGCGCGAGACCGTGATCGTCCTCGAGGGTGCTGCACGGATCGAGATCGACGGTGGTCCGACCCTGGAACTCACGGTCGGCGATATGGCGTCGCTCCCGAAGGGCGCCGTGACCACCTGGCACATGACGCTGCCCTATCGGGAGATCTGGTTCTTCGGTCGACCCTACGAGCAGCCGCCGGAATAGCCGCTTCGGTCGCGCCTCAGCCGGCCGTCAGCCAGACGACGTCGCCGGGTTGGACGCCCAGCTCCGCCGCCGCGTTCGCCTCGTAGCGGATGACCGCGATCCAGTTCCAGGCGTCGACGAGGACGCCATACGCACCGGGCTCGACTCCTCCGTACGTCCTGATCCGCGGAGCATCGGCCTCGCCGCCAAGGGTGGCGACATGGAGCACGGATGCCTCCTGCAACGCGGCGGCTGTGAGATGCGACGGACGCACGTTGAGCCGGACGTTGCCGAAGCGGTCGATGTCCATGACCTCCCCCGTGATGCGGCCACGTTCGACCTCGGGCTCGGCCAGGCGGACTTCCGTGAGCTCGGCCAGCTCAGCCGGCGGACCCAGGGCCGACAGGTCGGCTCCCGACGCCAGATGCGCCGCGGCCGGCGCAAAGACATCACGACCGTGGAAGACGCTCGAGATCGGCTCGAGAACGACATCCGGCGAGCTGATGGCGACGGCGCGCCGTACACCACCGTCAGCCCGCCACGCCAGCGACAGGACACCATTGTTCGGTCCCACCAGCTGGCGCCTCGCTTCGGTTTCGACCGGCGATCGCCAGCCGATCGGTCCCCACCCCCGGGTCGATAACCGCGAGGCCCACCGCATCAGCGGGGGCGAACCGCAGGCTCTCGGCGAGGATGAGGCCGCCGGCGCGGATGTCATGCGGGGCGACGCCGTGGGAGATATCGATGACGGTCGAGCCCGGCGAGATCCGGGCGATGACCGCATGACACACGCCCACGAACTCATCGCGCAGGCCAAGGTCAGAGACGAAGACGACCGGCTTGCTCAACGTCGTTGCTCCCCTGGCAGGAAGGACCACAGAGACCTCGCCCAAGGTACGTCGCGACGCCAGTCCCGTCGATAGGGTGCGCCCTTCGGTCGGCATACTGGTGCCGCGATGGCAACCGCGAGCGCGCTCGGGATCGGCACGCTGCGTGAGCGACCGCTCCACGCCTCCCTGAAGCGCTGGTACGCCGAGCCAGGCGACCAGACCGAAGTTGCTGTCGATGGCTACGTGATCGATCTCCTTCGCGGGGACCTGCTCGATCGAGGTGCAGACGCGCGGCCTGTCGTCGGCACGCCACAAGGTCGCGGCCCTGCTCGGGCGAGGACACCGCCTCCGGGTGATCTACCCGATCGCCGTCGACACCTGGATCGTCAAGTTCGACGCAGACGGCCGCGTGCTCAGCCGGCGCCGCTCACCCCGGCACGGCATCGCGAGCGACGTCTTCGCCGAACTCGTCAGCGTCGCCACCCTGCTGGCCGATCCGCACCTGGAGTTTGACCTGGTGCTGATCGAGATGGAGGAGCTCAGGTTTCACGCGCCCGACGGCCCGTGGCGCCGGAAGGGCTGGGCGGTCGAGGAGCGTCGGCTCGTCGAGGTGCGGGGTACGCTTCCGCTTCGTGGCGTCGTGGATCTTGCCGCGCTCCTCCCGCCGGGTCTCGCCGAGAGCTTTACCACGGCCGAGCTGGCAATGCTGCTCGGACGACCCCGCCGCCTTGCCCAGCAGATGGTCTACTGCCTGCGTGAGGTCGATGCCGTCCTCGCGGTCGGAAAGCGCGGCCACGCGGTCGAGTACCGCATGGGAATGGTCGCCGCCCGGCCGAATGCATGATCGCGTCGCGATCAGCGGACGCGGATCGTCGTGCCGATCTGGTAACTGCGGTTGTCAGACGTATCGACCGTCCGGACCGAGAACGAGTGCTTGCCGCGGCTCGTCCTGATGTAGGCCGTCCGCCCGGTGATTGTCTTGTAGTAGGCGCCGTCAACGTAGAGGCGATATCCGCGGACGGCCACGTTGTCGGTCGCGGTGCCCCACGTCAGCTTCGTCTGGCGTGATCCGACGGCCACGATCCGCGACCCTGGTGGCTTGCCCGGCCGGATCCTGTCGGCGTTGGTGGTTGCCGCGACCTCGACCGCAGGTCCGGTGTTCCCCGCAGCGTCGACGCGCAGACACCGTGTACGTGTACGTCGTCGCGGGCTTGAGGACCATGTTGGTCCAGTTCAAGTTGGCCGTCGTGGCGACCTGCGTCCCATTCCGGGTGATTCGATAGCCGGTCACGCCGGTGTCGTCGGTCGCCGCCGACCATTCGACCACGATCACGGTCTCGCTCTTGACGGTCGCCGTGAGGGTGTCCGGCGCGGTCGGTGGGGTCGTGTCGGACGGCGGCGGAGGCGTCGGCGTCCGGCGTCGGCGTCGGGTCCGGCGTGGGCGAGGGATCCGGGGTGGGCGAGGGATCCGGCGTTGGGCTGGGCGTCGGCGTGGGTGTCGGTGTGGGCGTCGGTGTGGGCGTCGGCCCCGGTGTCGGCGTTGGGGTCGGGATTGGGCCGCCACCGAACGACACGTTGACGACGGCCCCACTCGTCGACACCGAGACGACCTGCGATCGAGATCCCACGAGCCGAATCCGTGAATGTCTGGCCGGCCCCGAACGCCGCGTCGTTGAACGTCGTCGTCGCGGGGTTCCCGTCGAGCAGCAGCGGCCGCACGTTCGTCGTGTCGGGGGCCACGCGTACGAGGACCCCGTTCACCGCTGAATCCCCCACCGCGAAGTTGTCGAACACGCCGAAGGGTTGGCGGAACTCGAGGTAATAGAAGTTGCCGTCGCCGCGGGCGACGCGGACGATCTTCGGGCACCGAAGCGGCGTGGCTCACGACCCCGAGGGTCGAGCTGCCCCGCGTTGGCCGACGTGACGGTCACGACCTCGCTGTTCGAGAAGTACCCGAGCCGCCAGCGGTGCCAGTTGTTCGTCAGGCGCGCGGCGTTGCCCATGATGTCGAACGGGTCGCCGTACTCGCTCTCGGTGCAGCTCGTCGAGAGCGTCACCCGGACGCCACCGCCGTGCACGCCAGCGTTGACGCATGGTGGACGCCGAAGTTGTGGGCGAGCTCGTGCCCGGCGACCCGAACCGACAGGGCGCCGTTGTTCCAGCTCTCCTTGCCGGGCATGTACGCAAGCCCGGCCCAACCGCACGCGGTCGAACGCGGGAAGACGTACGCGATGTGCTGGTACGCGCTGAGGTTGACGCCGGCCGCGGTGGCCACCGCCTTCGCCTGGGTCGCCCACGTCGAGCTGTCGCACGCATCGTCGGTTGCGGCGATCTGGTACCAGCCGAATACGTCGCCGGTCACCGTGACCTGGCCGTACGACGCGTCGCTGAAGTAGGCCTTGACCGAGTTCGACGTTCCGAAGAAGTTCGCCTGGATCTGGGCGGTCGTCCATGGCTGGCTCGTGTTGTCCGAGAACGTGAATGCGACGACCGCCACGCTCTTGGTGACGGCGGGCCCGACCGACGTGACGGTGGCGGGGCCTTCGGACGTAACGGCACCGGCGTCGGCCGCGACGACGAAGGTCGCCCCGTGCCGCGTCCCGCGAACGCGCACCCGCTCGCCGGGCTTCAGATTCGCCGGCGCGCCATCGAGGCGAACTCGCTCGCCGTCCATCTCGAGCCAGAAGGTCCGGCCCTTCGACTCGCCAGTGAACGTGTCGCCGTGCGTCTCGACGACCCGGCCGCGCAGCTCTTCGCCCGCGTCGGCCGTCAGGAGCGAGTGGTCGTGCCCCTCGTGCGCGGAGACGACACTTGCCGCGAACAGCGCGAACAGGAAAGCGGCCGGTATCGCGACGAGCAGGCGGCGCAGCATGAGGACTCCGGCATTGGTGGACGGCGTTCGGCCCGAGCCTCCCACCTCGCGTCAGCCGGGAATAGCGGCGAACTCGGGTCACCACGCGCGCCGATGGTCCCGGTGCGGCGACGCACCCCGCCGCGTTCGTGCCACGCACGAAACAACCCGATCGGCTCATGCCGATTACGTCAATCGGGGGATGCCCACGCGCACCGGCGAGGCGTATGTTCGGCTCCTCGACCCCCACAGCCCCAGCGAGAAGCATGCCCGACGACCCTGTGCTCCTGTCCGCACGCCTCCACCGTGCTCGACTGCGGGCCGCTGATGCGCCGCCGTTCAGCCCGGATTGGGACGCCTCGATGGCCCTCATCGAGGATCTCGAACGGCGCCTCGCCGACCTCGGCCGACGGCACCCGCGAACTGACCCGCGAAGACGCGGGTCTCACGACCCCGCTCCCGATCTAGTTCCGCGCCCCCTGCTGGGCGCTGGGAGTCTGCGCGCCCGACGCCGACGGCCCCTACGCCTCGTCTGCGAGATTCGGCGCGAGCCAGCGGGCCGCCTCGTCGATGGCGATCCCCTTCCGCCGCGCATAGTCGGCGAGCTGATCCCGTCCGATTCGGCCGAGCCCGAAGTAGTGGGCGGCCGGGTTCCACAGGTAATACCCGGAGACCGACGCTCCGGGCAGCATCGCGAACGATTTCGTCAGCTGGATGCCGGCCCGCTGCTCCGCCTCGAGCAACTCGAAGATCGTCCGCTTCTCGGTGTGGTCGGGACAGGCCGGGTAGCCCGGCGCCGGCCGGATTCCCTGGTAGCGCTCGGCGATCAGATCATCGTTCGACAGCGTCTCGTCCGGCGCGTAGCCCCACAGCTCGCGCCGGACCTGCTCGTGCAGACGCTCGGCGAACGCCTCGGCCAGCCGGTCCGCGAGCGCCTTGGCAAGGATCGCCGAATAGTCGTCGTGCGCGGCCTCGAACTCGGCGACGAGGCCATTGGAGCCGTCGAGTCCATGACCGGCGGTGACGGCGAAGGCGCCCACGAAATCCCCGACGCCGCTTTCGACCGGCGCGATGAAGTCGGCCAGTGCGACGTTGGGGCGGCCGGCCGGCTTCTCCATCTGCTGGCGCAGCGTCCGGAAGGTGGCCAATCTGTGGCGGCGCTCGTCATCGCGCCACACGGCGATGTCGTCGTCGTCCACCCTGTTCGCGGGCCAGAACCCGACGACGGCGTTCGCCTGCAGGCGGTCCTCTCGCACGATCCGGTCGAGCAGTGTCAGCGCATCCTGGTGCAGGTCGCGCGCCGCGGGACCGAGCTTCGGGTGGTCGAGGATCGCGGGATAGAGCCCGCGCATCTCCCACGTCGCGAAGAAGGGCGTCCAGTCGATGCGCTCGACGAGCTCGGCAAGCGGATAGCGCTCGAACGCGCGGACACCCAGGAATGAGGGCCGCGGTGGGGTCACCTCGGACCAGTCGATCGGGACGCGGTTCGCCCGCGCGGCCTCGATCGTCAGGCGCTTTTCCTTCGCCTGCCGCGCCCCCCGTTCGCGACGGACCTCGTCGTACTCGTCGCGCACCGTCGCGGCGAAACCGGGACGCCGCTCGGCGTCGACGAGATTGCCGGCCACGCCGACGGCGCGCGAGGCGTCGAGGACATGCACGACCGGACCGCTGTATGCCGGAGCGATCTTCACCGCCGTGTGGGTCCGCGAGGTCGTCGCGCCGCCGATCAGCAGGGGCGTCGTCATGCCGAGCCGCTCCATCTCCGAGGCGACGTGGATCATCTCGTCGAGCGACGGCGTGATCAGCCCGGACAGCCCGATCAGGTCCGCGTCCAGCTCCTGCGCCTTCTCGAGGATCCGCGCCGCCGGGACCATGACCCCGAGGTCGACGACCTCGTAGTCGTTGCAGCCGAGCACGACCCCGACGATGTTCTTGCCGATGTCGTGCACGTCGCCCTTTACCGTGGCGGTGACGATCGTGCCGGCCCTGCGGGCACCGGTCCCCTCGCGCTCCTCCTCGAGATACGGGATGAGGTGGGCAACGGCCTTCTTCATGACACGGGCGCTCTTGACGACCTGGGGCAGGAACATGCGCCCTGCCCCGAACAGGTCGCCAACCACGTTCATGCCGGCCATCAAGGGCCCCTCGATGACATCGAGCGGGCGGACCGCGGCGAGTCTGGCCTCCTCGGTGTCCTCGACGATCCAGGCGTCGATGCCCTCGACCAATGCGTGGGTGAGTCGCTCGTTCACCGGTTTCTCGCGCCACGCGAGATCCTCCGCGGCCCGTTCCATGCCCGCCTCGCCGGCATATCGTGCAGCGATCTCGAGCAGCCGTTCCGTCGCGTCGGGCCGCCGGTTGAGGACCACGTCCTCGACGCGTTCGCGAAGCTGCGGGCTCGATGTCGTCGTACACCGGCAGCACGCCGGCGTTGACGATCGCCATGTCGAGTCCGGCCCGGATCGCGTGGTACAGGAACACCGAGTGGATCGCCTCGCGGACCGGGTCATTGCCGCGGAACGCGAAGCTCACGTTCGACATTCCGCCCGACGTCCGACTGCCGGGCAGCTCGCGCTTGAGTCGCTTGACCGTCTCGATGAACGCGACCGCGTAGTCGTTGTGCTCCTCCATGCCGGTCGCAATGGCGAAGATGTTCGCGTCGAGGATGATGTCCTCCGGCCCGAACCCGACCACCTCCGTCAGCAGGCCGTGGGCACGCTTGAGGACCGCGATGCGCCGCTCGACGGTGTCTGCCTGGCCCTTCTCGTCGAACGCCATCACGACGACCGAGGCGCCGTAGCGGCGGGCCAGGCGGGCCTGCCGCAGGAACTCGTCCTCGCCCTCCTTCAGCGACAACGAATTCACGACCCCGCGGCCCTGGAGCTGCTGCAGACCGGCTTCGATGACCGACCACTTGGAGCTGTCGACCATGACGGGGACGACCGCGATGTCCGGCTCCGACCCGATCCGGCGCAGGAATTGGGTCATCGCCGCGACGCCGTCGAGCATCGCCTCGTCCATGTTCACGTCGATGAGCTGCGCGCCGTTCGCGACCTGCTCGCGTGCGACGTCGACGGCCTCGTCCTCGCGGTCCTCCGCGATGAGCCGGGCGAATTTGCGCGAGCCGGTGACATTGGTCCGCTCACCGACGTTGACGAAGGCGTTGCCGGGCGGCGGGATCACGACCGGCTCGAGGCCGGACAGGCGGGTGACTGCCTTCGTTTCGGGAATGGCGCGGGGCTTGTGGCCCGCGACCGCGGCCGCGATGGCCGCGACGTGCGCCGGGGTCGACCCGCAGCAGCTGCCGGCGACGTTGAGCAGGCCGTGCTCGGCCCACTCGCCCAGCGCAGCGGCCATCTGCTCGGGCGTCTCGTCATAGCCGCCCAGGTCGTTCGGCAGACCCGCGTTCGGGTACGCCGACACGGGAACGTCGGCGACCCGCGACAGGACGTCAAGGTGCTCGCGCAGCTGCTTCGGGCCGAGCGCGCAGTTGAGGCCGACGATCAATGGCTTCGCGTGACGGACGCTGTGCCAGAACGCCTCGACGGTCTGCCCCGAGAGGGTCCGTCCGGAGGCATCGACGATCGTCCCGCTGATGATCAGGGGAACCCGCTCGCCCAGCTCGTCGAACAGCGCTTCGATGGCGAAAATCGCCGCCTTCGCGTTCAACGTATCGAAGATTGTCTCGACGAGCAGCAGGTCGGCCCCGCCCTCGACGAGACCAGCAGCGGCGTCGCGGTACGCGGCCTCCAGCTCCTCCCAGGTCACGGCGCGTGCCGCGGGGTCGCTGACATCCGGGCTGATGGAGGCAGTCCGGTTCGTCGGCCCGAGGGATCCGGCCACGTATCGCGGGCGGCCCGGATCCGCGCGTTCCGCCGCGTCGGCTGCCTCGCGCGCGAGGCGCGCCGCGGCCACGTTCATCTCGCGGACGACATCCGGGCCGAACCCGTAGTCGGCCTGGGCGATGGACGTCGACGTGAATGAGTTCGAGGAGATCACGTCGGCGCCGGCATCGAGATAGGCCGCGTGGATCTCGCGGACGACCTGGGGCTGGGTCAGGCAGAGGAGGTCGCTGTCGCCACGCAGGTCCTTCGGGTGGTCGGCGAAGCGCTCGCCACGGAAGGCGGCCTCGTCGAGGCTCCTTTCCTGGAGCATCGTGCCCATCGCCCCGTCGAGGACGACGATCCGCTCTCGGAGCAGGTCCGGCAGGCGAGCGAGGCGCGAGGTCCGGTTGAACGGCGGGGCGGCGGTCGGGGTCGTCACGCTGAAACCCCGGTCGTGGCGCTCGCCGCCGAGGCCACGGCCTTCGGGTAGCGCTCGCGAATCCGCCGGACCAGGCCGGCGCACTGCTCGTAGCGACCGAAGCTCGGCATGATGTACGTGCCGGCCAGCTCGGTTTCGACAGCGCGCAGCAGGTCGTCGGCCATCTCGATGCCCCGTGCCGAGCCGCGCTCGCCTGCCGCATGCATGGCCGCGCGTGCGTCGTCGGGGATCGTGATCCCGGGCACCTCGTTGTGGAGGAACTCGGCGTGCCGCGCCGACACGAGCGGCAGGACACCGAGCAGCACCGGCACCGGGAACCCGGCCTGGCCGAAGCGGCGGCGCGCCTCGACGAACATCGTCTCGACCTGCTCGACCGAATAGAGCGGCTGGGTCATGACCAGGTGCGCTCCGGCGGCGAGCTTTCGTTCGAGGCGGTCCCACTCGGTCGTGACGTCGGCCGCGGTCGGGTCGAGCGCGCAGGCGATCGTGTAGCCGGCAGGTTGGCCGATCGGTGAGCCGGACTGGTCCTCGCCACGGTTGAGCCGGGTCAGGATGTCGATGAGCCCGATCGAATCGACGTCCCACACGCCGGTCCCGGTCGGATAATCGCCGACGCGCGGCGGATCGCCGGTGAGCGCGATGATGTTGCGGACCCCGAGCGCATGCGCCCCGAGCAGCTCCGATTCGAGCGCCATCAGGTTCCGGTCGCGCGTCGTGCAGTGGACCAGGCACTCGAGGTCGAGATCGTGCTGGATGCCGAACGCGACCGCGAAGGCACCCATCCGCACCTTGGCCATCGCCGAGTCCGAGACGTTGACGGCGTCGACGCCCGGCCTCCTGGAGCAGCCTTGCGGCCTCGATGGTCCGCTCGATGCGGACACTCCGGGGCGGGTCGATCTCGACCGAGACCACGAACCGCTTGGCGGCAAGCAGCTCGGCGAGCCGGGTCGGCGGCGGCGCGCCTTCGGCTTCGAGCGTCGACCGGTCCGCGAGCGCGGCATTGGTCCGGGACGTTGTGACCTCAGACAACGGCGCAGCGGCCCCGGTCGTCGTGACGATTTCGAGCGCGGCCCGCATCGAGGCGATGTGCTCGGGCGTCGTCCCGCAGCAACCGCCGACGATCCGTGCCCCGGCCTCGACCATGCGCGGCGTGACCTGCGCGAAGTACCCGGCACCGGCGGCGTAGATAAATCGCCCCTCGAGCCGTTGCGGCAATCCGGCGTTCGGCATGATCGAGCGCGGCGGATCGTCAGGTCCGGCCCTGCCCATCGCCTTCAGGGCGTTGATCGAAGCGCTCGGCCCTGCCCCGCAGTTGACTCCGATGACGTCGGCGCCGGCCGCGGCGAGCAGGCCGGCGGCTCGTTCGGCCGTCGTCCCGTCGGCAAGCGTGAGGTCCTCACCGAACGTCAGCGAGGCCATGATCGGGATGTCCGCGGCGCTCCGCGCCTCGTCGAGCGCGATCAGCAGCTGGTCGAGGTCCGAGAACGTCTCGAGCACGACGACGTCGATGCCGCCCTCCAGCAGGCCGTCGAGCTGCTCGCGGAACATCGTGCGCGCCGCGCGCTCCGAGAGCCCGGCACTCCCACGGTTCGGCGGCGCGAGCGGCCCCACGGAGCCGCCGACGAGCGCGTCGCGTCCGCTCACCTCGCGGGCCTCGCGGGCGACCTGGGCCGCCCGGCGGTTGAGGCGCTGGACCTCTGTATCGAGGCCGACGACCGCCAGGCGGCGCCGGTTGGCGCCGAGCGACAAGGTCTCGATCAGTTCGGCTCCGGCATCCAGGTATTCCCGATGTGCAGCGCCGACCAGCTCCGGCCGCGTCGCGGCCAGCTCGTCGAGGCAGGCACTCTGCGGGACGCCCCGGCTGTACATGAGCGTGCCCATGCCGCCGTCTGCGAGGAGCGGCCGCTGACCGAGCCGCTCGCGGAACCGGGTTCGAGGCGTGGACGCGGGAGTCATCTGTGGTTCCGCAAGGCCAGTCAGTCGCCCGTCAACAGCCGCCGGCCATCGCCGGGAGCAGCACGAGGGAGTCTCGCTCGTCGACGGCCGTGTCGAGGCCGTCGAGGTGGCGCACATCGGTGTCATTGAGGAAGACGTTGACGAAGCGGTTGATGCCGCCCTCCGCCGTCGAGCAGCTGCGGTCCGAGACCCGGGTACGCCGCCACGAGGCCGTCGACGACCTCGCGGACCGTCGAAGCCGTCGACCTGGACGAGCTTCTCCCCGGAGGTCGAGGTACGGAGCGTGGGCGGGATGCGGACCGCGCTCATGCCCGCGCCTCCAGCCAGGCTTCGAAGGCTGACAGACTCGGCCGGATCGATGGCGCGACGCCACCTTGCTCGAGACCGAGTAAACGCGCATCCGGAGTCTTGAGCCCGTTCCCGGTGAGCAGGACGACGACCTCGTCGCCCTCCCGGATCACGCCCCGGCGGCGAGCCGCCTCGGCCGCGGCCACCGTGACGCCACCTGCCGTCTCCGAGAAGATCCCTTCGAGGGTCGCCACCTGCCGGATCGCGGCTGCCGTCGCCTCGTCGGGGATCGCTTCGATCGAACCGCCCGAGTCGTTCGCCTGCTCCACCGAGTAGCGACCGTCTGCCGGGTTGCCGATCGCCAGCGAGCGGACGAAGGTGTCCGGCGTGCGAACGGGTTGGACGTCGATTGTTCCCTGCTCCCAGGCCGTGGCGACCGGTGCGCAGCCGGCGGCCTGCCCACCGACGAAGCGGATCGGGCGGCGCTCGATGAGGCCCGCATCGGCCAGCTCGCCGAAGCCCTTTGCGAGCTTGGTGAACATCGCCCCGGATGCGATCGGAGCGACGATCACGTCGGGCGACCGCCAGCCGAGGCCCTCGGCGACTTCGAACGCGAGGGTCTTGCTGCCCTCGGCGTAGAACGGCCGCAGGTTGACGTTGACGAAGCCCCAGCCGGTCTCGTCGGCGACTTCGAGGCACAGCCGGTTGACGTCGTCGTACGTGCCCTCGATCGGGACGACCGTCGCGCCGTAGGCCAGCGCGTGGTCGATCTTGGCGGGCTCGAGATCGGCCGGGATGAACACGTAGGCCGGGATGCCGAGCGCGGCCGCGGCTGCGGCTGTGGCGCCGGCGAGGTTGCCCGTCGAGGCACAGGCCAGCGTGTCGATGCCGAAGAGGCGGGCCCGGGCGGCGGCAACCGCCACTGCGCGGTCCTTGAACGAGAGGGTCGGGTTGCGGGTGTCGTCCTTCAGCCACAGGCGCTCGATCCCGAGCGCCGGGCCGAGCCGGTCCGCACGGAGGAGCGGCGTCGAGCCGACGCGCAGGCCACGGGCCGGCGGCGCGTCGACGGGCAGGAACTCGAGGTAGCGCCACAGGCCCGGCGGACGGGCCTCGATGACCTCGCGGCTCACCTGGTCGCGGACCGCGTCCTTGTCGTACGCCACTTCGAGCGGGCCGAAGCACGCTGCGCAAACGTAGGAGGGTCCGAGCGGTTCGGGCCGGCGACAGCTGCGACAGATGAGGCCGACGACGCGCGGCGCCGCCATGACCGGGCGACCCGCGTCGTAGGCGGTCGGCTCGGTCGTTGGTGCAGGCGCGGTGTGGATCGTCATCGTCGGCTCCAGGTCGGTGCGCGGCTGGGGCAGCGACGGGACCGGTGGAAACGGAAGACCCTTCCTGCTGGAAGGGTCTCAGGGAGTTCCCTTATCTCGCAGGAGGACCTGCCCGGATTTGGCACCTTGCCGACTCGACGCCGGTAGGTTGTCGTGGCTTCATCGGGCCGGTCCCTCCGCCACTCTTGATAAGAGCTATTCAGTTGTGTGGGGATCGTACGGGCGGAAGGCCGGCAGTGTCAACGCGCCCGAAGGTCCCGTCCCGAGCAGAATGGGCCGATGGACGCTGAAACGGTCGTGCGGCAGTGGATCGACGCATACAACCGCAACGACTGGGAGCTCGACCTTGCGCTCCTCGCCCCCAACGCTGTGACCGAGGTCATCGCGCGGAACGAGATCTCGAGCGATCCAATCGAGAGCCAGGAGGGTGCCCGCGCCTTCAAGGAGGCGTTTCCCGACCTGCACGTCGAGATCGACAACCTGATCGTCGCGGAGCCGTTCGTCGTCGTCGAGTGGCGGGCGACCGGCACGAACACCGGCCAGTTCGCCGGCGCCGAGCCGACCGGCCTGCCCTTCACCCGCCGGGGCGTCGGCGTGGCCGAGGTGCACAACGGCCGCATCACGGCGTATCGCGACTACTTCGACCGCGCCACGATGCTCTCGCAGATCGGGCGGATTGACCTCATCCAGGCCGGCGGCGCGGCGAAGGCATCTCCGCCCGGGACGCACCCTCGAGGTGCTTCCGCGCATGCGGAATGACCGTGCGAACATGCCCGATTGGCGTGCTGCAGTTGTGCTCATTCCAGGCTTGAGGTTGGCCGTACTCCGCGAGCTGTCGGGCGTCGGGATCGTCGCCGGCCCGAACCGGAATTCGGCGTGGCGCCCCCGCCTCGGTCAGGGCGCCGAGTGGATTCGACGCGGCGCGGCCGCAACCCGAATTCAGGCACGTTCCTGCGCTTGTTCCGCTTCATTGGAAGCATTCGCGGGGTGGCCGCAGCCGAAGGGCTGTTCGGGCCAGGTTCCGAAAATCAGCCTGCGAAGCGGTGCGGGAGCACGCCGGGGACGGGGGCACGGACGTGGAACAGCCCGCCGGCGTGGGGCTGCCCGACGAGGGCCTCGGCCGGCAGTTCGGTCGTTGCGGTCGTGATGTATAGATCACGGAGATCCGAGCCGCCGAACACGCCGCTCGTCACCTGGGTCGCCGGCACGTCGACAACCACATCCAGAGCGCGATCCGGCCCGTAGCGGCGGATCTCGCCGGCGTCCCAGAAGGCGATCCACAAACCGCCCTCGGCGTCGATCGACATCCCGTCGGGCTTGGCAACCCGGTCGTCAAACGTGAGGTACGGTCGCCGACCGGAGATGGCGCCAGTCGGCAGGTCGTAGTCGAACGCGTCGACGCGGCGGAGCGGTGAGTCGATGTAGTAGAACGTGGCGCCGTCCTCGGTCCAGGCCATGCCGTTGGCTATCGACAGCGAGTCGAGCAGGCGGCGCACCGAACCGTCCGCCTCGACTGAGTAGAGCGAGCCGATCGGCAGGTAGTCGAAGGCCATCGTCCCGACGAGATACCGTCCGGCCGGGTCGCATTTCGACTCGTTCGAGCGCACGTCCGGTGGCTCGCCGAGGCCCACGAACAGCTCCGCTGCGCCACTTTCGGGGTCGACCGTCCAGACCCCATCCGCCAGCGAGGCGACGAGTCCCCCACCCTCTCGGAGCGCCAACGCTCCTACCTGGGTCGCAGTCTCGAAGGATGTGTCGGTGCGCGTCGCCGGATCGAAGCGGTGGATGCGCCGACCTTCGATGTCGACCCACCACAGCACACCACGATCTGCGTCCCACACCGGGCCCTCGCCGAGGGTCGCGTGCGCGTCGAGGACGAGCTCGGCGTGCATCTCGATCGTCATGGCTCGAATGATGACCCACCCGGATTGCTAGCATCGGCCCGTGCTGTTCCAACGGTTCGACGGCAGGGTGGTGCTGATCACTGGCTCGACCGGGATCGCGGCCGCCTCGGCTCAGCGGCTCGCGGCCGAGGGGGCGCGTGTGGTCGTCGCCTCGCGCACCGAGGATCACTGCCGCAGCCTGGTCGAGGCAATCACCGCGACCGGTGGCGCCGCCTCGTATGAGGTCGCCGACCTGACCGAGGACGACGCCGCCGATCGCATCGTCACCGCGACCGTCGAGCGCCACGGCCGTCTCGATGGCGTCTTCAGTGTTGCCGGCGGAAGTGGCCGCCGCCACGGCGACGGGCCGGCCCACGCAGCGACACCGCAAGGATGGGACGCCACGCTCGACCTGAACGCCCGAACCCTGTTCCTCGTGTCGGGCGCGGCTGCCCGCCAGATGCTCCGCCAGGACCCGGACGCCGACGGCCAGCGCGGCGCGATCCTGCATATGGGTTCGGTCACGAGCACCAGCCCGTCGCCGACCCATTTTGCAACCCACGCCTATGCCGCAGCCAAGGGCGCCATCGCTGCCCTCACGCGAACCATGGCCTCCTACTACGCCTCGAAGGGGATCCGGGTGAACGCGGTGTCGCCGGGGGTCACCCGCACGCCGATGGCCGAGCGTGCCGCGAACGACCCCGAGATCGTCGAATTCATCCGCTGGAAGCAGGCGCTCGTCAACCGGCTGCTCGAGCCCGAGGACGTTGCCGGCGCCGCAGCCTTCCTCCTGTCGCGTGATGCGCTCGCGATCACCGGCCAGGTCATCGACGTCGATGCCGGCTGGAGCCTGACCGACGTGCCGTGGCCGGGGCCGGCGGACCCCGAATGAGGTACGTCCGAACCGTCCTCGGCGACATCGAACCCGGGGACCTCGGGCCGACCTACGCGCATGAGCACCTCGTAATCGACGGAGGCGGGTTCGTCGAAGCGAGCGCTGACTTCCTCCTCGCAGACATCGACAAGGCCGTCGCCGAGCTCGAAGCGCCGCGCGCGCTGGGCCTCGCCGCGATCGTCGATGCGATGCCGTGCGCGGCCGGGCGCAACGTCGTCAAGCTGGCCGAGGCAAGCCGCCGGAGCGGGGTCCACGTGATCGCCTCGACCGGCCTCCATCTGTCGCAGTTCTACCCCGCCGATGGCTGGACGGAGCACGATTCAGCCGAAGAGCTCGCGGCCCGCTTTGAGGCCGACATCATCGATGGGATCGACGCGCACGACAACCGCGCCCGGACGGTCGAGCGGACCGAGCACCGCGCGGGCGTTATCAAGATCGCGGGCAGCGCCGAGCTGACCCACCGCGAGCGACGCGCCTTCGAAGCTGCCGCTGCCGTCCACGTCAGGACCGGTTGCCCGATCCTCACCCACTGCACCGACGGGCTGGGGGCGCTCGAGCAGGTGCGGCTGCTCATCGAGCACGGGGTCGACCTGGGCCACGTGACGCTCTCCCACACCGACAAGGTTGTCGACCGCGGCTACCATCGCGAGATCCTCGCAAGCGGCGCGGCCGTCGAGTACGACCAGGCCTTTCGCTGGAGGCCCGACGTCGACAACGGAACGTTGACGCTGCTCGCCTGGATGATCGAGGACGGCTACGGAGACCAGCTGATGCTCGGCCTGGACGCGGCACGGCAGGGTTACTGGACGACCTACGGCGGATCGCCCGGCTGGGCGTTCCTGCTCGGCGAGTTCGCCGACACCATGCAGACTCGCGGCATCCACGCCGAGGACCGGCGCGAGATCTTCGTCAGCAATCCGGCCCGCATGTTCGCCTTCGCGGAGATGGCGTGACCGAGCTCGCGCCGCGCCTAGGCGGCAACCTCACGACGAGTGTCGTCGGCTCGTACGCCCACCCGTCGTGGCTGGTGGTCGGCGTGGCGGCCGCGGGTCGCGGCGAGCTCGGGCCGGCCGACATCACGGAACTCCAGGACGACGCGGTCGACACCGCGCTGCGCGACCAGGAGGAGGCCGGGATCGACGTCGTGACCGATGGTGAGATGCGCCGCGCAGGCTTCTTCACGGCCGAGTTCTATCGCCACCTCACGGGCCTGCGCGCGCTCGAACCGGAACGGCGGGTGGGAGCGCCGGGACACGACCAGCAGCACCGCTTCGAGGTGCTCGAACCGATCGCGGCGCCTGACGGATTCGGGGTTGTCGAGGAGTTTCGCTACGCGCGAACGCGCGCGCGACACCCGCTCAAGGTCACGTTGCCGGGGCCGTTCACCCTGTCCGGTCGGCTCGTCGGACGGACCGTGTACCGAGACCGGCTCGCCGCAGCCGAGGCATTCGTCCCGATCATCGCTGCCGAGGTCCGCGCGCTGGTCGCCGAGGGCGCAACGTTCATCCAGATCGACGAGCCGTCACCGGCCATCCATCCCGATGCTCCGGCGGACTTTGCGGCGCTGTTCAACCCGGTCGTCGCGGGCGTCCCCGCCGGCGTGCGGCTCGGCGCCCACCTCTGTTTCGGCAACTACATGGGCCGGCCGCTCGCGAAGCGGACCTATCGGCCGGTGCTCGACCAGCTCCGGAAGTTCGCCGTCCATGAGCTCGTGCTCGAATTCGCCAACCGCGAACTGGCCGAACTCGAGGTGCTTGCCGGGCTGACCGATCGGTTCGACATCGCGGCCGGCGTGATCGATGTCAAGAACTCGTACGTCGAGACCGCGTACGACGTCGCCGAACGGATCGAACGTGTCCTCGAGCACGTTCCGGCGGATCGCCTGTCGCTCGTTCCCGATTGCGGTTTCTCGCAGACGGCCCGCGCGGTGTCGCGAGCCAAGCTGCGAGCGCTGGTGGCAGGCCGTGACCTCGTCCGCGGCCGGCGGTGACCGACGCCCGACCGCCGATCCCGGCGGGCATCCTTGAATGCGGCGTCGTCGCCGTCGCCAGGAACCTGACCGCGGACGCGGTCCGAGACATCGCCGACGGCCTGGTCCGCGGCGGCGTCCGTGCCTTTGAGCTGACCCTCAACGAACCCGAGGACGGAACGCTCGCGTCGGTGAGGGCCGCGGCTCGCCACGCGGACGGCAGCGCGCTCGAGATCGGGGCTGGGACCGTGTTGACGATCGAGGCCGCCGAACGAGCCATCGAGGCGGGTGCGACCTTCCTCGTGTCGCCGCATGTCGATCCCGGGCTGATCGAATGGGCCGCCGGCCATGGCATCCCGATCATCCCCGGCGCCTTGACCCCGACCGAGATCCTCGCCGCATGGCGCGCCGGCGCAGCAGCGGTCAAGCTCTTTCCGGCCGCGGTCGCGGGCCCGGCGTTCGTCCGTGAACTCCGCGGCCCGTTCCCGCACATCCCGCTGCTCCCGACGGGCGGGGTGACCGTCGAAACGGCGCCCGACTTCATCAGGGCGGGCGCGGTCGCGGTCGGGCTCGGTACGTGGCTCATCGGCGACCGGGCCCCGGCCGGGATCGCGAGCCGTGCGTCGAGCCTGGTGAGCGCCATCGAGAACGCGCGGGGTCCGCGCTGAGTCAGCGGGTCTCGGTGACCTTCGAGATCCACCGGGGGCGTTCGGGGTCGAGACCCCGGGCGACCGTCATGTACAGCGCGAAGAGCTGGCCGGGCACGATCGACACGATCGGCATCAGCCATTCGGGAAGGCCGGGCGGCAGAGCCAGCGACGCGCTGCCGACCGCGCGGATGGCCGGATCGTCGGAGACGACCAGCGCATCGACCTCGTGCTCCTCGCGCAGGCGGCGGACGAGCCTGGCAAGGTCGGTCCCCGCGACGCCCGACGGGGCCACGGCGAGGACCTGGTAGCCCGGTTCGACAAGCGCGAGCGGGCCGTGCTGGAAGTCAGCCGACGAATAGGGCTCGGCGTGGACCTGCGCCAGCTCCTTGAGCTTGAGCGACCACTCGCGCGCGGTGGCGTAGTCGAAGGCGCGGCCGAGGACCGTGCACCGGTCGAGGTCGCGGCGGGCCTCGGCGAGCCCGGCAGCGTCGTGTTCGACGGCAAGGGCGGCCGAGAGCGCACCCGGGACGTCTTCGAGAGTCGCGCAGCGGTCGGTTGCCGTGCCACCGAGCGATTGAGCGTCGGGCGTGACCGGAAGTGCGGCGGCGAGCGCCGCGACGGCGAGCAGCTGGGCAGTGTAGGTCTTCGTCGCGGCGGTCGCGAGCTCCGGACCGGCGGCAACGTCGATCGAATGCTCCGCTGCGCGGGCGAGCGGCGAACCCGGTGCGTTCGTGATCGCGATGGTCGGAGCGCCCTGCGCGCGTGCAGCCTCGATCACCGCGACCACGTCAGGTGATCGCCCCGACTGGCTGATCCCGACAACGAGGGCACGGTCGACGCGTGGTGCGATCCCGTACAGGGACACGAGCGACGGCGTGGCGAGCGCGACGGGCAGCCGGTGGAGAGCACCGAACAGGTATTGGGCGTAGATCGCGGCATGGTCCGAGGTTCCCCGGGCGGCGATCAGGACGACGTCGAGCTCACGGCCGTCCAGCGCGTCGGCGATGCGCCGTACCTGCGGGAGGCCGTCGCGGAGGAATCGGTTCGCGACCTCGGGCTGCTCAAGGATCTCGTCCCTCAGGCCCACACCGGCACCTCGCGGGCGAGCTGCGGTGCGGCCCACACGAGCTCGCCAGCGACGATCGTGCCGACTGCATCGAAGTCCTGGGTCAGGATGGTGAGGTCGGCACGGGCACCCGGCGTGATGCGCCCGCGATCGTCGAGGCCCAGCAGGCGGGCGGGCACGGTCGTCGCCGCGGAGAGGGCCGTCTCGACACCTCGTCCCGTGGCCGCGGCCAAATTCCTCACGCCGGCATCGAGCCGCAGGATGCTGCCCGCGAGCAGCCCGTCGGGGAGCCGCGGGCCCGTGTCGTCGACGGTCACCTCGCGGTCGGCGAGCCGGAACGAGCCGTGGGGCATCCCGAGCGCGGCCATCGCGTCCGTCACGATGGAGAATCGGTCAGGTCCGGCGATCCGCCAGGCGATGTCGAGCATCGCCGGGTGGACATGAATCGTGTCCGGGATCGTCCCCACCGTGACCCGCTCGTCGGCGAGGACCGCGACGGCGATCCCCGGCTCGCGGTGGGCCATCGCCGGCATCGCGTTGAACAGGTGGGTGGCGTATCGGGCGCCGGCATCGATCCCGGCCTGTGCCTCCTCGAGGGTCGCGCTCGAGTGCCCGAGCGACACGACGACGCCCTTGGCCGAAAGCGTCCGGATGAGCTCGAGCGAGCCCGGGAGATCCGGCGCGAGCGTGACAATCGCGACGCCGGCCGCGCGGCTCCAGCCGGCTGCGAGAGCAGGGTCCGGCCAGCGCAGGAACGCCGGGTCGTGCGCGCCGTAGCGATCGGGGCTCAGGAACGGGCCCTCGAGATGGAGCCCGAGCGGCGTGGCGCCGCGATAGCCGGCCGGTGGGCCCTCCTCGAGGACGGCCAGGGCATCCTCGATGCGGCCCGCGGGCGCGGTAATGACCGTCGGGAGGAAGGACGTCACACCGGTCGCGGCAATCGCCTCGCCGACGGCCCAGATCGAAGCCGGATCCTCGGTCGTGTCGTGGCCGGCCGCGCCGTTGACCTGCAGGTCGATCAGGCCGGGGGCGAGCCACAGCCCGTCGAGCTCGACGCTCCGCGCCGGACACGCATCGGCCTCCTCGCCGAATGAGACCACGCGCCCGCCCATGATGCACAGGCTGGTCGGCGGACCGACGCCGACCCGGGTTCGACGACCCGAACTCCGCGCAGCGCGACGGATTCGGTCACAGGCCGAGCCCCACCGACGACAGGTCCCACGGCGTCCGGAGGGCGACGGTGACGACCGGCTGGCCCGTGGCGAGCAGCGCATCGACGAGATCCGCCTGGGCGGAGCCCGGTTCGGCGGCGATCGTCCCGACGACGATCGTGGCCGCGTCGCCGGCACACCGCCGCGCGGCGGCGAGGCCGGGCGGGACCGTCGAGGACGTGTCGGCCGGAGTGAGGTCCACGGGATGCGGCATGACCGCAAGGATGCGCTCTTCGGGCCCGAGTCGGAATGGCAGGTTGCGCGCTTCGTCACGTACGAGGGTCATGACCTCGGGTCACTGGGCGGCCGGCCAGCTGTCCTCGATCTCCTGCAGGATGGCTTCGGTGCCCTCGCCGTTCTGCGAGATCCACTTGACCAGGCCCCTCCGGAACGTGCCCGCGCCGACCTCGGCCGGCATCGAATCGGATGCATCGGGGCGGTTGACGGTCGCCTCACGCGCGATCTTGGCGAGATCGGACATCGGGTAAACCGTGTACGACTCCTGCGGAACGGCGTTG
Organism: uncultured Chloroflexia bacterium; assembly: GCA_963750125.1. GTDB lineage: Bacteria > Chloroflexota > Limnocylindria > Limnocylindrales > CSP1-4 > DASTYU01. The sequence goes on along the minus strand of CAVVPT010000026.1, from coordinate 16,400 downwards.
CTCGCGGCGAGGAACGAGCCGGTCGCGACACGCTCCTTGACCGAGTCGGCGGTGGAGAACCACTGCATCAGCGCTCGCACCTCGGGTCGGTCGTTGAACTGCACGAACATGTCGGCCCCTCCGAGCACGGGCTTGCCGTACTGCGGGTCGATCGGCGGGAGGTAGAAGAACGAGCTGTCGACACCCGGCTTGTACAGCGGGGTGTCGCCGTCCTTCGGCCAGAAATCCGGGACCCATGCGGCCTGCTTGTGCATCCAGCACTTGGGCCCGTCCTGGTCGAACATCGGGGTCTGCGAGTCGCCGACCCACGTCCCGTTGATCCGGGTGTTGCCGCCGTACGTGTAGCCGTCGGTGAAGAACATCTTCCCGACGATGTTCATGGCGTTGACGATCGCGGGGTCGTTGAACGGGATCTCATGGGAGACCCACTTGTCGTACGTATCGACCGGGGCCGTCCGCAACAGGACGTCCTCGATCCAGTCGGTGGCGACCCAGCCGGACGCGTCCGCGTGCTCGACGGTGGTGCACCAGGGGTTGCTACCATCGGCGACGATCTTGTCGCTCAGCGCGACGAGCTCGTCCCAGGTCGTCGGAATGGCGTAACCCTTCTCCTCGAAGGCCTTCACCGGATACCAGACGATCGACTTCAGATCCTGCTTGTAGAACAGGCCGTAGAGCGTGCCGTCGACCGAGCCCGCGTCGATGAAGCCCGGGCTGTAGTCAGCCTTCACCTGCTCGACGTCGAGCACGTCGTCGAGCGCGATCAGCTTGCCGTCAGCCTGGAAGTTACGCATGTTGCCGGACTGCGCGAGCTGCGCGATATCCGGAGCGAGACCGCCGTCCACGCGGACGTTGAGGACGGTCGCGTAATTCTGGATGCCCGAGTAGACGACGTTGATGCCGGTGGCATCGCGGAACGCCTTGAGGCTGTCGTCGAAGGCCTGGCCCTCGGCCTCGATCCACTGCCCGAGCAGCTCGATCGTCGTGCCGTCGTAGTCACCCGCAAGGGCTGCCTGCAAATCGGCATTCGGACCGCTCGGGGCGGCGCTGGCGGGTGCCTCGCTGCCGGCTGGAGCCTGCGAGGCCGGTGCCTCGTGCGTCGCGGTCGTCGGCGGCTGGGCGGCGCACGCCCCGAAGGCCAGCGCCGCGGCGCCGATCAGCATCACCAAGTTCGTTGATTTCATCGGTCTCCTCTCCGGTACGAACTGGCCAGCCACGCGATCGTTCGATGTGCTGGGTGCTCCTCGACTACGCGTCGGCCACCTCCTCCGACCCGGCCGGCCGCCCCACCTCGCGAAGCGGACCCGTGGCAGATGACGCCGCCCGCGGACCGCGCGCCCAACCTCTTCGGCCATGCCGTCGGTGCGGAGGCTGCCGACGACGTCGGAGACTGTAGTGTGGGCGAGGCCGGTGAGACGGGCGACCTCTGCGCGGCTGACAGGGCCGTAGTCGTACAGCGTCCGGAGCACGAGGCGGCGATTGTACTGGCGCGTCTGCCGGTGCGTCGCCTTGGCCGGAACGTTCAACGCATGGCCTCGGGTTCGGTTGCCCCTGGAGCGGCCCTCCCCGCCGCTTCGTCAGGTGACTTGGACAGAGCGGACAATACGTCCGGCTACTGCTTTGTCAAGAGTTTGGACAAAGAATCCCTCGCTGGCCCTCGCCTATCCCGAGCGCCAGCCCCGCTTCCGTCGCAGTCCCCTGGAGACTGATTACGACGCCGTGAGCCGCGAAATCGCGTCCGGAACAGTCGGGATTCGCCGATTGCGGCTACTTTCGCCGGGCGCGCTTGAGGAGTAGTCCACCAGTGCATAGCCAGGAGTGGACGGGGCTCCTTTCGCCGTCTGATGCACATTGGATCGGACCGATTGAAGGCTGGTAGAGCCCGCCGCCCCGCACGAGCGGAACGGCGCTCGGTCTCAGCGAAGAGCGTCGCAGACGAACGCAGGCGTCTCCGTCGTTGCGTGCGGCGTGGTCCGCGACGTGGGCGGATCAAACGCGAAGTCCGTCATCGATCGCCCAGCGATCGTCGGCAACTGGTGTCCCTCGACCTCTACGTATTCGTACAGCCCGGTCGAGGTCAGGTCAAGAAGGCCGCCCGTCGCGTCGAACCGGAAGGTCAGCGTGAACTTGCCATTCCGGACGATCGACTTCGACGTGTCAGAGGCGTTGTAGAAGTGGCCCTCGTAGCGAACGTGACGGGTCTCGCGGTCGGGCCACGTGGTGACGCTTCGGGTGACGTCGAAGTCAACGAGGAGGACGAAGTCGCCGCAGTCGCCGTCATAGATGCCGAAGTTCTCGTAGTCGAAGATCGCGTCCGCGAGAGAGTACGTGCCGGTTGTCGTGGAATGGACGGGCATTGCCGCAGCCACAGGGGCGGTGACCGCCAACAGCATGAGCAGGGCAAGGGGAAGCACGGCGAACCTGGACATTGAAGTCCCTCCTTTGAGATGGGCTGGCGATGATCCTTCGAGCGCCTGGGACGGGATCAGGGTTCCGGGCCGCGGTCCTCGAACTGGATCGTGCGGAGCAGGTCCTCGAACTGCCCGATGCTGGTATTGAAGAATTCGGGCCGGCTGCCGAAGTCGATGAGCAGCGGTCGATCCGGCAGCTCGACCAGGACGATCCGCTTCTTGTTCGGAGACTCGAGGTTCATCGGCCCCGGGCCGATATCGATGAACTGGGCGGTCTGGCCCTTGGGCCCGTCGGATGGGTACGTCACAGTGACGTCGATTGCCGTCGCCGGCAGACCCGCGACCGTCAGTTCGAAGGGTTCGCCCGAATTCGAGGTCGGGGTGGTCCTGGATCCAGCCGATGAGGTCGTCCGGGAGCGGCAGCTCCCTGCCCTCGAGAACCGGATCGTAAACGCCGTGCGGCTCGACGACCAACAGGCCGACGTTGTGCCCGGTGGATCCGACATCGTCGAGGAAGTAGGCGAGCTCGAGGTAGTCTGCGCGGTCCTCGACCACGGTCCAGTCGGACTGGGGACGCACCGGGATGGTCAACTGCGGTTCGATCTGAGGTCGTAGCGATCCAGCCTCGGCGGTTGGCCCGGCCGAGGCCGGCGGGGTCGGGCTCGGTTCGAGGCTCGGTCGACTTCCTCCACCGAGCAGACCGTAGGCGAGCATCAGGGCGAGGACCGCGCCCACAGCGACGAGGAGCCCCAGGCGACGACCGCCACGCGAGCGCTGGCGAACCGCAGGTCCGGCCACGACCCGGATCGTCGCGGGTCGCAGATCCGCATCGCCCACCGACTGCCATGGCGGCATCGACGGAATGAGCGACTCGACGGCGGCGAGCCGGCGCTCGATGCCGGATTGGACCAGGTCGTGATTCGCTTGGCTCATGACCACAGCTCAGGGTGCCTGCGGAGACCGTTGAGGGCGCGCGAGACAAGCGTCCGCACGCCCGAGGTCGACAACCCGAGAACCTCACCGATGTCCTCGTCGCTGAGGTCGTGCTGATAACGAAGGAAGATGACGTCGCGCTGCCGTGCCGGCAGGGCAAGGCTCAGCGCATCGAGCCAGAGCCAGAACTCTGACGCGTGGGCGGCAGTGTCCGGGCCCCCGGGCTCGACCTCGATCGCGCGTCTGCCCTCCCACGCACCGGGATGTGTTCGGCGGCTGTCCGGGAGCGGCAACCAGGCGATGAGGCGCTGACGTCGCCAGCGGTCGGTCGCGATGCGGCGGGCGATCACAAGCAGCCATGGCAGCGGGCGGCCCGCTGGGCCGTGCCCGGAACGCCATGCGGCGAACGCCCGGGCGAACGTCTCCGCGACGATCTCCTCGACATCGTCGCGCCCACGGGTCACGAGGATCACGTGACGAGACACGTCGCGGTGATGCGCGCTGTAGACCGCTTCGAACGAACTGGCTCGTGCTTCGAGAAGGGCAGGCGCTGCGCCCTGCCCCGACACGAGGATCAGCAGGTCGTTGAGCCGCTGGACCGCGACGCTCTCCATGCTGGTATCAACGAGCGAGATGGCCACCGCGTCCCATCCTGCGCCCTGGTACGTGGATGTGAGGTGTGAACGTGCCTGTCAGCCGTGGCCGGAGGGACCCTCGAGAACGGCCAGGTCGCGCGACAGCCGGTCCGCGACACCCTCGGCAACTGTCTCGCCGGAGTACCGCTCCAGCCCGAGCAGCGCGGACCCGAGCACAGGCGGCGCCTCCAACCGCACCACCCGGGCGGCTGGCGCAGCATCCGCAATGGCTTCGGCCAATCGCCGGTGAAAGGCCGGATCCTCGGCACGGAACACTCCGCCGGCGAGCACGACCTCGAGGTCGAGACGCCCAAGGCGCAGCCGCCGTATCAGGGCCGTCGCCATGACGCCGAGCTCGTCGGCGAGCCGGCTCACGATCTCCCGGGCAACCGCGTCACCATCGATCGCGGCAGCGAACACGACATGCGACAGCTCGCCGAGGCGCTCGGCCGCCACCCTCTCCGAGTACAGCGCTCGCACGACGGCCCCCGGCGACGACAGGCCGAAGTGGGCGGGCACGAGCTTCTCGAGGCTCGTCCGGGGGCCACGGCCGTCGCGCGCCCGGACCCCGGCGGCCTGTGCCGCGAGCCCGAGCGACGTTCCCCCACCCCAGTCGCCGGAGATGTCCCCCACCCCGTCGAACCGGGCGACCCGCCCATCTGGAGCGACGCCCACGCCGTTGATGCCCTGCCCACAGATCAGAGCGATCCCCCACGGCCGCCGGCTGCCGGCGCGGAGGGCCCCGATCGTGTCGTTGACGACGACGATCTCCCGCGCGACCCCCAGCCGCTCGATCCCGCGCTGCAGGAGCCGCATGTCGCTGGGGTAGTCGGCGCCGGCAAGAGCGAATACACCGACGTCCGCTGGTCGACCCACGGACACTCCAACCTGGTCAGCGAGCAGCTCGAGACGCGCCAGGCCCTCATCGAGACCGATCGCCTGGTGCGACACCGTCGGCCCGCGCTCGGCTGCAAGCAGCGCGCCATCGTCCGCAACGAGCGCGACGTCGGTCTTCGAGTTCCCGCCGTCGACCGCGAGGACTACCACGGCACCGTTTCGACCGGTGTCACGGCGAGCTCGTCGATGCCGACGTAGCCCACCCCGTCCTCAGCGGCGCTGGCGAGCAGTCGCTCGACCGTGACCGGTGTCGCAGCCGGCCAGCCGTGAAACAGCACGACCGCGCCGTCTCCAACTCCCGCGATCCCCTCGCGGACGCGACGCTCCAGCTCCTCGGCTGTCGCGCCCTCGGCCCAATCCTCGCTATCGACATGCCAGCCGACGTGCCGATACCCAGCCTCGTCGAGCCGCGCGAGGACCCGCCCATCGGACGCGCCGTCGCCGAACGGGCAGCGGAACCAGGGCCGCGGGTCCACGCCGCAGGCCTGGCGGACCGCCTCCTCGGCGCGCTGGATGTCGTCAGCGATCCCTTCATCAGTGAGATGCGACATCCGCCCGTGGTAGTAGCCGTGACTGCCGATCACGTGACCGCCGGCGACGACCGAACGAGCGACCGATGGCGCAGCCTCGACCCAGCGGCCCTGCAGGAAGAACGTCGCTCGGGTCCTCGCCGCAGATAGGACCTCGACCAGCTTCTCGATCCCGACCGCGTCCGGACGGTCGGCGTGCTCGGCATCGAACGTCAGCGCGACGCGTATGGGAACCACCGCCGCCCGGCCTACTTCTCGACGCCGGTGATCACGATGCCCCGCGTGAACGCGCGCTGGAAGATGACGAACAGGATCACCGGGATGAGCAGGGTCATCATGTTCCCGGCCTGAATGAGCGTCGTCTGCGTGTGGTAGATGCCCTCGAAGCGCTTCAGCCCGACCTGCAGCGGGATGAGTTCGTCGTGGCCGGCGAGGTAGATGAGCGGCTCGAAGTAGTTGTTCCAGCTGTACACGAACGTGAAGATCGATACGGCGACGATGACCGGCCATGCCTGCGGCAGGACCACGGATCGCAGGATCCGAAGGGCTCCAGCGCCATCGATCGACGCCGCCTCGTCGAGATCGCGCGGGATGGTCAGAAGGTACTGGCGGATCAGGAACACGTCGAAGGCGTTCGCGAAGAACGCCGGCACGACAATCGGCAACCAGGTCCCGACCCAACCCAGCTTCACGAATACCGTGTAGGTCGGGATCAGCGTGACCGCCGAAGGCAGGAAGATCGTGGCGAGCATCACCGTGAACAGCACGCCGCGGCCGGGGAACCGGAACCGCGCGAAGCCGTACGCGACGAGGGTGCACGAGAGCACGGTCCCGATCGTCCCGAGGATCGCGAGCGCGACGGTGTTGAAGAGCAGGCGCGGGAAGTCGATGAGGTCCCAGACCTTCGTGTAGTTCTCCCAGTGCGGCGCAAGCTGCCACGGCTGCTCGAGCGTTCGCCACGAGCCTTGCCACGTGATCGTGCCGGCGTCTGGGTTCGCCGGGTCGATGAACTCACTGGACTGACGGCCCTTCTTGACGAGGGCGAGCTCCCGGCTCGTGCCGTCCGGCATCGGGACGTGGTAGACGGAGCGCGTCTCGCCCTGGTACTCGAATGTCGCCGGGTCGGACGGCAAGAGCGGCGAATTGAGCTGCGAGATCTGCTCTTCGGATTTGACCGAGATCAGTGCGCCATAGGCGAGTGGCGAGAGGAACACGAGCAGCGTCCCGAGCATCACAACGGTCACGATGGACGCGCGGATAACGAAGTCCGGGCGAACGCGTCGTCGCGTCCGCGGGCGCCGGCCCGCGCTCGCCTGGGTCGCCCCAGTTGCCGCCGCTGTCATCGCTCGCCCGCGTAGAAGACCCAGCGGCGGGACAATCGGAACAGGATCAGGGTGACCAGCATCGCGATCCCGAACAGCAGCCAGGCCAATGTGGCCCCGTACGACAGCCGCTGGTACGTGAAGAACGTCTGGTAGAGGTACAGGTTGTAGAACGTCGTGGTGCCACCCGGCTCGCCCGTGCCGTTCTTGAGCACGAGGGGCACGAGGAAGTACTGGAGGACCTCGACGGCGCCGAGAATCAGCGTGAAGAACAGGATCGGTGACATCAACGGGATCGTCACGTTGCGCAGCTGTGCCCACCAGCCCGCGCCGTCGATCCGCGCCGCGTCGTACAACTCCGTCGGGATGCCCCGCAGGCCCGACGAGATTGATGACGATTCCAGCCCCGATGCCCCAGATGCCGATGAGGACGAGGCCCGGGTAGATGGAGGTCGTGTCGAAGAGCCAGTTGGGTGGAGTCGACCAGCCGAGGAATCGGAGCGCCTGGTTGACCCAGCCTTCCAGGCTCAGCATCTGGTTCCAGATCAGCACGCCGGCGACGAACGGCACCACGTACGGCAGGAACCAGAAGGTCCGCATGAGCTGCGAACCGAAGATGTATCTGCTGTTGAGCCCGAGTGCGACGACGAACGGGACGAGGACGGCCACCGGCAGCCAGATGACGGCAAACCGGAAGGTGTTGGCGAGGGACTCCCAGACCTGTGTGTCGCCCAGCAACCGGACGTAATTGTCCAGGCCGACGAAGCGGACGGGCTCTTCCTGGGCAAGGGTCAGGTTCAGGAAGGTGAAGCCGATCGTGGCGAGCATCGGCAGGGCCGTGAACGCCAGGAAGCCGATGATCCAGGGCGAAATGAAGCAGGTAACCCTGGCGCGCCTCGCGGCGCGCCAGCGGCGACATCCTGACCCTGCGCAGGCGGAGCCCGCGGACAGAGGACAGGCGGGGAGCGGCGACGCTCGGAAGCTGCTCCACGTTCGTTACAGGGCTACGCGGCGTCCCACTTCGCCTGAATCTCGCCCCGGAGCTTCTCGATCTCCTGGTCCATGTCCAGGCCCGGCGTGGTTGTCCAGCGCGATCGATACTTCTCGAGGACGGCGAGGGTCTCGTTGTACTCCGGCATGTAGTCCTCGAAGTTCGGAATGTCCGCGTACTGGATCGCGTCCTTCGCGACCTTCCAGTCCACGCCCTCGGGGTAGCCCTCGGCATTCTCGAGGCCAGCGAAGAAGGCGTCCTGCTGCGACGTCACGGCCGGGATGCCGCCATAGATCGGCAGGAGCTCCTCGGCGCTGTCCTGGTGAAGGTAGGCCATCCCGGCGAACGCGGCGTCGGGGTTCTTGCTGTTCTTGAGGATCGAGAATGTGTCGGCGTTGAGTGGCGACGTGGCCGTGCCGTTGTACGAGGGGATTGCGGCGAGGTTCCAGTCCTTCACCACGGCCTCGTCACCGGTCACGCCATACGACGTCCAGAGGAAGTTGTTGGCCATCGCGACGTGGCCGCCGAAGAAGGCCTGGTCGCCGCCGCCGACCTTGGCGTCGTTGAACTGACCCTCCGTCATGATGAAGTGGTCCTTCCAGATGCCGTCATACATGAACTTCCAGGCCGCTTCCCAGGCGTCGGGGATGACGACCGTCTTGCCGTCTTCGCCCACCAGCGAGCCCGCGCCGAAGTAGGCACCGGTCTGGCGGAGATCGTCGCGCTGCGGCTCGAAGCCGAACTGGACGATGTTCTTCGGGTCGAAGGCAGGGTCGGTGGCGTCCTTCCCGTTCTTGTCGACCGTGAGGAGCATTGCCACCTGTCGCAGGGTGTCGTAGCTCCAGTCAACCTCGGAGCCGTCCGGCATCGTGTACGTGGCGCCCCATTCGTGCGGCGGCTCGGCGAGATCGATCTCGTCGAAGAACTCCTTCTTGTACCAGAGCATCGACGGATAGAGGTCGAACGGCACGCCGACCTGGACCCCATCCTGCTGGAAGAACTCGACGGTCTTCGGGTCGTATACGCTCATGTCGTAGTTCGAGTCCGTGAGGTACGGCCCGAGGTCGAGCCACTGGCCCTTGAATGAGCCGAGCCCGCCGATCCCGACCGGTCCGACGATGTCAGGCGCGTTCGCGGCGAGCTGGGTGGACAGCGTGGCGACCGCGTCGTTATAGGTCACGACCTCGAACTTCATGCTGCTGCCGGGGTACTTGTCGGCAAAGCCGGCGGCAACCTTGTCCTCGGTCGGCTTCTGCGTGGGATCCTCGCCGGTGCCGAGGCAGCAATACCAGCGCAGGGCGGCGGGTTCAAAGGACGGGACGCCGAAGGTCTGGGCCGCGCTGGGCTCGGGTGCGGTCGAGCCAGCGGCGGGCGGCGGCGCGGCGGAAGACCCGGGCACCTGGGAGCCGCTCGGCGCCGACGGCGTCGTCGACTGCCCACAGGCGTTCACCAGGATGGCGCCGACGGCCAGCAGCACGAGCAGCCTGGCGGTTCGCGGGGTTCGCATCGATCGCTCCTCCTCCGGTGCGTTCATGACGCTACGAGCCGACCGGTTGTCCCGGACGCAGACCGGCCACGAGCGTCGGCTCACTGCCGCTCGGGCGATTCGAGCGCACCACGATGCGCTCGACGTAGTAGCGGGTTCGGTCGCCGCGGACGAACGTCCGGGCGAATTCAATGGGGTCGCCATCCTCATCGAAAGCCACGCCTTCGATGACGAGCGCGGGGGTACGCGGGGGCTGATTGAGCAGCTGCGCCTCGCGCGTTCGCAGCAGCACCGGTTCGAGCGATTCGCGGGCGCGCGCAATGTGCGTGCCGTACTGCTCGGTCAGGACGTCGTACAGCGAGTTGTGCTCGAGGTCGGAGGCCAGGAGGCCGGGAAACCGCTCGGCCGGCAGGTGGACCTGTTCGAGCAGGAGCGGTTCCCCCGAGGCGACCCGCAGACGCTCGACGTAGACGATCGGCGAGCCGACCTCGAGATCAAGCGCGCGGGCCACGACCTCCCCGGCCGATTCCGGTCGGGCCGCCACCAGGCGGGTTTCCGGATCGAGGCCGCGCCGCTGCATCTCCTCGCTGAAGCTACGAGTGTCTGCGAAGTCGCGTTCGATGCGCGGCTTGAGCGCGAACGTTCCGCGTCCGCGTGTGCGCTCGAGGCGACCCTCGCGCGCGAGCTCGCTCAGCGCACGTCGGATCGTGATGAGGCTGCAGCTGTAGCGGACGCACAATTCGCGCTCGGGGGGCAGCCGGTCACCGGGCGCGATCTCGCCCGAAATCGAGAGCCGACTTCAGGTGGAGGTACACCTGGTGATGGAGCGGGACGGGACCGAGCTCGAGGCGGAAGCGCGCCATCGACAGACCGGTTCCTCCGTTCGAGTGGCGAATTCGGCCCTGCTGGGGCTTGGCCGAGATTGTTCATAATGTTATAAGCATTGTGTCAAGGCCCGGTTTGGTGCCGGACCGCGGCGAGGTGGGGAGGCGAGATGGGCGTCAAGGTGACGGTCGTCGGTGGCGGGAGCACGTACACGCCCGAACTGGTGGAGGGCGTGGTCCGCCGCGCCGATCGCCTGCCTGTCGACGAGCTCGTTCTGCTCGACGTCGATGCCGAGCGTCTCGCGATCGTCGGCGGCCTCGCCGAGCGGATGCTCGAAAAGGCCGGCTGGCCCGGCCGTCTCGTCAGGACGACCGATCGCGATGCCGCGCTGGACGGCGCCGATTTCGTGCTCGTTCAGCTGCGCGTCGGCGGCCAGGCCGCGCGTCTGCGCGACGAGACCATCCCACCCCGTTTCGGGGCGGTCGGCCAGGAGACGACCGGTCCCGGCGGCCTGGCCAAGGCGATCCGCACCGTGCCCGTGATCCTGGAGCTGGCCGAGGTGGTGGACCGGCGTGCCGCCGGCGGCCACTGGATCGTCGACTTCACGAACCCGGTCGGGATCGTGACCCAGGCACTGATCGACGGGGGCCACCGCGCGCTCGGTCTGTGCAACGTGGCGATCGGGATGCAGCGCTGGCTGGCCGGCTGGCTGGAGGTGGAGCCCGAGCGTGTCAGCCTCGAGCATGTCGGACTGAACCACCTCAGCTGGGTCCGGGCCGTGCGGGTGGACGGCCGCGACGTGCTTCCAGACCTGCTGACGAGCGACGCCAAGCGCATCGCCGAACACACCGGGCTGCCGGTGGACCTGCGTTCGTTCGGTCGGCGCCATCCCCTCGTACTACCTGCGCTACTACTACCTCACGGACACGGTCGTGCGGGAACAGCTGGACGGCCACACGCGGGCGCAGGACGTGATGGACATCGAACGCAGGCTGCTCGAGATGTACAGCGATCCGGCGCTATCCGAGAAGCCGGCGTTGCTCGGCCAACGCGGAGGTGCGTTCTACAGCGAGGCCGCCGTCGACCTCATCGCGTCGCTGCACGACGGGCGCGGCGACGTCCAGGTCGTCGACGTCCGCAACGACGGCGCGCTGCCCGACCTGCCGGCCGATGCCGTGGTCGAGATTCCGTCACGGATCGACGGCGATGGCGCCCATCCCCTGCCCCTCTCACCGCTTGGGCAGGCAGAGCAGGCCCTGCTCCGGGAGGTCAAGGCGTACGAGCGGCTGGCCGCCGAGGCGGCCCGGACCGGGGATCGAGACACGGCCCTGCGGGCGCTTCGGGCGAACCCGCTGGCGCGGGGTGTGGCGGATCCAGGGCAACTGCTCGACGAGCTGCTGGCCGACCCAGCGGGAGTGAGCGCCACGTAGGAGGGCCACCGGCGCACGCCGGCTCCCGACCCTTCCCGCGCATTCAAGGGGCGAATGCCAACCAGCCCATGGCGGGTGGTGCTTTCGCACATTCACGGGCTGACTCGTAAGCATGCTCAAGTCCTTGGGGCGGCGATTCTGTCAGCCGGTTCCGGGCACCCCTGCGCGGCGTAGAGCGCGTTGCAGTCACGATGTGCATGAACGGCAACCGGCGGCTCGGCGCGGCGCCCGGCGGCTCGGTCATGCGGCTCACCACGCTGATCGCAACGTGATATTTGCGAAACTTCGCAAAGTCCGAACCATTATTCGCACCGTGGCGGGCTGCTTTTCGGGCATCCTTAGCCGGTGCAGACGCCTCCGCAGCGCGTGACCCGCCAGGGACGCCCGCGCAACGATCCCGCGCGGCCTACGACGGCCGGCTGGTTCGCACTCATCATCTTCTTCTTCCTCGCCGGCATCGGTGCAATCGGCGCACTTGCGACGATCAGCCTCTATACCGCGCTCGCCTCGAACCTCACACCGGTCGAGGCCATGCAGGATTACGAACTGCCCGAGGAATCGATCGTCTTCGACCGCAACGGCACCGAGCTCGCCCGCTTCGGGGAGTTCAAGCGCGAGGTCGTCGAGTTCGAAGAGATCCCGCCGATCCTGCTCGATGCAACGACGGCCGTCGAGGACAAAACGTTCTGGGAGAACGCCGGCTTCGATCCAGTCGCCATCTTCTCGGCCGGCTTCGACTCGCTTCGCGGCCGCGGGCGCGGCGCCTCGACCATCACCCAGCAGCTCACGCGGATGCGCCTCCTCGACGACGACCTGCTCCAGGACCCCAGCCGCCTCGCTGAGCGCAAGCTCAAGGAGATCGTCCAGTCGATCCGGCTCACGCAGCACTTCGGCGGGGAGCCGGGCAAGCAGGACATCATCACGGCCTACCTGAACCAGATCTATTACGGCAACCAGAGCTACGGCGTGAAGGCGGCCGCCCGCTCGTACTTCGGCATCGATGATCTCGGCGAGCTCACGCCGGCCCAGGCCGCGGTCCTGGCCGCGCTGCCGAAGTCGCCCTCGAACTACGACCTCGTGCGCAACGCCGTCGAGGAGTGTCTCGATCCCGGCGAGAACGAGGGCGAGTGCGCAGAGAGCCAGCTCGTCGTACCACCGGATACGACCGTCGTGGAGCGCCGGAACCAGATCCTTACCCTCATGGCCGAGGACGGCCGGACCCCGATGTCCGACGGCCAGTACACCGCCGACGAGCTGCTCGCCGCCCGCGACGAGCCGGTCGTCCTCGTGCCCCAGGCCACCGAGCGCTGGCAGGCGCCGCACTTCGTGTGGCGCGTCCGCGATGAGCTGGCCACGAAGCTGTGCGGCGAGGACGCCACGTGCCCGCAGCTCGACCACGGCGGTCTGCGGGTCACGACCACGCTCGATCTCGACGTCCAGAAGACCGCCGAGAAGTGGGTCAAGGCGGCGGCCGTCGTGCCGTTCCAGGACAACCCGCAGCAGGCGGCCAAGCGCCTGGGCCTCAAGTACGAGGACTGGATGGGCAACCTGGCCGACAAGCCGGCTCGCAACGGCGCCCTCGTCGCGATGGACTACCAGACCGGAGAGCTGATCGCCTACGTCGGCAGCGCCGATTACTACTCGAACAAGCACTCGAAGCGCTTCCAGCCCAAGTACGACGTGGTCGGGAATGGCTACCGCCAGCCGGGTTCGGCGTTCAAGCCGTTCAACTACGCGATCGGGATCGATTCGGGCAAGCTCACCGCCGGCACGGTGCTGATGGACGTAGGCACTGACTTCGGCAACGACTACACGCCCAACGACGCGGACCGCCTCGAGCGCGGACCAGTCACCATCCGCAGCGCACTCCAGTTCTCGCTCAACATTCCCTCGGTCAAGGCCATGGAGGTCAACGACCCGGCGACGGTCTTCCAGCGCGCCCAGGAGTTCGGGCTGCGCTTCCGTGGCGACTCGAGCAATACCGGCCTCTCGCTGGCGCTCGGCACGCAGGAAACCCCGCCGGTCGATCTGGCCACTGGCTACGCCACGATCGCGAACGCCGGCAAGTACATCGGGAACACCTCGATCCTCACCGTCAAGGACCGCAGAGGAGAGGATGTCGTCGATCCCTACGAGCCGCCCGAGCCGACGCAGGTCATCAGCCCGCAGGCGGCCTACATCACCACGAACATCCTGGCCGGCAACACGAACCGCAACGTGAACCCGTACTGGGGCGTGTTCTCGCTCAAGGGCCCCGACGGCGACCGCCGGCCGGCCACCCTCAAGACCGGCACGAACAACGACGCCAAGGACCTCAACGCCTACGGCTTCATCGCGCCGCCGACCCGCGAACAGCGCAAGGACGGGGAGTACGCGCTGGTCGTCGGAGCGTGGAACGGCAACAGCGACAACAGCGAGGTCAGTACCGCCAACAATCCGGTGTACTCGATCGACGTCACGACGCACGTCTGGCAGGGGTTCCTCCAGGAGACGACCAAGGACTGGCCGATCCGCAATTTCCGGCGGCCCGAGGAGGGTCTGGTCGAAGTCACGATCGACCCGTTCACCGGATACCTGCCGCAGCGCGGCAGCGAGGGCGTCGAGGAGTGGTTCATCGTCGGCACCGAGCCCAAGAACCGGCTTCCGCGCGAAGCATGCGGACGCGAGGTCCTCGAGCTCCTTCGCCTTCGAGTCGAAGTTCCCCAACTGGCTGGACTGGGACCGCGACTGGCTGCGCCGCGCGCGGCGTGGGCCGCGCACGGTGGGCGGTCCCGACCGCACGGCCGTCACCTACTTCTACAACAGCGCTTCAACCCGTTCGGCCGCAGGTGGGGCCCGGTCATGGGCCAGAACTGCGCCGAACCGACGCCGGAACCGTCCTGTGTCCCGCGGCCCAGCCCGGACGCGAGCGGTGTGATCCCGTCGTTCGAGCTCCCGGAGCCGTCGGGCGATGCCCCTGCACTCGTCGCCTGCGCGCCGAAAGGGCGACACCTGAGCCGAGTGCGCCTCCGAGCGAGGAGCCCACGCCACCGCCGGAGGAACCGACGCCCGAGCCGACGCCGACGCCGACGCCGACGCCCGAGCCGACGCCGACGCCGACGCCCGAACCCACGCCGACGCCGACGCCGCCGGACAGCCCCGCCCCGCCCTCCGGCCTGATCGGGGCCGGGAGGGGTGGCGATCGAGCTCGCCGGGGTGACGGTCCGCCGCGGCGGCCGCACGATCCTCGGGCCGCTCGACTGGACGGTCCGCGCGGGCGAGCGCTGGGCCGTCCTCGGCCCGAACGGCTCGGGCAAGACCACCCTGCTCCAGGTCGTGAGCCTGTACCCTGGCCGACCGCGGCGCCCGGTCGACGCTGCTCGGCGGGCGGTTCGGCCAGATTGACGCCCGCGAACAGCGCCGCCGGATCGGCTATCCGCCAGGGAGTGCACTCGAAGCCGAGATGGACGAGAGGCTGCAGCCCATCGCAGCTCGTGCTCAGCGCGCGGCACGCTGCCCTGGCGCCGTGGTGGCACGTCTACGAAGAGGCCGATCGGGCTCGTGCCGCCTCGCTCATGCTGCAGCGGTTCGGGATCGCGCACGTCGCCGACCACCCGTTCCGAACCCTGTCCAGCGGCGAGCGGCGGCGCGTGTCGATCGACCGGGCATCATGCCCGACCCCGACCTGCTGCTGCTCGATGAGCCGGCCGCCGGCTGGACCTCGGCGCTCGCGAGCCACCCTCATCCGCGACCTCACCACGCTCGCGGTAGAGCCGCGGCCCGAGTCGATCGTGCTCGTGTCGCACCACGTCGAAGAGATCCCGCCGGGGTTCGGACACGCGCTGGTCCTCGCCGCGGCCGGCCCGTTGCGGCGGGGCCGATCGAGGAGGTGGTCAGCGGCGATGTGCTCGGGCGGGCGTACGGAATGCCGATCGGCGGGTCGAGCGACGCGACGGCCGGTACTGGGCGCGCCGAGTGGGCTGATGGGGATTTCCGGTTTGTCCCCACGACGGATTTGTCAAATGCTCGTTGGGTGTGCACACGTCAGCGTGCCGTTGATCCGTCACGCATGCGCCAGCGTGAGCCCAGGGGCGAATCGGTGCGAGATGTTCACCCCCACGGGCCATTGGCGAGAACTCGCTGACGAACGCTCGTGGGGCGAGCATTTCAGCAATTTCGCGAGGCGTCACGCCTCGCTTTCTCGGCAGATGCGCTCGACCGAATGCATCTGCCACGGACTCCTGGACAGATGCTAAAGGGGCGAGCATTTGCCGGAACGTCGGCTCGGGCGCGGGCGGACGGAGCCCTGACCGCGACCGTCATCGAGAAACGGCAGGATAGGCACGTGACCACGACCACGGCGACGATCGATCTGCCCACGACAACCCGGACTCCGGGCTGGGCGGGCGCATTCGCCGGGTTGATCGGCGCCGCCGTCGCGCTCGGGGTGAGCGAACTGATCGCGGGGCTGCTGTCGCCCCGGGGTCGTCGCTGATCGCGGCGATCGGCCAGACGATCATTGATCTCCAGCCGCCCGGCGCGAAGGACTTCGTGGTCGCCCTGTTCGGGACGAACGACAAGCTCGCGCTCGAGGTCCTGGTCGCGGGCACGGCGCTGGCCATCGGGGCACTGCTCGGCTATCTCGGCGGACCGGTTCGCGATCGCGGGCGGCGGCTTCGTTGCCTTCGGCATCGTCGGCTTCCTCGCGGTCCTGCGCCTGCGCTTCGCGTCGCCGGCGATCGGCGCGCTGAGCGCCGGGATCGCGGTCATCGCAGGGATCCAGGTGATGAGCTGGCTGATGCAAGCGGCGCACCGGACGGACACAGCGGACCCACGCGCCGGCATGCCGGATTGGAGCCGCCGGAACCTGCTGCTGGCGGCCGGCGATCAGGTGCACGGCGTCGCGAGGCGGAGTCGTCGACCAGGATGTTCGGGGCGCGCTCGAGCACGGCGCCGCCTGA
>CAVVPT010000025.1:0-69012 GCA_963750125.1 uncultured Chloroflexia bacterium | reverse complement strand
GGAAGGCGGGGTTGCGGGCCGAGGCCATCAAGCGCAAGGCTGCGCGCCTTGCCGGCCTCGATGATGGCGCGCGCTTCCGGCACCGAGCAGGTGGTGAGGTCGAGGCCACCGGCCGCCGGATCCTGCATCGCGGGCGCAGCGCCGTTCGACGGCACCCAGGCCACGTGGTTCGGCGCCAGTCCCATCGCCCTGCATCCAGCCGACCAGCGCCAGATGCCAGATGCCGCCCTGGCCGGTGCCGGAGGCCTTGAACTTGCCGGCAGGCGCGGCCTTGATGGCGTCGGCGAGCTCTTTCACGGTCTTGTAAGGGCGATGCGGAACTCGACCTGGATGCCGGGCGGGTCCTCGTTCATCAGCGCCAACGGCGTGTAGCTCTTGGGGTGCGAGTTCGGGTGAGCCCTTGCCAGTGCATCATCGAGATTTCCACCGTCAGCATGCCGATGGTGTAGCCATCGGGCTGTGCGGTCGCGATCGCCGAATGGCCGACCACGCCGGAGCCGCCAGTGCGGTTGACCACGTTGAACGGCTGGCCGAGATCCTTTTCCAGCAGCGCCGCCACGATGCGTGCGGTGGCGTCAGTGCCGCCGCCGGCGCCCCACGGCACGATCACGGTCACCGGACGCGCCGGATAGGCCTGCGCCAAAGCCGGCTTAAAGCCAAAACCCGCGACGGCCGCGGCAGCAGCGGATGAAGCCGCGAAAGGCGCGGCGCGTGATCTTCTTGGACATCGGTGGTCCTCCCTGCGGCGTCCGTGAGGCCGGACGCTCTTGTGATGTCCGCATTCTAGGCGGCTTTGCGCAGGGATCGCAAGGCGTTGGGCGATAATGCGGTTTCATCGCCAGTGGGCATCACGCCACATCCGGAAATCGGGTGGCGGCGGCCATGGTGCCTGAATAGGTATTCGTTGCGGTGCTACGGTTGAGACCGCCGCGATCGACGACGGAGGCAACATGACGACAGCCTATTACAGCACCGTGCTGGATTACCCTCTGCCAACCGTGTGGGCCCTGATCCGCGATTTCAACAACTATCCGGCCTATATCGACGGGGTCACCGAAAGCGTGATCGAGGACGACAAGGGCGGCGACGAAATCGGCGCGGTCAGGCGCTTCTGCTATCTCGGCAACTGGATCCGGCAGCGTCTCGCCGGCCATTCCGATGAAGGGCACTCGCTGACTATGCCGGTATCGAGCCGCTTCCGTTTCCCTCCGGGCTCTCGCCCGAAGCGCCCACGCCGACGCGCTATCAGGGAACGATGCATCTGCTTCCGTCGTTGAGGGCAACAGGACATTCATCGAATGGGCTGTGACGCTCGACACCGCACCGCAGGATGCCGATCGCTGGCGAACGCTGTTCCAGTCCTGGATTCCGGACTGGACCCATTCGCTCGAAAGGGCGCTCGGCCGGAGCGCTTCGTGAAGGGCTCCGGCGCTATCGCTGCCCGTCGTCGTCGTCCTTTCGGCCGCCCCGCTGAAAATCTTGACGCCTTCCGGCGTCAAAAATAGCGTCAGCGTTTCCCACGGTACGAAGGCGACATACTCGCCTTCGGCATAGGGCCCGACGGCGTAGGGCGCGTAGTGAAAGGTCAGGCCGGAGCTCTTGCCTTCCACGGTCGATGGCGCCAGCGTGACCGGCCCGATCTTCAAAGCTTCGGCTCGATGGCTTCGATGGCGCTGCCATCCGTGCCTTCTGCGCTGCGTTTCTTTTTCTCGGCCTCCAGCGATGCAATGACGCCTTGCCGCATCGCCTTCAGCGTCGGGCCATTGTCGGCTGTCTCGGTGAAGAACCGGACGGATGCTGATGCGTTTCCCGCCGACCTGTCCCACAGGATCGTGTCGGACGAGCTGTTGGGGTGCGCGCCGCCAGTATATTCGTAGTCGCCCCTGACGATGCTGACATAGCGGCCGTCGACCACCGAGCGCGTCCCGTATTTCCGCTCAAACGACCACGCGTTGCGGAATAATTCGGGGTCCTGCTTGCGTTCCTTGTCGGCATCGGCACGGCTTCTTCACGGCCCATGCCTTTCCCTCGGCCAGGCAGTTCGCCGCCAGCGCCGGATCGGCCTTGATCTTCGCGTCGAGGATGACGCTGGCCTCGACCCATTTGGTCTTGATGGCAAAGTCCGGCTTGGGCTCCGCGGCAAACGCTACGCCCAGCGCCGCACGGCATGCGACTGCGCCCGCAAAACCAATTGTCCTGACGGGTGTGAGGAATGCAACGCCGCGCAAGGGCGATCCTTTGGAAGTAGCTGCGTCCGGTGCCGACTACTCCGCCGCCTCGCTGCTTGGCCCAGCCGCGCATTGAGCTTGTGGATCAGTTCCTCGGCGGCGTCCGAGATCACCGTGCCGGGCGGGAAGATCGCCTCGGCGCCGGCCTTGTACAGCGCCTCATAATCCTGCGGTGGCACCACGCCGCCGATGATGATCATGATGTCGTCGCGGCCGTGCTTCTTCAGCGCGGCCTTGAGTTCGGGCACGGCGGTGAGATGGCCCGCCGCCAGCGAGGAAATGCCGACGATATGCACGTCGTTCTCGACCGCCTGCCGCGCCGCCTCTTCCGGCGTGGCGAACAGCGGCCCGATATCGACGTCGAAACCGAGATCGGCGAAGGCCGAGGCGATGACCTTCTGGCCACGATCATGACCGTCCTGGCCCACCTTGGCGACGAGGATGCGCGGACGGCGGCCGTCGGTGTTCCTCGAAAGCCGAAACCTGCGCCAAAACTGAAGCGATAGCGCTCGAATTCACCCCGGCCTCCCGCTTGTAGACGCCGGAAATGCTCTTGATTTCCGCGCGATCGCGCCCAAACACCTTTTCGAGCGCATAAGAGATTTCGCCGACCGTCGCCATTTTCCGCGCCGCGTCGACGGCCAGACCGAGCAGATTGGCGCCGCTTTTCGCGCCTTCGGTCAACGCATCGAGCGCGGCCTGCGTCTCGGCCTCGTTGCGCTCTGCGCGCAGACGCTTGAGCTTTTCGAGCTGTTGCGTGCGCACGCTGGCGTTTTCGACCTTGAGCACGTCGATCGGCTTTTCGTCGGTGGGGCGCAGCTTGTTGACACCGATCACCGCCTGCTTGCCCGAATCGATGCGCGCCTGAGTCTTGGCGGCGGCTTCCTCGATGCGCAGCTTGGGGATGCCCGCCTCGATGGCCTTGGACATGCCGCCGAGCGCCTCGACTTCCTGGATATGTCCCCAGGCCTTCTGGGTCAGTTCAGCGGTGAGCTTTTCGACATAATAAGAGCCGCCCCACGGATCGATGATCTTGGTCGTGCCGGATTCCTGTTGCAAGAACAACTGGGTGTTGCGGGCGATGCGGGCGGAAAAGTCGGTCGGCAGCGCCAGCGCCTCGTCGAGCGCATTGGTGTGCAGCGACTGGGTATGGCCTTGCGTCGCGGCCATGGCCTCGATCTGGGTGCGGATGACATTGTTGAAGACATCCTGCGCCGTCAGGGACCAGCCAGAGGTCTGGCTATGGGTGCGCAAGGGCAGGCTTTTTTCCGATTGCGGATTGAATCCCTTGACCAGATTGGCCCACGAGCAGCCGGGCGGCGCGCAGTTTTGCGACTTCCATGAAGAAATTCATGCCGATCGCCCAGAAGAAGGACAGGCGCGGCGCGAATCGGTCGACGGTCAACCCCGCCCCGATGCCGGCGCGAAGGTATTCGACGCCGTCGGCGAGCGTATAGGCGAGCTCGAGATCCTGCGTCGCCCCGGCTTCCTGCATATGATAGCCGGAAATCGAGATCGAGTTGTACTTCGGCATATTTTTCGACGTATAGGCAAAAATATCCGAGATGATGCGCATCGACGCCTTGGGCGGATAAATATAGGTGTTGCGCACCATGAATTCTTTGAGAATATCGTTCTGGATGGTGCCCGACAGCTTGGCCGCAGGCACGCCCTGCTCCTCCGCCGCGACGATATAAAGCGCGAGAACCGGCAGCACCGCGCCATTCATCGTCATCGACACCGACATCTGGTCGAGCGGGATGCCCGAAAACAGCGTGCGCATGTCGTAGATCGAGTCGATGGCGACGCCCGCCATGCCAACGTCGCCGGCGACGCGCGGGTGATCGAAATCATAGCCGCGATGGGTGGCGAGATCGAATGCCACCGAAAGGCCCTTCTGGCCCGCCGCCAGATTGCGGCGGTAGAAGGCGTTGGGAGTTCTTCCGCCGTGGAGAAGCCGGCATATTGCCGCACGGTCCAGGGCTGATTGACATACATGGTGGGATAAGGGCCACGCAAAAAAGGCGCGACACCCGGCCAGGTCTCTAGGAAATCGATGCCTTCGAGATCGGCCTCGGTGTAGGCCGGCTTCACCGGGATACCCTCGGGCGTCAGCCACGGCTCCGCGCTGCCGGCAGGCTGCGCGGGCGCGGCGGCTTCAAAGGCGATATCTGCGAAGTTCGGTATGCGGCTCATGATACCCATTATAGCACATGTGAACGTCGGGGATCGTCACCCCTAATCATGGTCCGGATGCTGGTGGCTGCTGATGGTCGCCATCTTTTCCGGGCCGTAATTCTGCTGCGTGGTCTGGCTCGGCAGGTTGGCGATGCCGACGACCCAGCCGAGCCGGGATTCGGTTCCATATTGCCGCGTCGGCACCACCCGGTCGGGGCGGTCGAACGTGCCGGTCATGATCTCGATCCGGGACCGCCGATCCTGCGGAAGCTCAGCGGCGTGCCGCAGGCTGCGCAGAAATCGCGCTCGGCGATGGAGGAGGATTGGAATGAAGCCGGCTTGCCGCGGGTCCAGGTGAAGTCTTCGTGCTCGATGTCGGCGAAGGTAGGCAAATGGCGCGCCCGATGCCTTCTGGCACATCCGGCAATGGCAGATGCTGACCTTGGCCGGTGCCTTCGACATCGCAAAGCGGACGGCGCCGCACTGGCAGCCGCCGGTCAGGACCGTCTTGTGGTTGGTTTCCGTCATGCTCCCTCCATGCGCCGCCAGGCTTCCCGCAGCATTGCCAGCGCGTCGCCGCCGGCAAAGATGAAATCGCCACGCCAGCCGTGCGCAGCGCGGCTTCCTGTTCGCCGGGGACGCCCTGCCAGATAGATATGCTTGGCGCCGGCGGCTTGAAGGGCCTTTGCGGCGGTCGCCGCGTGTTCCGCATAGACCTTGTCGGACGAGCACAGGCAAACAATAGCCGCGCCGGATCCCTTGAACGCGGCGGTGAGCGCCGCCGGGTCGGCAAAGCCCTGCGTATCGATCGCCTCGATGCCGCCGGTTTCGAAAAAGCTCTTGGCGAAGGTGGCGCGGGCGGTGAAGTCGGCGGCCGTGCCGAGATTGGCAAGGAATATCTTTGGCCGGGCGCCGGATGCCTTGAGCTTGTCGTCCGATTTGTCGCGCAGCGCCTCGAACGGTGCGGCTAGCCGCATCGGCGGCAGGGGATCGAATTTGAACTTCGCCTCGCCAGAGGGCGGCAGCATCACCGGCGTCGCATCGAGCACGGCGATCTCGGCCTCATGCAGGTTCGGAAATTCGCTCGCGCCGGTCAGAACCTCTGGCGCTTGGCGATATTGGCCTCGCGCGTGGCCCGGGTCGCGGCCACCTTGCGCTGGATCAGATTCTGTTCGAGCGCCGGGAACATGCCGCCGGCTTTCTCGATCTCCTGGAACAGCGACCACGCGGATTCGCAGAGCTGCTTCGTCAACGTTTCGATGCCGCCGGAGCCGGCTGCGGATCGCTCACCTTGGCGAGGTTGGACTCTTCCAGCAGCACCAGTTGCGTGTTGCGCGCGGCACGCCGGGCGAACGGATCGGGTAATCCCAAGGCCAGCGTGTGCGGCAATACGGTGACGGTGTTCGCGCCGCCGAGACCGGCCGAAAAAGTCGCTATCGTCGAGCGCAACATGTTCACGTAAGGATCGCGCTGCGTCAGCATGCGCCACGCGGTATCGGCTGCGACGAACAGCGGTTTGGGCGCCAGCCCGCAGGCCTGTTCGATCCGCGCCCACAACAGCCGCAGCGCCCGGAATTTTGCGAGCGTCAGGAACTGGTCCGCGTCTGCGCTGAGCCGCGCATAGATCATGCCTTGCGCGTCTTCGAGCGCAATCCCGGCCTGCTCGATTGCCCGCAGATAGGCTGTGCCGGCGGCCAGCACGTATACCAGCTCCTGCACTTCCGATCCGCCCGCGTCGTGGATCACCCGTCCATCGGCTGCCGCAAGCCGGCTCTTGAAACCCATCGCTGCGAGGTCTTTGACGACGCTCGTGACCGCGGTCACGATCTCGGCCCAGTCATTGGGGCTGGAGCCCCGTACCGCACGGGATCCGAGCGGGTCGAGACCGAAGCGAATATCGCAGGCGGCAGGATTGATGCCTTTGCGCTTGATGTATTCGGCGACGTGAATGGCGGCCACTCGCGACTGCAGACCGATCGGAGCTCGATGCCGATGCCGGCGTCGAGATAAATGCCGTCGAGAACCTGCGCGACCGCTTCCGCCGAAGGATCGAGCCCGAACCCACTTGGGCGCCATTGGGCCCGGCGAACACGAGCGTCAGCCCCGTCGCGCCGTTCTCCAGATCGTGCAGCGCCTGCGCATTGGCGGCCTTCGCATCGGGATGGTCGATCCGCTGCATGATCTGCCAGGGCGCAGCCGCGAGCACGGCCGGCGACCGGCGCAGCACCCTGGGCACGGCGATAGATCGATCGATCTTCAACCCATCCGACGTCTTGCTGACCAGTTTCTCGAACGGCGCACCCTTCAGCACCCCGTCGACCAGCTTGTGCCAGTCCTCGTCAGGTCGCTGCGGAAATCCGCCGCAAATGTCAGTTCGTCAGTCTTGGTGCCATCCGGCCCATTATTCCCTGGTCGTCTCTTGATTTGGCCGGAAATTGCCTACGGGGCGGCCGCGAAGCCAAACGGTTGTTTTCGGGGTCTTCAGGTCAATCGAGCTCGCGCGGCAGCCGCTGGATACCCTCGGTCAAAGCCGCGCCAGCGCGTCGCTAACGCGGCGTCCCGCAATGACACGGTCGGGCGCGATTTCGGCCAGCGGCACCAGCACGAAGGCGCGCTCGAAAGCCCGCGGATGCGGCAGCGTCAGTTCCGGCTTGTCGAGCCTGACGTCGTCATAGGCGATCAAATCGAGGTCGAGGGTGCGCGGACCCCAGCGTGTCTCATGGGCGCGGTCGCGGCCGAACTTCTTCTCGATCTGTGCAGCGTGAACAGCAACGCATGCGGATCGAGACTGGTTTCGATCTCGATACAGGCGTTGGTGAACGGGGCTCTGCTCTTCCTCGCCCCAGGGCGGGGTAGTGTAGTCGGAGGAACGTGCGAGCAGGGCGGCCTGTGTCATGCCGCAAATATTGGCGATGGCTTTCCGGAATGTCGCGCGGACGTCGCCGACATTACCGCCGAGCGCGATCAGCACGTCCGCCATGTCAGGGCGATTGCCGCTTGCGGATCAGCACCACGCCAACATCCTCGAAAATCGCGGCAATCGGCGAACGGCCCGGCTTGTGCACGGTGACCTTGACCGCATCGATGCGCGCAAACGCCGCGAATATCGCGTCGGCCACGGCGCCGGCGGCGCGCTCCAGCAGCTTGTAATTGGTGTTCTTGAATGCCGCCGTCGCGGTCGCCACCACACCTGGCATAGGATACGGTGTCGGACAGGTGATCGGTGCGCGAGGCTTCCGACAGATCGGCGGAAAGTTCGAGGTCTATGACAAAACGTGCCCGACTTCGGTCTCGTGCTCCATCACGCCGTGGCGGGCATGGATGACGACGCCGGTAATGAAGATCGTATCGCTCATCCCTGTCCCCTGATTGCGGCGGTGACGCGCAGCGCCTGTACGGTCTCGGCGACGTCATGCGCCCGGATGATCCGCGCCCCGTTCCGGGCCGCCAGCAGATGCGCGGCAATCGAGCCGCCGAGACGCTGATGCGGCTCCGACGGCGTCACCGTGCTGATGAAGCGCTTGCGCGAGGCGCCGACCAACAGTGGAAGTCCGAACGACTGCAACTCGCCGAGCCGCGCCAGCGCGGTCATGCTCTGCTCGGGCGTCTTGCCGAAGCCGATGCCGGGATCGAGGATAACTTTGTCAGGCGAAATTCCCGCTTTCGCAGCGATGTCGAGCGAACGCGCGAAGAAGTCGGCGATGTCCTGCATGATGTCGACAGCGGCATCGGCGCTATCGCGGTTATGCATGATGATGACGGGCGCGCCGCGCTCGGCGACGAGGCCGGCCATGCCGAAATCGCGCTGCAGGCCCCATACATCGTTGGCGACGGCGGCGCCCTGATGGAGCGCCCACGCGACGACGGCCGATTTCATGCTGTCGATCGACACGGGAATGCCGAGCGCGACCATTTCAGGCAGCACCGGCTGCAGGCGTTCAATTCTTCATCCGCAGAGATCGGTTCCGACCCGTAAGGCCGGGTAGATTCCGCGCCGATGTCGATGATGTCGGCGCCCTCGGCGATCATCCGTCGGGCCTGCGCCAGCGCGCGCTCGGGGGCGGCGAATTGCCCGCCGTCCGAGAATGAATCAGGCGTTACATTCAGTACGCCCATCACCGCCGGACAGGGCCTGAACAGCAGCGAAGACAGCACCGGATGACCGGCCGGACCGGTCGCGGCGGTGGGGCTGGGCTTGGCTGTGATCATGCGGTCGATTTGCGCGGTCCGCGCCGCGAAGTCAAGACGTGAGAGCCGGCACTCCGCGGGCCAGCCTGACCGGCTTCAGTAGCTGATTTTCGGCGCAAGCTTGCGCGCTTGTTCGATCAGTTGCTCGACTGATCTTTCGGAGGGCAAAACACGAACGAGTTTACGCCTGGTGTTTACGTCTTTCATGTCTTCGGGCCAGCCGCGCCGGATAGGGGGCGCGAGTTCGCGCACCGTGCGTGACGCCGGCTGCGCGCACCAAGCCTACCTTGGCCTTGCCCATCCCGGGAATGCGCATGTAGCTCGGAAAAATTGGCCCCATTCCGAGCAGTTGCTGCTCGCTGATGCCGGTCTTCGCCGCAAGCGCCTTGCGTCCCTTCACCGTGCGCGCGGCCTCCAGCAGCGCCTCGGTCGTGCGAATGCCCAACGATTTCAGTTTCGAGGCAGAGTAGGCGGTCAGACCTTCGATCTCGGAAAGGGGATAAGTCATGATACTCGATGAAAAAGAATGTGCCCGGGCCGAACGTGCTTACGAAGGTGCGTACTATGCGAACTGGCTGAGGCCCGGCGTCCCTGAAATGATCTCGCCCATTTGATCCGCTCCGATTTTGTCGCGGCCGAACTTGAAAAGTTCACGCGCCACGCCTTGAAATCTCGCTCATGCCCAGACCCAGCGCCATCAGCCTGGTGCCGACCGCCATCACGCCTCCGCCCATCAGCCTCGAGAAGCCGCCATTGCTGCTGGACGCCGCAATCGCAGCCTCGGCACCTGGAATTTGGTCGATCAGCGCCTGAACTTTGTCGGACGGTCCTGCTTCACGGAGAAAGCCGAGAACGATGCCGATCGTTTTTTCAGCGACACACTAGGGTAAGAGAACGTCGGGAGGAACCGGTAGCCGTTTACCCTTCCGAAATGGAGGGCGCCGCATCCTTTCTCCTAGACCGCGCGCCAGATCGGAGGTTCCTCATGGCTAAAGCGCTCGATCCTGAACATCCAGTTGCCCGACAGCTGCGCCCGGGCGAGCGCATCCAGGTTCACATCCCTGTCGCGGCGACAGAGATCGTGGTCACCGATCAGCGCCTCGCCGTTTCCAACGAGGAGCGCCTTGCGCTCGACATCGAGATCGCCGCACTCCGGCGGATCCAGTTCGACATTGAGCGGGATCGCCCGGCAACTCTGGTGATCGTTCCTGACCATGCCCTCGACGAACCGCAGGTCCTGGCCATCCCACCGGACCAACTCCCGGCGATTGCCGAGGCGTTGGCATACATCGGGCAGCGACTCTATCTCCAGGGGTTACGCAGCTGAGGCTGTAGCCGGCCTGCGCTCTGGGGGCCGTCGGGGCTGAGCAGGGACATCGACGATGCCCCTGCTCCGCCGAGGATCGCTAGTCGAACGCGTAGATGGTGGTCGTCTCGTAGGTATCGCCGGGGTTCAGGACGGTGGACGGAAAGTTCGGGTGGTTGGGTGAGTCAGGGAAATGCTGCGTCTCGAGAGCGAGCCCGTCGCTCTGTCGATACGCACGGTCGCTGATGCCGTAGAGCGACCCATCGAGGAAGTTTCCGGAATAGAACTGGATGCCGGGCTGGTCGGTCCAGACGCTCAGGCTGTGGCCCGAGCCCTTGGCTGACAGCGTCGCGGCGAGGTTCAAACCAGATGCCGCTGTTCGGGTCGAGCACCCAGTTGTGGTCAAAGCCCTTGCCGATCACGACCTGCGGGTCATCCGATCGGATGTCATCGCCAACGGGCTTGGCCTTGGTGAAGTCGAACACGGTCCCCGAGACGGGTTCGATCACGCCGGTCGGGATCAGAGTCGGGTCGACCGGCGTGAAATCACTCGCATTCAGCGACAGGCGCTGGTCGTAGATCGTGCCGGTTCCCTCGCCTCGCATGTTCCAGTAGGCGTGATTGGTGAGGTTGATGATCGTTGGCGCATCCGTGGTTGCCGAGTACTGGATGCGCAGCTCGTCCTTTTTGTTCAGCGTGTACGTCACGTTGACGTCGAGGTTTCCGGGATAGCCCGCAAGACCCGCCTGCCGCGATGCAGTCCGCGTTGTTGTTCTCAGTCGGATTCCAGCCCTCGCCGGCCCTGCTGAGGTAGTGCAGCGCGATGCCGACCTCGTCCGGGGTCTCGATCACCTCCGTGACGTCCCAGACCACGGCGTTGAAGCCGGTGACGCCACCGTGCAGATGGTTGGGACCGTTGTTGACGTCCAGGCAGTAGGTCTGGCCGTTCAGCGTGAACTCCCCTCCGGCGATCCGGTTGCCGAACCGCCCGATGAGCGAACCGAAGTACGGGCCGGTGTGAGGCGCCGGAGTCAGGGGGCCGCCGTTCTTGGTCTCATAGTCCTCGAGCGACTTGAAGGCCAACGTGACGTTGGCTGCCTTGCTTCCCTTACCCAGGTTGACTTCTGTGATCGTGCCACCAAGGGTGATGATCTTGATTTCGGTCTTGCCGTTCGACAGGGCGTACTCATCCACGTCCTGGGCGGCGATCGGTGGGTTCGAGGTGGGCGAGGGTGTGGTCGTGCCGTAGAACGCACTCGTCACGGACAGGGCCGGTGCCGCAGCCGCGCCCGCGGCCAGGCCGTCGCGCCGACCAGGGCCACGACGATGACCACGGCGACAACGGAAGGCGCTCGGCTCAACGATTTCATGTCGCATCTCCAGCTTCACAGCGGATGGGCTCATCCGCGGGCGTTGGGCCCTTATCGCCCGATGGGTGTCGCTGTCGCTCCGTCGATCACCCCCTTCCAGTAAGCGAGCGCGATGAACTCCAAGGGTCCTCGATGCGGTTGTGGCTTCAAGCCGACTTGAGAGGCCCCGGCGCACACCGACATTGCGGTCGTCGTGTCGTCGGCTGGAGGACACGGTGCCCGGCCCCGCGCGATTGCGGTGTGTCGTACGAGCGTCCGTGCATCCTGTAACACAATCGCCTTGGATCGGGGCACGTCCGTTACACGGGCCTTGCAGGGTGGCGTTTTCATCGACCCGCCCCGCCGAGTTGGCGGCTGTTCGCAAAGTGGGCGCCCCGCGATTTACGCGGCCGTTGCCTCCACGCGCTCCTTGTCTGGACGTTGCGGTCCCAAGCCTGCCAATTCGCCAGGTTTGGCGCCTTCGATCAGGAGCCACACGAACGGGAGCAAGAGGCTGAGGACCCCGAGACTCGGGACACTGATTGCGAGGATGACGCCAGCCATGCTGATCAGGTGGTACCCCGTGATGATGGGAATGAGGGCCCACCCAACGAGCCGTGTCCTGCCTCCGGTGCCAAGCAACAGGAGACCCAGGAACCAGACATCGATCCCGAGCACGAGCAAGAGTTCCGGCCAATTCCCAAGCAAACCGAAGGCGAGGTCGTCCAGAGCGGCGTTCTCGGGAAAGAGACGGCTGGCCGCCTGCAGGAGAAAGACCGCGGCAAACGCACCCGCGGATAGCGCCCCAATCATGTTGATCCAGCGGGGCAGCGCGAAGTCAAAGACTGCCCGGACGAAAAGCAGCATCCCGGTAGCCAGGACAACGTGAACGACGATGTCGGGTGCGTTCTCCCCGAGTGCCACGGACGCCACTGCTAAAGGTAAGGACAGAAGCATCGTGACAGCGGCCGCAACGGCCCAGATCGATCTCATGGCGCATACCCCCCGGTTGACAGTCTTACCGGCAGGGTAGCACTGGGTTCAACAGCAGCCGAAGGGCGATTTCGCGACCGAACGAATCGGTGCTGCCAGTCGTCGCGTGTAGAACGAGACAGTCATCGACGGCGGCCCTTGGCGGAGCCGCCATCGTGAACACTGCGGTCGTACTCCCCCAGGGCGCAATGGATGGTGCGGTCGTGGGGCCAGTCGTCCGGCTCTGGGTAGTACGCCCAGAACCTGGACTCGGACTGGTTGTAATCGAGACCGACGTATTCCTCGAACAGCCGTCGGCAGATCCGGTCGCCCTCGGCTGCCAGAGTGTCGGCATCGGGATAGTTCGACAGGCGCGAGTCGACCTCGCCTCGTCCGAACAGCTCGAGCGCGTGGGGCTCCCAGCAGGACACGGTGAGAAACCCGTGGGCGCGCCCATCGGCGCCGATATTCACGTTGAAGCACGAGCCGATCGGAATGTCCCGCAGCACGCGCAGCCTGGGGTCGTCGATGGGAACCCACGACGCCGCCTCGTCCGATCCGGGAGGCGGTCGTAGCTCTTCATCGAGGAGCTGGGCCACCCGGCCATCAAGGTCGTCAATCCCCTGGCGGGCCTTCGTCGTGGCGCGCGCTAGGTACGCATCGGCCTGCTCGCCTTCGCCCTGTTCGAAGGCCTCCTTGGCGGCCTTCAAGTTCAATCGAATCCTGAGTGCCCAGTCGACGCGCTGTGCCGAGAGCTTGGAGAGGGCCTCGTCGTGCTCGCCCGCGGCGCGCAACTGGCTCGCGAGCGTGATCGCGTCGTCGAGCGCCGCTTCGAACTCGGCGACCACCTCCTCGGCCTCTCCCAGTCGATCCTTGTCGGCGTCGGTGAGACTCGATTGGCGACCAAATAATCCGCGCATCGACCTCCCCCTTCTTCTCCCAACCGCGGGATCGATGGCGCGCAGAACCATGCGACTCGATGGCGTGGTGGCGACCTGCGCGGCGACCCTCATCGCAAACGCGCCGTCATCCCATAAGCGGGCCCTGGCATGCGGGAACCTGTTGGCCGCAAGCGACAATCGGCCTAGCTCCGACTCCGGGCATCGTAATGCGGCACTTCCCGCCGACTCGCTACAAAGTCGTTAAGGAACCATCGCACGACCAAGTTGATGCCGCGTTCAAGATGGCGTCGCCAGCCGGCCGTCGAGCGCACCGGATGACGTCGGAGTGCAATTTTGTATGTGGGATTTGGTTGGGGCGGCGGGATTCGAACCCACGACCACCAGTCCCCCAGCCTTGTCCATAGGGTCCGCGGGCGTCCGCAGGCGTTCGGTTTGTGGGTGATGGCATCCTAGAAGCGGGCCGACTGACCGCCGTTGTGCGCCCCGATTGGTACCACTGTTGGTACCGCGACGCGCCTGACTGGTCAGGCCGGGTACCGCTTCGTCACCCGCTCCAGCTCTCGGTCGCTCCATCTCGAGCCGTGACCGTACCGCTACTCTGGAGCACTCGAGGAGGCCATGACCGGGCGCGTCGTCATCATCAACGGGCCTTCGAGCGTCGGGAAGTCCACGATCGCGAGTGGACTCCAGGACACCATGGGCGAGCCTTGGCTGAAGCTTGCACTTGACGACTTCCTCGCTTCATGCCTTCGCCGTTGGTCAACCGGGTGCCATCTGCCGATCCCGATTCCAATTCTTTCCGTCCGCGGTCACCGGCGACGAGGCGACGCATGTCGTCGTTGGCGAGTACGGCCACAGGGCGATTCGCGGGATGCACCAGGCGGTGGCCGCTTTGGCTCGTTCTGGTCTCGACTTGATCGTGGACGACGTGATCGTAGACGCGTCGTGGCTCGACGACTACGTCGACGCGATGGCCGGCATCGATGTGATCTTCGTCGGCGTTACAGCGCCTTTGCGGGTGATCGAGGAGCGTGAGCTCGCGCGAGGCGATCGTCATCCTCGGCTGGCCCGCGGGCACTACGACGTCGTCCACCAAGACAAGATCTACGACGTCATGGTGGACACGTCGATGCTGAGCCAGGAGGCGTGCATCGACCACGTCCTCGCGCGGATTCAGACCGGTCCGGGCACAGCGTTCGACCGCCTGCGCGAGCGACATCGGCAATGATGATGAGCACTCAGCATCGGGACGCTCGCGTCACCCAGGGTCCGAATATGTCGCCTAACGGAACGCCGGCTCCCCCGCCTACCCTTCGCTCATGGCCCGACGCTCCGACCCGCGCAACATCTACAACGCCCGACGGGCCGCCGTCCTCAGCCGGCTCACCCAGACGCGACGGTTACCGGAGCAGCGCGCCGAGGCGCGCGATCCGTCGCGGTAGGTCGAGGGCGAGTCTCGCGGCCTCAACCGGATGACCGCGGCCTTCTGGGACGCCGGCACGACGTGGATCGACGAGCAGCTCGGACAGTAGGGCGGCCCCGGCTGACGGGAGCCGGGGCCGCAGGTGTACGCCGTGGAGATCGGGGAACGCAACAGGTCGGGTCCCCAGATGACAGAAGCCTGACCGACTTGGGAGCGAGTTCCCACGCATCAACCAAGCAGAACAGCGCGCCGAGAATTGCCGCCTTTGGGCAATTACCAAACGGCGGCGGGAACCTAGACTGCGGGGCGAGACCCTACCGCGAGGGGTTTGGAGGGAGACCAGCGCGGTGGGGTTTCGTCATGTCCGCGCGGGCCAGCGAACTGCGCGGCCCCGGTCGCCGTCCGTCTCGCTGTTACGACGGCTAGCCGAACGCGCGGAGCCGGGGCCGCGGTGAGGCTAGCGCCGGCCGCTTAGCTGCGGCTCAGGTGGTACGCGCGCCCGGGCGTGGCCGACGGGCGTGCCGTCCAATGCGCTGGTTCATGGCACGGCTCCGTGGTGGTGGGAGCGCGGGCGGCCCGGCCGGGCCGCCCACGCATCGGTCTACTCGCCGAACGACATCGAGCCGAGGATGGCCTGAAGCTCATCGACGTGTTCGGCCGGGGTCTGCGCGTAGTACGCGCCATCCATGATCAAGATCCGACCGTCCACGTCGACGATCCACAGCTCGTCGATCGCGCCCGGGCCCTGGGCGTTCCACATGAAACAATCCGTCGGGGTGCCGAAGGTGCAGAACGCGTGTGAGCCCCCTTCTTCCTGGTCGCAGTCGGTGAATTCGCCGTTGGCGTGCACGACGTCATCCGGCACGTGGAGCGTGATCGACGTCCCGGCATGCCCGTCCAGCGTGATATCCACCGGCTCCGAGGCATCGCGCGACGCCTGGCTCGCCAGGGCGGCCACGATCGCATCGACCGTGGTGGCCGGCGTGTCGGGCATCGTCGATCGCCACTGGCATGGGTCCCCCGGGATGTAGCTCGCTTGCACGACCATCCACGGCCCGATGCACGTACGCTCCGTCCGGCGGCTGGTCGTTCTCGTTCTTGACGAGGAATCCCTCGTCCACACGGGCCTGGACCAGCCAGGGGCCGGGATGGTGAGGGTGATGCCTTGCTCGTCGGAGTAGAGGAACGGGCCCTCGGCGAGATCTGCCTCGATGGACGGCGACGGTTCGGCCGCGGACGGCGATGGCACCGCCGTCGGAGACGGCTCGGCCGATGGGCCTCCGCCGACGCCCACCCGGCGCGGGAGGACCGAGAAGCTGGGTACCGATGACGAGGGCCACCACGACGGCGGCCGCGGCGATGCCGAATCCAAGGATCTTGTTCATGGTTGGTGTCCTCCGCGCCGGCCACCACGTGGCGCGGCGCTGTGGGGTCGCTTCCACCTGGTCCAGCACCGCCGCCGCGATGCGGGAGACGTCCTCGTGCCGGTCCTCGTGGAGCCACGACCGGATAGCGCGGGTGACGTCCCGGTCGGAGGCGTTGAAATCGGTCATTGCGCCACCTTCCGGGTCGTCGGCTGCGCATCGGCCTTCAGCGCCGAGCGCAACTGCCGCGTCGCGTAATGCAATCTCGAACCCACCGTCCCGATCGGCGCGCCGACGATGTCGGCCACCCGGTCGAGCGGCAGGTCCAGGTAGTGGTGCAGGACCACCACCGTTCGATGGTTCACGGAAAGACTCCGGAAGGCGCGCTCGAGCTGGTCGCGATCGACGACCGCGCTCAGGCCATCGACCACCATCGGTTCGTCAACCGACAGCAGCCTCAGGTTCGGCACCCAACGGCGGGACTTCCGGCCCTCGGCGTAGCAGGCGCGCACGAGGAGCCGATACGACCAGGCCTCGAAGCGGGCCGGGTCGCGGAGCTGGGGGAGGTCCTGCCAGACGCTGAGCAGCGCCTGCTGCGTTGCGTCCTCGGCCAGTTCGATGTCGCTCAGGATCCGGTGCGACACGGCGAGGAACCGATCCGCGATGGCATAGACCAGGTCGGCGAACGCCTCCTGGTCTCCGCCTTGTGCACGTCTCACGAGATCGGTGTCCATGCCCCTCCCCCGGGGTCCCGGCGTCGGATTGGCTCCGACGCTACATCTCGTATGGGGAAGGTACGAGCCGATTTTCTTCAACGGGTCGGGCAGTCGCCCACTCGGCATTCGAAGCGATCGATATACCGAAGCACCCGGCGAAGCCGTTCTTTTAGACGGCCGCGCCGCCAACAACCGGCCAGTCGCAGATATATATACACAGAACGACAACGACAGATGCCTACCGCTGATCCTCGCCTGATCCGGCGGTGTCTCGCCTGCAATCGCGACCTACCGGCGAACTCCCGTCCGGCGCGCAAGTTCTGCTCGTCCGCCTGCCGGTACAGGCACTGGAACGTGATGAACCCCAGCCCGGCCTACGAGGAGCCGCCGCGCGTGCGCCTGCACTGGCACACCGGCCCGCTGAGCTTCCTCGCCGGGGACGTCAGGGCGGGCTACTGGCGCGGCCCCGAAGGGTGCCCGCCAGGCGATGCGCGCGGACCTGCTCGCCGTCGTGGCTGCCGAGTGCGACTCGTTGACCGATTGTTCCTGTGGCCTCGGCTGTCCGCTGCCCTTCGTGGAGTTGAGTGATGCCCGCGTCTGACCGAACGCTGATGGCTGTGGCTGGAGCCGCCTGCGTCGTGTGCTGCCTGCCGTTGATCGTAGCGGCTGGACCGGTGGTCGCCGTCGGTGGCGCGGTGGCCGCCACGGCCGGTGCGGCCGCACACGCCGTGCGCAAGTCGAAGCGCAATCCACGCCACGATGAGCCGCGAGTAACGCCGCAGCTAATCGGCCACCGCCCAGACTCACACGGCCCCGGCTCCGCGCGTTCCCTCCGTCGTGACGGCGAGACAGACGGCGACCGGGGCCGCTCGACTCGGGGTCGGGGCCCGCAGCGGCATCGGCCCTGGGGGGTTAGGACTGACGTGCGCGGGCCCCATCGGCAGGGTCCCGAGAGCATCCGTCGGGCGCGGCCCTGGAACGCGCGACGCCGATCACGCTACGGTCACCAACGTGGGTCGGAATTACCAACCGTAATGACGGGCCAAACGCGCCCACATCGGCGCGTACACTCGCCTTCCGGGGCCGGCCGTCACAAGGGCACCACCATGGACCCGCACGTCCAGCGGACGATCAACGCCGCAATCGAGCAGGGCGTGCTCGTGGAGTTCTATGCGGCCCCTGACGCCTGCCTCGTGTGTCGCGCGTTGCTGGGCAAGGTGTTCGAGCCCCGCGAGGCCCCGGTGATCCCGGTCCCGAAGTGCACGAACGAAGTGTGCCGCTGCGACTATCTCCCGGCGGTTTCTGGCCGGCCTCCGCGATTCAGCCGGGATTGAGGGTCGAGGCCCGCGACTACGGCCGGGGACTGGACGCACGCGGGCCCCGGCTCAGGCCCCCTCGGAATACCAAAAGGGGGGGCCCTCGGACGAAAGCGACGGACGAACCTGTGCTTGAGATTCGAATCCCGAGCAGACGTCCTCGGACAACCTACCCTGGTCACGCGGTATGCAAGACACAAGGGTGGGACCACCCCCACCGTGACAATGCACGGGCCCCACCGTTGCACAGCGTGGTCCGCCAATAGCCGTGTTCGCCGCTGCAAGCCGCAATTCGGAGCTTTCGAGTTCGTAACGCGGGATCCCGTAGCCCTGTGCCATGACTGACCCCGCGAAGCGCGAACGCGCCGCCATCGACGTGCTGAATCTCCTCCCGGACCGCTGGGCGCTCGGCCCAACCTCCTACGATCCCGGCATCGGGCGCTGGTCCCATACAGCTCGCGGTCCGCACCCTGGACGAGGCAAGCTTCCCCGAGACGATCACCGGGACGGGCAATGACGCACTCAAGGCGATGATCGACCTCCGCATCCGCCTGGACGAACGACGAAAGGCCGAGAAGCTCGCCGACATTGACCGCCGAGGACGTGCGGCATTCCTTTCGGGAGCCGAGGAGCGCTCAAGGACGGTCGAGGGCCGGCCGCTGACGGCCGACGAGCTGGAGCGAGTGACGAAGCGGTATCCGGGGGATGACTAAAGGATTGTCCCGGATGCACATGAAGAGGCCCCGCGTCTGCAGTCTGCCTCGGGGGTGAAAGGCGACCGTCGCAGGGCCTCAGGGGCGGAACCCTAAGGTCAGAAAATGCGTAGGCACAGGGGCCATCAGCACCCCGGCGTCTGGGCCGCATGGCTCTAAGCTCCGCGATCTGGAAGTGGCCGTCTAGGAACATTCCCGCACCCTGGAGGCCCGAGCGAGATGTCGTCCGATTGGATTTCGTCTCGTAACTGCTTGACGCAGTGACCACGATGTGGCCAGGGTCTGCGGCGTTCGTCGGCAGTGCGCCAAGCGTGGTTCAGTCCGGAGGACTCCATGGCGAGGGCTACCTCGACACCCAAAGCCGATCGCACGATCCGCCTGCGGGACGGTCGCGGCCTTGCGTACTCGGAGTGGGGTGACCTCGCCGGCCGACCGGTCGATTCTCCTGCATGGCACCCCGGGTTCGCGCCTCATCTGTCTCGACGAGGACGCGACCGAGGCGGCGGGTGTACGCCTCCTCACGCTGGACCGCCCGGGCTACGGGCTGTCCGATCCTCATGCCGGGCGCACCGTTCTCGGCTGGGTCGACGACTTCATCGAGTTCGCCGAACGACTGGAGCTGCCGCCCTGCCCGGTGATCGGCTGGTCCGGAGGTGGTCCGTATGCCCTCGCCGTGGGCTTCCGACTCCCCGATCGGATCACCGGGATTGGTCTCGCGGCCGCACGGGGACCGATCGACCCCGTCCCCGGCATGCTCGAGGCGAGCGTGCCGGAAGGCGCCCGCGCCGCGTTCCGGCTCCTGCGGCAGGACTACGCAGCAGGCGTAGCCGCGATCGAGGAGGGCGACGCGTGGTTCTCAGGTGACAGGTGGGAGAGGCTGTTCGCGACGAGCTGGGGCGACGCAGACGACCGGGTGCTCG
Organism: uncultured Chloroflexia bacterium; assembly: GCA_963750125.1. GTDB lineage: Bacteria > Chloroflexota > Limnocylindria > Limnocylindrales > CSP1-4 > DASTYU01. The sequence continues at coordinate 49,437 of CAVVPT010000025.1, read as the reverse complement.
CCGACCCGGCGACACTGGAGGCGATGAGGACCTTGATCCGTGAGGGGGCACGGCAGGGTCCCGACGGGTACGTGGCCGACCACATCGCAGAGACTCTGCCGTGGAGCTTCCCGGTGTCGGAGATCACCCAGCCAGTGCACATCTGGTACGGGGAGTCCGACGAGCCGTGGGTTCCGATGTCGGCCGACTACCTCGCTGCCAACATCCCCGGCACGACGTTCGTCACGTACCCGAGCGAAGCACACCTATTCCCGTTCGATCACTGGGCGGAGATGCTCGCGGCAATGGTCTAAAGGGGCTGAGGCCGCCCTGCCGAAACTGACGAATAAGGCGACATTGGCGCACGCTCGAGGGACCACGGTACGGCCCGACCCTCGGTCTCCCGCGACTGCGCTCAGCTCCCTCCGGAATGCCGCACGTCCGCGCCGGCCGGCCACGCAGCGGTGAGAGGCGTCCAAACTAGACTCGAAGAGTCTCGCCGAAGCCGCCAGGAGGGCGCCATGCCCTATGTGACCAACCGGCTCGATGGCGCTCGCATCTACTTCGAAGACGATGGCGGTCCGGGCGTGCCCGTCGTCCTGCATGGTGGCTTTCTCGATGGCGTCGCCGACGTCCGCGACTCCAACCTCGCGCGGTCGCTGCCTGCCGGCGAGTTCCGGATGATCTATGTCGATCATCGCGGTCTCGGACACAGCGATAAGCCGCACGAGCCAGGGGCATATGCCATACGGCGACGCGTCGCCGATCCGGTGGCCGTGCTTGACGAGCTCGCGATCGGGCGGGCCCATTTCATCGGTATGTCGTGGGGCGGTCGGCTGGCCTTCGGGGTGGGCCAGCATGCGCCCGAGCGTGTGTTGTCGCTCGTCGTCCTCGGCCAACAACCGTACGGCTGGCCGGACAGCCCGCTCACGCGTGCGGTCACCGAGGGGCTCGTGTTGTCTCGAACGGGGGGCGCTGTCGGCGTTGTCGAAGCGCTCGAGGCGTTCTGGGGTGTCCAGTTTCCGAACCCCCGCCGCGCCCGCTGGCTGGACAACGATCCGGCGGCCCTGGAGGCGGCCTGGACGACAGTCCTAGCCGAGGGCCCGGTCTCCGACAACCTGCTCGCCTGGCGCGTCCCATGCCTGATCTGCTTCGGGTCAGCGGATACCGATTTCATCGACCAGGCGCGGCAGGCGGCCGAGGAGATCCCTGGGGCGCGACTCGTGGCGCTGGCCGCCGCGGACCACTACCGGGCCCATGTCAGCGAGGACGAGGTCCTGCTCGATGCGGTCCTCGACACGTTGCGAGTGAATAGCTGAAACCCGGCGAGTGGACGTCAACCGCGATATTTGCCGTTGGTCAGGACGGGTATCGCTTCGTCACCCGCTCCAGCCGGTCGGCCGTCAGCGGCCGGCCCTAGAAGCGCAACCGCGGGTCATCCGACGACACGGCGAGCAGAACTGCCGCCACTCCCAGGACGAGGACCGCGACGACGCCCTGGGTGATCGTCGCGATGCGCCCCCACTTCGGGTTGGCGCGACGCTGACGCGAAACGACGAGGAGCACCAGGACGCCGCCGCCTACCACGAGGATCACGGCGGCGGAGCCGAGGAACGAGATGAACTCGTCGAAGATCACCGGAGACGACTTTGTCAGTCGTTGCAGCTGTTGGGAAGGATCTCGTCAGGAACCTGTCCGGCCAGGTGCGCCTGGATCTCGGACCCGATGCCGCCGGTCGTGCTGGCGAGTCCTGACACGAACGCGCCGAAACCTGCGCCGGCCGCCGCGTAGCCGCTGACATCATGGCCCAGACAACCTTGGTTGTTGGGTCGGGCGGCAGCCGCGGGCGCAGCGACTGCCAACGCCAATACCACCGCCGTTAGCACACCGAGGAGCCGCTTCATCGCGCTACCCTCCGAACCCGGTCAACGGGCCAGCGCCACTTGGTCGCCGAGACGGTAGGTGTCGCCGACCGCCTTGTCCCAGCGAGCGGTTCCCGTGGTCCGGTAGCGTTCGGCATTCTCGGTATGCACGCCAGCTGATTTGATCCACTCGTCGGCCAAGAAGCCGTACCACATCAACGCCTCGCTGTCGTGCAGCTGGAGGAGTGTGGCTCCGGGAGTTGGAGCTGTTCGCTCGTCCAGCGTGGCGCGGACGATGCGGCAGCGCGGACCAACCTCGAGTCCCCAGGCCACGCGGTCTGCGTCGTCCCCTTGAAGTGCCCTCGGTAACGCCTGCATGACGTCAGGCTCCAGCGACCCAAGGGTGCCATTGACGAACTGCACGTAGGCGCGGATCTCGTCGTGCTGGGCATCCGGCGGCGCTGCCAGATCGCTCCGAAGCCCGCGCACTTCCTCGTTGTTTTTCATCGAGTCGTCATCGACGCCCGCCGACCTATAAATGCCGGCCTTGACACTATCCCAGAAGCCCATTGCTATCCCCTTGCTCACGATTGCGTTCGGGGACGCGATAGCTTCGAATCCACCATGACCGACAGCTTGGTCGATCCTGACGCGGGTTCCTACGCATCAACCCTGCAGAACAGTGCGCCTCAGCTTGCTGCCTTTGTGCACCCGACGAGCTACTTGCCCAGCCGTACCGTCCCTTCGGAGGACGGTCCCGTCCAGCCGTGCACGTGCGCCGGGCTTGGCGGGACACGAGTGCAAGGGCGAGCGCCAGGGCTCTCGCAATCCCCAGTCCCATGGACGCTACAACATGCCAGCACGCACTCGGCCGGTCGCTCAGGGCAAGGCCGTGAGCTACGATCCCCTCAACTCGCTGCTTCAGCTGCGGCCGCCGTCTCGGGCGTCTCCACGAACCAACTTGGCAACGCCTTAATGAGCTTCGGTTCGCCGTACGCGTTGACGGACCCGTCAGCCAAGGCGGCGCTCCAGCTGCGAAGCCCTCGGGAGATCGGGTAGAGGTCAGTGGCCAAGGCCTCCAGGTAGACATAGCGATCTGGCGAGAGGCCGGGGTCCTCGATGCAGATCGACGGCGGCGCTCCCCGTTCGAGGACCAGCCACTGTTGCTGTGGCCGCGGGCCACGGATATCAAGTTCAACAACGACCGAGCGGTCGGGCAGGTGAACCGGGTCAACGCGGTGCGAGAGCCAGAACGTGATGACGCTGGGATCGCGCTGCACCAGCGCTGGGTCTTCTGGTACCCAGCGCTTGGCCCAGGAGTCGAGCGAGAGCAGCGTTGGGACGAGTTGCTCGCCAGCCGGTGCAAGACGATAAGGCGCGACGCCGATGCGGGACGACGGGTCGCGGACGATCAGTCCCAGCTCCTCGAGTTTCCGGAGGCGTCGGGCAAGAACGGAGCGGGAGACCCCCGGAAGGCCATCGGCAATCGCATTGAAGCCGCGCGATCCGTGCATCGCAAGCTCTTTCACGATGATCAATGACCATCGGTCGCCCAGGTGCTCGATCGCCTTGTTGTAGGGGCAGAACTCACCAAACGAGGTCACACAGTCATTTTCGCACCAGCGAACCTGCGATGAAGTTTCTCCGAAGAACTCCCTGCGGCCAAGCTCGCCAACTAAGGTGCCGCAAAGGAGGTGCCACGGTGGCCATGCACTCGGTGATCGAGATCGACCGACCGGTCGAGCCAGTATTCGGCTTCTTCCTGGACCTCGAGCAGAACATTGTCCGAACGGACCCGAAGGTCGAGTCGGTCGTCAAGGAGACGGAAGGTCCGCTGGGCGCGGGCACGACGTTCAGCATCCGGCAGCCGGTGATGGGCTCGATGCGACAACAGACGATGCGCGTTACAGGAGTTGAGCCCAATCGCCGGATCGACATGGAGGCGGCGTTCGGGCCCGTGAGGCCTCGGTTCAGCCTGATGTTCGAGCCGACAGGCAATGGGACACAGGTGACGATGCGCGGCGACTCCCGGCCGGTGGGCCCATTCAAGCTCGTCCCATTCCTGATGGATCGCATCGGGCAGCGGAATTGGGATCGGCGCCTCGGACTGATGAAAGCCGTCCTCGAAGGTGAGCGCGATCCCTATTAGCGGCGCCCAAGGCCGGTTTTTCTTGGCGCGAACCACCTTTGCGCGCGCGCCCTGTCAATCCTCTCCCCTGAACGACGACAACGGCTGACTGGGTCCGTTTATCGGCCTCTGGCGCGGGTTGTCGGCGTTAGCCCGGAGTCGTCTGCCGCTACCGGGCCGGCCCGCGCGGCGATATGCCTTATGTAACGCGCGTCGGCATCTCCTCGCGGCGAGCAAATCCTGCGTGGTGCCCCTGCGGTCACGCGCGCCATTACCTCGGACGCGACTCCGGGGGTCGTAGGACGTCGGCCCGACGGCCCACCATTCCGGGAGGATGGACAGGACGTCGAGGGCGGCACGCTCACATTTCTCGCGAAAGATGGTCAGCGACGCGGAGGTTATCTTCGAAAGGCGCCGGAGTGGGTCATGGCCTAACAAGCTCAGTCAGGCCCCCGCTGATAGCGCCGGCCGTGTGCTCGGGGCCTGATCGAGCAGGCAACGCGGTTGTTAGGAGCACCCCCGCCCAATAGATCGAGGGTCATCGCCCGCCCTTGGAGCCGGTGCGAAAATGTAGCCATGCTGCGGGCTGCCGCCCTCTGCATCGTGGTCGCTGCCCTGTTCGCGGCATGCGCCCTGGTCGAGCCAGCGGCCCCAGCCTCCACGCGCCTGGTCCAAGTTCAGGTGTTCGCGGGGCGTTCGATAGAACTCACGGTGACGACGCCGCATGGCGTGCTCCCTCGCGCAGTCCTGCCGGCCATGCTGCCGAAGGGGCAGACTTCGGACGTGGCCTTCTACGTCCCGCTCGACGGCGAGTGGTGGATCGCCGCCAACGGGTCGAACGAGATCGCAGGTGCGGACCTCGACTTGTATACGGGCCAGGGATGCACGCACCTGTTCATCAGGTTCATCGCCGGCGGCACCTTGGAGGCCGGCTGTCGCGACGCCCCGTAGGCCGGTACCGCCCATGCGAGGATGCAGCGGTGCTGCGGGCTGTCACCCTCGGCGTCGCGTTGTCGGTCCTGGTCGCGGCGTGCGCGCTGGTCGAGCCACCGGTGCCACCACCAGGCACGCGCAACGTGGAGGCCCGGGTTCGCAATGCGAGCGCGGTCCCGGTGGAGCTCAAGGTCGTGACCGCGACCGGGCGCGTCCTCGCCGACGCCGTGTGGCCACCGTCGCTGCCCGCCGGGTCGGAGACCGACGTGACGTTCTACGTTCCAGATGCCGGTCAATGGTGGATACGCGTGCCCGATGGGGGGCACATCGGCGGGCGGGAGGTCGCGATCTATGCCGGTAGACGTTGCGCATTCCTGATGGAGTTCACCGCCGATCAGGGGGTGGACTTCGGTGTTGGCTGCCTCCCGCCCCGATAGGCACCTATCAATCGCCGCTCGGATACCGCTTCGTCACCCGCTCCAGCTAAGTCGGTCGTCAGCGGCTCGGCCCTCGACGGTCCTTGACCGTTCCTCGGCTCCTTCAAAAAAAAGCCGCACGGCCGCGGCGGTCGATGACGGAGAGCTTCTCGGCCTTTCGGCGTTCGTCCAGGCGGGTGCGGTGTCGATCATCGCCGTCAGCTCGTCCAAGCCGGTCCCGGTGATCGTCTCGGGCATCTTGCCGCGACCGGGATGCGGTCCACGAGCCGCATGGGACCAGCGTCCGATGCCGGGTCGTAGCTAGTCGGGCCGAGCGCCAAGCGATCCGGGAGGAGCTCCAGGACGTCGAGCGCGGCACGTTCGTGGGCCGCGGGGTCAGTCATGGCGGACGTGGAGAACGCCCCCGGTGTGCCACCAGCCCTCGTCCGAACGAGGGCCGGTGGCATATTCGTCGGCGTCAGGCTTCGATCGCGCACTTCGTGCTGAAGCTGCTTGTGCCTTGGTGGATCTGAGCGCCGAACTCCAGCGGTTCTCCATCGACGGTGCCGGAGAACATCGCCTCTCGCGATGTGCCGCGGGCGCTAAATCGGGTTGGTGCAGACGCCGTCGTCGAAGACGTCGCGGAAGGACTCGCGGGTCGCGGTCGAGGTCGCCGTGAAGGTGCCTTCGACCGTGACGTCGCGCGTCTCTCCGGTCGGGCCGCATCCGACCTCGTCGCAGGTCCGGGTTTCGAGGGTGATCGTGGTTGGCGCGATGGTCGCGGCACTCAGGTCGCGCTCGATGACGGTTCCCTCGCCTGGGTCAAACGAGCAGCCGAATTCCTGGATCGAGCTCAGTACCTCACCCGTTGCCAGGTTGAAGACATCGGTGCCGGTGTCGTAGCACACCTCCGTCCCGTGGATGGCGCCTGAGCCATGTTCCCTGCGGTTCCCGGAGAAGACGAAGATGCTGCTGAAGGTACACGTCTCGATGTCGCCCACGTCGACGCAGCCGCCCTCACCGGCCGACGCCGAGTAGCCGTTGTCCGAGACCTTGAAGACCTCTGTTGGCGCGGGTCCCGTGTCCGCGAGTGCCGTCGCGGCTGCCAGCGGCAGCAGCAGAGCGACGAGGCTCACCGCGGTGACGGTGCGCCGAAGACGACCAGCCATGGACCACCCTCCTTGACCTTCACCGGCGCGTGCCGGCTCGGCCGGGGTCGGTCTCGCCATTGGCTCGACGCGATCCACGGCGACCAGTTTCAGGGACCGCGCGTCGTCGCCCCCCTCGACCTGGGAAACGTACCGCGCGGCCCGGTCCCTTGTGACGCGGAATCTGCGCGTTTGGCGGCATTCTGACGTTGCAATTACGCGAGCAGCGCAAGGGCCGACGGAACCGCCCGGTCGCCGTCCGTCTCGCTGTCACGACGGAGCGAACGCGCGGAGCCGGGGTCCTGCGAGTTTGACGCCGGCGGATTTGCTGCGGCTAACGCGGTCAGGGCGCGGATCGGGCGGGGGCACCAATGCCCCGGACTCCACGGGCACGAGGGCCTCGGGAGGGAGGGTTGTGAAATCGATCGCTGCGAGCCAGCCATCGCAGTCGATTCCCTCCGACTTGGGGTCGGAGACCCAGATCCCGATCTGCTGGGGCGAGCCGTCCTTGACGATGACCGCCGACCAGTCGCCGGCCTTCCCGTCGTGGACCGTGGTCTGCTCGGTCGTGCCGCCGAGGGCCCAGGTATCGCCAAGACGGGCGGCACACTCCAGCTGGACGGTGTGGGTGCCTGCGCCGAAATCCGTGACGGCCGTGCCGGACACGCTCGCACCACTGGCGACGGCATCGACCACCGTCGTTGTCCGTGCCCCGTCCGACGTGAACTGCACGGAGCCGCCGAACGCGCCGCTCGGGCTGGCTGAGGCTGAGCCCTGTGTGGGTGCCGCGCTCGGAGTGGCGGCGCAGCCGGCGACGATGGGCAGGAGCAGGGCGGCCAGGGCGACCGTCAGCAGGAGACCTCGGTGCCCCAAGAGGCGTGGTGATCCGATCGACATGCGAGACCCTCTCTTGGGCGCTCGCGCCCGGGACCAGAAGGATCGGTCTCGCCATTGGCCCAGCGCGACGGGTGGCGACCGTGACGGGACGCCGCGCTGCCGTGGGTACCGCGCCCCCACGCGCTCCCGGTGCCCTCCCCTGGGTCGCGGAAGTCTACCTGCCCAGGATTAGAGGAACTCATCAATTCCGCGAACTCGCGTTGTCCCGGCACACCGGCGTACCGCGGTGCGGTGCAAGGAGGCGGTCATTAGACGCAGGGCCTCGGTCGCGCCGGTCGGCCAGAGCGAGGGCAAAGGTACGGCCCCGGCTGGAACCGGGGGCCATCGTGTTGGTACCGGCGTTGGTGCCCGAATTGGGCACACTCCGACCTCGGAGTGCAATTTTGTGAGCGGGATTTGGTCGGGGCGGCGGGATTCGAACCCACGACCACCAGTCCCCCAGACTGGTGCGCTACCAGACTGCGCCACGCCCCGACAGGCAACGCAGTCTAGCACCCGACGTTCGCCCCGCCGGTGCCTGCGCATTGCGGATAGTCATGTGGCGAATGCAGACGAAGCGTTCGCGTGTGTGGTGCCTTGCGGCGAACAGTCGGCACGCTCGCTCAAGCACGATCGGTGGCGATCCGGGCACCTGAGAATCCATCGGCCCTGCCTCGCATTCGCCACATGAATGCATGCGAGCCGGCCCCGGAACCGTCCTAGCGACGGCCCGATGGCTTCCGTCCTGCGGGCGGCTTCCGCCGCTCGCTCGTCCGGGCCTTCGTGGCCGCGCGCGCGGACCTCGTTCCGCGGCGGCGTGGTGCACGAACCTTGGCGCGATCCCGGAACACCATCCTGATCGGCGTCCCGTGGAAGCCGAACGCTTCGCGCAGCTGGTTCTCGAGGTAACGCCGGTAGGAGAAGTGCACAGCCGACGCGTCCGACGCGAAGAACACGAACGTCGGCGGCGCGACGGCCGCCTGGGTGGCGTAGAACAGCTTCGGGCGCCGGCCGCGGCTCAGCGCCGGCTGGACGCGTTCGGTCGCGGTCGCCAGGAGGCGGTTCAGCTCGCCGGTCGGCACACGGCGGCGCCGTTCGCCCCAGATGTCGACGGCGAGCTCCAGCACCTTGCTGACGCGCTGGCCCGTTCTCGCGCTGATCGAGACGATTGGCGCGAACTCGAGGAACGGCGCCTGGTCGCGGATCCACGACACGTACTGGTCGAAGGTCCGGTCGGTCTTCTCCTCGAGGAGGTCCCACTTGTTGACCGCGACGACGAGGCCCTTCCCTTCCTCCACCACGTAGCCGGCGACATGCGCGTCCTGCGCCGTGAGCCCCTCGACCGCGTCGATCACGAGGACGGCCACGTCCGCCCTTGCGACCGCGCGGAGCGCCCGGAGGGTCGAATAGCGTTCGGCGGCCGGTCCGCTGGCGACCTTCCCGCGGCGGCGGATCCCGGCCGTGTCGATGAGCACGATCTCGCTGCGGCCCCAGGCGAGCCGCGTGTCGATCGAATCGCGCGTCGTGCCCGGGATGTCGGACACGATCGCCCGATCCTGGCCCAGGAGCGCGTTGACCAGGCTCGACTTGCCGACGTTCGGGCGGCCGACGAAGGCGATCGCGGCGGGCTCGTCGTCCTCCGCCGCCATCGCGGCGTCCCAACGCGCGGCACCGGCGTCCTCGAGCTCGGCGTCAACCCCGTCCTCGTCGGCCTCGGGCTCGTCGACCACGAACGGCTCCAGCTTGCCGGCTGCGACCTCCTCGGCCCAGGCTTCGGCTTCGGCCTCGCGTGTTTTCCGAGCAAGCTCCTGATCGCTTTCGGGCGGCAGCGCCCAGACGATCGCGTCGAGCAGGTCGCCGGTCCCGCGCCCGTGCGACGCCGAGACCGTGTAGGTCTCCTCCCAGCCAAGGGCGTGGAACTCGGCGCCTTCGAGCTCGCGTTTCTCGTTGTCGGCCTTGTTGACGGCCACGATCACGGGTGACGTCGCCCGCCGCAGCAGCTCCGACGCCTCCTGGTCGGCCGGCGTCATACCGGTCGCCGCGTCCACGACGAAGAGGATGGCGTCCGCCTCGGCGATCGCGAGGCGCGCCTGCTCCTGGACCTTCGCCTCGATCGGGTCGTTCGGGTCGATCTCGAGCCCGCCGGTGTCGACGACGACGAAGCGTCGTCCGTTCCACTCGGCGTCACCGTAGAGTCGGTCACGGGTCGTGCGCGCGCGATCCTCGACGATCGCGGTGCGTCCGCCGACAATTCGGTTGAAGAGCGTGCTTTTCCCGACGTTCGGCCTCCCCACGATCGCGACGATCGGGAGCGGGTTGCCCGCCTGGCTCACCGCCTTACGCCGCGCCTGCGGCGGGCGTCGTCGGTGTCGGGAGCGAGGTCGTCCGGCCGGCCGGGGTCGCGGCTACGGGCCAGCGATTCCTGGGCGAGCTCGGCGGCGCGGGCACTGACGCCCGGCGTGCCGGCCATCTCGAGGATCCGCTCGGTGACGTCGCGAAGGTCCTCGATCGGGGTGGACGTGCCACCGGTGACGCCGACGACGCGCTTGCCGTCGAACACCGAGGGATCGGTCAATTCGCGCACGTTCTCGATCTGGATCGCATGCGTGCCGGCGATCTCGCAGAGCCGGGTCAGCTCCTTGGTGTTGGCGCTCGAGCGGCCGCCGACGACGACCATCAGGTCGACCTCGGCCGCGGTCTCCATCGTGTCCTGCTGGCGGCGGATCGTGACCGGACAGACCGTGTTGACGATCTTGAGCTCGTGGGCGCGCCCGACCATGAACGCGGCCAGCTTCTCGAACTTCCACGGCGGCTGCGTCGACTGGGAGATGAGTGCCATCCGCTTCTTGCGCGGGATCGCGGCGTCCCACTCCTCTTCCTCGTCGACGACGATCGCGTCCGGGCGCGAACCCGAGCATGCCGACGACCTCGGCGTGCTTGGGCGTCCCGAGAAGGACGATGGTGTAGCCCTCCTCGACCAGCTTCGTCAGCTCGCGGTGCTCCTGGATGACCCAGGTGCAGGTGCCGTCGATGACCTCGAGACCCTTCGCGTTGGCACGCTCCATGACGTCCGGTCGGACGCCGTGCGCGCGGATCACGACCGCTGCGCCGCCGTCGACGTCGTCGAGCGTCTCGACGGTCTCGATGCCGAGCGTCTGGAGGTCGCGGACGACGCCCTCGTTGTGGACGACCTGGCCGAGGGTGTGCGTGGTCTTCCCGGCGGCCGAGGCTTCCTTCGCCTTGTCGATCGCCTCACGGACGCCATAACAGAAGCCGGTCCGCTTCGCGATGCGGACGGTTTCGACTGTTCCCACGGGTCGATTATCGCACGGGGACCGCCAAAACCCGGGTCGACGCCCTTGTCCGGGTGCTGTTGGCTCGCCCGGGCGGGCAGCTGGACGACGCTGGTCGTCGCACGCCCGCCGAGCGAGCAACCCCTCGGAAAATGTCAGGCGTCCAGTGCCTCGCACAGCGCATCCATCGACTCGTCCGAGAACGCGGTGAACAGGCCCGTGTGGTTGCCGAACGGATCGAATTGACCGGAGATGTGGAAATCCGATCCGAGTCCCGGCCCGATGGCTCTCAAGCTCAGGCCCCGCTCGATCGCGACGGCGTCCTCGTCGCCGCCGCCCGGAATGGGCCACACCGACCAGATGTTCCAGCGAGCGATGAGCGTGATCGTCGGTGCATCGCCGGTCGGCGACAGGCTGCCGGTCACGTTGAAGGCGCCAGTGACATGCCGCCGGACGATCTTGCCGTCGACGTAGAAACGGAACCCCTCGCGATAGTCGGTGCCCGTGAGGTAGAGCGTGCCGCAGGGGAGATCGAAGTCGGGCTGGTTCTCCAGGTCGAAGTTCAGGATCGTGTCGCAGATGACCTGGTTACCCGCCGTGTGGCATTTCGCCCCGGGCGGCGGAGGCGGTTGGAGCGTGGACGGGTCGACGCTTCCAGCCAGGGACGCCGGGGCTGTCACGAGCAGCAGGCCCGCTCCCATCGAGAGCGTGACGAGGAACCGAGTCAATCGACGCATGTCGTTCTCCAATTCGTCAGGGAAGTCGTTGCCAGTTGCCGTTGCCGACGTTTCCCTCGGCCGGCACCTGGATGGCCGGCGCAACGCCGGTCGGGTCGAGCACGAGCAGGGCCTGGAATTCGCCCTCCTCGTCGCTCACGTAGCTGTAGACGCGGGTCCCGTCGGGCGACCACGTTGGCGGCGCCAGATCGGCCGGTTCGTCGAGTTGCACCTGGGCGCTGCCGTCGGCGTTGGCCACGACGACCCAGCCGCGCGTGCCGGACCCCATCGCACGCCCCCACGCGAGCCGGGACCCGTCGGGTGACCAGCTCGGCGACAGGTCGCCGCCCGGGTTGTTCGAGACGTTGGTCACGACCGATCCGTTGGCCGACACGGTGAAGATCTCAGCGTTGCCGTTGACGTCTGCGGCGACGGCGATCGCACTCCCGTCGGGCGCCCATTCGGGCCACAGGAACGTGCCGTCAGCCAGCCCAGCTGGTGCTCGTCGGAGCCGTCAGGCGCCACGACGTGGAGCGACGACGACGCCTCGCTCTGGAAGGCGATGACCGAGCCGTCGGGCGCCCACGCGGGATCGACCGCGCGCAGCTTCTCGTCAACGATCTGACGAGCGGACCCAGAGGCGAGGTCGGCGACGAAGATCGACGAATCGACGCCCACATCGGCGGCGAATGCGATCGCCTTGCCGTCGGGCGACCAGGACAGATTGCTTGGCCAGTTGAACATTGCCTCGCGAGCACGCAGCGATGACCCCTTCGGCCAGGATCCGCCGGTTTGCACCGGCGACATCCACGACGACGAGGTCCCATGGCCCGGATGGCTCCGGGCGATGCCAGAACGCGAGGTTGAGCCCGTCGCGCGACCAGGTCGGAGTGACGGTCTGGCCCTCGGCGGGCACAAGGACGTGCCGGTCAGACCCGTCGCCGTGGGCGAGCACGATCCCTTCCGGCGTGTCGAATGCGATGTAGCCGGCCCGAGTGAACCCGAACGGAGGCGCAGGGCGCGGGCCTCCTGCCAGCACGACGAGCGCGACGAGCGCCGCGATGAGCAACGACGACCACAGCGACGAGCGCCGCTGCGCGGCTCACCGACCATAGCCGTGTGGCGGTTGCCGTCCACGTCCACCGGTCGAGCACCTGCCAGCCGCGCGCGACGTGTTGTCTGAGCGACCTCCCCGAGGACTTCGTCGAGGAGCCCGTCGGGCGCGAGCGCCGGCCGTTCCGCTTCGAGCCAGGTCGCGAGCGTGCGATCGAGATCGGGCTGCATCGTCATGCGATCCGCTCCCGATCGAACGGCACGACCCGGTCGTCCGCGTCGATGGCCGCCCGCATCGTTTTCGTGCCACGGTGGAGCCGGGACTTCGCGGTCCCGACCGGGATCCCCAGGATGTCGGCGATCGCCGCAAAGCGGAAACCCCTCCAGGTGATGGAGGACGATCACCGTGCGTTCCTCGACGCCGAGGCGACGGAACGCTCGGTCGAGCTGGTCTCGATCGATCAGCGACGGCAGCTCATCGTGGCCGGGTCGCTGGTCGAGCGGCAGCTCGTGGATTTCGACGGATCGACGGCGCCGGTCCCTGCGCGCCTCGCGATGGCACGCCCGGACGAGCAACCGGTGGATCCAGGCCTCGAAGCGGTCCGCGTCGCGGAGCGCCGAGAGGTCACGCCAGGCAGCGACGAGCGCCTCCTGGGTTGCGTCGGATGCACGATCCGGGTCGCGCAGGATCAGGCTGGCAAGGCCGTACAAGCGGTTGATCGATGCTCGCGCGAGCTCATCGAACGCGCCGCGATCGCCGGCCATCGCCTGTTCCACGAGACGTCGGTCCATCCGACCTCCGGTCCGCGGGCATCATGGGCCCGCGACACCCTCCATGGGTACCGGGGGGACCGAAAGGGTTCCCGATTCGGGCGGGAGCGCTGGCGGTTGCTCGCCCAGCGAGCACTACAGCGATTGACGGCCTGGCCTTGGCCCGCCATGGCGCTGAATGGCTCGCCCAGCGAGCGACTTGACGGCTCGACCCCTGGATGGCTCGCCAAGCGAGCAGCTCGACGACGCTCAGCCGTCGTTGTCGCTCGCCCAACGAGCAACGCCCGAGCGCGAGCCGCCGAGCGCCAGCCGCCGCGGGCCGTTACGCGTACGGGCCGCGTTGCCGTTCGGGAAGCAGCGCGGCGATGCGCCGCATGATCACGTCCGTGGCCCGGGACTTGGCGGTCTTGCGGTCGAGGTCGGCCGGGATCTCGTCCGCGACACGGAACGCGGTGCCGATGCGGACCGTGACGTGCCCGCCGCGCCACGGTCGAGGCTTCCGGTCGCGCGGCCAGACCTTGTCCGTGTCCGCGACGCCGATCGGAACGATCGGGGCACCGGTTCGCAGGGCGAGCATCGCCAGCCCGTCACGTGGCTTCTGCAGCGACCCGTCGCGACTCCGCGTCCCTTCCGGGAAGATCAGCAGCGCCTGGCCCGCCTCGAGGATGCCCTGCGCGGTCCGGAATGCCTCGATGTCGGCGCCGCTGCGATCGACCGGATGCACGCCGTAGTCGCGCAGCACGGAGCGCACGATCGGCAACTCGAACATCTCGCGCTTGCCGAGCCAGTGAATGGGCCGACCGACACGAGGGATCACCCAGCCCGCCGAGCAGGACGCCGTCCAGGTTCGACACGTGGTTGGCCGCGAGGATCACGGGGCCCTCGTCCGGGATGGAGTCCAGGGCGCCCTCGACCCGGACGCGCGTGAACGCCTGGGTTCCGATGCGGGCGGCCAACCCGAGCCCGCCCACGATCAGCCTGGTTGACCACCCGATCGGCTCGGCGTCGGTCATTGGGCGGTGGCAGGCAGCGAGTCCGCGTCGGCGGCCCGCGCCTCGGCATCGCGAATGGCGCCCGTCACCATGGCCACCGTGTCCTCGAATTCGTTGCCATCGGTCGTGAGGATCCTGGCGTCGGGTGCGGCCCGGAGCGGTGCGACCGCCCGCCCGGTATCGAGTCGATCGCGCTGGCGTAGCGCCTCGAGCACGCGCTCGGCCTCCGGTCCATCCGGATCGAGGTTGCGCTGCTGTGCCCGGCGCATCGCGCGCTCCTCGACCGACGCATCGAGGTACAGCTTGAGGTCCGCATCGGGCAACACGACCGTGCCGATATCACGGCCGGCCATCACGATCCGGCCGTCCGCCGCGAGCGCCCGCTGGCGCTCGAGAAGCGCCGCCCGGAGCGGGGCGACGGCGCTGATCTCGGAGACGTTCGCATCGACCTCGGGACCGCGCACCGCATCGGTCACGTCGCGGCCGTCGCTCAGCACGCGATTGAGGTGGCCGTCGTCGTCGGCTGCGAGCTCGAGCTCCCCGACGAGGTCGACCAGCGCGTCCGCGTCGTGGCTGCCGACCCCGCGGTCGAGCGCGAGCCAGGTGATCGCGCGATAGAGCAGCCCGGTGTCGAAGAAGCGGTAGCCGAGCTCGCGGGCCGCGGCGGCGCCCACGCTGCTCTTGCCCGACGAGCCCGGTCCGTCGAGCGCGACGACGAGTGTCTCCGATCGCGGTGCAGTCGCAGGCATCCGGGGCAGGATACCGGCTCTCAGGATCGCTGAGGCTTGCTCGCACCCGGCGGGACCCCGATTCACGGGATCGGCCGCCACCGCCGGCGAGCCCGCGCACTTCGGGCGCCTTGAGCGAGCGGACGCGGCCCGACCGCAGCCCGTCGATCCGCACGGGCCCGATCCGAACGCGGACGAGGCGGTCGACGGGCGCCCCGACCGCGGCGAACATCCGCCGAAGTTGCCGCTTCCAGCCCTGCGTCAGGACCGCGCGATACCAGGCGAGCTGCGGAGGCGAAGGATCCATGAGCGCGACGATCCGCTGCACGTCGGCGTCGTCGAGCGGACGCAGCCCGCGGAGCTCGGCGAGGCCCTCGTCGAGCTCGATCCCCTGCCGAAGGGCGTCGAGCTGCTCGCGCGTGAGCCGCGCTCGCAGCCCAAGTGCGTATTCGCGCTCCACGCCGTAGCGTGGGTGGAGGAGCCGCTCGGCCCACCCACCGTCGTTGGTCAGGACCAGCAGCCCCTCGGAGTCCTGGTCGAGGCGACCAACCGGGTACAGCCGCGCTCCCTCAGGGACGAGTGCCGTCGGAACGAGATCGAGCACGGTCCGCTCGGCATGCCGGTCGCTCGTGGTCGAGGTCACGCCCGCCGGCTTGTGGAGCAACAGGTACGCAGTCTGCGCCGCCGATCCGATGACCCGTCCGTCAACGGCGATCACGGAGCGCTCCGGATCGGCCTGGTCGCCGACCCGCGCCACTTTGCCGTCGATGGTCACGCGGCCCTGGGCGATGAGGTCCTCGCTTGCCCGGCGCGACGCGACGCCCGCCGCGGCGAGCACCTTCTGGAGGCGCTCGGCGGCCATCAGGCCCTCGGGTCCGGCTCGCCCGGCACGTCCTGTTCGCGCGGCTCCGGTTCGCCGGGTTCGCCCGGGGCGAATGGCGCCGGGAGATCCTCGCCACCCTCCTCGGCCAGGCGGGCCGCCACGTCGACCTCGAGCGGCGGCAGCTCGTCGAGGCTCGTCATGCCGAACCGTTCGAGGAAGTCGAAGCCGGTGCCGTACAGGAACGGCCGGCCCGGCGCGTCGGACCTGCCGAGCTCGACGATCAACCGGCGGTGCAGCAGCGTCCGGACCGTATAGTCGGAATCGACGCCACGGATGCGCTCGATCGCCGAGCGCGTCACCGGCTGCCGGTACGCGACGATCGCGAGCGTCTCCAGGGATGCCGGCGACAGCCGAACCGCGTCCGCCCCAACGTAGCGGGCGATCAGTGCACCGGCCTCAGGCGCGGTGACGAGCTCCACTCGGTCTCCGGACAGCACGAGCCGGATACCGCGAGCACGGAGCGACACCTCGACGTCGCCCAGCCGGGCGTCCACCGTTTCCCGGTCCGCCCCGGCGAGGGCGGCGATCTCACGACGGGAGAGCGGGCGCTCGGCGACGAAGAGAAGGGCCTCGAGTGCTGCCTCGGTCAGCTCGATCGGCCCGGGGGCGGCGACGTCCGCGCGCTCATCTCCGGCCGAGTGCGTCCCGTTGTCTCCCGCCTCCCTGACCCGGATCTCGCCGTCGGTCACGCGAAGGACTCCAGGCTCTCGTCGAGCGGTTCGTCCGATCGCGCCGCCACGCCGGCCGCAGCCCGTTCTTCGGCCGACGTCGATCGCGCGATGATTGGCCCCCACGGCTCTGCCTGCTCGACGACGATCTCGCGCCGCTTCATCAGCTCGAGCATCGCCAGGAACGTCACCGCCACGACGACCCGGTCGCGCACGCCCTGCAGCAGGTCCTGGAGGACGACCGTCGGCGCGTCTCGCAGGGCGTCGCGGATGATCGCCGCGCGCTCGGTCATGGTGATCGTTCGGGGCACTGTCTCCGGTGGCAGCTCGGCGGGCGGCGCGATGCGAGCCACGCCCGCGAGCGCGCCGACAAGCAGCATCGGCGACAGTGGCGGCGCGTCGGACGGCCGGGCGCCCGCCATCGCGGTGGCGTGGGCCGCGCCGGGCTCGCGCCGGAAGAGACCGACTCGGCGCAGCGCCTCCGCCGCCAGGCTCGCGCCCGCGTCGCGGTAGGCGCGGTACAGCAGCAGCCGCGCGCGCAACTCGGCTTCGGGATCGGGCGCTTCGTCTGCCGGGCCCGCCGGTCCAGCCGGCACCTGGCGCGGCAGCATCGCGCGGCTCTTGATCAGGATCAGCTGGCTCGCGACCGCCACGAACGAGCTCACGTTGCCCAGCCGGTCGACATCGAGCGTGGCAAGCGCGTCGAGATAGGCGTCGGCCAGTGCGCCGAGCGGGACCGTCAGTACGTCGAGCTCGCGAGCTTCGATCAGGGCCAGCAGCAGGGCGAGCGGGCCCTCGAACTCCGCGACCACGACACGCGTCGACGCCTCCGGCCGGCGGCCCTCGCGGAACACCACCGACGGCGTGCGGACCGTGCCGGCGTCGAGCATCAGTTGGCCTCGTCCGCGAGTTGCAGGAGGCGGCCCGCATCGGGGTCGACCGGCGCCTCCTGGTGTCGGATCAGCTCGACGGTCCGAGGCGTCGCACCGGCCCGGTCGGCGAGTTGCGCGGAGGTCTCGGCGTGGTCCCGCAGGCGCTCGATGGCGGCGCGCATGCCGGGCAGGATGCCGGCCGCGCGCCACACCCACGCGCCATATGCCTGGCCGAGCGAGAACGCGACGCGGGGCCAGACGCCGGTGCTGCCCTTCCCCGCGTCGTGGAGCAGCCCGGCGAGCAGCACCTCGTCGTCGATGACGCCCTGGCCGCGCAGCGTCGCGACCACGTCGAGGCCGTGCCGCCGGTCCGCGACATGCATCGAATCGAACACTGCCAATTGCGGCTGGGTAACCCAGGCCGTCAGCGCCGACCGCTCGTCAGGGGCCACGCGGGCCCGCACGTGCGACCGGAACTGGCGGACCTTGCTACCCCACCAGGACGTCGAAGATGGCATCGGCAAGGGGATACAGGACGCGGCCGCCGAGCGTCTCGCCACCAAAGACGGGGAAGAAGAACACGGCAATGAGGATCAGCAGGCCGTATTGCGCGAAGATCGGCCGCAGCTGCCATGCGGTCTCGCGCGACACGAGCGACAGCAGGATCGCTCCGCCGTCGAGCGGCGGGATGGGCACGAGATTGAACAGCCCAAGGATGATATTGCCGTACACGATCAGGAACAGCGTCTGGAGAAGGATCGGGTACTGCACGTCCAGGTCGCTGGCAAGGACGAACCTGAGCGGGAGTGCGAAGGCTGCAGCCAGCAGCAGGTTCGACAGGGGTCCGGCCACAGCCACGATCGCCTCGCCGTACCGACCGCGCAGGTTGCCCGGGTTGATCGGCGTGGCGGCGAACCCGAGCGGGATGCCGGCGACCGCAACGGAGATGATCAGCATGAGGCCGCCGATCTGGTGAAAGTGCGCGATCGGGTTCAGCGTCAGCCGCCCGAACATGCGCGGCGTTCCGTCGCCGAGCCGATTTGCCGCGTAGGCGTGGAAGAACTCGTGGACCGGGAAGGCGATCAGCAGGAAAAAGGCGATCAGCAGGATCGCTGTGACCGGTTCCCGCTGGATGAACAGGACGTCGGGCAGCACGGATCAGGTCCCGCGAGGTTCGATCATCAGATGCGCCCGAGCAGGTCGGCCTTCTTGTGCTCGTAGTCCTCGGGGCTGATCGCGCCACGGTCCCGGAGGTCGGCAAGGCTTGCCAGCGTACGGGTCACCTCGTCGGGCGACATTTTTGCCTCGGGCGGGGCGCTCGCCGGCGCCGGCGGTGGCGGCGCGGCCGGGGCCGATGCGGCGGGAACCGGCGGCGGGACGTCGACCGAGGATGTCTCCTCCGAGACCGGTTCGGGGGCGCGTTCCGGCAGCCCTTCGGGTGCCGCGCGCAGCGGCGGGCTCACCGGCACCGGGCCGCGCGACATCTCGAGCTCGTATTCGTGCTTCGCGTCGAGCATCGCCTTCTTGAAGCCGATCGGATCCTGGATCATCCGGAAGCGTTCGATCCCGCTCTCCGACGCAGTCAGGACGTCGAGGTCGCCGAAGCCAAACATCCTCCCGAAGAGCGACTGGCTGAGGGCGGCGTCGTTGATCTTCTCGAGCGAGCTGTCGGTCGAGTGCTTGTTGATCACTCCGCCGACCTGCATCACGCGCCGGTTCGAGATCACGTACTCCTGGTGGCGGTAGCGGAGCGACTCCCATACGAAGCTGGCGATCCCGCCGACCAGCAGCACGACAAAGATGAGGCTCAGGAGCGACCGGATCGAGCCGGAGATGCCGTCCGGATCCAGTCCGTTGGCCAGGACGATCACGATCAGCGCTCCGATGATCGCAAAGATTGCCCAGCGTCCGGCCCACACGAGGATGAACCAGTGCTGGCGCTCCCGAAGCTCGATGCGCTCGCCGGTGGACAGCAGCGAGTCGGCGTAGCTCATCCCGTTCCTTCCCTCTCGTCAGGCCCGCGGATGGGCCCGGCCATAGACGTCCCGGATGCGCTCACCCGTCACGTGGGTGTACAGCTGGGTCGTACTGATACTCGCATGTCCGAGCAATTCCTGAACGATGCGCAGGTCGGCCCCTCCCTCGAGTAGATGGGTTGCGAACGAGTGGCGCAGCGTGTGCGGGCTGACCCGTGAGCCAAGCCCCGCCCGGGCCGCCGCGCGCTTGACCGATGCCCAGGCCTGCTGTCGCGCGAGACGCCCGCCGCGGGGCCCCAGGAACAGCGGCCCGCCACGCGCCGGGGCAACGTGGCCCAGGCCGAGCAACCGCTCGCGCGGACCTCCGGTCCAGTGCCGGAGCCAGTCGAGGGCGATCTCGCCAACCGGTACGAGGCGTTCGCGGTCGCCCTTGCCGATGACACGCACAAACGCCCCATCGAACGACAAGTCCTCGCGGTCGAGCCCGGTCGCCTCGCCGATCCGCAGCCCGGCTGCGTAGAGCAGCTCGAGGAGCGTCCGGTCCTCGACCCGCCGCTCATGGTCGGGCTCCTCGGGATCATCGCCGCCGGCCGCGTCGAGCAGGCGCGTGACCTCGTCGACGGTCAGGGTCTCGGGCAACAGCCGCGGTTGGCGAGGCAGGTCGAGATGCGCGGCGACGTCGGTCCTGATCAGGCCCTCGCCGAAACAGAAGCGGTAGAACCCCTTGAGGGCGGCGGCCCGCCGGCGGAGGCTCGTCGGCGCGAGTCCCGCATCGTGCGGCCGCCCGCGGCGCGTGCGGGCGGCGAGGTAGTCGAGGGCCACCTCCGGCGAACGGTCCCAGCCGCGGGCGGCACCGCGCGACGCCGCGAAGTCCGTCAGGTCGGCTCGATAGGCCTGGATCGTGCGCGGGGCAAGCCCGCGCTCGACCCGGAGGTATGCGAGGTAATCGTCGATGGCGTCCGTGAGCGCAACCACCAGCGTGCCCGTCGCCGCCTCAGCCGGTCGCGCCGACGCGTTCGCGCCAGCCCTCGGCGCGGTCGAGCAGCTCACGTGCCGACGCGAGCGTCGTGGCCCCGCCTGCCTGGCCGCCGAGCATCTGGGCGAGTTCGACGATCCGCCCCTCGCGATCGAGTCGCTCCACCTCGGTGATCGTGCGCCCGTCGCGCTCGCGCTTCGCGATCCGGAACTGGACGTCGGCGTGCGCCGCGATCTGCGGCAGATGCGTGACGCACAGGACCTGATGGCGTCGCGCGAGTGCCCACAGGCTGCGGCCGACGGGGTCGGCGCTCCGTCCCCCGACTCCCGTGTCGACCTCGTCGAAGACGAGCGTGGGGGTGGCATCGGCCTCCGCGAGGATCTGCTTGACGGCCAGGGCGACCCGCGACAGCTCACCGCCAGAGGCAATCTTCGCGAGGGGTCGAGCCGGCTCACCCGGGTTCGGGGCGAGCCGGTAGACGACCTGGTCGGCGCCGGCCGCGTCGAACGCGACCGCGTCACCATCGATTTCGACGGCAGGTTCGGCGGCGCCCGCCGCGCGACGCCCGAGCGCGACCTCGAACACGTCCGCCTGGAACCCCAGCTCCACGAGAACCGCCCCAACGGCCGACGCGAGGTCCGCCGCGGCGGAACGCCTGGCGTCGGACAGCCTGCCGGCCACGTCCGCAACGGCGGCCAGCAATGTGGCGTCCTCGGCCTCGCGCCGCGCTCGATCGTCCTCGAGCCCGGCAAGTCGCTCCGCCTCGGCCCGAGCCCGTTCCCCATGGGCGATGACGGCCTCCTCGTCATCGCCATAGCGGCGCTCGAGGGCATAGATGAGACCAAGCCGCTCCTCGAGCGCAGTGAGTGTGGAGGCGTCGTGGTCCACCGTGTCGGCGAGGCGCCGAACCTCTCCGGCGGCGTCCTCGAGCTCGGCCTCGAGGCCTGCCAAGCGGTCGACCAGCGGCCCGAAGCGAGCATCGACCCGTGCCAGGTTGCGGACCTCACGGACGGCGACGGCGGTGACGTCCCGTGCGCCACTCCCCTCCCCGACGAGCGCGTCGCGCAACGCGGTCGAGCCGCGCGCGATGGCTTCGCCGTGCTGCGCAGCCTCGAGCCTCGCACGGAGCTCCTCCGACTCCCCGGGTTGGAGCCGCCCGGCCGCGATTTCTGTGGCCTCGTGCTCGACGAGCTCGAGCCGTCGAGACAGCTCGCGCGGATCGATCGACAGCTCCACGAGCGCCGATCGGTTCGCCCGCCAGCGTTCGACCGCGCCGGCCGTCTCGCCACGAAGCTCCTCGTGACCACCGTACGCGTCGAGCAGGTCGCGCTGCCAACGCTCGTCGAGCAGCCGCTGCTGCTCGTGTTGGCCGTGGATCTCGACGAGTGGCCCAACCTCCTCGGCCAGCCGCGCCGCCGTCACGGTCTCGTCGTCGAGCCGGGCAGTCGAGCGACCGCTGGCGGCGACGTCGCGAACGGCAATGACCGGCTCGGGAATCCGGTCGAAGAGCGCCTCGACCCGGGCGACCTCCGCGCCGTGCCTGACCAGCGTTGTGTCCGCGCGCGCTCCCAGGGCGAGGCTGAGCGCGTCGATGAGCAGGCTCTTGCCGGCACCGGTCTCCCCGGTGATCACGTTCAGGCCTGGGCCGAGCTCGAGGCGGAGCCGATCGATTAGCGCGAGATCCGTGACCGTCAGCTCGAGCAGGCGGCCGGGCGCGGTGGGGTCGGTCGGGTCGGTCATCCGTGACGGATCACGACGGCAGCAGTTCGACCTTGTGCCGGAGCAGGTCCCAGAACGGGACCGTCC
Organism: uncultured Chloroflexia bacterium; assembly: GCA_963750125.1. Lineage (GTDB taxonomy): Bacteria > Chloroflexota > Limnocylindria > Limnocylindrales > CSP1-4 > DASTYU01. The sequence continues at coordinate 27,361 of CAVVPT010000025.1, read as the reverse complement.
CGTGCGGTTCGACGAGCCGGATCGGCCGGTCCATCGCTCGGACGGCCACCATGTCGCCGACCTTGAGCGGGATGTCCTCGCGTCCATCGATCGAGACGAGTGCCTCATTGGCATCGACGATCCGGCAGCGGACCGTCTGGGTCGGTCCGGCAACAACCGACCGGATTGCGGAGAGGTAGCCCGCGATCGGCGTCACGATCAGGTTGCGGCTCTGCGGCTCGACGATCGGGCCGCCTGCCGAGAAGGAGTAGCCGGTAGAACCGGTCGGGCTCGCGACGACGAGCCCGTCGGCGATGAACGTGGCCAGGTGCGAATCGTCGATGCTCACGTCGAGACGGCAGACCCGCGCCAGCGCACCGCGCGCGATCACGATGTCGTTGAGCGCGATCATCCGATCGTCGATGGGGTCGCCACCGCCGGGGTGGATCCGCCCCTCGAGCACCATGCGCTCCTCGAGCAGATAGCGGCCGTCCGCGATCCGGGCGAGCACCATCTCGAGCTCGTCCGCCTCGACCTTGGACAGGAAGCCGACCTTGCCGAGGTTCACGCCCAGCAGCGGGACGTCGATCTCGGCCACGGCGCGGGCGGCGCGCAGGAAGGTGCCGTCGCCCCCGAGCACGAACAGGGCGTCGGTGTCCGGCAGCCCGGTCAGCAGGGCCTCGGTGTCACCGGCCGCCGCGGCCCAATGCTCGACGCCGTGCATCTGGCACCAGCCGGCGGCCCGTTCGCGCAGCTCGAGCGCCGCTTCGTTCGTCGGGTTGTAGGCGAAACCGAGGCGCATCGTCAGGCTCCGCCCGCGGTGCCGGCCCAGGCGGCCTCGACGGCCCGTTCGATCACATCGTCCAGCTCCGCGCACGACGGCCCGGGTCCGAGATACGCGAGGAACTCGCGGTTACCCTCCGGCCCCTGGATCGGCGAGGCAATGACGTTCCGCGTCCCGAGCCCGAGGTCGCGTGCCTGCGCCGCGACCCGCCGGATCACCGCCACGTGGGTCTCGCGATCGCGGACCACCCCGCGGACGACCTGCTCCCGACCGGCCTCGAATTGCGGCTTGACGAGCGCGACCATGTCGGACGGGCCGGGCGCGAGCGTGGACGCGGCGGGTCCGAGCACGAGCCGGAGCGAGATGAACGACACGTCGAATGTGATGAGGCTGACCGGCTCCGGGAGGGAACTCGCTGTCAGGGTGCGGGCGTTCGTCCGCTCCATGGACACGACGCGGAGGTCCTGGCGGAGCGACTCTGCGAGCTGGGCCCGCCCGACGTCGAGCGCGTAGACGCGGCTGGCCCCGCGCTGCAGCAGGACGTCGGTGAAGCCACCCGTCGAGGCTCCCACGTCGAGGCAGATGCGGCCGCTCGGGTCGATCTCGAAGGCGTCCAGCGCCGCGGCGAGCTTGTGGCCGCCGCGCGAGACGTACGGCTCCCGCTCGACGAGGTCCACGGGCGTCGCCGGATCGATCAGGTCGCCCGGCTTCCGGTCCCGCCTCGCGCGATCCCCCTCGCCGACGCGCACCTTGCCGGCCAGCACCAGGGCCTGCGCACGGGTGCGCGTCTCGACCAGGCCGCTCTCGACGAGGAGCTGGTCGAGTCGGACGCGGGGCCGTTTGGCCGTCGCCGGGCTCACCGGGCTATCGTGGCACAGCGGCATTCACCGCGACTCGACTCGGCGACCCGTCCGCTCGGGCGTCGAGCGCAGGCGAGGTCGTATCCCGCCAAATTCCCACCGGGGGGCGCCTAGGCCGGGTGCCGAAGGCCCAACCGGTCGAAACGGCCTTTCTCGAGCGCGCAGGACGGCCAGATTCCCATGTCGTGAAAACCTGGCCGCAATTCGCCGCGCGAAGTCGGCCTTAGCTTCCACGGGTGGGAATTTGGCCACGTCGGCCACGATCGAGTGCCGCGCGTGCATCCCACGGCCATGAAGGCAGCCCGCGCGCCCCGCCGGGAGATCCCGTGCCCGTTGCCGGCGGGTGCCGCCATGGCGCACCATCCCCGCGCATGCTTCCGTCGGGTACGGTCCCAGACCGGGCGACAGAGGTCGTCGAGGGGCTCGCGGCGATGGCCTATCCGCATGCGTTCCGCCCGTACCAGGAGCGAGCGCTCGCGGCGTTCGAGCGGCAGCGAGCCGCGGGCGACCGGCGCTTCTACTTGACGATGCCGCCGGGCAGCGGCAAGACCGCCATGGGGCTGGAGATCGCCCGTCGATTCGGACGGCCGACCCTGGTTCTCGGACCGAATGCCGCGGTGCAGGCCCAATGGCTCCGGGAATGGGCCACGTTCGAACCGCCGCTGGTCGCCGCCACTGCCGATCCCGCGCTGCCATCGCCGATCACCGTCCTGACCTACCAGGCGATCGCGGTCCTGGACCGGCCGCCCGACGACGACCTTGCGGCGAGCGACCTCGACGCAGCACCTGGCGCGCGGCCGCTCGGGTCGGCATACGAACGCCGCCGGCGAAGGCTGCTCATCGCCCGGGGCGGCGACCACGCCGCCGTCCTGGGCCTCCTCCACCGCAACGGCCGGGCGATCGTCGAGCGATTCGCGGCACGTGGGCCTGTAACGCTCGTCCTCGACGAGTGTCATCACCTGCTCAACCTGTGGGGCCACGTCCTCGAGGCGGTCGTCGCCGAACTGGACCCTGAGAGCGCGGTGGTCGGGCTCACCGCCACACCTCCCCGCGAATACGTCGCCCGCGAGGCAGCGCTCTACCGGGGCCTCTTCGGAGCGGACGCAGACTTCGAGATCGTCACGCCCGCGGTCGTCAAGGACGGCTTCCTCGCGCCCTACCAGGAGCTCGCGTTCCTGACGCGCCCGACGCCCGACGAACAACGCTGGATCGCCCTCCAGCAGGAACGCTTCGACAACCTCCGCTCGGACCTGTTTGATCCGGCGTTCGCGACGACCTCGTTCGGATCATGGTTCGCGGTACGGTTCATCGACCGTCGGACAAAGGATGGCGCGCCAATCGCCTGGCGGTCACTCGAGCAGGACAACCCGGACCTTGCCCGGGCGGCACTGCGCTGGATCTGGAGCCGTGACCAGCGGCCCCCGCCGGGCGCCGCATTCCGCGAGGAGCATCGGCGAGAGCCCGATGCGGACGACTGGATCGCGCTGCTTGGCGGGTACGTTGAAGAGGTGCTGCAACCCAGCACCGAGGAATACGACCGGCTTGCGCTCGAGCGGATCCGAAAGGCCCTCCCGCCTGTGGGGTTCGTGCTGACGCGCCGCGGCATCCGCGCTGGACGGCCGGTGGTCGATCGGGTGATGGCGCTGTCGGCGGCTAAAGCCGAGGCCACGGTCCGGATTCTGCAGGCAGAGGAACAGACGCTCGGCCGGCGCCTGCGCGCCCTCGTCCTGTGCGACTTCGAGGCGGCGGGTCGGGACGTGGGTGCGGCGTTGCTCGGCGTCCTCGACCCAGGTGCCGGGAGCGCGGCGGCCGTGCTCCGCGCGCTGCTCGCTGACGACGCAACTGCACGCCTGGATCCTGTGCTCGTGAGCGGCCGGACGGTCGCCTGCTCGCGGTCCACGGCGACGGCGCTCGCCGACTTCGCCCGACAGCACGCCCACCTCACGGCCGTATTCGAGGACTTCGATCCGATCACCTGGTCGGCGCGGGCCGACGGTCCCGAACCCGGCTGGGAGGACGTCGTGCTGGTCGCGCCGGGCCACGTTGCGTGGACGCCTCGAACATGGGTCCCGCTGGTGACCGACTTCCTGCAGGCCGGTCGGTCACGCTGCCTGATCGGGACGCGCGCCCTCCTCGGGGAGGGTTGGAACGCGCCATGCGCGAACGTCCTCGTCGATCTCGGCGGCGCAACCACGAGCGTCTCGGTCCAGCAGGTTCGCGGCCGCACGCTGCGTCTCGACCCGGAGGATCCCGACAAGGTTGCCGACAACTGGGACGTCGTGGTCGTCGCCAGCGGCCATCTCCGCGGCGGGGCCGACTACGCGCGGTTCGTGCGCAAGCACCGGGACTACTACGCGGTGACCGGGACCGGGGAGATCGAATCCGGCGTCTCGCATGTCGACAGCGCCCTGGGGCCGTTCGGGCCGCCCGCCGATGACGAGCTCGATCCGCTGACGGCGCGGCTCCTGGCGCGGCCGGCGAGCCGAGGTGCTGCCCGCGCCGGATGGCGCATCGGGGAGGCGTACCGCGACGTCCCCGTGGAGACCGTCCGCATCCGACTGGGTCGCTCGCCTGGTCTTCCGGGGCGGCGACTGTTCCGCGGCAGGCCAGCTGAGGAAGCGGCCCAATCCTCCAGACCGCTCATGACAGTCGCGGCGATCGGGAGCGTGGGGCTGATCGGCGGGGTCGTGGCCGGCCAGCCGCTCATCGGCGGGCTGGCCGGGGTGACGGTCGCCGGTGCCGCCGTTGGGGTCAATGGCGCCGGCCGTCGGGTATCAGCGCTTGAACCGCGCGACACGCTCGAGGATCTTGCGCGAGGGCTCGCGGAGGCCATGGTCGACAGCGATCTGATCGAGCACGGTCTCGGAGCGCCGGCCGTGCGGGTGGCACCCCAGACCGACGGCTACTACCGCTGCTACCTCGACGGCGCCGGCGATGCGGATGCGCGCCGCTTTGCGGAGGCACTCGCCGAGCTGATCGAGCCGTTGTGGGACCCGCGCTGTATCTGTTCTCGCCGTCTCCGGCACGCACCAACGTCCTCGACCGGCACGATCCGCCTGCTGGTTGGACAGATGCGTGGCCTGACTCCCGCCGGCGAATTCGTGTGGCATACCGTTCCGACGATCCTGACCCGGCGCCACGCTTCGGTTCTGGCTTTCGCCTCGGCCTGGCGGGCCTGGGTGAGCGCGGACGGGCGCGTGCTCCGCGCCGGCGAGCCGGAGGCCCAGGCGATCCTCGCGGCGCGAACCGGTGACGACCCCTTCGAAGTCGAGACGCAACACCGCGTCCTCTGGACCTGACCGCTGATGGCGCGCGATCCTGCCAGATCCACGCACCGGTGACTGAGCGGCGGACATCGGCGGTTCGTTCGAGCCGTTTCCGCGCCAAAGCTGTCGCGTGACAACTGCCTGGCCACCAAATCCGGATCAAATCGGCCCGCGACGCTTCGAACCCCGACCTTTCAGTCACCAGCTCACGGTTTTGGCGTCGCGGAAACCGTGTGTGCCGCCACCCCTAGCCCGCGACCGCCTCCGAGCGGCCCGGCTCGGCGCGGAGTGCCGCCAGGGACTCGCGGACCTGCTCGGTGAGTCCCGCTGCGTCGAGCCGCAGGGACCGCCGCAGGTCGCTCACCGCGCCGTGGTCGACGAACCGGTCGCCCGGTATCCCGATGATGCGCACCGTCAGGTCGCGATAGACCGGGTCGGTGATCCGGGCCTCCTCGAGGAGCGCGAGCACCGCGCTGCCGAACCCGCCCGTCGCGACACTCTCCTCGAAGGTGACCACGAGCCGCTTGCCGCGCGCCTGGTCCAGGATCAGCTGGCGGTCGAGCGGCTTGGCGAACCGGGCGTTGATCACGCCGATCGACCAGCCCTCTCCTTCGAGCGTGTCGGCCGCCTCCAGCGCCCGCGACACGATTGGCCCGAATCCGACGAAGAGCAGGTCGTGCCCCTCGCGCAGCACCTCGCCCTGCCCGACCGGTAGCACGCGTGGCTCGGCCTCCGCAAGCCCGAACCCAGCGTCGCGCGGGTAGTGCAACGCGAAGGGGTGGTCCTGGGCGAGCGCGGTCCGCAGCAGCGAGCGGAGCTCCTGCTCGTCCTTCGGCGAGGCGACGACGAGGTGCGGCAGCTGGATCTGCGCGGGTAACGTGAACATCCCCTGGTGGCTCGTTCCGTCCTCGCCGACCAGCCCCGCGCGGTCGACGGCGATGAGCACCGGCTGGTCGTTCTGGCACACGTCGTGGACCGTCTGGTCGAACGCGCGCTGCAGGAACGTGGAGTACAGCGCCACGACGGGCCGCATCCCGCCGAGCGCGAGACCCGTCGCGAAGGTGACTGAATGCTGCTCGGCGATCCCGACGTCGAAGAAGCGGTCCGGAAACTCCGCCTGGAACTTCGACAGGCCGGTGCCGGTCGGCATCCCGGCGGTGATCCCGACGAGCCGCCGGTCCGTGCGCGCCAGCTCGATCAGTTCGGCGACGAACACCGCCGTGTAGTTCGGGGCCTTCGGCTTGGCCCGCGGCAGGACAGCGGGCGGGGCAGCGTCGTCGGCCATCGATTCGGTTGGCATCTTTCCGTCGGTTCGCGCGCCGTTGTAGGCGTCGGCGCCCGGGTTGAGGATCATCGGGGGCAGGGCCGCACCATGGAACCCGATCTGGTCGGTCTCGGCCGGCCGGTAGCCGCGTCCCTTCTGGGTGCGGACGTGGACGATCGTCGGCCCGGGCAGCGTCAGCGCGCGCCCCAGCGTGCCGAGGAGGGCACGCAGGTCATGCCCCGGCACAACGCCGATGTAGGTGATCCCGAGATCCTCGAACAGCTGGCCGGGCTGGGCGAAGTTGACGACCGACTTGCGGAGCCGCCGGCTGAGCTCGAGCACGGTTGGTCCAACCACGGGGATGCGCTCGACAGTCCGGTCGTAGGCGCTCTTGCTCTCGCGCCATGTCCGGGACAGCTTGATCTGCGAGAGGTACTTCGAGAACGCACCGACGGTCGGACTGATTGACATCTCGTTGTCGTTGAGCACGATCAGCAGCTGGGTCTGGCGCTGGCCGATGTCGTTGAGCGCCTCGAGCGACAGGCCGCTCATGAGGGCGGCGTCACCGACGACGACCGCGATCCGCTCCAGCCCGTGTCGAATGTCACGAGCTTCGGCGAGCCCTTCGGCGATCGACAGACCCGTGCCTGCGTGGCCGCCGTCGAACACGTCGTGGATCAATTCGCTGCGGCGCGGGAAGCCTCCGACGCCCTCGATCTGGCGGAGCGTCCCGAACCGGTCGAGGCGGCCGGTCAGCAGCTTGTGAGGATACGCCTGGTGTCCGGTGTCCCAGACGATCCGGTCACGCGGCGACTCGAGCAGGCGGTGGAGCGCCAGCGTCAACTCGACTACCCCGAGGGACGAGCCAAGGTGACCGCCGGTACTGGCAACGGTCCCGATGATCGTTTCGCGGATTTCGGCGGCCAGCTGTGCGAGCTGGTCCTCGGTAAGACCGCGCAGGTCGGCAGGACCGTCGAGGTCCCGGAGGATGGACACGATGTGGCTGGCTCCTGGTCGTCCTGGATGTTCGCCCGGGTAGGACGGTCGGCCGCGGCCGGATGCGACTGTGCAACCCGAGTATAAACGTGTTCCCCGTTGGTCGCATGTTTCGGCGATGCGTGGGCGCGCTACATTCTGCGCCGCGATGGCGGCCGATGCCACGCCTGCACATACGACGATTGCATCGAGCCTCGGCCGCGGCCGGCTGCGTCAGTCTCCGGGGGACTCCGGCTCGTCGGGTGCCTCGCGCGCCTCGTCCGGGCGCACGTCCTGCGCTTCGAGAACGCCGCCCGCGCGAGCGACGAGCTGCTGGACGCGCAGCTCTGCGTCGCGCAGCAGCCGGTCGCAGCGTCCCTGGAGGGCGACGCCGCGCTCGTACAGGGCGAGCGATTCCTCGAGCGGCTGGCCGCCGGCCTCCAGCTCAGCCACGGTGCGCTGGAGTTCGGCGAGGGCCTCGTCAAACGAGAGGCGCTCGATCGGGTTGTCAGTCGTGGGCTGGATCGTCTCCGTCACCGGGTTCCTCGTCGGGCTCGGAAAGGCGCTCGAAGAGCGGGACGGTGAGCATACCAAGCACGACCCCGACGCCGAAGATGGCCGCGACCAGGACGCCGAAGATGAGAAGCTGGGCGATCACGCGGGGTCCACCGTTGCGGGCAGCTCGCCGGCGGCGACCCGGACTGCGAGACGGGTCCCGGCCGGCGCCTCGCGCGGGTCACGTATGATCGTCCCGTCCGCCGAGCGCTTCACGATCGCGTAGCCGCGCTCAAGCGTGCGCTGCGGCGCGAGCACGCCGAGCGCCGCCGTCGCGGTGTCGAGTCCGGCGCGCGCGATCCCCGTTCGACGGCGGGCCACCGAGTCCAGGCGGTCGCGGGCCGGGATGCGGGCGCGGTCCCGGACGAGCCTGGCCCCGAGTGCCCGCGTGGCGCGGTCGAGCAGCAGGCCGGACCGCTCGCGGGCCATCGCAAGCTGTGCCGTGGGGCTGAGGCGATCGAGCGCCCGGCGTTCCGAGCCAACCTCCCGGGATGCGGCTCCGAGGCGGGCGGCGGCTCCGGTCGCCAGGCGCCGGCCGGTGGTGGCGAGCTTGGCCGCGACCTCGGCTCGATCGGGCACGACGATCTCGGCCGCGGCGGAGGGCGTCGCCGCCCGGACGTCGGCCGCGAAGTCGGCGAGCGTGACATCGATCTCGTGGCCCACGCCGCAGACCACCGGCACCGTGTGGGCCACGACGGCACGCACCACGCGCTCGTCGTTGAAGCCCCACAGGTCCTCGAGTGAGCCGCCGCCGCGGGCGAGGATCGTCACGGCGGGAGCATCCTGGGGCCGGCCCTCGGCATGGGCCGTCGCGATCCAGCGTTCCAGCCGGCGGAATGCGGTCACGATGCTGGCCGGCGCACCATCCCCCTGGACCTGGGCGGCCACGAGCACGACCTTGGTCAGTGGCCAGCGCCGCGAGAGCACCGTGCAAACGTCGCGCCACACCGCCCCGGACGGGCTCGTGATCACGGCGATCGTCCGCGGACGCGTCGGGAGCGGCCGCTTGCGGCCCACTTCGAAGAGGCCCTCCGCGGAGAGGCGCGCCTTGAGGGCCTCGAACCGCAGCGCGAGATCGCCGACCCCGGACGGCTAAATCGACTCGACGTACAACTGGAGCGCGCCCTGTGGCTCGAACAGGTCGATCCGGCCGTGGGCGACCACGCGCAACCCCGCCTGCGGTTCGAACGCTGACCGCTGGCGGTCATCGCGGAACCATACGCACTGGAGCTGGCTGCGCTCGTCCTTCAGGGCGAAGTACGCGTGCCCCGCGGTCGAGATCGTCACCCGGCCGATCTCCCCCTCGACCCACAGGTCGCTGAGCCGTGGCTCGGCGCGCACCGCTCCGCGAACGGTGCGCGTGACCTCGCTGACCTTGAGGATCCGCACGCCGAAGGCGCCCTGCGCTGTGGCCGCTGGCCGCGCTGCCACCGGTTCAGAAGTGGCGCCCGCAGGCCGCAGGTTCAGCGTCCGCGACGCCGGGGCCACCGGCGGGCCGTCGTCGGGAACGTGATCCCAGCCGGGCAGCGCCCAGTCGGGCGGCTCGGGCGATGGTCTCCGTTCGGTCACCGGCCGATGGTACGCCCGGAGCGTCGTCCGGCGGACAGAGTCCTCAGACGCGGGTCTGGTATTCCCCCGTCCGGGTGTCGACGCGGATCGTGTCGCCCTGTTCGACGAAGATCGGGACCTGCACGACGAGGCCGGTCTCGAGCGTGGCCGGCTTGCGCGCGCCGGACTGGGTGTCGCCGGCGAAGCCGGGCTCGGTCTCGGTGACCGCGAGATCGACGTTGATCGGCAGCTCGACACCGATCGTCTCGCCCTGGTACGAGGTCCGGTCGAGCGTCATCCCGTCCTTCAGGTAGTTGACCGCGTCGTCGAGCTGGGCCGCGCTCAGCACGAACTGGTCGTACGTGTCGTTCTGCATGAAATGGAAGTCATCGCCGTCGCGATACAGGAACTGCACAGGGCGCTTCTCCATCGAGGCGCGCGGCCACTTCGTGCCGGCCTGGAAGCTGCGCTCGACCGTCTGGCCGCGTTTGATGTTCCGGAGCGTGATCCGGACCTGCGCCGAGCCGCGGCCCATCTTGATGTGGTGGTAGTCGAGGATCTGCCAGAGCTCGCCGTCGAGCTCGATGGCGACGCCCTTGCGCAGTTCGCCGGTGCTGATCATGTGCTGGAACTCCTGGTGGTCGGCCGGCGGTCAGGCTGCGATCGTGGCGCGCGAACCGGCGCTTCGAAACCTGATGGAAGGCCGGAATCGTAGCAGACCGGGCTCAGCGGCCGACGACGAGGACCTCGTTGGGAAAGCGGGTCAGCCGTTCGACCGTGCCCGCGTCCACGTCGATCGCGACGAGGTCCTCGATCCGGACGCCGGTCTCGTCGTCGAGGTAGATCCCGGGCTCCACCGAGAATACGGTCCGGCGCGGCAGCGGCGTCTCGGGCGCGCGCCGGCTGAGGCTCGGCCCCTCGTGCGTCGCGAGCCCGATCCCGTGTCCGAGCGAGTGGCCGAAATGCTCGCCATGGCCGGCCGCCTCGATGACGTCACGGGCCACGCGGTCGATCTCACGGCCCGATGGCATCGGGGCCTCTTCGGCGGCCGCGGCTGCGACGCTCGTGTCGAGCGCCGCGATCGCCGTGCGCTGGGCCGTCGCGACGAGCTCGTAGACCGCCAGGTCACGCGCCGTCGGCTCACCGACGAACAGGGTCCTGGTCATGTCGCTCCGATAGCCGGCGACCTGCGCCCCGAAGTCGAACAGGAGGACGGCGCGATCGAGCACGGGCCGGTCGCCGGGCGCACCGTGCGGCAGCGCCGCCTCCGGACCCGCGAGGCACGCCACGTCGAATGCGAGCGCTTCGGCGCCGCTGGTCCGCATCAGCCATTCGAGCTCGAGCGCAAGGGCAGCCTCCGTCACCCCGGGCCGAATGCGTGGCAGGAGTACTGCGAGCGCGCGATCCGCCACGGCACACGCCGCCGCGACGCGTTCCAGCTCGGCTGGTTCCTTGGTCGCCCGGTCCGACGCGAGCCACGGCTCGGCCGGCACCAGCTCGACGTCCGGAGCGGCTACCACGAGGCGCTCCCAGTCGGCGTGGCTCAGGACGTCGGCCTCGACCGCGACGCGCCGCGCGCCGACCGACGCGAGGAGATCGGGCCAGCGGGTCGGGAGGTCGCGGTACGACTCGGCGACGCGGCACTCGGGAGCCTGACGACGCGCCTGGAGCGTGTAGCGCGAGTCGGCGAGCACGACCGTCTCACCGGCACTGACGAGGAACTGCCCGGAGTTTCCCGCCGACCTCTCCTCGCCCTCGGCGAGCGTGAACCCGGTGAGATAGCGCATGTGCTCCCGGCGAATCCCGAAATACGCGTCCACGCCCGCCTCAGCGAACCGCGCGCGGAGCCGGCTGAGGCGAATGGGCCGGGCGACCCGGTCCACCTCGTCCCAGGCCGCGAGCTGCTCGCGCGAGGGCGGCGTGGCAAAGTCCGCCGGCTCGGGCAACGCTGCCCGGGAAACGGCCATCAGTCGTAGCCGTACTTTTGGAGGTTCTTCTGGTGCTCTGCCGACGTCTTGGCAAACGCGTGCTTGCCGCCACTGTCGGGGATTGCCAGGAAGTAGATGTACTTGTCCTTGGTGTCGGGGGCGAGGGCAGCGTCGATCGACCCGAGGCTCGGCGTCGCAATCGGCCACGGCACGAGACCCGGGACCTGGTACGTCTGGAAGCCCTGCAGGTTCCCGGGCAGGGCGATGTCCTTCATCGGCGTCTCGGGCACCTTCCAGAAGAAGTAGTTCGGCCATTCCTCGATGGGGGTCTCCGAGAGGGCAACCGTGTCGGCTCCGTAGATCACCGTAGGATCGGCGTTGAGCAGGCGGTTCTTGACACCCTTGATGCCGTTGAGCCGGTTCTGGTAGACGCCCGCGATCTGCGGCTTCTCCTCGGGAAGCACCGCTTCGCGCTCGACGATCGACGCCAGGGTGAGGGCCTCGTAGAACGTCAGACCCCGGTCCTTCGGGACCTTTAGGCGTTCCTCGCCGACCTGCGCGATGAACTTGTCGAGCATCAACCGGATCAGCTCCTCGGCGCTCGTATCGGGCAGCACCCTGTAGGTGGCCGGCCACAGGAACCCCTCGAGCGTCGGATCCACGCCGGTCGGCGCCCCGGCCAGCGCCGTGCGCAGCCACGGATAGTCCTCGAGCAGGGTCGAGGGCGGGTCCGTCGCCATGTCGTAGAACTCCTGGACGTCCATCTCGAGTCCCTTTTCGGCCTTCAGCTTCTGGAGCAGCGCGGTCACCTGCTCGACACGCAGCTGCGACCTCAGCGCGATGTCGACGTACGGGATCGAGGGCGGATCGAGCAACGCCGTGACCAGCTCGTCCGGCGTCAGGCTCTTGCGCAGGATGAACTCGCCTGACTGGAGCTGGCTGGTCAGGCCGCGCGCCGTCGCTTCGTAGACGAACGCACGGGAATCACGGAGGAAGCCTTCGTTCTCGAGCCGCCGCGCAATCGTCGTCGCGTTGTCCCCCGGCGCGACCGCGAACGTCACCTGGGTCTCGTCGTCGCTCGCCGCAGACGTCAGGTCCTCCCCGAGATCCTCGCGCACGATGCCGCGCACAAACGGGATCGACAGTGCGCCGGGATTGTCGGCCGCCCACGACACGACCGCATTGTTCACGAGCGGCCGCAACGCGGTCAGCCCGACGAGGAGCACAAAGCCGCCGAGCACGAGTGCGAACAGCAGGAACTTCAGGATCCCCGGAACGCCGCTTCTCCCACCCCGGCCGCCACGTCCGTTGCGGCTCCGCGGATAGGGTTCGCTGAACCGCGGAATCGATTCGGTCGCGTACGAGTCGGGTTCGTATCTGGGCGGAGGGCGTTCGCCACGAGGGCGCCCGCCCGAGCGGATGCTCAAGGGCTGGTCTCCGTTCGCTGGGGATTGGCGGGCGACGCGTACTGTACCGCGGCCCGCGCTTCGATCTCGTCCTGGAGGATGATCGCCGCCGCTTCGCGGTCCACGCGGGCCCGATACGCCTCGCGTTGGGCCTTCGTCGGCGGGCCGCCGGAGCGACCGCGCTTCATCGGCCCGAGGCGCTGCTCGGCAAGGTGGCTCGTCAGCCGCTCATCGCGCATGGTGAGGGGTAACCCGAGCGCCTCCGCGATCTCCGCGGCCCACGCGGTCGTCAGCTCGGCCTGCGGCCCATGATCACCAGACGCTTCGAGTGGCAGGCCGACGACGAGCTCAACGATGTCCTGCGCGGCCACGAGCTCGGCGAACGCTGCTGCGTCGTCGACGGGTTTTCGGCGCCGCCGGATCGTGTCGAACGGCCGCGCCGCCGAACCGTCGCCATCGGCGACCGCCAGCCCGATCCGGCGCTCCCCGAGGTCGACCCCCAGCAGGCGCCTCACGGCGCCCGGGTCTCGCTCGGCGCCGCAGAGGGTTCGGGCGACTCGGATTCGGGCGGCGGCTCCGCGCTCGGCTCGATAATCTCGACGGGCAGTGGCGGCTGGACCTCGACGTTCACCCGGGCGTCGAGGGTCGGGACGCTGGTCACCCAGTCCGGCCAGAGCTTCAGCTCGACGTCGCCGAACGGGGCGAGCATCGAGCGCGCTTCGGCGCCCGGCTTGCCGAGGATCAGGCGCTTCAGCTCCGCCGCGTCCGGAACCTGGACCTGGCTGGCCTCGACCGTGACCGGGAAGCGGACCGTCTGGCCTTCGATGACCGGTGCGCCGGGATCGATCCGGACGGAGCCGTCGACCAGCTGATAACCCGGCGACACGAACGACTCGAGGCGGGTCTGGGCGATCAATTCGACCGGCGACGGGTCGACCGCCACCACCGTGCCCGTCGACGTCAGCCCCAGCTCGAACTCCTCGAGCTCCTGCCCGACGAGCTCGGATGGGTCGATGCTGGGCGTGGCCTCCCCGAGCACCGCGGTGTCCTCGAAGATCGTGGTGTCCGGCGGAGCGATCGACGGATCCCGGAGCTCGTCCTGGAACGACGCGGCGAGTTGCTCCTGGAGCGCCTCGATCGCTTTGTCGACGTCCTTCTGGTCGACCTGCGGGAACTCGGTGCGTGAACCACCGCTGGTCGGGTCCGGATTGCGAACCTGCGTGATCGACGGGTCCTCGGCCGGCGGGACGACCGTGATGGCGTTGGCCGGGACGTTCCCGGGCGTGCCGTTGCGGACGGCCTCGACCGCGACCGATGCGCTGGACGGGTTGATGCTTAACGGCGGGACCACCTGCGCTCGCGGCAGCCGGGCGGACTGGAGCGTACGGAACTGGACGCCGCCCTCCGTCGAGACGATGCTCCCCTTCGGGATCGTGTTCGTCCGCGACGTGTCGAGGCTCTGGAACGTGACGCGGCCCTTGGCGCGTGTCCGTTCAACGCGCACGCCGGTCGACTCGAAGGTGTCCTGCGCCGCTACGTCGAGCGAGATGAGGTCGGCCGGCACGACTCCCGCTTCGGGGTCGGGTTCGCTGGCGGATGCGTCGGCGACGACGGACAGCATCTGCGGGCCGACGCGCTGTTCGCGCGGCGTCACAACCACCGAGGCGGACGGCAGCAGGACGTAGGCGCCGACGCCGGTGACGAGCAGCGCAAGCGCGACGACGGCCGTCCCGATGAGGAGCGGCATCCGCGGAATCGATCGGGTGGAGCCGATGACGGGGATCGACGGCGCCGGTCGGACGACTGGCTCGGTCGCCGGCCGCGGTGGCGGGACCGGGTCGTGGACCATGCCTCCTGCCTGCGCTGGGGAAACGGCCGCAGCCGCGGCGGCTGCCGGGACAGCCATCACGACCGTTGCATCCGTCGCCTCGGGTTCGTTGACGGGCTCGGCCTCCGCGCTCTCCGGGGCCCCGTCAGGTCCCTCGTCGTCACGCGCGCCCGGCCGGGCCGCGGCGGTACCGGCCAGTCCGACGGTCACAGCCGCCGCGGCCGCCCGCCCGTTCGCGGCTCGATCGCCGTCCTCGAGCGATCCCTCGTACTCGGCCACGCTTGCGAACACCGGCAGGCCCGCCGAGGCGGCCAGCGCGCGGGTGGCCCCGTCGGGCGCCACGATCGACAGCCGCTTCTCGTGGACCAGCGCGTCCCGGGCGAGGAGCCGGAAGTTGATCCGCGACGTCGCCACGCGCGAGCCGAATGGCAGGACGAGGACGACCCGGCTACCCTCGGCACGCCGGATGCGCGCCGCGGCGGACGTGATCTCGTCGTCGACGTCGATGTACAGGATGCCGTCGGCCATCGTCAGGTCATACCTTCATTGCCCGCAGGACGCGGCGGAGGGCGACGTCAAGGGGGTCCTCGGAAGTCTGCAGCTCGATCGCCTGGTAGGCGAGGCCGAGCGGAGTCACGTCCTGCTGGTCGACGAGCAGCTCGGTGGCGTCGGTGATCGTGTCGATCTGGTCCGGCGCCATCACCGTGACCTCGGGCGGGCGGGCGAAGGGCAGCGTCTTCCAGAATGACTCACCCGCGAGCGACTCACGGATCTCCGGCAGGCGCGAGCCGCCACCGCACAGGTAGATCCGCCCCGGGAGCAGGTCGCCCCCGGAGAGCTCCTCGAGCACCAGTTCGACGCCTGCCGCCCACACGTCCACGTCGTCCCCGACGATCGTTGCGACCTCGTCACGCTGGTCGCCGCCGACCCCGCGGGCGTAGTCCACCTTGAGCGACTCGGCACGTGGAAAGGGCAGATCGAGGCGGTCCGCGATCGACTTCGTGAACGCCCGCCCGCCGAGCGCGAACATCCGCGTGCCTTCAATCCCGCCCGAGCGCACGAGGGCGACGTCGGTCGTGCCACCGCCAACGTCGATGAACAGCGCACCGGCCTGGCGCAGGTGGTCCGAGCCGAGCACACGGGCGACCGCATATGGCTCGGCGACGATCTCGAGGAGCTCGAGGTCGAGCTGGCTCGCCACGCTCTGGAGCGCGCCGAGGTGGACCAGCGGCGCGAACGCGTTGAAGATCCCGATCTTGACGTGGCGACCCTGGAAGCCGACCGGGTTCGTCAGCGCATAGCCGTCGATCGAGGCCCCGGTGACGGCGGCGTGCACCAGCCGCACGTCGACGTGCGGCAGCCCGGTTTCCCACGTGATCGCGCGCTCCGCCTCGCGGAGTGCCTCGCGCTGGACGCTGTCAATCAGCTTCTGGAGCTCTGACTCGACGATCGGCTGGTCGGGGCGCTTGCGTTCCTGCGTGTGCGTCGTGGTGAAGCCCTTCACGAGCTCACCCGCGATGCCGATTACGACCTGGCTGGGACGAAACCCGGCCATCTCCTCGGCTTCCTGCAGCGCGACCGCGCAGTTGTCGACCACCGCCGCGATGTCGGCAACCGTGCCCGACTGCATGTGGGACAGGCCCTGGCGCTTGCGACCGACGCCGCGCACCGTCCCGTGCCCGGCCTCGTCGATCTCGAAGACGAGGGCCTTCGCGAATTCGGTCCCGACGTCGAGGGCCGTGCAGGCGGCAAGGCTCGGCTCGCCATCGCGTTGCCAGATGCGGCGCCAGAAGGCCACTCAGCCCCCCGTCGCGCCGTTCGTCCGGACTGCATCGCGAATAGCCTCGAGCGCTGCCGCCAGCCCCTCGCGGCGCGCTCCCTTTCCCTGGGCCATCTCGGGCCGGCCACCGCCCCGCCCGTCCATCAGGGCCACGGCGATGCGGACGAGGTCGCCCGCGGCGATGCCGCGCGCAACGAGGTCGTCGCTGACGGTGACGAAGACCTGCGGCTCATCGGCGTCGAGCCCGAGTGCAATGATCCCGGACCCCAGCACGCCGCGGACGTCGCGTGCCGCGCCCTTCAGGGTCTCGATCGAGTCGTACGGGGCGGCGCGCGCGACGAGGCGGACGCCCGGCGCGAGCTCCTCCGCAGCGGCCGCGAGCTCAGCGGGACGGGGAAGGGCCGCTCCCCCACCCTCGCGCAGCCGGCGCCGGGTCTCGCGCAGCTCGTCCTGCAGGGCGGCGATCCGGTCGGGGAGCGCCTCGGCCGAGGTGGAACCCGCCGCTTCCGCCGCACGCTCGAGCGTGGCAACGCGCTCGCGGAACCATGCATCGGCCGCTTCGCCGGTCAGCGCCTCGATCCGGCGCATGCCGGAGCCGATGCTTCGCTCAGCGGTGATCACAAAGCCGCCGATCTGGCCGGTCGCTCGGCAGTGCGTGCCACCGCACAGCTCGAAGCTGTAGTCCTGGACACGGATCGTTCGTACGGTCTCGCCGTACTTCTCGTCGAAGAACGCGTCGGCTCCACCCTCCACCGCCTGGGCCATCGTCATGTACTCGATGGAGACGGGCCGGTCCTCCCGGATGATGCGCCGGACCTCGTCTTCGATCGCGCGCAGCTCATCCGCGGTGAGCCCGCGGTCGAACGGGAAGTCGAAGCGCAGGGAGTCCGGTGTCACGAGCGATCCCGCCTGCCGGGCGCGGTCCCCGACGACATTGCGCAGCGCGCGATGCAGGACGTGCGTGCCGGTGTGATTGCGCATCGTGGCCGCGCGCCGGACCGGGTCGACAACCGCGTCGACCGTCTCCCCGACCCGCAGCCGGCCGTGGAGCGTCCCGCGGTGGACGTGCAGGCCGCCGACCGGCTTCTGCGTGTCGCTCACGACGAACAGCTCGCTGCCGCCGCCCGGTTCGCGGATCACGCCGCTGTCGCCGACCTGGCCGCCGCCCTCGGCGTAGAACGGCGTCGCGTCGAGGACGACCTCGGCCTCGCCCTTCCCGGTCAGCTCGTCGAACTCGATCCCGTCGCGCACGATCGCGACCACCCGGCCCTCGGCGGTTGTCGTCTCGTAACCGAGGAAGCGCGTGTCGCCGGCTCGGCCCTGGATCGCCTGGTACAGCGCGCCCAGCTCGGCCTGCTTCGCGAGCTCGGCCTTCTTCCCCGAGCGACTCCGGTCGCGCTGCTCGGCGAGGGCCCGGTCGAAGCCGTCGCGATCGATGCGAAAACCGCGCTCGGCAGCGAGTTCTTCGGTGAGATCGACCGGGAACCCATACGTGTCGAGCAAGCGAAATGCGAGATCTCCTGGGTAGACCAGCGCGTCTGCGAGAAGGTCGTCGATTTTCCGGCCGACCACGGCCTTCGGCTTGATAGGGCCTCACCCCCGGCCTGCGCATCGAGGAGATCGTCGAGCTCGAAGTTCAGCAGGTGGAGCCCGCGTTCGAGCGTTCGCGCGAACTGCGCCTCCTCGCGGTCGAGCGCGGCGATGATCTCGTCCCGGCGCTCGAGAAGGTGTGGGTACGCCTCGCCCATCGTGTCGATCACGACCGCCGCGGTCTCCGCGAGGAACGGCTCCGTCCGGCCGAGCAGCCGGCCGTGGCGAACCGCGCGGCGGACCAGCTTGCGCAGCACGTAGCCGCGGCCCTCGTTCGAGGGCAGGACGCCGTCGCCGATCAGGAACGTGACCGCCCGCGAGTGGTCGGCGATCACCTGGTAGCTGAAGCGCTCGGCCTCGAACGCCTCGGGGTCGTGCCCGAGCAGCTCGCGCATGCGGGCGTGGATCGGCGCGAACAGGTCCGTGTCGTAGTTGGTCGGCACCTGCTGGAGGACACTCGCCAGCCGCTCGAGGCCCATGCCGGTGTCCACGCCGGGCGCCGGCAGCGGAATCAGCGAACGATCCGGCTGAAGATCGAACTCCATGAACACGAGGTTCCAGATCTCGAGCCAGCGCGGGCACGTCTCGGAATGATCTGGCACGCAATGCGGGCCTTCGGACAGGTGGGCGCCCCGGTCGACGTGGATCTCGGAGCATGGTCCGCACGGCCCGACGTCGGCCATCCGCCAGAAGTTCTTCTCGTCGCCGTTCGGGAAGTCGCCCCACCGGACCAGGCGCTCCGGCGGCAGGCCGATCTCGTCGCGCCAGATCTCGAACGCGGTGTCGTCGGTCGAGTAGGTCGTCGCGGCAAGGCGCTCGGGTGGGATCCCCAGGTCCACCGTGAGCAGCTCCCACGCCCAGTGGATGGCCTCGCGCTTGAAGTAGTCGCCGAAGCTCCAGTTCCCGAGCATCTCGAAGAAGGTGTGGTGGCGCGGCGTGCGCCCGACTTCCTCGAAGTCGTTGTGCTTGCCGGCGACGCGCAGGCAGCGCTGGTAGTCGACGGCACGCGTGTACGAGCGCTTTTCGGCCCCGGTCAACGCGTCCTTGAACTGCACCATCCCGGAGTTCGCGAAGAGCAGCGTCTGGTCGCCGGCCGGGACGAGGGAAGCGCTGGGCACGACCGTGTGGCCGCGCTCGGCGAAGAAGTCGACGAACCGCCGCCGGATCTCGGCGGCGGGCAGCGCCTTGATCCTGGGGTCGGGTTCGTAGGCGGGAACCGGCATCGGCCGTAACGATACCAAGCACGGCCCTGCGGGCGACGCTCGAGCCCGGGCGACCGAAAGGTTTCTTCAACCCCGGCGCTGCAGTCTGCGATGCCCTCGTGTCCGGGGACGGGGCTACGGTCATGTCGTCGCAAGAAAGGAGGGTCAGCAATGGCCCGAGTCGCCCGCAAGTGCACGAAGTGCAATTCCGTCGACGTGCGGCGCACATGGGCGTCGAACGAGGAAGCGGTCAAGGATGACGCCCTCGA
Source organism: uncultured Chloroflexia bacterium (assembly GCA_963750125.1). Classification (GTDB taxonomy): domain Bacteria; phylum Chloroflexota; class Limnocylindria; order Limnocylindrales; family CSP1-4; genus DASTYU01. The sequence continues at coordinate 8,127 of CAVVPT010000025.1, read as the reverse complement.
ACGATGGACGTGCCCGTCCTGCGCCTGGCCCGAGGCCGAGCTCGTCGAAGCCGAGCCCGAAGCCGCGCGGTCCTGAGCGATCACATGTCCGTGCATGAGCCCGAACAGCCCGTTTCGAACCGAAACGACCGCGGCTGGCTGATGCGCCATTCGGGTGCGCTGGCCGATGAGGCCGTGGTGCGCATCGCAAACCCGCTCCGCCGGCGCCGCTTGCCGCGGCCCCGCCCGCTGCAGTTCCGCCGGCGGACCCGGCTCGTCCGCGCTCCGGCGATCTAGCCTTCCGGAGCCTCGCCGTCACCGACCGCGGCGTCCGTCACGGACGCCTCGGTCGTCACGATGTCGGAAGCCGCTGCGATCCGCTGCCGGCGCCGCCGACCGCGTCGCTGCCAGATCGCCGATCCGGCGACGGCTGCGCCCATCAGCGCCCCGAGCGTCAAGCCGCGCATGAACGTGGTCCCGGTCGAGGCTCCCTCCTCGCCTCGCAATGCCTCGCGGACCGTCTCCACCACGCCCTGATCCCGACCACTCATGCGCGTCGCCTCGTCGGTCCGAGCATTGCGACAACCGCCACGAACCCGATCCCGACCCAGGCGAAGAGCGACGCCGCGAGCAGCCGGAAATCGCCGATCGAGAACAGATCGATCCCCATCCGATCGCCGAGCGCATCGCCGGCCCACGCGCCGAGGATCGCCGCGCCGAGGAGCAGCGGGAGCTGGCCACCGGCAGAACCACGGATGAGCACGAACAGGGCGGTGTGGAACGTGCCCACGAGGACGGCCAGGATCGGAGCGGGGTCGAGGCTCACGCCACCACGGACAGCATCACGTCCGGCCCATCGCGGGCGATCCGGCCGCCGCCGAGGACCACGTCGATGTCGTACAGGACGGCGGCCTGGCCTGGCGCGGCCGCCCACACGGGGCGATCGGTCTCCACGATCCAGCGACCGCCGCGCTCGGGCTCGCCGGGTGTCAGCGGTCGGACGGTGGCCGCCATCGGGGTCGCGCGGTGACGGATCCGGACATCGGCGCGGAAGTCACGCTTCGCATCGCTCGACGGCGCGTTGCCGTCAACGAACGTGACCCGCTCGAGCAGGAACGTGGTCGTCTCGAGGTCCTCCCGCCGCCCGAGCTGGATCATGTTCGTGGCGGGATCGATCCGCGACACGTAGCGTGGCTCGCCGAGCGCGACGCCGAGGCCCTGCCGCTGGCCGACCGTGTACGCGGCAGCGCCGCGGTGCTCACCCACCTGCTGTCCGTCGACGTCGAGGAGCGGGCCGGGCTGCGGCATCCATCCGGCGCGCTCGCGGAGCGCATCGCGATAGTCGCCGCCGGGCACGAAGCAGATCTCCTGGCTCTCCGGCTTGTCGGCCGTCGCGAGGCCAAGCTCACGGGCCACCGCGCGGACCTCGGGCTTCGTCAGCTCACCGAGCGGAAACCTCGCATGCTCGAGCTGGTCCTGGCGCAATCCGTACAGGAAGTAGGTCTGGTCCTTGTCTTCGTCGCGCGCCCGGCGCAGGACCGCGCGGCCGTCGCGTCCCACCTCGCGGCGGGCGTAGTGACCCGTTGCCACTGCGTCGCAGTTGTACAGGTGGCGTGCCCGGCCGAGCAGGGCGCCGAACTTCACGTACGTGTTGCAGTCGACGCAGGGGCTCGGCGTGCGCCCGTCGACATACGCGTCGAGGAAGGGCTGGAGCACCCCGGCGTCGAATTCGCGCTCCAGGTTCATGACGTAGAACGGGATCCCAAGCTGCGCTGCCACCCGGCGGGCATCGTCGGCGGCATCGAGCGAGCAGCAACTCTTCTTGAACTCCGAGTACGTGTCGGCGACGTCGTGGAGGCGCATCCAGACGCCGACCGCCTCGTCGCCGGCGTCGTGCACGAGCGCGGCGGCAACCGAGGAGTCAACGCCCCCCGACATCGCAACGAGCACGCGGCTCATGCGATCACCCCCTGGCCCAGCGGATCGGCCGCGACGAGCGGCGTCGCCTTGCGCATCGAGGCGAGCACTCGCGGGACGAGGTCCTCGGCCGTCGCGACCTCGTCGTCGGTCGTGGTCCGCCCGAGCGACAGGCGCAGCGCACCGCGCGCCTCCTCGTCCGGGAAGCCCATCGCGGTCAGCACGTGCGACACCTCGGTCGACCCGGTCGTGCATGCCGACCCGACCGAGCACGCGATCCCTTCGAGGTCCAGCGAGACCGCGACTGCCGAACCATCGGTGTCGCGGGCGATGATCGACAGCAGGCCGGGCAGCCGCTGGGTCGGGTGGCCGGTGAGCTCCGTGCCGTCCACGGCGAGGACCGCGGCCTGGAGACGCTCGCGCTGCGCGCTCATCCGCGCCACGGTGGTCGGCCGCTCCGCGCAGGTCCGGTCATAGGCGGTCGCGAGGGCCACCGTCCCGGCGACGTTCTCCGTGCCGGCGCGGCGGTGGCGCTCCTGCTCGCCGCCGTGCTGCTGGGCGAGGATGTGTGTCCCGTGGCGCACGTACAGCGCGCCGACGCCCTTCGGGCCCTCGAACTTGTGCGCGGCGATCGAGACGAGGTCCGCTCCGAGCGCGCCAACGTCAAGCTCGACGTACGGCGCGGCCTGAACGGCGTCGACATGGAACAGGACGCCGCGATGGCCGCGGACCTTCCCGGCAATCTCCGCGATCGGCTGGATCGTGCCGACCTCGTTGTTGGCGAGCATGATCGAGACGAGGATCGTGCGGTCGTTGATCGCCGCATCGAGCTCGTCGGGATCGACGCGCGCGTAGCGGTCGACGGGCAACTCGACGACTTCGAACCCGAACTTCTCGAGATAGCGCAGCGCGTGGCCGACTGCATGATGCTCGACGGCCGAGGTGACGATCCGGTGACCGCGACCTTTGCCGGCCCACGCCGCGCCCTTGAGCGCGAGGTTGTTCGCCTCGGTGCCGCCCGACGTGAACACAATCTCGCGCGCTTCGGCGTTCAGCCGCGCGGCGACCGTCTCGTGCGCCTCGTCGAGCGCCGCGCGTGCGGCACGCCCGAACGAATGGGCAGAGCTCGGGTTGCCGAAGGTCCCCGTGAGGAAGGGCTGCATCGCCTCGAAGACCTCCGGGCGAACCGGCGTCGTCGCGGCGTGGTCGAGGTAGATGGCCATCCCGGCGATGCTACCCCACCTGCCTGCGGGCGACCCGTACCAGGCGAGCACCCGGAAGAGTTTGCCGTCGATCGTGACCGCGTAGAGCTCGCCGTCGTCGCTCTCGCCGAACGAGGTGATCATCTCGTCCGTGTCGGCCTGCAGCACCTGGTCGCCATTCCCGCCGGTGTTGAGGATCGTCCAGATCCGCCCGGTGCAGAAGTCGGCGAAGACATACTGGCCGACGAGCGCCGTCTGGGTTGGCCCGCGGTAGACGAAGCCGCCGGTGATCGAACACCTGTCGTCGCCGTGCGAGTACTCGGTGATCGGCAGCGTCTTGCCCGACTTGATGCAGGTCGAGGCGTCGTAGCAGTGGCGTCCCTCCATCGTTCGCCAGCCATAGTTGCGCCCTCCGGCCACGCCGTACGTCTCGCGGTCGACCTCCTCCCAGGAGCCCTGCCCCACGTCGGCGACGAACAGGTTGCCGTTCGCTCGATCGAACGACAGCCGCCACGGGTTCCGGAACCCGTACGACCAGATCTCGTCGCGCCCGCTGCGGCCCATGAAGGGGTTGTTCGAGGGGATGCTGTAGTTGCCGTACGGATCCCCGCCGGTGCCGTCCACGTTGATCCGGAGGACCTTGCCGAGCCGGTTGCGGACAACATTCTGGGCATCGTTCTCGGGATCGCCCGAACCGCCGCCGTCACCGACCGCGGCATACAACAGGCCATTGCGTGGGTTGAAGGCCATGCCTCCGCCGTTGTGGTTGGCCGCGGCGCTGTGCTCGATCGTGAGCAGCGTCGTGAACGACGACGGCATCACGGCACTGCGGTCGGCGGTCGCGCGCCAACGGCCGAGGACGATGTCGCCGCCCGGACGGGTGAAGTACACGAACAGCAGACCGTTCGCGGCGAACTGGGGATGGAACGCCACGCCGAGGAGGCCGCGCTCGTGGCCGGCCTCGACCATCGGCTGCATGTCGAGGAAATTGCCCGGCTGGACCTCGCCGTCCTTGAACACGCGAACGGTTCCTCGCCGCTCGACGAGGAACAGCCGACCGCTGCCGTCTCGCGCGCTCGTGACCTGTGTCAGCGCATCAAGGCCGCTCGCCTGGAGCTCGAGTGAGATCGACGTGACCGCGCCCGATGCGGCATGGGGCGCGAAAAGCGTCACCAGCACGCCCAGGACGAGTCCGAGAGTGGCCAGGTGGCGCGACGAACGGTGACGGCCGAGCATGTGTACCTCCGGTAGACCTCGCGCGACCGTATCGTCGCGTGACGCCTGCCGTCACCCGGACCTTTGGGTGGTGCGGTCAGTCACTTTCGGCGCGGCGGACCTCGGCCGCCTTGCCTGCCTCGCGTCGCCGGCCGTGCTGCGAGAGGAGCCGCTTGCGCAGGCGGATCGATGCGGGCGTCACCTCGACGAGCTCGTCACCGGCGATGAACTCGATCGCTGATTCGAGCGTGATGGGTGGCGGGGGTGTCAGCCGCAGCGCCTCGTCGTGGGAGTGCGTCCGGATGTTCGTGAGCTTCTTTTCCTTGGTCGCGTTGACGTCCATGTCACCGGACCGGCTGTTCTCGCCGACGATCATCCCCTCGTAGACCTCGACGCCCGCCCCGATGAACAGGTTGGCGCGCTCCTGGAGGTTGAACAACCCATACGCGTTGGACGTCCCGGCGCGATCGGCAACGAGGACGCCGCTGGTGCGATGCGTGACCTCGCCCGCCCACGGTCCGTAGCCCTCGCCGATCTGGTGGAGCAGCGCCGTTCCCCGCGTGTCGGTGAGGAGCTGGCCGCGATAGCCGATCAGGCCGCGGACCGGCAGCACGTACTCCATCCGGACGCGGCCGTCGGCGTCGGTTGACATCTGTTCGAGGCGGCCCTTCCGTCCGGCGAGCGCGGTCTGGACCTCGCCGATGTAATCGGGCGGAATGTCGACGGTGATCCTCTCGTATGGCTCGCGCGTCTCGCCGCCGACCTCGTGCAGCAGAACCTCCGGGCGCGACACGGTGAGCTCGAAACCCTCGCGGCGCATCTGCTCGATCAGCACGGCCAGCTGGAGCTCGCCCCGGCCGCGGACTTCGAACGCCTCGCTCGACTCCGCGGGGCGGACCTCGATCGAGACGTTGCCGAGGACCTCGCGCTCGAGGCGCGCCTTGATCTGGCGGCTCGTGACGTACTTGCCCTCCCGGCCGGACAGCGGTGACGTGTTGACGCCGAAGGTCATCCGCAGCGTCGGCGCGTCGACGTCGAGGCGTGGCAGCGGCTTCGGATCGGCAGGGTCGGTCAGCGTGTCACCGATCGTCACCTCGGGCAGGCCGGCAACCGAGACGATGTCGCCCGGCCCCGCTTCCTCGATGTCGATCCGTTCGATGCCATGGGCGGTCTGCAGGCTGGTGACGGTGCCGTTGAGCGTGACGGTGCGGCCGGGCTCGACCGCGCCCGCTGTATCGTCCGCCTCCTCGCGGACGACCGAGATCCGTTGCCCGACCCGGAGGGATCCGTTCCAGATGCGCCCGATCGCCATCCGACCCACGTAGTCGTTGGCGGACAGGTTCGTGACGAGCAGCTGGAGCGGGTGGCCCGGCTCGTGGCGGGGCGGCGGCGTGACCTCGACGAGCAAGTCGAGCAATGGATGGAGGTCCGAGCCGGGCAGCTCCACGTCACGGGTGGCGGTGCCGGCCTTCGCGTTCGTGTAGACAACCGGGAACTCGATCTGGTGCTCGTCCGCTCCGAGGTCCATGAACAGCTCGTACACCTCGTCGAGGACCTCGGCAGCGCGGGCGTCGGAGCGGTCGATCTTGTTGATCGCCACGACGACCGGCAGCCGGCGCGCCATCGCCTTCTGGAGCACGTAGCGGGTCTGAGGCAACGGGCCCTCGGCGGCATCCACGAGGAGCAGCACCGAGTCGACCATCAGCAGGCTGCGCTCGACCTCCCCGCCGAAGTCGGCGTGGCCTGGCGTATCGACGATGTTGAGGCGCGTCCCGCCGTAGTCGATCGTCGTCTGTTTTGCGAGGATCGTGATCCCCTTCTCGCGCTCCAGGTCGCCGGAATCGAGCACGCGCTCGACCACGGCCTGGTTCGAGCGAAATGCGCCGGTCTGCCACAGCATCGCGTCGACCAGCGTGGTCTTGCCGTGGTCGACGTGGGCCACGATCGCGACGTTGCGCAGGTCGGCACGGGTCGCGGATGCGGGCACGGCGGAACGGGAATCGACGGTCATGGGTCGGCCCATCGTCGCATACAGTCTGCGGGAGCGCCTGCGACGAGGCTGCTACGATCCGACCCGATGACCGTTGCCGCCGTGATCCTGTCCGCGACGACCGAGGGAGCGCTCGTCGACACGCTCGGCCAGCCCCGCGTGCGACGCCTGGTGGACCTGGCGTGGGCTGGTGGCGCACTGCCCGTTGTGGTCCTGTCTCCGGACGCCGACGGCGCGGTCGCCCGCTCGATCGCCGAAACCGAGGCGTCGTGGCACGCGCCCGCGCCGCACGACGAGGGCCCGCGCGGCCAGATGGTCCGCGGCATCGAGGCCGCCGCGGCGGAGGTCCGTGACACGACCGCGGCCCTGCTCTGGCCAGCGCGGATGATCTGGGTCGGGCCCGAGACCATCACCTCACTGATCGAGGCACACGGCACCGACACGGGAAGCGTGCTCCGGCCGTCGTGGCAGGGCGAGGCCGGCTGGCCGGCGCTCCTGCCGGTCGCCCACCTCGAGCAGCTGCGGAAGCTGTCGGCGGACCTCGACCCGGTCGAGGCGATGGACGCCCTGACCAATTCGACCCCCTCACGGACGATCGAGCTTGGCGATCCTGGCGTCGTGTTCGACGCCTCGACCGCGGAATCCGACCTGCCGCCGTACGAGGGCCCGAGCATCCCGCCCGGCGGCCACGTCCACGAGTGGGGCGAGGAAGTCGGGGCGATCGCCGAGGCGCCCGGCGAGGGTCGCGGGCTGGCGCCGTATCCGCAGGCGGCGCCCGGGGGCCCGGCGGACGCCTGACGGGTTCCTCCCGCCTTCCATCAGGCAGCGGCGCGCGTCTCTCCCCGAAGTGCAGCGCGGACGCGATCCAGCGGCACGGTCGCCAGCGCGATCCCGCCGATCACGAGAGCGACGCCCACCAGCTGCGGACCCGATGGCGCCTCGCCGAGCAGCACCATCGCGAGGCCGACCGTCACTACCGGCTGCGAGAGCAGGATGATCGAGGTCAGGACCGCCGGCAGCCGCGGGAGCGACACCGCGATCAGCAGCGAGCCGCCGAACTGGGCGGTGATGCCGAGCAACGCGAGCCAGAAGAGGCTCGACGGCCCCGGCGTGAGCTCGAGCGTGCCCAGCGCAAGGCCGACGCCGGCCGCTGAGACGGCAGTCGCCGCCGTCGCCACGGTGACCGGGCCTGCCGGGCGGCGCAGGTCGCGGCCGACGCCCCGGATCACGAGCAGATAACCGGCGTAGCACACGGCCGTCAACAGCCCGAGCACGACCCCGAGTCCAGATTCGCACCGTCGGCACCCGCGCCGATGACGCCCGAGATGAGTACGACGCCGGCGAGCACGACCGGCAGAGCGAGAAGCACGGAGCGCGACGGCCGCTCCCCGAGGAGCAGCCATGCGACGAGCCCCACGACGATCACCTGGAGGTTGGCGAGCACCGTCGCCAGACCCGCGCCGACCGCCCCGATCGCGTAGTGCCAGAAGATCAGGTCACCGGCGAAGAACAGCCCGGCGATCGCGGCCAGCCGGCGGCTGCGCCCCGGCATCGGGCCGTGGCGACGTCGCTCACCCAGGGCGATGACGGCCAGGAACGGCAGGCCGAACAGCGCCCGGTACATCGCGCCGGTCTCGGGGCTGACCTCTGACCAGCGGTAGAAGATGCCCGAGAACGCGATGCACATCGCCCCGCCCAGCGCGGCGAGATGTGGCCTGGCAGCGATCCAGCTCAGCGGGCCCGGAAGGTCTCCATCGCCAGCAGGTACCGGCGGTTCGTTCGCGCGGGTCACCCCGCCTGGCTTTCGTCCCGGCGGCCCGGCGC
>CAVVPT010000024.1:0-53284 GCA_963750125.1 uncultured Chloroflexia bacterium | reverse complement strand
TCTTCTCGGTGCTGTCGCTCCGGGCGTGGAACTTCTGGTGGCTCGTGCAGGACCTGGCACCCGTCGACGAGTTCGTGTCGGACCGGGTTTCGATCCTCGGACCGATCACCCTGCGCACCATCGGCTATGCCCTCACCGCGGTGCTGTCGCTGTATGTCGCAGTTCGCATCTACTCCGATCCGCGGCCACGAACGCTGATCCTCGGTCTCGCCGCCACGACGCTCATCGCGTTCACGTTCCTGACCACAATGCACGAGCGCTATGCATACGGCGCACTCGTGTTCCTGATGCTGCTGATCCCCGAGGCGCGCGTGCGCTGGCTGGGCGTCGCGTTCGGGATCGTGTTCACGCTCAACCTGGTCGCGGCGATCCCCGCGACCCCGGTGCTCGGCGAGTGGCTCCCGGTGTGGGGGCCAATCGGGCTCGTCGGTTCGATGGCAATGGTGCTGATTTCGGGACTGGCGCTCGCCTGGATAACGGTTCCGGCTACCCGCCTCGTCGATCCGTCGTCATCGAACAAGGCTGGTGCCATGAACAAGCACGGTCGGGTGCGAGTTTGAGCAACAACATCGTCCAGACGACTGGTGCGCGCGGGCGTAGGGCCTGCATTTTGGCAGGTGGGGTCGCGCAGTCCCGACATGACATCAGCTCGCGGCGATCCTCGAGCCCGAGAGCCCTCAATCGGTCGGCGCTCGCTCCAAGTTGAGCGGCCCCTTCGTCTGTAGTTCCGACAGATCGGTGGTGTAGCTTTCCTCGGAACTTAATGGGACCCCGGTGCCGAAATACTCGTTGAGAAGGCGTGGAAACAGGTTGACTGGCGTCGCATCCTCTGGAAACACACCCGTCTTGCCGGGGGTAAAGGAAACCAGGAGCGACCTGAGCATTTCTTCGCGATCATCAACGCGGTGGCGGCTCCCGTGGTCCGAGAACAGGATGATGATTGGTGGTTCAGGACTCGCCTGCAGGATTTGCTCCACCGTTTCAATGACCTTGGTGTCCACGTACTGGATCTGGCCGGCGATCGGCGCCAGCGCCTCATCCCCGTATCGCCAGCCGAAATCGAAGGCGCTGCACTTCGGATAACACGGCCACCCATCGACCGGCGTCCCATCAGCAGAGAACAGCACCGGGGCGTGGGGCGACATCACGTGCGTGAACACGAGCTTCGGTCGGCCCGTACGTTCCTGAGCGAGGTCGACCGTCTGTTCGAGGCTCGCAAGGACCCGAGAACGCAATGAGCCCATGACGAGCCTCCGCTGGAGGTCGGGCAGCAGCAGCGGCGTGATGCCTACCTGAAGCGCCTCGAACTCAAACTGCGTGATCGCGCCGTCATCGACGATACGATCGGCCGATCGCAGCGTGACGATACCCGCCGGCGACGGGACGGTCACGATCTCATAGCCAACGCCGCGCAGACTGCTCGAACACGCTCCCGTGGTTGATTGCCCGAGCCAGAGCCCGGGACTGAGTCGCCGGCGGTTGTCGCGCGTCAAGACCGTCGATCGACTGAACCTGGACCATGTTGAACATCGACGCGAGCGTCAGAGAAGTGAAGTTGTAGTTCGAATGGGACTGATCCGCCACCTCGAAACCGAGGCGCTCCAGTTCGCCCAGAAAGGTCCCGCTGTCAAGTCCGAAGTCCTCGTTCATCGTGTCTCCCCGAGGATGGCCGTCGAGCAGGATCACGTAGATGTCCGGGCCCGATTCGGGCTCCATGCGTCAGTGCGCCAGGCCCGGTCGGGGTGGCCGACGCAAGTGCACCCGAGCTCCAAGTCGTGCCGATCGACAACGCGAGCAACACCAGACCCGCCGTGTTGAAGAACTCTGTGACGCGCGGCCACGGTATGCCGGACCGGGCGCGCCGGAAGATCCATGATGCCAAGGCGGCGGACGCCGGTATCGCCGCCATCAGGACACCGACGATCGGCCAGTCGAGGATTGTCAGCGCGATGCACAGCGTTGCGTACGCACCAACGTGGCGGCTCCTGAACACGGCGGACAGCGCGAGCAGGAGAACGGTGGTAGTGGCCAGCGCCACCATCAGTGGGCGCGGAAGGCTCTCGACCGTCGCCGTGGCCTCCGAGAAGATTGCGAGCATGCCAGTCGCGACGAATGGGACGGGGTAAAAGGGCCACTGTCGCGCACGATCAAAGTTGGAATGGATCCGGACGCTTGGTCGAACGGTGGAAAGAGCACTACAGAAATGCCCTGGGACTGCGAAGAAACCCCTCTTGGCCCTGATCATGGGCGGCTCGCTGTCCCAAAAGGCTCCATGGTGTCGAACCGGAAGTCGACGGGATTGACCCAATACCGCTCCTCGGTCGCGAGCTCGATCGACTTTCCGCCGTAGGCATTGAGGATGCGGGTGAGGATGTTGACTGGCGAGCTGTCATCGGGCATGAGTCCCGGATAGCCCGGCGTATACGAAAGCAGGAGCGATCGGAACATTTCATCCCGATCGTCAAGGTCGTGTCGGTTCCCGTGGTCCGAGAAGATGATGATGACCGGCGGCTCCTCACTCGCCTGGACGAGCTCCCGTGCCATGGTGAGGACGCGGCCATTCAGATACTCGATCTGCCCGATCGTCGGCTCTCGTGTCAGGTCGCCGTTTCGCCATCCGCTTTCGAAGGGCGAGCAGTGCGGTAGGCAGTCCCATCCTCGGCGATGCGTGCCGTCAGGCCCGAAGAGTATCGGGGCGTGCGGGGACAGCAGGTGGGTAAAGACCAGCTTCGGGGGCCCCCCGCGCTCGCGTGCCAACTCGACTGTCCGCTCGACGCTGGTGCCGACCCTTGTCCGAAGGCTGTCAGTCACCAAGGTTCGCTGGACGTCCGAGAGAAGATCCGGGATCACACCCTGCGCGAGCAGCGAGATCTCGAGGTCCGTGATCGTTCCGTCGTCGAGCACTCGATCGGCAGTGAACAGCGTCGCGGTAGACCAGGGCGAAGGCACGGCCACGACTTCATATCCGAGCTCACGGAAAGCATCCAGCGCCGGGCCCTGGTTAATCGTCCGCATGACGAGTCTCGCCTGGTCCTGTGGGCGGCCCGGCCAGTCGTCCAGCGCTCCGATCGAAGAAACCTGCTGCATGTGCAGCATCGACACAAGCGTCAGGAGCGTATACGGATAGTTGGAGTGTGCCTGCTCGGCCACATCGAAACCGAGCTCCTCCATGCCGTCCAGGAATGGCGAGTTGTCGTACCGGAAGTCGGTGAGGAGCGTGTCGGCTCGCGGGTAACCGTCGAGCAGGATCAGGTAGACATCGGGCCCCGATCCGCCGAGCGCCTCGCCGTTGCGCCCGGGGGCGACCGGCATGAAAGCACCGCTCGCCCATGCCGTGTACCCGGCAAGGACGGCGAGAATCACACCAACGGCATTGAGGTATTCCGTCGCACGTGACCAAGCGAGCACCGGAACAACCCGCCGCAAGATTAAGCCAGCGACAATCATCGCGATTGGTACGGCGACGACGATCAGCGCGATGTGCCGCCAGCCCGTCAGTACCAGGACGACAAAGAGCGCCACGAACGCCCCCAGGTGCCGGTCGCGCAACAGGATCGTCAGGACGACCTGGATACCGAGGGCTACGAGTAACGCAACCAGCGCAGGCCGCGGAAGGCTCTCGACCGGGGATAGCGATTCATTGAAGAGCGTCAAGACGATCGCGGCGGTGACCAGGACGGGGTAGATGGGTACACGCGCGATGCGCGACCGGTGAGCGGTGTTCGCTACCCTCGCATGGTCCTCCGGGCCGCGACCGAGAGGTTGCGGCTCAGCCAATATTGCGCCGCTGTTAGTTGGACTCAAAGGATCGACTCCGCGGTCTGGGGAGCGCTACGTGGACAACGATGCTGATCGGGACGCAGCCGCGGGTTGGCGAGCGACAAGCGCCTGGACCGCAACCAGTAACACGACGAGCGGTACCAGCATCGGAACGGGAACTGCGAACGCTGCCGCGAGCCACGGTCGGCCGACGAGGGCTGGCAGCGCCGTCGAGACGTAATAGAACTGCGTTGCCGGAAACACGGCTGGCACCGAAAACCACTCGCCGCCCTGCCTCCGGAGGACCCATAGTGCCAGCAGCACCGGCGGGACGAGAAAGGGGAGGCGCCACGCACTGCCATTCCATGCCGTGTTGAGATGGGAACCTACTCCAAGTCCATGCTCTACGTAGAGCTGCCACGGCAAGAGTGGAACCGTAACCAGCAGGACCACCAACGCGGTCAACAGGCGGCTGGGGTGAAAAGCCAACGGGAGGAGCGCATAGAGCTTCACGATCGCGGCTAGCGCCCCGGCGAGGGCTGTGCCAGTGACCAGCAGCGCCAGCATCAGGGTCTGAGGGTTCGCATTCCACATCGCGTGGACAAGCGGCGGGAACAATAGCCACCAGGTGGGCGCTCTTAGGCGCCGAACCACCCAGAAGGATGCAGCGACTCCGATCGCAGTCCACAGCGTCGTCGAGAGCTCAATCGGCAGCCAGGCAGTTGGGAGATACGGAAGGAGCGTATGCGGGCCCGCGGCGTACGCAAAGCCAAACTCCTTAACGGCCCAGGGGTCTCCACCAGCAAGCCAAGCGGACGCTGCACGCTGGTAATGGCGCGCGTCTACGCCAAGCGTTGCAGGTCGGATCACCCACAGAATGTCGATTGCGACGAACCAAGCCGGCAATCCGATTCGGGCGGCTGCCGCCTCAAGACCAGCGGTGCGCGCGCGAATGGGGGAGCCTTTGGCGAGGACGCTAGACTGCCGGGCTATCATCCGGCGCCTCACCACCATGCCTCAGGAGACGTCCCGCGAACGCCACTCGGTACCAATGCAGGTAGTGCGGCAGCCACTTGCGCATCTTGAAGTTGCTCTTGCCTGCCGTCCGGTCACGCCATGTGGTTGGAACCTCAGCGATACGGCGGCCCGCGAGAGTCGCCTTCACCGTCAGTTCGAGCGCGAGCTCGAAGCCAGCCGTGCTTTCGATGCGAACTGCCTCAAGGAACGATCGCCGGTAGAGCTTGAAGTTGTTCGTGGGGTCGTGGGTCGGCACGCCGGCGAACCAGTGCAGCGTGAGTCCGGCAGCCCGGCTCAGCATCCGCTTCAGCAGTGGCCCGCCGACCTGTCGCCCGCCCCGCACATAGCGTGATGCCGCGACGACGTCGGCACCGTCCTGCGCGAGCGTGACCATCGAGTCGACAATGTGCGGTTCGTCCGAGCCATCGGCCATCGATATGAGGACGAGGGGCGCCTTTGTTCCGGCGATTCCTGCCTTCATTGCATTCAGTACTCCGCGGCCGAGGTCGTTGCGGAGGCCGCGGAGCCCGGGGATCTCGGCCTCAAGCCGCTGCACCACAGGCACCGTACTGTCCTCGGCGAAGTCGTAGACAACGACAATCTCGTGAGGGGTCTTGACCCCGTCCGAGAGTGCCCGAAGGACGGGCTCGACGGCTTCGCCTTCGTTGTAAACGGGAAGAACGATCGCGAGTTCTGGACCAGGGTCCAGCCCCATTTCGCTCATCGGGTCCCGATGTATAGCGTCTGCTTCCCCAGCAGCCGCCAAGCGGGCGGGAAACGGAGATATGCCCGAACGAGCATGGGATTGGTTGGCAGCCGACCCTTGGTGGAGTACGGCAGAAATCGCGGGACGAGCTTCACGGTTTGGAGGCTCGCCAGTTCTGCGGCCTCCACGAGACTGCGGTCGGTCAGCGCGACGTGATGATCGATGAAGTCCCAGTAGCGTTGGCCGACGTAGCGAATGTTCGGTTGGAGCACGATGAGGTGACCACCTGGCAGAAGCAGCCGCGCGGCTACGCGCAGCTGCTCAACGACGACGTCGCGCGAGAAGAGGTGCTCCAGATAGTTGCTCATGAAGATCGTTCCGAAGCGCTGCGTACCAACCTCGGACTCGAGCTCGAGCGCCGAGGCGTGCACGAATCGGACGTCGGCCGGAAGACTCGCGCGCATGTCACGAATGTCGGAGCCCCAGCGCTGGCGCGCGTGAACCCAGCGCAGGAAATAGCCGCGATCACAAGCGATGTCGAGGACGGCCTCGTTGGGATCGATCCACCGCGAGAGGTAGGCGACGATTTCGCGCCAGATCTCGAGCTTCGCCCTGACCTCTCGATCGCTGAACCGGCCCTCGTAGAGTTCGTTCAGGGCATTCGTCACAAGCGCCCGGCCTCCAGCTCCTCCCGGATCCAGGGGATCACCTCGTCGAGCATCGTTGCGAGGGTTGTCGTCGCCTCAAAGCCGAGGACTTCGCGGGCCTTGCGCACGTCTGGCACCCGCAGTTGGACGTCGTGCTCGAACGGCTTGTCCGAGATGTGACGGAACGGCTTGAGTGGACCGTGGATCTTGCGCCAGATGAGTTCCGCCAGCTCGAGCACCGTGGTGGACGCCGCCGTAGACAGGTTGAAGTCGTCGTTGACGGCCCTCGGCGATTCCATCGCCAGACGGATGCCGTGGGCCAAGTCGCCGCCGTAGGTGTAGTGGCGAACCTGATTACCCTCGCCGAGGATGTGCAGCGGGTCCTGGCCCTTGAGCACCTTGAGCACGAGATCCGGGACGACGTGCGACAGCGCCAGCTTGACGTTGCCGCTCATGACGTCGGTGTCGCGGATGGCACGCCGCTCGCCGATCCCCACGCAGTTGAACGGGCGCACAGTGGTGTAGGGCAGCTGGTATTGCTGCCATGCGCCCCTGGCGAAGTACTCCGAGGCGAGCTTCTGGAAGCCATACGTCGAGATCGGCGGCGGCGATGAAAGCTGTGCACCCTCGGGCGTCGGGAAGACGTTTGCCGACTCATACACCATCGACGAGCTGATGACGATGACCCGCTCGAGATGTCCGTTTTGTCGAGCGGCGATGGCCGCATCGAAGGTCGCGGCGAGGATGCGCTCGTTCTCCGCGAGCAGTTCGTAGGCGAACTCGTGGAAGTAGCTGATCCCGCCGATCATCGCCGCCGCCGCGACGACCTGGTCGCAGTCGGAGGCGAGCTCCGTCAGCAACTCGACGTCCTTGGCATCCCCCTCGACGAACCGGTAGCACGGGTGGCCGTCGTACGACTTGGTCAACCGTCCGTATTTCGAGAAGTCATCGATCCCGATGACCTCGTGGCCGGCCTCGAGCAGTTCGGGGACGAGGTAGCCGTTGATGAAGCCGGCGGCGCCGGTGACGAGGATGCGCACCTAGAGCCTGATCCCCTCTCCCATGGCGCCCCACACATCGACGACGTCCCGTCCGCCGATTTCCAGGCCGCGATACGCCTGATGCGGCGCACCGAGCACGAGGATGTCGCTTTCCTCGAGCACGCAATCGAGAGTCGTCAGGCGACGATCGAAGACGTACGGGTCGGTGCACACCACCCTCGCGCCGGCCCACGTCAGCAATTTGCGTAGCTTGTAGGACAGCGAAGCTCGAGTGTCGTCGGATTCCGCCTTGAAGGCCATGCCGAGAATCCCGACCGTCTTTCCCTGAAGCCCATCGTATCGTCGCTCGAGCGCCGTGACGATATAGGCCGGGAGGCCCTCGTTTACCTGCATTGCCGCCTGCCCCATCGGAAAGTGGTCGCTCGTGAACGCGGCGAGCTGCATCGCGTCCTTGAAGAGACACGGACCCGCGGCAAAGCCCGGCCCCGGTAGGTCCGCTGCGCGCGGGTAGTTCTCACGGATCGCGCGCAGCACGTTCGTGTAGTCGACACCCGCCTGATCGGCGATCATGAAGAACTGGTTGGCGACGGCAAACTTCATGTATCGCCAGGTGTTGGTGAACAGCTTTGCGAGCTCGGCCTCCTTGGTGGTCGTTCGCACGACCTGAGAGACGAGCGTGCGGAATAGCGCCTCGGCCCGATCGCCCGCCCGCTCGTCGTCCGCGCCCACAATCTGCGGAAGCGTGCGCAGCTCTTCCAGTGCATGGCCTTCGGCGATTCGTTCCGGACAGAACGCAACATCGACACGGCAGCCTCGTGCCGCGAGGTGTTGGCGCACATACGCGGTCGTGCCCGGGTAGACGGTGCTGCGCAGGACGACCAGCGCTCCATCGCGAAGATGCGGCGCGATCTGGTCGACAGTCCGTTCAAAGATTGTCATCGACGGACCGAGGAACTCATCAACCGGGGTCCCGACGACGACGATCAATTGGCTCGTCCGCCCGACGATGGAACCGTCGGAGCCGAGTTCGATCCGTCCCGTCGCGAGCGTACGACGAAGCAGGTCGTCCGCGCCCGTCTCAGGAACGGCATCTGACCGCGCCCGATGCGATCGAGTGTCGCCTGGTTCGTGTCGTAGATGCCGACGCGCAGGCCAGCATCCGCGAGAGTCAGGCTCAGGGGAAGACCGACATGGCCACCTCCTCCGAGGACGACAATGTCGAGTTCTTGGCTGATCATCGGTGGCACTCTAGCAGTGCGGTGCCGACAGTCACCGCCCCGATCGTCCTAGGACGTCGAGGATGTCAGCGACGGCCCGAGGTTTGACAATCGGTCACGTGTTCCAGAACGCTGCAGATCGGGCAGGTCGATTCGCGCGTCGATCGGATACTGCAACTCCGTCAAACGTTGACCCGGGACGCGACCAGGAACCGATGTACCGTCGCGTGATCTGGCGCGTGATCCTCGGCGTGGCCATCGTCCTGTCGTCGTATTGGATCGCTGGATTCTATCTGAGGCCGGATGCCGGCAACCTCTTTCTAGACGCCCACATCTACTTTCAGGCGACTGCCGCCTGGCTCGATGGCGGGAATCCGTGGACGACGATGTATCGAGGGGTACCGTTTGCCGGCATCCCTCCGACGCTCCTTCTCAACCTTCCCTTAGTGCCTTTCGGCGAGCAGATTGCAGTCGCTTTTTGGGTTGTGGCAAACACGCTCGCGGTGATCTTCGTCATTCGCCGGTTGCGGCTGCCCGCATGGACGGTGTTCCTGCTGCCAATCGTCGAGGGATGGTTGGCCGCCAGCCCCGACTTGGCGCTTGCCGCGGTGGTGCTGGCCGGCGGCGGATGGATCGCCGCACTGACCAAGCCGTACAGCGCCCCCGTCCTCGTCGCTGATCGGCGATGGCGTCAATTGATGATCGCTGTCGTTGCCGCCGTCATAACGATCCCACTTCTCCCGTGGGCAATGTTCTACGAGTCGCGTGACGTAATCGCGCAGACATTCGCACGCTTCGCTGGCTACCCGCTGTCCGCCAGTGGAAATGTGATCCTGCTCGCGGTTGTCGCCCTCGCTCTCGTCTCGCTTGGCTGGCGCCGCGGGTTCATCCTGTTTACACCCGGGTTGGTCGCGCAGCAGCCGCACTACATCGTCTTCTCGCTTGAGGCAGTCCGCTGGTCGCGATTGCTTGCCCTGGCATTCACCGTTCCATTGCCCCATGCGGCGGCCGTCGGCATTGTCATTTATGCGGTGCTCGATCGATTTCCGTCGAGGCAGCGGTCGGCGGACGTGGTCCTCTTGCCACCATCAGATCCGCGCGACATCCCTGTCTGAGGCGGCGAGCCTGCGAGCCTCGGAGCATGCCGGTGCGAGCGACGCCTATCCTCGGACTCGATTGCGTCGCTCGAGAAGGGCGAGCACGAAGAGCGCGGCCGCGCCGGAACCGGCGACCGGGAACGCAACGATCGCGGCCGCGATCCTGCTTCGCGTCGGCATCACGAGCGTGCCGTAGTAGAACTGCTGGGCGGGCCAGATCGCCGGCACCGCCAGCCAGGCGGCGCGCTCGCGGCCCACGACCCAGAGGGCAAGGAGCACGGCCGGAGCGATCACGATCAACAGGAGATTCGGGAGCCCGTTCTCGTTCTGGCTCGAGAGGCGCGCGCCGATTTCGTCGAGGTTCGCGAAGAACGCCGGCCATGGCAGGATCGGCGCGGTGACGAGCAAGACGACGGCCAGCACGATGAGCGCCCGCCAGCGGCCGAGGATGACCAGCGGGACCGCGGCGTAGACCTTGAGCAGGGCCGCGACGGGACCAGCGCCGACGAGGATCAGGGGCACCAGCAGACTCTGGACGTTGCCCGAGATGACGCTCTGGACGAGCGGCGGGAACAGCAGCCACCACCACGGCAGCCGGAGGATCCACACGCTGGCGACGGCACCGACCGCGACGACCAGCGCGAGCGCCAGATAGCCGAGCTCCGGTGGCAAGAGCGCGAACGGAACCAGCGGTAGGAGCGTCGGCGGCGGCGCCGCGAAGTAGTTGCCGGCGATCTCCACCTGCCACGGATCGCCGCCGGCGAGCCACGCCCGGGTCGCCGCGTCGTACAGGCGAGCGTCGAAGAAGATGTAGCGGGTGTCCATCGACGCCTGGACGAGCGCAAGGAAGGTCTCGATCGCGAACCAGGTCTGCAGCCAGTAGCGGCCGATCAGACCTCGCACCCACGGAGAGTTGAACGGGTAGCGGTCGAAGACGGCCGCCAGCCGGCCGGCGCCTTGGTCGGTCATTGGCCCGGCGCGCGCATCACGGTTCCGTCGTCATCGGCGTAGAGCTCGGTCCAACCGGCCGCGGCCAGTCGAGCGACGAACGCATCGTCGGCGGCAATCACCAATGTCGGGGCCCACGCTGCGAGGACGTCCTGCCAGCCGTCGGCGCCCTGCGTGACCGTGAGGTAGTCGGCCCAGACGTCGTTCGGGAACAGCTCGATCCGCGAGTCGACGGCGACGGTGAGGTCGGGCGTTGCGAATTCGAACCACGACGCCCACGGCTGGGGGACCAGCAGCCGCTCGCCGGGGGCACCCGCGTCCCGGACCGCGCCGGTCAACCCGGGCGGTGCCTGGCTGAGGACTCCCTGCGGGACGCCGAGGTCCGGGTCGGTCGGGCGCCACACCGGCAACAGCGCGACGCAGGCCACGACGATCGCTCCCGCCACGATGGCATTCGCGCGTCGCATGGCCCGCGGCGTTTCGGGCTCCTGCTCCTCGACCGCGACACGGTCCGCGGCGATCAGCGGCGCGAGGGCGGCCACGGCGGCGAACGGCCACCACGCGATCCCCCGCGCCGCGTAGGCGCCGATGACGAAGAAGAAGCCGAGCCAGAGCAGCGTCGGCCACGGCGTGGGCCGTCCGCGGCGCGCGAGGTACGCCGCGACGAGCAGGGCCGAGCCGTAGAACAGGATCCCCGAGATGTCGCGCAGCGACGTCGGCTGCCACTCGCTGATCAGGCCCGTCACCGCCGGGTTCGCACCGAGCTGCGCCGCATACACCCAGACGGACGGGCCGAACGGCGTCAGGCAACAGGCGACGGCGGTCACGACCGCGACGGCCAGCGCGAGGTGGCCGGCGCGGCGACCGTTCGGCGACGTCCGCGATCCAGGCGAGCCCGAGCACGGCCGGCGCCAGGAAGAAGCTGCCGTGGACGTTCGCCCACAGGACGGCGATCGGGACGACGAACCACAACCGCCGCGGGTGCGCAGCGCGATCGACGACGAGGAAGAGCGTCAGTGCGAACAGTGCCATGGCGATGAGCTGCGGACGGAGCGCCAGCGCCGGCGCTGACACGGCGAACGCGCCAAGCGCCAGCCACGCCGCGGTCCGAACGCCGGTCCCCTGGCGACGGCACAACTCGAAGATCGTGGCCGCGATCAGCCCGACCAGGGCGGCCCGGAAGAGCACGAGCCCGGTCCACCCGCCCACTCGGTAGACGGCGGTCAGGATGAACTGCGCGCCCCACTGCTGGTCGAGCCACGGCTCGCCGGCGATCGTGAACGTCCACGTGTCGACGGCCGGGATGCGGCCGGTTGTCAGGATCTCCTCGCCCGCCCGCAGGTGGTACGTCAGGTCGGTCGCGGGCAGCGGCGCGATGAGCGCGGCCAGCACGGGCAGCGCCACCGCGAGAAACGCCCACAGATGCCGGAGGCTCACGAGACGGCATCCTACGCGGGCCCGGTGCGCGGCTGCACCGCCCCGAAGGTCCTAGCGCGCCGCGATCGGCTACGGATCGCTCGCCGGCGCCACCGGGTCACGGTCGGTTGACCGTGATCGATGTACCCGTCGCTGTCGCCGTCGGGGTCGTGGTTCGCTCCGCCCGCGTAGATCCGCCCAGTTGCGCTGACCCCGAACACGGCGAACCCGATCGACGCCTGTGCGCCGGGAATCTTCGTGAGCTGGATCGTGCACCGGCCGTTCGACGCTGTGATGCACGTGCCCGTGAGACCTCCCCACGTTCCGAGCACAGCGGCGCCGGCGACCGGTGCCTCCGCATTCGTGTGAGCTGCGATCGTCACACGCGCGGTCCACGTCTTTCCGGTGAGTGTCGCCGAGGCGTCGAGGTCGCCGACGTGCACAGTCGCGAACGGGGTCGGAGTCGGCGCTGGCGTCGGAGTCGGCGTCGGAGTCGGCGTGGGTGTCGGGGTGGTATCAGGCGTTGGTGACGGCGTCGGCGTCGGAACGGGCGTGGGAGTGCGGCGTCGGAGTCGGCGCTGGCGTCGGAGTCGGCGTCGGAGTCGTTGGCGTGGGTCCGCCGCCGGGGGGATTGATCACGAGCGCGTTCTCGACGTCCACAACCCCGCAGCCGAACCACAGCGGGTAGCGGGCGTCGGTCTTCGGGAAATGCGTCCCAGGATTCGTGTTGGCACAGAGGTGCGCCTTGACGTCGTCTGCGAGCGTCGCCTGGTCGCCGCCGTTCGCGATCCCGTGGGCGAGGACGAGTGCCGCGGCCGCTGCGAGGTGCGGTGATGCCATCGACGTCCCACTCAGGACGTTGGTGCCGCCCGGCGAGCAGAACATGCATGAGCCGGTCGGGACGGTGGACTGGATGTTGTCACCCGGCGATGCGAAGTCGAGCTGCGTCCCGGTGCACGAATATCCCGTCAGGTCGTCGGTTGGGCCGGTGAACGACGTGGCCCAGACGTTCGGGTATGCGGCGGGGAACTTGACGGCGCAGCCGTACAGGAGTTCCTGGAAGCTGAGCGGATTGATGTTCCCCGAAGCCGCCACAACGATCGTGCCGTCGCCGTAGACGACGTTGATCGCGGTCTCGAGCGCGCTCGACGCCACGTTTCCGCCGAGGCTCATGTTCACGACGTCGATGCCGTGCTCGTGGGCCAGGTTGAAGGTGTGGACCCAGTTGAGGCCGGCGATGAGGTTCGAGTAGTCGCCGTTGCCGTTGGCGTCGACCACCTTGACCGCGTACAGGTTGACGCCGGGGGCCGCACCGACCACCTTCTGGCCGTTGAGCTCGGCGGCGATGGTGCCCGACACGTGCGTCCCGTGGCCGTTGTCATCCATCGGGTTGGGATCGTTGTTGAACAGGTCGATGCCGTCGACGTAGGGGCCGTCCAGGTCCGGATGGTTGTAGTCGACGCCGGAATCGATGACAGCCACGTTGATGCCGGCGCCCGTGTTGCCGGTGGCGTGGACGTCATCTGCTCCGTAGTGCTCGACACCCCAGGCGGCGTCGTACTCGGCACCGTAGCTTTCGGTCGGGTGGTCGAACAGTTCGAGCGGCGCATCAGGCTCGACGGACGTCACGCGAGGGTTCTTCTTCAGCTTGGCGATCCCCTCAGCAGGAACCTCCGCCGCAATCGCGATGCGATCGGGAGAGACTCCCGAGTTTGCCGCCGGCATCCTTGATCGCGTCGCGTCCGGCCTTGCCGGGCCGGCCCTCGAACTGGACGATTACCTTCCGGCCTTGCCGACGCCCGGTCAGGACGGGACCGCCGAGGCGGCGGACCACCCGAGCGTCTGGAGCACGACGGCCAATAGCGCAACAACGGCCGTCCGCTTCCGCCAGCGGCGACCTCCGACGATCGTCCCCATCGGTCCCTCCCAAAAGCGTGCATACGCGCGCTCGGACACCGCACGGTACGCGGGGAACCGTTCCCCGTAAAGGGAGGAAATGTGACGCCGCGAGGCTGGTTACCTAGCCGGCCACCGCCGCCGGGACGCGGACCGTTCGGGCGCCTTCCTCGTAGATCGCCTCGACCGCCTCGACCATCAGCTCGATGCAGAACCGGTCGTGGACGAGGTCGTGCCCCTGGCGGGCGAGCGTGTCTGCGTACGGGTGGTCGCTCAGCAGCCGGGTGATCGCTCGGGCGAGGCCCTCGGCGTCATGCGGCTCGACGAGCAGGCCCGTCACGCCGTCCTCGATCATCTCGGGGATCCCGCCGACCTTCGAGGCGACGACCGGTCGCGCGAGGGCCAGCGCTTCGAGGATCGACAGGCCCTGCGCCTCGCGGTAGGACGGCAGCACCGCGACGTCGAGCGCGGCGGTCACCGCGGGCACGTCGTCGCGCCGCCCCGTGAACACGACGCGATGGGCGATCCGCAGCTCGCGCGCCTGGGCTTCGAGGGCATCTCGCTGGCTGCCTTCGCCGATCACGAGCAGGTACGCGTCGGGTACGGCGCGCAGCACCGCCGGCCACGCTTCGAAGAGTGTCGGGTGGCCCTTCTCGGGCTCGAGACGGGCGACGACGCCCACGATCTGCGAGCCGGGCTCCATCCCGTACTCGTCGCGCAGCGTGCAGCACGGCTCCTGGTGGTCGTAGCGCTGGAGGTCGACGCCGTTGTAGATCAGGTCGACCGGGGTGCCGAGGCCGGTCCGACCCTCGTCCTCGAGCTTCGCCTCGATCGCTCGCGAGACCGCGATGAGCCGGTCCATGTCCGGCGTGAGGCGGCGGAGCTGCTCGCGATCCTCGGCGGATCGGACACGGCTCGAGTGGACCGTCGACACGACGTACGGCCGGCGCAGGCCGACCTCACCGAGCGCGATGGCCGCGCGCGTCCCGACGAGCTCGGCGCGGTACATGTGGTTGTGGATGACATCGGGCCGGAACGACGCGAGGTGGGCCGCCAGGGCGCCGACCGCGATGGCGTCGTCTGGTTCGTCGATGACGAGCAGCGGGATACCGGCACGCTGGAGCTTGCGGACGGCACTCCCCGGGGACAGCGCGACGACCGACGTCTCGAAACGCGAGCGGTCCATGCGCGTGAGCAGCGAGTAGAGATGCTCCTGCGCGCCGCCGTTCGAACCGGTGGCGAGGACCTCGACCACCCGGATCCGGTCGGCCGAAGGCAGCCCCGCCGGCTCGAGCGACGCGACGCTCCTCTCGTGATGCGCGTGCTGGTGCGGTTCGTGCGGTGCAGGCGTCATCCGCTGTTCTTTCGTCGAACGAGGATGCGCTGGATTGGCTCGTCGACCGCGCCCCACTCGTACTTGTACGGTTCGTCGCCGCGCAGCAGGTCGAGACGATTGCAGCCCTGGGCGATCGCTTGCTCCAGGAACTTGGCGAGCAGCACGACCCCCGGCGACAGGTCGCGGGCATCGGGGTCGACGCCGGCGTTGTAGTAGAGGTAGCCGTCGCGGGCGTGGATGCCGATCCCAGCCGCGATCCGTCGGCCGCCGACCGTGAGGAACGCCAGCCGGATCGGACCGTCCGGCCCGAACAGCTCGAACAGCCGGCGGACGAGCACCCGGCTCTGGCGCCCTCCCTCGGTGTCGGGGAAGAGCCCGCGGTCGCCCCAGCGGCGCTGGTGCAGGTCGATGAATGCCTCGAGGTCGTCGAGCGGTCGCGACGACTCGTCGAGCCGGACCTCGCCGGCGCTCTCGGCGCGGCGCAGCTTGCGGCGGATCTCGTGGCGCGTCTTCTTGCTCAGCCCGGCGAGGTAGTCCTCGAATGTCGCCCCGGGCGGCACCCGCACGACCGGGCAGACATCCTCGCGCTCGACGTTGAGGATCCAGCCCTCGGCCATCTCGCGGGCACCGAACGCCGCGGCCAGGGCCTCGGCGGCGGGGTCCCCGCAGCGCAGGCGGCGCAGGTCGATCACGTCCCAGGTGGCCGGGTGCGGATCGTCGCGGGCCGACGGAGCAGCGAGGTGGTCGGCGATCGCATCGGCCACGGCGGGCAGGTCGCGCGGGTCGGCGAGCACGGTCGCGTAGTCGGCGTGGTAGGACGCACCGAAGAAGATCGCCTTCGCCGTTGGCTCGACCGGGGTGAGCTCGAGTCCGGCTCCCGGCCGCATCGTCGTGCGGGTCAGCGCGTCGCTCGTCTCGACCTCGTGACGGTGCATGAGCGGCACGATCGCGATGGGCTCCGCGCCGGGCGGCTCACTGGCATCGACGACGACCAGGGTCTGCTCGTGGGCGTTCTCGCCGTACGCATCCCACCACGCCCGGTGGAAGGCCCACTGCGAGAAGGGCGTCGCCCACGGGTTCCGTTCGGCGAGGCCGTCCCAGGTTGCCTCGGGGATGCTGTCGAACGGCCGGCGCTCGACGCGCAGGGCGCGAGACGAGGTTGGTTCGGTGGTCGGAGTGTTCGCGGGACCCGGACAGGCGGGCTCCGCGTCGAGCGTGGGGGTGGTCACTTTCGGCGAGGATAGCACCGGAGACTGATTGCAGCCGCAATCAGTTCCGAGGGATGCGTTGGCGTGGTCAGCGGCCCCAGCCGAACAGCCGCCGGAGCAGGAAGTACTCCGGCAGCGGCCGGTCGTCGGTGATCAACGGGCCTTCGCCGGCGCGAGCGGCCACGTCGGCCCCGGATAGCCTCACGAGACCAGGGATGAACGCTGCCCACCCTTCCAGCGTGGTCTCGGGGCTGTCGTAGGCAGAGGAGATGTCCTCGAGGACACCGGCCGCTCGAGCACGTCCCGGATCCCGGCGTCGGTCAGCTCGATCGGCGTCATCGATCCGAGGAAGTAGTTCCCGTAACCACCGGGCCCCTGCGCCACCATGACGTGCGGGAAGACCGACGCGAACGTCCGCAGGTGGCGTTCGAACTCGCCCGGATCGGTCCCGTGGGGCGTCCACTGCATCATGATCCCGCCCGGCTTGAGGTGGTCGCGACCGGCCTCGTAGTACTCGCGCGACGAGATCACCGATGCACCCGAGCTCTCGATCGGCGGCGGCGGGTCGGTGACGATGATGTCGTAGTCCTTGCCACTCAACTCGAGGTGGTTGCGGCCGTCGGCGACGACGATCCGCCCGTTCGGGTGCGCCTCGAACGAGGCCGCGTCGGGGTAGTAGTAGCCGAACATGTCGACCACCGAGGGAACGAGCTCGACCGCCTCGACGTTGAGGCCGGCGATCAGCGCCGCCCGGTAGCTCGACCCCATCCCGAACGCCACGATCAGCGCGTCCTTCGCGTCCGGGTTCGCCATCAGCGGCAGGATCGGCATGAGCTTCGCGTCGATCGTCAGGAGCGTCATCGACGTCCCGGCGACCCACAGCTGGGGCGTGCTCCGGACCTGGCCGGCCTGGACCGAGGCGATCTCGTCCTCGGCGGACGCGAACAGCCGGCCGTTCATCTGCTGGATCCAGCGCTCGTTCGGCTGCGCCAGCGCGCCGGGTACGAGCGAGACGACCACGATCGCCAGCACGACGATGGCGCCGGAGAGGGCCGTCACCGTCGCCCGTGGTGCGGCGATCGAGCGCCAGCGCGATCCCGACCAGCGCATTGGTCAGCGCGAGCAGCGCGACGACGACCGGCGAGCCAAGGAGCGGCATGAGCACGAACGGGAGGACCAGGCTGCCGACGATCGCCCCGGTGGTGTTCACGCCCAACAGGGCCCCGGAGCTGGTCCCGGCTCGTTCGGCTCCGTCGGGCAGCAGTGCCGACGCAGCCGGAAACGCGAGGCCGAGGACCACCGTCACCGGGAGCACGACGACGATCACCGCGCCGACCAGCGCGGCGATCGTGTCGAGCGGCCGGCTCGGGACGAACGTGTTCGGGTTGTCGAGCAGCCACAGGAGCGACGCGAACGCAAGCGCGGCGACCGTCAGCTGTGCCCCGGCCAGGAACCGCAGCGGGTCCCCGATCCGCGACCGGACCAGGTTGAAGATGATGGCCCCGAGGGCGATCCCGAGCAGGAACACCCCGAGGATCATCGTGAACACGTAGGTCGTGTTGCCGGTGCCGGAGGCGAGCAGGCGCATCCAGGTCACCTGGTAGCCCAGCGACGTCAGGCCGGAGACGAATGCGATCAGCAGCGCCAGCCGGGCGCGGTTCGAGACGCGCACCTTGGGCGCTGACGGAACCACGCGCGCCGGGCGAGGCGCCTGCGGGAGCTCGTGCCGGCGCGCCAGGAGCACCGCCGCGAGCCCGGCGATCCCGGAGCACGTCGCCCCAACCACGAGCGCCCCGGTCAGGCCGAGCAGCTCGATGAGCACGAGGCCCGCGGCCAGCGTCCCCAGGATTGCGCCGATCGTGTTCGCGGCGTAGAGCCGCCCGAAGGCGAGACTGAGGTGCGCGTCACGGGTCAGGTGACGGGTGAGGATCGGCAGCGTGGCACCCATCAGCACCGTGGCCGGTGCCAGGGCGAGGAGCGCCAGCCCGAGCCGCACCAGCGCGAGCAGCTGAGGGCTGGACTCGAGGGCCGGGTAGATCCCGCTGTAGAGCTCGCCGATCAGCCTGAACGTCAGCGGCGTGGCGATGACGATCCCGACGAGCACGAGCTCGATGCGGCCGTACAGCCGCAGCGGCGACGGTGTCCGGTCGCCGATCCGCCCGCCGACGACGGCGCCGATCGCCATGCCCGCCGAAGAACCCGGTGAGGATCGCCGAGACGGCCTGGGTCGTGTTGCCGAAGACCAGCACGAGCTGGCGCGCCCAGACGATCTCGTAGATGAGACCGGCCGCCCCGGACAGGACGAAGATCCCGAGGACGGCCCAGCGCGCGTTCACCCGAGGCAGGTTGGCATCGACGACATCACGCGTACGTTACAGGGCAGCCGGTTCGCGCCTCGCACGCTCGGCGATGCCGCCCGGGCCGGCCATCCAGATCGGGACCGCGGCGGCCAGGACCGCGAACCCGGCGAGCGTCAGGTTCGGATTGGCCAGCGTGACTCCGGCGACGAGCAGCAGTTCCCCGGGCCGGCGGCCGATCAGCGCCGCCGGCGACGGCAAGCGACGAATCCGCCGACTGCCGCCGGATGAGGTACGGGAGCGGGATCAGGCTGTTGCCGGCCATGTCCCCGCGACCCTCGAACGGACTCGAAGAACGACTGCCCACAGGCCTGGGTCGCAGCGCGTAGCTCACGCCGACGATCGCGACGCCGACTGATCGCCGCAACCGCGGCGTCGCGCCAGCGCGCCGCAGGGCGAGGTACACCACGCCGAGCCCGGGGCTGAGCTTGATCACGGCCATCACCGCGAACGCCCAGGGCCACCGTCCCAGTCCGAGAACGATCGCGAGGGCCATGAACAGGTCAACGTTCTCGAACCGGAGCTCGACCGCGACCGGGATGAACGCGATCAGGGCGAGCATCTGGAGCATCCGTCGCCCGGCGAGGTCCCAGGTCGTCAGCAGCAGCAGACCCCGGTAGATGGCGATGTAGCCAGACGGCGGGGAGCACGAGCGTCAGCGGCGCGAGCGCCTGCGCAAGCGGCGGCGGGTAGTGGTAGGCGTACGGCTCGAACGCCGCAGCGCCGTGGCGTAGATCGGCTCGCCTGCGACCAGACGCTCGGCGGCGATCCAGTACGCGAGGTTGTCGTTCGGCGTCATCCAGAACGTGCCCACGATCACCGCGAGCAGGACGCCGCCGATCGCCGCGAGCGCGAGGAGGATCAGCCGCTCGGCGCGCATCAGATGCGGTACGCGAAGTGCGGCGCGAAGGCCATCACGACGAGGCCGACGAGGATGACCGCCCGCCACGGCCAGCTGACGCCGCCTCGGTAGACGGCGGCGAGTCCGCAGATCGCCCAGATGAACGGGATCGAGTCGAGGAAGTAGCGGTAGCCGTACTGCAGCCAGCCGCCGCCGTAGTAGAGGAGCGTCGGGATCAGCACGAGCACGGCCGCGCCGAGGAGCAGCCACGGCATCGGTCGCCGCCAGTCGGCGCGGATCGCGAACAGCAGTCCGGGCGTCGTGAGGAACACGCTCATCCCGAGACCGTCCGGGCGGAAGAACGGGAACTCGTACACCGCCGGCGACGTGGCTTCGGAGGTGAAGAACGGCAGCTGGGGCAGGTGGAAGAAGAGGTAATCGAGGTTCATCGGGACGTGGCTGAGCGAGAACAGGCCCTGCTCGCGCTGCGCCTCGAGCCACGGCGGCAGCGTCGCCAGCGCGTAGCCCGACTCGAGCGGATTGTCGAAGCGGAGCTGGTTGTACAGGAAGAAGAACGCGATCGACGGCAGGACGCCGGCCGCCAGCCAGACCCATGAGCGCCAGGGGATGGCCGCCCACGCGCGGCCGACGAGGCCGCGCAGATCGGCGACCGACCACGCGGACTCCGGGATGAGCATGAGCGCATAGAACGGGACCGCGAAGGCGAGCGGCGCACGCGTCAGGAACGCAGCCCCGGCGAGGAGCCCGATGAGCCACGCCCGGCGCTTGCCCCACAGCTCGATCAGGCAGCCGAGCGTGAGCAGCGTCGCGATCAGGTGCCCGGTGTGCCACACGCCGCCGCGCGTCGTGATCCACAGGATCTGGGTCGAGAAGCCGAGCAGCGCGACCAGCCACACGCGGTCCCAGACCCGCTGCACCCCGATCCGGCCGAGCAGCCACCAGCCCATCCCGACCGTCGACGCGGCGAGGACCGCGTTGACCCCTGACTCGATCTCGTCCGCCGTGACCGGTCCGGTGATCGCGACGAGCGGCATGAGCGCGATCGCGGGGAACGGAGCGAACGGCACGTAAAAGCGGTCGCCGCCGCCGATGATCACGTCGTTCGGTCCGGGCGCGAAGTCGAGCCACGTCCGGCCGTGGAGGAACGCGTCGGCCAGGTAGAAGAAGTCGCCGCGGTACGCGTCGAAGTCCTTCGCGACCCACCAGTAGATGAGCGCCGAGACGGCGACCACGCCGAAGCCGACGACCGTCATCCGGTCGAGGCGACGGGGCATCAGGCGAACGACGGTTCGGCTGCTCGGATGGACTGGCGCGGGCCGCCAGCCCACCACCATGGTCGCGAAGAGCGTCACGAAGAACGCAGATCGGATACGACGATGGGAGGGGTCACGTTGATGAGCAGTGTGGAGGTGGCGAGC
The DNA here is from genome assembly GCA_963750125.1 of uncultured Chloroflexia bacterium. Lineage (GTDB taxonomy): Bacteria > Chloroflexota > Limnocylindria > Limnocylindrales > CSP1-4 > DASTYU01. The sequence goes on along the minus strand of CAVVPT010000024.1, from coordinate 32,399 downwards.
GGAATCAGCACGGCCCAGCGATGCAGCCACGCGGCCAGCAGAGTACGGCAACCGGAGCAGCAGGAGCAGCATCGCGTAGTGGTCCCACGAGCACCGGCGACAGGAGCTGGCTCGCCGATCGACCGCGACGAGGTATGAGGCTTCGGCGGTCGCTCGCGAGCGCGGCGACGACGAACCGACGACGTCAGCGACGATGCACGCGCTGCTGAGCCAGCCTGCACGCGCGCCGGCGACGTCCGGGTCGACACCCAGCCTGAACAGCGACCGACTTCAGGCGTCATGTTGCGCTCGTCCGGATGCGGATCCGCGAGCCTGGCGCATGAGCGTCACGAAGTCGCCTCCAGAGCAAGCCCCTATGAGCGATCGCGACTGACCAGGACGATCACGAGCCCGACGATCGCCGTCTGAGCGACCGTCCGCCATCGCCGCTGGTCAGCACAGCGCCCCGACCAGGATGAACGCGCGGCTGCATCTTGATCGCGGTACCGACCGCTGCGCTGAGCCCGAGTCGAACGGGGTTGTCCATCCACCGCCAACCGACCGCGAACGTCAAGAACAGCAACGGTCCGACTTGCCCGAGCTTGACGGCGTACAGGAACGGCCACGACAGACCGCGGCGAGCAGGACGACCAGCCACTGATCGTTCGGGACACCGGCAGGATCGCCACGCCGACGACCAGAAGGCCGACCAGGAGACGGCGATCCACAGCCACGTTGGCGACACGTCGGGTCGAGCAGGCCGAGCGGCAGGATGAACGGCGAGGCAACGGAGGCGGGTAGTAGAACAGCCCCTACGCCCCCTTGATGGCCTCGAAGCCCATGTCAGTAGAGCGGCTGGCCGTCGAGCACCCGCGCGGCCGCGACGTGATAGGCGAGGTAGTCGTAAGCCGAGCCTGTCGCTCGCCCTGCGAGCGTCGCCCCAGCGAACAGGACGACGCATGCCGAGTCCGCGCGACGATCGGCAGGACGGCTCCGAGCAGGCTCCTGCCGGCTCAGGCCTCGTCATGCGTCGCGTGCCGGCGCGACCCTCCCGACGCGCCGGTGGACGAGCGGGATGCGGAACAGGTCCCACGCCACGCGGATCGCAAGGCCGAACCGGGCCTGCATCCGCGAGCCGCGCTTGTCGGCCCAGCGGATCGGGATGACGGCCAGCGAGTAGCCGCGCTTGCGGGCCAGGAAGATCAGTTCGACGTCGAACACGATGCTCGTGATCTGCTGGCGCGCGAACAGGTCGTGGGCGACCTCGCGTCGGAAGCCCTTGAAGCCGCACTGCGTGTCCTTGACCGGGCCGACGACCCAGATCGAGGCGAGGAAGTGGAACGCCTTCCCGAGCAACCGCCGGTACGACGGCTGCGACGCACGCATGTCCGAGCCGTCCGGCTGGATCCTCGAGCCCAGCGCCACGTCGTGCGTCTCGAGGGCCTCGACGAGCAGCGGGAGCTGATCGGGCGGGGTGGCCATGTCGGCGTCGGCGAAGATGATGATGTCCGACTGCGCGGCGAGCATCCCCGCACGCACCGCCGCGCCCTTGCCGGCGTGGGGCACGACGAGCACCCGCAGCGTCGTCCCGGCTTCCGGGTTCGGCGTCGTCTCCGCGCGGGCGCGAACGAGGTCGGCGGTGTTGTCGGAGCTCCCGTCGTCGACGACGAGGACCTCGATCCGATCGGGCAACGCCGCGGCGCCGGGCGCCCCGTCGCGACCGACCGGGTTGCGGTGCTCGAGGTAACCGAACAGTTCGTCGAGGGCAGGGCCGATCCGCTCCGCCTCGTTGAAGGCGGGGAGCACGATCGTCAGGCTCTGCGCAGGTGCCATGTCGCGGGCAGTCTAGTCGTCGCGCGAAGCCGCCGGAACACGACGGATGGCGAACAGCGATGAGAATTGGTACAGGTGCAGGCGCGGCGTCGCGAGCACCGACAGCAGCAGCGCCATGAACCAGCCGAACCGCGTCCGCGCCAGCAGCACGGCCGCGATCGCGAGCGCGGCCACCGTGATCGCCCACAGCGCCGGCGAGATCGCGTAGGGCGACAGGTTGGTGACCTCGCCGACGAGCTCGAACTTCGGGAACGTCAGGAACGCGATCGTGCCGCTCGGCTCGAGGACCAAGGACAGCGCGGTCAGCCCGAGCCCCCAGGCGACGAAGCGGCCGAGCATCGGCCAGTCACGTCGGCCGAGCCAGTACACCGCCGCCAGCGCGGGGAACACCTTGATCGAGCCCGCGAGCGCGAGCCCGAATGGCGTCCCGAGCGTCAGCAGGAACATCACGAGCACCTGCGCCTGGCCGATGACGAGGCTCCACGCGATCGGACCCGCGAGCCAGCCGAGCACGTACCACGTCCAGCGGTTGCGGACGCCGGCCAGCCAGACCGACGCCGCGAAGGAGACCAGCACCACGACCATCCAGATCGTGGCCGCGACCTCGAACGGCAGCAGCGCGAGCGGCCGGAACGCGACCGCCAGGAGGGGTGGGTAGAAGTAGTAGTGCGAGCCTTCGACCGTGGCCGACTGCTCGTACAGCGGCTGGCCGGCATTGAGGCGCGCGCCGGCGTCGTAGTAGGCGTGGACGTCGGCGGCCGGATCGGTCGTCGCGTGCAGGACGAGGATGTAGGCGCCGATCGAGCGCGCCGAGGACCGCAAACGCGAACGCGACGAGGTGCGTCGAGCGCGACTCGACGAAGCGGTCCCACGAGGAACCGCCTATGGGACCCAATAGCCGGCGAAGCTGAGCAGAGCGATAAGCGTGAAGAGCCCGGCCGACAGCGGCGGCCACACACGCCGCGCGAACAGCGAACGACGATTCGCCAGGATCCAGACGTACGGGAACGCGAGCATCGTCACCCGGCCGACCGCCTCGAGGGAGCCGCTCGCCAGCTCTGCACCGAGGAAGAGCAGGATCACCAGGACGTACTCGATCCGCAGTCGGTCGACACGCGCCCAGACCAGCATGAAGATCGACCAGCAGAGGGTCAGGATCAGCGCTCCCTGGTAGGGCGTGAACAGGGAACCGATCGTTTGATCCGGCGCCGCCCCGCCGATGCCCTCGCGCCCCCAGGCCTTCTGGGCATCGAGGAACGCTGAGGCACTCCCGGCGAGCCAGTTGACGTAGAGCATGAAGCCCGCCAAGGCGATAGGGCCGAGCAAGAGCCACGCGACCGATGGCTTCGGTCGCCAGCCGTCCTGGCGAAGCATGATGATCAGCAGCGGCAACAGCAGCACGATGCCCTGGAATCTGCAGAGGCACGCGAGCGCGAAGAGGATCCCGCTCGTCGCTCGATGGCCCCGTTCCGCCGCGAGGAAAGCCCCAACCATGGTCAGGAGGAAGAGGCTCTCGGTGTACGCCATGGCGAATGCCGAAGCGAATGGATAGATCGCGAGGAAGCTCGCAGCGAGGGCCGCCCGTCGGCGCCCGAGATAGGGCTCGCCGAGCCGGGCAAGGAGCCCCAGGGCGAGCAGGAATGCGACATTGGACACGATCACCGCAACAAGGCCCGCGTACTGCGGCCACGGCAGGCTGAGGATCCGTACCACCATCGGGTACAGCGGAAGGAAGGCGGTATCCCGGTACAGGCCTGCCACGGGATCGGCGTGGTAGCCATCGCGGACGATCCCGAGGTAATACCAGGCGTCCCAGCTGGTCAGGCTCGTGAGCACCGGCGATCCGTCGGCTGGGATGAGCAGTGGGTTCCGGACGACGAGAAACTCGGCTGCGAGGGCGGCTGCGACAACGAGCAGCCGCGAGACCACGAAGAACGCCACGATCGTGCCGTCCAGTCGGAACTCGGATGCGAGTGCGGTGACGCGCCCTCGCCACGCCGTCGGACGGCGCGCGATGGCTACGGAATTGCCGGACATCAGCGGGAGTCTACGCGCCCGATCGTGTAGCGAACCCCACCAGACACGGATGGCGGCCGCAAGCCGTCGGTACCATTGCCCGGACGCACACGCCGCGCACGCTTCGGTCGCTCCATAAACGCGCCTCGGGGCTTGCGATCGCATTCACGATCGAATGATGACGGACCCTCCCGTCGGTACCATTGCTTGCACGCACCACCCGCCGTAGGCTTCGCCCGCCATGATCCGTCGACACGCAGCCGGCTTCCGCGCGCTCCTGATGGCCGCCGACGCGTTGCTCGCGGTCGTCCTCCTGGTCGGCCTGTCGTGCTGGCGGTTCGGCGAGGACTGGGCGATCTGGTGGCGCCAGATCGTGCCGGTCCCGGAAGTGCTCCTGCGTGCTCTACGCGCGCGGGCTGGGTCGTCGCGCTGGCGATGAACGGCCTCTACCGGCCGCGCGCGCGATGGTCGATCCGGCGCGAGGTCATCGACGTCCTTCGGGCGACATCGCGTTCGCGCTCGTGACGCTGAGCGTCCTGTTCATGTTCCGCTGCCCGACGTCAGCCGCGCATTCCTGCTCGTCCTCTTCCCGACGCAGGCTGCCGCGACGGTCGCGAGTCGCGTCCTCCTTCGGCTGGCGCATGGAGCGGCGCCGGCGGCAGGGCAAGAACCTCCGCTATCGTGCTGGTCCTCGGCGCGGGCCCGCGGGGCAGGCGTTCGCCCGCAAGCTCGAGGACCATCGCGAGCTGGGCCTGCGGGTCCTCGGCTTCCTCGACGACTCGTCCGACGTTCGAGCTGCCGAGCCGGTGGGAGTACCTCGGCCCGCTCGACGACCTCGAGGACGTGCTGCACACGCGGGTCATCGACGAGGTCGCGATCTGCCTCCCGTTCTCGCAGTGGAACCTGATCGACGCGATCGCGCACCTGTGCGAGGAGGAGGGCAAGATCGTCCGGATCCCGATGGACGTCCTCGACCACGCCGTCACCGTCGGTCGGATGGAGGAACTCGACGGGACGCCGGTCTTCTCGCTCGTCTCGGGTCCGGATCGCGCGCTCGCCCTCGCGGTCAAGCGAGTGGTCGACCTCGCTGCGTCGTCCGCTGCGGGTCTCGTGCTGCTGAGCCCGTTCCTGCTCGGCGATCGCCACTGCGATCAGGCTCGGCGACGGCGGTCCGGTGCTCTTCCGGCAGCGCCGCGTCGGCCTCCACGGTCGGCAGTTCGACGTCGTCAAGTTCCGATCGATGCGGTCGACGCCGAGGCAGCGCCTCGCCGACCTCGCGCATCTCAACGAGATCCAGGGCCGTGCGTTCAAGATGACCGAACGATCCGCGGATCACGCGGGTCGGCCGCTTCCTGCGTCGGACGAGCCTCGACGAGCTGCCGCAGCTGCTCAACGTGCTTCGCGGCGACATGAGCCTGGTCGGTCCCCGACCTCCGCTGCCGACCGAGGTCGCAGGGCTACGACCTGTGGCACCGCCGGCGGCTTTCGATGAAGCCCGGGATCACGGGGCTGTGGCAGGTGCGCGACCGTCGCAGCGCCGACTTCGACACGTGGGTCGAGGCCGACCTCGAGTACATCGACCGCTGGTCGCTGTGGCTCGACCTCAAGATCCTGCTTCGCACGATCCCGGCGGCCGTCCAGGGCCGTTGATCGATGCCGGATGCTGGAGACGACGAGGGAAATCCGACGGATTTCGACGAACTCCGGAGCTGGGCGACCGCGCGTGCGGACGACTGGTTCCTCGCGGACGGTATTGATCGTCTGGCATTCGACGGCTTTAGCCCGGGCCGACACTTGCGTGTCGACGCGTTCAACACCTTTTTTCTCGATCGCGTTGTCGGCCGCCGGGCTCACCTCGGACCTCGAACGAAGAGGCATGGTCGCTTGGCTGAAACAACGTGGTCTAGATCGGCCTACGCGCACTTGGATGCTGCGCGGGATGAGCGTCGCGCGATCGCATGCGACGCACGCCGACCTACTGGTGCTGTCGGAACATGCAACGCCGTCGACGCTGCTGCCCTCCGCGGCAATCCTGCGCGGGTGGGAGTCAATCTCCAGCGGCGCCTTGGTGGCCGATCCGCGCGCGCTCCGCTTTTGGCGATCTCAGGGTGTCCCGGTGAGGCCCATCGTCACGTCGCCGTCGAACGAGCGCCGACTGCTCGGCTCCGGCCGCCGCCATTTCGACGCGCTGTGGCGGCGCCTAGAACGTGATCCGCCAGACCTGCGTTTGGGGGCCACGAGTGTCACGTCCATCGCTCTGCCGATCCTTCGTCGGCAGTTAGCCCGTACTGTGCCGTGGCTGGCCGTCGAAAAGGTGGCCGTCCGCGAAGCCTTACGGGAAATCCGGCCGAGTGTCGTGCTACTGGCTTCGGATCAGCATCGGCTGGGATCGCTCGTCGTCGACGAGAGCCAGTCATACGACTGTGCGACGGTGGTGATGCAGCACGGCCTACCGCAGCATGCGGTCGGATACGTCCCAATCGCGGCCCAGAAGGTCCTGACCTGGAGTGAGCATTCCAGGGATTGGTTCATAGCGCATGGCGCGCCGGCGAGCCGGCTTGTCGTCACGGGAAACCCGGCCTTCGACGCAACGTGGACGACTCGACGGAAGCGAAGCGACGCCGGGGGAGCCGTCAGGGTGTTGCTCGCCCTCACACCCGTGACGGCGAGCGTAAACACTGCGGTTGTAACGACGGCACTCGACGCGCTGGCCGCGATGCCGAACGCATCGCTCGTCGTGAAACTGCATCCCGGTGACGGGGACTGGGGCTACGTTCGGCGGCTCGTCCAAGACCACTCGGTTCGCGAGCGCGTGCGAGTCGCCCACGAGGAATCGCTGGCTCCGCTGCTCCTCGACAGCTCGGTGACTTGGCTGCATCGGTCGAGCGTGGCGCTCGAGTCTCTCGCCGTTGGGGTTCCGGTGATCGTCACCGCGGCATCTGCGGCTTCGACGGCTGATCTCGAGCTGCGCGGTCTCCGGCTTCCGGTTGCAATGAGCCCGTCTGAGCTCGCGAGGATCACCTCCAGCCTGATCGACGCTCCAGGCCGGTCCACATACTTCGCCGAGCGTCCGATCGAGTCCTTCGCCGGACCGCTTGATGGGCAGGCATCGACACGCGCTCGTAACGCGATTCTCGCATTGATGCCCTCCCAGGTCTTCGTCCCCGATGACGGAAGTCGTGAACCGCCGGGCGCGCTGGCTAGGCTCAGTCGGACTCGAGGCGGGTCTGGCCGCCGGCGGAGGTGCGGCTGAGCAGCTATCCCGTCTGGCTGTCTCTATCGTCGCAGCGGGAGCTCTGCGGCCGGTCGTGTTCGGATCATGGTCCCTGATCTCGGTGCTGGTCCAATATGCGAAATGTCTTCTCGCTCGGCGTGGCGGCAGGGCGGCTCGAGCCGTTCCGGTCGCCCTCGGAGCGGGCGATGATGCGCATGCGACGAGGCTGGAGGGCGCGGCGAAGGCCGCAGGCGCAGCCACGAGCCTCCTCGCAGCAGTCGTGACCACGGCGCTCGCGGCTCTGCTGCTGTTCTCGAGGGCCGATTGGGGCGTCCTGATTCTGGTCGGTTGTGCGGTTTTCTTCCAACAGCAGGTTGCTCTTCAACAGGCCCTACTGCGGGGGCGATTCATGTTCCACCGCGCGGCTTCAGCGATCGTCGCACAAGGCGTCGTGGGGCTGGGCCTCGGTCTCGTGTTGGTGCCGCTCGGACTGATCGGACTCCTCGCTTCCCGTGTCCTCGCGGGGCTGTCGGCGCTGGCCGTTTCGGCATCGGCCACAGATCGGCGAATTCCGTCTCGGTGGGACACAGCAGTGGCCCTCGACCTCATTCGCCAGGGATTCCCGATCGCTGCAGCGTCCGCGCTGTTCGGCGCGTTGATCACGCTCGGCTCGCTGGATCGTCCTCGCTCGCGTTCGGTGACGAGGCCGTCGGTCAGTACAGCCTCGCGAGCATCGTGCTCGTCGGGCTCCTGATGATCCCGATGCTCGTCAGCCAGCAGGTGCTCGCGCGGACTGCGTTCCGCTTCGGCAGCAGACAGAGACGAACCTGCGCTGCGCCGCCGGGCGTTCCACCAGGGGCTGCTCGCCGGCGGCTTGACCGCCGCCGCGGCTGTCGTGCATCGTTGGAGCCGCTGCCGTGCTCGTCCTGCGCTTCCTGCCCGCGTACGAGCCGGCGCTCGTCCCGATGGCAGTCTCCGCTCTTGGCGCTGCTGCCTACGCGCTTCGTGTCCGGATACCCGACCGTCCTCGGCGTCCTTCGAGGACTCGGTCGCCGGTTGGTCGATCGTGCAGGCCGCCGCCTCGTCGTCGTCGTCGATCCTCGCTGCCGATATTCACCACGCGTCGGCCTCGGGATGGCGTGGCGTTGCGCTCGCAACCGGGTTGTCGTTGACTGGCTACGGGCTCCAGCGGCCGCCGCGACCGCGGATGCGCCGTCCGGCTCTGGGAGCAAGCCGCGTGACCCCGATAGCCTGGGGCCCAGTGCATCGTGCTCCATCGGGCACTGGCGAATGCCGGTGACTTCCTCATCCGCGACCGGACCCTCCGGTTGCTGGAGCGACACCGCCCTGACCTCCGGATCGCTCTGGGCAAGGCCTGGATCCCCCTAGCGGCGCAGTTCGACGCATCCGCACTCGGCCGAGCGCGTGCGGTCGTGGTCTGTGGGGCCCTGGCTACCAGCGTGGGATGTACCCGGCGTTGTATCCGTTGGCGCCCCTCGACTCGTTGCGCGCACCGGTCTTCCTGACCGCCCTCGGGAGCTACGCAATGCGTGACCCATCTGCCGGGGACAGCAGCCTCGACGCAGCCTCCCTGCAGTTCCTCCACCAGGTCCAGGTTCGAGGTGGGCGACTTGGCGCCAGGGACGACCTGACCGAGCGCATGCTGGAGCGTCTCGGCGTTCAGGATGTGACGATGACCGGGGATCCGGCATGGTACGACCCGGACTGGCTCCAACGCGATCGCTTCGCTGGCCGCGATTCGACCGTTGCGTTCACTCCACCGGCGAATCCGCTTTCCACAGACAGGGCGAGTCGCTTCTGCGTGCTCTCGTGGCCGAATATGGTTCCGAGGCAGTCACCGTCGTGTTCCACCGCCACCGCCAGAAGACGTTCATGCGACTCTGCGCGTCGCTCGGGCTGGACTCTCTGGAGATCTCTGGTGGGGCGGAGGGCTTCGAGCACTTCGATCGGGTGGGATTGCACGTTGGCTATCGAGTCCATGCTCACTTGTACTGCCTCAGTCACGAGACCCCGAGCTACCTGATCGCGGAGGACTCACGCGGACTCGGGATGCTCGAGACGCTCGGCCGCCTCGGAACGGACGGCTTCGGGAACGGACCTTCGCTGGTCGCGGAATGGTTGTGGAGGGACCTTCCCCGGCTGGGGAGCGATCGGTCGGGGTTGACGCGACGGCTCGGACTCGGGATCGCCACGTTTGCCCGACTACCCGACGTGGCCGGATTGCTGCTTGCACAGATCCTCGACGATCGGGCCAGTGACCATGGCCGACACGTCCAGGCGAAAACGATCATTCGCGACACCGTACCCGCGGATGATCGACATGTTGCAGTCGATACCGTGAGCTCACCCGTAGGACCGGTCCAGTCTGTCCTCATCGTGATACCAGCTCGCGGAGGGTCGAAGGGCATTCCCAGGAAGAACCTGCGATCGATGCGAGGACGGCCGCTCGTCGCCTACGCGATCGATGCGGCCCTTCGTTCGAGTCATCACCCGACGGTCGTGATCACGAGCGAGGACGACGAGATCCTTTCCGTCGGAGAAGCTCTTGGAGCCGTTCCGCATCGTCGTCCCGTCGAGCTCGCTGGGGACGCGGTAGCGCTCGATGCAGTGGTTCACGACGCTTACCGCGGCGCCGTCGAGCGGTTCCAGCGCGACTTTCAGATCGTTGTCACCGTCCAGCCGACTTCGCCGCTTCTGCGGACGGCAACACTGGATCGGGCCATTGAGGCTCTGACCGCCGACCCCGGGCTCGACACCGTCCTGACTGCGGTCGAGGACACGCATCTCCGGTGGTCGCTCCAGGATGATCGTCTGAGGCCGGCATACGAGGCCAGGCTGAACCGGCAATACCTTCCGAAGACCTTTAAGGAGACAGGGGGTGCAGTCGCAACGAGATCAGCGGTGCTCAGCCCGACGGATCGGATCGGCCGCGCGGTCAGCCTGATCGTCGTCGACGCGCGAGAAGGGATCGACATCGACGGCCCCGAGGACTGGGCGTTGTGCGAATGGCATCTCAGCCGTCGCGAAGTCCTGTTCGTCGTCATCGGCAATCCCGAAGTCGGACTCGGACACGCGCACAATGCCCTTGCCGTCGCCGACACCCTTACCCGCCACCGCGTTCGATTCCTGGTGGACAGGAGCAGTGCGCTGGCCGCACAGGTGATCAGGGCGCGCAACTACGAGGTCGTCGTCCAGTCGCGCGAGAACCTCGCGGACGACGCCGACGCACTTAGTCCTGACCTCGTGATCAACGACTGCCTTGACACTACCGAGTCATACGTCACGGCTCTGAAACGGCCGGGCCGCCTGGTCGTGAACTTCGAGGATCTCGGTCCGGGGGCGCTGCACGCGGACCTGGTGATCAACGCCATCTATCCGGAGCGCGAACTGCATCCCAAGCACTACTTCGGCCCGCGGTACTACTGTCCGAGACCCGAGTTCGTCGTCTCAAATGCTGCTGCAGCTCGCGACCCAGTTCGTGAGGTTCTGGTGACGTTCGGCGGGACCGATCCGAACAACCTCACGGCTCGAGTGGCCCATACTGATCAGGCCGATCGCCAGAAGAAATGGCATCCACGTTCGCGTGGTCCTCGGCCTTGGGTACCACCATGAGCCTCGGATCGAGTCCAGCGAGGGCATGACTGTGCTCACGTCCGTCGCCAACATGGCTGTCCACATGCGAAGCGCGGATATCGTCTTCACCTCTGCGGGACGAACCACGTTCGAGGTCGCCTGCGTCGGGACGCCGTCGATCGTGATCGCACAGAACGAGCGCGAACTGACGCACCTCTTCGCGACGAACGATCATGGGTTCCTGACCCTCGGCCTCGCACCGGACGTCGAGGATGCGCAGATTGTTGATGCGTTTGAACGACTGGTGGGCGACGCTACGGAGCGCCGCAGAATGCAGAAGAGCATGACGGCCATCGATCTCAAGGGTGGTCAGGATCGGGTCCGATCCCTCATAGAAGGACTGCTCAGCACATGACAAGCCGAATCGCAGGCGCGATCGCCGCATACGTCCCGACGCGTCCTCTCGCCGGGCGCCCGCTGATCATCGCCGAAGCCGGTGTGAACCACGAAGGTTCGATCGACACGGCGCTTCGCATGATCGACGCAGCTCGCGACGGAGGCGCGGACGCGATCAAGTTCCAGACATACAAGGCCGAGACCCTGGCAGTCGGGGATAGCCCGGCGTACTGGGATACGTCGAAGGAGGCAACGCCCACCCAGCGTGAGCTGTTCGCGAAATACGACGGCTTCGGACCGGACGAGTTCGAGCGACTAAAGCGCCATTGCGACGACACCGATATCGAGTTCATGTCGACGCCCTTCGACGTCGAGGCTACGAACTACCTCGCGCCGCTCGTGGAGCTGTTCAAGGTCGCGTCAGCCGACATCACCAATCACCCATTCCTGCGGCTGATCGCGTCGTTCGGCAAGCCAATCCTGCTCTCCACTGGCGCATCGTCGATCGCCGAGATCGCGTCAGCCCTCGAGGTTATCGGCGGAGATCCGCGCGTCGGGCTCATGCACTGCGTCCTGAACTACCCCACCGACCGACATGACGCCAATCTGGGGATGATTCATGATCTTCGAACACGATTCCCGGAAGCAATTCCGGGGTACTCCGACCATACGGTCCCGGACGCCGAGCTAACCGTGCTGACGACCGCAGCCCTCCTCGGTGCGAGGGTCATCGAGACGCACTTCACACTCGACAAGAGCCTCCCCGGAAATGACCACTATCACGCGCTCGACGCGGCGGACCTGAAACGGCTGATAGGCAGACTGGACGACGTGTTCCGGATCGTCGGCGATAGCCACAAGCGACCCCTCCAGTCCGAAGAGCCTGCGCGACGCTACGCGAGGAGGAGCCTCGTAAGTGCTCGACCGATCCCGGCCGGCCGCGTGTTAACCGATGAAGATCTCACGTGGAAGCGGCCCGCGACTGGCATTAGTCCGGTGGAGTGGGAGGCGGTCCTCGGTCGACGCGCCCGATTTGATATTCCCGAGGACACGGTTATCGAGTGGCGGGCGCTCGATTGAGGGTCGTCATCACTGGCGGCGCTGGGTTCATCGGCAGCCACACGGCACGGCATTTCAAGGCGAAGGGCTGGGACGTCGCCGTCATCGACGACCTGTCGGGAGGGAGTTCCGAAGCACTGCCGGGTGGAATTCCCCTGTCGGTCGTGGATGTATCCACCGATCAGGTGGTCGACGCGATCGTCGGCCACCGACCTGATGTGGTCGTGCATGCCGCGGCACAGGTCTCCGTTGCGCGGTCGATGGCTGATCCCGACGCGGACTTCCGCGTGAACGTACACGGCAGCAAGCTCGTCCTCGAGGGAGCTCGGCGATCCGGCGCGCGGCTCGTGTTCCTTTCGAGCGGCGGCGCAATCTACGGCGATTCGGACGGGGCGGATGAGTCAACGGTGCCGGCTCCCAGGAGCTACTACGGCGTGCACAAGTACCTGGCTGAGCGCTACATCGAGCTGAGCGGCCTCGCGTTCGCAGTCGCCCGTCTCTCGAACGTGTACGGACCGGGACAACGATCAGATCTGGAAGGCGGCGTAATCGCGATCTTCGCGGAGTCCTTGCAAGGCGGCCGCACGATCACGGTCGACGGAACGGGAGGGCAGCGGCGAGATTTCGTGCATGTCTCCGACGTCGCACGCGCCGTCGTGCGAATGGCCGAGCATCACGGTGTCGGGACCTGGAATGTCGGGTCCGGTGTCAGCGTTTCCATTCGAGAACTGCTCGGGATCCTCGAGTCGGAGTTCGGCCCCGCAAAAGAAATCGCCCAGGGGCCCGAGCGGCCCGGAGATGTGTCCGATTCGCGGCTTCGGGTCGATCGCATCAGGGCGGACCTGGGCTGGGAACCGGGCATCGGCCTGAAAGCTGGAGTTCGCGACCTCCGCCATCCACGGTCGGTTGGCGCGTGAAGATCGCGATCATCGGAACCCGCGGGATCCCCGCAGCCTACGGGGGCTTCGAGACCCTGGCGTGGGAACTTTCCTCGCGCCTTGCCGAGCGCGGCCACGAGGTCACGGTCTACTGTCGACGGGGCCGAACCGACGAGTCGCAGCCGGTGCCTGACGGCGTGCTCCGCCGGTTCGTGCCGTACGTCGGCGGCAAGTACCTCGAGACCGTGACGCACACGGCGTTTTCAGTTCTCGATACGCTCGTTCGTCCGTACGACGCGGTTTGGGTCGGGAATGCCGCGAACGCGGTGTTCTGTGCGCTGCCCAGACTGCGCGGAGCAGTGGTGGCCCTCAATGTCGACGGCATCGAACGCCAGCGCAAGAAGTGGGGGCTCGCCGGCCGCATGTGGTACGCAGTCGGCGAGCGCCTCGCGCTGCACTATCCGAACGCGATCGTCTCCGATGCCGGACATCATTCGCGACTACTACCGGGAGCGCTACGGCAAGCCGTCCGCGGTCATCACGTATGGGGCCCCGATCCTCGAGCGCGACCCACCGCCTGACCTGGAACAGTACGGCCTTGTCGGTGTCGAGCCGAACGGCTACATCCTGTACGTCAGCCGGCTCGAGCCTGAGAACCAGGCCGACATGGTGATCCGCGCCTACAGGGACGTTCCCGGTGATCTCCCGCTGCTGATCATCGGCGACGCCCCCTACGCGGCCGTTACAAGGCGGACCTTTCGACGCTCGCGGCGCGGGACCCACGCGTCCGCATGCCCGGTGGCGATTTACGGCCAAGGCTATCGGGATCTCCAGCGAGGCGCCCTTGCCTATGTTCAGGCGACGTCCGTGGGTGGTACGCATCCGGCGCTGATCGAATCCATGGGCGCGGGCAACCTGATCCTGGCCTACGGGACGCCCGAGAACGCGGAGGTCACCGCTGGGACCGGACTCCTGTTCAAGGACGAGCGCGAGCTCACGGATCAACTCACGAGGTTGGTTGGCGACCCCGCCGACGGACAATGGGCGAACCTGCGCCGAAAGGCGAGGATGCGTGCACGAAGCGTGTACTCATGGGATGCCGTGACAGACGCGTACGAGCGACTCTTCCGCGGCCTTCGGCGCGAAGGGACGTCCTCGAGGCCAGCCTAGCCTCCGACCGCGTCGCCCGCAGGATCACCCGACACGCCGAAGACGCTGCGAAGATGCGGCATGCCAGGCACGACTTCGTCGTTTGGCGACGAGGCGCCGGTAGACGTACTGGATGGTGCCATGTAGCGTTCGGGCCGGGTAGTGTCGCGCGACCGGTTGGCGTGGGCCGACCCGGACTGCTTGGTACTCGAACGGCCCCGCGCCATTGCAGTCCCCCTTCCAGGCGTACGGCCAATCTGGTTCGTTGGACCGCGAGGCGACCCGTCGGCACGTGGCGACGTACATGTTGTGCAGCGGGTTCGCTGCGGCGATTCGCTGGAGCTCGTCGAACGAATCCTCGTCGCCGAACCATCGCGCCGATGGCGGCTTCCGCGGCCCCTCGATCCTCGTCGGACATGCTCACCGCGATCCGCGCTGCCTCCTCCTTGCGGCCCGCCTCCATCGCGACCCGGTAGCCGATCCCTGGCTCTGCCCGTTCGAGCGCTACGGGGAGAGCCGCTTCGAACACGTCGCGGCAGATCGGCGGTGGACGACCAGGACGGATCGCTTGCCAGTCCCGGCGCAGCGACGAGCGCGTCCGCTGCGGCCGACACGGCCGCCTCGCGATCTCCGAGTGCTTCATAGATCGTCATCGCGCCGTACGCGACCTGTGGGTTCTGGAAGCCGATCCGCATTGCTCGACCGAGGGCGTCGCGCGCTGCATCGTCGTCGCCGCGCTCCAGCTCCAACTGGGCGACGTCGAGCCATGCAGTCGGAAAGTCGTCGATCTCGGCGGCGCGACGCATGGCCGCAAGGGCTTCCTCGAGCTGCCCCTCATGCGCGGCGCTGAGGCCCTGCGTGAACAGGTACGGCGGCATGTCCGGATCGGCGGCCACCGCACGCCGCGCGGCGACGAGGGCCCCGGCCCAATCGCCGTCGTTGGCGGCATCCGTGGCCTGCTGGCCATCAAGCGCCGCGCGTTCGCTGCGCAGCAGCCAGCCGAAGGAAACGACTGTCGCAACGGCCAGCACCGCGACCGCGGCCTTCCCGCCCATGACCGGACGGGCCGCGGTGAGGAGGACGCCGCTCCACGGGGGTTCGGCCGGCGTCAGCGCGTCGAGGCGGGCGATCAGCAGCGCGAACAGAAAGCCGATCGCGGCCATGTTCGGATAGAAGTCGACGAGCTGGTGCACCGCGAGGTACACGATTGCGACGAGCGACGTCCACCCGAGTCGCTGCGCAAGCGCGTCGTTCGAGCGAATGCCCAACCAGACGAGGCGGGCGAGCGACACGACGACGATCAGGCCGGCCGCGGCGCCCGACGATCCCGAGCTCGGCGATGGTTTGGAGATACAGGTTGTGGGCGTGCGGGATGTAGTAGTCCTGCTCTGTCGGCAATGTGTAGCGGGCTCGCTCGACGACCCACATTCCGGGACCCTGGCCCGTCAGCGGGTCGTCCTGGAACATCCGGAGCGCTGAGTTGAAGAAGCCCTCGCGGACATCGGCGGCGGGCGCGAACAGCCGCCGTGCGATCGCCGGAAGCAGAATCACACCGACCACCGCGAGGCCCGCTGCGACCGCGACAAACCCGGCCTGGATGCGCCTCCTACGCAGAAGCGCGGCCAGCGACGCACGACGCTCCGGGGCCAACAGCCATGCCGCGGCGCCGACAACGGCGGCCGCGGCGATGCCGAGCCAAGCGCCACGCGCCCCCGACACGACGACCACGAATGCGACCAACAAGCCGAACACGCCGATCACCAACCGTGCGCGCGCCGTCGCCAGACCGAGATGGGCTATCGAGGCCAGCCATAGCAGGATCACCACCGTCGCGAACGTCCCGGGGTGACCGTAGGCCAGGCCTTCGAATCCTGGCCGCAGGGGCGGCACCGTGAGCCGACCGACGACTGTCCAGAAATCGAGCCAGTGGCTGAACACGCGAATCACGAACACGAAACACAAGGCGAGGCCGAGCACGACCGCCAGCGCCCCGAGTCGCGGGCCGAAGAACGAGTGCGCGAACAGTCGCTGCTAGCAGGAGGTAGGCGCCGGCGAGCAGAGCCGCATAGGCCAGATAGTCAGCGCCCAGGCGGGGCCGTTCGGAGAACAGCAGGGCGATCGCGAGGGCGACCAACGACAGCACAGCGCAAGCCCAAGGGAGCTCCGCGGCCGCCAGAACGGGTTGCGCCACGCCACGACCAGCCAGATCGCGAGAGCGACCGTCAATGAGACGACGCTGACGATGCGGAGGGTCACGGAGTACAGGCCGAAGAAGCCGCCGCCGCCAAGCGCCGTCATGTAGATCACGCCGAGGAGGATCAGGAACCAGGCGACGACCGATCCGACGGGCGGTCGCGCCGCGGGCGTCACCGCCGCGGGCGTTATCGCCACGGCGCTACGGGACGTCGTTCGGCATGGCCCATTCGTACCCCTCTGGCGTCGGCGAAGCCGGTGCTACGCTGCACCGGCCGTGCGTACCCCCGTCATCCTGTACGTGCTTGCCCTCCTCGTCCGGGCGGCCCTCGTCGCAGCCTATCCGGACCCGGGCTATACCGACGCCTACTACTACGTCGATGCTGCGCGCTCGATTGCGCAGGGTAACGGGTTCGACGTCGACGTCGTGTGGATCTTCCCCGAGATCGGCGGCGCCATCCCGGCCGACCCCACCCTGCCGATCCCGGCCTTCGGCCACTGGATGCCGCTCGCGGCGCTGGTCCAGGTGCCGTTCCTCGCCCTGTTCGGCCCGCAGCCCTGGGCGTCGGCGGCACCCTTCGTCCTGATCGGGGCGACCGCCGCGCCGCTGACCTGGGCGATCGCCCGCGACGCGGGGGCGAGCGCCGTCGTGGCGGTGGGCGCCGGCGTCCTGATCGCCATCCCCGCGTTGTCCGTCGCGTTCATGGCCCAGCCCGACAACTTCGCCCTGTTCCAGCCGCTGGTGGCCGGCGCGTTGTGGATGATCGCGCGCGGGCTGAAGGGTTCGCCGCGCTCGTTCGTGCTCGCCGGGCTGCTGGCCGGGTTGGCCACGCTGTCGCGCACCGACGGCGTACTCGTGCTTCTCGTCGTCCTCCTCGCGTTCGGCTGGGACCGGACACGGGGCCGGGGCGTGATCCCTGCGAGCGCCGCTGTCGGTGCCGTCGCGGCATTTGTCCTCGTGATGGCGCCGTGGTGGATCCGCCAGCTGGCCGTGTTCGGGACGCTGTCGCCGTCGATGGCCTCCGGCAAGGTCCTGTTCATCCGCTCGATCGGCGAGTGGGACAGCATCGCGACGCCGGCGACGCTCGACCACCTCCTCGGGATGGGTGCCGGCCCGCTGGTCGCGAGCCGCGTCGGTGGGTTCGTTGCCGCCGTGACGATCTATGTCGTGCTGATCGCCGGCCTCGTCCTCGCGCCGTTCATCGTCGTCGGCGGGTGGGCCCGCCGCCGTTCGGTGGACTTCGGCGCGTTCTTCACGTACGCCGCGGTGCTATTCGGGTTCTCGGCGCTCCTGTCCGCCGTCCACGTTCCGGGTGGCACGTTCGTCCACTCCGCCGTGGCGCTGGCGCCACACAGCTACGTGCTCGCGCTCGAAGGAGTGGCGGTCGTCGTGGCCTGGTTCGGCCGGCGTCGGCCGGCCTGGGATCCCGCCCCCGTGACCCGGCTGGCTACCGTGGCCATCGTGGCCGTCGTCGTGCTCGGGGCGCTGACGTCGGTCGGCGTCGTCCACGCGAGCTGGGCGGCGGGGCGTGACCGACTGCTCGCCGTGCGTGACGCGCTGGACGCTGCCGGCGCGCCGGCCACGGATCGAGTCATGTCGATCGACGCGGCCGCGACCCGCTACTGGACCGGCCGTCCGGGCGTGGTTCTCGTCAACGACCCGGTCGCCACGATCGGCGAGGTGGCCGATGCCTACGACATCGACTGGCTCGTCCTCGATCGCGGGGCGGTCGATACAACGACGCCGATCCTCGACGGCGATCGACCGGCGTGGCTGGGTGCGCCGATCCTCGAGGACGGCCACCCGACTGAGCTCGCGGTCTACCCGGTCGTGCGAGAGACTCCCGAATGAACCGCCGCGAAGCGATCCTGTCCGCCATCGGGATCTTTGCCGTCGCACTCGTTGCGCGCGTGTACTTCGCCGCGCAGATCGTATTCCCGAAGCCCGAGGACACCGCCTACTACGTCGCGGTCGCCCGGAACCTGCTCAACGGCCGCGGGCTCGTGTTCGACGCCCTGTGGAGCTACGGCACGCCGCCGCTCGAGGTCCCCCGCGCGGCGTTCGAGGTGTGGCTGCCGCTGCCGACGTTCCTTTCCGCGCTTCCGATGGCCATCGCCGGCCAGACGTTCGCGGCAGCCCAGGTCTCGTCGATTCTTGTCGGGGCGCTCGTCCCGGTCCTGGCCTGGTGGCTGGCGGCCGACGTCGCCCAGGAGCTTGAGCTGCCGGTCGGGCGGGCGCGGACCCTGGCGGTTGGCGCTGGCCTGACGGCGGCCGTCTATCTCCCGCTCCTGCTCCACTCGGCGCTGCCCGATTCGACGATGCCGTTCACGGTGCTCGCCCTGGTCGCGTGCCTGCTGATGACCCGGATCCTGCGGTCGACGGACCGCCCCCGGATTGTCAACCCGCGCCTGCTCGCGCTCGGCGTGGTCATCGGCCTTGCGGCGCTGACCCGTAACGAGGCGATCTGGCTGGGCGTCGTGTGGGCTGGCCTCGTCTGGTTCACCGGCGATCGTCCGATGGCCGATCGCGTCCGGTTGATCGGGGTGGTCGGCCGTGCTGGCCGCGATCGTGTTCGCGCCGTGGGCCCTGCGGAACTGGCAGGCGTTCGGGAGCCCGTTGCCGAGCCAGACCGCGACGAACGCGCTGTCGATCACCGGCCTCGACATCTTCGCGTGGAACCATCCGCCAACACTCCAGCGCTACCTCGCCGTGGGGTGGCGGGCCCTTCTCGAGATGCGCGTCACGGGGTTCCTCCACAACCTGCTCAACGTGCTGCTCCTGCTCGGGATCCCGATCTCGATCCTCGGCGTCATCTCGATCCCCCTGGTCTGGCCGAGCCGCTCGCTGCGGCCGCTCGCCTGGTACAGCCTCCTTACGTTCCTGTTCACGTGCCTCGTCTTCCCGGTGTCGACGACATGGGGCACGTTCCTGCACGCCGCGGGTCCGGTCCACGTGTGGCTCGTCATCGGCGCGCTGCTGCTGCTCGACGCGGTGATCGCGAGGGTCGGCCAGATGCGCGGCTGGACGCGGCCGGTGGCCTGGCTCGGGCCAACGCTCGCGATCTTCGGATCGGCGCTGTTCTCGCTGGTGCTCCTCGGCACGTTCGGGCGGGGATCGATCGAGACACGCGACTACTACGCGCAGCTCGGGGCTCGCATGGCCGAGGCGGGGCATCCGCTCGATGCATCAGCCGGGCCGGTCATCTCGGACTTCCCGATCTGGCTGGCGGACACACAAGGCGCGCGCGCGCTGGCACTCCCCGACGAGCCGCCGGTCGACGTGTTCGATCTCGCGCGTGCCTTTCCTGGCACGCGCTACGTGGTCCTCTCCGAGGGCGGCGACCACGAGCACTGGCCGGAGGACGTCGACGCCGGCGCACCGTGGAGCGAGTGCTTCCGCGAGATCGACATCGGTATGGCGCCGACGCGTGTGTTCGAGATCGTCTGCCGGTGAAACCTGATCCGTATACTCGAACGCGAATGGACGCTGTCGGCCCCGGCGATCGAGTCCGGCGACCGTCGCTTCGACGGCCTCCGCGCCGAGGCTTCGGAGGCGGTTGCGTCCAGCGCCAACACCCTCCGCGCCATGCGCGAGCGGTTTCGTGAGGCCCACGCCGAGTCGCTGCTTCGATGGTAAAGCTCTGCGCGACGAGCACGTGGAGCACATGCGGACGCTGACCGGGCTGCCGATCGGCACCGCGCTCGACGCCGACTCCCACTCGCTGAGCGCGGGCGGCCACGGTGGTCCTGCGCGTGGTGCAGGAGGCACTGCAGAATGTCCACAAGCACGCCGCGGCGTCGAGCGCCTCCGTGGCCACGCGGATCGAGGGCGCAGACTGGGTTGTAGAGGTGACCGACGATGGGCGTGGGTTCGATTCGAATGCAGTTGCGGCGCATGGGCGCCGGACCTACGGGTTGCAGTTCATGCGGGAGCGAGCCGAGCTCATCTGGGCCAGATTGGACGTGCGATCCCGGCCGGACGGCGGTACCGTCGTGCGGTTGGCAATCCCGACTCCGGGCTGAACAGCAAGGACAGGAGAGCGTATGAGCGCGATGGACTACTCCGGACCGGAACGCCGCCGAGGTGGACCGGACCGCCGCAATCTCGGCGAGATCACGCAAATCCTCATCGTCGACGACCATGCCCTCTTCCGGGTCGGGATCGCGAACATCCTCGGGCGCGAGCCCGATTTCGAGGTCGTCGGCGAGGCCGACGATTCGCGGAGCGCGATCGACCGGGCCATCGAGACATCGCCGAACGTCATCCTGATGGACCTCTCGCTGCCCTCACCGGGCGGGATCGAGACGACCCAGCGGATCAAGCGCGAGCTGCCGTCGACGTCGATCATCGTGCTCGCGGTCAGCGAGGACGAGGACGCCCTGTTCGACGCGATCAAGGCCGGCGCGGCGGCGTTCATCCTCAAGGATGTCGGCCCGGATGACCTCGTCACGATCATTCGCCGCGTCGTCTCCGGCGAGTACCTCATCAACGACAAGGTCTTCGCCAAGCCGTCCGTCGCGTCGCGCGTCCTCAAGGAGTTCCGCGAGCTGGCGGTCTACGGCCAGGAGGCCGCGCCGATCTTCGCGCCGCTCTCGCCGCGCGAGGTCGAGATCCTCGACAACATCGCACAGGGCATGACGAACAAGCAGGTTGCCTATGCGCTGTCGATCTCGGAACAGACCGTCAAGAACCACATGAGCTCGATCCTGCGCAAGCTGTCGGTCAACGACCGCACGCAGGCCGTCGTCTACGCGATGCGCCAGGGCTGGATCCGGATGCCCGACGACTGATGTCCAGGTCCCAGGCTGCCTCGCCACCCGAACCGGTCGCGCTCCCGGTCCGGCTGTCGGACGACCTCGACGCGGTCGAGAAGGAGCTCGTCGAGATCGACCTGCTCGTGTCCCAGGCAACCTCGGAGGCAGCCCGTCACGAAAGCCGCCGGGCCCAGGCGGCCGAGAAGATTTCCGAAGGGCGCGCCGGCAGGGGGCGATCCGGCCGCCGCGATTGAGCAGTACGAGCAGTTCCTCACTCTCACGCAGCGTGCCGCGCTGATGCAGTCCCAGGTCGAGGTCCTCGACGGCAAGAAGCGGGTGCTCACGCGCTACCGCGATGCGCTGGCGGCCTACGTCGAGGCGTCCGATCGCGAAGCTGACACGGGTGGCGACGCCGCCGGTCCTGCCGCGACTGAGCTCGCCGAGCTGTCACCCGCCGTGTCGCGACTCCTGCTGGGCGCCCAGGAGGACCTCCGCCGCGAGATCTCGCGTGCCATGCACGACGGGCCCGCCCAGAGCCTGACCAACATCGTGCTCCAGGCCCAGATCGTGGAGCGGCTGGTGGCGTCCGATCCCGCGAGCGCGTCCGGTGAGGTCCGCCAGCTCGTGTCGATGGTCCAGCAGACGCTCGACGCCACCAAGTCGTTCATCTTCGACGTTCGCCCGATGGTCCTCGACGACCTCGGGCTCGTACCCACGCTGCGTCGCGCGGCTCGCGACCGCGGGCGACGGGCCGAGGTGGCGGTCGAGTTCGACTCGCTCGGCACAGATCAGCGCCTGCCGATGGATCTCGAGAGTGGGCTGTTCCGGATCCTCGACGAGGCGCTCACGGCGTATCTCGCCCAGCATCCCGATCGCGTCGCGCTGAAGCTCGACTGGTCTGAGCGGTTTGAGGCGAGGGTCACCGCGTCGCGCGGTGTCGCGGCGCCGGCCTCGTCCGAAACCGCCGCGCAGCAGGCGCCGCGCAAGAAGGGCGAGGAGTTGCCGCCGGCACTCGCCGCGATGATCGAGGACCGCCGCGCCGACGAGCTCGACGCGCTCGAGGCTGCGCGTCGCGATTCGGTCGTAGCGCTGCCGCGGGGAACCTGGCGCGAGCTCGAGACTCGCGCCGCGATGCTCGGCATCGAGGCCGAGTTGCTGGGCGACGGTGCGGAGCTGCGGCTCGCGGCCGACCTGCCCACATTCGAGGAGCCCGCCAAGGAATGATCGCCGCTGTGCCGGCCGGCTGGCGCGGGCAGGGGCTGGTCGAATACGGGCTGATCCTTGCGCTCACTGCCCTGTTCACGGTGCTGATCCTTGTCGTGTTCGGCGGCACGCTCGCCGAGGTCCTCGATGCGATCGGGGACGCGATCGACGCCGCCGGGTAGTGCGCGCACGCACACAGACATGTCCTGCCCGGTCGGGACCATCGGCCTAGTGTGCTTCGTTCGTTGGCCCCGCTATGTTGGCTGCGCCCTCATCTGTGGGCGAGTACTCATCCAGGAGGCTGCCTCAATGGCGCTGTTCACCGCTCTTCTCGCCTCGCTTCGCCGGGACGAGGAAGGCCAGGGTCTCGCGGAGTACGCGCTGATCCTCGCCCTCATCGCAATCGTCGCGATCATCGCGCTGCTCTTCCTGGGCGGCCAGATCTCGGGGATCCTGAACACGGTCGGCTCGAGCGTCTAGCACGCTTCGTTCCGACAATCGGACCGCCGGGCCCTCGGGCCCGGCGGTTTCTTTGTGCGTGACTGCAAGCACCAAATACGTCGTTTGCATGCTTGACACCGGTATAGGCCCCCCATACGCTGCCGCAGCCTCCGGCGAGCCGGGGAGTATGTGGGGAAGGAGGTGCCGAACCTTATGTCAATGATTACCGCTCTCATCGCATCGTTCCGCTCTGATGACGAAGGCCAGGGTCTCGCCGAGTACGCGCTGATCCTCGCCCTCATCGCGATCGTCGCGATCATCGCGCTGCTCTTCCTGGGCGGCCAGATCTCGGGGATCCTGAACACCGTCGGCTCGAGCGTCTAACCACGCGAAGCTGAGACCGCCAACCTCCGGGTTGGCGGTCTCGTCGTTTCATGGCCGTTCGACCGACCGGACCGTCGCCACGCACCGCACTCATCTGACCTGTCCGAATCCTTCCTGGCGGCGGCACATCCGCCCCCATGGGACCCGCGCATCGGCGCTTTGGGCCGCCCTCCGGCGCATCTTCCCCGGCCTATCCGCGAGGGGCTCAGTGCGCCATCAACCTTGCGATCAACCTTGCGACACGCACGAAATCCTGCCGAATCCTCCCAACGAGTACTAGCCCATTGGTATAGTCGCGCACCGTCTGGCGACTGCTACAGTGGTGCCACCTGTCACACCATCTCGGGGAGATCCAACCTTGAAGCGCAGTAATCGTCTTGTCCTGCTCGTCGGGGTGTTCCTGGCGGTCATCGCCTTCGTCGGCGTGCTCCTGCTTTCGCAGAGAAACCGCCGCCCGAGAGAGGCGACCACAAGACCGTCGTCGTCGCCGCCGAGGACATCGCGCTCGGAACGGTGATCGAGGAGGACATGCTGGCCACGCAGAACGTCCAGGTCGAAACAGCCCTCCCGGGCGCCTACGAGGACCTCTCCAGGTGGTCGGCCAGATCGCCCGCCAGGAAGTCGTCACGGGCCAGCAGATCACGACCGGCTGATCACGAACCGCGTCGGCGCACCATGACCCACATCGACACGCCGGCGGGTCTACCGCGCCATGTCGGTCATGGTCGACCAGATTTCCGGCGTCGGCACGCTGATCAAGACCGGCGACTTCGTCGACATGGTCATCCGTATGGACATCAAACCCGTGTCCGTCAATGAGGATGGCACGAGCGCGACCGCGATCGACGCGATCGACGGCGACACCTCCAAGCTTCTGCTGCAGGGTATGCAGGTCCTGGGCACGCTGCTGCCGCCCCCCCCGGCTGCCGCCGAAGGCGCCACGCCGGCGCCTGGGACCGCGCTCACGGAACGCCAGGAGCTCGTGATCCTCGCCGTCACACCCGCCCAGTCCGAAGTCGTCAAGTGGGCCCAGAACGAAGAGCAGGTTTCGCTCTCGCTCGTGCTGCGCTCGGCCGACGACTTCATCGACGCGAATGGCAATCGCCTGACGCCCGAATCCCCTTGCCTCACAATCCGACCGCCAACAACCCCGACGCCGACGACGTCGCCCGAACCGGGCGCGAGCGCCTCGCCGGAACCGGTTACGCCGTTCCCCTGCGAGATCACCCCGGGTGTCGTGCTCGGCACCCTGATCCAGGAATACGGCGTCCTGGTGGTCGACATCGACGGTGGCGTCCTCGGCGGGTCACTGCTGACACCGTCGCCCGAGCCGGCAGCTTCCGAGGCACCGGCCGAGTCACCGGCACCATAGGCAAGGACCCGAAGACACAGACAGGCACGGCGGGCGCGCGGCGGATCACGATCCGGCCCGCGCCCGTCGGCTCTCCAACAATCGCAATCCACTCATCCGACCCGTAGCGAGAAAACGAACTACCACCTGATGGACACGATCCGAGTCCTCATCGTCGACGACATCCCGGAGACGCGCGACCACCTCACGAAGCTCCTCGGCTTCGAGGGCGACATGGAAGTGGTCGGCTCTGCAGCGTCCGGCGCCGAAGCGCTCGACCTCGCGGCACAGCTGTCACCGGATATCGTCCTGATGGACATCAACATGCCGGACATGGACGGCATTGCCGCGACCGAAAAGCTTGCGACGGCCGCGCCCATGAGTTCCGTGATCATGATGTCGGTCCAGGGCGAAGCCGACTACCTGCGCCGCTCAATGCTCGCAGGTGCGCGCGAGTTCCTGGTGAAGCCGTTCAGCTCCGACGAGCTCAACGCTTCGATCCGGCAGGTCCACGCGCGGGAGCGTGAGAAGTTCAGCCGCATGGCGCCTGTTTCGGCGCCAGCAGGAGCGGCGCCCGCGCAGAGCCGCGAGCCCGGCCAGGTGATCGCAGTGTTCAGCCCCAAGGGCGGCGTCGGCCGGACGACGGTCGCGGTCAATCTCGCCGTTGCCGCGGCCACCGACCTGAACAAGAAGGTCGTCCTCGTGGATGCCTCGTTCCAGTTCGGCGACGTCGGAGTCCTGCTCAACCTCAACCCGAAGGGCAAGTCGATTGCCGACCTGCTTCCCGAGCTCGAAGCCGGAGAGCCCGAGTCGCTCGACACATTCGTCGTGACCCATTCCGCAGGCATCCGCGTCCTCCTCGCTCCGCCCACTCCCGAGACCGCCGAGCTGATCACCCCGGCTGCGGTCCGCAAGGTGATCGAGAAGCTGCGCTACGAGGCCGACGTCGTGATCGTCGACTGCGCCGCGTTCTTCAACGACACGACCCTCGGGATTTTCTGACATGGCCGACACGATCCTGACCATGCTCAGTCTCGAGATCACGAGCATCAAGAACATGCGTCTGTTCCTCGAGGTCGCCGACCAGCTCGGCTACGAGAAGGGCAAGGTCCGGCTCGTCCTCAACCGGGGCGATTCGGCCCTCGGTATCCGGGTCACGGACGTCGAGCAGTCGATCGGGCGCAAGGTGAACGACACGATCACGAGCGACGGGCGGAGCGTGGTTTACGCCTTGAACCGCGGCGTACCGTTTTACCTGAGCAATAAGGACGCGCAGGTGTCGCAGGACATCCTCCGACTGGCAAAGTCGGTGATTGGCGAGCGGACGCAGGTCGCATCCGCCGACGACGCGGCAAAATCACAACAGAAGAAGTCGCTGTTCGCATGGCGATGACGGTAGTGTGCCCACGGGGCGAGAAGGGGTATAACCGATGAGTCTCCTGAAGCGGATCGAGAGCGCTCGACCTGGTGCCGCGGGGACCGGCGCGCCGACCGCGCCCGGGCCCGGCAGCCCCAATGTGCCGGCACCGACCGGGGCTCCACCCGGCGGCGCTCCGCCGGCCGGCGCGCGCCTCATGGGCACCACGCCCGCCCGCGAGTCGTTCCGGGACGTCAAGTTCCGGATCCAGAACCGCGTCATCCAGGACCTCGATCCGAAGCTCGACCTGTCGAACCAGGTCGAGGTTCGCCGCCAGATCGAGGAAATCTTCGGCAAGGTCGTCGACGAGGAAGGCCTCGCCTTGACCCGTGCCGAGCGCGTCCGGATGCTCGAGCAGATCACGGACGAGATCATCGGACTCGGCCCCCTCGAGCCCCTCCTCCGTGACGAGTCGATCACGGAAGTCATGGTCAACGGCCCTCGCCAGGTCTACATCGAGCGCTCCGGCAAGCTCGAGCTCACGAACGTCGTCTTCCAGAACGACGACCACGTCATGCGCATCATCGACCGCATCATCGCCCCGATCGGTCGACGCGTGGACGAGTCGAGCCCCATGGTCGACGCCCGCCTTACCGACGGCTCCCGCGTGAACGCCATCATCCCGCCGCTCTCATTGGTCGGCCCCGTCGTCACGATCCGAAAATTCTCCGCGTCGCCGTTCACCGTCGATGACCTCGTTCGCTTCGGCACCGCCACAGCGGACATGTTCGACTTCCTCCGGGCGTGCGTCGAAGCTCGCCTGAATGTCTTCGTGTCCGGTGGTACCGGCTCGGGCAAGACCACGACCCTTAACGTCCTGTCGTCGTTCATCCCGAACGACGAGCGGATCGTGACGATCGAGGACGCGGCCGAGCTCCAGCTCCGCCAGGAGCACGTCGTGACACTCGAGTCGCGCCCGCCGAACATCGAGGGCCGCGGCGCCATCCCGATCCGCGAGCTTGTCCGGAACGCCCTCCGCATGCGCCCTGACAGGATCATCGTCGGCGAGTGTCGTTCCGGCGAGGCGCTGGACATGCTCCAGGCGATGAACACCGGCCACGACGGTTCGATGTCGACCGGTCACGCCAACAGCCCGCGCGACATGCTGGCACGCCTCGAGACGATGGTGCTCATGGCCGGCGTGGACCTTCCCCTGCGGGCCATCCGCGAGCAGGTGGCCTCGGCAGTCGATCTGATCGTCCATCAGAGCCGCCTCAAGGACGGCACACGCAAGATCACAAACATCACCGAAGTCCAGGGCATGGAAGGCGACGTCATCGTCATGCAGGACGTGTTCGTCTTCGAGCAGACCGGCGTGGTCGAGGGCAAGATTCAGGGCCGCCTGAAGGCGACCGGCATCCGCCCGAAGTTCGTCGAGAAGTTCGAGGTCATGGGCATCAACCTGCCGCCAGGCCTGTTCGGCTTCTCGTACTAGCCGGGAAGGAGGATCCCGAACAATGGACACCATGACGCTCGTCGTCGCCGGGCTTGCGGCTGGCGCAATCATCGTGATCGCGCTTGGCGTCGCGATGTCCGGCAGCGGCTCGGGAATGTCCGAGCGGCTCCAGCGCTACGCCTCGACCCCGAAGCCTGATGCGGCGAAGGGCGGCGGACAGGGACCGATCAGCGACTTGATCGCGCAGAGTCAGACGCTGGCGAATCTCAACAAGGGCCTCGAGCAGCGCGACTTCGGCGCGAACCTCGCCCGCGACCTCGCGCGCGCTGACCTTCGCCTGAAGCCATCCGAGTTCCTGGCGATCTGGGGCGCAGCCATCGTCGGCATCCCGCTGATCATGGCGGTCCTGTCGGTCATCCTTCCGACGCTCGGAAACCCGCTGGTCCTGCTGATCGGCGCATTCATCGGCTTCTTCATTCCGCGCATGTGGTTGAACCGCCGAAAAGGCGGCCGCCTTAACGCGTTCAACAAGCAGCTGCCCGATACGATCACCCTCCTCGCCAACGCCCTGCGGGCTGGTTCATCGTTCCTGCAGGCGATCGAGCTGGTCGTGCGCGAGTCGCGACCGCCAATCTCCACCGAGTTCTCGCGGGTCATCCGCGAAGTCAACCTCGGCCTGCCGTTCGAGCAAGCGATGGAGAACATGGTTCGGCGGGTGAAGTCCGAAGACCTCGAGCTCATGGCAACTGCGATCACCATCCAGCACCAGGTAGGAGGCAACCTCGCCGAGATCCTCGATTCGATTGCGTTCACCATCCGGGAGCGGGTCAGGATCAAGGGCGAGATCAACACGCTGACCGCCCAGCAGCGGATGTCGGGCTACGTCGTCGGCTTCCTGCCGATCGGACTTGCCGGCTTCCTGTTCATCGCCGCGCCCGGTTTCACTCAGCCCTTGTTCGACAACCGCGCGTCGCTGATCGGCCTGCCTGCGGGCGTCATCTTGCTGGCCATAGGCGGGTTCATGATGTTCATCGGTTTCATGCTCATCCGGCGCATCGTCGATATCGAGGTTTGACCGTGGAACCCGTCACGCTCCTCATCGCGCTCGTCGCCGGCGGCGCCGTCCTGCTGATCGTCTATGCCCTGAGCAGCGGCAGCTCGATCGACCCTGTCCAGGCCCGGCTCACGCAGCTGGGCACGATGGAGGCCAAAAACCTCGAAGAGCTCGAGCTGCAGGCACCCTTCATCGAGCGAACGTTCCGACCGTTGGGGGCGGCCCTCACGAACCGGCTGAGTCGCTCGACGAATCAATCGTTCAGCGACCGCACCGAGAAGCGCCTGGCGCTCGCCGGCAACCCGGGCGAAATCCGCGTAGCGGACTGGTTGGCCGTCAAGGTCGTCGGCGCAGTCATTGGCGCAATCGTCTTCCTGCTCCTGTTCGTGATCCTCGGGGTTGGAGGCGTCAGCTTCCCGATCAACCTCCTGCTCATCGCCGTCGGCGGCTATCTCGGGTATGCGCTGCCAGAGTTCTGGCTGGGCGGCCGGGTCCGCAAGCGCCAGAAGGCGATCCTCCTGATGATCCCGGACACGCTCGACCTGCTCACGATCTCCGTCCGCGCAGGCCTCGGTTTCGATGCCGCGCTCGCGAAGGTCGTCGAGAAGCTCAAGGGGCCGCTCACCGAGGAGTTCCGCCGAGCGCTGGCCGAGGTCCGCGTCGGCAAGGCGCGCCGTGAGGCGCTCCGCGACATCGTGCCGCGGACGGAGGTCGGGCCGCTGACCAACTTCATCGGCGCGATCATCCAGGCCGAGCAGCTCGGTGTGTCGATCTCGAAGGTGCTCCAGGTCCAGTCGGAGCAGCTCCGCATCGAGCGCCGTCAGCGAGCCGAGGCCGAGGCCGCCCGGGCGCCGATCAAGATGCTGTTCCCGCTCGTCGGTTGCATCTTCCCCTCGCTGTTCATCGTCATCCTTGGGCCGGCGATCATCTCGATCATGATCAACCTCAAAACTTGACGGACGGTCCCACCGAGGCCACTCCCCGGGGAACTGCCCGGAACCTGACGCGAAGCACGATCCTCGCCGCCGACCTCGAGACCGCGGCCGGCCTGTGGGGCAAGTTCAAGGGCCTCATGGGCCGCCGCTCCCTTGCGTCCGGCGCCGGCCTGTGGCTGCCCGACTCCAACGGGATCCACATGATGTTCATGCGCTTCCCGATTGACGCGGTGTTCGTCGCCGGCCCTTCCGCCGACGGTTCACGGCCAGTCCTGTCGATCCACCGCTCCCTGCCCACGTGGCGCGGCCTCGTGCCGCTCGTACGCGGGGCGAAAGGCGTGCTGGAGCTCCCGGTCGGCACAATCGACGCGACCGCCACGTCGGTCGGCGACGCGGTCCTGATCGAGGACCGCGGTTAGGCGCCGCTAGCCACCGGGCGGGACATCGCGCGCATTCTCGTGGCGAATGCGAACCAAGCCCGAGGGCCTGCGAAGCACCGGTGCGGTGCCGCACATTCACTTCGCGAATGCCCGTGACACTGTGCCGGCCGATCGGCGGTCATTTGTGGCCGCGGACGTGTTTCGCATTCGCTCTGCGAATGTTTGAGACGAACCAGACGCCGCCAAACGACCGATCGGGCCGCCGCAACCACATTCCAATCGTGGGCATCCGTTCGGGGAACAGGGTCGTAAAGGTGGCCGCGTGGTTCGCGACGATGCTGCGATTGGCAGTCGAGCCAGGCATGACCAACAATCGTCCGAGGTTCCGCGCATTCCAGCCGTGTTCGCAGAGGACGAGCCCGGGAACGATCCGGAGCTTGCGAGCGAACGCGGTGAACGTGGCCTGGAGGTCCGTGAGGCGTGACTTGACCTCGACGATCAGCAAGGTGCGGGACTCCGCGTGCCACGCGAGCACATCCACCGAGCCGCGATCTCCATAGTGGTTGAAGCCGTACTCGACGAGTACCTCCCAGCCGTTCGCCTGCAGGGTGCTGACAACGTGTTCGACGATCTGGGCGTGGGCGCGGTCAATGAGCCGATCCACGTCGCCGTCGTCCCAGCGGGCGTCGAGGTACACGGTGACGTCCAGCGCGGCGGCAATGGCAGCGAGGGCACCGAACGAGAGCTCGTCGAGGCGACCGTGTTCAGTGCGTGAGACGACCGACTGACTGACCCCTGCCAGAGCAGCCACATCGCGCTGCCGCCAGCGCTTGTGGACGCGTACCGCCCGAAGAACGCGGCCCACGCGACGCCCGTCCATGCCGGCATCCTCGCAAGCGGCCCTCACCAGCAACTTACCTGGTAAGTGCCCGCCAATGCGACCCGGCCACCATCCGCGGATGCGCGACATGCTCACTCGGGCACTCGATCTCGCCCTGCCCGCGCGCTGCGCCGGTTGCGGGCGGGAGGGGCCGCCGCTGTGCGGCCGCTGCGAGCCCGCCCTCGATGCCCGCCTCGAGCTCCGGGCCGGCATTCCGATCGGGCTCCCGGCGGATATCCCGGAACCGCTCCTCCAGCTCGAGTGGTGCGCGCCGTTCGCCGGGTCAGTACGGCGGGCCCTCCACGAGCTCAAGTACGGCGGCGAGCGCCGCCTGGCCGAACCGCTAGGCAGGGCCATCGCTCGGCGCTGGCAACGCGCCGGCGCGGGCGGGGACATCCTCGTCCCCGTCCCCGTGCACGCCGAGCGCGCTCGGACGCGCGGCTACGACCAGGCCGCGCTGATCGCTGCCGTCGCCGCGCGCGAGCTCCGCCTCCCGCTGGCGCCAATCCTCGAGCGCGGCCGCGCCACCATCGCCCAGTTCGATCTCGACCGCCAGCACCGCGCAACGAACGTCGCGGGCGCGTTCCGCCTCCGTCCCGGCGCCAGGGGACCCGCCCCTCTCGGCGGCCGCTGGCTCGTCCTCGTCGACGATGTCGTGACCACCGGGGCGACGCTCGCGGCCTGCGCCGAACCCCTGCTCGAAGCCGGCGCGATGGGCGTCTCGGCGGTCACCGTGGCGCGCGAGCGCTAGCAGCCCCGGGTCTATACTCGATGTCCGACGGCCGACCCGACACCGGCCGGCCCACACGGCTCCGCAGCTCGTGCCAGGTGAGGCGTAACGCCTCCGGGGAGGTCACGCGTGAGGACGATCGTCAAGGGCAAGAACGTCGAGGTTCCTGATCGAGTCCGCGAATACGCGGAGCGCAAGCTGCAGCGCATCGGTCGCCTCACGGACGATCGAACCGATGCCATCGTCGAACTCTCGAACGAGAAGCACAAGAGCGCCTCGGACGCCCATCGCGCCGAGGTGACGCTGATCGTCGACGGCGCGACGCTGCACAGCCACGCAACCGGCGGGACCTACCAGGCGGCACTCGACACGGTCCTCGATAAGGCGGAACGCCAGGCGGTCGATTACAAGCGCAAGCCTCGCCTCAAGGCCCGGCCCGAGCAGGAGAAGCAGATCCTCCGGCGCATCGCCGATGGGACCGCGGAGGCCTCCACCGAACGGCGAGTCGTCAAGACGAAGCGCTTCGGCATCGAGCCGATGTTCGAGGAGGACGCAATCGCAGAGATGGAGGACCTCGGCCACCAGTTCTTCGTCTTCGTCAACGCCGAGACCGAGCGCGTGGCGATTCTCTATGCCCGGCGAGACGGCAATTTCGGGCTCATCGAGCCGGTCGTTGGCGGCGATTACACGCTCGGCGGCTCGAACGGGAGCGGGCGCGGCAAGAGCGCTTCCTAGTCTGCCTGGGCGTCGTCCACGCGGCGGTATTCGCCGGCGACGCGAGTCACCAGCCCGGCATCGACCATGTAGCGGCGCAGCGCCGCAACGTCACGGTTGAAGAGCGCGAGCCGCTGGTTCACCTCCGCCTCGGGGTACGCGCGGTCCTCCGTGAACACCCGGTCGCGCAGGTAACGCAGGACGACGAGACGCTTGCGTTCCCGTGCCGGGATCGTCACGAGCCGCCCGTCCTTGAAGAACGCGCCGAGCACCTTCGCCACGTCGAGCGGGAGCTCCTCGCCAGCCGGACCGGCCAGCGACCGCGTTGGCAACGCCCGAGGTGGCGGCTGACTGGCTGGGCGATCCATCGTGCCGGCATCGTACGATGCCGCGAATGCTGCCTGACGGTCGACGCCTCGGTGCCCACCTTCCGCTCGGCACCGGGATG
>CAVVPT010000023.1:0-14008 GCA_963750125.1 uncultured Chloroflexia bacterium | reverse complement strand
CGGGGACGGGGCATGATCGGTCCAATCCCGCGGAGCGATGGGGATGCCACGGCGGCTGCTCCCGGCGGGATATGGAGGGATGTCCATGCGTCGGATTCGAGCCCTGTTCGCAGGGGCGGTTCTGCTCACCCTGGTCCTGCCAGCATCGGCGCACGCGGGGTCGCTCACGAGGGAGAGCGACACGCGGGTCAATCTCTCCTGCGAGGACGTGACCGCGGGAAACGCCCATCTCTTCCTGTTCGCGGAGACGAGCGACACGTTCGGCTCCTTCACGGATCTCGAGATCTGGAGCGGCAACCTCTCCGGTGAGCCGGATCTGGTCGACGCCACGAGCTCGATCGTGCTCACATCGACCGGCGGATCAGGCTCGGTCGCTCTCGTTGAGCTGAACGGCGATCCTGCGGGCACTGCCACGCTGAGCGCCGCGTTCGCGCCGTCCGGGCCGGCCGAGCCGTACGAGTTCACCGAAGAGAACGGCAACCACACCTTCCACGTCGAGGGCGTCTTCCAGCCGTTGTCCGTGACCGGGACGCTCACGGTGAACCGGACTCACGGTCCCGATCCCACGTTTGCTCTCTCCTCGTGCTCGGCGGGAAGCGACACGTTCACGCTCACGAATACGAACCCCACGTCGTTTGTCTCGCACGACCAGCAGATCAACCTGAACTGCTCATGGCAGCTGGACGACGGGTTCGTCGAGTTGTTCGCCGTCAGCGATCGCTTCGGGACATTCAGCGACCTCTCCATCGTCGATCGCCGAAACGACTTCTCAGGGTTTGCTGAGCCGGTCCTCTCGCCGACCTCGTTCGCCGCCGACTACGAGGTCATCGACAACGAAAGCGGCGACCCGGCCGGGACGGCATCGGCCTCGGCGACCCTGACGCAAACGGACGAGCGAATCTCGATCCGCGACCAGTCCGGGAACTTCAAGTTCAGGGCCAGTGGGTGGGTGCTCGCGGTTGACGGCAGTCTGACTGTCGACGCCGGCAGGGTATCCACGACGCTGCCGATGGACGACTCGACCTGTGAGGCCAGTGACGTCCGCGTCTCGGAGATTGTCGGCAAGGTGAGTGGGCCGAAACTCAAGAACGACGCTCCGGCAGGGGCGATCCCACTGGCGATCGGCGGCTCGGTGGAGGTGAGGACGGGTGGCACGGCCTTCGACGCCGAGGAACCGTGCACCGCCGACGGTGAAGTGGAAGCGCTCCCGTTTGCGCATACGGCCTGGTGGACCTTCACGGGCACCGGCGGTGACGTGACGGTCGACTCGGCGGGCAGCGACTTCGACACGATCATCGGGGTGTACGTCCGGGATGGCGACGCCTTCGAACAGGTCGGTTGCGTCGACGACGTGTTCGATCCGGTTACGGAGGAGGGCTCGCTCCAGTCACGGGTCACGGTCGCGACGATCGCCGGGCAGACGTACTACATCCAGGCCGGCGGGTTCGGCGACTCGGCAGGGACGCTCAGGCTCCGGCTCGAGTAAGTCACGGCGCCACGCCGGGAAGGCCGCTGCTGTCGAGCCGGCGGCCGCATCCGGCCACGCACGGAGAGCTCACAGCCTCCGGCGAAACCCCGGAGAGGCACGTCTCACCGCTGGACGCGACCGTCCCGCGGAAGGATGATCACGCGGCCATGACGGACCGTCGGGTGGTGAACCTTGCCTGGCGTGCAGAGGTGCGCCGGTGATCGCGAGCGAAGGGATCCTCGGCCGGGACCGGGAGCTGGAGATCGTCGCCAGCCTCGTCGCCACGGCGACGACCGGCGGCGGGGCGCTCCTGATCCACGGCGATGCGGGGATCGGCAAGTCGGCGCTGCTGGAACGGGCCGTCGGGCTGGCCCAGGACGCGGGGATGCGAGTCCTCCGGACGACCGGCGTCCGGACCGAGGCAAATCTGCCCTTCGCCGGCCTCCATCAGCTGCTTCGACCGGTCCTGGCCGGGCTCGACGCGCTGCCGAAACCGCAATCCGCGGCGCTCGGCGTGCCGCGTTCGGCCTCAGTCGAAGGAGCGGCAGACCATCATTCCTGATCGCCCTCGCGACGCTCACGCTGCTCGCGGATGCCGCCGCCAGCGCGCCGATCCTGGTCGTCGCCGACGACGTCCAGTGGCTCGACCGCCCATCCGCCGACGCGCTGGCGTTCGTCGCCCGGCGCCTCGGCTCCGATCCGCTCGTGATGGTGGTTGGGCTGCGCGATGGAGCGGACTCGCCGTTCGACGCGGCCGGTATCGACGAGCTGGCCCTGCAACCGTTGAGCGATCGCGACGCGCGGGACATGGTGTTCGACGCGCTCCTGAACTCGCCCCTTCGGTGCGGGACCGAATCCTCCAGGAGGCTGCCGGGAATCCGCTCGCGCTCGCCGAGCTCTCCGCGACGATTCGTCATGACATCGGTTCCGGCGAGGGGCTCCCCGAGATCCTGCCGCTTCCTGCGCGCCTCGAGCGTGAGTTCGCGGCCCGCGCTGATGGTCTTCCTCCAGAAACCCAATGGCTCCTGCTGATCGCCGCGCTCGACGATCGCGACGGGGTCTCGGAGATCGTGGCTGCCGCCGACGTACCGGCATCGGCAATCACGCCGGCGGTCGACGCGCGACTCATCGAGGTCGACGGCCCTTCGCTGCGCTTCCGCCATCCGCTCATCCGATCGGCGATCCAGCAACGAGCGACGGTGGAGGAACAGCACGCTGGCGCACGCCGCCCTGGCCGGCGTCGTGGGCGACTTCGATCGAGCGGCCTGGCATCGCGCGGCCGCGACCGACATGCCCGACGAATCGGTGGCCGCGCTGCTCGATGCCGCGGCCGATCGGGCGATCCGGCGCGGCGCGCTGGTCGTCGCGGTGGAGGCGCTCCAGCGAGCGGCCACCCTGAGCGCGGACGGTCGCGCCCGTGGGACGCGGCTCCTGCGCGCGGCCGAAGTCGCAAACGAGATCGGCCGCATGGACGTGATCGCCCAGATGCTCGCCAAAGCGGAGCCGATCGACGTCCCTGTGCTCGAGGATCGACGCCAGGCCTGGATCACCGCCCTGTCGCTCAGCGGGCCGCGGTCACGGCGCGAGAATGCCGACCTCCGGTCCGTCATCGCGGCCGCCAAACGCGCCGGGGAGGACGGCCAGGCCGACCTGGGTCTCGCGCTGCTCCAATTCGCTTCTGCTCGGAGCTGGTGGCTGGACCCCGGCCCGGAGATCCGCTCGGAGATCGCCGGAGCCGCTCGCCAGCTGGCGGACAGGACCGACGCTCGCGTCATCTTTCTGAGCTCGATCGCGCCCGAGGACCACGTCGACGAACTGCTCGTCCAGCTCACCGAGCGCGCGAGGTCCGGGGAGCCCGTCAGTGGAACCGACGGACGGCGATACGGCACGGCCGCCCTCTGGGTGGGGGCGTTGGACCTCGCCGTCGAGTTCTTCGGCGCCTCGATCGGCGGCCTCCGCAAGGACGGCCGACTGGGCCTGCTCGCCCGGTCGCTGACGATTCGCGCATTCTCCTCCGTTCACCTCGGGGCGCTGGCGACCGTGGCCTCCGACCTCGACGAGGGCTTGCGGCTCGGGATCGAAACGCGTCAGCCCTTCTATCTCGCGACCGCCAACGTGAGCCAGGCGATCTACCTTGCCTATCGGGGCGACATCGACGGTGCCGAGGCGCGGATGGCCGACGTCGAGCGCGTCACCCTCGGGGCACAGGCCGACGGCGTGCTAGCCGAGACGCGGCACGCCCGTGGGGTCATCGACCTTGCCGCCGGCCGCCACGACGAGGCGTACGAGCAGTTCCGTCACCTCTTCGACCCGGCCCATCCCTCGTACCACGCGACGGTCGGCGGCTGGGCCATCTCGGACTTCGCCGACGCGGCGGTCGCCGACCGATCGCGCGGAGCAGGCGGCAGCGGTCCTTCGTCGCCTCGAGGCAGATGCCGTCCGAATGAAGATGCCGTGGTGGCGGATCGGGGTCGCGT
Organism: uncultured Chloroflexia bacterium; assembly: GCA_963750125.1. Taxonomy (GTDB): domain Bacteria; phylum Chloroflexota; class Limnocylindria; order Limnocylindrales; family CSP1-4; genus DASTYU01. The sequence continues at coordinate 10,063 of CAVVPT010000023.1, read as the reverse complement.
ACGGGCGAGCGGTGCTCGCGGCCGCAGACCGGTGACGAGGCAGCAGCGGAGTCGGCGTTCGCGACCGCGCGGGCCATGGATCTCGAGCGCTGGCCGCTGGCTCGGGCCCGACTGTCGCTGGCGTACGGAACATGGCTCCGGCGCCAGCGCCGCGTGGCCGAGTCGCGGGCCGAGTTGCGCTCAGCCCGGGACGTGCTCGACGCGATCGGCGTCCGCTACCTCGCGAACCGCGCCCAGCAGGAGCTCGGAGCCAGCGGCGAGGCGACTCGGCATCGCGGCATCGACGTCCTCGAGCAGCTGACGCCGCAGGAGCTGCAGATCGCCCGCCTCGCGGCCGAAGGCCTCTCGAATCGCGAGATCGGGACGCGCCTCTACCTCAGTCATCGGACGGTCGGCTCGCACCTGTATCGGGTGTTCCCGAAGCTCGGCATCACCTCCCGCGCCCAGCTGCACACCGCGCTCCGCTGACGTGCCGACGCGCGTGACGTAAGTCATCGCTCGGCGTCGGCCCCTCAGAACATTCAGTCATCAGACAGAAGCGCGGCCGAAGCTGCTCGCCGTAGCGTGCAAGTCGGAGGTGGTTGGTCCGGAGGGATCGGCCAGGCGGCCACCGGCGGGATCTCCGATGGGCCCGTCTGGAACGAGATCGGTGAGTCCGCCTCGTGTCAACCTCTTGAGTTCAAAGGAGGAACCACATGATTACCACGCTAGCGGCCCAGAACTGGGCGATGTTCGTACTTCGCGGCATCCTCGCGCTCGCGCTCGGGGTGCTTGCCTTTGCGGCTCCCGGGCCGACGCTCGCGGCGCTGATCTTCGTCTTCGCGTTTTACGCCATCGTCGACGGCGATCCTGGCCACGGCGCTGGGCCTCGCGGCTCCGACGGGACCCCGCTGGCTGCTCGTCGACGGCGGCATTGTCGGCATCGCCATCGGGGCTACACGCTCTTCAGCCCGCAGGTCACGGCTGTGGCCCTGGTGCTCCTGATCGGCTCGTTCGCGATCGTCCGTGGCGTCGCCGAGGTCGGGACCGCGATCTGGTTCCGCAACTTCATCCAGAGCGCGTGGCTGTACGTCCTCAGCGGCATCGTGTCGATCGTGTTCGGCGCGTATCTGATCGTCGCCCCCGGCGATGGCGCCCTCGCCGTCCTCTTCGTGATCGGCTTCTACGCCCTGTTCGCCGGTGTGATGTACATCGCGATGGGGCTGCAGCTTCGCAGCGTCAACGAGACGCTCCACTCCACGTCCACGACCGCTAGCACCGCCTCCTGACCCAGACACATCAGGCATCGAACGAACAGAAACAGGAAGGAGACTCAAAATGGACTTCAACACGCAGGTGAACGACCTGGAGAATCGGGTCGACCAGCTCAAGGTTTCCGTGGCGGCGGCCGCGAAGGAGAACCACGAGCAGCTCAAGCAGCGCATCGCCACGGCCCAGGCCGACACGGATCGGGCGCTCGACGAAGCCAAGCAGGAGGCGAGCGCGGCTGCCGACAAGGCGCAGTCGTCGTGGGAGCAGACGCGTTCCGACGCGAAGGCCCGCCTCGACGCGCTCAAGGCCAAGGCGCAGCGGCGCTCAGACCAGGTGGACGCGGACTTCGCCGCGTCCGACGCGGACTGGGCCGAAGCGGACGCCTACGCGGCGATCGACTACGCCGACTGGGCCGTCGAGAACGCCAGGGTCGCGATCCTGGACGCCATCGACGCCCGCATCACCGCGGACGAGAAGGCGGCAGCGCTCGTCTAGCGGCGAGCGTGAGGCCGGGCTCGGGCGCCGCCCGGGCCCGGCCTCTTGCTTGATCCGCTGACGAAGCGCATCGTGACTCGACCGGCTGGTGAGGTAATCGTGATGTCGGGATCCGAGGCCACGCGCTCGACGCCGACGGGAGCGGCCCAGCCGTCCACGGCAGCGGGACAGTCGCCGGCGACCGCGACGCGGCCGAGCCGGCGATCGATCATGACCCGGATCGTGCTGCTGATTGCGATCGCGCTCATCGTGTTCGTCGGAATCCTGCCGCGGGTCGTGGACTACGACGCCGTGCGCGCGGCTCTTTCGTCCCTCTCCACGACGCAGCTGGCGGTCCTCCTGATCGCGACCCTCATTGCCTATGTCGCGAGCGCTGCACCGACCCGCATCCTGATCCCGGCCCTCAGCTGGCCACGGGCGATTGGAGCGGATCTCGCGGCGCGGGCTGTCGTCAGCACGATCCCCGGTCCGACCGACATCGCGACACGGTTCGTCCTCTACCGCCAGTGGGAGATCCCAGCCGATACGGCCACGGCAGGGATCGCCTTCGCTGCGTTCTTCGAGACGCTGTCGACGCTCGTCCTGCCGGTGATCGCCACGATCGGGGTCGTCGTCACGGGCCACGTGACCCGTCCGGCGGTGATCTGGATGACGCTCATCAGCGTGGTCGTTCTGATCCTCAGTTTCGGGCTCCTCACTGGCCTCGTCCGATCCGAGTCCCTCGCTCGTCGATTCGGCAACTGGCTGCAGCGGGTCGCAACGCGCCTCTGGCAACTCTTCCGACGAACGCCGCCAAGCGGCATCGCGCAGGGCGTGATGGACGTCCGCGAACGGTCGAAGGACACGCTCTCGCTCCATGGACGCGCCGGGTTCGCCGCCGCCGTCGCCGCGCGGCTCGCCTGGTTCGTCGTCCTCGAGGTCGCGCTCTGGTCGGTCGGCGTCACCCCGGACATCCTGCCGCCGTCGGTCGTCCTGGCGGCAATGGCGGCGGTCGCGCTCGTGTCGCTGGTCCCGATCACGCCAGGCGCCGTCGGCGTCGCCGAGGTGGCCTACATCGGCTTCCTTTCAGCCGTCGCAGGCTCGGGCCTGACCGACGAGATCACGGCCGCGATCGTGATCTTCCGCGCGGTGCAGTGGCTCGCGCCGATCCCGATCGGCTGGATTCTGCTGGTCATCATGCGCGGCGAGCACTGGCGTGAGATCGCACAGGTCTCAGGCAGCCCAGCGTCGCCGACGGCCGACGCACGGGTCGCCAACGGGGCCTGACATCAGTACTCGTCGTGTCGGCGAATCCACAGCTGCCACGCCTCACCCTCGTCGCGGCCCTTTGGTGCATGGTCGAGGATCGGGTAGTAGCCCATGAGAAATTCCAGTCCGCGCCACGTCGTCGAGTACGCGTGGTAGACGGCGCCGTCCTCGAGGACGAACGCGCTGAAGCCAGGGCTCTCGGTGAGGTAACCGACGACGTCCGTGCCGCTCGAGCTCGCGTTCTGCTCGACGATCGGCGGCAGCCCGGTCCCCGTTTCGGACCCCGTCGCGAGCCCGGTCGGCCTCATCTGGGCCACGGCCTCCCGCGCCTGTTCCTCGGTATACGAGAAGCCGAGGTCGAAATTGAAGTCGGTGCGGCGCAGCTGAGGCCCACGGAAGACGCCAGCCCATCCGACGCTTGTAGGCCTGCAGCTTGTCCAGCGGTGCCTGCGAGACGAGCAGGAACGTCACGTCACGAGCGTGCAGGTGCGGGAGCACGCCGTCGATGCTGTCAGCGATCGACGAATTGACCGGGCAACCGACCTCGTAGCTCGGGCCGAACATGAAGTGGTAGACGAGCAGCTGCGATCGACCGTCGAACAACTCGCTGATGGCCTTCTCGCCGTCGTCCGTGTCGAGGCGGTACTCCTTCTCCAACCTCACCCACGGCAGCTCGCGTCGCTGGCGGGCGATCTCGTCGCCGAGCCGGGTGTGCTCCTTTTCTCGAACGAGCAGATCGCTCGCGGGCCGCGACCCATTCGTCACGTGTTCCGACGTTGTGCCTCGTCATCGTGTCTCCAATCGATTGCCCTGGACGCCCTCGTAGATGAGGTACGTCGTGTCTCCGTCGAGCGTCCGGACGTCGACGAGGCGCAAGCCGTTCTTGTCATCGGTCTCGCCGAACAGTCGCTCTCCGGCGCCGAGCACGACCGGAAAGACCTTCAGCCGCAGCTCGTCGACGAGACCGTGCTTCATCAGCGTGCGCACGATCCCGGAGCTGGCCGGGACGACGATCTCCCCGATGCGTTCCGCTTTCAGCTTCGAGACCTCGCTCAGCAGCTCGCCCCTGACGACCGTCGAGTTGTTCCAGTCGGGATCGACGAGGGTCGAGGACACGACGTACTTGGGCATGCTGTTCAACCGGTCTGCCAGTGGGCCGCTCCGCGACGGCCATCGGGCGGCGAACCATTCGTAGGTCCGCCGACCCATCAGCATGGCCTCGGCGCCCAGGGCCTCGTCGAGCGCGAGCCTGGCGAGCTCCGGGCGGTCCTTGATCAGGCCGACCCAACCGCCGCGCGCGAAGCCTTCGTCGCCGGCCGGGTCCTGGAAGACTCCGTCGAGCGAGACGTTGTCACTGACGACGATCGTTCCCATTCCTGATGTCCTCTTCGGCTCTCCGGATCACTCCATCCGTTTCCTGCCACCGTATGCGTTGTTGAACACTGTGTGCGGTATAGTTGGTCGCGATCAACCAACAACCGAGCTGCTGGTTGTTCGTTGACGAACGCCGGGCAAGCAGATGTTCAGGAAGCAGGTGACACGCGGTGGCGATCGGACGCGACGACGTTGGACGCAGGCCCGATCGACGCGTCGGCAAGACGCGGAAGGCGCTGAAGGAGGCCCTGACCGACCTGATCCTCGAAAAGGGCTACGAGTCGGTGACGGTCCAGGACGTGATCGATCGCGCGGACGTCGGGCGTTCGACCTTCTACGCCCACTTCGTCGACAAGGACGATCTCCTGATGGCAATCCTCGCCGACCTGGAGATGCCCGGCCTCGACCCGACCAGCTGGAAGGCCGATGATCCCGCCTTCGGCTGGACGCTCGCGCTGTTCCGACACTTCGGTTCCGGCAAGCGGCTGTTCAAGGCCGTCGCCGGAGGCCAGAGCGGCGTCACTGGCCCGTCGCGAGACGACGCGGCGACTCGAGGAGCTCACCGAGGCGGAGCTATCGCGACTCAAGGCGACCCGGAAGCTCGACGCGTTCAGGCTCCAGACCGTCGTCCGCTTCCTCGTGGGGACGTTCATCGGGTTCATGGATTGGTGGATGCGCGAGGAGAACGATCACCTGCCTGCCGAGCAGGTCGACCACGCCTTTCGCGCGCTGGTCCTGCCCGGGGTGGCGAAGGTCCTCGAGTTGGAGCTCGAACTGCCGAAGTCGCTCTAGAACTCGTCGCCCGGTTCACGAAGCGGGTATCATCGGCGCCTCGCGCCTGTAGCTCAGTGGATAGAGCGTCGGCCTCCGGAGCCGAAGGTCGCAGGTTCGAATCCTGTCGGGCGCGCCAGTACCACTCCTCCGCCGGAGGAACGCGATCTGGCAGCGCGAGAGCGAGGCCCGAGCAAGTAGGCCTCCGGCGTGAGTCGAGCGCTGACGAACTCCGGGCCGCAAACGACGATCCGTTCGTAGATCGAGTGCAGCAACTCCGCCCTGCCTACCGGCGATGCCTCGGCCGATGTCTTGGGAAGCGCCCGCAGCTTGGCGACCACCTTATCCGGGGCGATCCCCCGCTCAGCCTCTCGCCGGACTCGATTCTCGTTGCTTCATCGCGCAGAACCGCGAGTCTGTTGACCCACCTCAGCCTCGAGGAGACGGGTCGCGCGCACTACAGTTTGCGAGTGGCGAGGTCGGATAACGAGCCTAAGGGCGCCGAAGCGATCGGCCCGCCACCTTTGGCGCCACGGCTGGGTGCGCGCCCTCATAACATCACCTCTGCCCAGGGACAGCCCTGGGTTGTTGGCGATGGCGAACGACGCACCGCCCGCGGCGAGCGGCACGACGCTGCTCGACCTCATCGAGCGGCGACTGCAGGGCCTCGAAGGTTGCCCCCTCATGTCCTGCTTTCGTACGGCCGGGCTTCCGCAAGCCGACGCTCGGCGAGTCGCAGCGTCCGGTCCGCAGCGTCGCTGAACTCACACCTCTGGGCAACCGCGGATGGCGGAGGTGATGCGGTCGTCAAGCGGCGCGCACCACGACGACGCAAGCTCGGAGGCCCCCGTTGTCGCGCCCGCATGGCACCTGCCGTCGCACCAGCGGAATCGGTGTCCCACCCAACTGCCACCGCGAACCCGATCGTCCGCTCCAAGTCGCCCTCGCCATGCAGGACGGCTGCGGCCACGGCGGCGAGGTTCGGAAGCGCGTGGACCCAGCCGTATTGCGCGAACCGGACGTGGCAGCCGCGCGATCCACTCCTCCCACGGCACGCCATCGTCCGCATCGGCGAGGACACCACGCACCGCGGCCGCGCTGCGCGAGGAGGGCGGCACCTGTTCAAGGCCCGCCTCGACCGTCGCGCGTGGCGAGGCACCGGCAACAGCAGCACTCACAGCCCCAGCGGCCCACATGGCCGCGTACACGCCGTTGCCGCGGTGGGTCAGCCACGCATCTCGCAGCGCACCGGTAGCCGCCACCCGCGGGATCCCGGGGGCGGTCATTCCGTGGATGTCCGCGCGGATCAGCGCGCCGATCCACTCGCGGTACGGGTTCCGGAACTCGCCTGCAAGGTCGACGTCCAGACCGCTCACCAGGTTGGCGTACGCGACTCTCTCCGCCGTGTATACCTGCGTGAAGGGCAGGCGATCGAGGATCTCGTCGGCGAGGACGCGGCGGCCAGCGTCGAAGCCGTGCGTCTCGATGACCAGCAGTCCCAGCAGGGTGTAATCGATGTCGTCGTCACGCGGCATCCCCGCAACATTGCCGGCTGTCGCCTCTGGCCAAGAGGGCTTCATCGGTGGGTATCGGTCGGACGCGGGGTCGGCCGCCGGGAGATAGCCGTGGGGCGGCCAGGCCTCGACCGCCCGAAGGTACGTGCGGATCTGATCGGCAGGCCAGCCCTCTACGGGCTTGCCGAGGACGCAGCCGGCGCAACGCCCAAGCCACGCTCCATGGATCCGGTCAGCCAGATCGTCGCGCGCCGCGATCAGGGTGCCGCTGGCCGGAAGACTCGCAGGATGGCGCCCTCATCGTCGGGCTCGACATACGCCCAATCGGATGCGCGCGCGAGGGGCGGCGTGTCGACGAGAGCCGCCGCCCAGCCGGCGACGTCCTCGCCCGTTGGACCCTCGGCAAGCCCCGCATCCAGCGAGGTTGTTTCCCACCCGCTGGAGCGCCGCTGCTGCACCTCATCCCGCAGGATCCCCATGGCGTCCCGTGGGTCGTGGATCACCTCAGCCCTTCTCGGCGCCTGCGGTAAGCCCGCCGATGAGGAACCGCTCCGACACCAAGAAAACGATGAGGATCGGGATGGTCAGGATGACTGCACCGGCCATCAGCACGGTCGTCCGCACCTCGATGCTGCCAGCGAGCTGCGACAACCCGAGCGAGACCGTCCAGCTCTCGCGCTTCTCGACGAGGAACAGCAGGGCGAACAGGAATTCGTTCCACGCGATCATGAATACGAAGAGGCTCGTCGCCATGATCGCCGGGGCGGCGAGCGGCACACTCACATGGCGAAGGATCTGCAGCCGGTTGAGGCCCTCCAGCACGGCTGCCTCCTCGAGGCTTGCCGGGACCGTGTCGAAGTACTGCTTGAGCATGTAGATGGTGATCGGCACGGTCTGCGACGCGTACACGATCATGAGGCCGATGAGCGAGCCCCGGAGGCCGATCCTGGTGAAGAACACGAACAGCGGGATCGCCAGCAGGATTGCGGGGAACAGGTAGACCGCGAGGAACAGCGCGCTGACAGTGCGCCGGCCGAAGAAGCGAATTTCGAGCCACTGCATACGCGCCAGGGATCGCGATCAGCAGGGAGACAATCACGGCCACGCTGGCGATGATCGCGCTGTTGCGGAGGAAGACGAGGAAGCCCTGGCCCCCATCCTCGACGCTCTTCAGCACCTCGGCGTAGGCCTCGAACGAGATCGAATTCAGTGGCGGGACGAGTGCGCCAGGGTCAGCGGCCACACTCTCGATCGTCCGGATGGACAGCATGAGCCCGTAGATGAACGGGATGATCGTGAAACCGAGGAAGAAGATCACCCCGACCCACCACAGGACCCGCAGGATGCGGGTCTCGACGACCTCCCGCGTGAGACCGCCGGTGCGGCCGCTCACGGCACTGCCTCGCCGCGGGACTGCCGTCGGAAGTAGATCAGCAACAAGATGCAGAGCAGCGCGGCCAGGACGAGTGACAGTGCGGCAGCCGAGCCGATGTCGCCGCGCCCAATGAGCTGGTTGTAGATCCCGACGGACACCACCTCCGTGCCTGCGCCGCCCCCAGTGAGGAGGTAGATGTCGTCGAACTCATTGAACGTCCAAATGAACCGCAGGACGACCAGCAGGCCGATGACGCCCGCGAGCTGCGGCAGCAGGATGTAGCGGAAGCGCTCGGGGTGGGCGTCGCGCCGTCGACCCGCGCGGCCTCGTCCAGATCGTCGGGAATTGCCTGGAGACGCGCCAGGATGAAGAGGAAACGAACTCGGGAAGTACCGCCAGGCCTGGAACACGATCACGGAGGAATTTACGCGACCGGGGACCTCCAGAAACTGGAACCCTAGGCAACGAGACGTCCGCTGCGCGCTGGCCGAGGAAGGGGATCGGCTTCTCCCAACCGAGCACGTCCTTGCCCAAGGCATTCACGATGCCCAGGTTGGGATCGAGCATGACCGACCAGATGAACGTCACGGCGACGACGGGCGTCACATACGGCAGCAGCATCGACGCCCTGACGATGGTGCGGCCGCGGAACGGCCGCCGGACGATGAGCGCCGCGGCCAGCCCGAGAGCGATCGCCAGCAAAGTGCCAACGACGCTGTAGATGATTGTGGTCGTCATCGCGTCCAGGAAGCCGCGGGACGTGAGGACGTTGACGAAGTTGTCGAATGTGAATGTGGAACCGAAGATGCCGACGGCCCGCAGGTCCCGGAGCCGGAGTTCGCGGAAGGCGATGAAGATCGTCCACAGGATTGGGACGACCACCGCGATCAGGACGATGACAAGGGTCGGCGTGATGAAGATCAGCCCTGCGCGGTTCTCCTGCTCGGCGAGCGTGGGCGTGACCACCGCGGCGCGTCGTGGGTGGGCTGCGCATCGGTCGTTCTCCATCACCCCGTTCCGGACTCGGCCTAACGGCAGCAGTTCGCGATCTCCTCGACGTCGGCCTGCGCATTTGCCGCCGCCTCTTCGGGCGTCACCGAGCCGTCCAGCGCTGTCGCGAGGTTCTTTGGCACCGGGAGCTCAACGAGGATCGGACCGACCAGCGCGCCCTGTCCCTGCGGGAAGCCCCACCGGTTCATGGTGTTTACGCTCTCCGTGAGCGTATCAATCACGTCCTGCGGGTAGAGCTCCGCAAGCGGCTTCTTCGCGTCGACGCCGGTGAGCTGGCCCCAGGCGTCCGTGTACTGGGTGGGATTCTCCGGCGGTGCCGAGACGAGTCGGGAACTTGCCCTCCGGGGCAAGGGCCAGCCAGTCGACATATCCGTCGCTCATCATGTACTCGACGAACTGCTGTGAGGCGGCCACGTCGGCATCGGCGCCGATGACGAACGAGACCTCTTCGCCGAACTGCGTCGGGCTGCCTGCAGGGCCGCCGATGGCCGTGACGACCCCGCTGTTGTTCGCCAGGAACAAGGGGTCGGCGGCGCACTCGTCGCACGTCGGCAGCGCGTCCTGGCGCAGACCGGCCAGCTCATCTAGCAGGAACGAGGACCAGACGATCATCGCCGCGTCGCCCGCGAAGTAGGCGGCACGAGTGGTATCAGCGTCCTGGACACCGGCCACTGACCCGTTCTGGATCATGTCCGTGAAGAACTTGAACGCGTCGATGCACTGCTGGCTGTTGAGCGTGATTGCACCCGCATCATCGGTCAGCTGGCACCCGTTCGCGAGCGCGAAGTACTCGAATGTCTGCTGGGTGAACGAGTCCGCGGGACCGGTCGCGGCGACGATGCCCGCGACGCCATCCTTGTTTAGCGCCTTTGCGGCGGCCAGGATGGTCTCGTAGCTCGTCTGGCGCAGCCAGACCTGCCGCCTCGAACAGATCCTTCCGATACACGAGACTGTGTCCTCAGCCGTCCGCCGGCACGCCGATCAGCTTGCCATCGACGGTCACGAGCTCGAGCGCCTGCGGCGA
>CAVVPT010000022.1:0-185020 GCA_963750125.1 uncultured Chloroflexia bacterium | reverse complement strand
CCAAGGAGAAGTGCGACGATCAGGGCGGCGGCGCCGAGGCCGACGGGAATGAGCTTGTTCAAGGTAGGAACCCTCCACGGGCCGAGAACGACCCGTTGTCGTGTCTGCTCAGTGCGATCACGGACCGCGTCGAACGACGAGTCGGGCAACGAGGTCGGGCCATCCAGCAGGAAGGCGTTGAGCTGGCGGTCGAAGTCGTGATGTGCGGTCATGCCGTTCGCTCCCCCGATGCCGTGGATGCCCGAGCGTCTGCCTCGAGGATGGCCCGGAGCGCACGTTTCGCGTGATGCATGCGGGACTTGACCGTCCCGACGGGAACGCCGATGCGAGCCGCGACCTCCGGCAATGGGAGGCCGAGGTAGTGGTGGAAGACAAGGACCGCGCGCTGCTCGACGGTGAGCCGTCGGAAGGCACGCTCGAACTGATCTCGGTTGTCGACTGCCTGGTACTCGTCGGGCCCGTGCACAGGCTCGACAGGCAGGAGTCGGATCCCCTCCGACCAGCGCGTACAACGCCTGGCCTCGGAGTAGCAGGCGTTTGTCAGGATCCGGTGGAGCCAGGGCTCGAAGAGCCTGGGGTCGCGCAGGGTCCGGATTTCTCGCCAGGCGGTCAGCAGCGCCGACTGAACGGCGTCGTCAGCAAGGTCGTAGTCGCGCAGGATCCTGAACGCGATCGCCATGCATCGGTCGCCGGTCAGGCGAGCCAGGGCGAATCGAAGGCCTCTCGATCGCCTCGCTTCGACTGGGCCACCAGCTCTGCGTGCACCCATCCCTCCGGGCCTCGGTCTTGGTCGCGTCCGATGTGGCCGCGATTGGATTAGAGATTGCCGGGGCAGCCTAGCGGTTCAATCTGCGCGCAAACGAAGCGGGCGGCCCGAAGGCCGCCCGCAAATCTGTCGCTGCTTACTCGAACGTTGCCAATTCGGCATGGCCCCACAGCTCATCGACGAGGTCGCTGGTGTCGCCGGGCTGTGTCCTCGCTCCCGCTCAGGGCGCCAGATCAGGCGGTGGCACTAGCGCCCCGGACTCCACGGGCACGAAGTTATCGAGACCGACATCGGCTGGCGAAAACGCCCGAGCCAGCAGGCCACGCAATCGATCCCCTCGACCTTGTCATAGGAGAGCCAGATCGCGACATGCTGGGGCGAGCCGTCCCTGACCATGACGGCCGACCAAAAGCCGGCACGCTCGCCCGGGACCGTGGTCTGCTCGACCGTACCGCCGAAGGCCCAGGTATCGCCGTCCCTGACGGCACACTCCAGCTGCACGGTGTGGGTGCCCGAGGGGGACGTCGAGACGGCCGTGCCGGACGCGCTCGAGCCATCGGCGACGGCCTCGACTTCTGTGGTGTCAGAAACCCCGTAATGGACGATCCCGCCGATGGGAGTCGTCGAAGGACTCGCCGTGGGCTCAGCCGAGGGAGCCGCGCCGACCCCGTCAGTGGCGGCGGGACCGAGGAACTGGCTGCCGATGACGAGGACCGCGACCAGGGCTGCGGCGCCGAGGCCGAAAGGGACGAGCTTGTTCATGTCGGGAACCCTCCACGGGCCGATCACGACCCGTTGTCGTTTCTGGTCGATCTCGGCACGAACGGCGTCATAGATCTGGTCGTCCAGCTGCTCGGCGCCCTCGCGAACGAAGGCGTGGATCAGGCGATCGGGATCTCGAACACGTGGACATCCCAGTCGCTCCTGGGATGGCGGGGTGGCCCGGGCATCAGCCTCGATGCTGGCCTTGAGCGCCCGCGTGGCGTGGTGCAGCCGGGACTTCGCAGTCCCGACGGGAAGTTCGGTGCGTACCGCCACCTCGGAGATCGAGAGCCCGAGGTAGTGGTGAAAGACCAGGACGGCGCGTTGCTCGAGGGTGAGCCTCCGGAAGGCCCGTTCGAGCAGGTCGCGGTCGTCGACGGTCAGGTAGTCGTCAGGGCCGTACGTCCCCGCGACCGGAAGGATCCTCATGCCCTCGGACCACCGCGTGCGACTCCTGGCCTCGGAAATAGCACGCATTGGTGAGGATGCGATGGAGCCACGGCTCGAAGCGGGACGGGTCACGCAGACGTTCGGAGCTCGGTCCAGGCCGTAATCAATGCGGCCTGGACAGCGTCCTCCGCCAGGTGGAGATCGCGGAGGATCCGCACCGCGATCCCGAGGCATCGGTCGCCCACCATGCGCGCCAGGGCGTCGAACGCTTCCGCGTCGCCCTTCTGCGCCTGGCGGACCAGCTCCTCGTGCACCCATCCCTCCACTCCGTGGCGATCGACCCATCTGGGACCGATCACCATTGGAGAGCGTTTCGGGAAGCCTAGGTGTTCAATCCCGGACGGCTAGGATCGTTCCGTGATCGAGGACGAGCTCGGAGCCCTGCTCGCGGCACGCGCCGACCGGCATTCGGTTCCCGGGGCCGCGATCGGGATCCTCCGCGGGGAGTGGTCACGACCGCGACCTACGGAGCGACCGACGTACGGACTGGCGAGCCCGTGTCAGCCGAAACGAGCTTCAGCGTCGGATCGTTGACGAAGTCGATGGTCGCCACGGTGATCGTCGGGTCGGCGGATGCCGGCCGCTTGACGCTGGACGATCCCGTTTCGGCGCATGTGCGGGAGCTGCGTGGCGGCGGATGGGCCGAGCGCGCGACGGTGCTCGACCTGCTTGCGAACCGCTCAGGGCTCCCGCTGCGCGAGGCGCTCGAATTCGGCTTCGCGGCGCATCGCGACACGGACGATGGCGCCCTCGCGAGGCTCGTGTCGGAGATCGATGCGGACCTGCCAGCGAGCGCAGTCTGGTCGTACACGAACGTGGGCTGGTGCGTGCTGGGACGGGTCATCGAGACCGTCGCGGGCGACACGTGGGAGGTCGCGATGCGGCACCACCTGTTCGACAGGGCAGGCATGACCAGCACGACATTCGCGACTGGATCGGAGCCAGTCCGGCGCGTGGTGGGGTACGACGTCACACGCGGTGGCGCGGTTGCTGTCGACCCGTCTCTGGCTGCGCTTCGCCTCGTCGAGGCCGATGTGTCGATCCATGGCTGGTTCGATGCGTGGTGTCTTGGATGGGCCAGGTTCGAGTGGGAGGGCGGCAGGGTCTGGGGGTGGGACGGTCTCATCAACGGCGAGCGATCGGCATTGCGGATCGTTCCCGAGCAGGACGTCGCCATCGTTCTGCTGACGAACGGCGGCGAAGGGCGTGCTCTCTATCGCACGCTCTTCAGTGAGCTCATGCCCATGCTCTTCGGGATCACCGTCCCGTCACTCCGCCTCGACCCATCGCCCGGCAACGCCGGCGATCTCGCCCGCTTCGCGGGCCTTTACGGCTGGCCGGACCGGGAGGTTGAGGTCACGGCCACTGCACGCAGTCTCCGCTTCCGGACGGAGCAGGACGAAACCGAGGCGCTCCCGATCGATGACCGGGTCTTCCTCGTCGACGCCCTCGATCCGGACAACCCCACGGTGACGTTCGGGGCGTTCGATGCCGCCGGACGGCCGAGTGCTCTACGACATGCTCTGGGGACTGCCTCGGCTGCGCAGCGGCGTCTGAGCGGTTCGGGAAGTCATGTCGCGAGCGAGAACACCTCGATCGGCCGTTCCAGGCCTTTGACCTCGTGATGTCCGCGTTCCTCGAAGCGGAGGTCACTGCCCTCCACCAGGCCGCGCGTGACCGACGACACGATGATCTCGGATCCCTGCCCCAGGGCCATGATCCGCGAGGCCGCATGGACGGCGACTCCGCCGATGTCGTTCGGCAGCACATCCACCTCGCCGGTGTGAACGCCGATGCGAAGCTCGATCCCCAGGCCCCGTACCGCGTCGCGGATCGCGACGGCCGATCGGACGGCCCCGGCGGCACTTCCAAAGGTCGCCAGGAATCCATCCCCCGTGGTCTTCACCTCCCTGCCTCGGAAGCGATCGAACTGCGCGCGGATGAGGCGGTTGTGTTCAGCCAGCACCTGCTTCCAGGCAGCGTCCCCGAGCCTCGTCGCGGTGAGGGTCGAGTCGACGATGTCGGACATGAGGAGGGTCGTCACGAGGCGCTCGTGCTCGCCCGGCACGCCGAGCGCGCTGATATTGCCCAACACGTCGACGACGACCACCGGCTCATCCCCAACGACCCAGACGTCATGCCCGGGCGGAACGTTCATGACGTCGCCGGGCCCGAACTCGGCGCTCTCGCCGTCGTCCATCTCGACGTGGAAGCGACCCTGCACCATCAACTGGAGATGGTGGATCTCCGGCACGATGGCGTGCCCTGATCGGCTTCAAGGACGTCGACCAGCGAAAGCCCGGCTCAAGGATGCCGCGACCCATCGTCACGGAGCCGATGTGCACCAGGTTGACGAGTCCCCTTGGGAAATCGGCGCACGTCGTCCGGTGCGTCGAAGCTCTTCTGCTGGATGGCAGCGCCGGAACGTCCCTCGCGCTCGAGCATGCCGTGGCCGTCCTTCAACCGGCGGCTTCGATGGCAAGCTCCGGCTCGGGGAGCGACAGATGGGACCGCGCGTCCTCGTTTCGCGCGACCGGCAGGAACCATCCAGGCAAAGCGGCGACGAGGTCAGGCTTGCCGTAGATACGAACCGACCCGTCCGCTAATGCGTCCACCCATGAGCGAGAGCCGTGAGCGATGGGGGAGAGAGCGCCCGCATCGGCCTCGACGAAGACGTATCGCTCCTCGCCGATCATCGGATCCTCCTGGCACAGCTTCCGGCTCGACACCGGCGGCAAGCAGGAGCCACTGGCGATCCGATCCGTCGAGCGGCAGCGCGAACTCGATGGCGACCTGCCGCTCGGGAAGGGCTCGAGCCTCGGTCCGATGTCGAAGCCACCATAAGATGAGCGTCGGATCGCGCTGCGCGGAGGCAGGATCTTCCGGGACCCAGTGCTCCGCCCACGCCCAGAGCGACTTGAGCGTTGGCATGAGCTGCTCACCGGCCGGCGTCAGACAGTACGGCGCCGATCGCGAGGCCACCGATGGATCGCGTGCGACGATCCCCATCTCTTCTCGAGCTTGCGGAGTTTGTCGGTTAGCACCGATCGCGAGACGTGGCCGGGCAGGCCGGTCGCGAGCGTGTTGAATCCCTGCGGCCCGAAGAGCGCCAGCTCGCGGACGATCAGCAGACTCCATCGGTCGCCGAGGTGCTCGACGGCCTTGGTAAAGGCGCAGTACTCGGTCTTTTCGCTCGAGCCCATGCCCGCATTGTCGCATCGGCGCCAACGCCGACCAGTTCGGAGTCCGAACTAGGCGCGCAAAGGGACGGCCTGCACGGTGGTTCCCTGACGCGAGACGCCAGTGCGGAGGTTCGACTATGAACGCTTCCTCTTCCGACCGCCACGAAGCGGTCGTCATCGGCGCCGGGCAGGCGGGCCTGGCGGCCGGGTACCACCTGGCCCGACGCGGCATCGACTTCACCGTTCTCGAGGCCAGCGGCCGGGTCGGCGACGTCTGGCGGGAGCGCTACCATTCGCTCCTCCTGTACTCGCCGGCCAGGTACGACGCGCTGCCGGGACTTCCGTTCCCGCTCGGGCGGAGCGCCTTCCCGACAGGACGGCAGATGGCCGACTACCTCGAGGCCTATGTCGACCATCACCAGTTGCCGGTGGAGACCGGCGTCCGGATCGATCCGCATGCGAGCGTCGAACGAAGCGGGTGACGGAGGCTACGCGATCTCAGCCGGCGATCGCCGCTTTGAGGCGAATCAGGTGATCGTCGCCACCGGCGCCTTCCAGCGATCGCACGTCCCGGATTTCGCTGGCCGACTCGATCCCGGCATCCGCCAGCTCCATTCGGCCGACTACCGCGGTCCGCACCAGCTCGCCGACGGTCCGGTTCTTGTCGTGGGCCTGAGCCACTCCGGTGCCGATATTGCCTACGAGGTGGCGACCGCCGGTCACCGCACGGTCGTGTCCGGGAAGGCGCATGGTCAGCTGCCGTTCTCGGTCGACAGCCGCCGGGCACGGCTCGCCTGGCCGGTGATGCGGTTCGTGGCCTCGAACGTCCTGTCGCTGAGCACGCCGATCGGGCGGAAGATGGCCCCGAAGGTGCGGGCCGGCGGCGGGCCGCTGCTCCGCGTCCGTCGCGGCGATCTCGCGGCGGCTGGGGTCACGCTGCATGAAGCAAGGACCATCGATGTCGACGCGCGCGGCCGGCCGGTACTGTCCGATGGCACTGCGCTCGACGTGGCGAACGTCGTCTGGTGCACCGGGTTCCGACCCGACTACGGCTGGATCGAGCTACCGGTGATCGGGGAGGACGGCTGGCCCCGGGAGCGCCGCGGGGTGGTCGACGACAACCCGGGACTTTACTTCCTGGGCATCCCCTTCCTGTATTCGTTCTCCTCGATGCTCGTCCTCGGTGCAGGTCGCGATGCTGCCCACGTGGTCGATCGGCTGGCGGCTCGCGCCGCCGAACGGTTGCAGGGAGTCGCATCGCCAGAGGTGAGATCGAGAGTCGCCTGAGGCGTTCGGGCGGCATGAACTGTGACCGGGCAGGGCATCCAATAGGTGTCCTCCCACGTTGTGCGCACGGTTGAAGGGTTTCGGGACCCGCTGGTATCATGCCGACCGGCCGCGCCGCATTCGTCTAGAGGCCTAGGACACCGCCCTCTCAAGGCGGAGATCACCGGTTCGAATCCGGTATGCGGTACCAAGCGCACATCACTGGGCCCGATCCACGCCGGGATCGGGCCTTTTCCTTGGCGGCGCACCAACCGGAGCAGGCCGATGCGGGTTTTTGTCGCCGGGGCGGCCGGCGCGATCGGGCGCCAGCTCGTGCCGATGCTGATCGAGGCGGGCCACGTGGTAACGGGCACGACCCGCTCGGCCGGACGCGCGGCCTGGTTGCGCTCGCAGAGCGCGGTGGCCGTCGTGGTCGACGTGGTGGACCCGGACGCGCTCAAAGCGGCTGTCCTCGATGCAGCCCCGCAGGTCGTGATCCATCAGCTGACAGACCTTGCCGCAGGATTCGGCGTCGAACAGCTCCGTGCGAACGCCCGGCTCCGTCAGGTCGCAACGAGGAACCTCATGGACGCGGCCGTGGAGGCAGGGGTGTCCCGGATGGTTGCGCAGAGTGGCGCGTGGCTCTACGCCCCGGGCCCCGAGCCGCACGTGGAGCGCGACCCGCTCCTAGACCCGACGACCGTGCCCGACCATCCCGTGCTGCCGGGGATCATCGAGACTGGAGCGCATCGTCACCTCGACGCCCAGCGTCGATGGGCTGGTGTTGCGCTACGGCTTCCTCTACGGACCGGGCACAGACAGCATGGATCCGGGTGACGGCCCAGCAGTGCATGTCGTGGCGGCCGCCGATGCCGCCGGACGAGCAGTCGACCGCGGATCCCCCGGATCTACAACATCGTCGACGACGGTAGGTCGGTCAGCAACGCCCGCGCCCGCGAGGAGCTGGGCTGGCAGCCCTCGTACGAGTCGGATCGCTGGTAGCGTGCGGGGATGTCAGATCTGCAGACGATCGAGGCACGGATCTGGGCGATGCTCGAGCCCTACCGTGACCGCCTCGAGCCCGCGACGATCTACGGCATCCCCTCGCTGCGCTGGCCCGGCGCGAAGGCACACGACTACTTCGCCGCGGTCAAGGCCGGCAAGAGCTACGTCAGCCTCTACCTGCTCGTCGCCGATACGTTTCCCGAGGCGCTCGAAGGCGCGTCCGCGGAGCTGTTGAAGCGGCGGTCCGGGAAGGCCGACGTTCACCTTCCCTCGCCTCGACGATCGAGCTGGCCCGCGACCTCGAGCGACTCATCGCCCGACTGTTCGAGCGCTACGAGGCGGTCCAATCCGGCGCCTGAGACGGTCGGACGTCACGGTGCGGGCCTCCAGAAGCCCTTGAACTCGAGTCCGTTGCCGCCCGGCGGGTATGGGCAGTCCACGCATCCGACCTCGTTCAGGGCTGCCGGGCTCGACCCATCGAGCTGCCGCGCGTTCGCCCCATCCGCGTCCATGACCCAGAGCTCGGGCGGCAGATTCGTCGAATTGCCCTCGCCTGCCCACTTGAGCACGGTGAACACGATCCGCCCGTCGCGGGTCCAGCCGTTCGCGTGACCACCAACCTGAACGGGCGCGCCACGGTCCACGCGCGTCGGCGCGAAGTTCGTCAGTCGTCGAAGATCCGAGCCGTCGGCGCGCACGGTGTAGACGTCGCTGTCCTCGTTGAAATTCTCCCGCTTCCCGCTGTACTGATCCACGCCGAGCCAGGCGATGGCCGACGTGAACGCGATGGTCGAGCCGTCAGGCGACCAGGCCCCGTCCCTGGCGGACAACGCCGTGTCGACCAGCTGACGAAGGTTGCCGCCGTCGACATCCACCACGAAGATCCCGGTGTCCAGAAGCGGGTGCTCGTTCGTTGGGATGCCTTTCGAGTCGCGGATGAAGAGGAGGTGTGTCCCGTCGGGTGACCAGCGAGGTGCGCTCGCGCTGCCCTCCGCGACCACCGGCCCAAGTCGACCCCAGCTCATCGACCTCCCCGTTGGCGAGGTCCATGATGGCGATGACGGTGCCGTACTCAGGGTCGGGGTCGCGAGGCACATTTCGCACGAACGCAAGGTGCGAGCCATCCGGCGAGAACGCGTGCCCGCCATCCATCCCACAGAGACCTTCGCAGGCACGTGTCGGGAACGTCGTTGCTGATAACCGTTGAGTCGATGACGTCGCCCGTTGGCCCGAGCGTGGCGAGGATGGACGCGGAAACCGTCTGGCCGTCGATGTCTGCTGGCCCCATGAAGACCAGCGCGTCGCCCGTGGGGGACACGTCGATGATCGTCCGGTGGTCGGTGCTCTCCGGGAACAGGTCCCTCGCGTTGCCGCCATCTGCGTCGGCTACCCACAGCCGCGACCTCGTGCACGTTCTTCCGAACCGACTCGCATTGGCCTCGGTGCAGCCTTCGTCGCCGACCTGAAGCTCCTCGAACACCGTGTAGAAGACGTGCTCCGGTTCAATTGCCGCAGCCGAAGGAACTGGCGTCGTCGCATCGAGCGAGGGCACGACGACTGGCTGGGGAGCCGGCTGCGGTTCGGGCCCGCGCCGGATCAGCCCGGGCCCGACCGCCACTGCGCCGGCTGCCAGCACGATGAGCAATCCGGCCGCGACGAGCAGCAGCGTTCGGCGTTCGGCCATCCCGCCGCGCCGGACGTGGGATGCGACAACCGCCGTCATCGTCGCCGCCGGCAGCGCCGCCGCCGCGACATCGTCGGCTCGCTCCGTCAGCAGCTGGCGGACCAGGCGGTCAAGGCGCTCGTCGGTCATCGGAGGCTGGATCGGGGTCATGCGGGGGCCTCCCCGAGTTCGCGGCGCAGCCGCTCGCGCGCTGCGCGGAGGCGGGATCGAACGGTGTCGAACGGCACCTGCAGGACGCGGGCGGTTTCGTCGACCGAGTAGCCCGCGTACAGGTGCAGCGCGATGACCGCCCGGTGGTCGGGAGAGAGTCGCCCGAGCGCCTCGCGCAGCACGGCCAGCTCGGCCGGCTCAGGCGTGCTCGCGGGCATCTCGATCCAATCGGTCGGGTCGTGCCGCCATGGAGCGAGGCGGTTCCGTCCTTGTGCCTGCCGGATCGCCTCGCGGACCACGATGCGGTCAAGCCACGGTCGGACGCTGTCGGCGTTGGCCTGTTCGCGCTTTCGCCACGCGCGCTCGAGCGCTGCCTGGACGGCGTCCTGCGCCTGATCGACGTCGCGCGTGACGAGGCCGGCGAGGCGGACGAGGCGCGAGTAATGCTCGGACACGAAGGCCTCGAGCGATTCCGTCGCGAGGCGCGTCCGACCGACCCCGATCGCGTCAGCTCTCGACAGGGCCTCCGGCTCGCTCATGGCTCTTCCGTCTGCGGCATTGCGAACCATAGACCCGCCGCACCGCCGAAACGGACCAGATCGGACGTGCCTAGGCAGTCTCGTAGCCGACGTACACGACGCCGGAGCCGAACTGTCGCGTCGCGATGCGGCGCAGCTGGATCGGGCTCTCGACCTCCGGGAAGAACGGCGTCCCGGCGCCCAGCACCACGGGGTGCACCAGCAGCCGGTACACATCGACGAGGCCGCGCCGGATGAAGGATGCGGCCAGGGTGGCGCCGCCGACGTCCATGTCACCGTCGAATTCGGTCCGCAGGCGCGCAAGCTCCTGGGCGATGTCGCCGCGCACGAGCCGGCTGTTGAAGTCGACCGAGTCGAGCGTCGACGAGAAGACGATCCTTGGCGTGGCTGCCCAGATCCGGGCGAACTCGCGCATCGGCTCGGTGGCGTCGGGATCGGTCGCGCCGTTCGGCCAGTACGACGACATCAGCTCGTACATGCGGCGACCATAGATGGACGCATCGAGCCCGCGCGCCTGTTCGTTGAACCAGGTGTGCAACTCATCGTCGACGTTTGCCCAGGCGAGCGAGTGGTCGGGCGTCTCGACGAAGCCGTCGAGCGACACGTTCAGCGAATAGATCAGCCTGCCCACGGGGTCACATCTGTCCTCTCGTCGCCTCGCGGACAGCCGGGACGACCTCGGCCGCCAGCTGCTCGATCATCGTCGTTCCGCTGTCGGGCGGCCATACGATGAACGCATCGATTCCGAGGTCGAGCGCCCACACGGACAGGGTTTCGACCCACAGGCCGGCGGGGCCGTGGAGCGGGCCCTCACCCCGCGAGCCATCGGTAAGCGTCCCGGCGACGTTGACGATGCGCCGGATCGCCGCGGGATCGCGGCCGGCAGCAGCCGCGGCATCGTCGATCCGCGCAGCCAGGCTCGCGAACGCTTCGATGTGGGAGATGCCACCGCCCGGGATCCAGCCGTCGGCCTTGCGGCCGATGAGCTCGAGCGCGCGCGGTGCCATCGCGCCGACCCAGATCTCCACGCGATGCGCCGGCGGCGGGCCCGCGGGGTAGCCGGGCACCGGGTAGAACGGTCCGCTGCCGCGGACGACGCGACGCTCGGGATCGACGTCGAGCGCGGCCCGGATGATGTCGATCGCCTCCTCGAGGGCGGATCCGAGCTCACCGGGCTGACGCCGCGGCCCGCCCATCCCTGCAACGGCGTCCCAGAAGTTGCCGGCGCCGATCCCCAGCTCGAACCGGCCGCCGCTCATGACGTCGAGCGAAGCCGCAGCCTTGGCGAGCATCGTCGGCGGCCGCATCGGGAGGCTCGCAACGTCGGGAAAGAAGCGAACGCGCGACGTCCGAGCCAGCAGGTCGGCGATGAGTGCGAACGTGTCGAGGAAGCGCCGCTGGTACGGGTGATCCTGGATGCCGACGAGCTCGAACCCGCCCCGTTCCGCTGCGAGGACCTGGGCGACGATGTCCCGATACGCATCCGCGTACGGTGTCACCGAGATCCCGAACGACGGCGTCCGGCGTGCCGGGGGCATGCCGGCTATGGCCGCTTCGGCGCGAGGAGCCCGCGCTCGTAGGCGCGAGCCACCGCCGCCGCGCGGTCCCCGACGCCGAGCTTCTCGTAGATGTGAAGGAGGTGCGTCTTCACAGTGGCCTCCGAGATGAAGAGGCGTGCCGCCGCCCCGCGGTTGGTCTCGCCCTGCGCGATCAGGGTGAGGACCTCGAGCTCGCGGTCGCTCAGGCTGTCCTCAGAACGGCCTCGCAGCTGGCTGACGAGCCGCGTGGCGACCGATGGAGCGAGCACCGATTCGCCTCGCTCAGCCGACCGAATCGCACGGACGAGCTCTGCCCGGGGAGCATCCTTCAGGAGGTAGCCGGTGGCGCCGGCCTCGAGGGCCGGAACCACATCCGCGTCAGTGTCGTACGTGGTCAGGACCAGGACGCGTGCCCGCGATCCGCGATCCGCGAGCTGCTGAATTGCGGTCGCTCCGTCGACGCCGGGCATGTGCAGGTCCATCAGGATGACGTCGGGATCCAGGTCTTCGGCCATGCGTACCGCTTCCGCGCCGTCCGTTGCCTCGCCGACGACGGCGAAATCCTGATCGCCCTGGAACATGCCACGAAGTCCGTCGCGAACGACGGGATGGTCGTCGACGATCAGGATCCGGGTGGGACTCACGCGCCCGCGCCTGTGGGTGGGCTGGCGATTGCGGGCACGCGGGCCGAAATGGCCGTCCCCCCACCGGGCTCCGACTCGATCGACAGCGTGCCGGCGACCCGGTTCGCCCGCTGGCGCATCCCGCTCAGACCGAAGCCGGCGCCGCGCGGCGCCGTCGATGTCGGAGGATCGAATCCCACGCCATCGTCGCGGATGTCGAGCGTCACCACGTCGCCCATGTAGGTCAGGGTCAGGCGGGCGCGCGTGGCCCCTGCGTGCTTGGCGACGTTGGTCAGCGCCTCCTGCGCGATTCGCAGCAGCGCCACCTCGACCTCCGGGTGGAGCGGGATGGCCTCGCCGGTCGACGAAACCTCGACGGGGACGCCGTGCTGCGCCGTCCATTCGTCGGCTACCGCCGTAATCGCTTCGAGCAGGCTTCGTCCGTCCAGCTGCGGTGGGCGGGAGGCCTCGACCGCGCGGCGTGCCTCAGCGAGGCTGTCGCGCGCCAGACGGGCGGCCGCGTCGATGTGGCGCTGCCGCTCCTCGGGCTGGTCGCTCGCCTGGCCGGCCGCCTCCAGCTGGGTGACGATCCCGGTCAGGCCCTGCGCGATGGTGTCGTGGATCTCGCGCGCCATGCGCTGCCGCTCGTCCAGGATGCCGGCCTCGCGTGCCTGCGTCAGCAGCTGGGCGTGCAGACCGGCGTTCTCGTCGAGTGCGACCTCGAGTCGCGCGAGGGCCTGGCGGCGCTCCTCGTTCTGTTCGGAGACCTTCTCGCCGATGATCGAGCCGCCGCCGATGACGATGGTCTGGATGGCGATGATCACGACATAGAACGTCCACCCTTCATCTGTCTGCGGGAACCCGGCGATGAGCGTGTTCACGAGGAACGACGTTGCAAAGACGCCCACGAATGCGAGTGGCAGCGGCCGCAGGATCGAGGCATAGAAGAAGCCGCTGATCATGAAAATGAAGAACAGCGGCTGGCGGAGCATGAGCACCGCTGCAAGGCCGAGGACTCCGATGAAGAACACGTCGACACGGAGCCGATGCTCCTGCCACGGCGGCCGCAGACGGGTGAACATCAGGTAGATCCAGGCCGCGGTCAGCCCCGCGATCCCGAGCGTCGTCGCCTGCCAGGCCAGGTCCTTAGGGCCGGCGAGGAGGCCGAGGATGGTGGCCGGCGCGAGCAAGAAGTACCCGCACCAGCCGACCAATGCGTCGCCGAATCGCTCCCAGGTGGGCTTCTGTCGACCCGCTCATGCTCGAACGCTACCCCACACCGATCGGCACCGGCAGGGCCTCGCTCGGCGTACGCCTCACTCCCATCGGAAGAGCCGGACGGCGAGTGCCCCGACCACGACCGTGATGATCGCCATGCCGAGGAGCGGAGGCAGCTGCGGCGCGGTTCCCAGCCACGCATCCTGGAGCCCCTGGACGCCCGGCGGCGTGAAGTCGCCAATCTGGATCAGGACGTCCGGGAGCAGATACCGCGGGAGGTAGACGCCGCCCAGGAACATCACGGCGAAGAACATCGGGATCGCGATGGCAGTCGCCGCGCGCGAGTTCGGAACAATCGCGGCGAGGAGGAGTCCGATCGCGAACAGGGACGTCATGCCGAGGAGGAACGTAGCGACATAGGCCAGCGGGTACGCCGGCAGCGGGATCGCGAACGCGACATACCCGACAACGATGAGCAGGCCCAGGGCAATGACCGACGTCACCAGGTAGATGACGAGCTGCGCGATCAGCAACCGGGCCGGGTGAGCCGGCGTGGTCGACAGCCGCCGCAGGACGCCCTTCTCGCGGTACGTCGCCAGGCGGATCGGCAGCGTCTGCAGGCCAAGCGTTCCCAGGGTGATGACGAGCAGCGAGGGCACGAACAGGTCGATCCAGCGCTGACCGCCCAGTTCGGGATCTGGCCGGTGGGGCGCGAAGACCGCACCGAAGATCAGCAGGACCACCGAGGGCAGTGCGATCGCGGCAAGCCACGTGATCGGGTCACGCAGCAACAGCCTGGCTTCGGTGACGATGAGCGTTCGCATCTCGTTCATGACAGCTCCTTCGCGTTTCGCGACACCAGCCGGCCGGTCAGGGCCAGGTAGGCGTCGTCGAGGGTTCCCTGTTCGATCCGAAGATCGTTGGCAACGATCTGGTGCCGTGCCAGGACGGACGTGACCGCCTGGATCAGGTTGCCGGTTCCGGCGACGACGACCACCGGACCGGCGCGCTCCACGCGCTTCACCTCCGGCAGGTCGGTGAACAACCGGTCCTCGATCGGCACGGATGGTCGGAACCGGAGCCGCTGCTCCGGGTCCGCCATCGAGACGATGCCGGCCGGCGTATCGAGGGCGATCAGGCGGCCCTCGCCGAAGACGGCGACGCGATCGGCGAGCCGCTCGGCCTCCTCCATCAAGTGGGTGACCAGGAGGACCGTCACGCCCCGGTCACGCATCGACTCGATGAGCTGCCACGTCTCGCGGCGAGCCTGCGGGTCGAGTCCGGTCGAGAGCTCGTCCAGGATCGCGATCCTGGGTCGTCCCACGAGGGCGAGGGCGATCGACAGCCGTTGCTTCTGACCACCGGAGAGGTGGCGGTACGCCGTGTCGCGCTTGTCCTCGAGCCCGAGGTCGGCGATCAGCGTCCGCGGATCCGCCGGCTCCTCGTAGAACGAGGCGAACAGCTCGAGGGCCTCGCCCACGGTCATGCGATCGGGAAGCTCGCTCTCCTGCAGCTGGACCCCGACGAGGGACCGCAGCCGTTCGCGGTCCCGTCGCGGATCGAGTCCGAGCACGCTGATCGTGCCGTCGTCGGGCGATCGGAGGCCGGCGATCGTTTCGACCGTCGTTGTCTTGCCGGCGCCGTTGGGTCCGAGGATGCCGAAGATCTCGCCTTCCTCGACCGAAAAGGACACGCCGTCAACGGCCGCGCGGTCGCCATAGCGCTTGGTCAGGTGGTTGACTTCGATGACGTTCATGCGTCGAGGATGCGATCAACCGGTCGCAGCTCACATCGGACACGAGGCTGCATCCGGACGACAGCTCGGTTGACCCGCGATCAACCGATCGGTTGATCGGTGCGGCTTCCACATCGGGCTACTGCAGACGGCGTAGGGCCCAGCACAGCCATCCACCGAACGGACGTTCCTGTGGAAAAGTTGGTGGACGAAGTCGTGGACAACCCCTCTTCCGACCCGCCCGACATGGGCCTACCATGACTCCCTCAACCGGCGGCCGGGTACCGAGGAGGGAGGACCGGCAACCGGCCACCAGGCACTCAATCGGGCGTGTTTTCGGCATGGGCGGGGACCGGGCCGCTCGACCCCCGCAGCCCGGCTCCGTGAGGGAGGCAAGTATCGATGGTGAATAGCGCAGCCGCGCGCCCCGGATGCGATCGAGTTCGTCCGTTTCTGCTACCGCCGAAAGCACGTGGGCTGGCCCGAGCTGTACGACGAGATGTGCGCCGTCGCGAATTGCGGACTGTTCCGCGGGTTCGACGTCGAAGCCCTGTCCGGCATCGGCATCGGCCTCTGCCTCAGCGACATGCCCGGACTTGCCGCCATGGCGGCGCAGGTCGTCACCGAGGATCAGCAGGCCCGTCGGCCGGTCGCGGTGCGGATCGTCCAGGACGCCGATCAGGAAGACGGGGTCGAGGAGCAGGCGACCGAGGCCAGCCAGGGGATCAGGCCGCGGCCGGTGGGCGTGCCGATCAGCGCCTGACGGCCGTCACCGTCAGGGCGAGATGATCACGTACTTGCCGTCCCACGGCGTTCGGCCGTCGCTGTCGCGGTAACGGCCGTAGAACAGCGGCACGCGACTCATCGAGAACCAGGCGCCCGGCGGCGAATCGAAGTACCGGTTGCGGTATTTCTGCATGGGCCACAGGGGACCCATCGTCTTGATGTACGTGAGCCGGTAGTTGCTCGTGAGGGCCGGGTCCGCGGTCGCCTGGAAGCCGGTCATCACCCAGGCGTGGCCACCTCGCGCGACGAGCAGACCGACCGGCTTCCCGGTGAACCGGTTGCGCTTGGCGGCGTAGCGCATCAGCACGCCGAGGTCGGACGAAGTGACGACCCGGTAGTCGCCGCCGCCGTAGCGGTTGAGCGTGAGCATCCACGACTGCGGGTCGAGGCCGAGGCTTGGGAACTTCCGCGCCCGCCGCGGGCGGCCGTACGTGTAGTACTTGTACTGGCTGCTTCGCGAGTGGTCGCTCCGCCCGTGGATGAGGTTGAGCATCATCTGCACGCTCGCCGGGACGCACCAGTACCAGGTCCGCTGGGTGGAGAAGGCGGACGAGCGGTAGAGGTCGAAGGCGCCGTACCAGCGGCCGGGGATCCGGACGACGCCGGACTCGATCCGCATCGGCGTCCCGGTGCCGACCTCGGTGGCGGTGATCGTGTACCGATAGCAGATCCCAGGCACGAGCTTGCCGGCCCGCGCCGTGCCCGACGAGGACGACGCGCGTCCACGCACGGACCCAGGTCACGCCATCGCACGACGCACCCTTCGCGCCCGCGTAGTACTGGCGCAGCGCGCGGTTGGTGACGGTGATGGTCTCGGTCCACGCCACGCGACGCGAGGCCGGCCGTGCCCTGTCCTCGACGTCCCGGTCGCCGGGTTCGTGAACGCGCCGAAGGAGGGTGTCGGCTGTCGGCGTCGGCGATGGATCCGGGGTCGGACTCGGTTCAGGCGTCGGGCTCGGGTCCGGGGTCGGGCGTCGGGTCAGGTTCGGGGTCGGCGTCGGCGAGGCTCGGGCGACGGTGCGGGTCCGGGGTCGGCGTGGGCGAGGCTCGGGCGTCGGTGTCGGGTCCGGGGTGGGCGAGGGCTCGGGCGATCGGCGACGGTTCCGGCGTCGGGGTCGGCGTCGCTTCGGGCTCGGCAGGTACGCCGGTTTCGGCGTCCGCGGCGCGAACAGGCGCAACGACGAGCAGCTCGACCGGGCCGGCGACGGCCAGGGCGAGGAGCACGATCGTGAGACGCGTGACGAACGGGCGCACCGATGCCTCGTGGAGTGAGGGTGAACGGCGCACCCCCGGAGGACCGATGCTAGGAGAGGTCGTGCGGCCTCCCCAAGGCGTACTTTCGTCGCGTCAGTCCCGGATCCTGCGGCGGGCCATCTCGCCTTCGATCTGCCGCTCCGCCTCGACGTACCGGTCGATCTGCTCGCGGAGCTGGTTGGCCTCGGGCGTGTACAGGTGGACCTGCTGCTGGAGGATGTACGACAGCCGCCGGCTGGTCATGCGGACGTGGTCCAGGTTCTTCATCAGGACCAGCGGATCCATCGCCGCGAGCTCGGTCGGGTGGTACATCTGCTGCATGGCTCGATCATAGCGGGGCGCCGGTGCGGGCTCCCGCGCCGACGCCCCGAGTTCCTGGTGCCGCTCAGCTGCCCGACTTGAGCTGGGCGAGCCGCGTCTCGACCTCGACCTCGTCCTCGTCGTCGTCGAGCGAGGCGAACTGCTCCTCCAGCGACGACGCGGCGACCTCCTCGCGGCCGCGGACCATCGCCTCCTGGCGACGGATGCGCTCCTCGAACCGGGAGATCTCGCTCGTCGGGTCGAGCGCCGAAACGCTCTGCGAGCGACACCTGGACCTGCTCCTGCGCCTGGGCCATCTTGGCCCGGCTGACGAGCTCGTCGCGCTTCTGGACGAGCTCCTCGCGCTTCGCCCGCAGCTTGTTCAGCCCGTCCTTGAGCTTCTCGGCGAGCTCGGCCTGCTGCGACGCCTGTGTCTCGAGCGTCGTCGCCTGCCCTTCGTAGCTGAGCTGGCGCCGGAGCGCGATCTTCGCCAACTCGTCGAAGCGGTCCGCTTCGGCGGTGTTGCCTTCCGCCCGCAGCTGGTCGGCGCGGCGCGACGCCGCGGCCGCCTTGTCGCCCCAGTCCGAGGACGCCGTTCGCGCCTCCTTCGCATCGTCCTCGACGAGGCGCAGGTTGCCGATCGTCTGGGCGACGGCCTCCTCCGCCTCGGCGATGTTGTTGGTGAAGTCGCGCACGAGCTGGTCGAGCATCTTCTCGGGATCCTCGGCGCTGTCGAGCAGTGAGTTGACGTTGGCGCGAACGAGCTGTCCGATCCGTCCGAGGATCGAGGTCTGAGCCATCGAGCTTCTCCTTCTACATCGTCCGTTCAAGCGTGGGCGCAACCCTCGCGCCCGAGCATCAATCCGGTCGGGCCGACCGACCGCGCTTCACCATCGCCCGCCCCGGGCGCGTCCGCCGCCGCCCCCGCCACCACCGCCCCCGAACCCGCCGGAGCCGAAGCCACCGCCTCCGCCCCAGCCGGGGAACCCGCCACCGCGGCTGCCGCCGGAGCCACCCCACGGGGAACCGCCCCAGCCTCCGCCGCCCGTGCCGCCGCCCGACAGGATCCCGCCGAGGATGCCGCCCAGGATCGCGCCGGCCACGTCGCCGCCACCGCGCTGCCACCGCCACGTCGCTGGCCCCACCCGGGCCCGCCCTGGTCCCAGTCGTTGAAGTCGTCGTCGGCGAGCTGATACGCCTCGTTGGCGAGGCGCTCGGCCCGTTCGGCCGCCTGGGCGGCGAGCGCAGGATCGGTCTGCTGGAGGGCCTCTGCGTCGGCGAGGTTGCGTTCGGCCTCCGCGAGGCGCGTCCGGGCACCCCGCCCGACACCCCGCCGCCGCGTCCCGACGAAGTCCGCGGCCCGATCCACCGCGGAAGCCGCGGTGCGGATCGATGCCGTCGCCGCGGCCTCGAGGCGCTGGCGCGCGGCGACCTCCTCGCGGGCCGCGGCGAGTACCTCGTCGGCGAGACGCTGGGCCTCGGTGGCCGTGCTGAGGGCTGCGGCGGGATCGCCCGGGCGAGGCGGCGGCAGCAGCCCGCGCCGCGGCCAGGGCACGTTCGGCCTCGGACAACCGGGCGGCGATCGGGCTCCCCGGCTCGAGTCCGGTCTCTGTCGCGGTCGCGCGGGCATCGGCGAGGTCCGTCTCGGCCTCCCGGAGCGCGCCGGGGAGCTGCTGCTCGGCCGCCGCGATCGAGGCCGTGAGGCGGTCGATCGCATCGAGCAGGCCCGTGGCGCCGGTCACGCCTTCGAGCGCGAGACGCGTGGCGCTCGCGGCCTTGGCCGTGTCGCCGGCCTGCAGCGACGCCGTGCCGTTGGCCACGGCCTCGCGAGCCCCGGCCAGACCCTTGCGCGCCTCGACCACGTTGCCGCGGACGGTCTGCGAGGCCGACGGCGCGTATCGGTCGAGCGCCTTGAGCGCTGCCTCGCCGGCCGGCAGCCGCCCTTCGACCGCGTCGATCCGGCCAGGCAGTGCGGCCAGGGTCTCGGGCGCGTCGCGTTCGAGGTCGCGGAGTTGGCGGATCCGTTCGGTCTGCGCGTCGAGGACCGCGTGGGCGCGCGTCAGCCGTTCGACGATCTCGCGAAGCATCTGCTCGCGTGTCGGCGGCGTCCTCCGGCTCGGCATCGTCCAGCTTCTGCCGGATCTCGAACGACCGCTTCAGCTCGTCGCGCGCCTGGCGCCACGGCCTGCCGGAGCGGCTCGACCTCGGCGGCGCCGTACTGCGCTTCCACGAAGTCGACCTCCTGGGCCGCATCCCGGATGCGCTCGTCCGTCGAGATGAGCAGCGAATTGGCTTCGCGCGCGAGCGCGCCGGTCTTGCGATCGCGCTCCTCCGCCTCGCCCCGGCCCTGGACCGCCCGGATGACGAGGAAGACACCGCCGACGATCAGCGCCGATGAACAGCAGGGGCAGCAGGAAGCCGAGCGCCCCGCCTCCGCCGGTCTCGCCTTCGCTCGGCGCTGCCTCACCCGGCGCCGGCTCGGGCGCCGTCGGCGACGTCGGTTCGGGTGCAGCCGCCGTGTCGTTGGCGGCTCCCAGCCCTTCGACCGCGGCGATCGCCGCGCCGGTGAAGTCGCCGTCACGCAGCCGTGGCTCGAGCTCGTCGGCGATGATCGCGTCGATCTCCGCGTCGGTGATCGCGTCCAGTCCGTCGGCGACCCAGATCGAGTCGGTACGGTCCTCGAGGGCGACGAGGACGAGCGCGTCGTCCGCGCCGAGCGAGTTGATGCGCGCGGTCTCGGTGGCGTACTCCGGTGCCGGCTGCCCGTCGGTCGAGTCGACGAACAGGACCCAGGCCTGGACGCCGTGGTCCTCGAGCGTCCGCGCGATGGC
This sequence comes from uncultured Chloroflexia bacterium, assembly GCA_963750125.1. Classification (GTDB taxonomy): domain Bacteria; phylum Chloroflexota; class Limnocylindria; order Limnocylindrales; family CSP1-4; genus DASTYU01. The sequence goes on along the minus strand of CAVVPT010000022.1, from coordinate 164,931 downwards.
CGCCTCGACATCGCCGGCCCCGCCGTCGAGCGCGCCGGCATGGTCCGTCACCGGCCCGTCGAGGGACGGCGGAGGCTCGGCGCTCGCGGGCACGGTCGACACAGCCAGCAACCCCAGGACGAGGGTCGCCAGGACGACCGCGCGGAGGATCAGGGGGGTCGGTCGACGCATCGGGCAGTCTGGCGGCGGGACGCTGCCGCTGGGTTCATCGTAGAGGAGCGACCCTTCGGGCGTGTTACAGCGCGTCCGCGGGCGCGACACGCCCGGAACTCAGATGGCGCGGAGCGCCCTCGGCGGCCAGCTCCAGTCGATGTCCAGCCCGGCTCCGGCCAGTGCCCGGCGGCGACCTGCCTCGGACGCGCCGAGGACCAGGATCCGATCCATCTTCGTCGCCCGGCCCGCTTCGACGCCCCACAGCTTGGTCATCTTGCGACCTGCCGCCACGTCGTCGAGTGCGACACCGGCCAGGGTGTAGCCCTCCGGTGCCGCGGCCGATTCCCAGACACGCTCGGCCAGCCCGATGCCGCCCCGGATCGAGCGGCCGCGATCGGTCTCGACGTCCCCGATGACGAGCACCACGACCGCGTCGTCGGTCAGGACCGGGCGCAGGTCCCGGAGCACGTCCCGAAGGAAGGCCAGGTACGGCTCGCGGTGATGGGCGTCGTCCAGCGTGGCATCGATGCTTCGGGCGTCGAACCCGAGGAACCACGTCCGCAGCCAGTTGTAGTAGCCGTACTTGACGACCCGCAGGTACGGGGGCGAGGTGACCACGAGCCGCGCCCGATCCGGTCGCCCGGCCTCACGGAGCGCGGCGCGTGCCCGTTCCGCGACGTCACGCGCGTCGCCGAGCAGCGCGATTCCGCGGGCCGGGGGCAGTGGCTGGCGGTACAGGCGGTCGAGCTTGAGCGCGAGGCAATCGAACACGTCGCGAGCCGGCGACTGGAACTCGGTGCGCGCGGCGAACTCGCGGACGTAGCGCGGCGCCATCGAGAACGTGTTGGGCATCAGCTCGGACAGGTAGCTCGCGCTCTTGCCGTGCAGGATCCCGGTCAGGGCAGCGGCGAGGAACCGGTCGGTCGGTTCGGCGAGGCGCAGCGAGCTGCGCACGAACAGGAGCTGGGCCAGCGTCCGCTGGTGGAAGGCGAGCGCGACTTCGTCCGGGACGCTCTCGTCGTGATCGCTCGGTCCGCGGCCGGAGCCGGCCGTCGGGACCCACGATGCCGGGTGGGCCGGTCGCACGATCACGCGCTCCGCGAGCGACAGCCAGCCCGCCGAGTCGGCGTTCCACGCCAGCCGGAGCGCGGCGAGCCGCGTGCGGGCCTCGGCCGGCGACGCGGGATCCACCTTCGAAGCCGTCAGCAGGTGGGCAAACGGATTGAGGTCGTTGCCGACGCCGATCCGACCCTCGGCGCACGCCTGGAGCGGGGTCGTGCCGCGACCGGAGAAGGGGTCGAGGACCACGTCGCCGGGCCGCGAGTAGCGGGCGATGAACGCATGCGCGAGTGCCGCCGGGAAGCTCGCGAGGTAGGAGCACATCGGGTGGAGGCTGTGGCCCCACAGTCGCTGCTGGGTCTTCCACTCGGGCGCGACCGCCAGCTCCGGGAGCCCGAGCGGGAGTTCGAGGGCCAGCTGACCGGCCGCGACGCGTCGCGTGGATCGCGGGGCTGGTGTGGCAACGGACGGCGAAACCGCCGTCGGACGGGCCATGTCGCGCTCGGTACCTCGTGTCCGAACACCGGTCCCGGCCGGCGTCGCGGGGCGCGGAGTGTAGCACGCTCGAAATGCCGTCCGAGGGCCGTCCGGACCGTCGTTTTGCAACCTCCAGGGGCTAGTCCCGGGAGAGGTGCGAGGGTAGGCTAGGGTCGGACTCGAGGCTGTCAGCGGAACTTCTCGACAGCCCGAGCCTCACGAAGACGGACTCGTGTCGACTGCGTGAGGCCCGGTCTCGTCCGGAAGGCCCGTCCCCACCGACCGGCCCTCGCCGGCGAAGAGGTCACCCGAGTCTTCGAGACCCGCCGGATCCGGCACGTTCGGGACTACGGCGGGTCTCTCCCTTGCGCCGTCGAATCAATCGGGCCGGCTGCCGCCGGCCCGACCGATTTCAGTGCGCTGGGGTTCCGTCTAAGGGCAGGCCTGGTCGATCGCCGTCGTGATTTCGGTCGCCGATGCGTCGGCCTTCTCGAGGAGGGCGGCCACAGCATCGGCTCGGTCCGCGTCCGCCGTCGTTTTCTCGGCCACCAGGTCCTGTGAATCCTCGGTGAGCGTGGCCACGAATTCCTGTGCCTTCGTCTGCGCCTCGACTCCGCAGTCCGGAAGATCCGAGACCGCCTCGCCGAAAGTCGTAGTCGCCGATGCGAGCGCATTCCGTATCTTGAACGCGGCAGTGGCAAACACGACCTTGTCGAAATCGGTCGCGCCGGATGCCGCGGCAGTGGTGAAGGCCTCGCCCCACTCCGGGTACGCCGCCTTGATCTGGTCGATGAGCGGCTTCAGCGTATCGTCGCGGTATGCGGCCCAGGGATCCGGCGATGCCGCAGCCTCAGAAGGCGGTGCCGAGGACGCCGCGGCCGAGGGCGCCTCAGAAGGGGCTGCTGCACTTGGCGCCACGGACGGCGCTGCGGCACTGGGCGCCGCCGGACTGGGAGACCCAGCCGACGATGCACACGCGGCAACGACGAGCGGGATGACCAGGATCGAGTACCGAATTCGCATCGTGATGTTCCTCCTCTGCCGCCAGTGCTCTCACGGGGGACGGGTGGCAGTCGACCTCTTGGTGCAGGGTGTGACCAGGGGCGAGCGTTGGGCACCGTCCCCTCGGCGGCCACACGTTCGACCACCACGAGTCAAGAGGGCATCAACGCGTCTGCGGTCGCATTGCGGCCGCGCCGCATCTGCGCGCGAACGGGTCACTGCCAGCGCGTGCAAGGGCCCGGGTGGTCCGGGGCTTGCCGGCAGACTTGGGCGCGCGTCGCCGTATCTCAGATGGCACAGCAACCGGCTTCTCAGAGTTCCGCCGTTTTCGTGCCGCTTACTCGGTCCGCGTGGGCGTGGCAGCTGATGGCTGCCGGAGATGCTGGACGAGAACCGTCGCGGTACCACCTGCGAGTAGGCAAATGACGTTCAGCGAGAGCACCCCGAGCCCGTGCGCCGCCCCTGCGACGCTCCCGAACGCGAGCGCCACGCCGATGAACGACGCCGCGGGGATTGTGGTGACAGAGATCGCAACGCCGACGGCGGCGCTCCCGCGCGTTTCGTATGCGAGCATCCCCGCGACGCCAGCGGCAGTCGCGATGATGACGCTCGTGATGTTGAGCGACAGGAGGGACCCGATGAACGTCAGTTCGGGCACGACGGAACGCTCAGTCCAGCCGATCGCGACGAGGACCAGCGTCACCGTTCCCGCGGCGAAGGATGCCATCGCCATCCCGGCTGCCAGGCTCAGGAAGCCGCGAGCGAACAGGCGCGGGCGTCGGCCGGCCAAGCCCACGCACGCTGCGACGATCGGCAACAAGTCGGGAGCCACCGCCATCGCGCCAACGATCAGGATGGTGTTCCTGTCGAGGATTCCCATCGCGGCGATGATCCCGGCCACCGCCATCAGGGCGAAGTAGCGGGGCGCGGCCCGACTGCTGACGCGCGCCTCGGCGACGAGATCCGTCCAGACGAAACTGTCATCTGGGCGTCCTGCCTGCTCGCCGATCGGGATCGTGGGATGCCGGATCAACGTCGAATCGGCGGTCAGCCCCATCGCATCGAGCTCCGCCAGGATCACGTCGGCGTGAACGGGATCGAGCTCGGCCTGGATGACGACCCTGGACGTCATGACCAACGGAATCACTGTCATGTGGGAGAGACCGGGCGTCCTCGAGAGGCGCTCGACGATCGGGCCCGCCGACTCCGTGGGCACGTGGATACGGAGCTCGAGCACGTAATCACCCCCGTATCAACCGCTCGGCATAGCTGAGGGCGTAGGTTCGCAGCGACAGGGTACGGCCTGCATGCGGCAAGACCCCGTTCCCGGTCGCGTCGGTCCGCTGATCGCGCTGCGATCGCTCGTCACGCTACTCCTTGGCATGGAACGGATGTCCGACGCGCGACCCGCTTCACGAACCTGCATTAGGCACAGCGTGCCACCAACCTTATCGACCGGTCGTCCTTCGTCGAGGTCGACCGCGGCGCGCATGTTCCTACCCTTTGGTCGCCTCATTCCGCGATCGCCGAGGATGGGCCTGCCTCCCGTCTGGATGGGCCCGCACGCTCTTGGAGGCCGCCGATCGGACCCTCCGTTCAGGTGAGACAGAAGCTCGCCTCAATCCCGAAGCAGCGAGATCGCTCCTTGACCGGGACAACGCCTCGACCGCGGCGAGGCGCAAGTCGATCGGGTACAGCGAGCTGGTGTCGGAAGAAGGGGCGTCCGCGACGGCGGCGAGCGCAGCCGCCGCTCGGGGATGGTCGAGGTTGCTCAACGCCTCGATCGCGAGCATCCGCGGCTCCAGCCCGTCGCCGCGATCGAGGACCTCGATCAAGGGCCCAACAGCGGGTCGCCCCATGCGGCTCAAGAGGTCGGTGGCGATCGCGTGTGTCTCGACATCGTGCCCGGTCAGCTGCGCGATCAGCGGATCGATTGCGGCCGCTCCCGTTCGCCCAATCAGCTCAACATAGACGCGCCCGAACTTGGCGTCGGCCATCCGCCCGACAAGAACGGGCACCGATGCATCCGCAACGTCAAGCAGGATCGACGATGTCATGTCGCCGGGCGCCAGGCTGTCCTCGTTCAACGACGAGATGAGGACCTTGATCGCCTTGCGATCGCCATGGCTTGCAAGGATCCGGATGATTGCCGTCCGCAGCTCCCGACTTGCGCCCTGTTGCAGGGCTGCGAGCGGCGCCACCGTCTCCGGATCGGCGCCCAGCAGCACTGCGTGTGACGCGTCCCTGGCCAACTCGTCCGGACCCACGAGCGTGTGAGCGAGCGAAGCAAGGTCGCCCGCGTCCACGAGCATGCTTCCAGCCGCCCGCGCCAGCTCCCGGTTGGCATGGCCCATTGCTTCGACCAATTCCTGGGTTTCCGCCGGCGTGATTTCCGCATCACGAGCCGTGTCAAGGAGGGAATGGGCCATACGACGGACGACGACGTCCGGATCGTCAAGCAGTCGCGGAACGCGGTCCCCGGGCACGAAGTGAGCAACCTCGGCCATCGCCAGGAGAACCTGCAATCGAACTCCGGGATCGGAATCATCCAAGGCTGCGATGAGCACGTCGATCGCCCTGTGCATTCCAATCTGACCAAGGGCTCGCGCCGCTGCGGCGCGGGTTTGTGGGTCCTCATTCGAGAGCGCCACGAATAGGTGGTCGACCGAGGGCTCGCCAATCGCGATCAACGCGTCTGTGGCGGCTGCGCGGACATCCATGTTCGCGTCGGCAAGCAGGGACAGGAGGGGTTCGACGGATCGGGCTGTCCCGATGCCTTGCAGGACGAATGCTGCTGCTTCGCGCTCGGGTGCCGCCGCGCTTGTCAGCCTCGCGATCACGACTTGTTCGGCCTCCTCCCCGAGGGCCCTCAAGATCTCTGCGGCCACGGTTCGAGCGGGGGAACCCAGCAACCGGACCGATTTCCTCGATCGCAGCTGTGCCAATTGCGAGGAGGACTCGGGCAATCGATACCTGGAATGTTTGATCCGCCGACTCCAGGACGGAGGCGAGCGGCGCTACCGCTGCGGGTCCAATTCGGATCAGTCCGTCCACGACCGTGTCCTGTCTGTCTTCTGACTCGTCGAGGGCGCTGATCAGTACGGATGCAGCCTCGGGCGTTCCCACGGCGCCGAGGGCCCACGCGATCGGGCCGTCGACAGCAGCAAGTTCAGAGCGGTCGGTAAACAGCTGCTCCGACAGTGGTCCGACGACTCGTGGGTCGCGAAGTTGTGCCAGCGATATCATCGCGGCCTTCCGAACGTCGGTGTCCGGATCGACGAGCACCGCGACGAGCGCATCGGCGACGTCCCGCTCGCGTCGAACGCCCAAGCGATGCGCGGCCGCCGCTCGAATGTTCGCATCAGCGTCGCGCAGCATCTCGATGAGGTCAGTCGACGTTGGCCGAAGTCTTTCGACGGTCGCGGTGTCGTAGTCCAACTCATCAAGCGCGTCGGCGGCCGCGCACCGCACACGAATGTCAGGATCCTTGGTGGCCTCGATCAGGCGTGGGACGCCATCTGGCGCGCGTGTTTTCCCGAGAGCCATGGCGACCATTGACCGATGCGACGGGTCCGGATCTGCCATGAGCTCCACAAGGGCGTGTGCCGCATCTGGTCCGCCGATTCTCGCGAGGGCCTCGACTGCTTCGTCCGACCACTTCCTTCGGAGGAGCGACGTGAGCGCCGGTACTGCCTTCGCGTCGCCGATCATTCCAAGGGCTTCCTGGACCTCCTCGCTGATGTTCTCGTTGTCGAGCGCTGCAATCAGCGTCGCGGTCGCGCTGCCATCGGCGATTTCGCCAAGCGCCTCGGCAGCCCACGAGGCGAAAAAGTCGTTCTCCAGGGCCCACGCCAAAGGGGGGACGCCGGAAGCGCCGAACCGGGCCAGCGCTGACATCCACTCCATCCTTGCGAGATCCTGGTTGCTCAAGAGAGGAGAGAGGTCCTCGATTGCGCGCTGAGCGTCGTCTACTCCGATGCGCGCCAGAGCGCGAATTCCAAAGGTCATCGTGAGTGCGGCCAGTGCGGCCTTGTCATCGCCAGAGATCGCCATCGTCTGGGCGCCGGGCGAGCTGGTCAGGCTTGACTTGCGTGCAGTGCTCGACTTCGAGGCCCGGAGCAGTTCATGGATGGGACCGACCGAGGCGGAATTCGCGGAGCTCGCCAAGTGCCCAGAGGACCCGCGTCCTGACCGCCGGATCTTCATCGACCAGAGCGTCGACAAGTGGTTGGAAAGCCCGGGGGTCAGCCACAAGACCAAGGACACCGGCCGCTCGTCGACGCGCGAAGAGGTCGCCACTTTCGAGTTGAGCAATCGCCCGGGGGACGGCAAAGAAGTCGCGCATCAATAGGTGAACGAACCGGACAGCGTGCGGATTGCTTGGTACCAGCAGCTGGAGTCGCTCAGCAAACGCTATGAGTTCGATCGAGGGTGGGCCGAATGCTCGTCGGATGGATCTGATGTCGACATCGACGAGATCGACTGTCTGACCGGCTGACTCCGTTGCGGTGTAGCGACCCCCTGATGACTCGGTGATGACGCGTTGGAAGCCGTCCAAAAGGCCAACGGCGCACTCGGACAGGAACTCGTAGAGCTCATCAAGCCTGAAGCCGGGGTTCGCATCGTCCGCGGAGCGCGCTTCCTCGTACTCGAATCGACGTGCGATGTAGCGCGAGAACACCTGCGCCCGCATTTCAACGGGGCTGCTCGCGAAGTTCCTGAGCTCTCGGGCGGCGTCACCCTGGTCTCGATATGCGAGCGCGAACAACGTCAACACAAGAGGATTTCGCGCGAGTTCGCGCAACGCATCGTCATCTGCGAGGGCCATTCGAAGGTCGGGATCGTCGCCAAGGAACGCGTTGACCCGGTCATCGTCAACTGGCACAAGTCGGACGGTCGGGGGAGCCTGCAGATCCGCGGGGGCAGCCTGGATGAGCTCATCCCATTCGGCGGCACGCGATGTGACGACAGTTGCGGTACCGCCAAACTTCTGCAACTCGCGCATGAACGAAGCGCGTAGCGGGTTGTCACTCGTACTCAATCCTGAACCGCGAAGCTCATCCAGTCCGTCGAGAAGGAGAAGGACTCGACCGCCATCGAGCTCCTGGAGCAGCGCTTCCTGAGCCAGCTCCGTAACGCCGGCGAGCCAAGTCACCAGGTCTGTTTGACCGTCCCACGTCCGGATTGGAGCAAAGACCGGAAGCAGGTCCCGCGGGTCTGCCAGGCGTTCGGTGATTGCCGACCGAGCAAACGCGAAGAGCGTGGTGGACTTTCCTGCTCCAGGTGGACCAAGCAGCACGAGCCGATGGTCGTGATGCTCAAATGCCTCAGCGAAAGACGTGAAGCTCCGCTCGTTCGGCTCGGTCCGGCGCTGATCAAACCAGGTTGGTGCGCGCGTCTGGTATGCGATGGGAAGCGTGCGCAGCGGCTGCGCGTCGTCAACCGATGTTCGAAGCTGCAGGATGGCGTCTACGTTCAGAACCGTCCGCCGAATCTCGCCGATGACGAACTGGCTCAGACGCTCGAGGTGCGGTCGAAACTCGTCCGCAGGCTTCGATGGCTCCTCGTAGGAAATCTGACTTGCGAGCCGCTTGGTGAGGTGCTCGAAAGCCCCATCCCAGCCCGTGAAGAAGTCGATCCAGGTGATCGTCGCGATGTGAAGGTGCGGTGGGATTCGCTCGACTCGGACGGGGACGATCGGCTTCTGCAGAAGAATGGCGTATTCAATCTCGCGCCGAACGAACGACGCGGGTCCTTTGCTCGCCCTCGTGATGCACACGACGACATGCGTGGCGTCCTCGATCGCGTCTTCGATCGCGGCCGTGAAGTCCTGGCTCTCATCGAGGTCGCGTTGGTCGTACCAAGCTGACATGCCCAAGGCTTCGAGCGAATCGTGCAAGCGCTCTGCAAACTGGCGGCCGTCAGCTCGCGCGTAGCTGATGAACACTCTCGGTGATCGAGCCAAAGGCATAGGGTGCATTTAGCCACGACTATGTCTGCTGGTCGTCGCCCATGGCGATCAATGGGCGCTCGGCAGTTTCCACCATTAACCCGCCCTGATCGTGGATTAATTTGGTTGACCGGTTTTCGAGCTGGCTTCCCTCTGATACGTGCGCCGTCGGGCTACCGGAGGTCGTCGAAGAACCCGCGGATGTCGGCGGCGAGCAGGTCGGGCTCCTCGGCCGCGGCGAAATGCCCGCCCCGCGGGAACACGGTCCACCGGCGGATCGCGTACAGGCGCTCGTACCAGGAGCGCGGCACCTCCCCCTCCGGTACGAACCCGTGGTCGAACACCGCCATCGCGGTCGGCACCCGGACGAAGTCGTCCCGGCCGATCTGCGTGCCGTGCCAGCGGTTGTCGTAGTAGTCACGCACCGCCGAGGCGAGGGATCGGGTCGTCCACAGCACGGTGAGCATCGTCAGCAACGTGTCGCGGCCGAACCGGGCGTCGAGGTCACCGCCGGTGTCCGCCCAGAGCCGCCACTTCTCCAGTACCCATGCGGCGAGTGCGGATGGCGAGTCGGTCAGCCCGTACCCGAGCGTCTGTGGCCGGGTCGACTGGATGGCGCTGTAGCCGCGCTCGGTCGCGTCCCAGCGCTCGACCTGCGCAAGGTACGCGTGCTCCGCCGCGGTGAGCGGTGGCGCGTCCGGCCCGGCGTAAGGCGCCATCTCCGGCGTGCTCAGGTGGATGCCGATCATCCGATCCGGCTCGATCAGCGCCATGTGGGTGGCGACCCCGGCGCCGAAGTCGCCGCCGTGCGCGCCGTAGCGCTCGTACCCGAGGCCGTGCATGAGGCGGTGCCATTGGGCGGCGACGTACGCGCGGTCGACGCCGACGTGCGGCGGCCGCGGCGAGTACGCGTACCCGGGTAGCGAGGGCACGACCAGGTCATAGGTGTCACCCAGCCGGTCGATCAGCGGCAGCATCTCCAGGAACGTGCTCGGCCAGCCGTGCGTCAGGATCAGCGCGGCCCGCCCGCCGCCCGGCCGGCGATGATGCACCAAGTGCACCGGTTCACCGCGGACGTCGGCGATCCGGTGCTGATAGCGATTGATCTCCCGCTCGCGGGCCCGCCAGTCGAAGCCGTCGGCCCAATAGGTCAGCAGATCGCGCAGGTACTCCAGGTCCGTGCCCTGACTCCAGGCGGGTCCGGGCGCCGGGTCCGGCCAGCGCGTACGCCGGATTCGCGCACGGAGGTCGTCGAGCTCGTCGTCGGTGACGTGGATCGAGAACGGGTCGATGCGCACGGCCTGATCGTAACGAGGGTGAGGCACTCGAAGACATCATGACCAGCGCGGCAGGCCGGCGGCACCAGATCGTGTTCGACCAGTTAGTGGATCGAGGGGCAGTTCGGGGCGTAATGCGGCACCGGGTACGCTTTAGACGAGTCGCGGCCAGGCCATCACCACGAGGATGACGCGGACGAGCGCGAGGATGGGCGGAATGGGAAGCGCGAACCCGTACCAGAACACGGCCTCGACCGGCAGCAGCCCGAATTGCAGCAGGGCACCCGACCGCTCGCCGTTCCACAGCAACCAGCCGGCCCATGACCTGCACGAGCCCGAGGACGAACGCAGCGCCCAGCAGCACCACGAAGACCGCGTGTGAATAGTTCAGATAGAAGGGGCCGCCATTGGGCTCGCCGATGAGCGGCAGGATCGGCAAGCGACCGCGAACGATGACCCACCACATCAGCCACGGTGTCGGCAGCAGCGCCCACCCGAACGCGACGACCCACAGGAGCACGGCAGCGGCGCGGCTCTCGATCGGCACGGGCATTTTGGGCGGCTCCTCAGGCGATGGACCAAGGTCCTCGCGTCGAGCTTAGATGGCCCGCCGTCCGTCTCGCTGTCACGACGGAGCGAACGCGGAGCCGGGACCGGCGTGAGGCTGGCGGTCGTCGCTTAGCTGCGGCTTACACGGGCCTCGAGCGCCTCGCGGAGGCGTCGGAAGTCGCCGTTCTCGCGATCGCGGGTGACCAGCTTCATCAGGCGGCTCGCGAAGCCGTCCACGCCCGGGCCCGGGAGGCGCGGCGTCCGGACGGTGAGCGTCACGCGGGATGCGCCGCCGTCGGCCGGCTCAACGTCGATGGACGTGCGGACGCGGTAGCCCTCGATCACCTGGAATGCGACGTGGTTGGGAGGGCTCCACTCGGCGACTTCGGCCACGAACACCCAGTCGCGCCCCCACAGATGCCCGAACTGGCGAGCGCGACGCCCGAGACGCGTGGGTCCTTCGTCGATCCAGCGGGTCTCGCGTACGTGCTCGTGCCAGGCGGGGTTGTTCTCGGCGTCCGCGACGAAGGCGAAGACGTCCTCGGGCGGCGCCTGGATTACCCCGGTGTAGGTCGCGCTGGGCATGGACGTCTCCGCAGCGGTTGAGCGGACGATACGCTCGCCTCACATCTCCAGCGCGCTCGGGGAACCGTTCTGACGTAGCGGTCGGCGAGGCCGAGGCGCGCCGTTGCGGCGACGGTGCTTCTGAACGTCAGAAGACACCGTCATGTCGTCCGTCCTGATCACCGCGTGCGCGCTGGTTGAGCCGCCTCCGCCACCACCCGGCACAGTCACCATCCAAGGCCGGTTCAACATGAGGGCGTAGCCGGTGGAGCTCCGAGTGAGGACGCCCTGCCGTGTCGATGGCCGTCAATCAGCCGGTATCGTGCGTAGACTGAGCAACCTACCGCGTCCCCGTAGCTCAGTCGACAGAGCAACCGCCTCCTAAGAGTTCGGATCAGCGCGGCGTGCTCGTACGTGTGGGGATACGACCGTAGGGGCCGCTGTTAGTTGCTCAGTGACCGGTCAGCCCCTCGGGGGTACCGCTTCGTGACCCGCTCCCAGCTCGTATGCCGTCAGCGGAGCCGCTGCGGACCGTCATCGAGCGACTATCCAGGGGACAAGACGCAACCCAGACGCCCGGGGTGTACGAAGGCATCGGCGGCGCGTCACACCGTGCCCGGGTGAGACGGCTGACCGAGCAGGAGGGCCCTCCCCATGCGCAAGCTCATGAGTCTCGCGGCTGCCGCAATCCTCACCCTCGGCCTGGTCGCGCCCGCCTCGGCCGCGCCGCCGGAACGGGGCGAGGAGTTCATCTGGTCGATCTTCCTGGACCAGGAGCACGATCTGGTCGCCTTCTGGAACATGAGCCGGGAGGCGTTTTGCGAGTGGGAGGCCTCGGACTTCGACGGCGATCCGCCGGTCGACCACCTCATCCCGATCATGTTGGTCTTCGAACCGACCGGCGCGATCAAGACGCGCTGGGGAGATGTGGCACCGCTGGAACTGTGGACGTTGAACGAGGACGCTCCGCTCATCAGCCCGTGCGAGGACACCGACGATAGCGAGTCGCCTTGGGCGGCGGGATCGGCGATGAACACGGGAACCGACAACGACCTGGACCACGGCTTCAGTGTCGAGAACGGCCTGCGGCGGTCGAACGCGTTCGGGGAGCGCGGCAACGGGTCCGTGACCGACGGTGACGGGCAGACGTGGAAGTACGGCTGGACGTTCCGTGCCGTGGGCGACAACAGTGGCGAGTTCCGGGACCTCGTGCCGTTCCGCACAGTGCTCGCGCCCGGCGGCTGAGTCTTGTGGTCCGGGACCGGGCTAAGACAACCCGGTCTCGGACACGCTCAGGCCCTCAGCTTCCTGGATACCCGCTTCGAAACCCGTTCCACCTCGTCGGCCGTCAGCGGCCGGCCCTCGGCCGCCTGCGACTGCGCCTTGGCTCCCGAAAGGAATGCCACGCCCGCGCCGGTCGATCTCGGCGAGCTTCTCGGCCTTTCGGCGTTCGTCCAGGTGGATGGCCAGATCGATCATCGCCAGCTCGTCCAGGCCGGTCCCGGTGATCGTCTCGGGCATCTTGCCTCGGCCGGGATGCGGTCCACGAACGGTGTATGACCAGCGCCCGATGCCGGGGTCGTAGGAGGTCGGCCCGAGCGCCCAGCGGTCCGGGAGGAGTTCGAGGACGTCCAGGGCGGCACGCTCGCGCGTCGCTGGGTCGGTCATTGCCGGCGCGATCGCCGCCGCTGCCCCAGTAGGGTCGCGGCGAGGACACCGATGCCGTACTGGAATCCCAGCAGCGTCGGGACGAGCATGGTCACAAGCGGGATGTAGGCAAGGTTCTCGCCCGGCGACCTCTGGCTCAATGGGTCGAACGCACCGACAAGGACGGAGACCACCCACGCCAAGATGCCGACGATCGCGCCGCCGATCGCGAGGCCGACGAAGCCGATCCCAAGGCCTCCTAGCCCAGGTGTCCTCCAGCCGACGATCGCGCCGACGGCGAAGGGCGTGAAGAACCCAAGGATCGTTGCGGGGCCAGACCAGCCAATCAGGAAGCCGAACGCCGACACCAGGGCGACGCCGAGGACCATCGCGAACGACCATTCGAGCGCCCATACAACCAGCGACACGGGGCTCCTGCCGGTGCGGACAGATCCCTCGATGATGCTCTCGTAGCACCAGCGCGGCAGGTGGGCCAACCTGGTTTCGGTCATGCCGGAAAGGGTACGGCCCCGGCGAGGAGGAGCCGGGGCCGTACGGTGATTTGCGATGTGAAAGAGGTACGGACCCGGCCGGGGGGAAGCCGGGACCGCGATTAGAGCCTGATCGACTTGGGAGCGAGTTCCCACGCATCAACCAAGCAGAACAGCGCGCCGAGAATTGCCGCCTTTGGGCAATTACCAAACGGCGGCGGGAACCTAGACTGCGGGGCGAGACCCTACCGCGAGGGGTTTGGAGGGAGACCAGCGCGGTGGGGTTTCGTCATGTCCGCGCGGGCCAGCGAACTGCGCGGCCCCGGTCGCCGTCCGTCTCGCTGTCACGACGGAGCGAACGCGCGGAGCCGGGGCCGCTACCCGCTCGTGGCCTCGGGGTTCCAAGCCCGACGGCGATCCGCTATTGACGCGACCATCAGCCAGATCAGCGCGATGAATCCACCCAGAGCGAAGCCGACCGGAAGTGGGACTACCGGGCGGCCGATCAACTCATCCGGCGGCTCCGTGGTGACACGCGTGGTGGCCGATCCGTCGATGGGTGTGCAGTCGAAGATCCGTCCGTGAGGCTCACCGGTCCATGGGTCGAAGCCTGGTTGGGTGACCTCATTTGTCTCGCTGTCACGACGGAGCGAACGCGCGGAGCCGGGGGCCGCGGTGAGGCTAGCGGTCGTCGCTTAGCTGCCGCTCAGCCGATGCTCGAATGCAGCAACCAATCGCGCGCGGTTCTGCATGGCTTGTGCGTTTGAACCTCCATCCGGGTCGCCCACGCTCGCTGTGAGCCGGGACCCGGGCTGTCGGGTCCCCGAGCAATCGCGAGCAAGGGGATAGCAATGGGGTCAAACGACGGGGAGCTGCGCACGCTTCCGAGCGATCTGGCGGGGGAGCCGGATGCCAACGTCGTGAAGGCCACCATGCGCCACGTCATTGACTCCGTGAGGACCATGACACCGCTCGTAACGAGCGAACGGATTGCGGCCGAAGGCGGGGGCGACACTGCGCGCCTTGCCTGGGCCGTCAGGGTTGGTCCTGTGTGCCAAGCCGTTTCCGAGACGGTGCAGGCGCTAGAGGCTCCAACGCCCATGCTCGGCGTCCTGAAGTCCCACTACGTGGCGTCGCTGAATGCATACGTGTTTATGGCCGCCGCCTGGGTGGAGTCGGCCGGCGCGCCCAACGACAAGGCGGATGCCCTCAAGTGGGTGGCAGTCGCTCAATGGAAGGCGGCAATGGACGCCGTTCGAAGGGCTCCATAGGAGCCCGTCACTGCCTGACTGGTCGCACCGTCTCGGGCGGTGGGCCCGTCCAGCCGCGTAGAGTGTGGAGCGCGTCAGGTGCGTACTCGGAGGTGACGGTCGCGATCATGGCACCCTCGTTGTTAGCTGCTCAGTACAGCGGCGTGCTAACGGTGGCTGCCAGGTATCAGACCGTCAATCCGCCGGTTTCGTGCGTAGACTGAGCAACCTACCGCGTCCCCGTAGCTCAGTGGACAGAGCAACCGCCTTCTAAGCGGAAGGTCGCAGGTTCGAATCCTGCCGGGGACGCCATCTACCTGCATTTCGTACGTAAATCAAGGACACAACGGCGCTCTCAGTCGGATGGTCCGAGTGCGGCTACGGCTCATCGAACGACAATTCGCGGCAATTCGCGGCGGTTTACCGCGACAGGGGTAAGGGCGTCCAGCGTGTTGCGGAGCGCCTTGGCGAAGCGCCGCCGGCCTCGTCGGTCTGTCGTGTACCCGATGACCTGGCGGCCGTCGAGCAGCGACCTCAGCTGTGCCGTCGGGGAGCCCGTCTCGGCCGTCGTCGATTCCTCGAGGCCCCGCACACGCGAATACTCGCCGACCACGACGAACCTCGACCCGAAGTCGTCCATGAGCTCTCGGATTTCCCAGACGAGGTTCTCGGTCGGCTCCGAGATGTCGATGAGGATCGCCGAGCTCACCGCGGCTAGCTTGCGGACGGTTTCCTGCCAGGCGGCCGTCGCCACGGTCAGGACGACAAGCCTGGGCGCGAAAATGCCTCGACTGTCACTGGCGATCGATGCGGCGGCGGCCGCGACCTGCGAACTGCTGTTGATCACGCGCGTGCGTGACGCCTCGGCCTTGCGCACTGCATCGATGGTCTCGGTGAAGAAGCCAAGCGGGATCATGAGCGGTAGGGAGAGGAGCAGGATCGGCACTGCGACGATGGCCCCGATGAAAACCACCGCACTGATGGCCGCGAGGATCACGAAGGCGGTGTTCAAGTCGGGGCCGAATGGCTGGACGAGGTGCCCGGCATCGATCGTGTCGGTCAACAGCGTGAGGTAGCGCGTCAGAGCCAGAAGCAGCGCCTCCCCAACATCCGGCTTGCTCAAGGCGTCGATCAGGACGATCCCGCCGAGGATCATCCACGCCACTCCGACGACTCGGGCGATGACGACGCCAACCCGGAATCCCGCCTTGGCGAGTATCGATCCGAACCCGGCCAACGCGACGAGGCGTCGCGTGCCCGCGTCCACGCCGATCGCTGAAACTTCGTCGTCGTCGAGCGTGACCAGCCGCCACCACCGCCCCATGGAACTCGAGGCCGCCGACGTGACGGCGTTCGTCGCGTCGTCGAACCCGAAGCGGCGCAGGAATACGACGACCTGACGCTCGCCCCTCAGGATTCGCAGCCCGCTCATGCCGGCGATGATCGCAATCGCCGTCGAGGCGAGCCACAGGATCGCGAGCAGGCCGAGGGGCAACTCGGCCACGGAGGAGTCAGCCTGCAAGGCAGCCGGATCGACGACCGACTGAACGAACGCCAGAGCTGGCAGGGCCAGGACGACCGCGGGGACGCTGGCCACGACGCCCGTCAGCAGCAGCAGCGCACCGAGAACCGTACCCGCTGCCTCGCGGGGCCCTCGCATGAGGTATCGGTCCGGGCGATCGAGCACCACGTCGATCGGCATCGACTGCTCCAAGCCTGTAGTCCGTCGAACCAGCTGGACCCTATCAGTCCCGCGTCTCGGCGGCGCGGTCGGTCGGGGAAGGGTGCCATCGGCCAAAGTGAATGTCCCGGTGCTGGGCCGGCTGTGGGGTAACCGATTCCCTAATCTCGAACGAGCTTGCCGCTGGCAAGGCCGCGACGGCCGCGAGCCAGACAGCCATTCGCCGGCGCGGACCACGCAACTTGCAGCCCAATGCTGAATGCATCGCCTCGGTACGAGCGATGAGCGCTATCCGCCATCTCGGGGACTCGGACGATCGCCTAACGATGACATGACGATCCAGCCAGGCGAACCCTTTCACGCGCGAATCTGCGCGGGCTCCTACCTGGCTTCCAGGACCCATTCTGGAGAGCGTTTGCCGCGTTACCCCTCGATGAGCCTACTCTGAGGACGTCTTTAAGAAATCTCCGCGGGGTGTAGTCGTGGCCCAGCTACCCGTCGAACTCATCCTGGTTCGCCAACTGGCCCACGGCCTGGCGGTCCCGACCTTCGTGGTCGATGCCGCGGGCGACCTGGTCTTTGTCAACGAAGCTGCGGAAGGCCTGCTCGGCCTCGATTTCGAGGATGGGGGCCAAGTGTCGTTTGCAGACTGGACAACGGCCTTCGCGTCACGCACAAAGGGGCGCCAACGAGCCGACCCGGCGACGCATCCTCTTGCCGTCGCCATTCGGCAACGTACGCCGGTACACGGACCGCTGCGGATCGTGGGCCGAGACGGCGTTCTGCGTTCGCTCGTGGTGACCGCACTCCCTCTGGAGGGCTCTCGCGGTCAGCTCCTCGGTGGCCTCGCCATGTTCTGGGAGCCACCGACCCGATGAACATCCGCCTGTGGGGGACCCGCGGGTCGCTCGCCAGCTCCGGCCCGGAAACGGCGGGTTACGGGGGCAACACCGCCGCAGTCGAGATCGTGAGCGCCGATGGCACCATGCTCGCGCTCGACGCCGGTACGGGCATCCGTCGGCTCGGAGCCGCCATTGACCCGTCCGTCGAGCGGCTCGACATCCTCCTGACCCACCTCCACATGGACCACATCCAGGGCCTCGGCTTCTTTGCCCCGTTCTTTCGGCCCTCCGGCGAGATTCATATTTGGGGGCCTGCGTCGGCGACGATGGAACTGCGGACTCGCCTCACACGCTATCTCTCGCCACCGCTCTTCCCAGTGCGGATCCGTGACCTCGACGCTCGCGTCGTCCTGCATGACGCGCCCGAGGAGTCCGTACGCATCGGCGGCTTCGAGGTCGTTGCCCAGCATGTCATCCATCCAGGACCCACGGTCGGCTACCGGATCTCCGCCGACGGGGCGAGCGTTGCCTACCTGCCCGACCATGAACCGGCACTCGGTGCGCGTCGGTTTCCCGAAGAGCCGCGCTGGACGTCCGGCTTCGATCTTGCCTCAGGCGTCGATCTCCTCATCCACGACGGGCAGTATTCGGATGACGAGCGCGCGGTGCGGATCGGCTGGGGTCACAGCTCGGTCAGCGAGGCAGTCGCCTTCGCGGAGTTGGCGAGGGTTCGCCGACTCATCCTTTTCCACCACGACCCATCCCATAGCGATGCCGTGCTCGACGAGCTGACGGAGGTCGCGCGCGCACGCGGGACCTCGGTCGAGGTTGTCGCTGGTCGCGAGGGCGCTCAGTACGACCTGGGAACCGGCTGAAGGCCAGCGGAAGGTCGCAGGTTCGGATCTTGCCGGGGACGCCATCAACCGGCGTTCTGGCGCCAGTCGAAGATCGGTACCTTGTCGTCGGTGAGGTCCGACGGAGTCGACGCCTCGACGCGGTCGAACGTCGCGGAATCCGGGTCGTACCAGGTGTACGTGCGCTCTCCGAGGTCGACCTCTGCATCGTCGGGCGCTTTCCGGAGTGGATCCGGGTTCGCAAGGGTCATGGATCACCGCGCGGATTGACGGTCCCCTGCCGTCGGGACATCGGACGTTAGGTTCCAGTGACCCGCGCTTCTAGGGCCGAATGGTTAACTCGGCGTTGGAGTTCGCTTCCGGCCACGCGCAGCGCCGTCGTACAGCACGCGTCGAGGGCGCCTGCTGGCGCCCTCGATACACCGGATCGTGCCGGGCGTGCCGCCCATGGCTAGAACACGCGATACGCAATCTCAGCCGGGGCCATCAGCAGGTCCTTGAGCTCGGCATCGACCTTGAGCAGGGAGATATGCGCTCCGGCCATCTCGAGCGAGGTGCAGTACTCGCCGACGTAGCTGCGGAATACCTTGATCCCCTTGTCCGCGAGCTTCTTGTGGGCTGCGCCATACAGCAGGTACAGCTCGCTGATCGGAGTGCCGCCCAGGCCGTTGACCATGACCGCGACCTCATCGCCGCTGTTGAACGGCAGGTCGGGCACGATGGCATCGAGCAGGATGTCAACGATCTCGTTCGCCGGGACGAGCTTCGCTCGCTGGCGGCCGGGCTCGCCGTGGATTCCGATACCGATCTCCATCTCGTCGTCGCCGATCTCGAAGAGCGGCGTGCCACGGACCGGCGGCGTGCACGAGCTGAGCGCGATGCCCATCGTCCGCACGTTGGCGATGACCTTTTCGCCGACGGCCACGCACTCCTCGAGAGTGCCGCCCTTGTCGGCCTTCGCGGCGGCGGCCTTGATCACGAAGAAGTTGCCGGCCACCCCGCGCCGACCCACCGTCCACGTCGAGTCCTTGACGGCCACGTCGTCGTTGACGAGCAGGTAACCGATCTTCTGACCCTCGGCCTCGCACAGCTCCCGGGCCATCTCCCAGGCGGTGCGGTCGCCGGTGTAGTTGTTGACGATGAAGAGCACGCCGGCCGGGGTGTCCATGAGCTTGGACGTCTCGGTGACGAACTCGACGGGAGGGCCGGCGAAGACGTCGCCCGGGCATGCGGCGTCGAGCATGCCGGGACCGACGATCATCGTATGGGCCGGTTCATGGCCGGAGCCTGAGCCCTGGATGATCGAGACGCGATCCTGCTTGGGCATGTCGGCTCGATAGATCAGGTTGTACTTGGGCTCGTACTTGAGCGTGCCGTCGCTCGCCAGGGCGATTCCCTCGAGGAATTCCGGGACGAACTGCTTCGGATCGTTGACGAACTTTTTCACCCGTTCAACCCTCCTGTTTTCCGTACTGCTCGCGCCACGCGGCGCTTACTGCCTGGAAGATCACGCCGATGGCCGTGGCCCCGGCGTCCACCGAGCCGATGCTTCGCTCGCCCGTGTAGGCCGCGCGGCCTCGCTTGGCGATCATCGGTTTCGTGTCCTCGGCTGCCTTGACTGCCACGTCGGCCGCCTGCTGGAGCGCTGCGGCGCCGTGGTCGAGTGCCGTGGCCGGATCGGCGAAGCTCGCCTCGAGGCTGTCGACGGCCGGGACGAGCGCGTCGAGCAGCGTCTTGTCACCCAGGTCGGATTCGCCGCGCTGCTTGATGCCGCCGATCGCGGCCCGCAGAAGCGCGATGACGTCGTCGGTTGTGAGCTCGGTCTTGTCGCCGGCCGAGATCCCGGCCCGCAGGAAGGCCGTGCCCCAGATCGGGCCGCTGACGCCACCAACCTTGCCCGAGATCGTGAGACCGATCTTCTTGAGGACGGCGCCCACGTTCGGTTTGTCCCAGCTGTCATAGTCGGCCTGGACGACCTCGAAGCCGTTGCGGAGCGAGAAGCCGAAGTCGCCGTCGCCGACGATCGAGTCGAGCTGAGCGAAGTACTCCGCGTTGTCGACGATCGTCGTTGCCATCGTCTTGATGACGAGGTCGAGTTCGTCGAACGCCGGTTCTGCCATACGAACCTCCTCCGATCAGGGCGCGAGGCAGCGCTCCAGATCGGTCAGGGTGATGTAGTCGGCTGGCCGAGCGGCCCCGCGGTTCGCAATGACCCGCGTGCGCTCGCCGTCCGGGTCGCCGAGCGATGAGACAACAAGAATCGCTTCGCTACTGTCCTCCTCTTCGGTGTAACCGTTGACGGTCATGACGCAGCGCAGCCCCGCCGCCGTCGCAGCGAGCAGGCCGTTGCGGGAGTCCTCGATGACGAGCGTCTCCGCGGCCGGCACGCCGAGCCGCTCAAGTGCCATGAGGTAGATGTCGGGTGCCGGCTTCTTTTGGTCGACGACATCGCCGGCGAGGACCACGTCGAACCGCGAGGCGCGTTCCGGACCGGCGGCCCGCTCGAGAATGGCGCGCACCGATGCCTCGGCCGAGGTGGATGCCACGGCCAGCTTCCAGCCGACGTCCTGGGCCTCGGCGATGACCCGCCGGATGCCGGGCCGGGTCGGGAGCTTGCCGTCCGCGACCATCTGCGTATAGATCGCGGTCTTGCGCTTGTGCCACTTGGCCAGCTCGGCGGCCTGACCGGCGGGGTCCGCCGGGAGCCCGTTCGCTCGGACGAATTCCGGGGTGAGCAGGCTGGCCATACGCTCCTTGCCGCCCGCAATCTGGAGCTTGACCGCGTACTCCTCCTCGGACCATTCGACCGGAAGCCCGAACTCGCGAAATGTCTGGTTGAACGCGATGCGGTGGCCGTCGCGCTCGGTGTCGGCGAGCACGCCGTCGCAATCGAAGACGAGCGCGCTCACCAGGCACGTCCCTCGGCGCCGAATTTCGCGATGTGCTCCTGCGCCATCTCGAGCACGGCCGCGCGCTGGGCGTCGAACAACTTCGGCGGGTCGTACTCAGTCGGGTGGGCGGTGACGTAGTCATAGCCCGCCTGGATGAACGCGATCTTGAGGGCGGTCGAGATGTTGACCTTCGCGCATCCCCGCGCGATCAGGTCACTGAACTGGTCGGTGGTCATGCCGGTGCCGCCGTGAAGTGCGACCGGGATGCCCGTCGCCTCGACGATGTCGGTCACGCGCTGGCTGTCGAGCTTCGGCGTCGTCTTGTACATGCCGTGGGCATTGCCAATGGCGGGCGCGTAGACATCAACCTGCGTCGCCCGGATGAAGTCGAGCGCGCTCTCGAGTGCCTGCTCGCTTGCGAGTTCGTCGTCGGCCATCTCCTCGACACGCTTGAACGCCTCGATCTCGCCCTCGACGAGGGCTCCATGACGACGCGCCTCGGCTACGACCTCGATCGTCTGGCGCTTGTTCTCCTCGACCGACAGCTTCGAGCCGTCGAAGAGCACCGAGTTCCAGCCCTTCTCGAGGCACAGGGTGATCACTTCGCGCTCGGGACAATGGTCGAGGTGGAGCGCCACCGGGACCGTCAGGTCCCGCGTCATCTCGGTCCACATCGCGAAAAGCACGTCGGCGCCGATTGATTTCACGGTTTTCACGGACGTCTGGACGATGAGCGGTGCGCGGAGTTCCTCGGCCGCCGCCAGCACCGCCTCCATCGTCAAATCATTGACGACGTTGATCGCGGCAACGCCGTAGCGCTCCGTGAACGCTCGCTGAACGATCTCCTGGGTCGGGACGACAGGCACGCTCTACCTCCTGCCGGCTGCGGGCAACGCTCGGGTCTCGAGCTTGACGGGGCGGGGTGGCGCATCGTCGAGGGGTTGTGCCCCGCCGCGCTCGAGAACGGCCCGGGCATTGCCCTCGTCGACAATGAGGACGTCAATGACGCCCGCGCGCAGAGCGCCGAGGATCGCCAGCGGCTTCTCGGTTTCGCTCGCGACCGCGACGACCGTCTCGATACGGAGGAGGTCCTCCATCGACAGTGCGATCAGGCGCTGACTGTGGGGAGCAACGATGAGTGTCCCGCGCTCGTCGACGTAGTTGCCCAGCACGTCACCCACGGCCCCGGCGTCGCGCAATCGGGCGATTTCGTCGAGCGACAGGCACCCGCTCCGAACCATCGTGCACCCGTCGTCGGTTCCGCCGATGCCCACGAGTGCGATGTCTGCCCTCGCGGCCAGGCCGAGGGTGTGGGCGACCGCCTCCTGTTCGAGGAGCCGGTCACGCATTTCCTCGCCCTCGACGTAGGCCGGTGCGTAGAGGCTCTCGGCGCGACCGCCGCATCGGTCGGCCAGCGACGTGCAGATTTCGTTGGGGTTCGTCGGTGAGTCCACCCGTGGCGACCCGCCCATGGCGCTCGCGAATACGACGTCGAATTTGCTGATCGGCCGGAAGTAACGGGGAACCTCACCGGTGTCGCGACCGTGGCTGACAGCGACGACCATGCCGTCCACGAGGCGACGCTCGAGGAACTTTGCCGCGCCGCGGGCAACGGCCTCACGCTGCGCGTCCGGCTCTGGGCGGCTCGGGCCGACGATCGCGTCGCTCAAGCGGAACGCCCGGACGAGCTGCGACTCGAGCTCGAGATTGAGGCCTGGCGGGGCCTCGATGTGGATATCCACGATGCCCGACTGTCTTGCACGCTCGAGCAGTCGTTGCACTTTCGGGCGGGAGAGCCCGAACTCCTGCGCGATCTGCTCCTGCGTGTGCCCGTCGAGATACGACCGGCGCGCAATCCGGGCAAGCAACTCGTGGTCGTCCGGGGTCAGTTCGTCGGGCAACGTCGGGACCTCGCCACAGGATGAGCAATTGCTCAGTTCGCGGACGTTTGCTCACTCTATCGAGTCCGTTTCTGGTTCGCAAGGTGCCGTTGTGCCTGTTCTGGTCAGTGAGCTCGCCTAGCCCTCGAGCTCGACCACGACTCCCTCGTCGGGGCGCAACTCGAGGGCCGCGGTGTCGATCCCGGTGCCGGCGCGGTCCGCGTGGCTCGCCTCGAGAACCCGCCCGTGTCCGCGCCCAAGCTCCACGCGCCGTGGCTCTGCGGTCAGGTTGAGCGCGACGACCACGGCCGGGTAGGTGCCGTCTCCGTCCGGCGACCTGAGAAAGCAGTACGTTCCGGGCGGTGGCCCGTCGATCGTCCGATGGACGCCTTCGGCGAGCGCCGGATGCTCTCTCCGCAACCGGATCAGGCGTCGGGTCATGGACAGCATCGAAGCAGGATCCTCGCCCTGTGAGGCCACGTTGCGCAGGCCATGTCCCGGCGCGAGCGGCAGCCAGGGTACGACATCCGGTGCGCAGAACCCTCCGTTTGCCGTTCCGTCCCACGGCATCGGGGAACGGCCCGGATCCCGTCCCTGGGCGGGCTCGACGAGTCCCCACGGATCGCGGACCTGGTCCGGGCGGAGCTCGGTGTCCGGCAGCCCCAGCTCGTCTCCGTAGTACAGCGTGGGCGTGCCTCGAAGCGTGAGCAACAGAATCATCGCCACGCGCGCCTGCGCCACCCCGAGACGCGACGCGATCCGACGCTGGTCGTGATTGCCGAGCACCCAGTTCGGCCACGCGCCGTCGGGCAGCGCCGCCTCGATCGCGTCAACGATCGTCCTGATCTGCGCCGCGTCCCATGTGGCGAACAGCAGGTGGAAGTTGAACGGGATGTGGATCTCGTCGAGGTTGGCCCCGTAGAACCCGGCCCACACGTCGAACTGCTCGTCGTGCAGCTCGCCGATGCTGACGCGATCGCCCTGGTAGGAGTCGAGCAGCGCGCGGAACTCCCGGTAGATGGCGTGGAGATCGGGATGGCCGAGGTCGTACAGGTGGAGTTGGCGGCTCCACGCTCCCATGTGCGCCATGCGCACCGGATCGGGGTGCGGTGGGTTGTCGCGGTATAGAGGGTCCTTGGCAATGAACTGGGCCACGTCGATCCGGAACCCGTCGACCCCGCGCTCCAGCCAGAACCGGAGCACGTCGAACATCGCCTGCTTCACCTCCGGATTGCGCCAATCGAGGTCTGGCTGCTGGGCGAGGAATGAGTGGAGGTAGTACTGGCCAGTTGGCTCGTCCAGCGTCCACGCCGAGCCGCCGAAGACGCTGATCCAGTTGTTCGGCGGGCCGCCGTCGGGCGTGGGGTCGCGCCACACGTACCAGTCCCGCTTCGGACTGGTCCGGGAGGAACGGGACTCGATGAACCACGCGTGCTGATCGGACGTGTGGTTTGGGACGTAGTCGACGATCACCCTCAGCCCTCGAGCGTGGGCATCGGCGAGCAGGCGGTCGAAGGCGGCGAGATCACCGAAGAGGGGATCGACGTCGGTGTAATCGGCAACGTCGTACCCGAAGTCCTTCATCGGCGACCGGTAGAACGGTGAGATCCAGATCGCATCGACGCCGAGCCAAGCGAGGTGGTCGAGGTGTTGCCGGACACCCTCGAGATCGCCGACCCCATCGCGGTTCGAATCGCCGAACGACCGAGGGTAGACCTGATAGACGACGCCGGTCTGCCACCAGCGCGTCGGGCGCATCGGTCGCGAGCGTTCGTCGGCCGGGCGCGTTCCTAGAGCGCGCCGCCGGCCGCGGGCGGAGCGTTGTCGTTCTTGCCCTCGTCGCCGACCTGCGTGCGTGCCAGGTACGCCTCGGCGAGGAGGATGTTCGTCTCCGCGGCGCGTTCGACCGTGCGCAGCAAGTCGGCCATCGAGGACATCTCCTCGAGCTGCTCCTTGAGGAACCATGCGAGGAACTGCTCGCCCACGAGGTCCCCCTCGGCCCGCGCCACTTTCGCGAGGTCCTGGATCTGGCCGGTTACGGTCTTCTCCTGGTCGAGCGCCAGCCGCACCGGCTCGATCGGGTCCGAGAACTCGTTACGCGGCCCGGCGACGGCAGGGATAGAGACGCGGGCCTGGGCGTCGAGCAGGTACTGGACGATGATCATCGCGTGGTTCCGCTCCTCGACCGCCTGACGGTAGAAGTGGCGCGCGAGGAGCGGCAACGTCTCGTTGTCGTACCACATGGCGATCGCGATGTACTGCTGCGAAGCGGCGAATTCGTGGGCCAGCTGGTCGTTCAGCTTGTCGGTGAAGGTCGACACGGGGACTCCTTCGCTGGGCAGGCGGGTCACGGTCAGGATAATTGGCGTTGCGGGATGGTGGCATTCGGGCCAACCAGCGTGGTATGGTGGCAGTGGCGCTCGAAACAGATGGCGCCATCGAACCCGCGGCACACGATCACTCCTCTCACTGGTTTCGGCGAGACAGGTTCGCTGAGGCCGCACGAGCAGGAGTGTTTTTCATTCATGTACGCCCAGGACAAGACCCTGACCTGTGCCGACTGCGGCCAGGAATTCACGTTCACGTCGAGCGAGCAGCAGTTCTACGCCGACCGCCAGTTCACCGAGCCCCGCCGTTGTCCTTCGTGCCGCGCGGCACGCAAGGCATCGCGTGGTGACAGCGGTGGCGGCTATTCGAGCGGTGGCTACTCGAGCGGCGGTGGCGGCGGCTACGAGCGAGCTCCGCGCGAGATGTTCTCCGCGACGTGCTCGAACTGCGGTCGCGAGGCCCAGGTCCCGTTCCGCCCGACCAGCGGCAAGCCGGTCTACTGCAGCGATTGCTTCAAGTCGCAGCGTTCGAGCAGCTACTAACCCGCTGACCCCCTGATAGCCAGGAGCCCGATGGGTCCGCCCATCGGGCTCTTTTGATTCCGTACGTCATTTGTCCCCTGGCTGCTGGACGGACGTAGTCAATTGGCCGACACCCGTCGATTTCGGTGAAGGACAGGCAGGCGGCTCGCCTCATACGTGTCGAGCGCCACGAATCCCGTGGTGCAGCAACGGACAAGGAAGCGACACGATGAACACCTTTCGAACCAACAGGAGCCTCCGCCGAGCGGCGGGCGCCGTCCTCCTCGGCACGCTGGTACTCGGTGGGACCTTCGCAACGGCGGCGGCCTTCAGCGGCGGCGGATCGTCGGGCAGCGAGGACCCTGCCTCCCCGGCGCCGAGCCACGCCCCGGTGGTCACGCCCACGCCTTCGCCGGTCGTGACGCCCGGGCCGGTGGTGACGCCCGGCCCGGTGGCAATCCCGAACCCCGTCGTGGCGCCAGACCCGGTCGTGCGGCCGGACCCCGTCGTGCGGCCGGACCCCGACGTGGCACCGGAGCCCGAGCCCGACGCCAGCCCCGAGCCGACCGACGGTGGCGACGACGCGATGCCGATCACGGTCGATCTCGAGACCGCGGACGGGCACGACGTCTACGTCGATATCCTCGATCGTTATGGCCTGCTCGAGGCCGCCGAATCCGGCCATCCGGCCGAAGGAATGTCAGTCGAGCCGTACACGCTCGAGATCGAGAACCTGGACGAGCGCACGCTCAAGCTGACGTGGGTCGACTTCGGGATCGACAACGCGCTGGCGCTCCACTTCTTCCAGGACGGCAAGATTCTCGTGCTGGTCCAGCCCGAGCCGCACGGCGCCGTCGACACGATGGGCTTCGACCGGGAGCTGATCCTCACGTTCGAGGAGCCAATCTCGGCCGACGACATCGAAGGCTTCCTGCAGGGTGGCCTCGATGCGCCGGGCGATGACGCCGCGTAGCTCCTTCATCCCTCAATCCCAGACGCGGGGCCCGACATCGGGCCCCGCGTTCCTGTCTGCCCGCGTCCGTTACATCCAACGTGCCAACCGGCGAACGAGCAGGCGCGCGGTCGCCGAACGGTTCGTCCAATGAACCAAGTGACGGCCGAACCAGGTCTCGTTCGCCGCATGGACCGCCCGACGAGCCAATTGGCCGCGGACATCGTCGGAGGTGTACGCCCATTCGCTCGTTGGTTCACCGGACGTTCCAGACGCGAACGGCCCACCGATGCCGTTCCGAGCGGCGTCAGGCCGCACGCTGCGCCCGAAGGCTGTTGCGCGGACCGTCGCTAGGAAACCTAGCTCGACGTCTCGACGAGCTGGACGTCCACCGTCGAGGCATCGACAGGGCCATCGAACGTAAGCGTTATCTGGTGCGGATTTCCGCCGATCGCGTCGCCCTGACACGCCGGTCGCTCGATGACGATGCTCGACGCGGTCGCGTCGAGGGTGATCGACGTCAGATCGCTGCAACCGGTGAACGCCCATGTGACGAACAGTCGCGTGTCGGACTCAGGGTCGCTCGAGGCCGCTGCGTCGCCGATCTCTGGCCCGGTGTAGGCCGGACCGGGGTCGACGGCGGCCAGGCGCCCCGACTCATCGGTGACGTCGACTGGGTGGTCGGTCCCGTGCTCGTCCGTCACGACGAGGCTGAACGTCTGAGGCGACGGGCTTGCGGGCGGCAGCGCGGACGGCGACTCGACCACCGAGGGCGGCGGCACCACCGGCTGTTCGCTTGGCCGCGTCCCGATCGCGATGGCGGCAACCGCTCCGAGCGTCAGAGCGATCACTGCCCCTACCCACACCAGCCGCGGGCTGAACATCGACGTGCGCTGCGCCATGACGTCGGGCTTCAGGAAGAGCACCGGGTCGCGGCGGCGCGGATGGGCGGCCGCGAACCCGAGCGCCGCGTCCACCGCGCGGTCCGGTGCGCGCCGAGGACCCTCTTCGAGGTACGAGGCGAGCACCCGATCGAGGTCGTTTGAGGCCGTCATGCCGATCGTTCCTCCGAGCTCGCCGCCCGTTCGTCGGCTTCGATTGCTGCGCGAAGCGCCCGCGTGGCGTAGTGCAGCCGTGACCCGACGGTCCCGACCGGGATCCCGAGCACCTCGGCCATCTCGACCGGTGTGAGCCCGAGGTAGTGCTGCAGGACGAGGACGGCCCGCTGGTCGGCGTTGAGCCGCTTGAATGCGCGGTCGAGCCGGTCGCGCTCGGCCACGGCGCCGAACTCGTCGGGCCCGGGAGCCTTGTCCGCGTCATCGGGGAGCAGCCGCAGGGTGGTCGCCGCCCGCTTGCCGCGTTTTGCCTCCGCGGTGCTCGCGCGGAGGACGACTCGATAGCTCCACGCTTCGAATCGGTCGGGATCGCGCAATCGGGGCAGCTCGTTCCAGATCGTGATGAGGGTCTGCTGCAGGGCGTCCTCCGCGAGGTAGGGATCGCGCAGGATGCGGTAGGCAACCGCGTACAGCCGACCTGAGCTGACCTGCACCAGCGAGGCAAACGCCTCCTGGTCTCCCTTTGCTGCCCGCTCGACCAGCTCTCGCAGCTCGGTGCTCCCTGACGCTCCGGGCCCGTGGCGGACCCTGCGCCGAGTATGAGTGGGCCAACGGTCGATTCCTTCAAATTGCGTGCCGCATACGGCATTCGACTTATGGCACCGGCGCCGTGCCTCTGGCAGACTCCCGCCGAACGCGCCCGCTCGTCACGGGTCGCGCCGCACCGTGAGGGGTTTGAGTGCGCCATCTCTGGCTCGGGGATCCGTGTCCAATCGACGCCACGCCCGTCGGCCGGACACACTGCTCCGCGTGCCCGTCGTTCGTGTCGTACCGTGCGGCGAAGGGCGGTGCCACGATCGGTTGCTCGTGGGGCGAAGACGTGGCGGGCTGGCTGCGGCGCGAGATGGCGACCGGCGGCAAGCATCGGCGTGCGGCCGCGGGCCGGCGACCTGCACAGCCACGCACACCCAGGCGCCACCCGCGACTCGCTCCTGGGACATCGTTCGGGCTGTTCGTGGCCGCGCTCGGCGTCGGCCTCGCAATCTCGGCGTTCGAGACCGTCGAATAGCCCATTCACGGCCGCCGGAGTAAGCCTGGTACTCGAGGGTGACCCCAAAGTACGGCTTGGCGCGTGCAACCCTCAACTCATACATTCCGCCTCGGAGCGGGCCGAACTCTACCCCTGGACACCTCAGGAGCCCGGGCCGCCGACAACCGATCACGAGAGGCGACCAGCACATGGCTTCGATGGCCGTCAACGAACTTGGGCCGATGCTCACCGCAACCGAAGTCGCGGAGATGCTCCATCTCCACGTCAACACGGTGAAGCGCCTCGGCGACCGCGGCGAATTGCCGTTCTATCGCGTCTGCAAGCGCGGCGATCGCCGCTTCCGGCTTGACGACGTGATGAAGTTCCTCGCCCAGAACCGCTAGCCCTTGCATCGCGGTCGCTGCCTGGGGGCGACGACCGCGTCCTTCTGTCCGACCGTCGAGCGCCTGCCGGCCCGGTAGGCGCTTTTTGACGCGCCCCCGCCCTGCGCCGCCCCGCGACAAAGGCGCGGGCGAGGAGAGGCAGGGCTATCCTGCAGGGGAGGCCATCCGAGAGCGAGGTAACGGGTGAACGAACTGGACAGGAACCTGCTGACCGGCGAGCAGATCGTCTTCGAGACAACGAAGCACTGGTTCGCGCCGATTCGCGCATCGCTGGTCGCGATCCTGATCATCCTCGGGGCATTCGTCCTGCGCTGGCTGGCGCCCACGGGCGATGGGTTGTTCGGATCCATCGGCAATCTCATGGACCTGATCAGCACGGGATTGCTCCTCTTCGCGATCCTGTGGATCGTCTACAACATCGCCGAATTCCTCTCGGCGCATTTCGGCGTCACGAACATGCGCGTCCTGCGTTATGAGGGCCTCCTGCGACGGCGCTCCTCCGAGACCCTGCTGCCGATGCTGACCGACGTCCGCCTCGACGAGCCCGCCCTCGGTCGCATGCTCGGGTTCGGCAACTTGAAGATCCTGACGGCTTCCGGCGCGGCGGGCGAGGACAGGTTCATGACGGTCGCAAAAGCGAAGGAGCTGCGGACGGCAATCCAGGAGCAGAAGGCGGCATCGATGACCGGCGGGACGGCCGTGGCAGCGACGGCAATCGGCGCCACCCAGCCACCCGCGACGGCCGCGCCACCTCCCGCGAGCTCCGCGCCAAAGCCCGCGCCTGCTGTTCCTGCGGCTGACACGGCGTCTGCGCTCGCCGCCCTTGACTCCTTGAAGACGCAGGGCCTGATCACGGAGCAGGAGTATCAGGCGAAGCGCGCGGAGATTCTTGGCCGGATCTGACGATCAGATCCGTATCGATCAGTCGCGCGGCAGCGAGGCGAGGCTCTCCCCGAAGATTTCGACACCTTCCGCGATCTCGGCTGCGGTCACGTCGAGCGGCGGGATCCAGCGGACGACCTGGTGCTGGCGCCCGCAGAGCAGCACGAGCAGGCCCGCGTCCGCGCACGCTGCCATGACGCGATCCGCGAGGTCGCCGTCGGGCTGCCGCCCGTCTCGTGACTGGACGAGCTCGACGCCGACCATCAGCCCGGGTCCGCGGACGTCGCCGACTCGATCGTCCTCGGCCGCGATCCGTCCCAGCCCTGCCCGCAGCTCGGCTCCTCGTGCCGCGGCGTTCTCGACCAGCCGCTCTTCCCGGATCACCTCGAGGACTGCCAGGCCGGCCGCGCACGCGACCGGGTTCCCGCCGAACGTCGAACCGTGGGCGCTCTTGCCCCAGCGTTCCTGGAGCGTGCGGCTCGAGACGAGCGCCGCCAGCGGCAGCCCGTTCGCGATCGCCTTGGCCACGCACACGACGTCGGGCACGATCCCGGCGTGCTCGAACGCCCACATCGCCCCGGTGCGGCCCATCCCGGTCTGCACCTCGTCGGCGATCAGCAGGATCCCGTGCTCGTCGCACAGCGCCCGAATCGCCCGCAGGAACGAGATCGGAGCGGGGTTGTAGCCGCCCTCGCCGAGGACCGGCTCGATGACGATCGAACCCACCGATGTCGGCGCGATCACCGCCTCGAACAGCGCGCGCAGCCCGGCCAGCGCCGCGGCCGATGCCGCCTCCTCGTCGCCGTCGAAATCCGGGTAGGCCACCGGGTATGGCGCGACTTGGACACCCGGCAGGAGCGGTTCGTAGCCGGTCCGGTAGTTCAGGCTCGAGGTCGTGACACTCATCGCGCCGAATGTCCGGCCGTGGAATCCGCCGCGGAACGCGATGATCCCGGGGCGCCCGCTGACGCGGCGACACAGCTTCAAGGCGGCGTCGATTGCCTCCGCGCCCGAGTTGAGGAAGAACACCGAGTCGAGCGACTGGGGAAACGTGGCCGCCAACTCGCTCGCGAGCCTCGACACTGGCTCGGTGAACCCGACCGCGTTGATCGGCCCGACGATCCGGTCGACCTGCGCGTGGATGGCTGCGTTGACCTTCGGATGCCCGTGGCCGAGTGCCGTGACGGCGATCCCGTTGGCGAAGTCGAGGTACGCGTTGCCGCTCGTGTCGTAGAGCCGGTGGCCCTCGCCGTGGCTCCATTCCCGCAGGAAGTAGCGGCCGAGGACGGGCGTCAGGTTCGGCGCGCTGTCCATCGGCCGAGTATATGGGGGCCTCGAACGGCGAAGGCGACGGCTCGCCCTGCGGTGCCCGCGGTTACGATGACGGCCCGTCCAGCACCGTCAGAGGAACCCGTCGCCAGTGGTCGACTTCGCCCTCACCGACGAGAACCGCCTCGTCCAGCAGAGCGTCCGGGCCTTCGCCGAGGCCGAGATCCTGCCCCACATCCGCGAATGGGATGAGAAAGGCGAGGTCCACCGCGAGGTCTTCGTGCGGATGGGCGAGCTGGGCTTCCTCGGCGCTCCGATCCCCGAGGCGTACGGCGGCGGCGGCGTGGACTACATCAGCTTCGCGCTGCTGTGCGAGGAGCTCGAGCGCGCCGACACAGCGTTCCGTGTTGTCCAGAGCGTCCACGTCGGGCTCAACTCGCTTGCCCTCCTCCAGTGGGGAACGGAAGAGCAGCGCCAGCGGTGGCTTGTGCCGCAAGCGAAAGGCGAGAAGCTCGCGACGTTCGGATTGACAGAGCCCGGCGTCGGCACCGACGCCGCGAACCTGGCGACGACAGCCCGGCAGGACGGCGATGGGTATCGCCTCAACGGCCAGAAGATCTGGATCAGCCTTGCCGATCTTGCCGACCATTTCCTGGTCTTTGCGACCGTCGACCGCTCGAAGGGCTGGCGGGGGATCACCGCCTTCATCGTCGAGCGCGGGATGCCCGGTCTGTCCACCGGCACGCTCCACGGCAAGCTCGGGATCCGCGCCGGCAACACCGGGCTGATCAACCTCGACAACGTGCCCGTACCGGCTGAAAACCGGATCGGCGAGGAGGGCGAGGGCTTCCTCATCGCGATGAGCGCGATCGACCAGGGGCGCTATACGGTGGCAGCCGGCGCCGTGGGCCTGGCGCAGGCGTGCCTGGAGGCGTCCGTGCGCTACGCGCACGAGCGGCAGACCTTTGGTGACGAGATCGGCAAGCACCAGCTCGTCAAGCAGATGATCGCGAAGATGGCTGCCGGCATCGAAGCCGGCCGGTTGCTCGTCTGGCGAGCGGGCTGGCTCAAGAACCAGGGACTGCGAAACACGCGCGAGACCTCGCTCGCCAAGTGGCAGGCGACCGACCACGCGGTCCAATCGGCGCTCGACGCGATCCAGGTTCACGGGGCGAACGGCTACTCGAACGAGTTCCCCGTCGAGCGCTACCTGCGCAACTCGAAGGCGGCGGTCATCTATGAGGGTACGAGCCAGCTCCACACGCTGATCCAGGCCGACTACGCCCTCGGCTATCGCGAAGACCGGCCGCTGCGCTGCGAGGCGTGGCCGGCCCAGGGCTTCGAACGCCCGAAGGGTTGAGCGGGCTCAGCCGCCCCCGGTTGACGGTGCCGGGACCTCTGCGCGCCCGGGTCGCGGCGGTTCGGCCGCTGCCTCCGACTGCGGCGCCTGCATCCGGCCACGGGCCGTCACGATGAGCGCCACCGCTCCGACGATCACCGCGCCGGCAACCACCGTCCGCGCGTCGAGCGGCTCACCGAGGACGACCGTTCCCAGGATGACGGCGACGACCGGGTTGACGTACGCGTACGTCGCGATCCACGGGAGTGGCGCAACCCGGAGCAGCCAGCCATAGACGGTGAACGCGAGCAGGCTGCCGATCACGGTGAGGTACGCGAGGGCCAGCAGCGAGTCCCTCGAGATAGCCGCGGGATCGAAGCGCGCCGGCTCACCGCTGAGCAGCGCCATCACCAGCAGGACAGCCGCCCCACATACCATCTGGAGCCCCGTCGCAACGAGCGGCTGCTTCGGTAGCGTGGCCCGATGGCTGGCGTAGAGGGAGCCCGCAGTCCACGAGATCGGTGAGATCAGCAGCGCCGCCAGGCCGAGCGGATTGAGGGCGCCCGACTCGCCGACGATCGTCGGACCGACCAGGATCCCCACGCCGACGAACCCGACGACGATGCCGACAATCGCGATCCCCGGGAGCCGCTCACCGAACAGGGCACGACCAAGAATCGCGACCCAGACCGGCATCAACGCGATGATCAGGGCGGCGATCCCCGACGGAATCGTCTGCTCGCCCCACGCGACCATGCCCATTCCGCCGCCAAGGAGCAGGGCGCCCACGATCGCGCTGTCGCGCCACTCGTGAAGGCTGGGCATCGCGAACGAGCCGCCGGCTCGCACCACCGACCAGGTCAGGAGGACGAGCCCGGCCAGGGCGAAGCGGCTCGCGGCCATGAGGAACGGCGGGATCGTGTCGACCGCCACGGCGATGCCGAGGTAGGTCGATCCCCACACGATGTAGAGGACGAGCAGGCCGAGCCAGAGCCGGCCTCGGGTCGCGGCACGCGCCTCGCTGGTTGGCATAGCAGGCTGGTCCAAGTGGGGATCATACACCGAACCGGCGGGGTGAGGCACCCCGCCATGCCGGCGTCCGACGACGCGTCAGGCCGGGGCGGCGAGGGCGATCGTGGCCGCCCCCGACGCCGGCCGGCAGACCTTGCACGGCCGATAGCCCGCCTCGGCGGCCGCGTCCAGCGAGCGGAACCACACCCGATGCTGGTCCATGACGCGTCGCGCGTGGCGGCAGGTCGGGTTGCACACGATGTGTGTCGTGCGCGAGCCCGTGTAGTGCTCGCCGGCCCTCGCCCGTCGCTCGAAAGCTTCGGGGTCCAGGCCCTCCGAGGCGAGGATCGCCCGCTTGTTCTGCGGCCCGCCGAGCGAGTACTGGCCGATGGAGCCGTCCGTCCGGACGACCCGGTGGCAGGGCACGATCAGGGGAACCGGGTTGTGGCCGAGGGCCGTGCCGACCGCTCGCACCGCCTTCGGCCGGCCGATCTCCGCCGCGATCCAGCCGTACGGCCGGACCTCGCCGAAGGGGATCTCGGCGGCCTTCAGCAGCACATCGCGTTCGAACGTCGAGCGGCCGCGAAGATCGACGCGGATGTCGGCCCGGCGATCGCCGGCGATCCGCCGCGAGATCCGTCCGGCAAGCGTCGAGGGCAGAGCGGCCGCCCGGTGCGCCGCGCGGCCGGTCTGGCGGAGGTGCTCCGCCTCGAAGGCGGCATCGTCGGCAGCCAGCCCGACGGTCGAAACACCTCGCCCGTTCCATGCCACGTACAGGAGCCCGATCGGCAATTCGATCGGCGCGTACCGGTCGGCCAGTCCGACCTCCACGAGCACGTCGGCGGCAAGGTTCGGTGGCGCGGCGAGCGCAAGGTCGGCGAGGGCCGACTCCATTGCGCTGTCGTTGACGGGAAGTGTGGTCATGCGGTCATCTCCTCGCGCTCGAGCCGTTCGGCGGCTTCGAATGCGGTGCGCAGCAGCGCAAGCCCGCGATGGACCTGCGCCTTGACGGTGCCCTCGGGTCGATCGAGGGCGATGGCGAGCTCGGGATAGGACAGCCCGTCGACGTGGCGGAGCACGACTGGCGCCCGGTATGCGGATGGCAATTGCGTGACCAGCGATGCCCAGCGTCGGCGGGCCTCGCGCCGGTCGACCACTGCCGCGGGCGACCCTGCCGGATCGGCGACGGGTTCGGGAAGCGTCGCCCCGTCCGCGGACTCGGCGTCCAGCGACAGGGCGTTCGGCATCGCGTGCGACCTGGTCGCCCGGTTGCGACACAGATTGAGGACGATGGTCGCGAGCCACGGCCGGAGCCGAAGCGCCTCGATCCGCTCGCGGTCGTAACCCACCAATGCCCTGTAGGCCCGAACCAGGGCGTCCTGGGTGACCTCCTCGGCATCGTGGCCGTTGCCGAGGAACCGATGGGCGATGGTGTACAGCCGATCCTGGTGCGCGCGAACGAGCGCCTCGAACGTGCCGTCGAGGTCCTCGGCGAGGCGCGCCGTGAGCGCGTCATCGGTGTCCATTACTACCCAGAACCGCGTGAGGCCGACAACCGTTGCATGCGCACCGTCTACGGTACGGCAGTCGGATGCGACAATCCGGCGATGGGCGACCCGGACGTCTTCGACGACTTGCTCGCAAGCCTTGGCGGGTTCTACCGGTCGTGGCTGATCTATCTCGGCCTCGAGCTCGGCCTGTTCGAGGCGCTCCGGCGCGCCGGGGACGAAGGGATGGCGCCCGCCGAGCTGGCGACCGCGACCGGCGCGCACGGGGAGGCAGTCGACCTCTGGGCCTGGGCCGCAGACGCCCATCGGCTGGCGGAGCTGGAAGGCGGGCGGCTGCGCGTTGACCCCGATCTGGCCGGGACGCTGCTCGATCGCGACCGCACTGACTACCTCGGCGGACAGTTCGTTCACGGCGTCGTCGCCACCCTCGACTGGGATCGCATGCCGGACTTCTTCCGCACCGGATCGCCTGTCCGCGACCGTCCCGACCGCTACCGGGCCGCGATCGAACGGCTGACCCAGCAGGACATCGCCGTCTTCTTCCAGGAGGCGCTCGCCGCGCTGCCGCAGGCTGTCGCCGAACTCTCGAACGGTGGGCGGGTCGTCGATATCCATTGCGGCGGCGGGCGCTGGCTCATCGCGATGGCACGCCGCTTCCCGAAGCTCGAGCTCGTCGGCGTCGAGTTCGAGGCTGACTCCGTCGCCCGAGCGCACCAGCACGTCGAGGAGGAAGGGCTCGCCGATCGGATCAGCATCGTCCAGGCCGAAGCGGCGAACCTCGACGGAACCGAACCGTTCGACCTGGCCTACTTCCAGTACGCGCTCCACCAGCTGCCCGACGCGGTTGCCGGGTTGCGCAAGGCGTGGGCCGCGCTCGCCCCGGGCGGACGGCTGATCGTCCTCGACTGGCCGCTGCCATCCGACCCGGAGGAGTTCCGGTCGCGCCACGGTGAGCTCATTGCCGGCGTCCAGCTCGACGAGCTGTATCAGGGCACGTCGCTTGCGACACGCGATCGGTTCCGCGCGTGGTTCGCCGACGCTGGCCTGCCCGAACCGACCATGATCGATCTGCCGTCTGGTGCCAGCCTGTTCGTCGCCCAGCGCTGACGCGTTCGGCGCGGAGATCGTCCGCGCAGATCATTCGGTGATCGTGATCGTCCCCGTCATGTTCGGGTGGATCTTGCAGTGGTAGGTGTACGTCCCTGCTGCGTCAAAGACGAGCCCGGCCGTTGCGTTCTGGTCGATGTTCCCCGTGTCGCACCCACCGTCGTCGGTCGTGGCCGTGTGCGCGGTCGAATCCGCATTCGTCCAGCCGATCGTCTCGCCAACCGCCGCCGTCACCTCGGGCGGATCGAACGCGAAGTTCTGGATGTTCACGGTCACAGCCGCCGCCTCGCTTGACGTGCTGCAGCCGCCCCCACCCGCCGCCGGGGCGCTTGCGGCAGGCTCGCTGGCCGCCGGAGCCGCGCTTGGGGCCGTCGCGGCAGGAGCCGCGGTCCCGCCGGTGCTCGACGCACACGCGGACAACGCTACGAGTGCGAACAGGGTGAACAGGAGTGGGACAAGTCGGCGCATGGAGTGATCCTCCTGGGAGGGGACGCAGTCGAGTTCGATCTGGCTTGAGTCTCGCTGACTCTGTACGCCCTGCTGCATGCTACGGTTTTCCCCGGCTATGGTTCCGCGCATGGACCGCCGTGCCGACCTCGCCGATCCGATGCTGGGAGTCGACGCGGCGGAGATGCGCGCGATCCTGGCCCACGAGGCGACGGTCCATGCGCTGCCCGGTCGCGAGCTGCGCGAGCTCGACGATGGTCTCCTGCTGTACGACCCGCGCGACGGCGATCCGTTCTGGAACCGGTTCGAAGCCACGCGCTGGCCCTCGGACGCGGCCGCCTTCGACCGCCGCCTCGACGAGCTCATGGTGCAGTTCGCCAGCTTCGGTCGCCGGCCGCATGTGTGGGCGTCACCGGGACACGACTCGCCGGCCGACCTCGTTGAACGCATCCTGGCTGCGGGGTTCGAGGACGTCGGGGCCGGGATGATGATGCTGCTCGTCGATGCGGCGCTCGCGGAGAGCGTGATCGTCGACGCGGCCAAACGCCAGGCCGGGGACGTCGAAGTGGAGCGCTGGACGACGCTCCCCGAACAGGATGCCGAATGGGTGGCCGCCGAGATCGTCGCGGTGCTCCTCGATGCGTTCGGCGTCGACGACTCGCACAGCGGCCCGATCCGGAACGAGACCGCGGCCTCGCTGAGCCATCCGTGGTTCACGCACTACGTCATTCGCTGGCGCGGGATGCCTGCCGCGGTCGCCCGCCGCGCGACGTTCGACGGGCGGACCTATCTCTCGTCGGTCGGGACCGTGCCTGCGGCCCGCGGGAGGGGCTTTGCCGGCCTGGTGTCCGCGGCAGCCGCCCTGGATGGGGTCCGGGCCGGCAGCCGCACGGTGACCCTTGGGGTCTTCGCCGACAACGACGAGGCGATCCGGCTCTACCGTCGGATCGGCTTCGAGATCCTCGGTTCGCCCGCGCCCGACCTGCTGCTGGTCGGATGAGCCGGGCCAAGTCCTTCGACCTGGACGAGGCGATCGCGCGTCTCGTGTCCGCGACGCCCGCCGAACGCCTCGGGCTGCCGGTCATCGGGCTGGCATGGGCAACCGTCGACTCAGGGCGCGCGGTTGCCGAGCTGACCGGGGCGATGCCCGACGCCGCGCCGTTCGAACCGGGCACCCCGGAGGCACTCCTCGGCGGCAGCAGCCTGCTCGGCCGGGCGACGACCGGACGAGTCCGGCTCGTCATCCTCGAGCCCAGCACGGAATGGCGGCTGGCAGCGACCCTCGCCCGCCATGACGAGGGCCCGGCGGCGCTCTGGGTTCGAGGCATCGCGCGGTCGATCCCCGACGACCTGGCCCTGTCCGGCCCCGCGGACGGTCCGTTGGGCCGTGAGCGACTGATCCTGGGCGCACCAGTTGGCGGCCCGCACCTCCTCGTGGTCGAGGAGCCAGCGGGTACCATCGACGGATGACCGACGCGCCGCCCATCACGCTCCGTCCCGCTACTGCCGCCGACTCCGAGCGGATTGCCACGCTGTTCACAGACGAGGGCTATCCAGCCGGGCCGAGCGACATCGTCGAGCGGCTCGAGCGCTTCGGCTCCCCACATTCGCGCGTGATCGTGGCCGAGCACGACGGAGAGGTCCTCGGCTTCATCGCCATTCATGCGCTACCGCGCTTCGAGCACGACGACCGCATCGTCCGCGTGCTGGCGCTCGTCGTGGACGCCGGCGTCCGCGAACGCGGCGTCGGCCACCTGTTGATGGCGGAAGCCGAAAACGTCGGCCGCGAGCTCGGGGCGGCGTTCACCGAAGTCACCGCCGGCCACCACCGTCCGGACGCGCAGCGGCTCTACGAGTCACTGGGCTACGACGCGGCCGTCACCACGTACCTGCGGAAGAAGCTCTGACCGACACCGCGCTCTCGACCCCCTTCCCACGACTCCGCCTGCGCGAGAACGCCTCGGCGCTGCTCGATCTGCCCTGGGAACGCCCGCTTGCCGAATGGTCCGACGAGCGGCACGTCTTCCGCACGCTGCCGATCGGCCCGTCGCGCCACCTCGTCCGGTTCATCGTCGCAGATGGCACCGTTTACGCCCTCAAGGAGGAGCCGCTCGAAGTCGCCGAGCGCGAGTTCGCCGTGCTCCGCCACCTGGAGGCCGCCTCGCTTCCGGCGGTCGATGCCGTCGGGCTTGCGATCTCCCCGGAGCGCGACGCGGCCATCCTCGCGACCGAATATCTCGCGTACTCGATCCAGTACCGGCGCCTGCTGCTGCGCTTCCCGCTGGGCCCGGGCCCGTATCGCGACCGGCTGCTCGATGCCATGGCGTGGCTGCTCGTCGACCTCCATCGATCAGGTGTGTACTGGGGCGACTGCTCGCTCGCGAACACGCTCTTCCGCCGCGATGGCGACAAGGTCCAGGCGTTCCTCGTGGACGCCGAGACGAGCGAGATCCATCCAACGCTCTCGGACGGACAGCGGGCCTACGACCTCGACATCCTCGTGGAGAACGTTGCATTCGGCCTGGCTGACCTGGCCGCGCTGCAGGGCCGCTCGGAGGGCATCGAGGACGCGATCGAAGCTGCCGAGTCGGTCCGGGCCCGGTACGCAGCGTTGTGGGACGAGATCACCTCCGAACCGGAGCTTTCACCGGACGATCGGCATGCCATTCGGGCCCGGATCCGTGCGCTGAACGATCTCGGGTTCGCCGTCGACGAGATCGAGCTCGAGCCCATGTCCGGCGGCGATGGCGCCGTGCGGCTGCGGGTCGCCGTGGCCAACCGCCGCTTCCACGTCCGGAAGCTGGAGCGGCTGGCCGGCCTCATCGCGCTCGAAGGCCAGGCCCGGCTCCTCCTGAACGACCTCGAGGAGTACCGCTGTTGGATCGAGTATCACGAGGACCGGCGGTTGTCCGACGAGGAAGCCTCGGACCGGTGGCTGCAGGACGTCCTCGAACCGGCGCTCGCCTCACTCGCGCCGGCGATCGGCCCGCTTCGGGATCCGCTGCAGGCCTACTGCGACGTGCTCGAGGAGAAGTGGATTCTGTCGGAGCTGGCCGGTGGCGACGTCGGCCTCGAGGCGGCCATGGATGCCTACATCGGACTCGGGGCGCCGGCCCCGGAATCGGCGGATATGACGGACACATCCATCGTGCTCGACATCGACTGGTCGACCGGCCTCGAGGATGCATCGCCCGAGCGGGCCTGATAACCGTGCGCGCTCGCCACCCGTCTGCGACCATCGGCGCATGACGAATGCCCCGGTGGCGGCCGATGCCGTCATCCGCGTCACCGACCTGAAGAAGCACTACGGCGACGTGCACGCCGTCGACGGCGTGAGCTTCGAGGTTCGCCCCGGTGAGATCTTCGGGCTGCTTGGCCCGAACGGCGCCGGCAAGACGACGACCGTCGAGATCCTCGAGGGCCTTCGCGAACCCGACGGTGGCGAGGTCCGGGTGCTCGGCCTCGACGTGGCGAAGGACGCCGATGCGCTCAAGCCGCGGATCGGGGTCAGCCTCCAGACGGCGGCCCTCTATCCGAAGCTGACCGTCATCGAGCTGATCGACCTGTTCCGCAGCTTCTACCCGAAGTCGCGGCCGACCGCCGAGCTGATCGAGGCGCTCGGGCTGACCGAGCGAAGCAAGGCCCAGTCCAAGGACCTGTCCGGTGGGCAGCGCCAGCGCTTGGCCGTCGCCCTGTCCCTGGTGAACGACCCGGAGCTCGTGTTCCTCGACGAGCCGACGACCGGCCTCGATCCCGCGGCGCGCCGCTCCCTGTGGACGCTCATCGAGGGCCTCAAGGCCGCCGGAACTTCCGTCCTCCTCACGACCCATTACATGGAGGAGGCCGAGATCCTGTGCGACCGGCTGGCGATCATGGACCACGGCAAGGTGCTCGAGCTGGGCACGGTCGAGGAGCTCGTGTCCAAGCACTTCAAGGACCGCGCTGTGCGCTTCGATCCCGACGAGGCACTCGACACGACGTTGCTCGAGTCGTTGCCGGCGGTCAGCTCCGTTCACGTCGACGACCGCGACGCGCTGGTCTTCACACGCGACGTCGGAGCGACGATCGGCGCCCTCCTGGCAGCCGCCGAGGGCCGTGGAGCCGAGCCACAGAATCTGTCCATCCGGCGGGCGTCGCTCGAGGACGTGTTCCTCAGCCTGACCGGACGAGCATTGCGCGACTGAGCGGGCCGCGATGACCGCACTCTGGACGCTCACGGTCGCGAATATCCGGAGCTACACACGTGACCGCGCAGCGTTGTTCTGGACGCTGGCGTTCCCGCTCATTTTCATCGTGATGTTCGGGCTGATCTTCCAGGGCGGCGGCGAGTCGAGGCTGACTCTGGGCTGGGTTGACAGCGACGGCTCCGCGCAGTCCGCCGAGCTGCGTGCTGCGCTCGCCGCGGCGTCGGGCGTCGACGTCGAGGACTATCCCGAGGCCGAGGCGCTCGAGAAGATGCGGATCGGCGAGGTGGACGCGGTACTCGTCGTGCCCGAAGGGTATGGTGGCCTACTCGAAGCCAATGCAGGGTCGGACACGCCCGGCGCGCCGGCCGTTGTCAGGATCTACACGGACCCGTCCCAGCAGTCGCTGCAGGGATCGGTCTACCAGGCCGTCGGGAGCGTGTTGGCGGTCATCAACATGAACGACCGGCCACCACTCGTCATGCCGCAGGCGGAGACGATCCAGACCGAGAACCTGAACTTCATCAGCTACTTCGTGCCCAGCATGCTCGGGTTGTCGGTGATGCAGGTCGGCATCTTCGCGGCCATCCCACTCGTTGCCGACCGCGAGAAGCTGATCCTCAAACGACTCGCGGCGACGCCCTTGCGACGCTGGCAGCTGGTCGGGTCAAACGTCCTGATGCGGCTGCTGATCGCCCTCGCGCAGGCAGTGATCATCGTGGCGGTCGGATCGATCTTCTTCGGGGTCGAGATCACTGGCAGCATCGCGCTGACGGCGATCTTCGTGATCCTCGGCTCGGTGACCTTCCTCGCGCTTGGCTACGTGATCGCCTCGTTCGCGACCACCGAGGACTCGGCGAACGGGATGACGTCGGTCGTCCAGTTCCCGATGATGTTCCTGTCGGGCACGTTCTTCCCGATCCAGGCCATGCCCGATGCCCTGCAGGCCGTTGCGCGGGTCATCCCGCTGACGTACCTCGCTGATGCGCTGCGGCAGGTGATGGTCGGCGGCGTGCCGTTCGCGACGCTCGGGGTGTGCGCGGCGGTGCTGCTCGGCTGGTTGGCAGCCTGCTTCGTGATCGCGTCGCGCAAGTTCCGCTGGCAGTAGCCTGCGGGCGTCGCCCTGCGCGGGTCAGAGGCGCACTTTCGGTGTGCTACGAACAACAAAGGCCGGTAGTCAGCTGCACCGCCTCGTCAAATTTGGCCACCGGTGTTCGCCGGGCCGCGAAGCCAGCGAATTTCGGTGTTTTGGGGCGCGATTCGAGCGATCTGTTGCTCCACGAACACCGACGCCGGGCCGCCGGGGCGGCCGATCGGCTTCCCTACCAGCGCCCGCGATGGACCAGCTCATCGAGCGGGCGGCGGCCGCCGGTCTTGGGCGGTCGCGTGAGGTCCTCGGGGCGGGCAGGGTAGCCGAATGAGAGCAGGAACTCGCAGTGCTGGTCGTCCGGATAGGTGAGCACACGCTGCGCCACGTCGTGCCGGTAGACCGTCGCCGGAACGCTGCCGATCCCGAACTCCCAGGCGACGAGCATCATGTTCTGGGCCGCCTGTCCGAGGTCCCACATGACCGAGAGCGGCGCATCGACGGTCTTCAGGTCCGGCGTGACGAGGGCGATCGCTGCGGCGGCGCCGGCCAGGTGCCCGGCGTATGGCCCGACGTCCGCAAGCTGGCGCAACGTTGCGCGGTCGTCGATCGCGATGAACGCCCAGCGTTGCGTGTTCTTGGAACTCCCGGCACGCCGGCCTGCGTCGAGAATCCGTTTGAGGTGCTCGGGGTCGAGCGGCTGGTCCAGGAAGCGGCGGATGGCGCGCTTGTGGGCGACCGCGTCCCAGACAGTCATGGGCTCGGTGGTCCCGGCGGGCTGACGATCTGTGGGTCTGGCCGGGTCGCGCCGGGCAATGCGATCCGGGCGAGGCGCCGTACGCCGCCACCGTTCTCGACGGCCGAGAACTGCTCACCGACGTCGGGCAGCCGCTCGGCGCGCACTGCGGCAGCGCGTTCCGCTGCCTCGTCCGGCGTGTAGGGACCGCCGAGCGAGGCGGCCAGAAAGCGCGCCACGGAACGGCGATACGCCTCGAACTCGTACAGCCACGAGTGCTGCCCGCCTCCGATCACGATGTCGACCACGGGCGCGGCATCGGGGATGTTGGCACGCGACGCAACGGC
Source organism: uncultured Chloroflexia bacterium (assembly GCA_963750125.1). Taxonomy (GTDB): domain Bacteria; phylum Chloroflexota; class Limnocylindria; order Limnocylindrales; family CSP1-4; genus DASTYU01. Next base: position 122,157 of record CAVVPT010000022.1, on the reverse strand, counting down.
CGCCGCGCGCAGCCGCTCGAAGTGGCGGAGCGGGACGACGGCGTCCTCGGCGCCATGCGCGAGCAACACCGGACCCCGGAAGGCCGCGATTGCGCGAATCGCATTGACCTCCTCGACGCGGTGTCCCCGCGGCCGGAGGAACACGCGAGTCGTGAGCCACGCGAGCGGATAGGCGATCGGGTCGGGGATCGGCAGGTTCGCAAGCCGGAACGTCTGACGTGTCAGGCGGTACGGGTCTGCCGGCCCCGAGGTCGCCACAAGTGCCTCGACGCGCGGGTCCGCCGCGGCGGCGAGGATCGCCCCGATCGCGCCCATCGAATGCCCCGAGACGGCTCCCACGGTCACCTCGGGCCGGCGGAAGAGGACGTCCACGGCCGCAAATGTGTCGCGGCCGAACTCACCGCCGCTGATCGGGAGCTGCTCGGGCTCGTTTGCTCCGTGGCCTCGAACGTCGAACAGCAGGCAGTGGAAGCCGGCCGCGTGGAGGAACTGCGCCATCGGCAACGTCCGGTCGCGACCCGACTCCCAGCCGTGGACCAGCACCACGCCCGGACCCGGGGCGCCGTCCCGAGCCGGAATGAACCAGGCCGGCAGGTCGAGGCCGTCGACTGGAATGAGCGCCTCCTCGAACATCAGGCCGAGGTCGGCGGGGGTGGCCTGCATCTCGTGCCGGCGGGGATACCCGGCGCGCGCGCGATACGCGAGCGCGAAGCGGTACGCCAACCCGACCTGGGCGGCGGCGACGGCGGCCGCGATGCTGGCGCGACGAACAGTGCTCACATCGCAAAGGTGACGGCACGGCCCGCCCAGCTGTCAAGCGCTGCCTGCCACTGCACGTGCGAAACAGCGATGGATCCGTAAGACGAGGGGACGAGGATGGCGCACACTGGCGAGATCCAATCACGGAGGGACAGGGAGGAACTTCCGGTGAATCGGTCCATTTCGCGTCTGTTGGCTCCCATCGCGGCGCCATTGCTCATCACGGCTCTCCTGCTCGGCGCGCCGATCGCTGTCGTGGCCTCGGACACCTCAGTCGAATACGTCGTTGTCGCCGAGGCCGGCACATCCGCAGCGGATGTCCGCCGGGCGATCTCCGCAGCTGGGGGCACGATCATCGCCCGCAACGCCGCAATCGGCACCTACAAAGTCACGGCCCCGGCCGATGGCTTCATCCTCGACGTAAGCGCATCGAAGGCTGTTCTGGGCGCGACATACGCTCAGCGCGCGATCGGCGAGATCCCCGACGCCAAACCGGTCAAAGCCGCGGATCCCGAGGTCGAGCAGCTCATCAAGACCAAGGCCGGAGTTGCCTTCAAGGGCGGCGACTCCACTGCGGGGATGGACCCCCTCGACGGACAGCTGTGGGGTCTTGCCATGGTCAAGTCCGACCTCGCCCGTCAGGTCAACGCGGGCGACCCTCGCGTGCTTGTCGGGATCCTCGACTCCGGGATCGACGCCTCGCATCCCGACCTCGCCGGCCAGCTGGAGACGTCGCTGTCGCGGAACTTCGTGACCGATATCCCCCTGATCGACGGTCCGTGCGAGGTGCCCAGTTGCGTGGATCCGCCGACGGTCGACGACAGCGGCCACGGCACCCATGTCGCAGGCACGGTCGCCGCAGCGGCTAATGGCCTCGGCGTCTCCGGGGTTGCTCCCGGTGTGCGCCTGGTCAACATCCGCGGCGGTCAGGACGGCGGCTGGCTGTTCCTGCAGCCCGTGACGGACGCGCTTGTGTACGGAGCTGACATCGGTGTCGACGTGATCAACATGTCCTTCTTCGTCGACCCGTGGCTGTACAACTGCCTGAACAACCCGGCGGATTCGCCCGAGGCCCAGCTCGAGCAGCGGACGATCATCGTGGCCATGAACCGGGCGCTCAACTACGCCCACTCCAAGGATGTGACCCTCGTCGGATCGCTCGGCAACAATCACGAGGATCTCGGTAATCCGAGGACGGACGTTATCAGCCCGGATTTCCCGCCTGGCTCCGAGTACCCCCGCCCCATCGACAACGCCACATGCGTCGACCTGCCGGTGGAAGGCCCGCATGTCCTTGGCATCTCCGCGCTCGGGCCGAGCACGCAGAAGGCCGACTACTCGAACTACGGCCTCGAGCAGATCTCGCTGTCGGCGCCTGGTGGCTGGTTCCGTGACGGCTTCGGCACGCCGACATTCCGGACGAACGGCAACCAGATCCTGTCGACGTACCCGCTCCACGTCCTGGTCGAGGCTGGGCTCGTCGATGCAAACGGCAACATCGTGCCGGGCGCCGAGGGTCTGGTCTTCAAGGACTGTGACGGTGCGACCTGCGGCTATTACACCTTCCTGCAGGGAACATCGATGGCGTCGCCGCACGCGGTCGGCGTAGCGGCCCTCGTCGTCAGCCGCTTCGGGAAGAAGGACAAGGACGACAAGGACATGCTCCGGCTCGCCCCGTCGGACACGGAATATGTCCTGGTCCAGACAGCCGCCCAACACGCCTGTCCGGTCCCACCGTTGCAGACCTACACGAACGAGGGCCGGCCGGTCGAGTTCAACGCTCTGTGCGAGGGTGACCTCGAGTTCAACGGCTTCTATGGCTACGGCATCGTCGATGCGTACGCCGCGGTCACGGAAAAGGTCAAGTTCCCCAAATGAGCTGATCGCCAGCCCGCGACCACGGACCCCGGCGGCCGACCGGTCGCCGGGGTCCTTGTGTGCGCGGCGCCACACGCTACGATGCCATTGCGTGCCGCAACGATCAGGAGGCCGTCATGTCCGGGTCGCATGAGTCGGATGAAGCCACGGTCCTCATCTCGCGGGAGGCATACCGGGAGTTGCTGCGGGCGAGGCGCCGCAACGTGCACCTGGCCTACGCGGCCGGAGGCCTGGCGGTCTGGGCAGCGGTCGTCCTCGTCATCACCGCGGGCTCGATTGGGCTGTGGGCGGGCCTCTTCGCAATCGCGGCTATCGCGTTTCTCGCGTGGGGTGGCCTGATCGTCCGTCACCTGACCCGGCTGTACGGTCCGCCCGGCGTCCCGCCGACGGGCGCTCCGTTCTCGCCGATCCCATACACGGATCGCCAGGGCTCGATGTGGCGCGAGGGTGTTGGCGGGGTCGGCCCCGGCGGCGACGCGGGAGGCGATGTTCCAGGCGCCTGATCTACCAGGCGCCGACGGCCGAAGGGCCGCCGGCGCCGGCACGCCTGGGGTCGAACTGTCGCTAAAGCGCGGAGGAGCCAGCGCCGGAGCCGACGAACTCGATCCAGTTGAGGTTGAACAGGTTGTTGCCTGCCGCTCCTCGCGGCACGGGTCGCGGGAGGAACCCCGGACGGCCCGGTGGCGGGCCGCCCGGGTCAGGTCTTCGGGATGCCGATCGGCGGGTCAGCCGCGCAGGTTGACCATGTTGTGGGCGCTGATATGGGAGAAGCGCAGAGACTGGCCAGGATCGGCGCTGCCGCCGGGGGCGTTGTCCTGCTCATAGTTCGGGTTGTGGAAGCCCCTGGCGCCCTGGTCCCTGAAGAACGTTTCGAAGTCGATGTCGCTGCGCGGGTCGCCGAAGGGAATGAAGGTGTAGCCGTTGCCGACGCCGGGCGGTTCGTCGGTCCTGTCCCCGTCCTTGGCGTGGTACAGCGCGTAGCGCTTTGTCTGGGCCTGGACTTGTCCGAGCGGATCGAAGATGTCCTCGACCCGCTTGCCGTCCCAGTCGTAGCGCCAGCGCCACTGATGCTGGGCGACGTGGGCCCAGTAGATGTCCATCTCGAGGACACACAAGTCCGGGCTCGTAACGTCGAGGTAATGCTGCATGAGGCGCTTCCCGGACTCGCCGCGGACCACCGTCGGTGGAATTGTCGCGCCGGTTACGCGGTCCTCGGTCACCGTCACCATCGGGCCGTCCTGGAGGAAGTTGTAAGCAGGCGAATGGTTGTGCGGGTAGAGCTGGATGCCGAACGAGTTGATGCTCAGCTCGTTCAGCGCCTCCCATTTCTCTCCGGCGACAGTCCAGGGCTCGATGTTCCGATCGTTCGCACTCGTCGGGTCGTTACCCGTTCCCATGTAGGGCGTGCCGAGGATCGACGCGAACTCGAGCTCAGTCATATACCGCTCGAAGTCGTTCGTCGACATCTGGCCCCCCGGGCTGCTCGGGCCGGGCCACGTGTTCGGGATGAACCCGTGGTTGCCGATCGCCTCGAGCCCGAACTCGTCGAGGAATCCGCGCAGGGTCCGGCCGTACGCCAGGTAGGCCGCACGAGACTCTGGAGTGGTCACGCCGCCCGGCGCCGGGTTCGGCTGCGGGCCGCCGGGGTTGTTCGCGTTCTGGCCATAGCCGGCGAACTCGATCTGCGTGAAGCCGACGCCAGCGAGGAACTCGAAGAGCTCCCGCCAGCCCCCGGGGAGGGGAACGAGCGGACCCAGGTCGGTCGGGTCCTCCGGGAAGGTGGGCCCGCCCAGGAAACCCATTGCCGGCGAGCCGGTCGCGATCCCGAGCCGGCCGGGCACGTCGCGCTGGGTGAAGGTGATCGTTCCGACCTTGTCTTCGGGGATCAGCTTTGCCCTCCCTGTGCCGAGGGCGACGGTGGGTCCGAGTGTCGCCATGGCGGCAGCCGCGGCGGCTCCCGCGGCACCGGACTTGAGAAGCTGCCGACGCGAGATTCGATGGTCAGGGACCATGTGCTCCTCCTCGTTGCGGTCCGCGCGCCGAACAATTCTTACACCTGCCACGTGCAAAAGCCGTTACACGGGCGTTACAAGTGGCAGGGCGGGAGCGCGAAACTATGGCCGGGGCGGTCTGGCTCGCGGCACCATGTGCCGCGAGATCCGAATCCGATCCCTCGGGCCCGGACCGGTCACGCGGCTACACTCGGGACGTGGCCAAACGCGATCCCCATGACGTTCTCGGTGTGGCGCGTGGCGCCAGCCCGTCGACGATCAAGGCCGCCTGGCGGCGGCTCGCGCGGCAACACCACCCGGACCTGACGGGCGACGACCCCGCGGCATCACGGGTCGCGACCCGCCTGATGGCGGAGATCAACGACGCATACGCGGCACTGACACGGGCCGACGCACGGAATGGCACCGACGCCCCAGGGCGCGGTTCAATGGACGTCGACGTCGACGGTGCGCCACCGCGGCGCGGCGGCCCACCGCGTCCGAAGCCGACACGGCCGGTGACCGGACGGGTCGACACCAGCCAGACGTTCCGGCCACGCAACACGACGACGTCGAGCGCGCCGCCTCTGGCCGGGCAGCCGCCCCCGCGGAGCGATCGGTCGCGCCGCGAGCCGTTGCGGGCATCGCATCCGACCGGGCCGCTCGAGCGGGACCGGATCCGCGACTTCCGGCCTCCCCCTCGGCCGTCGCTCGTTGACGCGCAGGCGGTCGTGGTGCCGTTCGGCAAGTTCCACGGCCACCGGCTCGACGAGATCGCAACGTTCGAACCGTCGTACATCGACTGGCTCGCGCGGGCGGTCCAGCGTGACCCGGACCTGACCATGGCGGCGCGCGTCGTTCAGGACGACCTCGACCAGCGCGGGATCGTGCGCCGGACGCACCCCACGCCGGAGCGTTCGGGCCGGCCGATGTGGCGTTACGACGCCTGAGCGAAAAAGCGAGATCGCCCTCCGATAACCGGAGGGCGATCGAGGCGCGAATAAAGTCTGTATCAGTCCTGCCGCCCCGACGGTCCACCGGGCCTGTTGGCCGAAGGAACCAGTTACTCGGCTCGTGACCGAGACTCGGGATCGTCTGTGTCGAACCTCCTCGACACAGCGGCCGTGTCTCGATCCGTGACCGACGCCCCAGGAAGATCCCGGTTCGATCGCGGGTCGGCGTGCCAGAACCTTACGAGCCGAGCACGTCGTGAGGCAATGAGACCCTCGTCCCGAACGGGCGCGTCGGAAGGTCGTTGGCATGCGCGCACCAGTCCGGGACCGAGGTACCAGGTGTCCGGACGCACCATCCGGTCCGGCGTCGTACGCTCACCCGCGATGTCCCGCCTCAGCAGATCCGTGCTTGGCGTCGCCATGGCCGCAATCCTCTTCGGATGCACCGGAGCCGCCGGGCCGTCATTCGAACCGAGCGGACCGTGCAACGTCGATGGCTCGGCGCCCGGCGCCTACCCGGACCTGGAGGCGCTGGTGCCCACGACGTTCGAGGAACGCGGGCCGAACCGCCTCGACTCCGGGCGGAACTGCAGCGACGAGAACCTCGGTACGCTGGCCGACGAGGGCATCGACGAGATCCATTTCGCCGGCGGGACGTGGGAGTTCGGGTCGGACATCGCCGCGGTGCTCGCCGTGTTCGCGGCCGACTCGCTCTCCGTGGACACGATGGCCGAGTGGTGGGAGTCGACAGCACGGGCATCGTCACGGACCCAGATCCTGGGCTCGACCAGCGCCGAGGTCGCCGGCCGATCGGTCCACCGGCTGGATACGAAGACCGGGGAACGGCTCCAGTCGGTGCTCGTCTGGGCAGGTGACGAGCCTGGGCAGGTGAATGTCGTGCTCACCCACAACCTGCCCGACCCGAAGATCGAAGCGGCCGTCGCGGCGTTCGGCGACTGACCGCTGGCGCGCAGGCTTTGCAATGCCGATGCCTCCTGCCGCTGGTGCCGCACACATGACCGACACGCCGCGACCCGTTACCGTGGAGCGATGGCTTGGCTCGTCCGTATCGTGCTCATCCGGTTCCTCGGTCGGCGGCTCCTCTGGTTCCTCATGGTGTACGACATCCTGAAGCTCGTGCTGGCGGCTCGCCGCACCCTCATGCGGCCCCCGCCGCGGGAGCAGCGCTAGGTCGCCGGGGCGCAAAAGCTGCGTGCTAGAGTCGCCGCCATGACCGACCGGCCCGACTGGGACGCCCGGCGATCGGCCTGGGAGACGCAGCGGCTCGGATCGGCCGTCGCGCGGGCCCCCGAGCGCCGCACCCGGTTCTCGACGATCTCGGACACCGAGGTCGAACGCCTGTATGGGCCGTGGTCCTGGCAGGACGGCGCCGGCGGTCCGACCGAGGTCGACCATCACGGCGACACCCTCCGTTCCGCAGACGGAACCGCGCGCTGGGACACGTTCGATCCCGCCCGCGACATCGGGTTCCCCGGCGAGCCGCCGTTCACGCGCAACATCCATCCGACCGGCTATCGCAGCCGGCTCTGGACGATGCGCATGTTCGCGGGCTTCGGCGCGGCTGAGGACACGAACCAGCGTTTCCACCAGTTGCTGCGGGCGGGTCAGACCGGCCTGTCGATCGCCTACGACATGCCGACGCTGTACGGCTACGACACGGACGACGCCGAGGCAGAGGGCGAGTTCGGGACCTGCGGGGTCGCGGTCAGCAGCCTTGCCGACATGGAGGTCCTGCTCGCCGGCCTGCCGCTGGAGCGGATCTCGACGTCGATGACGATCAACTCACCGGCCGCGCCGATCTGGGCGATGTATATCGTCGCCGCGGAGAAGGCCGGCGTGCCCCGCGACCGGCTGGAGGGAACCACCCAGAACGACATCCTCAAGGAGTTCGTCGCCCAGAAGGAGTTCCTGTTCCCGCCCGAACCGTCCATGCGCCTGGTGACCGACACGATCGAGTTCGGGACGCGCGAGCTGCCGAAGTGGAACACCGTGTCGATCAGCGGCTACCACATCCGCGAGGCGGGCTCGACGGCCGTTCAGGAGCTGGCCTTCACGATCGCCGACGGCATGGCCTATGTCGAGGCGGCGATCGAGCGCGGCCTGCGCGTCGATGACTTCGCGCCGCGGCTGTCCTTCTTCTTCAACAGCCACTCGGACTTCTTCGAGGAGATCGCCAAGTTCAGGGCCAGCCGGCGGATCTGGTGGAAGCTCATGACCGAGCGCTATCGCGCCGAGAACGAGCGGTCCACGTGGATGCGCTTCCACACCCAGACCGCCGGCGTGTCGCTGACGCCGCAGCAGCCGCTGAACAACCTGACACGGGTCGCGCTCCAGGCGCTCGCCGCGGTCCTCGGCGGGTCGCAGTCATTGCACACCGACGCCTACGACGAGGCGCTCGCGGTGCCGACCGCCGAGGCGGCCCTGCTGGCGCTCCGCCAGCAGCAGATCATCGCCGAGGAGTCGGGCGTGGCGAACACGGTCGACCCGCTCGGCGGCTCGTGGTTCGTGGAGGAGCTCACGAACGAGACCGAACGGGCGGTCTGGCGCTACCTCGACGAGATCGACCGCCGCGGCGGGATGGTCAAGGCCATCACCGAGGGCTATCCGCAGCGCGAGATCGCCGACGCGGCCTATCGCTTCCAGCGCGAGTTCGACGCCGGGGAGCGTCGGATCGTCGGGGTCAACGCGTACGTCGACGAGGCAGAGGAAACGAGGGTGCCTGTGCTGGCGGTCCCGCCGGGGTCAATGGAGCGGCATCTCGCCCGGCTGGAACGGACCCGACGCGAGCGTGATGGCGGTGCCGTCGATGCAGCCCTGCGCGGGCTGCGCGACGCAGCCACTCGACCGGGCACCTCGGAGACCAACCTCATGCCACACTTCGTTCGCTGTGCCGAGGCATACGCGACGCTCGGCGAGCAGTGCACGGTCCTGCGCCAGGTCTTCGGGGAGTACCGCGAGCCGGTTGCCGTCTGACCCTCAGCTGAGTCGCCGGACGACCAGCCCGGCGATCGCCGCGAGGGCGAGCCAGAGCACGAGCAGCTCGAGGCGGACCACGAACGCGGCAAGCAGAACGGCAAGCAGCCCACCGATGAGCAGCACCGCTTCACTGCGGGCGGACGGATGGCCGGGTGGTTCGAAGGCCTCGCGCCGGATCCGCGTTCGCTCAAGCGCGTCGTGCGCCATCCAGCTGTTGACGCCCCGGCCGTAGATCAGGAAAACGGCCACGATCGGGATCAACGCCCCGAGGACCACCGGCCCGGCCGCTGCCAGGGCCTCGGGAAGCGCCGTCCACCCGATCGAATTGAAGATGACGGCCATCACGTTGCCGATGCCGTCGATCGTGCCGCTGACGAGCTCGTGACCGGGCAGGAGGCCGAACACGCCCGCAACGGCGTCGCCGGCCTCGCTCAGGCTCGTCCGGACCGCCGCGACGATCACGGCCGCGATCCCGAAGAAGAGGGCTGTCCAGCGCCACCCGAGCAGCAGCGCGACCCTCCGGCGGCGACGTTCGGTGCGGACCGTCCTGTCCAGCGGATTCCGATAGAAGCGCGACGCGCTGCCGTCGCCGTTCGGGTCATCGAGGTGACGGATGAGCGGGATCAGGAAACCCTCGTCGTTCGCCCAGTAGCCGCCGTGATCGAGGCCCAGGTGCATGAAGTTCGTGACCGGCCGGCTCTCGACGTGGATCCGTGGGTCATCGGGCTTGTCGGAGAGCCGCTCGACGGCGATCAGCGGGCTGCCCTCCCGCTCGACCAGCTCGCCCGACGGCGCTGGATCGTAGGACGCCCAGATGTCGACCCACTTGAGATCGGGATGGGTGCCCTTCAGGTCGCCGCGGACGGAGTTGCCGGGAACCCAGTCCGTCGACTCATCCTCCAGGCGCCACCCGAGCTTGATCGCCTCGCCGAGGGTGACGAGCTTGGCCACCTTGAACGCGTCATTGTCGTAGCGGAGCAGGGTCGCGAAGCTGACGATCGTCCCGCCGGAGTGAGCGACCAAAACGACGTCCTGGCACTCGCGATCGTGCAGCCACTGGACCCGCTCGAGGAGCCGCGTCCGGATCGCGGCCGACTGCGACTGGTCGTCGAGAATCACCGGCAGGTCCCCGAACCATTCCACGATGAACATGTCGGCCATCGCGATCTCGACCCGTTTCCGGATTGCGCCGATCGGAATCGCGTGGAGCGCCGAGTAGATGGCCAGGGCGGTGAGGGCGGTGACGGTCCCCATGGCACCGAGGAAGGCGCGCACGACCGGTTGCTGCCAGACGCCGTCGAGGAAGTCGGTGATCCGCCACCAGCTGCTCAGCGACAGCCGGATCTCGTCCACGCGGGATCGAATGGTCGGGTCCGGATCCGCCTGGTATTGGTCGATGAGCGCCTTCAGCCGATCGGCGCGGCGCACCTCCCGGACGCCGTAGCCGTTGGCGATGCCGGACGCGATCCCGGGGATCTGGCGCAGGAGGTAGCGCGCCGCAGCGGCAAACGACGGCGGTCGCACGTCGCCCGCCCAGTACGCCTCGGTGAAGAGCCACTCCTCGCGCTCCCGACCGCCGAACTTCGGGACGTCGACCTCGATCCACGGGTTCGAAGGGTCGCTGACGCTCGCGGAGCCAACCGGGTTCTCGCCGATGGGCGCCTCTGGGTGGGCGCGGTCGTACTCGCGCCGCCACTCCCCGAGGACGTCGATGACCGGCCTGGCCCAGTCGAACAGGGTCTCGCGGGCGACCTGCGTCCCGATCCCGTGGACGAAGACGACGCCAGTCCGGCGGACCCCGCCGGGCGCCCCGCCGGGGATAGCGGTCTTCCGAGCCTCCTCGCGGGGAGGCGGAGGCGGCTCGACAGCGGTCGGGAGCGTCGCCGGCTCGTCGGTCATGGCGTCACCGTAGCGCGCCGGCACATCCATCGCGTCACGAATCGCTCGGCGTTGGCGCACTACCATGGCGGCGATGTACCTCGACGCGATGGAGTTCCTCGAGGAGGAACGCGATGGATGGCGGCCCTACGAGGCGCTGCTCGAGCTGACCGACGCGCAACTGGAGCAGCCCGTCGACGCCGTTCGCGGCTGGTCGGGGCGGGATCTCATGGTCCATCTCCTGGCCTGGCTCGATTTCGCCCTCGCCGCGGCCAAGGAGCTTGCCGTGCGCGAGGACTCGCCGACGCTCGAACGCCGCGCACGCGAGACCCAGGACCGTGGTGTTGACGCCCTGAACGAGGAGTTCCGATCCGCGGCCGCTTCGCGTTCAACCGAGGACGTGCGCGAAGCGTTCCGGACCGTACCCGGCGAGCTGCGCGGCTACCTGACGGTCGTTCCCGAGACGCGCTGGGTCAAGAACCCGGTGCACCTCAAGGCGTTCCTGGAGGACACGACGGAGCATTACGACGAGCACGCCGGCGACCTGGCCGCGGTCCTCGACGCGGCGCACGCGTGAGCCTGGCGAAGGCGCTCGAGGAGGCGATCGGCGACCTCGAGGACGTGGAGCCGGCCGAAGCCGGGAACGGGGTCGAATGGCGACGCGGCGGCCGTCCGTTTGCCGCGCTGGCCGGCGACGCGGCCGAGTTCCGGCTCGACCCGCTGGTGGTGATCGCCGCGCTCCGGACGCCCGATACAACCGCCTCGAAGCGAGGCTCGGACTGGGTCCGCTTCAGCCCGGCCGTCGTGGATGCCCACGCGGTCGATCGCGCCCAGGCGTGGCTCGCCTCCGCCTGGCGCCGAGCGGGGAGCTAGACGGGGAATCGAACGACCCCGGCTGGACCGGGGCCGTCCGACGGGAGGAGGAGGATCGCGATCAGGCCTGGGTAGGCACGTCCTGTGCGACGGTCTCCTTGGCGCCGGCGTACGACGCGAGCTCGAACTGCTGCTCGAGCTGCTCGAGCGGGCGGAAGCCGAACACGGCCATCGGCTGCTGGCCGGGCCGGAAGAAGGCGATCGTCGGGATGCTCATGATGCGGAACGCCTGCGAGAGGCGCGGGTTCGCATCGACGTCAACCTTGACCACGTCGATGGAGCCGTCGTACTTCTCGGCGAGCTTCACCATCTCGGGCGCGACCATCTTGCAGGGGCCGCACCACGCCGCCCAGAAGTCGACGACGACGGGTCGGTCGGACTTGAGGACGATCTCCTCGAAGGTGGCGTCCGTAACGTGCTTGATCTCCGCCATGGAGCGTGGTCCTTTCAGTGCCTCAACGGGCGAGGGTCTGGATGAGTTGATACGCCTCGAGGACGCGCTCGTCCGTGAGGCGATAGAAGACGGTGCTGCCTTCCCGGCGTGCCGTGACGAGGCCCGCGCTGCGGAGCACCGCCAGGTGCTGGCTCATGTTGGGGATCTGGCAGCCGACGGTCGCCGACAGCTCGCCCACCGACTGTTCGCCGGAAGCAAGCGACTCGAGGACGCATAGCCGTTTGGGGTCGGCCAGTGCTCGCCCGATCGCGGCGTACCGCTGCCGGTCGATGTCGCTGGAGACCGTCATCTCGCCCAACATGTCGAGAAGCATATCATTGCTTGCGCAAGTACGCAAGCAGTGCGGGCGCGGCTCGCTCGGTCAGCGATCCCGGGGCGGCGTGACCGGTTCGGACGGCGGCGGCGGCGTCGAGGAGCCGTCTCCCGGCCAGTGGCCGGCTCCGATCTCGGATCGCGTGCGCAACGCGTGGGCGACGACGTCCTCCGGTTCGGCAGCGGCTGCCACGACCTTGCCGGAGGTGGCACCGGCGAGCGCCATCCGCACCGTCGACGCGAGCAGACCCGGCGTGAACGGCTTCTGGAGCAGCGCGGCGTCCTGCTCGAGGAGGCTGTGGCGATCGATGGCGCCGGCCGTGTAGCCCGACATGAACAGGATCCGAACCTTCGGTTGGAGCTCGCGCACCCGGGTCGCCGTCTCGGGTCCGCTGAGGCCGGGCATGATCACGTCGGTGAGGAGCAGATCGAGCTCCTCGCGCGATGCGATCTCAACGGCCTCGAGACCGTCGGCGGCCACGAGCACCCGATAGCCAAGCCGCACGAGCACGGTCCGGACGAGCTCGCGCACCGTTTCCTCGTCCTCGGCGACCAGGATGGTCTCGAGTCCACCTTCGGATTCGGGTTGATCGGCCGTCTTCGGCCGGCGCGTCGCTATGCCCTCCGCCTGCGGGAAATAAACCTTGAACGTGGAGCCGCGGTCGGGCTCGCTGTACACGGACAGCGTGCCATGACTCTGCTTCACGATGCCGTAGACCGTGGCCAGGCCGAGGCCCGTGCCCTGCCCCGACTTCTTCGTCGTATAGAACGGCTCGAACACGTGGGTCAGCGTCTCGCGGTCCATGCCGATGCCCGTGTCGCTGACGGCCAGCTGGACATATGGCCCAGCGTGGACCTCGAAATGCGTCCGCGCATAGTCCGGATCGAGCTCGACGTCGGCAATCTCGATCGTGATCGTGCCCCCGTCGGGCATGGCGTCACGGGCGTTGAGCGCGAGATTTAGGACCACCTGATCCAGCTGCGTCGGATCCGCCTCGATCAGCCGAGTGGGGGAGGCAGGGCGACGCCAAGCGACCGCGATGTTCTCGCCGATCAGCCGCACGATCATCGGCATGATCCCGTCGATCGTCTCGCCGAGGTCGACCACCTGCGGGTGAAGCACCTGCCGACGGCTGAACGCGAGCAGCTGGCGCGTCAGCGCCGTTGCGCCGGACGCTGCGTGCTGAATCCCCTGCACGTCGCTCTGTGCCGAATCGTTCGGCGAAAGTTCGTCCTTGAGCAGCGTGGCATACCCCGACACGGCGGTCAGGATGTTGTTGAAGTCGTGGGCAATCGCGCCGGCCATGCGGCCGACCGCCTCCATCCGCTGGGCTTCGACCAGTTGCGCCTCGAGGTCCTTTCGGGTGCTGATGTCGCGGATCGTGCCGGTGAACGTGCGCCGGCCGTCCACCGTGAACTCCGCGAACGAGACCTCGATCGGGAACTCCTCGCCGCTCAACCGCCGGCCGGTCAGCTCGACGGCGTGCCATGACATCGACGGCTCGCCCGACTCGAGGTACCGGCCCATGGCTGCAAGATGCTCGCCCCGGAACGAATCCGGCATCAGCGTGGTCAGTGACTGGCCGATCAGGGCGTCGACGGGGCAGCCGAAGATCTCCTCGGTCGCCGGGTTGGCGAAGCGGATGATCGAGTGCTCGTCGATGGACACGATCGCATCGGCGCTCGTCTCGGTCACCATGCGCTGGCGCGTCTCGCCCTCGCGTGCCAGCTCGATGGCTTTCTTCTGATCCGCCCGGGCCTTCAGGTAGCCGACGATCAGGGCCAAGCCAATCGCAGTTCCGGAAAGCACAACGAACTGGAGCAGGCCGTCGCTTGTGAAGGTCGGCGGCCTGTTTCCCTCCGCATAGATGAAGGCCCCGTACACGATAAACAGGAACGCGCTCAGCAGGCCGAACCGGGTGCCGGCGAACGAGGCGACGACGGCGATTGCGATGAGCGACGCAGAAGGGACGAACGACGTCTGCGACACCTGCCGGACCGCCTCGACCAGCAGGATCGTCTCGAGGCTGACGGCGAGCGCAATGATCAGACCCCGCAGGATCGGACGAGCGGCCAGGGCAATCAGGGCCCGGTTCATGCGCGACACCGTACCCCGGGACGCGGGCGCGCACTAGACCCTCGTCAAACTGCGCGGCCATACTCCCGGCTGATGTCAGCCGCCGACGCGACCAGTCACCTGCTTGAGCTCGCCTCGGTCGAGGCCGCGCGGGAGCGCATTGCCGGCCGCATCGCGCGAACCCCGGTGCTCGAGTCCTCGACCGCGGCACGCTGGACGGAGGTGGCCGTTCGTGAACGGTTCGGGAAGGAGATCCGCCTCGCGGGCGGTCGTCTCTATCTCAAGGCCGACCACCTCCAGAAGACCGGCTCGTTCAAGGTTCGTGGGATGACCAACCGGATCCTGACGCTCGATCCGGATGCCCGCGCACACGGCGCGATTACGTTGTCTGCGGGCAACGCCGGCCAGGCCTATGCCTGGGCTGCTGCGTCGGCCGGCGTCCCGATGACGGTTGTGATGCCCGACGCGGCCGTCCGCTCGAAGGTCGACGCATGTCTCGGCTACGGGGCGCGGGTCGTGCTCCACGGTGCGCACGTCGGTGACACGTTCGCGGAGATGGAGCGTCTTCGCGACATGGAGGGTCTCACGTTCGTGCACCCCTTCGACGACCCCGAGGTCATCGCCGGGCACGGGTCGCTGGGTCTCGAGCTGTTCGAGGACGTGCCGGACGTCGATGTGGTGGTCGTCGCGGTCGGTGGCGGGGGCCTCATCTCGGGCGTGGCTGCTGCCGTCAAGGCGCGCCGTTCGGGCTGCCGCGTCTATGGCGTCGAACCGGAGCAGTCGAACGCCGTGTCGCTGGCGATCGAGCGCAACGAGATCGTCCCGATCGACCCCAAGTCCGTGGCGGACGGTCTCGGCGGACCGTTCGCCGGGGAGTGGACCCTGGCCCTGTGTCGCCGCCTGCTCGACGGCATCGTCCTCATCGACGACCCGACGATCCTCGCGGGCATGCGCTTCGCGCTCGAACGGCTCAAGCAGGTGCTCGAGCCGGCAGGGGCCGCCGCGCTGGCCGCCGTCCTCGCGGGACGGATCCCGATCGGCGACGGCGAGCGCGTGGCGGTCGTGCTGTCGGGCGGGAACGTCGAGGTCGACCGGATCGGCGAGCTGCTCGCCGGCGCTGCGGCCCTCCCGGGTGCACGCCTGTGACCGAGTTGGAGCACGCCGGCACGTCGCCGGAGCGCACCGTCGAGCCGGTCGCCGAACAGCTCGCGGTCGAGCCGCAGCTTGCCCTCAGGCCCGCTCCCGAACCACCGCCCGTCGTCGGCACGCGCCAACTGATCGGCGCCAGCTTCGACCTGTTGCTCCGCTCCGGCGACCAGATGCGACGAGCGTCGTTCTACATCGGCCTGATCGTGCTCGGCACCGCCGGACCCCTCGCGCTCGGGATGTGGGGCAGCCTCCTGACCGGCTACGAGTTCGCCGGCCTTGGTCCGGGAGCGAGCGATGCAATCACCGGCTGGCTGGCGCTCCTGATGATGCTGCTTCTTGCGGGCATCGTCGTCGCGTCGGTCGAAAGCACCGCAGTGGCCATCGCGCTGCTCGGGGGTGCCTTCGCCGGACGGCCGGTGACGATCCGCGAGGCCGTACAGCGTTCGCGGATGACATTCTGGCTGCTCGTCGTTGCGGGTCTCGTCGTGTCGATCCCGACCTTGATCGTCCAGGAGTTGATCGGGCAGGCGACGGAGGTCGGGCTCGCGACCGGGCTGATCGTCGGGACGCTCATCCAGGCGCCGTTCGTCTATGCCCAGGCGGGGATCGTCCTCGGCGGCGTCGGGCCGATCGAGGCGCTCAAGCGCTCCGTGCGGATCGTCCGGGCACGCAAGGTCGCCGCGATCCTCCTGGCGATCCTGCCGAGCGTCTACTGGCTACTCCTGCTGCTGGGGCTTGGCGCGGGCGTGGACCTCGCAATCCGGGCGATCGACGCGCTCGGGCTCGGAGCGGACTCCGGTCCGGCCGGGCTCGCGATCGTCACCTTCCTGATCGTCATGGTCGCGTTCGCGCTCGGGACGCTGTTGTTCACGGTGACCGCGATCATCTACGCACCGCAGGCCGTGATGTTCGTGGGCCTCACGCGCGCGACGATGGGTCTCGATCGGGTCCGTCCGGGCGGCGATCACGACGTCGATCGGCCGGCGCCGGGCCGACCGCTGTTCCGCTGGCTGACCCGTCCAATGCTTGTTGGGTTCGCGCTCGGCGGTGTCGCCCTCGCAGGCTACCTCGCGACAATTTCGTCCTGACTCAGTCGATGCCGAGCTGGTGGAGCCGGTCATCGTCGATCCCGAGGTGATGGGCCAGCTCGTGGATCACGGTGATCCGCACCTCGTCCTCGAGATCCTCCGGATTCGGGAAGTCAGCCTCGAGCGGAAATCGGAACAGGCTGATCTTGTTCGGCAGCGCGCTCCAGTCTGCGCCCCACTCGGTGCGTGGCACGCCCTCGTACAGGCCGTACAGCCATTCGTCGGCAGGCAGGTCGTTGGCGCGGAGCTGCTCGCGGGTCGGGGCGTCCTCGATCACGACGGCGACCTCGTCGAGGGCCGCGGCGAACGGCATGGGGATGCCGGCCAGCGCCCGTTCGACGAGTTCCTCGAACGGCCGGTGGCGATCGTGGCGCTGACGGGCGACCCCTGCCGCCCGCGCGGTCCGGGATCCGCGGCGGCGCTTCACCATGGCGCCCGTATCCTAGCCACGATGGAGTTGCTTCTCGGATCGGTTCCGGCGGCGGATCTGGCTGCCGAGCCCGAGGGCTTCGTCGTCCTGGTCGACGACGGCGATCGCGTCCACTTCCTCGACTGGGGAGGACCATCCGGCTCGACGGGAGCCCTGCTCATCCACGGGCTGTCGCAGACCGCCTGGCTCTGGGCGCCCGTGGCGCGGCGCCTCCGGGGCGCGGCCAGGACCGTTGCGATGGACCTGCGTGGTCACGGCCTGTCGGATGCGCCTACCGACGATCCAACCGCCGAATACGGCCTGCCGGCGCTTGCCGCCGACGTCGTCGCAGTGGCCGAAGGGTCGGGACTGCTGGCCGAACCCGAGGACCGGGTCGTGCTCGCGGGCCACGGGTTCGGGGCGATCGTGGCGGCGGAGGCTGCTGCCGCCCTCGGACCGCGCTGCGCCGGCCTGCTGCTCGTCGACGGAGGCTGGGAGGACCTGGAGCATTCGAGCGAGATGGACGTCGACGAGTTCCTGCGCGGGCTCGACGAGCCGCCCGAGGTGATGTCCTCGATGCGCGCCTTCCTCGCCGACCGGGCGGCATTCGATCCAACGACGTGGGACGCGGACCAGCAACGTGCGGCCCGGGCGACGGTTGTCGAGACGCACGCGGGGCGGGTCGTGCCTGCCACCAGGCCGCACGCGTTGGAGGCCTGTGTCCGCACGATGTTCGGATACGACCCGCGCGAGGCCCTGCCCCGCGTCGTCGCGCCCGTCGTCGCGCTCGTCGCGTCCGACGACGAGGCCGGTTCCCGGACTGCCGCGCCTGGCCGGGCTGTCGGC
The DNA here is from genome assembly GCA_963750125.1 of uncultured Chloroflexia bacterium. Taxonomy (GTDB): domain Bacteria; phylum Chloroflexota; class Limnocylindria; order Limnocylindrales; family CSP1-4; genus DASTYU01. The sequence goes on along the minus strand of CAVVPT010000022.1, from coordinate 104,493 downwards.
GGCGCGTGTCACGGCGGGGCGACGCCCGATCGAGGCGCATGCGTTCCCGCACGTTGGCCACAACCTGATGCGCTACCGGCCTGATGAGGTGACGGCCGCGATCCTCGGCTTCGGCACCGAAGGCGGTCGCTAAGATCGCGCGATGCGCGTTGTCTATTCGGACGTCCATCTGCGCCACGACATCACCCACGAGACGATCCTCGGCGAAGAAATCCCCGCATTCGAGGTCGCAGAGCGGGTGGAGCGCATCCGCGAAGCGCTCGATACCGACGGCGGCTTCGAGCGTGTCGCGCCCACGGGGCACGGCCTTGGCCCCATCCTGGCGGTCCATGACGAAGGGCTCGTCCGATTCCTGGAGTCAGCCTGGCGCAGCGTGCGTCGCGAGGGGATCGAACGCCCGGCGCTGATCCCCGATACCTGGCCCAACCCGGCGATGTTCGAGGGCATGGGCGCCGAAGCGTTGGCGAACCTGCGCCAGCCCCGAGCGATCAGCGGTCAGGCGGGCTGGTACGGACTCGACAGCTCCACTCCGTTCGTCGAGGGCACCTACGTTGCCGCGAGGGGGGCGGTGGACGTCGCGCTGACGACGGCCGACCTGGTCCTCGGCGGCGGTACCGCCGCCTATGGCCTGTGCCGGCCCCCGGGCCACCACGCCGGCCGGGCGTTGTACGCCGGCTACTGCTTCTTCAACAACGCCGCGATCGCAGCCGATGCCATCGGGCGGGCGACGGGGGAACGCGTCGGCATCCTCGACGTCGACTTCCATCACGGCAACGGGACGCAGCAGATCTTCTGGCGCCGTGCCGACGTCCGCTACGTGTCGCTCCACGGCGACCCCGACCGCCAGTATCCGTATTACCTCGGGCGTGCCGATGAGATCGGAGAAGGGGAGGGCCGCGGCGAGAACCTGAACCTGCCGCTCCCCGCGGGTACCGACGACGAGGCGTACCTCCTCGCGCTCGATCGTGCGCTCGAAACGCTACTTGCGGGCCCGGGCTCCGTGATCGTCGTGTCGCTCGGGTTCGACACGTTCACGCTCGACCCGCTCGGCGATTTCGCCCTGACCGGAGCGGGCTATCACGAGGCGGGTCGCCGCGTCGCCGCCACCGGCCGGCGACTGGTGATCCTCCAGGAGGGCGGCTACCACCGGCCGACGCTCGGCGAGAACGCGCGTGCCTGGCTGCGCGGCGTCGAGGGCCGCCCGATCGCTTAGGTCGGCGTACCATCCGGCCATGGCACGCACGCCCGAGCTGCCCAGCCACGTCCAGCGGATCGTCGACGAGATCGAGACCGAGATCGGCGAGGACCCACAGCGTTCGCGCGCGCTGATCGAAGGCGACCTTGGCCGCGATTTTCGCGACGGGACGGGCCCCGACGGCGTCGAGGCGGCTGTCCGCGAGATCCTTGTCGAGATCGGCGAGGATCCGACGCGCGATGGCTTGGTCGGCACGCCGGAGCGCGTGCACCGCATGTACACGGAGCTGACCGCCGGCTACCACGTCGACCCCGAGCGACTCATCAACGGGGCCATCTTCGACGTCGACTACAGCGAGATGGTGGTGGTCAAGGACATCCCGTTCTACTCGCTGTGCGAGCACCATCTGCTGCCGTTCTTCGGGACCGCGGCGGTGGCGTACATCCCGCGCGGACGCGTGATCGGGCTGTCAAAGATCCCGCGCGTCGTCGAGACGTATGCGCGCCGGCTCCAGGTCCAGGAGCGGCTGACTCAGCAAATCGCGGACTTCCTCCAGACCAGGCTGGAGCCCCAGGGTGTCGGCGTGGTGATGGAGGCGACCCACCTGTGCGCGGTGATGCGCGGTGTCCGCAAGCCCGGCACGATCATGACCACGAGCGCCGTCCTCGGCCTGTTCCGCTCGCGCGACAAGACGCGCGCGGAGTTCTTCGCGCACCTCGAACGCCGCGCGCCGGGCACCTGACACAGTGCCGTCACGGAGCCCGCGCGACGGCCTCGTCTACCGCGTCGACGAGGCGTGGAGGCCGTTTGCCGCAGGCATGGCCCGGCTGCAGCACGAGACCTATGGGCGGCCAACCAGCTCGGGTTGGACCGTCGGGGCGATGCTCGCCCACATCGCGGCCTGGCACGATGCCACTGCTTACCGCCTGCACCGATTCGGGGCGACCGGGCATGCCCAGCCGAAGGTGGTCGATGACGACGAAGCGTTCAATGCGCGCGTAGCCGCCGAGATCGCAGGGCGTCCCCCGGAGATGATCCGGACCGACGTCCACGGCTCGTTCGAACGCCTGCGGGCAGCGGTCCTGGCGCTCGACCCGGAGCTCGATCCAAAGGGCTGGGTCGAAGCCGTGGTGGCCGGCAATACGTATGAGCACTACGACGAGCACCGCGCGGAGCTCGAATCGGCGTTCAGCGTGGAGGCGTGATGTCGGTGGATCAGCGAAGCGCCCGATTCCGGGCGACAATCCAGCCCACGCCGGGTGGCGGCAGCTACGTTGCCGTGCCGGACGCGGCGCGGGACGCTCTCGGCGCCGGCGGTCGGACCTCGGTCACCGGCACGATCGACGGGTTCGCGATCGTCGGCCAGGTGATGCCGTACTCGTTCCCGGACGCGGGAAAGGTCGTCCTGCTCGGGATCACGAAGGCAACTCGGGCGGCGATCGGCAAGGACATCGGCGACGAGGTCGAGGTCGAGCTTGTCCGCGACGACGCCTCGCGATCGGCCACCTTCGAGATACCGCCTGAGCTGCAGGCTGCCCTCGAAGCGGTTTCGCCGGCGAAAGCGGCCTTCGACCAGCTCGCGCCGTCGCGCCGTCGCGAGTACGCCCAACACGTGGCGGAGGCCAGGCAGGCCGCAACCCGTGAACGTCGCGCGGAGCGGGTCGTCGACCAGCTCCGTCGGCAGGGCCTGAGCCGTCGTGGACCTCGGACTCAGCCGGCAAGGTCGTGCTCATTACCGGCGGAGGCGGCGGTGCCGGGCCCTCCATCGCAGACGCGTTCGCTGCCGAAGGCGCGGCCGTCGCCGTGAATTACCGCTCATCGGCCGGACGGGCCGAGGACGCCGCCGGCGCCATCCGCGACCGCGGCGGGCGGGCAATTGCGGTCCAGGCCGACCTGGGCAGCCGGGACGCAATCGACGCTGCGGTTGCGACGGTCGAGCGCGAGCTCGGGAACGTCGGCGTGCTGGTCACGGCGACGTCTGCATATCGGAGCAGCCGACTACCAGAGACTTCCGACGAGGACTGGGAGACGGTCGTCGACGACGTGCTCGGAGCCACGTTCCGCGCCTGCCGGGCGGTGGTCCCCTCGATGCTCGCGGGCGGGTTCGGTCGGATCGTCAATATCGCCGCGCGATCGGGACTCGTCGGCGTGGCGCGCTCGTCGCACTACGCCGCGGCAAAGGCGGGGATCGTGGGCTTCACCCGCTCGCTCGCGAAGGAATGCGGTCCGGACGGCATCCTGGTCAACGCGATCGCGCCCGTGATGATCCTCACCGAGAAGGACGGCAAGCCAACGGTTCCCGCGGATCGCGCGGAGGAGGCCGCGAAGCGCACGCCGCTCCGGCGGCTGGCAACCCCTGACGATGTCGCCCGCGTCGCGGTCTGGCTCGGATCCGCGGCCAACACCTACGTCACAGGCGAGGTCATCTCCCTCCACGGCGGCGACCAGCGCTAGGGCGCGGCACAGAGGGCTCACATTCCGCTGGCTCACTCGACGGCGACGATGGCCAGAACTCAGTGGCGGTGACTGAAAGGTTGGATCTGGCGCGCCCCGAGTGCTGTTCCGCTGGCCAGCCAGTCAAGTCCGCGCAGTTTTGGCCGCGGACTCGGGCCGATTCATCGGTCGCCCGCACCATCCCCTGGCTTTTCAGTCACCGGGCGTTCATTTTGGCCACGAACAATCGTACGAGGAGCCACCTCAGGGCAGCTCGATGACCGAGATCTTCGAAGCGCCGCCGGTGAACTCGAGGTCATAGCGGTCGCTCGCGGACGAAGCGCCCGGTGACTCCAACGTGATCCTCCCGGCCGCCCCTCCCAGCCCTTCTGACGTCATGCCGATGGTGGCCGCGATCACGCCTGCGTCAAAGTCGGCCAGCGGCCCGTGCTTCTGCTGGTCGAACTCGATGCCGGCAGCGCCACCGTGCAGCTTCATGCGGACCGGGACGCCCGCCGGCCGTTCGATGCGGATCTTGTTGGCGCCGCCGGTCAGGCGGATCGGGACCTTGCCGCTCGGCCGGCCGAGGGTGAGGCGGACCTGGTCAACGCCGCCCGTCAATTCGAACGAACGGAGGTCGAGCCTCTCGAACTTGCCCTGCAGCTTGCTGGTCCCGCCGATGACCTCGACGTCCCACGGGATCGTCGAGTTGATCGACATGTCGGCTCGTCGCTCTTTCCAGTCCCACTTCCAGCCACCCTTGTACTGAACGGTGACGACACCGTCCCGCAGCCGGACCTGTGGCACCGGGCCCTCGAAGGTCGCCTGGTAGAGCTCGCCGATGTCGGGCGAGCCGCGGAGGAGGAGCTCGTGTGCGCCGGAGCGGAAGAGGAGCCGCGCGCGCGAAAGTCCGCCGATTGGCGCGGAGTGCTCGGTCGCCGCGGACCCCTGGTCCGGGGTCTGGCGCAGGGCCGTTGCCTCCTCGCGCGTGATGGCGGCCATGCGCGTCAAAAAGTCGTTGATGACCGCGAGCTCCGCCTCCGTGTAGTGGCCGATCTCGTCGGTGCTTGCCTCGCCGACCCGGCCGAGCGTCGCCTGCACGCCGGCAACCTTCTCGGGCACGACCTCGACGACCACCCGCCGGCGGTCGGCAGGGTCGGGGACCCGCCGGACGTAGCCGCCCTGCTCGAGCCTGTCGATGACCCGGGTGACCGCACCGGTTGTCAGGCCCATCGCGTCCGAAAGGGCGCCGGCGGTCGCAGAGCCCGTGTCGATCAGGACCTCGAGCGCCTCGATGTCTGACTCGGAGAGGCCGAACCGGATGGCCACGGTCTGCCCGAAAAGGGACCCCTGGAGGTTGACTCGGCGCAGCGACCTCAGCACCGAATCGATCTGGTCGCGGTTCATGGTTGACAACAGCTCCTCAACTGGGTAATTATCTGCCCGGTGCAGATATTGCCCGAAGATGCTGAACGGCGCAACTGTCCGCCGAAGCAGCATACGACAGAAGGAGCCCACAAGATGGCACAGGCACGGCCCACCAGCGGCCCCATGATCCAGACCCACGATCTGCGCCGGACATTCAAATCCCGCAAGAGCGAGGTCGAGGCCGTTCGCGGCGTGGACCTCTCTGTCGGGACGGGCGAGATCTTCGGCTTCCTCGGCCCAAACGGGGCCGGCAAGACGACCACCCTTCGCATGCTGGCGACGCTGCTGACGCCGACGTCCGGCGAGGCCACGATCGCCGGAGCCGACCTCGGGCGCGAGCCGCAGACGGTGCGCGAGCGGATCGGGTACGTGCCACAGGGCGGCTCGACCGATCCGGCTGAAACCGGTCGTGGCGAGCTCGTCATCCAGGGCCGCCTGTACGGGATGAACAAGGCCGACGCCGAGAAGCGTGCGGCGGAGGTGCTGTCGACGCTCGACCTCGCGGAGGCTGCCGACCGCTCGATCGGCACGTACTCGGGCGGCATGAAGCGCCGGCTCGACGTCGGGCTGGGCATCATCCACACCCCGGCGGTCCTCTTCCTCGACGAGCCGACGACCGGTCTTGACCCGCAGGCACGTGCCCGGATGTGGGACGAGATCCGCCGCCTCCGCGAGCAGGGGACGACTGTCTTCCTGACGACCCACTACCTCGAGGAGGCGGACGCCCTCGCCGACCGCCTGGCAATCATCGACCACGGCGAGATCGTCGCCGAGGGGAACCGCCGACGAGCTCAAGCGGCAGGTGGCCGGGGACGTCATCACATTGGGCGTCAACGGGTCGATGGAGCGCGTCCTCGAGACGGTCCGGCTCCAGCCATTCGTGCGGGAGGCAACCGGCGAGGACGGGTTCGTTCGGCTCTACGTGGACCGTGGCGAGACGGCCGTCCCGCAGATCCTGCGGCTGCTCGACGGGGCCGGTCTCGAGGCGGCCTCGATCGCCCTCAACCGCCCAAGTCTGGACGACGTCTTCCTCCGCCAGACCGGCCGCTCGCTCCGCGACGAAGCCGCAGCCTGATCGACGTTTACGAAAGGAACCTCGCCATGAAGACCATCCGCGACACCTGGCTGATGTATCGACGCTCGCTCATCCTGACCCTGCGCCAGCCGGTGTGGGTCGCGATGGGCCTCTTCCAGCCCATCCTCTACCTCCTCCTGTTCGCGCCGCTCCTGGAAGGCGCGACGTCCAACGCCGGGGCGACCGGCAGCGCGTTCAACTGGTTCATCCCGGGCCTGCTCATCCTGACCGCGTTCTTCGCGGCGGCCTTCGCGGGCTTCGGCCTGGTGGCCGAGATCCGGTACGGCGTCGTCGAGCGGATGCGGGTGACCCCGATGAGCCGCTTCGCGATGCTGGCCGGTCGGTCCCTCCGGGATGTGACGATCCTGCTCGCCCAGTCGACGCTGCTGATCCTGATCGCCATCCCGTTCGGCCTGGAGATCGTGCCCCTCGGGGCGGTCCTGACGCTGGGCATCGTGGCGCTGGTCGGACTGACGTTCTCGCTGCTCTCGTACACCCTCGGGCTCGTCTTCAAGAGCGAGGATGCGCTGGCGCCCGTGGCGCAGGCCGTCTCCCTGCCGTTGCTCCTGCTGTCCGGGATCATGCTGCCGATGGCGCTCGCGCCGGACTGGCTGCAGACCCTCTCGACGCTCAACCCGCTGACCCACGCGGTGGATGCGGCCCGGGCACTGTTCAACGGCCTCTGGGACGACCCACAGATCATTGTCGGCTCGGTGGTCATGGGGACGCTCGCGTTGCTCTCGCTGTGGATCGCCTCGCGCGCCTTTGCCCGGACCAACGCCTGATCCGAGGCTCGATCCCACCATCGCCCCACGAGGTGGCCCGCTCGTCGAGCGGGCCGCCTTTCCGTGTTTCCTGCACCTACAATCGGCGGCATGGCAGACCGGCCGATCAAGGTGCTCATCGCCAAGCCCGGGCTTGACGGCCACGACCGTGGCGCCAAGGTGCTCGCGCGGGGCCTGCGCGACGAAGGCTTCGAAGTCGTCTACACGGGGCTGCGCCAGACACCCGAGATGGTGGCGACGGCGGCGCTCCAGGAGGACGTCGACGTCGTCGGTTTGTCGATCCTGTCGGGCGCGCACATGACGCTCGTTCCGCGGATCACAAGGCTGCTCGACGAGCAGGGCCTCGGCGACGTGCTCGTGACCGTGGGCGGGATCATCCCCGACGACGACATCCCGGCCCTGAAGGATTCGGGCGTCGCCGAGGTCTTTGGACCCGGGACCACGATCGCCCAGGTCGCCGAGTTCCTGCGGGCCAACGCCCGGCCGCGGGACTAGCCCGGTGCGGGAGGCCGCACCGCCGCGCGCCACCGATCCAACCGCCCGGGGCGAGGACCTCGCCACTGCAGCCGTTGCGGGCGATCGCCGCGCGCTGGCACGACTCCTCACCGCCGTCGAGAACCGGACGCCGGTCGCCGAAGCCGCGATGCGCCGGCTGTACCCGCAGGCCGGGCGGGCGCATATCGTCGGCATCACCGGGCCGCCCGGCTCGGGCAAGTCCACGCTTGTCGCCGCCCTGATCGAGCGGGTTCGCTCGGCCGGGCGCTCGGTCGGCGTCGTGGCGGTCGATCCCTCGAGCCCGATCACGGGCGGCGCGTTGCTCGGAGACCGGGTCCGGATGCAGGCCTATGCCGGCGACAGCGACGTCTTCATCCGGTCGATGGCGTCGCGCGGCCACGCCGGCGGGCTTGCCTCGACGTCCACCGCGGCGGCGGCGGTGATGGACGCCTCCGGCTTCGACCTCATCCTGATCGAGACGGTCGGGACCGGTCAGAGCGAGGTCGAGGTCGCGGCCGCCGCCGACACGACGGTCGTGCTCGAGGCACCGGAGATGGGTGACGAGGTCCAGGCGATCAAGGCAGGTCTCCTCGAGGTGGCCGACCTCGTCGTGGTCAACAAGGGTGACCGGCCCGGCGCACTCCGTACCGCGTCGCAGCTCCGCGCGATGCTGATCGCCGGGGCGAGCCCGAAGGTCGGGGCGGGGGACGGCAACGAGCGGCCTCGCCCGAAGCGCCCCGAGGTCCTGGTGACCACCGCATCCACCGGCGAAGGCGTCGACGAACTGCTTGCCGCGCTGGACCGTCATCACGACGCCGGGCGGGAGGCGGCCACGGGGGGCGCGGCCGGCCGGGCCCGCCTCGCGCGGGCTGAGGCGCAGGTGTGGGCGATCCTGTCGGAGCGCCTGCGGGATGCACTGCGCGAGGTGCCGCACGACGACGCCACCCGGGCCACGCTCGCCGAAGTCGCCGAGCACCGGCTCGATCCGTACGCCGCCGCCGACCGGCTGCTCGAGGCACTCGGAGTCGAAAACAGGTGACGGCCGCGGGGGAGCGCCTCGTCACACGACCGTTCGTCGTGCTCGTCGCAGCAGGGCTCGCGTTCTTCACCGCCGGGGGAGCGGTCCTGCCGGTCGCATCGCAGTTCGCTGAAGGCCCGCTCGACGCGACTACGCTCGGGGTCGGGATCGCGATCGGCGCGTTCGCGATCGGCTCCCTGCTGCTTCGGCCGGTGGTCGGCTGGGGATCCGACCGGTTCGGCCGCCGGCCGATGCTGCTCCTCGGAACGCTGCTGTCGATGGTGGGCCTCGCGCTCCATCTGTTCGTCGACACGCTGCCGATGCTCGTGCTGGCGCGGGCCATCCTGGGCGCCGCGGAGGCGTTCTTCTTCGTCGCGCTGCTGGCAGCCGCGAGCGACCTCGCACCGGAGGGTCGACGCGGGGAGGCGTTCAACCTCGCGTCGCTCGCCCTGTACATCGGTCTGGCACTCGGGCCGCCGATCGGCGAGACGGTGCTGGATGCCTCCGGCTTCGAGAGCGTCTGGATCGTGTGCATCGCCTTGACTGCGGTCGCGACGGTGCTGTCGCTGCTGGTACCTGAAATCGGCACCAGCCGTTCTCGCGGCCGCATCCGGCCAGACCGAGCGAGTTCGGGCCCGGCTGTTCCACCCGGCCGGGGTCTTTCCGGGCGTGGTCGTGCTGCTCGGAACATGGGGGATGGCGGGCTACTTCGCGTTCGTCCCGCTGCATGCGAAGCAGATCGGCATGTCGGGATCCGCGCTTCCCCTGACCGTGTACGCGGTCCTGGTGGTGATCCTCCGAGTGGTCTTTGCGAAGCTGCCCGACCAGATGGGGGCGGCCCGCCTGTCCGGGGCGGCGCTCGTGGTTGCTTCGGTCGGTCTCGCGATCGTCGGCCTGGTCCCGACAGTGTTCGGCCTCGTCGCCGGCAGCGCGGTCTTTGCGCTCGGCATGGCGTTCGTCATGCCGGCGCTCCTGACACTTGCGGTCTCGCGCGTTCAAGACACGGAGCGTGGAGCAGTTGTCGGGACGACAAGCCTGTTCCTTGACCTGTCATTCGGGCTCTCGCCGGCCTTCCTTGGTGCCGTCGCGGCCTCGGCCGGCTACGTGGGAGCGTTCCTGGTTTCCGCGGCTGCCGCGGGATGCGGCGCCCTGCTCATCGCACTGCGCCGCCATGACCTGGCTCGACCTGTGGCCGTTGGAGCGGCTACGCTCGACGGGTGACGATCGAGCGGGTCTTCGTCGCCGGCGCCGGTCTGATGGGCCACGGCATCGCCCAGGTCCACGCGGCGGTCGGCAAGCAGGTTGTGCTCTACGAGCCGGATCTCGCCCGTGCCGCCGCGGGTCGGGAGCGAATCGCCGGCAACCTCGAGCGGGCGGTGGCCAAAGGGAAGCTGATGGACGACGAGCGCGATGCGACTATCCAGCGCATCGTCGCAACCGACGAACGGGGACGGGTTGCTGAGGCGGACCTCGTCCTCGAGGCTGTCTTCGAGGACGTAGCCGTCAAGACCGCGCTATGGCGCGAGTTGGACGGGCTGGCGCTGCCGGCGTCGATCTTCGCCTCCAACACGAGCTCGATCGCGATCGATCGCCTGGCCGACGCGGTGTCGCCGGAGCGCCGCAAACAGTTTGTCGGCATGCACTTCTTCAGCCCGGTCCCGGTCATGCCGCTGATCGAGCTCATTCGCGGCACGGCGACGACCGACCGGACCGAGGAAGCGATCCGCGCCCTGGCGGCCGAGCTCAGCAAGCAGGTCATCGTGTCCGCCGACCGGCCCGGGTTCATCGTCAACCGCATCCTGATGCCGTTCCTCGCCGAGTCGATGCGCGCCTACGAGGAAGGCCTCGGCACGGCGGAGGACATCGACACCGGTGCCCGGGTAGGCCTCCACCACCCGATGGGCCCGCTCGAGCTGGCCGACTTCATCGGGCTCGACGTGTGCCTCGAGGTGATGCGCGTGCTCCACGAGGGGTTCGGCCAGGAGCACTTCCGGCCACCGAAGGTGCTCGAGGAACTCGTTGCCGCCGGCCACCTCGGCCAGAAGACCGGGCGCGGGTTCCACACCTACCCGAAGTAGGGTGATCAGCCTCGCTCGGGGGCGCTCGCTCCGAGGATCGACTCGAGGGTCTGGCGGACCGTGTCGCGGTCGAACGGTTTCGCGAGCAGGCCGATGCCCCGCTGTTCGACGAAATCGCGCAGCTCCGGGTTGAACGCATCGCCGCTCATGAACACGAAACGAGTCGCGAGCTCCGGACGCTCGGCGACGATCGCGTCGAAGACTTCGGTGCCGCTCATGCCGGCCATGCGGTGGTCGCAGAGGACGGCATCGAAGCGGATCTCGCGCACGAGCCGGACGGCCTCATCGCCACTGCTCGCCACCGTTGGCTCGTAGCCGGACAGTCGCAGCCATCGCTCGAGGAGCATCCCGATCGAGCGTTCGTCGTCCAGCACGAGGACACGCAGGGCAGCCGCCTGAGGCTGTAGGCGGCAGCTCGGATGCAGCATCGCGAGACGCCGCGACAGGGACGGCGAGCGGCAGGGTGACCGACACACCGTCCGACGTGCGAGCCAGGGCCCCGCCGTGGTCTGCCACGATCGCGGTCGAGACCCGCCACGCGAGCTCGCTGTCCGGCCCGGATGTCCCATCAGGTCCGTCATGGCCGATCGCGATCCGGACCACTCCGCCCGACGGCACGGCGGCGATTCGGAGCGGCCCCGTCGGAGAACCAGGCGCAAGCACATCGAGCGCTTCCTGCAGGAGATTGACCAGGACCAGCTGGATCTGTGCACGATCGATCTCCACCGGAGGAAGGTCATCGGGGATCTCGAGTCGCACGTTGAGCTGGTTCGACGCCAGTCGGTAGCCATGGAGGGCGAGAGCCGCGTCGACGAGGGCCCGGACCGAGGTCGGCTGCCGTTCGGGCGGCCGGGCCCGGAGGAAGTCGAGGAGCGCGTGGATGAGCTGGCGCGTCCGTGCCGTCTCCCCGGCGAGCAACTGCGCCTGCCTGCGCATATCGTCGGGCAGCCGCGGGTCGGTCCGGAGCAGCTCGGCGAACCCGACGATCGCCGCGAGCGGGTTGTTCAGCTCGTGCGTGATGCCCGGCACCAGCCGGGCCACGGCGTCGAGCTTCTGCGCCCGGATCGTCTCGTCGGCGAGCGGCCCGACCCGGGCAGGACCGTCGGGGGCGTCGTCCACGGCGGTATCCTACCCGCGCCCATCCCGGGGCCAACCCCACGACCGGAGGACGACCGCTGACCTGGCCCCTCACCGAGGAGGAACGACTCCTCCAGCAGACGGCGCGCGAATTCGCCCGGCGTGAGGTCGCCCCGAGCGCGATCGAGCGCGACGAGGCCGAGCGCTTCGACCGGGCGATCTTCCGGCGGATGGGTGAGCTCGGGTTGACCTCGGCCCCCATCCCCGAGTCCGCCGGTGGAGCCGGCTTCTCGTATCTCGGCTGGAGCCTCGTGATGGAGGAGCTCGGGGCCGCCGACATGGCGACTGCGGTCACGCTGTCGGTCCACATCCTGTCGCAGCTTCCAGTCGTCGCGTGGGGCTCGCAGGAACAGGTCGCAACGTGGCTGCCGCCGATGCTCTCGGGGGAGGCACTCGGGGCGTTCGCGCTTACCGAGCCGCACGCGGGTTCGGACGCGTCGGCGATCCGGGCCCGTGCCACGCGGAACGGCGATTCCTACCACCTGACCGGGACGAAGATCTGGATCTCGAACGCTCCCGAGGCGGACCGCTATCTCGTGTTCGCGACTCTCGACCCAGCCGCGGGCCCCGCCGGGATCACGGCGTTTCTCCTCGAGAAGGGCATGCCCGGGTTCCGCTTCGGCGCCCACGAGAAAAAGATGGGCATTCGCGCCTGTCCGGCGGCGGAGCTGGTGTTCGAGGACACGGTCGTCCCGGTCGCGAATCGCCTCGGCGACGAAGGCGACGGCTACCGGATCGCGCTGTCGTCGCTGGCCGAGGGCCGGATCTCGATCGCGGCGGCATGCGTCGGGATCGCCCGGTCTGCGCTGGAACAGGCCGCCCGGCATCTCGGCGAGCGAACGGCGTTCGGGGCCCCGCTTGCCGATCAGCAGGGACTGCGGTTCATGGTCGCCGATATGGCACGGAACGTGGAGGCGGCACGGGCGTTGACCCGGCAAGCGGCGGCGGCCAAGGACCGCGGCGAGCCGATCGCTGAGGCGTCGTCGCTCGCGAAGTGGACCGCTTCGGACACCGCGATGCGCGTGGCGACCGAAGCGGTCCAGCTGTTCGGCGCGGGCGGCTATTCGCGGGAGACCGGGATCGAGCGGCTGATGCGCGACGCGAAGGGCGCCCAGATTTACGAAGGCACGAACCAGATCCACCGCCTGATCGTCGCGGACGAGGTGTTCAAGCGAGCTACAGCCGGCAGCTGACGCCCACCGCTCTCGACTAGGCGCTCGCCAGCCTGGCCGTGACCACGACGGCGGCGGCGGCGGCGCTGTCGCCGCTGCTCGCGACCGCCGCCAGGAACGGCTCAGACGCGAGCTCGACGAGGCGGCTGTCCTCGAGCGCCGTGACCGTCGCGGTGCGCGCGGTGGAGTGGAGGAGTGCGATCTCGCCGAACGAATCGCCCGGGCCGAGCTCGTTGACCGCCATCCCGTCAATGAGGGTTGCCAGCCGTCCCGTGTCGACGATGTAGAACCTGTCGCCCTGCTCGCCCTGACGGATGACGTCGGCGCCCGCCGGCGCGTCGCGCAGGATCATCTGCCCCGCCAGCGTCTCGAGCGTCGTCAGTTGGAGAGGGCGGAACATTGCGACGCCGGTCAACAGTCGTAGCGCAGGCTGCGGGATCACGGCCGCCTCATCCGCCGACCGGAAGACCGGCCACGAGACGACCACGAGGGCGAGCGGCAGTGCGCCGGCGACGACCAGAGTCCAGCCCGCGCCGACGGCGTCGACGAGCACTGCTGCGACGACCGGACCAGCCGCGAGCGCCGCGGCAATGACCGCCTCGAGCAGGCCGAAGACGGAGCTCCGTCGATCGTTCGGCACGGTCCGTTGGAGGAGCGTGAAGCCGGCCGTGTCGAGGGCCGTCTTGCCGACCCCCGCGACGGCGAGCGCGACGACGACGAATGCGAGGTTCGGCACGACGCCGGAGGCCACGATTCCGCCACCCCAGGCGATCAACCCCGCCGCGAAGGCCGGTGCGAGCCGAGAGCGACCGACGAGGCCGAGTGCCACGGCCCCGCCGACGAGCCCGCCTAGCCCGATCGCCGACGTCAGCACGCCAACCCCCGAGTCTCCGATCTGCAGCAGGTCGAACGCGGCCGCGACGAGGGCGACGTTGAGGACCCCGCGGACGAAGCGCTGGCCCGCGAACAGCAGCACGATCAGTCGCGCGTAGGGCATCGCCAGCAGCGCCCGCACCGACTGCGACACCGAACTCCCACGCGGCTCCCGCTCCGCTTCCTCCGTTCGGAGTGGCGTTCGAGGGGCGATGTCGGGCGCGGCCTTGATCGGGAACACGACGCCAAGTGCCACGATCATCACGATCGTCCCCGCAACGAACGTCGCCGGAACATCGCCGGCCACCAGGACCAGCGCCGCGCCGCCCGGTCCGAGCATGGCTCCGAGGGCGTCGCCGGTCGTGGTCACCGCGTTCGCCGCAACCAGCTCCTCGGCCGACCGCGCCAGGGCCGGCGTGATCGTGGCGCGGAGCGGTCGGAAGAGGCCGCCAGCGACGGCGTCGATCCCCGCGAGGAGGTAGATCGCGAACAGGAACGCATTGCCGATGACGAGCGCCGTCGCGACGACCAGGCACGCCACCCGGGTCGCGACGACGAGCCGCAGCAACCGGTCGCGAGGAATCGCGTCAGTCGCGTCGAGCAGCAACGGGACGAGGAAGACCGATGGCAATGACCGGATGATCGCCACGAGCGCGACAGCCGCGGTGCCCCCGGCCTCGTACGCAAGGACCGCCAGTCCGACAACGTACATCAAGTCGGCGGCAGTAAACGCCAGCGACCCAAGCTCGAGCCGGAAGAGGCCGGGGTTGGCCGCAACCTGACGAAGGGCGTCGAGGGGCGGTCGGAGGCGGGCAGCAAGGCGTGTCGGCACCCGCTCAGGATGGCGTCTCGGACAAGTAGCTACGGCCGGATCGTCATCGGCCGGCGCAACGACCCGCAGGTGTAGGCTGGAAGCCGTGAATTCGAACGGCAATGTCTATCTCGTCAGCGCCGCCCGGACGCCGATCGGCAAGTTCGGCGGGGCGTTGGCCGGGATCCCGGCCGTCGAGCTCGGCGGCGGTCGCGATCCGCGCGGCGGTCGAGCGGTCGGGACTCCCAGCGGACGTCCCGATTGACGAGGTCCTCATGGGCCAGGTGCTGCAGGCCGGAGCCGGCCAGGCGCCGGCCCGCCAGGCGGCGCTTCGCGCGGGCCTTCCCGATAGCACCAGCGCGACGACGATCAACCGCGTCTGCGGCTCGGGGCTGAAGGCGATCATGCTGGCCGCGGCCGAGATCCGTGCGGGCGACGCCGAGGTGGCGGTCGCCGGCGGGATGGAGTCGATGAACCAGGCGCCGTACCTGCTGCCGAAGGCGCGCTTCGGCTACCGTCTCGGGAACGCCGAGCTCGTCGACGCGACGGTGCACGACGGGCTGTGGTGTTCGATCGAGGACTGCCACATGGGCACCCACGCCGAGCGCGTGGCGATCTCGAACGCAGTCAGCCGCGAGGACCAGGACGCATTCGCGCTGGCCAGCCACCAGAAGGCGATCGCGGCCATCGACGCCGGCCGCTTCGAGGCGGAGACCGCGCCGGTCACGATCCGCGCGAAGGGCGGGGAGACGGTGGTCAGCGTCGACGAAGGTCCGCGACGGGAGACCTCCATCGGCGCGCTGGCCGCCCTCAAGCCTGTGTTCGACCTGCCCGTCGGCGAGGACCGCGGAACGGCGGACGTGGGCACCGTGACCGCCGGGAACGCCCCTGGTATCACGGACGGCGCGGCCGCGACCGTCGTCGCCTCCGAGCGTGCCGTCGAGCGGCACGGCCTGACGCCGCTCGCGCGGATCGTCGGGTATGCCCAGGCGGAGGTCGCCCCGAAGTGGCTGTTCCTCGCCCCGGTGGAGGGCGTGCGCCGCCTGCTCGACCGAATCGAGCTGCCGATCGAGGCCTTCGACCTGGTCGAGATCAACGAGGCGTTCGCGGCGCAGACGCTGGCCGACGGCCGCGAGCTCGGATTCGATTGGGACAAGGTCAACGTCAACGGCGGGGCGATCGCCCTCGGCCATCCGATCGGCGCGTCGGGCGCCAGAGTCGTGGCGACGCTCCTCCACGAGCTGCGCCGACGCGAGGGCCGATACGGGCTCGCGACACTCTGCCTCGGCGGTGGCGGTTCGGTCGCGATGGCGTTCGAGCGGGTCTGAGCGCCCGCGGGGGAACGGGGTAAGAGCCGATGCGCCAGCCGTGGACCGTTCGGGTTGCCGCATGGAGCGCGCGCCACCGCTGGCCGGTCTTCGGTCTGTGGTTCCTTCTGACGATTGGTCTGTTCGTGGCCAGCCTCGCCGCCGGCGGAACGCTAACCGCCGACGCCGTCGACAACGACGGCGAGAACCAGACGACGTACGAGTCGGCACGCGCATACGACGTGTTCAACACGGCCGGCACGCCAAGCGAGGATCCGGTCCACCGGACGCTCATCGTCGTCGGCGCCACAGACGGCCCGCTCGCCGACGCAGCTCTGGACGATGTCCTGGCCCGCGTTACGGCGGCGACAGCCGAAGTCGACGGTTCCAGCGAGCCGCTGTTCGCTAACATCGTCGATCCCCGTCTCGCGCCACCCGAGGCGGGCCTGATGTCGGCCGATCGCTCGACGGTCCGCATCGCCCCCGACGTCCCCGGCGAGGGCGAAGCACTCGATGCCAGGCTCGCGGCGCTGCGGTCGTTCATGGACGAGCTACGGGCCGCGTACCCGGACCTGCGGATCCACTCGCTCGACGGGACGCTCGCCAACGAGGACATCGAGGAGCTCGTCAACGGCGGGCTCGACGCGTCGCTGCGGCTGACGATCCCGCTGACGTTCCTCATCCTGCTCGTCGCCTTCGGCGCGGTCGTCGCCGCCGTCGTGCCGCTCGTCCTGGCGATCACCGCGCTCCTCGCCGCATTCGGGATCCTCGGTCTGTACAGCCAGACCGTCGCTCCGGTGAGCCCGTACGCCGGCCAGCTCATCGTCCTGATCGGTCTCGCGGTCGCCGTCGACTACTCGCTGTTCATGATCACGCGCTACCGGACGGAGCGGCGCCACGGACGCCTGCCGTACGACGCGATCCGGGTCGCGTCGGCGACGGCCGGGCGAGCCGTGTTCTTCTCCGGGCTGGCCGTGATGTTCTCCGTCGGCGGCCTGTTCCTGCTCGACGACGTGCTCTTCCGGTCGATGGCCGTCGGCACGATCTCGGTCGTCCTCATCGCGGTCATCGGCTCGCTTGACGTTCCTCCCGGCGACGCTGGCGATCCTCGGCGACAACGTCAATCGGTTCCGGGTGCCGTTCCTCGGGCGCAACCGGCCGGAGGGGAGCGGCGTCTGGGCGGCCGTGGTGCGCCGGGTCATGCGCCACCCGGTCATCGCGTTCGTCGCCGCGGGCGGCGATCCTGCTCCTCATGGCCGTCGCCCGCCCTGCGGCTCCACATCGGCCAGTGCGACTTCGCCTCGTTCCCCGACTCGATCGACAGCGTGCAGGGCATCAACCTGCTCAACGAGAAGTGGCCGGAGGGCTCGACGCTCACGCTCCAGGTCGTCGTGACGAAGGCGGACGAGCCCGCCACGCAGGCCGCCATCGAACGACTGAACGAGCGGGCCTAGCGATCGACGGCCTGAACGAGCCGATCGAGACCGTCCCATCGGCCGACGGCAGCGTCGCGCTCGTGTCGTACGTGATGGCCGGCGGCCAGAACGACGAGCGGAACCGCGAGATCGTCCGCGAGATGCGTCGAGCCGTCGTGCCCGAGGTCTTCGGCGGCCTCGACGGCGTCGAGGCGCTGGTCACGGGCGAGGCGGCGTTCACGTTCGACGTCGTCGAGTTCTATTCGAACGGGATGCCGCAGGTCATTCGCCTTCGTCCTCGGCCTGTCGTTCCTGCTGCTGCTCGTCGCCTTCCGCTCGATCGTCATTCCGATCAAGGCGATCCTCCTGAACCTGCTGTCGACCGCGGCCGCATTCGGCCTGCTGGTCCTCGTCTTCCAGGACGGTCGCGGGGACGAACTGCTCGGCTTCAAGGCCGGGCCGATCGAGTCGTTCGTGCCGGTCTTCATCTTCACGATCCTGTTCGGGCTCTCGATGGACTACCACGTGTTCATCCTCACGCGGATCAAGGAGGCCCGCGATCACGGCATGTCGTCGAACGAGGCGGTCGCCCGCGGCATCGCGATCACCTCGGGAACGATCACCAGCGCGGCCGCGATCATGGTCGCGGTCTTCGCGGTGTTCGTGACGCTCGAGCTGGTCATCATCAAGCAGCTCGGGTTCGGGCTGGCCGTGGCCGTGCTCCTCGACGCGACGATCGTCCGGAGCGTGCTCCTGCCGGCCACGATGCGGTTGCTCGGGGAGTGGAACTGGTGGCTGCCGCGGTTCCTGCAGTGGATGCCGGAGGTCACGATCGAGGGCGACGTCGACGTCCCACCGGACGGCGCCGCCGAGGCGCCGGCCGGCGCTCGGTCTCCGTCCTGACCGAGCGGCGAGATCGGGGTGGAACCACGCCCTGGTTGGCAGTACGCTCGCGCGACCATGACTGACACGATCGAAACACCCGCAGCCGTCGCCACGTTCAACCACTTCATCGCCGGGCAGTGGTCTGCGTCCACGAGCGGCGCGACCTTCGAGAGCCGCAACCCCGCCGACACCCGAGATGTCATCGGGCGCTTCCAGCAGGGCACTGCCGCCGACGTCGCCATGGCGATCAAGGCGGCCGAAGCCGCCCTGCCGATGTGGCACAGGACACCGGCACCCAAGCGCGGCGAGATCCTGTACCGGTTTGGCGCCCTCGATGGCGGAGCACAAGGAACGCCTGTCGCGAGCGATGACCCGCGAGATGGGCAAGATCCTCGCCGAGGCGCGTGGCGACGTCCAGGAGGGGATCGACATCGCGTTCCTGATGGCGGGCGAGGGCCGCCGGATGTTCGGCGAGACGGTCCCGTCGGAGCTGCCCGACAAGTGGGCGATGTCGATCCGCCAGCCCCTGGGCATCGCCGGGATCATCACCCCCTGGAACTTCCCGATCGCCATCCCGTGCTGGAAGACGATGCCGGCCCTCGTGACCGGCAACACCGTCGTCTTCAAGCCGTCCAGCGACACCCCGCACTGCGCGACGCTCGTCGTCGAGCTGATGGCCGAGGCCGGCTTCCCGCCCGGCGTCGTCAATCTCGTAACGGGGAGCGGCGCAGAGGTCGGCGATGCGATCGTCGAAAGCCCGGACGTTGCCGTGATCTCGTTCACGGGGAGCTCCGCGACCGGGAAGGTGCTTGCGGAAAAGGCGGGACGCCGCCTCAAGCGACTCAGCCTCGAGCTCGGCGGCAAGAACGGGGTCGTGGTGCTCGCCGATGCGGACCTCGACCTGGCCGCCGACGGTATTCTCTGGTCCGCCTTCGGGACGACGGGCCAGCGCTGCACCGCGTGCTCGCGGGTGATCGTCGAGCGGAGCGTCGTGAACCCGTTGCTCGAGCGCCTCGAGGGGCGCGCGCGCGGCATGCGACTCGGCTCAGGGCTCGACGAGACGACCGACGTCGGGCCGCTCATCAACGCGGGCGCGGTCGACAAGGTCGAGGGTTACATCGACGTCGGCCGTGGAGAGGGCGAGCTTGTCACCGGCGGCGGGCGGGCGACGGGGGACGGACTCGAGCACGGCCACTTCTTCGAGCCGACGATCTTCAGCGGCGTCCGGCCGATGGACCGGATCGGGCAGGAGGAGATCTTCGGACCGGTCCTCTCGATCATCCCGGTCGCCGACTACCAGGAGGCCATGACGGCCCTCAACCAGACCCGCTACGGGCTGTCGTCGTCGATCTACACCCGGGACGTCAACACGGCATTCCGCGCAATGCGCGACTTCGAGACCGGGATCGTCTACGTCAACGCAGGCACGACGGGCGCCGAGACGCATCTGCCGTTCGGTGGCTGGAAGGAGACCGGCAACGGCCATCGCGAGGCGGGCCACGTTGCGCTGGACACCTATACCGAGTGGAAGGCGATCTACGTCGACTTCAGCGGCCACCTGCAAAGAGCACAAATCGACAACCAGTGAGCAGGCACGTTCTCTCCGAGGGCCGAGGCGACGCTCCTGCGAGCCATCGGCACGAGGACTTGCCGGACCACGTCCGGCGCAACCGGGTGGAATGGGATCACTGGGCCGTCGACTACGTCGCGAACGGCGAGCGCAGCTGGAAGCTCGGGCCGGGCGAGGAGAAATGGGGTGTCTGGGACATCCCGGAGTCCAGCCTGCGCATCCTTCCGGACGACGTGGACGGCCTCGACACGATCGAGCTCGGCTGTGGGACCGGCTACGTGTCGGCGTGGCTCGCGCGGCGCGGCGCGCGTCCGGTCGGCATCGACAACTCCGAGGCGCAACTCGCCACGGCCCGTCGCCTGCAGGCGGAGCACGGGATCGAGTTCCCGCTGATCCACGGCAACGCCGAGACGGTCCCGCTGCCGGACGCGAGCTTCGACCTCGCGATCTCCGAGTACGGCGCGAGCATCTGGGCCGACCCGTATCGTTGGGTTCCCGAGGCGGCGCGTCTGCTGCGCCCCGGCGGGCGGCTCACGTTCCTCGTCAACGGAACGATCCTGATCCTGTGCGGGCCCGACGCAGAGGAACCGGCGACCGACCGACTTGGTGCGGCCGTACTTCGGGCATGCACCGGTTCGAGTGGCCGGACGACGACTGGTCGAGTTCCACCTCGGCTACGGCGACTGGATCCGCCTGCTGCGGGCGACGGCTTCGAGGTCGAGGACCTCATCGAGCTGCGGCCGCGCCGAGGGCGCGACCACGCGACGATCCGTACGTGACGCTCGAATGGGCGCGGCAGTGGCCGGGCGAAGAGGTCTGGAAGGCGCGCAAGCGCAGCTGACCGCGAGCCAGCCAGCGAAGGGCGGGCGACGGCGAGGCGTAAAATCACCTGAGTTCGCGTTCATGGGGGGATCGAAGGGTCTCCGGGTGGCGCAATATACGGCCCGCCTCCGTCGCGTTCGGGTCGCCGCCACGGTCGCGTTGTCAGTGCTGCTTGGCATTGGCACCTTGGCCGGCATCGTCGCGCCCGCCGCTGCAGCCGCATCGGCGACGCAGCCGGTGGCCGCCGACTTCGGTCCCGACTGTCGGCAGATCCGGATGCCCTTGCACGCGCCGACGAGCTCATGGCCGGCACGCTCGTCCTTTCCCGCCATCGGGCCGCCCGCCTGCCCCGAAACCCCACGTGGGCCGAGGACCCGTTCAACGATCGCAACTGGGAGTTCCAGTATCACAGCCTCCGCTTCGTCTGGGACCTGTTCGAGGCGTGGCGGATCACCGGCGACGTCAAGCCTACCGCGTGCGCGGCCTCAGCTCATCGCGACTGGGTGCGCGACAACCCGCCTGGCGGGGGGCGGTCGGACTTCTCCTGGAACGATCACTCGACGGCGATCCGGACCTTCGTCCTCGCGTGCGCCGCGGAGGTTGCACCAAAGGCGAGGTGGGTCCGCGATGCCCTGCGGACGCACGCAGCGACGCTCGCCGACCCGGAACCTATGTGCGGCACGGGAACCACGCGCTGAACCAGAGCCGTGGGCTGCTGGCGGCCGGTTGCATCCTCGGTCGCCGGGACTGGCAGCGACTTGCCGCGGATCGGATCGCCACGCTGCTCGCCGAGAGCGTCGACGCGCAGGGTGTCACCAACGAGCAGTCGATCTACTACCAGCTCTACAACATGGAGGCGTATCGCGCCGCGGCGACCGGCTTCGCCGAGGATGTCGGCATGGCGGTCCCGAGGGCGTTCCGGCGGCTGGAGAAGATGACCCGATTGCTGACCCACGCCACGCTGCCCGACGGCTCCTACGCGTCGCTCGGCGACACCAGCCATGCCCCGGCCCGCGCAGTCCGTGGAACGACTGCCGAGTACGCGGCCACCGAAGGTCGCAAGGGACCGATGCCCCCGGCTCGGTTCGTGACGTTCGACGCCGGGTTCGCATTCGGCCGGACGGGGTGGGGACCGCGCGTCTGTTCGAGGATGAGGTCGTGTGGTCGGCGCAGTTCGGGCCGGGGCGTGCATTCCATGGTCACCTGGATCACGGTGCCGTCACGCTTTACGGCTATGGGCGGAGGCGCAACTACGTTGACGATCCGGGCCTCTTCACGATGAACAGCAATCGGTGGCGTGCGTTTGCGCTGAGTCGGGACGCGCACAACGTTGTCACGGTCGATGACACGTCCTACGCGGGGTCGGCATCAGCGACGCTTGCCAGCGAGAGGACCACCAGGACGCACGACGACATCACGATCCTCGACCCGGGCTACGCGGGCGTCGACCTGCGCCGGCGCATCGTCTTCTCGCATGGTCTCGGCTGGTTGCTCGTCGACGATCATGCCGACGTCGAAAGCCGTCCGGACCTACCGGCAACTCTGGCATCTGCTGCCGGGGCGCCAATCCAAGGCTGGATGGAGAGACGGTGCGAACGCGCTACGTGGATGGGAATCTTGTGATCGTCCAGCTTCGAGTGCCAGATCAGGTGACTGTGATCGTGGGTCGCCGTGCTCCGCTCCAGGGTTGGTATTCGACCACGCTCAATAAACGCAAGCGGGCCCCCACCATCGAAGCGGTCCTCACCGGGCGGAACGTCCGCTACGTCACGCTGCTCGTTCCGTTGCCGCGGCCAGAAGCACGCGTCCACGTGTGGGGTGTGTCCGTCCGGGGGCCGAAGGTGCAGTTCACGGTGACGGTGGATGGCGCGCGCGAGCGCGTGCAGATCGGCCGGCGAGCCGGTCGAGGTCATAACGATGCGCAAGTTCGCCCCCGGGCGTGGGGGACGACACTCGTCCTGAAAACGACCATCCGGACGACGGACGGTTCAGCCCATCCCTGCCTCGGGCCCGTCGACGTTGATCACCGCCACGCCCGACCCGACGCGCACGACGACGATGTGCGACTCTTCGGCGGTCGGGTTGCTCTCGCGATGGACGGCACCCGGAGCGACGTAGAGGAAGTCGCCGGGCTGGGCCTCGAGCGTCTCGGCGCCATCCGGCCCGAACTCCATGATCAGGGCGCCCGAGGTCACGAAGATCACCGACTC
This sequence comes from uncultured Chloroflexia bacterium, assembly GCA_963750125.1. Taxonomy (GTDB): domain Bacteria; phylum Chloroflexota; class Limnocylindria; order Limnocylindrales; family CSP1-4; genus DASTYU01. Next base: position 81,784 of record CAVVPT010000022.1, on the reverse strand, counting down.
GAAGGTGCCGTGGTGATGCCAGCCCGACACCATGCCCGGGCCCGTGCGAACGAAACCCGCCCACATCGCCTCGGTGGCGACGGCTTCCTCCCGGATCATGCCGGCCGTGGCCGGACCCTCGGTCCGCTCGTCAGGTCGAATGCGGCGAACGCCTGTCGTCATCCCAATCCTCCCGCCCGATATGAAACGCCTCCGAACAGGAGCAAGACGCGCCGAAAATTGATATGCACGTGGGCCGAGTTGAAGGACCCCGGCGCCGTGCGAGGATCGCGAGCCAGAGGTGCGGTCACGGGGGGTCCGTATCAGTTTGGGTGATGCCAGTGGCTCTGCCCGAGGGAGGGTCCCGTGAAGCGTCTGCGCGCGGCCGTGGTGAGCGCGGCGATTCTGCTTGCGTTGCTCCCGTCGGCGGTCAGTGCGGATCCCGTCACGAAGTTCACCGATCGGTTCGCGTCAGTTGGTTGTGACGTGGAGTTCGACGGGGGGTTCGCGACGGCCCTCGAGTTTACCACCGGGGACCGGCGACTTCGCAGAAGCCTTCGTGTGGCTCGATCCCGCGTTGCCCTTCGAAGAGGAACCGACGCTCAGTGGCTCCACCGAGGTCGTCGCCGCCACGGATGATGGCACGACCGTCGAGGTGCAGGCCACCATCCCGCTGCTTGACACGGACGGCAACGAGGTCGGCGACGCCGAGCTTGTCGCGTCGGCCGCCCGGACGGGCGACGTAAACGTCATCGGTCCAGATACCGGGAAGACCAACTTCAACGAAAACGACCGGGTTCGAAGAGTTCCTCGAGGGCAGCGGGACGCTCACGCTCCCACGGCTTCGAGATCTTCGATGTGAACTGTTTCGGAAGCGCCGGAGAGGTTTCGGTGTTCCAGACCAATCCCCGAGCGTTCGTTTCGGACAACTCCGGTGTGTTCCTTGGCTGCTTCTGGGAAACCGAGACGGGATTCGCATCCTTCGCGATTCAGGCCGACACGTTCGGCTCCTTCGCGGACGCGTCGCTCTCGATGCCTGGCCTCGAACTCTTCACGACCGAGTCGTCTGGTTCGATCGACCTCGCCGGGGCGGAGGCAACATTCGACCTGGCTGACGTCGCAACAGGCGACGCGCATACGGCGTCGGCGAGCGCGACCTTCACGCCGCTTGGATCGCCGGTGAGTTCGACGCAGCTTGGCGCGAGATTTCAGACGAGGATCAAGGAGCAGGCCCTCGAGCCGACCGGTACGCTCGCGTTTTCGACTGGCGATTCGTTCGTCATTGACGACGAGCACTGCGATGCGTTGAGCTTCGATGTGCACTCCACAACCTCGGCCGCGGCCGGCAACAAGCGCGGGCCGGTACCCGTGAACGACGGGCCGGAGGGGGCCATCCCGCTGCAGCTCGGGTCGCGGTTCAACGCGATGAACACCGGCGCGAGACCGAGCCAGAGCTCCCGATCCTCACCTGCCCCGAGGGGCCCTTCGACGACTTCGGCCGCACGCTCTGGTACACGATCGAAGGCACGGGAGGACCGGTCACCATCGACACAGCCGGCAGCAACATCGACACCCTCATCGGGGTCTACGCGCCGACCGGCGGAGGCTTCGAGGAGATCGCCTGCATCGACGACGTGTTCTTCGAGCCCCTGGGCTCGACATACCAGGCCGCCCTGACGATCGATACCGAAGAAGGCGTCACGTACTACGTCCAGATCGGCGGGTTCCGCGACCCGTTCAGTGAGGATCCACAAGGGGAGGCAGGTCGCATTCGCATCTCGGTGAGCTGAGCGGTCGCTGCCGCCGTCTCAGCGGCCGGCTGGTTCACGACCCAGGCTTGAAGACCATCAGCGCGATCACGATCGCAAAACTGATCAGTTCCAACCGGGAGACGAGGAAGAGTCGGTTCATTAGCGCGCGACCCGCTTCGGACGTCGGTCCTTCGGCGTCGAAGAGGTGGCCGACGCGCTTGGCACGGGGTCCGAGATAGATCGCGCCCGCGACAGCGGACAGGACCCACAGCGCGATCGCCAGCACAATCCAGGTCTGGCCGAAGCTCCATGCCCGGAGCGTCATCGCGGCACCGGCAATGAACAAGAGCGTAGCGACGGGCACGAAGACGCGCGACCCAATCAGTTCGAAGTAGCGCATGAGCCGCGCAAGCTCTGCCGGATCGCCTGAGCGACTCACGAGCACGGCGAGCAGCTGGATCGTGAACGCGCCGCCGACCCAGATGACGGCGCACACGATATGAACGAAGAGCAGCGCCGTGTACATCGCGCTCACTCCGCCGGCGCAGGTCGCCCGGGGTCGACGGCGGCGAACACGCCGGAACCGTCGGGCTCAGGCACTCCGGCTGGATATCGGCTGCGCCAGCGCTCCGCGGCTTGTATCTCGCTCGTGAGCGCCCGGTTCATTCGATGGAAGTCACGCGCGAGAATCCACCCGAACGCTCGCGCGGGGAGCCATCCGACGAGGATCTGGAGGAACCCAACGACGTCCCCCTCGTACCTCGCGCGGATCCGCGTGCGCTCGCCATCAGCGGTGCACAGGTACTCGACCCGGGCGTTCCAGGGCGCCGACGACAGCCAGACGACGCGTCGGTTCGGCTCGAGCTCTGCAAGCTCGTCGACAAAGTGAAAACGGAATGGCCCGATCTGATCGGTCGCCATCCACTGCGACCCCACCTCCGGCGGCAGGTCGCCGATCTGTCGTCGAAAGACGCAGGCCGGCGCGAACTCGTGCCAGCGCAGCGGGTTCACAAGGTACGCGAAGACCCGCTCGACCGAATGGTCAACTGTGGCGTTCACCTCGATCCATCGCCACATCAGCGGTTCCTCCCCTCCTGTCCCCGGCAGTCGCATCATCAACGGGAGCGTTGGCCCGGATCTGGGCCCCCCGTTCTTGACCGCCCTTTGAGGCGGCACATTCGGATCCTGCCCTCCGGCGTGTCCCGCCGTCATGGGAGTCCTGTCCCGACTTGCGTCCCAATTCTGTGAGGGCGCAGGCATCAACCGCTCGCGCACAAGGCGGCCGCGAGACAAGGGCCAACGGGCCAGGCGCATAGTCTCCGGCAGCCCGATGACCGGCCCGCCCAGCCGCGAATGGGTTGATGTAGAGGGATCCGTCATGAAGCATTCGCGAAGGATTCGCACGGTCGCGTCCGCCCTCACGGCGGCCATCGCCGCGCTTGTTCTGGTCAGCTCCGTCGCGGCGGCGCCGCTAGAGCGGGAGCATTACTCGTTCGAGGAGTCGGACACGTTCACCGACACCGAGTGCGGGGATCCGATCACGATCGACTACACGGGGGCGTTCTCCGGCGTGTTCATGCTCATGGACCGCAAGCCCGGGGGTCCGACCCCACCATATTTCTTCGACAACTACTCGGGTGTCGAGACGTTCACGAACGTGGCGAACGACGAGACGGCGACGATCAAGCACCAGGGCCTGTACAAGGATGTGCAGATCGAGCCCGTCGAGGGAACGGTCTACCGGTTCACCGCCATCGAGACGGGGCGGCCTGTCGTCGTGCGCGGACCGGACGGACAGGTGCTCGTCTTCGACGCGGGCCGCATCCGGTACACCTTCCTTGTCGACACCCTGGGTGACGCGGACCTGGAAAACGACGTGTTCCTCGGTGATGTCTCCGACCCGGACGTGGCTGGGCCCCATCCGGTCTTCGTCGGGGACGTCGACTTCTGCGACCTCCTGGACTTGATTCGCTGACCTCGGACATTCGATACGCGGCGAGCGTGCTCGCGTAACCAGTCAGGCGGGGCGCGTCTCGAAATGGCCGCCCGCCCCTTGCAATTGGTCTGACGAGACGGGCCTCGAGTCAGGCGTCGAACCTTGCCGGGGCATCGCCGCAGGCGTGGATCGTTGGCTGCTCGGTGTTGCCTGCATCGAGCTGTCGGCCAACGATGCCGCGTTGGCCGCGTTGTCGACCCTGCGGTACCATGCACGCCGCTGGTCGGTGCCTGACGCGTTTGAGCGGACCTCCTCTGATTGGTTGGCTTCTACTTCCAATCAGCGGCTGTACGAGCGGTGCGGTGAAGCGTCCGACCAGTTATCACGCTCGACCCGAGCGTGAGAGCGTGGGCCCGTAGCTCAACGGCAGAGCAAGTGACTCTTAATCACTAGGTTCTCGGTTCGAATCCGAGCGGGCTCACCACAATTCCACGCACGAAAGAGGCCCTCCGACAGCGCCGTTGCTGTTTGGGGCGATACCCCCGTCACGTCCCCGCCGCCCTGCCGAGCAGCTCGTCCATACGCTCGGCGAACCGCCGCAACATGGCCGGCCGGACGTGGCCATAGAAGCTCGCTGTGGTAGCCACCGACGTTTGACCGAGGACGCGAGAGACGACGAGAGGGACCCACCGCGCTCCGACGGCGGCGCGTGCGGCTGACTCTCATCCGCCCACGGGTCGCGGGCGCGCCAGCGTTTGCGTCTGGCCCAGGACGACCAGCATGCCTATCGCGACGACCCACGTGACCGCCGCCGACAGGGCGAACGCGACGAGCGGGACACCGGTCGAGGCAAATGGCGCGACGCCGACGGACGCCGTGTCGTACATGGCATGGGCCAGGACGACCAGGATCAATGCCTGCCGCCCCTCGTTGAACAGGATCGCCAGGATGATGCTCAGCGCCATCAGCTGGAACGTGCTGACGATGACGTAGGCAAGGGGCGTTTCGGCATTGGCGAGCAGCGCCACCCAATGGAACGCGGCCCATCCGAGACCGACCACGATGGCCGCCGCCAGCGGCGTCATCCGCTCCTGGAGCTTCGGCTGCGCATAGCCGCGCCAGCCGATCTCCTCGCCGAGGCTGGTGATCAGGAAGAGCGGGAGCAGGGCGAACATCGCCGGTTGGATGGCGAAGGTCCCGCCGGCCAGAGTCGCCAGTGCCACGCCGCTCAGATGGACCAGGGGAGGCACGAGCAGCGCGACGGCGTACCAGCGCTTGTCGACCCGCACGGTCGTCAGTCGTCGTCGCAAGGCCCGCTTGTCGTCTTCGGTTCCGGCGACACGCAGGACCACCAGGGCCGCTGCCGCGGGCACGTAGCTGACGGGGATCGCGACAAGCGGCAGGACGGCAGTCCCACCCGGCAAACGCGCCGCCGCGATCGTCACGATCCAGCCGATCGAAACCGACGCCCCGAAGAAGACTGCGACCGGGTAGCGCTTGACCAGGGTCATCGACAACATCTGATCGACTCCTCTGGCGATCCTACAACCGTCGGTTCCATGAGTGTCGTCAAACCGGCTGCGCCCGGGTCTCGACAGCGATGACGCCGTGGCGGGCGGTTCGCCAGGGCCCGTCTTGACATGACGAAACCCCACCGCGGCCGGTCCCCCGCAGACCCCCCTCGCGGTAGGGCCTCACCTCGCACCATAACGTCATCGCCGCCCCTTCGGGATGACGAACCGTCATGCCGGACCAACGCCCCGCTTTCACACTGCAGATGTGTTCGCGTCGCGCTCACGCCGTCGTCGGTACGTGGGGGCGGGCGACGATGGCCTCGACGCAATATCCCGGAAGCTGCTGAAGCAGATCGACCAGCTCAAGCGACTCGAGCTCGAGCGGCATCGCGTCGCCAGGGACAGCGACGAGTTCAACGACCTCGCGGCGAAGGTCGAGAGGCTTTCCCGGGACGTCTTTGCCACCGCGGAACTGGCGAAGCCGACGGCCCGCGTGTCCGTTAGGGTCGTCGTGCGGGGGCGTACACTCGCCTAGGGGCCGACCGTTACAAGGGCACCACCATGGGACCCGCTCGTCCAGCGGACGATCATTGACGCCATCGAGAAGTGCCGCTGCGATCGTCTCCCGGCGGCTCCTGACCGGCCTCCTCAGGTTCAGGCGGGAATGACGGCCGGCAGGCTCGCGAACTGAGCGCCAATGGCGACCGAGAGGGGCTGGCATGGACGAACCGACGCCGCCGATCGGCAAAGGCGACGGTCCGGTTGAGGGCTGGGCTGCCCCCCAAAACTGGGTCGCCCCGCCTGGACGCGGATCGGACTCGCTTCTGGTCCGCGTCGCCAAGGTCATCGCCGTCGTAGCCGTTGTGGTCTTGATCTCTGCATTCACCTTCGGCTTCGTCTACGGCTTCCTCGCCGACCCGGACGCGCCAGTCGTGCTCCCGTGGGAAGCGGCACCGGCTCCGGTCAGTACGGCCACTGACAAATGGCAGGAGTTCATCAGCCACGTCGCGGTCACCGCCAACGACGTGGGCTCGGCGATGGACTTCGACAGCATCGACACCTCCGACTCTGACGCCGTCATCAGCCAAGCGCTGGAGCTCGAGCGCTTGGTGGACGATTCGGGCTAATACCCCCTCAAGCGCGAGCGTCGTCGACGAGGACGATGACCTTGAGCACCGTGGACATCAGCTCGAACACCGTCGTGATGACGAACCCGGGCACCTGGGCCGGTGCCGACTACCTACTGGCATCCGAACGAAAACCCTCCGTCGGCCTCCAGCCCGATCAACGGCGAGCAGCCGGTGCGAATAACGCCGCTCAAGTCGTTCCCGCGGGGGCCGAGCGACGAACCGTTGACTCTAATCGACCATTCGCCGGGTGGCGCGTAGAACGTCACGTCGGTCGTCGAGTTCCCCGGCAGGGTCGCTGGCTGGACGGCACCCGCGAGGACGCCGTCGCGCGTCCTCACCGTGAGCTCCGCTGGCTCTTGCCGCATGTTCTGCACCTGCACCTGCAGCGGGATCGTGCCGGCTGGCACCGGTGGCACCGGTGGCTCGACCAGCGCGCACGCCGCGGCCAGGACGGACATCGCGACGCCGAGGGTGACGGACCGCAGCACGGCGTCATCGTCGCATGCAATTGAGCGGACTTGTGTGTATATGGGGCCAAGCGAAGCGCGCCTCGCCGATCTCTCTCCCTGATGGTCGCCCGCGACGAGCTGGTGCGGGTGACGAAGCGGTACCCAGAAGCCTGACCATGTGTTGCTCGCACGCACCACCGAGCAGGCTATTTGCTTTCCGTCTGGAGGGCTCCTCGATAGGCTCGCAACGAGGCCCGTCCGAGGGGGGTTACCCGACCTTGACAGGTCTTCGGCGGGCCTCGCCAAGACCTCACTCGCCAAGCGACTCGTTGACTAGGTCAATTGACCTATTGCGCGGGCTGGCGTCGTACGCCGACGATCAGGAAGCCTCGCCCCTGGGCGGGAATTCGAGCCGACGGGCCTAGCCCCCCTGGGACCGTCGGCTCTCTGTCTGTCCTGAGGTCGCCGCTGACCGCGCACGAGCCGGAGCGGGTGACGAAGCGATACGCCTGAAAATGAGGGCGGCTGGGGACTTGCCGTCGCGGCCCCATCTACCCCAATACCCCCGACCGGGACTTAGTGACGGTCTGGCCGGTCGTCAGTGTTATCGTCGGTTGTGGTGGGCCTCCTCGTCCCGCTGGCGAATAGATCGGGTGTACCGATGCCAAGGGTCTCGTGGTTCCTCGCCCTTTCTATCGCGCTCGTGGGCTGTTCCGCCGCGGCGACCTCATCCCCTGGTCAAACGGTTACGCCGTCGGTCGTCGTGACCCCACCGGGATCCCCATCGACTGCCCAGCCCCCATCACCGTCCGCGGGTACGATCGTCAGTCCTCTCGAAGGACGCTGGGCGACCGGACCGATCCCGATAGCCGACATCAAGGCCTCGATGCTCGCGGCGGGCATCGAAGTTGGCGATGTGGATCGCTGGATCGACGAAGTCGGCTCGCCCACCCGGTACTCTTTCCTGCTTGAGTTCGCCGGCACGTCCTTCACTCACTCAGAGGAGACCCCGGACGTGGCGATGCAGGTCGGGGAGCTTGGATCGTTTGCACTCTCCGGGAAGCAGCTGGTGCTTTCGCCCGGCGAACCGGGCAACGTCGACACGTACACGTTCGACGCGACCCTATCGGGCAATGAGCTGTCCCTTCGGTGCGTCGACTCGACCGAGCAGGGAACCACAGAGGACAAGGCGATGCATCGGCGATTCACGATCGCGTTCTACTGCAGCGCCCCGTTCAGACGCCAACCCTGAACGACGTTACGCAACCGCCTTCGAAGGGCTCCGCGCGTCCGAATCGTTCGCCGCGGCCGGGAAGGCCACCCGTCCCACGCAGCGCGCCGACCGTCTGGGTCGGCCACGACCGATCGTTCAGCCGATGATGTGGTAAACGAAATCGAACTCGCTGGCCAACTCGTCACGCGCGTGGAGCGTCATCTCCCCGCGGGCATTCGCGTAGGCGCCTGTCCCACCGGTGATCGAGAGCTGCGAGTCGTGTAGGTCGTCGTAAAACGGGCCCTGCACGGTGATCGACCCGCCAGCCAGGATCGTCGTGAAGGTGCACTCCCACGCGAGCCCGGGATTTGTACGGAAGCACACGCCCTCGTCGCGACCTACCTTCGTGGTGTTCGCGGCGTTGTAGACATCGTTGCCGAAGGCGAGCATGTCGCCGATGGTGTCGCCGGCCGCACCGAGGTCGACGACGGCGTCGGTGGTCGCCCGCTCGACGACGGTGAGGGTCTTGCCGCGCGTTGCGGGTGCCGCCGAGGCGACCGTGGCACCTACGATCAGGATCAACGCGACGACAAGCGCGGTCGTACCGATTCTTCGGAGCATCGGTTTCCTCCTGCGGCCCGTTTGGTCGACCGCGATGCCCGGCGGCGAATGGTGGACGGAGTATGAACCCAGTCGTCCCTCGCATCAACGGGTGAACGGAAGGCCGCGTCCGTCGATCGCCTCGAGAGACGCGGCTCGTGGTTTGGTCATGCGCGGTCGACCGGGCCCACCGCCCTCCTTGAGCGATTGAAACGTGTCCGAGAGGCGGCCGCAGCTCGCCGTAGCGGCAGCCATTGCCTACCGCCGCCGATGCTCGTTTCATCCCCGGGGGTTGACGGTCCGACGGCCGGTCCACGGTTGGTGGTCGGCTGCGGCCCTGAGCCAAGCGAGGAGCAACTCCCGTGGTGCAGACGATCGATGCTGACAGGATCCGGACTGGTTGGACTGCGTTCGACGTGCGGGGCGAGAAGCTCGGCGATGTCGTCGAGATCGGCAGCAACTACGTTCTCGTCAGGAAGGGCCTGGTCCTTCCAACCGACGTCTGCATCCCACTGTCGCGCGTGACCATGCTCGACGAAGCGCAGTCGACCTTCGAAGTGAACGTGCCCAAGGAAAAGGTCGAGGCGATGGGCTGGCAGGACCCACCTGCGGATGCTCGCTGGGACGGCTCGGACACGAAGGAGAGCCTGGCTGGCACGCTCCGCAGGGAGCACTCGGACGCCGTTCGCGGCTAGATCGACGTCGACGAGAACAGGCGGTAGCGCCGCCTGGACTCGAGGCGCAACGCCGATCCGTCTTCGGCGTCAGGTTGGCTCCTCCAGTCGGGGCCGTACGCTTTCCGGGTGGCATGGATGAAGCGACTTGCGTTGCTGGTTGTCCTCGCAGGCGTAGGCGCTTGCGGCGGGGATCGGCTCAATCGGTCGTCGGCTGCCCGTGAGGCACGCGCTCGACGCGCGTTGCGACGATCCGGTCACCGGCTCCGTCGGTCCATGTGGCATCGCGGATCAATCGACAACCTCGGCGGCTACCAGATCGTGCTCGAATCGCCAAACTTGGTTGTCGCAGGCATGCGTTTCGAGCTCGACTTGGACGACGTTGAGGAGTGGATCGCCGGCATCGCCGAGTAGTGGTCGTGGAATCCGGACTGCCCGGCTGCGGTCGGGGCGGCACTCCGCCACGCAACCCGCACACGCCCTCGCAGGCTGTGGGTGAGGTCGTCGTCTGGGTGGCCGCGGCGCGCGGCCGTGTTTAGTTCGATTCGGCCGCCCGCTTCATGCCCTCGGCTTCGAGGTTCATGTAGCGGTTGGTCAGCCCTTTGTAGAACAGGGCGACCGGGATGAGGAAGCCGCGCATGTCGAGCGTCAGCGTGAGACGTGCCCGGTCCTCGCCCAGTGCTTCGACGCGGTGGCCGGCGACGCTGGTGATGCCGCTCGTCTTCTGCGTCCACTCGAAGTACGACGGCGCATCCCAGACCGTGATGTCCCAGGTGCCCTCGGGTAGCTTCGGCTGCTTGAGCCGCACGCGGCTCCCTTTGGTGATCGGCGCCGGCGTCAGGAGCTCGACGATGTCGACAGTCTCGATGCGCTGCGGCCAGGCCTCGAGGGCGGTGAGCACGTCCCATACGCGCTGCCGAGGAGCATCTATTTCTATCGACTTCTCAAAGCGCATGTCGGGCGGTCTGCTCAGACGGAACCAGGGTGACGTACTTGGACGCAGTTTAGCCGGGACGCGAGTCCCTCAAAACGCATCTGGAGCGCCATCGAACGCTCGCGTCGCGTGGGCGATCCGGAGGGCCCTGCTTGTGGCGCGACATCCCGATGGGACCGTCCGATCGTTGGTCCAGCTCGGCGGCTTCATCGGCCTCCTCATCTTCTTCGGGCTCGTCTTTGGGCTGGGGGAACCGTTGCTTCGCGTACGCGCCGACAGGCTCGATTCGCGCCTCCAGGCCGGTTGGCGATGGTTGACCTTGCCGATCGCGGCCGTCCTCTGCTTCGCTGGATTCCTGGCGCTACGGCCATTGATCCTCGAACACCGTTGTGGTTCGTCATTGGCCTGAGCGCGATTGCGTTGTTGGTGGCGGTGCGACCGCGCTCGGGAACGCGGCGGTTGGCCTCGGCAAGTGGTTGGTGTCGGCTCGGCGCCGCCGCTGAGCGCTCGGCCGATCTGAGCAGGATTGCTGGCAATGGCTTCGTCGTCGGCCCCGTGCTAGCGGGCACCTGGCGCGTCCGGCTGATCGGGCAGCTCGACCTCCGTGCTGATCGCGCCGACCGTCACGATCGTTTCGCACCGTGGACACAGGTAGATGACGATCGCGGTCTCGTCGAGCGGCACCTCGTCGCGCTCCCTGTAGGTCTCCTCCATCTCGACCAGGTCGTCGCCGTGGTGATGAAGGACCGCCAGCCGCGTTCGGACGCTCCTGGGGATCATTGGGCCGATTTCCGCCTCCTGAATCCGTTCGGGATCCGAATATCGGATTCACGCGACCGGTTTCAGTCTGCACTCCCGGCCACGCGATTTCTTTGCCGCGATCCGTCTTCGATTTGGGCTGCCGCCCGATCCGGTCCTGCCGCCTTAGTCCGAGCGTCGTCCTCGGCCGGCACGTCGCCGGCGGACCAGGAGGACGGCACCGATGGACGAGGGGCGGAGCACGAGGATCATCGAGGCGGCGTACGCCGAATTCGAACCGTCGCTCCGGCGACGCCTCACGGCGTTCGTCCGGGACGAGGCTACGGCCCAGGATCTGACCCAGGAGTCGTTCGTCCGGCTCCTTGCCGAGGTACGCGCAGATCGGATTCCCGAGAACTTGGGCGGCTGGCTGTGGCGCGTCGGCCACAACATCGCGACAAGCCGCGGACGGCGAATGGCGGTGGCCGACCGGCATCGGCGCGAGCTCGTCCGCGACATCGAGTTCTCGTCGCCGGAGACCGTCGCGATCGCCGAGGAAGCTCAGGCCGAGGTCCTTGCGGCGCTATCCGTCCTGGACGGCACCGGGCGGGCTGCGGTGACGATGGCCGCGCAGGGCCTGACGGGCCCGGAGATCGCGCGTTCGATCGGGCGCTCGCCAAACGCGACGCGGACTCTCCTGTGCCGGGCGCGAGCGCGCGTCCGTGAGGCAGTGCTCGCGGCCCACCCCGCGTGAGGTGGGTCCGTCGCGCGGCGATGAGCTTCGAACGGCTGGTCACGTGCCTCGACCACCGTTCCGGAGTGCGTATCATTCCCCGCGTCGTGGCCACTGGCGTCGATCCGAGGGGGTTCATCGGACGGGGCGGCGAGTTGGCGCGCCTCGAAGCGGCGCTCGGGCAAGCAATCGAAGGCAACGCCGCGATCGTGGTCATCGGCGGCGAGGCAGGCATCGGCAAGACGCGCCTGGTCGACGAGTTCGGAGCGCGCGCCGCGGCACGCGGTGGGTCCCTGCTCAGCGGTTCGTGCCTGCCGACCGGCGGCCGGGCGACCCCGTATGCCCCGTTCGTCGAGGCACTGCGCGGATGCATCCGCGCCGTCGAGCCCGGCCGGCTGCCGTCGCTGCTCGGTCCGGGGAGGCGCGAACTGGGCCGGCTGCTCCCCGAGCTGGAGACGGGATCCGCGGGCTCGGCCAGTGCGGCGTCGCTGGTCGACCACGACGTGCACGGCCAGGCGCGGCTGTTCGAGGCGATCCTGGCGTTCCTTCACGCCGTCTCGCTCAGGTCGCCGAGCGTGGTGATCGTCGACGACCTTCAGTGGGCGGATTCCGGCACGCTCGAGCTCCTCCAGTTCCTGCTGCGCAACGCGCGCGGGTCGCGGGTGCTGTTCGTCCTGCTCGTCCGGACCGACGACCTCGACGCAGCCGGGGAGATGGGTCACGTTCTCGCCGAGCTGGACCGTGACGCCGGCGTGGACCGGCTGGAGCTCGGACCGCTCGACCGCGCAGAGAGCCGGGATCTGCTCGCTGCCCGTGGCGTGGCAAGCCTCACCTCCGACCGCCTTGAGGACCTGACACGTCGAGCCGCGGGGAATCCCTTCTACCTTGAGCAGCTGGCGACCGGACCCGACGGCATCGCGGATGGCGACCGGCCGCTCACCCCGGGCCTGCACGAGGTGCTGGCGGCGCGACTCGCCGATCTTCCAGCGCGGACCCGGCAGGTGCTGCGCGCGGCGGCCGCGGCAGGACGGCGTGTCGATGACGAGATCCTGGCGGCCGTTCTCGACGCGCCCCATGCGGAAGTCGCCGACGCGCTGCGTGAGGCATTGAGCCGTCGGATCCTTGTCGATGCGGACGGCATCGGGGGATACGCGTTCCGGCACGCACTGCTGCGGGAGGTCGCCTACGACGAGCTGCTGTTCGGCGAGCGTGACCGGTTGCACGCTGCCTTTGCCGAACAGCTCGCGAGGCGCGGACAGGTCGGCGGGGTGCCCGTGACACCAGCCGAACTGGCATACCACTGGGACGCGGCCCGGAACATCGACCGGGCAGTCCCCGCGTGGATCGACGCAGGGCTCGCCGCCGAGCGGATCTACGCCTTCGCCGACGCCCGCCGCGCATTCGAGCGCGCCCTGGATCTCGGGCCGGGGGCGGACGACATCGATTGGAGCGAGGTGCTGCACCGGGCCGCCGATTGTGCCCTCCTCACCGGCGACTACCGGGCGGCAGTCGAGCTCGGGCGGGGCGCGATCGCGTTCGCCGCCACGGATCCGGACGCCGATCCGGTCCGCGCGGGGACGCTGCAGGAGCGCATGCGCTGGTACCTGTGGGAGGCCGGTGATGTCGAGGCGGCGGCGGCGGCAGTTGCCGAGGCGCTCCGCCTGATCCCCGAGTCGCCACCGTCGCGGCCACGCGCACGCGCCCTTGCCCATCTCGCCGGGCTGCGGCTGGTCACCGGTGACGCGGAGGGCGCCGTCGCGCCGGCACGCCAGGCGCTGGCGATCGCGCAGGCGACGGACGATGGCGCGGGCGAGGCCGCGCTGGCGCTCGGGATCCTCGGCTGGGTGACGGCGGCCGGCGGGCAGGTTGATGAGGGCCTCGCCCTGTTCCGCCAAGGCCTGGACACTGCCGACCTGCTGGGCGGCGTCGAGGGCATCGCACTCGGCCAGACCAACCTCGCGGCACTGCTCGACCGGGTGGGGCGGACGGAGGCGTCGCTCGAAGCGGCGACAGCGGGCTTCGAACGGCTGCGGGAGCTCGGCGTGGCGCGCACGTACGGCGGCATCCTCGCGGGTCATGCAGCCAAGGCCCTGTTCGACCTCGGTCGCTGGTCCGAGGCGGCGGCCCGGGCGGAGGAGGGCCTGGACCTCGATCCGCTTGGCCCCGCGGCGGCGTGGCTGCACGTCGTCCGTGCCCGGATCGACACGAACCAGGGTCGCCCGGACGACGCCGCGCGTCACCTGGCGACCGCTCGTTCGCTGATGGACGGCATGAGCCGATCCCGGTCGTACGAGCCGGCTCTGCTCGGGGCGGAGGCCGAGCTCGCGGCGTCCCGCGGCGATCCGGGAGCAGCATGGGCGGTGGCGGAGCAAGCGCTTGCATCGGTCCGGTCGGGCGGGACGCTTGACCCTGCCCTCGGCTGGGTGGTGTGGCACGTCATCCGCGCCGAGGCCGACGCGGCCGAGCTGGCCGGCGGACCGAGGCCGGTGTCCTCGCCTGACGCCGGGCGGCCAGCGTTGATGGAGCTCGGGATCGAGCGGATCGAACGCGGACCGGCCGGGGATCCACGCGCCGTTGCACTTGGGGCGCTGTGCCGCGCCGAGCTCGATCGGTATCGGAGCGTGCGTGACCCAGCAGCCTGGGGGTCTGTCGCGGACGGGTGGAGCTCGCTCCAGCGGCCCTTCCTCGTTGCCTATGCCCGGTACCGCGAAGGCGCCGCGCACCTCGCGTCGCGTGGCTCGCGAGGCGCGGCGGCGGACGCGCTCCGCTCGGCGCATTCGATCGCGTCCGCACTCGGAGCGGCGGCCCTCGTGCGCGACGTCACGGTCCTGGCCGGTCACGCCCGAATTGCCCTCGAGGCAGACGCCTCGACGGAGAGCGAGCGTTCGGCGACGCCGGATCCTGCGGCGGGCCTTGGCCTGACCGCCCGCGAGGCGGAGGTCATTCGCCTGCTCGCGATTGGTCGTTCGAACCAGGAGATCGCCGACGAGCTGTTTCTGACGCGTAAGACGGCGAGCGTCCACGTCTCGAACATCCTGGGCAAGCTCGGCGTCGCGAATCGGGTCCAGGCTGCCGCCGTCGCCCAGCGGGTCGGATTGGTGGCCGACGAGACGCCTGGGACGCCCACCGAGGGCCGCTGACCGGGCCTCCCCGTGCTACCCTGACGGCGTTCCTTTGCGGCCGGTCCTGTGAGGCCGGCGTACCGGTCCTGTGAGGCCGGGAAGGAGGCTGATCGACGTGTCCCGGGTCATCGGCGGAGCGTGCCGCCGCGACACCCATACCGACGGCCTCCCCGTTTCCACCGAACCTCTCCCGGGAGCCCTCCCGCCCTCGTGATCGCGCCGCCACACGTCCAACGCACCGCGGTTGTCGATCCCCGCATCGGTGACCTTGGTCCAGCGCTGTTGGCGCTCGAGGACGGCACGATCTTCGGCGGGGTGGCATTCGGGGCGCCGGTCGCGTCCGGCGGCGACCTCGTCGTCAACACCAGCCAGACCGGCTACCAGGAGGTCTGCACCGACCCGTCGTACGCGGGCCAGGTCGTCGTCATGACCTACCCGCTGATCGGCAACTATGGCCGCCTCATCGACGACGACCAGTCGGTGCAGCCGTGGCTCCGCGGGCTGGTCGTGGCCAATGCCACAGCCGCGGTTCTCGACGATGCGCGGCAACTCTCCTCGCTCCTCCGGGCGAACGGCATCCCAGCGATCGCCGGTGTCGACACGCGGGCGCTCGCCCGGCATCTGCGGACCACCGGGTCGCTGCGCGGGATCCTGATGCCGCCGCGCGAGCTCTCCGAGGCGGCCGCTACCGAGGCTGCGCGCGCCGTTCCGCGCTGGGAGGACCAGGATTTCGTCGGGCAGGTCTCACCTGGCTCGATCGCGGACGTCGGGGCGCGTGAGGAAGGCGGCCCGCTCGTCGCGATCGTCGATTACGGCCTCAAGTCGAACATCGTCCGAGCAATGCGCCGGCGCGGTGCACGCGTGCGCTTGCTGCCCCACACCATCTCGACGTCGGTTGCGCTCGCGCCAGACATCGACGGGGTGATCCTGTCACCGGGTCCGGGCGATCCGGCCCGACTCGAAGGCCCGGTCGCGCTTGCGAGGGCCGTGATCGAGGACGGCCGGCCGTTGCTCGGGATCTGCCTGGGACACCAGATCGTCGGGCGGGCCGCTGGCGCCGAGACCCGGCGCCTGCGGTTCGGCCATCACGGCGCGAACCACCCGGTGCAGGACGTCGACTTCGGGCTCGTCCAGGTGACGGCCCAGAACCACGAAGTCCAGGTCGTGGGGGACTCACTGCCGGCGGGAGGCGGGTTCCGCGTCAGCCAAGTCAACCTGAACGACGGCTCGGTCGAGGGCCTGCGCCACGCGACGAAGCCGATCGAGACGGTCCAGTACCACCCCGAGGGCGCGCCGGGTCCGCTGGACGCGCTGGCGGTCTTCGACCGCTTCCTCGACGCGTGTCGGGCGCGGGCATGAGCGCGCCTGGACCGAAACCCGCCTCGGTGCTGATCCTCGGCTCCGGGCCGGTCGTCATCGG
Organism: uncultured Chloroflexia bacterium; assembly: GCA_963750125.1. GTDB lineage: Bacteria > Chloroflexota > Limnocylindria > Limnocylindrales > CSP1-4 > DASTYU01. The sequence goes on along the minus strand of CAVVPT010000022.1, from coordinate 65,591 downwards.
CCAGGCGGCCGAGTTCGATTACGCCGGCACGCAGGCCTGCCGCGCCCTTCGAGCCGAGGGCGTCCGCACGATCCTGGTCAACAGCAACCCCGCCACGATCATGACCGACCCACACGTCGCCGATGCGATCTATCTCGAGCCGCTGACCGTCGAGGCGGTAGAGGCGGTCATCGCGCGCGAGCGGCCCGAGGGCCTCCTTGCCGGCCTCGGCGGGCAGACGGCCCTCAACCTGGCCACGGCCCTCGCGGAGGCAGGTGTCTTCGAGCGCCACGACGTCCGCCTGCTCGGGACGCCGCTCGAGGCGATCCGCATGGCCGAGGATCGTGAGGCGTTCCGCGACCTGCTCGAGCGGATCGACCAGCCATACGCGCCGAGCGCAATCGTCGAGGGGATGACGCCCGCGGAGCGTGAGCAGTCCGCTCGCGGGGCGCTCGAGGAGATCGGCCTACCGGCGATCGTCCGGCCCGCCTTCACGCTCGGCGGCACCGGCGGCGGGATCGTCGAAACCGAGGCGGCCTACTGGGAACGCATCCGGGCCGGGGTGCGCGCCAGCCCGATCAACCAGGTGATGGTTGAGCGCTGCCTCGTCGGCTGGCAGGAGGTCGAGTACGAGGTGATGCGCGATGCCGACGACACGTGCATCGCGGTGTGCTCGATGGAAAATGTCGACCCGCTTGGCATCCACACCGGCAATTCGATCGTGGTCGCCCCGGTCCAGACGCTGACCGACCAGGTCCACCAGCGGCTGCGCAGCGCCGCGCTTGCGATCATCCGAGCGCTCGGCGTCGAGGGTGGCTGCAACGTGCAGTTCGCGCTGTCACCCGACTCGACGGAGTACGCGGTGATCGAGGTGAACCCCCGGGTCAGCCGAAGCTCGGCGCTCGCCTCGAAGGCGACGGGCTACCCGATTGCCCGGGTTGCGGCGCAGATCGCCGTCGGGCGCCGGCTGGCCGAGATTCCGAATGTCGTGACTGGAACCACGGTGGCCGCGTTCGAGCCGGCGCTCGACTACATCGTCGTGAAGCTGCCGCGCTTCCCGTTCGACAAGTTCCCCACCGCGGATCGAACCCTCGGCTCGCAGATGAAGGCCACCGGCGAGGTCATGGCGATCGACCGCACCTTCGGCTCGGCGCTGAACAAGGCGCTCCGCGGGCTCGAGCAGGCCGGCGCCGGGCCGCTCGCCGAGGACCCGAGCTGGATCCCGACGTTCGACTACCTCGCGGCGGTTTACGGCGGATCGGGCCTCGCGGATGACGAACAGGACGAGCCGATCCGCTGGATCGACGAGTCTGGCGAGGCGTGCGAGTCGACCCGATTCGCGCAGCGCTCCGCGGCGCCGGTGGTGCTGCGCCGGTTCCTCGCGCCGTCCGACAGCCGCCTGTGGCGGCTCCTCGGTCTGCTTCGACGCGGTGTCCCGGAGTCGACGATCGTCGAGGCGACTGGCATCTCGCCATGGTTCGTCGCCGAGATGGCACGAAACGTCCGGCTCGAGACGGCAGTCGCCGAGGCCGGTGAGCGGATCGCGGAGGCGAGCGACCCGGCCGCTGCGGAGCTCCTGGCGACTGCGAAGCGGGCCGGGTTCGGCGACCGGGAGCTGGCGGGGCTCGCGGGCGTCACGCCGGAGCGGATCCGCGAGGCGCGCCTGGCCCTCGGCCTGCGCCCCGGCTACGCGATGGTCGACACGTGTGCGGCCGAGTTCGCGGCCGAGACCCCGTACTTCTACTCGACCTACGCCGCGGCCGGGTCGACGCCGGAGGCGCCTCCGGTGCAACGGCCCGCGGCCCTGGTCATCGGCAGCGGGCCGGTGCGCATCGGGCAGGGAATCGAATTCGACTACTGCGCGGTCCAGGCCGCGGACACGCTGCGCGCCGCCGGCTGGCAGGCCGTGATGATCAACTCGAACCCGGAGACCGTCTCGACCGACTTCGATGCCTCGTCACGGCTGTACTTCGAGCCGCTCGACCCCGAATCGGTCCGGTCCGTGATCGAGGCGGAGTCGCCGGACGGCGGGCTCATGCCGGCCGTGGTCGCGTTCGGCGGCCAGACCCCGCTCAACCTGGCCGGCCCGCTGGCGGCCGGTGGGGTCGCCCTCCTCGGCAGCGACCTCGAAGCGATCGACCAGGCCGAGGAACGGACGCGCTTCGCGGCGCTCCTCGACCGGCTCGGCATCCCGCAGCCGGAAGGCGGCATGGCCCACAGCATCGAGGAGGCGCTGACGCTCGCGGAGCGCATCGGGTACCCGGTCATCGTTCGGCCGAGCTTCGTCATCGGAGGCCTCGCAATCGACTTCTGCTATTCGCCCGACGACCTGTTGCGGCAGCTGGCAGCCGCCACCGTCGTCGACCCCGATCGCCCTGTGCGCATCGACCGCTACCTCGAGGGTGTCGAGGTTGACGTGGACGCGGTGTCGGACGGCGAGCGCGTGCTGATCCCGGGGCTGCTCGAACACGTCGAACGGGCGGGCGTCCACAGCGGCGACTCCGTCGGGTTGTTCCCGCCGCAGACCGTGAGCGATGGCGACCAGGCGCTGATCGTGGCAACGATGGAACGGATCGTGCTCGCACTCGGGGCGAGGGGCCTCGTCAACGCCCAGTTCATCGTCCGCGACGACGGCGTCTACCTGATCGAGGTCAATCCTCGCGCCTCGCGGACCGTGCCGTTCCTGTCGAAGGTGACCGGTGTCCCGATGGTCGAGCTGGCGGTGCGGATCGCCCTCGGCGCAACGCTGCCGGAGCTCGGCTGGCAGGGCGGCCACCTCGCGCCACCGCCGTTTGTCGCGGTGAAGGCCCCGGCATTCTCGACAGCCAAGCTCCGCGGCGTCGATCCGTCGGTCGGGCCGGGTATGCAGTCGACCGGCGAGGTCATCGGGATCCACACCGATCCGTCGGTCGCGATGGCCAAGGCACTGCTTGGCGCGGCGCTCGTCCCACCACGCGCCGGCGCCGAGGGGGCGCTCGCGCTGCTGTCGATCGCCGACCGTGACAAGGAGTTGCTGCCGCGCCTCGCGACGGCATTGGCGTGGGCAGGCTACGCCCTCGCAGCGACCCCTGGAACCCGCGCGGCCCTGGAACGCGCGGGGTTCGACGCCCGGCCTGTGGCCAAGCTCGGCGAGGTGCCGGCCGACGGCGAGGCGCCCATCCTCGACCTCATCGCCACGGGCGAAGTCCGCCTTGTCGTCAACACGCCGACCCCGCGCTCGGGGGCGGTCCGCGATGCCGCCGAGATCCGGCTGGCCGCGACCGCGGAGGGAATCCTCTGCCTGACCGCCATCGAGACCGCGGTCGCTGCCGCCGAGGCGCTCGATCCGCGGATCGCGGAGCTCCTCGCCGAGGTGCGGTCGCTCGACGAGTGGGTGCCGGCCGATCGGAGGACGCCGGTTACCGCCTGACGGCCCGGATCATGGCCATTCATCAGCCCGGGTAATGAGCGGCACGAACATCCTGCTGCGGAGAGGCCGATTGCCGCGATCGGGCGCCTTGATTACCCCGGCTGATTTCTGGCAATCGGGGGAGCCGGAGCCCCGGCGGTCGGGGTCTCGTCCGGCGTCACCACGAGGTCCTGGCCCAGCGACCACAGGGTCAGCGTCGTGAGGGCCACCATCACGACGGCGAGTGGCAGTTGCCGAAGCCTGACCGTTCGAACCGGTGTCCCGGGCGGCGACATTGCGACCGCGGCCGCATGGCCGGCCCACGCTCCGACCATGTGGCCCCCGACCACGGCCGCGAGCTGGAGCGTCCACACGAGACCCGGTGGCAGCAGGTCCGCGGACGGCTCGAAGAAGAGCGTCCCGAAGATGTTCCAGCCGCGCTGGAACGGGTCCGACACCGCGACGACGATCAGCTGGCCGCTGATCAGCAGATACGTCAGGTAGTGGGCGATCAGGTAGCCGACCGCGATCGGCAGCAGCCCGGCGCCGGACGGGTTCGGGCCGAGCAGCCGCACGAGGACGAGCGCCGCCCCCACGACGATCGCCAGGAACGCAAAGAGCAGGACGGTCTTCTCCGGGGTCGCCGGGAACCCGAACAGCTCATAGAAGATCTGCGTTTGGGACAGACCGTCGAACAGGATCGATCCGACGCCGAGGGCCACGATTGAGACCTCGGCCACGGTCCAGTTCACTTCGAGGAGCCCCGCGCCGAAGGAGCGCCGCCGCACCCGGCCATCCTCGTCGGCGAGGGCGAGCGGTGCGAGTCGGCCGAGGAGCCGGAACCAGACCGTGAACGTCTCGGCGTGGGAGCGCCATTCGTCGCGCCCGAACTGGGCCATCATCGCGAGCGTCAGCGCCGTGTATCCGGCGAGCACGATGAAGAGGGTCGAGGGCTCGCCCTGGTTGAGCGCGAGCTCGAGCCAGATGAAGAAGGAGAACCCGATGGCGGCCGGCCAGCGCCCCAGCCGCTCCGGGTACTCGGAGGGCTCCCACGGCGTGATGCCCAGCCGGCGCACGACCCACGCCCCGATGTCGTACAGCGTCGAGAACGGGTCGATCCAGTGCCAGATCGGGAAGAGCAGCGCAGAAACCAGCGCGATGCCGACCCACCCGTAGACCCACAGGAACAGCGTCGCCACGTTGGCGGAGCTGGACCCACCGGCGATGCCCTGCGCCATGATCCACGCCCACCCGAACAGCCCGATCGCGCGCAGCCCGTAGCGGAGCCAGGCCGGCGGCACTCCGGATGGCCCCTCTTCGGTAGGCAGCTCGACACGGACGTCACGCAGGATGACGAACGCGAACGAGAGGGCGACCGTCATGGCGGCACCCGCCAGGTAAACCGCGAGCGGCAGCCGGCTGGTATATGCGGCGTTCAGCTGATGGCCGAGCGCGACGCCCGGCAAGAGGATCGCGAACGCGACGCCACCGACCGCGGCCCGGGCGAGGACGCGGCTGCAGATCACGGTTGGGCGGGGCGCCGGCGCATTAGGAGGTATCCGCCGAGGGCCGCGACGATCACGACGGCCGCGATGATCGGGAGGAGCACGTCGTTCGTGCCGGCGGCCTGCGCGGGTGGTGTCGCGTCGCCCTCGGTGGGGCTCGGCGCGATCACCGCCGATGCCGTCGGAAGGGCGGACTCGGACGCTGAGGGGGGCGCGGAGACCGGCGAGCTCGGCGTGGGCGGCGCTGAGGGCGGCGGTGTGATCGGCGCACTCACGGTGAACGTGAACGTGCCGGTCTCGAGGTGGCCGTCGTCGGCGAAGGTCTTCCACTGGACCTCGTAGTCGCCCGGTTCGAGCTCCGGTGGGTCGATCCGCATGCGGGTCGGGTTGGCGGGATCGATCGTGCCCTCGGCGATGCTCGTTCCCGCCTCATCGAGGAGCGCCATCTCGCTGCCGTCAGCGAGCTCCTCGGTGAAGAAGGCACGGATGACGCTGGGCGAGCCCTGCACGGTCTCGCCGTCCGCGGGGGTCGATCGCTCGTACTCTGCATGAGCCGCAACCGCGGCCGGCGCCAGGAGGACAACGGCGACGGCAAGGAACAACGCCGCCCTTGCACGGCGGCCGGTGAGGTGACGGTGCATGGCGCGAGTGTAGGCACTCCCCGCCGAGTCCGCCGCCGGCCCGGACGCGCTACGATCTCCGCCTCCGACCCCGGGCCCGGCCCATCTCGCCAGCCCCCCTCGCCCATGCAGGAGCGCTCTGTGCCGACCTCCGTTCCCACGGTTCCCTTCACGGATGAGCGCCTCTCGAACGGTCTGCGCCTGATCGTCGCCGAGGACCACCTGGCGCCGGTCGTCGCGATCAACGTCTGGTACGACGTCGGATCGAAGCACGAGCAGCCGGGCAAGACCGGCTTCGCCCACCTCTTCGAGCACGTCATGTTCCAGGGCTCGGCGCACGTCGGGAAGGCCGAGCACATCGCACTCATCCAGGCCGCCGGCGGGACGATGAACGGCACGACCTGGCTCGATCGGACGAACTACTTCGAGACGCTACCTGCGCACCAGCTGGAGCTCGCGTTGTGGCTCGAGGCCGACCGGATGGGGACCCTGCTCGACGCGCTCAGCCAGGACAACCTCGATAACCAGCGCGAGGTCGTCAAGAACGAGAAGCGCTGGTCCTACGACAACCGCCCGTACGGCTCCTGGCAGGAGAAGCTCCAGGGCCACCTCTACCCCGAGGAGCACCCGTACCACCACAACACCATCGGCTCCATGGAAGACCTCGACGCAGCATCGCTCGAGGACGTCCAGTCGTTCTTCCGGACGTGGTACGCCCCGAACAATGCGGTCCTGTCGGTGGTCGGCGACGTCGATACGACGCAGGTCCGCGAGGCGGCGGAGCGCTATTTCGGGGGCATCCCGCCGAACCCCGACTTCCCGACGCTGCCTGAACTGTCGCTCCCGCCCACGCTCGGTGGCGAACGTCGCGAGACCGTGCTCGATCGCGTGCCGCTGCCGCGGATCTACTTCGGGTTCCGGGCCCCACCGTTCGGCGACACGCGTCTCGACGCGCTCGATGTCGCGAGCCAGATCCTCGCCGGCGGGAAGGGGAGCCGGTTGCACCGCCGGCTCGTTCGTGACGAACGCATCGCACAGGACGTCGCCCTGTTCACGCTCGGCTTCGTCGGCGGCGCGTCGATCTGTGCGGGCTGGGCAACGGTCCGCCCCGGGATCGAGGTCGGCCGAGTCGAGGCGGCGTTCCTCGAGGAGCTCGAACGGCTCGCCCGCGAACCGGTGACGCCCGACGAGATGACCCGGGCCCACGCACTGATCGAGGCCGACGAGCTCGGGGCGCTCCAGCGGGTCGAGGAGCGAGCCGACCGCCTCTCGATGTACGCGACCTTGTTCGACGACCCGGGCCTCATCGACCGGATGTTGCCCCGCTACCTGGCGGTCACACCCGAGACGATCCTCGACGTCTCGGCGAGCGTGTTCGTGCCCGACAACCGTCTCGTGCTGACCTATCTGCCAGACGGCCCGGCGGCCGACACCGCCGAAGTGTCCGATGAGGACACTGAGGACGAGGAGGAGGCCGCATGACCGCCCGCACCACGGTGACGGTTGCCGAGCGGCCGGGCCCCAGCGCCCCACGCCCCTACGAATTCCCGCCGGTCGCCGAGCACCGCCTCCCGAACGGGTTGCGGATCCTCGAGGTGGACATGCCCGGGCGGCCGCTGGTGTCGGCGTCGCTCCTGATGCTCAACGGAGCCGTCGACGAACCGGCCGACGACGGCGGCGCGACGGTTCTCGCCGCCCGCGCGCTGTCCGAGGGGACCGAGCGCTACGACGCGATCCAGCTGACCGAGGCCTCCGAACGGCTCGGCGCCTCACTCCATGCCGAGGCTGGCTGGGACGCCCTGTCGGCGGGCCTCGATGTCCCACGGGACCGCCTCGAGGGCGCGCTCGAGCTGCTCGCCGAAATGGTGCTCCACCCCACGTTCCCGGAGCGCGAGGTGGAACGCCTCCGAGACGAGCGGCTCAACGACCTGCTGCAGGCGAGGGCCGATCCCCGCCGCCGAGCGGACGAGGCCTTTGTCGAAACCATCTACACCGCGGCCGCTCCGTATCACCGCCCGGCAAGCGGAACGCGCGAGACCGTCGCGGGCCTGGGGCCGGCCCAGCTCCGGCGCGCCTACGAGCGGGGCCTCGACCCCGCGCGGGCCACGTTCATCATCGGCGGCGAGCTCGCGGGGCTCGACGTCCGGACCACCGTCGAGCGCCTGTTCGGCGACTGGACGGCGTCCCCGGCGGTGGCCGGTCGTGGCGCGATCGACGACTCGCCGGCCCGCGATGAGCGGCTCGTCCGCGTGATCCACCGACCAGGTGCGGTCCAGTCCGAGATCCGGATCGGCCATCGCGGTCTGCCGCGGCGGATCCCCGATTTCCACGCCGTCTCGGTGATGAGCGCCATCCTCGGCGGGCTGTTCAACTCCCGCCTGAACATGAACCTGCGCGAGGACAAGGGCTATACCTACGGCGCCGGAGCCGGGTTCGACCTGCGCCGCGGGGCCGGGCCGTTCGCCGCCCGGGCCGCGGTGAACACCGAGGTCACGGTCCCGGCCATCACCGAATCACTCAATGAGCTCGTGCGCATGCGCGAGGAGAACGTGACGGACGCCGAACTGCGGGCCGCGCGAGACTTCCTCGTGGGCGTGTTCCCGCTGCGTTTCGAGACTGCTGGCGCGGTCGTTGGCGCACTGTCGGGCCTGGTCGTTCATGACCTCGGCATCGAAGAGCTGATCGGCTACCGCTCGTCCATCGAAGGCGTGTCGAACGCGGACGTGACGGCCGCGGCGCGTGCGCACCTGCTGCTCGACGCCGTCGCGATCGTCGTGGTCGGCGACGCCGACCAGTTCGGCGAGGCGCTCGAGGCGGCAGGGGTCGGACCGGTCGTCGTCGACCGCGACGAGGGTCCGATCGCAGCCGGACCACGGCCGGATGAGGAGGTCGCGCCGGTCGACGAGGAGGACGAAACGGGGCCGACGGCCGGTGCCGAGGAGCCGGATCTGCCCGGGACAGCCGATGAGCCCGCGGCCGCGGGTCCCGAGGAGGGTCGCTGAAACCTTCCTGCGCGTCCGGGCCTCAGATGAGTACGGATCGGTCGAAGGACCGGTCGACGACTCAGGAGAGACCGAACGATGCGTGGCGATATCAAAGTCATTCGTGGCCTCGGCGTGTCGGCCGTGGCATTGCTGCTGCTCGTGGGTGGGGTGACGGCGGCGAGCTCGGGGACGGAGTCCAGGGTGGAGTCGACGGCGACGAGCACGGCCGAGCCTGCCGAGACCGCGGAGCCGACCGAGACCGCGGAGCCGACCGAGACCGCGGAGCCGACCGAGACGGCCGAGCCGGCCGCGGAGCCGACGGCGACGGCGGAGGCCACCGCCGAGGCGACGTTCGATGACCACGGCGGGAACAGCGGGTCCGGCAGCGAGTCCGAACGGTCGGGCTCCAACAGCGGGCCGAGCGGCGATGACAATCAGCCCGAAGCGAACGACGACCATGGGGACGACAACGACGAGCAGGGCGAGAACGAAGACGACCAGGCCGACGACAACGACGACCACGGGAACGACAACGACGACCAGGGCGAGAACGACGACGACCACGGCGGCGAGGACCGCTCGGGCTCGAACAGCGGCTCCAACTGAGACGATATTCGATCGACGCGGCTGCGATGCCCCTCAGCGGAAGCTGGCCCGGCTCGTCCCACGGCATCATGCCGGCGAGCCGGGCTCCCACTCGCGATGGCGGCCCCCACGATGCAGACCAACGGAGCACCGAGATCGCACTCGAACTTCGCGATGACTGGTCAACCGTCGAGGCAGTCCTCGGCGGCGACCGGGACGCATTCCGCCGACTCGTCGACCGGGAAGGCCCGGCGGTCGTCCGTGCCTGCTACCGGATCCTCGGCGACATTCACGAGGCCGAGGACGCCGCGCAGGAGGCGTTCGTGACTGCGTACCGCTCGCTTCCGTCGTGGCGGGGCGACGGCCCGTTCGGGGCGTGGCTGACCCGTATCGCCGTCCGCATCTCGCTTCGTCAGGCCAGCCGGCGCAAGAACGTGGCGTGGCTCGACATGAGCGACGAGGCAGGCCCCGGCGGCGCCGCGATCAACGCCGCGTCGATCGACGCGGCGTCGGGCTCCGATCCGATGCTGCTCTCGCTGCGCACCGAGCGGGCAACGGCGGTACGGCGGGCCGTGGCGCGCCTCGCCGAGCCGTACCGCGAAACAGTCTCGCTGCGGTTCTTCGGAGAGCTGAGCCTCGATGAGATCGCACGCCAGACCGGGCGACCGCTCGGAACCGTCAAGACGCACCTCCATCGCGGGCTGCTACGACTTCGCGAAGGGCTGGACCAGGGAGGTGCCGCGTGACCGGGCCCGGCCGGCGTTTCGATCTCGCCGAACTGTCGAACGATCCCGCAGCGCTGACCGAGGCCGAGATCGTGGCCGCGACGGCGATCGCGCGTGACCTCGAGGCAATCGCGGAGCGCGACGACGCACCGACGGTTGGCTTCAGCGACAAGGTGATGACCGCCATCGCCGCGGAGCCGACTCCAAAGCCGACCCGCGTGTTCGGCGCAGCGTTGCGGGCCCGTCGGTTCGGAACCGCGTTCGCCGCGGTAGGCGACGCGTGGCGGGTGGCATTCGGTGGCGGCCGGCCGTTCGCGGTTCGGGGCCAGGCGCTCGCACTGGTGATCGTCGTTCTGATCGGCGTCGTTGGCCTGGGGGGTGGTGCGACCGTGGGAGCGGCACGACTGCTGAACCCGGATGTCGTTCCATCGCCGTCGCCGTCGCCCAGCGTCCCGGCTCCGTCGCCCTCGCCGACGCCAAGTCTCGAGCCGTCGCCGTCGCCGACGCCGACGCCGAGCCCGTCGCCCACGGATACCGCCAAGCCGACCGAAACGGCCGAACCAACCGGGACCGACGACTCGGGCGGCAACTCGGGTCCGGGCGGCGGATCCGGTTCCGGCGCGGATGATTCCGGGTCGGACGACTCCGGCTCCGGCAGCAACTCCGGGTCTAGCGGGGGCGGGAGCTCCGGGTCCGACGACACCAAACCCGACGACTCGAGGTCGGGCAAGAGCGGCGGTTCAGGCTCGGACGACTCGGGGTAGGCTGGCCCGGTGATCGTCGTGATCGGCCAGCCCGTGCTCTCGCGCGTCGAAGGTACCCCCGTGGCGACGGGCCCGGCCGCGCGCATCGCGCTCGCAGGCCTGCGGACCGCGGGGCCGCCGTCCAGCTCGTCGGCAAGGTCGGCGACGACCCGGATGGCGAGGCGCTCGTCCTCGCGCTCGCCCAGGGCAACGTCGGCCACGTGGCAGTGCTCCGCGACCCGGCCCACCGGACCCCGGTCGACGACGACAACGATCCCATCGCAGAGGAAGTCACCGAACCGGACGAAATCCTTGCGGCGGAGGGTGGCCTTCCGGGCGGCGATCGTGCTGAGAGCCCGGTGCTCGACGCCGGGGATGTCGAGCTCGGGCTGCGCTACCTGACCGAGTTCCTCGTCGTGGTGGTGGCGGACGAGCTCGACGAGCCGGGCCTGCGGGTGGCCGCGGATGCTGCCGGCTGGAACAACGGCACGCTGGTCGCGGTGGTGCCGCACGGCCGGCCCGAACCCGCCGGCATGCCACCGGACGCGATCGTCCTGGGCGCGCCCAGCACCGATCCGGACGGCGTGTTCGATCGGCTCGTCGGCCAGCTGGCGGCCGCGATCGATGCCGGAGCCGATCCGCGCGCCGCCTTCCGCGAAGCCGTGGCGGGTGCCGGCTGGGACCCCGCCGAGGCCTAATCGAGCGCGAGGAGGAGTTGCGGGCCGTCGTTCCGCACGTCGTTGATGAGTCGGGAGGCCGGCGCAACCTCGAGGGCGACCTCGTCACTCGGCTCGAGGAGCGCGCGGAGCTGGCCCGGATCGGCCGGCCGCGGATCGAGCCAGCGGTCCCACGCCTCGTCCGGGACGATGACCGGCATCCGGTTGTGCAGCTCGGCGACAACCGCGTTCGGTGTCGTCGTCACGATCGTGAACGTCCGGCGGACCTCGCCCGTCTCCGGGTTCTTCCAGCCTGCCCACAGGCCGGCCAAGGCGAGCGGCCGCCCGTCCGCCCGGAAGATCCGGTACGGCTGGCGGACCCCGTCGGCCCGCTTCCATTCATAGAACGCATCAACCGGCACGAGGCATCGCCGGCGACGGAACGACTCACGGAACGCCGGCATCGACGCGATCGATTCGGATCTTGCGTTGAAGGTCCGCGACGCGATGCGCGCGTCGGGAGACCAGTGCGGGATCAACCCCCAGCGGTACTCCTTCAGGGCCCGCCGGTCGTCGCGTTCGACCACGACGATCGCCTCGTCCGTTGGCGCGATGTTGTAGCGCCCGCCGGGCTCATCGACCAGCGTTTCGGCAGCGAAGATCTCGGCGAGATCCGAGACCGGGCGTTCCTGCATGAAGCGTCCGCACATCGAGTCGAGCATAGCCGGGAGGACGCCCTGCGCGACGTTGTGTAGAGTCGGACCAGATGGACCACACCGGTTCCCCGGGCGGTCGCGCCGACCCGTCACACCAGGGCCCGCTGTCGAGGGCCGACGCAGAGAGCCTGCTCCAGCACGCCGACGAGCTGCTTCGTGGCGGTGACTACCCGGACGCTGCCCGGCAGTACGTGCGCGTCCTCAGCGCGCCGATGGGCGACCCGCAGCTCACCGCGGCCGCGCTCCTGGGCCTCGGCGAGGCGCGCTACCGGACAGACGATGACGCCGGCGCGCTCGCCAACTGGCTCTCGGTGACGCAGCTGCCCGAATCGTCCGCGACCTATCCGGCGTGGCGGAACGTGGCGGCCGCGCAGGTTCGGGCCGGTGACCTGCAGAGCGCATTTGCGTCGTACAAGGAGGCGGACCGTCGAGCGCCGCCCCAGGACAAGCCGGAGATCGCGAACCGCCTTGGCTGGCTGAGCAAGGAGCTGGGCAACCAGGGCGCGGCCAACCGCTACTTCGCGAAGGGCCGCGGCGACGTGTTCCAGATCACCCTCACGAAGTTGATCATCGCGGTAACGGTCGTGATCTCGCTGACGGTCTACCTGACACAGGAGTCGTCCGAAGGTCAGCAGCTGCTCCAGGCCCTCTGGCTCGACAAGGCGGCCGTCGCAGGAGGCGAGTACTGGCGACTGTGGACGGTCACGCTCGTCCACGCCGACTGGCTGCATCTCCTCTTCAACATGTGGGCGCTGTGGATCGTCGGGCCGCTCGTCGAACGCTGGTACGGACCGATCCGTTTCCTGGTCTTCTACCTGGCCTGCGCCGCGACCGGCTCGGTCGCCAGCTTCGCCTTCGGCGGGGACAGCCCGTCGGTCGGTGCCTCGGGCGCGATCTTCGGGATGTTCGGCGTCCTGGCCGCGGCGAGCTGGATCCACCATCCGGTCGATCGCTACGCCCGGGCGGTCGCGCGACAGATCGGAGTCCTGATCCTGATCAACCTCGCGTTCGGGTTCGCCTCGGCCGGCATGATCGACAACGCGGCCCACATCGGCGGCCTGCTCGGTGGCCTGTGGCTGGGCGCGGTCATCCCCCCAAGCCGGGTGGCGACGATGTCGTCCTACTGGCGCCGGGCTGGGCCGGAGGGCATGGATCGCGTCGCGCGCCCACCGGCCATCCTGCCGGTCCTCGCGGTCGGAGTCCTTGCCTTTGCGGTCCTGGCGGGCCTCGCTTATGGCACGGCCTCACGTGACGAAGGAGGACTTTCGGCGCTCGAATGGGAGGCCCCTTCCCTCGCCGGCACCGGCGCTCCACCGCCGTCCGGCTAGGACCGGCGCATGTTCGCGACACTGCTCGGCGGGCTGCCGCGACCGCCGGTGCCCGACGATGCTCGAACGGATGCGCTGGTCGCGGCCGCCGTCGGCGCCCAGGAGGCTGCCGGTCTCGAGCCGCTGATCGATGGCGGCCTGTGGGGGAACGATGAGCTCGGCACGGTCGTCGAACGCTGGCACGCCACGGCGGCGCTCACCGACGGCGCGGTCAAGGCCGTGGTCCTTGGTCCGTGGAGCGCCACGCGCGCCCTCGCCCAGGGCGCCGACCCGGATCCGCTCGAGCAGGACCTGGCGACCGCAGCCGACGCGACGAACGCGGTTCTCCGGGACCTCGCCGCCGCGGGTTGCTCGCTGGTCGAGGTGCACGAACCTGCCGTGACGTCGCTCGCGTCGGACGCGCTGACGCGGCGCCGCTTCGTCGAGGCGCAGCAGCGGGTCCTCGACGGGGTGGACGGCCTGCACGCCGCGCTCGCGATCATCGGCGGCAGCGCCGAGAATGCCGGCATCGATACGCTTCTCGGTGCGCCGTACTCGAGCCTCGCGCTCGACCTTGTCCGCGGTCCCGACAACTGGCGGATCGCCGCGGCCGCGCCGCAGACGATCGGCATCGTGTGCGGGGCACTGACCGCTGATGCGGGTGGCGACGAGGCGGTGGAGATCTTGCTCTACGCCCTCAACTACGCGGCATCGACCGCGGGCCGCGGCCCCGATCGCGTCGGAGTAGCGACCGCCGGCAGCCTTGCAGACGTGCCGTGGGACGTCGCGGAACGCCGGATGCGGCGTCTCGGCGAGGCGGTGCGCCTGGCGGTCGCGAGCCCGGACGAACGGGCCGCCGCCATCGATCCGAGGGCCATCAGCATCCGGAGCGCGGCCCTCGGCCGTGCGGGCGTTCGCCGCGCGAAAGGTCGGTCGAGCGGGGGCACATGACGGGCGACCGCGACCCCGGTGCTATCCTCCGCCCGCATCATCCGAGGAGGGGCTCAATGACCCGCGCGACTCGCCTGCTCAGCCTGGCCGCCACTGCCGCTCTTGCCGTTGCCGCGTGCGCCGGATCCGTGTCGACCGCGGCGCCGAGCGAGGTTCCAGTGGCGCCGGCATCCCCGGCGGCGGGAGGGCCGGACGTCAACGCCGCAGCCGCGGCGCTCGAAAGCATCGACAAGTACGCGGTCGACCTCAAGGTCTCGGGCCTGATGGAGGCGGCCGGCGATGCGAGCGAGATCACGATGAGCGGCACGGTCGATCGCGAGGCCGGCGCCTACCAGTTCGATGTGGGCGGTGTCGCCGGCCTCGAGGAGCTCGGCGGCGGGTCGGCGATCAGTTTCGTCGTCATCGGTGACGACGCCTGGATCAGCACGGGCGACGGCACCTTCATCAAGACGCCGGGCGGTGCCGCGATGTTCGGCTCGCTCGAGCAGTCGCTGGCCCCGGGGGCGCTGCTTGGCTCGATCCCGACGAGCTCGCTCCAGAACCTGCCGGCCGTCGCCCAGGAGGAGAAGAACGGCGTCGCCACGACCCACTACCACGTGACGGGTGCGGACTCGTCCCAGGTGGCCCTGGGTCTCGGGCCTGACTCCGTGGTGGACCTGTGGATTGCCGACGACGGCGGGTACATCGTCTCGATGGCGATGGAGGGCGTCGTCCCCGTCAACGGGACCGACACGCCGGTCACGATGGCGATGGACATCAGCCGCATCAACGACGAGTCGATCGCGATCGAGGAACCGAACTAGGCGCTCCGCTCAAGGCAGCCGCCTCGGGTTGCACGGGGCGGCCCGTCCCGTGCGTTTGCTGCTTGATTCGGGTACCGCGCGGTGCCACCATCGGGGTTCACTTTTCCCGACCCGCAACGCAGCGGTTTCCTGTCACCACCGCAAGGTTCCCGACCCCAGCGACCGGTCCCAGCTTCCCCGTTTCGGAAGGAGGTTCTGCCCGTGGCCGAACGCATCTCGTTGACGGTGAATGGCACAACACGGGAGCTGGACGTCGAGCCGAGACGCCTCCTGGTCCAGGCGATCCGCGAGGACCTGGGCCTCACCGGAACCCACGTCGGATGTGACACCAGCCAGTGCGGCGCGTGCACGGTCCACGTCGACGGCAAGGCCGTCAAGTCGTGCTCGATGCTCGCCGTCCAGGCCGATGGCACGGACGTGAGGACGATCGAGAGCCTCAAGTCCGACGGAGAACTTCACCCCATTCAGGCCGCCTTCTGGGAGAAGCATGGCCTCCAGTGCGGCTTCTGCACGCCGGGCATGATCATGGTCGCCGCAGACCTGCTCGCCCGCAACGACGATCCAACCGACGCCGAGATACGCCATGCGATCGAGGGCAACTTCTGTCGCTGCACTGGCTACCAGAACATCGTCGCCGCGATCCGTGAGGCCGCATCCGTGATGCGTTCCGGCGCCGCGGCGCCGGTCGCGTAGGGGAGGGCGAGATGGCCATCGAAGAGGCCCCAGGACCCGTCGGCCAACGCATCAAGCGGACCGAGGACCCCAAATTCATCACCGGCAACGGCCGCTACCTCGATGACATCACGCTGGCCGGGCTCACCCATATCGCGATCCTGCGCAGCCCGTACGCGCACGCGAACATCCGCTCAATCGACATCTCGGCGGCGAAAGGGATGCCCGGCGTTATCGCCGTGTTCATCGGTGCCGACATTCCGTACAACCCGTTGCCGTTCGCCTGGCCCGCCGGTGGCAGCGCGGGACTCCAGAACAACGTCAATATGCCGAGCGTCCTCGCTACCGATAGCGTGAAGTGGACCGGCGAGGGCGTCGCTGCGGTTGTCGCCGAGACCGCTGCCCAGGCGCAGGACGCGCTCGAGGCGATCGAAGTCGACTACGAGCCGCTTCCCGCGGTCGTCGACGTCGAGAAGGCAATTGCGCCCGGCGCGCCGCAGCTGCACGAGAACGCTCCCAACAACGTGGTGTTCGAGTGGTCGGTCGGCGACAAGGACGGCACTGAACAGGCCTTCGCCGATGCCGAAGTGACGGTCCGCCAGCGGCTCGTCAATCACCGACTCATCCCGAACCCGATGGAAACCCGGGGCGACATCGGCGACTACAACCCGGGCACCGACGAGTACACGGTCTGGATGTCCAGCCAGACGCCGCACATCCAGCGCCTGCTGCTGACCGCATTCGTGACCGGCATCCCGGAACACAAGGTGCGGACGATCTCGCCGGATGTCGGGGGAGCATTCGGGACCAAGATCTTCTGCTACGCCGACATGGCGCTGGTCATGTTTGCGAGCAAGGCAATCGGCGGCCGCCCGGTCAAGTGGGTAGAGGGCCGGCGCGAGAACTACCAGAGCACCACCCACGGCCGCGACCACGTCACGTACGTGGAGGTGGCTGGCAAGCGCGATGGCGAGGTCACCGGCCTCCGCGTCAAGACCTACGCCAATCTCGGTGGGCGGCTGTCGACCATCGGCCCGGGCATTCCGACGACGCTCTACGGCCGCGTCCTCTCAGGTTGCTACAAGATCCCGAACGTCTACTGCGAGGTCACCGGCGTCTACACGAACACCACGTTCGTGGACGCGTATCGCGGCGCCGGCAGGCCCGAGGCGACATACGTCGTCGAGCGGGCGATGGACCTGTTCGCCAACGAGATCGGGATGGACCGGGCGGCGATCCGGCGCAAGAACTTCATTCCGCCGGACGCCTTCCCGTACGACAACCCGTCGGGCCTGCTCACCGCGAGCGGTGGCGCCAAGATCTATGTCGATTCAGGCAACTACGAGCCGGCGCTGAACAAGGCGCTCGTGGCGGTCGGCTACGACCAGCTCGAGGCCAAGAAGGCCGAGGCGAAGTCGCGCGGCAAGCTCCTCGGCATGGGCCTCTCAACGTACATCGAGGTCTGCGGCGTTGCGCCCTCGAAATGGATCGGTGCGGTCGGCGAGGGCTGGGGCGCAGCGATGTGGGAATCGGCCAACATCCGGGTCCACCTCACCGGCAAGACCGTCGTCACGATGGGTACCCAGTCGCACGGCCAGGGTCACGAGACGACCTACTCCCAGATCGTGGCCCAGGAGCTCGGCATCCCGATGGAGGACATCGTCGTCCAGCACTCGGATACGCAGGGCACACCGTTCGGCTACGGCACGTACGGCAGCCGGACCTCGAACGTGGGCAGCACCGCGGCGATCAAGGCCGCGGCCAAGATCCGGGACAAGGCCCGGCGCTACGCGGCCCACATGCTCGAAGCATCGCCCGACGACATCGAAATCGTCGGGGCGGAGTACCGCGTGAAGGGCTCACCCGACAAGATGAAGACGCTCCAGGAGATCGCCTTCGCGCTCGACCTCGCGTTCGACGCGCCCGAAGGGATGGAGCCGTACCTCGACGAGACCGCATACCACGACACACCGAACTGCACGTTCCCGTTCGGCACGCACATCGCCGTGGTCGAGATCGACGAGGAGACCGGCAAGGTCGACCTCGTGCGCTATCTCGCGGTCGACGACGTCGGCAAGAAGATCAACCCGATGATCGTGGACGGCCAGCTGCACGGCGGGATCGCCCAGGGCGTCGGCCAGGCGCTCTGGGAGCAGGCCATCTACAGCGACGACGGCCAGCTGCTCACCGGTTCGATGCTCGATTACGCACTCCCACGGGCGGCGTGGTTCCCGAACATCGAGCTCGACGAGACGGTCACGCCGTCGCCGGTCAACCCGCTCGGCGTCAAGGGCGTCGGCGAAGCGGGCACGATCGCCAGCACTGCCGCGGTGGCCAACGCCGTCAATGACGCGCTGCGGCCGCTCGGCATCACCCACCTCGACATGCCGTACACACCGCAGACGGTCTGGACCGCGATCCAGGCCGCGAAGGGAGGCCAGGCATGATCCCGGCCGCGTTCGACTACGTCCGGCCCGGCTCCATCGAGGAGGCGGCGCAGGCCGCCGGCCAGCCCGGCGCGAAGGTCATCGCCGGCGGCCAGAGCCTGCTGCCGCTCATGAAACTGCGCCTCGCACGGCCGACCACCCTCGTGGACATCGGGCGCCTCTCCGGCCTTGTCGGGACCCGCTACACGCAGGACGGCGGCGCGGAGATCGGGGCGCTCACGACGTACGCCCAGATCATGGCGGAGACCCAGCTCGAGTGGGCCCGCGACGCCGTCGGCAACATCGGTGACGTCCAGGTCCGCAACCGGGGCACGATCGGAGGCTCGGTAGCGCATGCCGATCCGGCGTCCGACGTGCCGGCGATCCTCCTGGCACTCGACTATTCGGCGGTCCTCCGTTCTGCTCGCGGCGAGCGCGTGGTTCCGCTCGACGGCTTCTTCACCGGCGCGTTCACGACCACCGCCGAGGACGACGAGATCCTCGTCGTCGTTCGGCGCCCGCCGCTGCCCGAGGGTGTCGGCGGCGCCTACGAGAAACTCGCCCAGCCCGCTTCCGGGTACGCCATGGTCGGCGTGGCTGCGGTCATCGCCCGGAGTGGTGGCTCGGTCAGCCACGCCCGCGTCGCGCTGACCGGGGTGGGGGAGCATCCCTACCGGGCGAAGGCCGTGGAGTCTGCGCTCGTCGGCTCGGACGGCTCCGCCTCGGCGATAGCCGCGGCTGCGGCCCACGCCACCGACGGCATCTCGGTCAATTCGGACATCCATGCCAACGCGTCGTATCGTTCGGCGATGGCCGTGGTTCACACCCGTCGCGCGATCGAGGCCGCCCTCGGCCGCAGCGCCTGATACGACGATCGGGAACGGGTGCGCCTCGAACGGGTCACGCCCGGCCGGAGCGCGCCCGCCCGTCTTGTCGGCGCGGTCCTTGCCCGCGATCTGAAGGTCGGTGGCGAACGCTGGTCGAAGGGCCGGCGCATGTCCGCGGAGGACCTCGTCCAGCTTGGCGACGCTGACTTCGGCGAGCCGATCACGCTGCTCGTCCTCGAAGCCGGCGAGATGCACGAGGACGAAGCCGCGGCGCGGCTCGCCGACGCCGTCGCCGGGCGCGGCCTGGATCGCCGCGGCCCCATGCAGAGCCGGATCGATCTGCACGCCGCCCACCCGGGTGTCCTCAACGTCGATGTGGCGAACCTCGAGCGGATCAACCGCATCGATCCGCTGGAAGTCTTCACCGGCTTCGACGGCCAGATCGTGGAGAAGGGCGATCTCGTCGCGAGCGTCAAGGTCGCGCCGCACGTGGTGCCTGGCGTGACGGTCGAGCAGGGGGCACGCATCGCCGGCTTCGGCAGCACGCCCGTCGTGTGGGTAGCACCGTTCGTCCGCTCGACCATCGGCGTCGTGGTCAAGCAGTCGGTCCATGGCGTGGCTCGCGAGCGCTTCGAGGCGAGCGTCACGGCCAAGGTCGAGGGCCTCGGCTCGAAGATCGCGTCGATCCGTTACGTCGAGGACGATCCCGACCAGGTCGAACGTGCCCTGCACCCGTACGTGGCCGGCCGCGACCTGGTCGACCTGGTGCTCACGGCGGGCGCAGCCAGCACCGATCCCGCCGATGCCTTCTTTGTCGCCATCGAACGCCTCGGTGGACGGCTCGTCCGGCGCGGCGTACCTGCCCACCCAGGTTCGATGCTGTGGCTTGCGCGCGTCGGCACGGTGCCGATCCTCGGCCTCCCGACGTGCGGTGCCTACTCGAAGGCGACGGCTGCCGACCTGCTCCTGCCGCGACTGCTGTCGGGCGAGCCTCCGTCGGAGAAGACCGTTGCGAGGCTTGGCCACGGCGGCCTGCTGACCCGCGACCAGCGCTTCCGGTTCCCGACCTATGCGCGGGAGCTGGACGCCCCTGACGGCTAGGGCGCACGAGGAACACGACCATCAATCGCGTCCCCCAGCGACGCTTCTTGCCGTCCCTGCTGTGGGTGCCGGATTTCCGATCGTTCTGGATCGGCGAAACGATCTCGGTCATCGGCGACCAGCTCACGTTGCTCGCGATGCCGTTGACCGCAATCCTGGTCCTCGACGCGGACGCCGCCGACATGGGGTTGCTGACTGCGGTCTCGCTGCTGCCGCACCTCCTGTTCTCGATGCCGGCGGGCGTCTGGCTGGAGCGGGTCCAGCATCGCCGGCGCGTGATGATCGCGGTGGACCTCGGCCGCGCGGTGTTGATCGCCAGCGTGCCGGCGGCGTATATGGCCGGTGCCCTGGCCCTCCCGCAGCTCTACGTGGTGGGGTTCCTGACGGGGTCGCTGACCGTCCTGTTCGACCTGTCGTGGTCGACGGTGTTCGTCGCCATTGCCCCGCGCGACCTGTACGTCCAGGGCAACTCGCTCCTGAACGGCAGCCGATCCCTCTCGTTCGTCGTTGGCCCGACACTTGGTGGTGCGCTCGTGCAGGTGCTGACCGCCCCGATCGCGCTGGCGGTCGACGCCGTGTCGTTCATCGTCTCGGCCCTCTTCCTTGCGCGGGTCAAGGCCGACGAACCACTGGTCGAGCCGGATCCCGCGGGGATCCGCGAGCGATTTGCGGCGGGATTACGGTTCGCCGCGCGCGACCCGATCATCCGCCCCTCGCTCATGGCCGCGGCCACGATCAACTTCTTCAACTTCGCGTTCAGCGCCCTCTTCGTGCTGTACGCGACGCGCTACCTCGGCGTGTCGCCGGGCACCCTGGGTCTGGCCCTGGGCGTCGGCGCGATCGGCGGACTCCTCGGCGCGGTCGTCGCGGCGCCGATCGGCCGGAGAATCGGTGTCGGGCCGGCCTTTGCACTCGGCTGCATCCTCTTTCCCGTGCCGCTCATCCTCATCCCCGTGGTATCGGGACCGCCCGAGGTGATCTTCGGCGCACTGCTGCTGTCCGAGTTCGGCGCCGGGTTCGGCGTGATGATCCTCGACGTGAATGCGAACTCGATCATCATCGCCCGGACGCCCGATCGAATCCGGGCAAGGGCTACCGGCGCGTTCCGGACCCTCAACTACGGGATCCGCCCGATCGGGGCATTCCTCGGCGGGGTCCTCGGCACGGCGATCGGGGTCCAGGAGACGATGCTGATCATGGCGATCCTGCCGCTCTTCGGGGTGTTGTGGCTGATCTGGTCGCCGGTGATCCGCCAGCGGGGACTTCCCGAGCCGGCGGGAGCGGAGGCGGCCGCGGAAGTCGACCTCGAGCCGGTGGCGTAGGCGGCGGGGCGACTGCAGCGGCACGCGACGTGACCGCTGGCTCGCTCTGAGCCGTGTAGCATCCGCTCCGTGACGGAACCGACCACAGATCCGACGACGAACCGCGCGAACCGACCGATCGGCACGCATTCGATCGAGTCAATCCAGGACGATTTCCGCGCGCGGAACTACATCGCGGACCGGTCCCTGGCGACCGCCGTGTTCCTCGCGCTCGAGCTGGGCCGCCCGCTGCTGCTCGAAGGCGAGGCGGGTGTCGGCAAGACCGAGCTCGCGAAGGTCCTCGCGGCGAGCCTCGGGGCGCGCCTCATTCGCCTCCAGTGCTACGAAGGCCTCGACGTCAATACCGCGGTCTACGAGTGGAACTACCCGCGGCAGATGCTCGAGATCCGCCTGCTCGAAGCGCGAGGCGAGGCCGAGCACGCGAGCGCGCACGATATCTTCGGGCACGACTTCCTGATCCGCCGCCCGCTCCTCCAGGCACTCGAATCGACCGACGGCGCCGCGCCAGTCCTGCTCATCGACGAGATCGATCGTGCGGACGAGGAGTTCGAGGCGTACCTGCTCGAGATCCTGTCCGACTTCCAGGTGACCGTGCCCGAGATCGGCACGATCCAGGCAGCCGTCCCGCCGCGCGTGATCCTCACGTCGAACCGGACGCGCGAGGTCCATGACGCGCTCAAACGTCGTTGCCTGTACCACTGGATCGACTACCCGAGCGCCCAGAAGGAGTTCGAGATCGTCCAGGCGCGTGTGCCGGCCGCGCCGGAGCAGCTCGCGCGCGACGTCGTCGGTTTCGTCCACCGGCTGCGCGAGGCCGACCTCACGAAGGTGCCAGGGATCGCAGAGACGCTCGACTGGGCCGCCGCGCTCCTCAGCCTCGGCGCCCGCGAGCTTGCGCCCGACCTCGTCGACGAGACGCTCGGCGTCGTGCTCAAGTACGAAGAGGACATCCGTCAGGTCCGTGGCGACGTCGCGCGCCAGTACCTGGCCGAGACGGCCGCGCGGGGCTGACCCCACCCGAGGACGAGCCATGCAGGACCCCGCAGTCGTCCAGGCACCGTGGGGTGACACCGTGGACGGCCGCCGACTGCTGAGTGAGGCCGTCGGGTTCGGACGGGCGTTGCGGGCCGCCGGCCTTAACGTGGACCTCGGAGCCGCCATCGACTATGCCCGCAGCTTGACGCTCGTCGAGATCGCCGACCGCGAGCAGGTGCGGGCCGCCGGCGAGACGGTGTTCGTTCGCCGGCGCGACGACCGGCAGGTCTACAACGCGGTCTTCGACCGCTGGTGGCGCCAGCGCCGCCGGCGACACGCGGGCGAGTTCCAGCCGCCCCCGCTCCCGACGGACGAGGGCGACGACGTCGAGGGCGGATCCGACGAGGGACTGGCGCTTCCGGGGGAAGAACGGCGCCCCGGCCAGACCGACGAGCGCGGCGTCCCGATCCCGTCGCTGACCGCGGAGGCGCCCGACGACGAGGCGCCGATCGAGGGCGTCGTCATCTCGCCCGACGCGTACAGCCAGGGCGAGGTCATTCGCCATCGCGACTTCGACCGGATGACGCCGTCGGAGCTGCGCGAGGCCGAACGGCTGATCGATCTGCTCGAGCCGCGTCTCGAGAAACGCCGCACGCGCCGCTATGAGCTGCATTCGCACGGCCGGCGCCTGGCACCGCGGGCAATGTTCCGGCGCAACCTCGGGACAGGCGGCCAGATGCTCGCGTGGGTCTGGCGGCGACCGGTCCACGAGCCGCGCTCGCTTGTCGTCATCTGCGACATCTCCGGTTCGATGGAGCGCCACTCACGGCTGCTCCTCCGCTTCGTCCAGGCGCTGTCCGCCTCGACCGCGGTCAAGACCGAGGCATTCGTCTTCGGGACGCGGCTGACCCGCGTGACGCGGCTGCTCCACGACCGTGACCGCGATCGGGCGCTGGCGCGCGTGGCCGACGTCGTGAACGACTGGGCGGGCGGCACCCGGATCGGGGAGTCGTTCCGCGAGTTCAACCAGCGCTGGGCGCGGCGCACCCTCCGCACGTCGGGGGTGGTGATCGTGATCTCGGATGGGTGGGATCGTGGCGATCCGGCGCTCGTGGCGGCCGAGACGGCCCGCCTGCGACGGAACTGCCACCGGCTGATCTGGCTGAACCCGCTGGCCGGGACGCCCGGCTACCAGCCGCTGGCCGGCGGGATGCGGGCGGCGTTCCCGTACATCGACGACTTCCTGGCCGCCGGCACGGTGGCGAGCCTCGAGCGGCTGGGCGAGATTCTCGCCGGCGTCCGCGCGGGCGACACGCGGCGCGGAAGCGAGGCAGCCGCCCATGCCGCGCTGCCGTCCGCGCCGGATCCCGCATCTGTGGCGGTGCCGGTCGCGCTCGGCGAGCGCATCGTGGATCCACGCGCAGCGCGGCCGCTGACGAACTAGGGCACGATGAGGGCGACCGAGGCCCGGAGGACGATCCGATGCGCGAACTGCTCGAAACCCTCGACACCTGGCGGGCCGACCCGAGATCGAGCCCCGCCGTCGGACGCGCCATCGTCGTGCGCACCTTCGGGTCGGCGCCGCGGCCTGAGGGTGCCGTGCTCCTGTACGCGGACGACGGCCGGATCGCCGGGTCGGTGAGCGGCGGCTGCGTCGAGGGTGCTGCGGCCGAGGAGATCGACCGTGCCCGGTCGACGGGGCATGCCCGGGTCATCCGCTACGGCATCAGCGACGAGCAGGCGTGGGATGTCGGTCTCGCATGCGGCGGCACGATCGACGTGCTCGTCCAGCCGGCGGTGCCTGCGCCGGTCATCGACGCGGCGCGGGCGTCGCTTGGGGCAGGTGGCGAGGGCGCGGCCGTCGTGACCAGGCTCCCTGACGATTCGCCGCCGGCCGACTTCGGCCCGCACGAGCCAGGCAGCGGCGCGGTCCCTGAGCCGGAGCTGATCGTGCACGAGGACGGCCGCCTCGACGGCACGCTCGGCCGGCGGGACCTTGATGCCGCGCTCGTTGACGGCGCGCTCGAGGCACTGAAGCGCGGTACGTCCCGGACCCTTGACCTCGGTGACGCCTCGTACTTCGTCGAAGCGTTTCCGGTCCGGCCGCGGCTTGTCGTGGTCGGCGCGGTCGAGGTCGCGCGTTCGCTCGTCCGGCTGGCCGCGGAGCTCGGCTACGAGACGGTCGTCGTCGACGGCCGGGCCTCGTTCGCGACCGCGGAACGGTTTCCCGACGTGGATCGGCTGGTCGTCGGCTGGCCGGACGAGATTGCCGAGGAGATCGGACTGGGCAGCAACGACGCAGTTGCCGTGCTGACCCACGACGTGAAGTTCGACGAGCCGGCGATCGTCGAATCGCTTCGCCGCCACTGCCGCTACGTCGGCGCGGTCGGGTCACGCAAGACCCAGGCCGACCGTCGGGCGCGGCTCCGCGAGGCGGGTGTCACCGATGATGAGCTGGCCGAGCTGCGCGGCCCGGTCGGCCTCGACCTCGGAGGGCGCAACCCGTCGGAGACCGCGCTCGCGATCCTCGCCGAGATCGTCGCCGAGCGCTACGGGGGGAGCGGACGCCCGATGCGCGACCTCGCTGCCGAGCGTCCGATTCGCGAGCTCCGCGAGCCGACGCCGATCACCGGCGGGTGACCGGGAGGCCTGAGGCCGCCGCGGTCAGCGCGGTCGTCCTCGCGGCCGGGGCGGCATCGCGCTTCGGCGGCGTGAAGCTGCTGGCCGAGCTGGGCGGGCGGCCGGTCCTCCAGCACGTGCTCGACGCCCTCGATGGACAGGACCTGGGCGAGATCGTGGTCGTCCTCGGCGACGACGCCGAGGCCATCGAGCAGGGGATGACGTGGCGAGGCGAACGGCGCGTGCGAAACCCCGATCCGGCGCGCGGCCTGTCGAGCTCGCTGGCGGTCGGGCTCGCTTCGATCGTACCAACCGGCGCTGCGGCGTTGATCGTGCTCGGCGACCAGCCGGGGCTGCGTGCCGACACGGTGCGGGCGCTCCTCGAGCAACCGGACGACCCGGCACGACCCGTCGTCGTGCCTCGCTACGAAGGAGACGAGGCTCGGAACCCGGTCCTGCTCGGGCGCACGGCCATCGGCCTGGCCGCCGAAGCAACCGGCGATCGCGGCCTCGGCCCGGTCCTCGCGGCCCATCCCGAGCTGGTCCGGGAGGTCCCGGTGACGGGGTCGAACCCCGACGTGGACACGCCCGCAGATCTCGCCCGCGCGATCGAAACGGCATGGGCCACGCGGGTCCGCGCGAATCGCGAGCAGGTCGAGCGCATCCGCGAGGTTCCGGACGGCCAGGACTTCTACGCGCCGGTGCGGTCCCTCTTCCGCGCCGACCCCACGCGAACCGACGACCCACTTGTCGCGGCGCTGCTGGCGCTCGTCCGTCCGGGTGACACGTGGCTGGACGTCGGGGCAGGCGCCGGCCGCTTCGCGCTGCCGATCGCGCGCGCCCTCGACCCGTCGGGTGGTTCGGTCGTGGCGCTCGATGTCTCGCCGTCGATGCTGGAGGCGCTCACAGAGATCGCAGAAGATCACGCGATCGAGAATGTCCGGGCGGTCGAGTTGCGCTGGCCTCCGGACGGGTCAGCCCGCGACTTCGACGCCGACGTCGCGCTCATCGCCCACGTCGGATACGACGTCGAGCAGATCGGACCGTTCCTCGACGCGCTCGAAGCGGCGAGCCGGCGCCTGTGCGTGGCGCTGCTCATGGAGCGTGCACCGGCTTCGGCGGCCGACCCGTTCTGGCCGCCGGTCCACGCCGAGGAGCGGATCGCCCTGCCGGCGCTTTCCGATGCAGTCGAGCTGCTCACCGCCCGGGGCCGGAACCCCAGCGAGACGCGCGTCCCGATCGAACCGCGCCGGTTCGAGTCGCGGGAGGCGCTCGCGGGGTTCGTCCGACGCCAGCTGTGGATCGCACCCGATGGCCCCAAAGAACGTCGGTTCCTGGCGGCGCTGGACGACCTGGCCGAGCAGACCGACGACGGATGGACGATCAAGGGCCGCAGCGCAAGCGACGTCGGCGTCGTGACCTGGCGGCCACGCCAGCGCGACTAGATGGGGCTGACGGCGTGGCTTGCCCCGTCGATGCTCCCCGTCTATCTCCACACCCTCCGCGTCCGGGTCCGGCGCCATCGACACGGCCACACGCGCCACGCGGGCGATGCCCGGGCGGTGATCCGCGCCTGCATCGAGGCGTGCTGGAACGGCCGGACCTTCACGGCCAGCCCGGGTCACTTCGACATGTTCTGGACGCGCGATCTCGGCTTTTCGACGCCGTCGCTGACTCGGCTGGGAGAAGGGGAGCGCGTGCGCGCGTCCCTCGCCTACGCCCTCGGGGTGTGGGCGCGGCGCCGGAGCCACGTCACCACGACGATCAACTACGGCGACCACCCCGCCGACGTCTTCGAGTACGGGGTGGATTCGCTGCCGCTCCTGGTGGCCGCCCTTCGCGCGGCCGGCGCCGACGACCTCGTCGAACGCCATCGCGAGTGGCTGGTGGAAGAGGTCGCGTGGTTCGCCACGCGGGTCGTCGACCCGCAGACCGGCCTCGTCCGCGTGGATCGCACGTACAGCGCGCACCGCGACACCGTGGTCAACCGGAGCACCGCCTACGGCAACACCATGGTCGCGCTGCTCGCAAAGACCCTCGCTGAGACCCGCTGGCTGCCGTCGCCGTTCGAGCGCCACTTCGAGGGCGACCACGGTCGGCTCCTGCGCGAACACTTCTGGGGCGGCGATTGCTTCCGCGACGCCCTCGGGGACCACACCGTCTCGGGCGAAGCCAACGTGTGGCCGTTCTACGCGGGTGTGGTCGGCGATGACCGACTTCTGGCTTCGGCGCTTCGATACCTTGCGGGCAACGGCTTCTGCGACCCATATCCGCTCCGTTACGAGACGATCCGGCGGCCGGGTCGCGAGGTCTGGTTCACCCGCCACGTGCTACCCGACTACCAGGGCACGACGGTCTGGACGAGCCTCGGCGCGATCTACCTCCAGTTGCTGCGGAGTGTCGACGCGGCGTCGGCCCAGCACGAGATCGGCCGATATCGCGCGTGGATCGAGCGCGACGGCACGTTCTGGGAGGTCCTCGATAGCCGCGGTCGGCCGTGGATCAGCCCGCGCCGCCTCTTCATCGGGGAGGAATCCATGCTCTGGTCGGCGATCTTCCTCGACGTCCTGGAGAACGGCTCGTCTGGTCCTGCATTCCTCAGCCCGGCGAGCACGCGCCGCCGCATAGGATGGCGGCATGGCGAAGCGACGCCGGGGAATGACAGCGCACCAGCGAGCCAACACGCTCAGTGGGGCGCAGCATCTCGTCCAGAAGGTCGCTGATGATCTCGGCATCGGGATCCTCGTGTCGACCGTGGTTGACGGTCCTCCGTGCCGGATCACCGCCTTTCTGAACTTCGGGATCCTGCAGACGGAGGTCGCCGTCGAAGGCCAGGACGAGGCCGCCGCCTGGCGCGAGCTCGCGCGCGTAGCGGCGTCGTGGCGGCAATCGAACGAAGTGAGCTTCTCCCGGAACTTCTGGGGCGGTTGACCCGCCTGACTCGCCTGACGAAGCGGTTCAATCCGATAGCGGAAGGGCGGCGAATGGACTCCCATCGGGCGCGTTTGTCCGATTTCGGATTCCGAACTCGGAAGCATGCGCCACGCGGTATCTGGTGCGTGTTCATCCGAGATCGGATGCCCCGCCATCCACGAAGAGCGCAGCACGGGAATTCGATTGACGCGCGAACGATCGCGGCGCGATACTCGCTCACAAGCGTCCACGCGTCCCAGCGCACATTGGACCCCCGGTAAGGCGACCCGTGACCCCCGTCGCCCGACCGCCGGCCCCCTGATCGTCGACACTCTGCGCCCGTCCCGGAGACGGGCCGACATATCCCCATGACGTGGGGAGGAGGGCGGCAGCGCGATGATCCCCGGCCAGTTCGACTACGTCCGGCCCAGTGATCTCGGGGAGGCACTCCGGATCCTGAGCGACCGCGAGGGAGAAGCGAAGGTTCTCTCGGGCGGCTACAGCCTGATCCCTCTATTGAAGCTGCGGCTGGCCCAGCCGGGTCTCCTCGTCGACATCGGCCATGTGGCCGGCCTCGACGGCATCGTCGAAACCGACGACGAGTTGCGCATCGGCGCCCGGGCGACCCATTGCCAGATCCATGAAAGCGACATCATCGCCCGCTACCCGCTGCTCCACGACGCAAGCGGCGGCATCGGCGACCCGCAGGTCCGCAACTGGGGAACGATCGGCGGGTCAGTCGCTCACGCCGACCCGGCGTCAGACTGGCCGGCGGTCCTCCAGGCAGCCAAGGCCATGATCGTCTGCCGCAGCGCGACCGGCGAGCGGGCCATCGCGGCGAAGGACTTCTTCGTCGACACCTTCCAGACCGCCATCGAGCCGACCGAGATCCTGACCGAGATCCGCGTCCGCCGCCGGCCGAGGGGTCAGGGCGGCGCGTATGTCAAGCTCGAGCGCAAGGTCGGCGACTACGCGACCGTCGGTGTCGCCGCCATCACGCGGATGGAGGGCGCCAGCATCGGGTGGGCCGGCATCGGGATCACCGGCGCCTCGAACAACCCGTACGCCGCCGAGGAGGCGGAAGCGGTCCTGGCCGGCAACATCCCGTCAGAGGACCTGTTCCGACGCGCCGGCGAAGCGGCAGCCGCGCAGGCAAGCCCGGCGGCCGACATCCGAGGGCCGGTCGACTACAAGCGAGCCATGGTCACCGAGCTCACGGTCCGGGCACTCCGCTTGGCCGTCGAGCGCGGCCTCGCGTACGCGTAGGAGATCACGATGACCAAGAAGCACGTCACGATCATGGTCAACGGCGAGTCCCGCGAGGCCGATGTCGAGCCGCGCCTTCTCCTCGTCCACCTCCTCCGCGAGACGTTCGGGCTGACCGGCACGCACGTCGGCTGCGACACGAGCAACTGCGGTGCGTGCACCATTCACCTGAACGGCCAGAGCGCGAAGTCGTGCACGGTGCTCGCGGTCCAGGCCGACGGCGCCGAGGTCACCACGATCGAGGGCCTGGCCACGGGCGCCGAGCTCCACCCGCTCCAGCAGGCGTTCTGGGACCAGCACGGCCTGCAGTGCGGGTTCTGTACGCCGGGCATGATCATGCAGGCCGCCTGGCTCCTCGAGCAGAACGCCGACCCGTCGGAGACCGAGATCCGTGAGGGGATCTCGGGCAACCTCTGTCGCTGTACCGGCTACGTGAACATCGTCAAGGCCATCCAGCAGGCGGCCGGCACCCTGTCCGCCGCGGAATCGGCGCCGGTCGTGGCCGCCGAGACGACCGAGGGAGTTGCCTGATGGCCACCGAATCGCAACCGCAGACCACACCCGAAGTCGGGGGCATGGGGCACTCCGTCAAGCGCAAGGAAGACCCACGCTTCATCCAGGGTAAGGGCGAGTACATCGAGGACGTCGTCTTGCCGGGCATGCTCTGGCTCGACATCGTTCGCAGCCCGTATGCCCACGCGACGATCAAGTCGATCGACGCGTCGGAGGCCCTCAAGGTGCCGGGCGTCCTCGCCGTGGTCACCGGCAAGGACCTCGAGGGCTACAAGCTGCACTGGATGCCGACGATCGCGGGCGACATGCAGATGGTGCTCCCGACCGACACGGTCATGTACCAGGCGCAGGAGGTGGCAGCGGTCATCGCCACCGACCGCTATGCGGCCGCGGACGGCGTCGAGGCGGTGCTGGTCGACTACGAGCCGCTGCCGGTCGTCGTCGATCCGTTCAAGGCGCTCGAAGCCGACGCCCCCGTACTCCGCCCGGATCGCGGCGAGGACAAGCAGAACAACCACATCTGGCACTGGGAGTCGGGAGACAGGAGCGCCGCCGATGCAGCTCTAGCGTCGGCAGAGGTCCGCGTTGCCGAGGATATCTATATCCCGCGCATCCACGTTGCCTCGATCGAGACGTGCGGCTGCGTCGCCGACTGGGATCCCGTGCGCCAGCAACTCACTCTGCACATCACGAGCCAGGCGCCGCATGCCATCCGGACGGTCCTCGCGCTCGTCGCTGCAGGTGCCGGGCTGCCGATCTACGAGCAGAACATCCGGGTCAAGACCCACGACATCGGAGGCGGGTTCGGCGGCAAGGTTCCGGTCTATCCGGGCTATGTCCTCGCCGTGGCGGCCTCGTTCCTCATCGGCAAGCCGGTGAAGTGGATCGAGGACCGCTCCGAGAACCTGCAGGCGGATTCGTTCGCACGCGACTACCACATCCACGCCGAGCTGGGCGCCACGAAAGACGGCAAGATCACCGGCCTCAAGGTCAAGACGATCGCGGACCACGGCTATTCGGACGCTGCCGCGGACCCGTCGAAGTTCCCGGCCGGGCTGTTCAACGTGATCACGGGTTCGTACGACTTCGACAACGCCTTCGTCGAGGTCGACGGCGTCTATACCAACAAGCCGCCCGGCGGGGTGGCCTACCGCTGCTCGTTCCGCGTGACCGAGGCCGTCCACGCGATCGAGCGGATGGTCGACGTCCTTGCCCACGAGATCGGGAAGGACCCGGCCGAGCTGCGGATGGAGAACTTCATCCAGCCCGAGCAATTTCCCTACAAGACGCCGACCGGCTGGGAATACGACTCCGGGAACTATCCCGAGGCCCTGCGCAGGGCGATGAAGCTGATCGACTACGAGGGGCTCCGCAGAGAGCAGGCCGAGAAGCGCGAACGCGGCGAGCTCATGGGCATCGGCATCAGCAGCTTCACCGAGATCGTCGGGGCCGGGCCGTCGCACGACTTCGACATCCTCGGACTGAAGATGTTCGATTCGTGCGAGATCCGCGTTCATCCGACTGGCAAGGTCCTCGCCCGGATCGGAGTCCAGACGCAGGGCCAGGGCCACGAGACGACGTTCGCCCAGATCATCGCCGAGGAGCTCGGCTTCCCGGTGAGCGACATCAAGATCGAGTACGGCGACACGGACACCGCGCCCTACGGGCTTGGCACGTACGCGTCGCGCTCGACCCCGGTTGCCGGCGCGGCAACGGCCATCGCGTCCCGGAAGATCCGCGACAAGGCCCGCAAGCTCGCCGCGCACCTGCTCGAGGCCAACGAGGACGACCTCGAATGGACCAACGGCAAGTTCAGCGTGAAGGGCTCGCCGGACCGGTTCAAGACGATCCAGGAGATCGCCTTCGCGGCCTACACCAACCACCCGCAGGGGATGGAGGCCGGCCTCGAGGCGGTCGACTACTACGACCCGCCGAACCTGACGTTCCCATTCGGGTCGTACATCTGCGTCGTCGACATCGACAAGGGCACGGGTGAGGTCAAGGTCCGCCGCTTCGTGGCCGTCGACGACTGCGGCAACATCATCAATCCGATGATCGTCGACGGGCAGATCCACGGCGGGCTGACGATGGGCCTCGCACCCGCGCTGTACGAGGCAATGACCTACGACGACCTCGGCAACAACCAGACCGGCACGTTCATGGATTACCTGCTGCCGACCGCGGTCGAGACCCCGGCCTGGGAGCTCGAGAAGACCATCACCCCGTCGCCGCACCACCCGATCGGCGCCAAGGGCGTCGGCGAGTCAGCCACGGTCGGCGCGCCACCCGCCATCGCGAACGCTGTCGTCGACGCGCTGTGGCACCTCGGTGTCCGCAACATCGACATCCCCATCACGCCGCCCAAGGTCTGGGCGATCCTCCGCGAGAAGGGCGTGGTGTGACGCTCGGGCAAATGGCGATTGTCGCCGGCGTGCACCCCATGCACGTAACGGCAATCGAACCGACTTCGGACAGGCGGATTCTCCGGGTCGGGTGGTCGTCACGTGCCACCCGCTGCACGTGGCGTCACCCGGGGCGCCGCGCGCGGGTCCGGGGCATCCTGGCCATGCTCCTGGTTCGTTCAACGAACCAACGAGCGGGTGGGGCGCCGCCGAACTGTCAGTTGGTTCGTCGAGCGAGCCATCCGACGTCCGGCGCGGCATTCAACCTTCATGTGGCTCGTTCAACGAGCCGACCAGCGGACGAACCAGCGCCCATTGGTCGCTTGGTTCGTTCAATGATCCAGAGGCCGTCGGAGGGCTGCGACCGTGACCTCCGGGCGGATCTTCGCGCGGGCCGCCGAACTCGAGGCAGCCGGGCAGCCGTTCGCGGTCGCCACGGTCGTCGCCGTCCGGCGGCCTACCTCGGCGAGGCCGGGCGCGGCGGGGATCGTCCATCCGGACGGCACGATCGAAGGCTGGGTCGGCGGCAGTTGCGCCCAGCCCGTGGTCGTGCGCGAGGCACTTCGCTCGATGGCCGACGGTCAGCCGCGGCTGTTGCGGCTCTCGAAGGATGCCCCGGCCGAGGGCCGGCGCGGGGACGGCATCGTCGAACTCGTCATGTCGTGTCATTCGGGGGGAACGCTGGAGATTTACGTGGAACCGCACCTTCCCGCGCCGATCCTGTGGGTTGCAGGCACCACCCCGATCGCCGGGGCGCTCGCCGCGCTCGGCGCCGCCAGCGGCTGGCGGGTATCGCTCTTCGACCCCGTTGCTGAGGCCGACGCGTTCCCGGGCGCGACCGTTGTGACCGACACGGCCCTTCATCGGGTCGAGCCCGACGCGCGTCCCTACATCGTCGTCGCGACTCAGGGCGTGTGGGACGAGGAGGCGCTTGCGTCGGCGCTCCGACGCGAGGCGTCGTACGTCGGCCTCGTCGCCTCACCGACGCGTTCGGCAGTGGTTCGGACGTGGCTCCAGGAAGAGAACGGGATGGCCGAAGAGCGCCTGGCCGCGCTTCGGGCGCCCGCGGGCCTGGACCTCGGGGCCG
The DNA here is from genome assembly GCA_963750125.1 of uncultured Chloroflexia bacterium. Classification (GTDB taxonomy): domain Bacteria; phylum Chloroflexota; class Limnocylindria; order Limnocylindrales; family CSP1-4; genus DASTYU01. The sequence goes on along the minus strand of CAVVPT010000022.1, from coordinate 32,506 downwards.
AGACTCCCGAGGAGATCGCCCTGTCGATCCTTGCCGAACTGGTACAGGTCCGGCGCGGACGCGCCCCATTCGTCGCCTCGCCAGGACCGGCGACCGTTGCCGCGGGCCAGTCGGCGACCCCCGACGACGGTCCCGCCGTGGACGACATCGTGCTGCTCGATCCCGTCTGCGGCATGACCGTGGACCGCGCTCACGCCCGCCATCTCGCGGAGCACGATGGCGTCGTGTACGCGTTCTGCTCGGTCGGGTGCCGGACGGCATTCATCAAGGAGCCGGACGCGTACCTGTCGGGCGAGCGCCAGCCCAGCCACCCGGCCTGATGCCGGCGGTCCGACCCGCCTCCGATTTCGAACGGTTCACCACGAAGCGCCCCCTTCCGCTCTCCATCCGATTTCGGATTCCGATTTCGGAACCGGTATCGCGGGCGCTGTGATCTCGCCAACCGTACGATTTCGGAAACCCGAACGAGCCGACGCCGCGGAGGGCCGCATGTTCGTCACTCTCGTCCACGTCCACGTGAAGCCCGAGCACGTCGACGACTTCATCGAATCGATGCGCGCGAACCACGAGGCGTCCGTGCGCGAGCCGGGCAACATCCGGTTCGACGTGCTCCAGTCGGTCGATGACCCGACTCGCTTCATCCTCCACGAGTGGTACGTCGACGAGGACGCGGCGAAGGCTCACAAGGAGACGCCCCACTATCTCGAGTGGCGGGCTCTTGCCGAGGACTGGATGGCCGAGCCGAGGACCGGCGTCCGGTACGTCGGCCTGTTTCCGGCGACGTGACGAGAACGGCGCCGGGCCCGGAGGCCCGACGCCGTCGTCGGTTCGATGATGCCGGCCATCGCCGGCCGCGGGTTACGGAACGATGGAGAACGAGGCAAACCCGACGCCCTTGCCGGGGCCGGCCGGATCCGTGCCACGGAGGATGCTCGGGATGACCGAAAGGCCGCCGTCGTCCTGGCCCGGTGAGGCCTTGCCGCTGTGCAGGCTGATGATGTACGTGTCATCGATGAAGCCATCGCCGGAGCTGACGTCCCCCGACAGGTCGAAGTCGAGGTAGACGTCCAGGAACGCCCCACGGAAACGCCCGGCCTCATTGCCACCCTCAAGGAAGATGAACTCCCCACTCACAGGGTTCGCGAGGATCGTCTGAAGCTGACCGGCTCCGGCCTGCTTGCTCTCGTTGCCGCAGTGCGTCGCGAACGCCGTTCCGGCGACGACGAGTGACAGGAGCAGCGCGAGGGGGACAGCGAGAAATGAACGACGCATGGGACTCCCTCTACTTGGCCCGGCGGTGGTGGAGAAGAGCAGTCTAGTGAAGTCGCGCACCCGTGGCCATACCAATCACGCGAGAATGTTGCCCACCCTGCACTGAGTGCGGCACGCCCGTTGGTAAGTCGAGGCTGGGGGTGAGCCCGAAGCAAGGCGGCTGCCCGATACCGCTGCGCGGCGGCAATGGCAGCCCAAGGGGATCCGGCGAGCCCCGATGAGGCCTGCGGCGTCCGGCCGTCGTATTGTCGAATCCGTTACCGAGGAGGACGTCTGATGCGCAGCGTGACCTATGCGATGAGCATGTCACTCGATGGCTACATCGTCGGGCCAGATGGCGGCTTCGACTGGGGGACGCCCGACGCCGAGGTCTTCCGCTTCTGGATCGACGAGATCCGAGAGGTCGGCGTCCACCTCATGGGACGACGGCTGTACGAGACGATGCTGTACTGGGAGACCGCCGACGAGGATCCCGCGCTCGACGACGCCGAGCTCGAGTGGGCCGCGCTCTGGAAGCCATTGCCGAAGGTCGTGTTCTCCACCTCGCTGTCGGCGGTCCAGGGCAATGCCCGCCTGGCCTCCGGCGGCCTCGCGGAGGAGATCGGGCGTCTGCGAGCCGAGCCGGGGGACGGCGACATCGCGATCGGCGGCGCGACGCTCGCCGCCGAGGCGGCCGCGTTGGGTCTGATCGACGAGTACCGGGCCATGGTCTACCCGGTGCTCGTTGGCGGTGGCATTCCGTACTTTCCGCAGCGCGAGCGCCGGGTGGATCTCGAGCTCGTCGAGACACGCACCTTCAACTCGAGAGTCGTCTACCTCCGCTACCGCGTGGCGAGATAGCGAGACGCGAAGCTCGCACGAGACCATTGACATGTGACCAACGAGTCACATAACATGCCGGCGTGGATCCGATGGCACCGGTGTTCCGGTCACTCGGCGACGCGAACCGGCGACTCCTGCTCGACCGACTGTTCGAGCGGGACGGCCAGACGCTCGGCGAGTTGACGAAGCACCTGCCGGGGATGACTCGGTTCGGAGTCATGAAGCACCTCGTGGTGCTCGAGGACGCCGGTCTCGTCACGACACAGCGTGCCGGACGGGAGAAGCGCCACTACCTGAACCCCGTCGGGATCCGCCTGATCCACGACCGCTGGATCAGCAAGTACGCCGCCCCGGTCGTCGGCGCGATGACGACCATCAAGCACCGAGTGGAAGGGGATTCGATGGACGCACCGGCCCACGTCTACACCGTGTTCATCCGCGCCACGCCGGAGCGGATCTGGCGCGCAATCACCGACGGTGCCGACACCGAGCGTTACTACTACGGGACGCGAGTTGCGTCCGACTGGCAGGTCGGCTCGCCGGTGACGTACTCGTATCCGGACGGCAAGCTCGCCGCCGACGGCGAGGTGCTCGAAGTCGATCCTCCGAAGCGACTGCTCATGACGTTCCATGCGCTGTGGGATCCGGAGGCCGTGAACGACCCGCCGATCCGCCACCTGTGGGAGATCGAGCCCGACGACGACGGCACCTGCCGGCTTCGGGTCACGAGCCTCGACCTCGTTCCAGGCTCGAAGCGAGCCACCGAGTTCGGCGACGGCATCGCCTACATCGTGTCCGGCCTGAAGTCGCTGGTCGAGACCGGGGAGCCGCTCGTCACCGCCTGACCAAGGCCGGTGCCCGCGCCTATGATCCTCCCACCGGGCGGGTGCCCATGGCCCGGGTGCCCGCAGGCCGAGGAGGAGTCGCATGCACTTCGAAGGCAGCGTCCAGATCAACGCGTCGCGGGACAAGGTCTGGGCCTTCCTGATCGATCCCAACCAGGTTGGGTCGTGCGGGCCGGGCGTCGAGTCCATCGAGGTCATCGACGACACCCATTTCAAGGCGACGGCCAAGGTCGGCGTCGGCTTCATCAGTGCCCGCTTCGTCGTGCACATGGAGCTCGTCGATCTCGAGCCGCCGGATCAGGCCAACATCAAGGCCCACGGCCAGGCGCCAGGCAGCGCCGTCGATGCCACCGCGACGATGCGCCTGTCCGACGGCGAGGACGACGGGACGAAGATGGACTGGGAGGCCGAGGTCAACATCTCCGGAACGCTGGCGAGCGTCGGTGCCCGCCTCATCGAGGGGACCGCGAACAAGATGATCGGCCAGACCTTCGACTGCATCCGGGCCAAGCTCGAGGCCTGATCCGCGCGTGACCTACTCGATCGTCGCGCGGGACCCGGAAACCGGCGACCTCGGTGTCGCGGTCCAGTCGAAGTTCCTCGCGGTCGGCGCGGTGGTGCCGTGGGCGCGAGCGGGCGTCGGGGCCATCGCGACGCAGGCGTTCGCGAACGTCGCCTATGGACCCGACGGGCTCGCCCAGCTCGCCGACGGCCATGCCGCGGACGACGTGCTCCGGCGGCTCGTCGTCGCCGACGATCAGCGCGAGCATCGCCAGGCGGGCGTCGTCGACGCGCAGGGCCGGGCCGCCACGCACACCGGCAACGACTGCTTCGCGTGGGCCGGCGGGCGGATCGGAGCGAACTTCGCCGCGCAGGGCAACATCCTGGCCGATGCCGCGGTGGTGGACGGGCTCGCCGACACCTTCCTCGCCGGCGGGCAGCCCTTCCCCGAGCTCCTTGTCGCGTGCCTGGCCGCGGCGGAGGCGGCGGGCGGGGATCGGCGCGGCAGCGAGTCGGCGGCCCTGTTGATCGTGCGCGACGGTGGCGGGTTCGGTGGGGGCGACGACCGCTGGATCGACCTGCGCGTGGACCAGCACGACGACCCGGTCGGCGAGCTGGGCAGGGTCCTGGCGTTCCAGCGCCTCTACTACGACCACCCGCAGCCCGCGGACCTGGTCCCGCTCGACGAGGCGACCGCGATGGAGATTCGCTCGCTGCTCGACCGGATCGGGGGCGGTCCGGGCGGCCGCTTCGGATCTGTGTACCGGCGCATGTCGGGAGAGCCGCCCGAAGACGATCCGCACCCGGCTGTCGGCGAACCGCGGGCGTTTCCGGCGAACTGGGACGACGCCTGGCAGCTGGCATTGACCGAATGGATGGACGTCGAGAACCTCGAGGCGCGGATGGCCGCGGCGGGCTGGGTCGATCCGCGGGTCATCGAGATCCTGCGCTCGAGGCAGACCGGCTGGTGAGCCCGGCGGCGACCTGAGGTGGACCTGCTCAGCCGGGCGATCGGTCCGCTCGCGACGAACGTCCATGTGCTCGCCGACCCGCGAAGCCGGGAGGCGATCGCGATCGACACTGCGACGCCGTCACTCTCCTGGATTGCCGACGAGCTCGCCGATCGCGAGTGGACGCTCCGCCTGATCGTCTCGACGCACGGGCATTGGGATCACATCGGGGACAACGCCGCCGTGGCTCGGCACACTGGCGCCGACATCGCGGTCCACCCGCTGGATCGAGAGCGGCTCGAGCGCCCGGTGTCGATGTCCGCACCGTTCGAGATCCCGCCGAGCGTGCCGGCGGTCGAGCTCGCGGAGGGTGGTCTGATCCGCTTCGGCGAGCTGCGGCTGCGGGTGCTCCACACCCCGGGTCACACCGAGGGCTCGGTCTGCCTCCACGCCGAGGACGACGGGATCCTGTTCAGCGGCGACACGCTATTCGCGGGCGGGTGGGGGAGAACCGACCTGTCGGGCGGCGACGAGGGCCAGATGGTCGAATCTCTCGGGCGGCTCACCGGCCTGGACGATCCGGTGCGCGTGCTGCCGGGACACGGTGCGGCGACCACGGTCGGGCGCGAGCGGCCGTGGCTGGAGCTCGTCCGGACCTCCGGCCGACTGCTCGCCTGAGCGCGGGCCGGGCTCAGCGGCCGCGGCGACGGTAACGGGCGGTCAGGCGCGCCTCGCCGACGACATGCCCCTCGGCCGCCGCGAGCACCTCGGCCGCGCGCGGCGCGCCGGTCAATCCGAGCGGTTCGTCGAGCGCGAGCAGCCGGAACGCGTACTGGTGTGCCCCCGACGGCGGGCATGGCCCACCCCAGCCGAGCCGCTCGAAGTCATTCGTGCCCTGGGGCGGTGCGTCCGGCGAAGTCGCGATGCCCTCGGCTAGGCCGCCGCTCGCCGAACCGGTCATGTCGAACACGACCCAATGAACCCAGCCGCGGGCATCGGGGTCGTCGACGATGAGGGCCAGCGCCCCGGTATCTGGCGGGGCACCCTCCCAGGTGAGGTCGGGCGACACGTCGTCGCCGTCACACGTGAAGCGAGTTGGGATCTCGTCACCTTCGTGGAAGGCTGTCGACGAAAGGCGGAACATGGTCTCGGTCATGAGGGCCTCCGAAGCACGCGTTCATCCTCGCACGACCTGGCGGTGCGGCGAACCGCAGCCCGGGCGGCTCAGGTTTCGAGCGCCTTGCGATAGCGCATCGCGCGAACCTTGACCTCGAAGCCGAGCCCTTCGTACAGCGCCAGGGCGCCGGTCGGGTTCTCCGCATCGACGCCGAGCAGCGCCTCCTCGATGCCGCGTCGACGCAGGTCGACGAGCGATGCAGCGATCAGGGCCCGGCCGAGGCCTCGGCGGCGCCATGGCCGTCGCACGGAGACGCTTTCGAGCCACGCCCGTTTCGTGCCGAGCGTCTCGTTCTCCTCCTTCCAGATCCAGGTCTGGACGGAGCCGGCGACCTCGTCGCCGTCCCAGCCGACCTGCCACAGCGAGGTGTCGAGGTCCGGCTGCGTGAAGACCGCGACGAAGTCCCCCTCGGTCGCTGCGCGGTGCTCGAAATGGTCGCGGAACGCCTCGTCGTCGGCGTCGAAGATCGCTCGGTGCTGGTCCTCTGTCACCGGCCGGAGCTCGAGACCCTCGGGCATCGGGACCGGCGTCGCGTCCTGGACGTGGCGCTGGACCATCGTGAACGCGTAGCGGACGACGTGATAACCCTCGGAGGCGTACAGCGCCTGGGCGCCGGGCTCGAACTCGCTGGCCCACGTACCGAGGACCGCGTGAGGGCCGGCGAACTCCGGCTCAGCGGCCGCCCGTTCGACGTGCGCGACGCTCGTTCCAGCGGAACATCGCCCGGCCGATCCCGCGGCGCCGCCAATCGGGATGGACGCGCCCCCAGAGCGAGTGGACCGGGTAGCCATCGCGGATCGTCGCGGTGCCATCGGCGTGCCCGACGATCTGCCCGTCGACCTCGGCGATCAGCAGGTCCCGGGCAATGACGAAACCCGGCTTGTTCTCGGTCTCGATGCGCAGATTGTCGGGCGACTGGATCTCGTCATCCTGGTCTGCGATCGCGACTGCCTTCTGGAGGTCGGAGAGCGGTGCCCAGTCCGTGGCGTCGCGGAACCGACGGAACCGGAGACCGGGGATCGCGGGCGCATCAGGGAGCGTCAGCTCCACGGTCGCGGCATCCGTTGGTGTCATCGCGGATCCTCCCCGGCCGTCAGCGGCCGTCTCCACTCAAGTTCGGTTGCTGCGATCTCGAAGCCGATGTCCTCGTACAGCGTCATGGCCTGGTTCGGGTTCGCGCCATCGACGCCGAGCACGGCGCTCGTCATCCCGTGATCCCGCAGGAGGACGAGCGACCTGGCGACCAGTGCCCGTGCCAGACCGCGGCGACGCCAGGCGGCACGGGTGAAGACCGAATTGACGTACCCGCGCCTGATGCCGGTGACTTGCATTCTCCTCCGGGTCGACGATGTTGACCACGCCGCCCGCGATCTCGTCGCCGTCGTAGGCGATGACCCACAGCGCGGGATCATGGATCGGATTGCCGAGGAAGCGCTCGTGCTCCTCGTGCGTCGCCTCTGGCTTGTGGCGGTGGTCGCGAAAGCCGTCGACCAGCGCATCCCAGACGTGCGCGCAGCCTGGTTCGCGGCGGTCAGGCCGGGATAGTCATCGGGCACGCGGAGCGGGCGCAGGTGCAGATCGCGATGGCCGCCATTCCGGCTCATCGGCCGGTCCCGTATTTCCGCGCGGCCTGCGCCTCGGAAGCTTTTCGGATGAGCCGCCACTTGCGGCGGTACTCAGCCCGCGCTCGCGGATTCCCATGGCGCGCAGTGTGGGCGAGCTCCCGCTCGAGCTTCCGGTGGCCGGCCAGCCGCTCCTCGCTGAGACGGCCATCTGCGAGCGCCGCCCGGATGGCACAGCCGGGCTCGCCGTCGTGGCTGCAGTTGCTGAAGCGGCACGCCGCCGCGAGTTCTGCCACGTCGTCGAACGTGGCGTCGATTCCGGCGTCGTCGCCCAGCACCTCCAGGGCGCGGATGCCCGGCGTGTCGATCACCAGCGCACCATTGCGCACCTGGAACAGCTCCCGATGGGTCGTCGTGTGCCGGCCGCGCGAGTCGGATTCGCGGACGGCTCCGGTCCGCTGGCGGTCCTCGCCGAGCAGCGCGTTGAGGATCGTCGACTTGCCGACACCCGACGATCCAAGGATCGCCGCGGTCGTCCCTGCCGGGAGGTACGGCCAGAGCGCGTCGAGCCCCTCCCCCGTCGCGGCGGACAGCGCCACGGTCGCCACGCCGGGTGCGATCGCGGCGACGTCCAGGAGGCGACCATCGAGGTCGTCCGCCACGTCGCTCTTGTTGAGGACCACGACGGGGTTGACGCCGCTCGACCAGGCGACGGCCAGGTATCGCTCGATTCGGCGAAGGTTGAAGTCGTGGTCGAGGCCGGCGACCAGCAGCGCCACGTCGACGTTCGCGGCCATGACCTGCTCGTCGTCGAGACCGGCGCCGCGGCGGGTCCCATCGGCCGCCATACGCCGGAACGCGGCCCGGCGCGGCAGAACGGCCGCGATGACGCCACCCTCGTCGAGGGCAACCCAATCTCCGACGACGGGGAAGTCGACGACAGCCAATGCCTCGAAGCGGAAGGCGCCGGACACGCCGGCCGCCCGGTCACCGGCGTCGTCGCGGACCACCGACGTGTCGCGGTGCACGGCGACGACGCGGGCCGGACGGTGGCCGCTCGCCGCATGCGGCGCAAAGGCCTCCACCCAGCCGGCGTCCCAGCCGAGCGCTCTGAGCGCCACGTCGGGCGTCACGCTCAGCCGACCCGCTTCAACTTGCCGGTCCGCTTCGCGTAGCGTTCGGCGCGACCGAAGGCCCACAGGCCGGTCGGGATGAACACGACGCCCATCACGAGCAGCGGCCACACATCGTGCAGCAGCGCGCTGATCGGCACGCCATCGATCAAACCGGCCCTGACCCCGTCGAGGACGTAAGTGACCGGCGACAGCTTCGACAGCACCTGCATCCACTGCGGCAGGACCTCGACCGAGTAATAAACGCCGCTCACGAGGAGCAGGCACGACTGCAGGACGAACGTCATCTGCGCGCCCCGCTCGACGTACAGCAGCGGCAGAATCGCGGCCATCATTCCGATCCCGACGAGGCTGAACGAGCCGAGCAGCACGAACGCGACGGCGGTGGCCGCGTTGGCGTTCTCCAGCTCGATCTGCGGGAAGAACAGCATGAGCGCGACGAAGATCACCGCCGTGTGGACCAGCCCGTACGCCATCGCATACAGGACCGATCCGAGCAGCTGCGACCCGCGCCGCACCGGTGCCATGAAGGTGTACTCGAGCGTGCCTTCCCATCGCTCAACCGCAATCGTCTCGGCGATCCAGCTGAACACCACCGACAGGTAGTTCCAGAAGATCGCACCGACCATCAGCGTCAGGAGCAGCCGCGGGCTGCCCTGGTCTGCACCGATGAGCGAGATCGAGAGCGCGCCCGCGACGGAATAGACCAGGAATGCGATTTCCCAGCCCCAGTACCGGCGGGTCAGGTAGAAGTTGCGCTCGATGAAGGCATATGAGGCCTTCAGCTCATGGGCGACGATGGCCATAGGGCACCTCCCGGTGCATGGGTCGCCGACCCGGCGTCAGCGTTGCCGGGCCAGCGACATTGAGGGCTCCGCCGCCACGCGCTCGCCGATGCGGATCATCGCGCGACCGAGGGACCGACGGATCGACGGGGACGAGGCGGCGACCAGGCGCCGCAGGGCGGCCTCCCGGATCTGGGCCTCGCGGCGCTCGCGCGCCTGGTCGAGATCGATCATCGAAATCATGTGCTTCTCACCTCCTTTCTCTTCAGTCTTCGTCGTCGGCTTCGTCGTCCTCGACGTCTTCGTCGAGGGACCGGCCGGTGTAGGTCATGAACACGTCTTCGAGCGTCTGCGGGCGCCCACTCCGTTCGGCGGCCATCGCCCGCAGGCCGGCCGGCGTGTCCTCGGCGACGATTCGACCGTCGTTGAGGATCGTGATCCGGCCACACAGGCGCTCCGCTTCGGCCAGGTCGTGCGTCGTGAGGACGATCGTTGCGTCATGCGTCGCGCGGAGGTCCTCGATGAACCCCTGGACGTCGAGCTTCGAACGCGGGTCGAGCCCGGTCGTCGGCTCGTCGAGCAGCAGGAGCGTTGGGCTCGTCAACAGGGCTCGCGCGATGGCGACTTTCTGCTGCATGCCCCGGCTCATCTGCTCGACTGGCCGGCCGACGCGCTTCTCGGAGATGCCCAGGCGCCCGAGGATCTCGAGCGCGTCCCGCTTGGCGTCCCTCGCGTCGAGCCCGTACAGACGGGCGGCGAACAGGAGGTTCTCCATCGGGCTGAGCTTCTTGAAGAAGGCGGCGTCGACGCTCACCCGGTTGATCAGCCGCTTCACGGCCATCTCGTCGCGCTCGATGTCGTGCCCGAAGACCTCCACCCGGCCCTCATCGAGAGTCAGCAGACCCGAGATGAGGCGGATGAGTGTCGACTTGCCCGAACCGTTCGCGCCGAGGATCCCGTGGATGTCGCCGCGCTCGAGGCGGAGCGACACGTCCGAGATCGCCGTAACCGGCGTGCGCTTGCGGCCAATGACAAATCGCTTCGTCACGCCGTCCATGCGCAATGCGGGCAGCGTTACCTGGACCGGAGCCGCAATGGCTGGATGCTGCGCCGGCGTTCCGTTCTTCAGTTGTGGGTTGAGGATTGCGGTCACAGGTGGCTCCAGTTGGTGGAGGGATCGAAACGAGAAGAGCCGCGGGCCGGCTCGACGTCTGGCGTCGGGTGGGCCTCGCGGCTCTGGATGCATGTCGCTGGTGCGAAAGGCATCAAAAAAGCCCTGGGCCCGATCTGGCCCACGGCTCGTGGTTCGTCCCTGTGGCGGCCTTGCCGCCTGGGTCTAGCTCGAGATGGGCGCAAATCTCCCGGCATCGCCGGCCGGAATAGGCGCGACGAGAAGTCGGAAGGTGAGGTGCATCTTCATTCGGAGGTGTCCTCCTCGTGAGCCAGATGAGGCGGGCGACATGCGCGCCGGCGGGCAGTGTAGGTCGGGTCGCGAGTGGGTGTCAACATGGACGCACGACGGTGAGGGGTCGGCCATCCGACGTATGCAGAGGGAGGGAACGGACCGGTGAGTCGCTTCGGAATTGTCGCCGCGGTCGTCCTCCGGCTCCCGGCCCTCGAGGTTGGTTGTCGACGGCTCCCCCGAGGCCGTCGACGAACAGGGCCACCGATCTGCCCGTTAGCGGCGATGCAGGTAGAAGGACGCCGTGGCGATCGTCGCGACGGCGGCACCGGCTGCGCCGAGGATGACCGCGAGGGGCGACCAACCGGCGGTTGACGAGCCTCCCCTCCCGCCGTCACTCGAAAGGGCCTCGGCGAAGGCGGTCGGCGTCGCGACGACGAATGCGAGAAGAAGCAGGACCAGGACCATAAGCCCGATGCGGGACGTATTCATGTGTTTCTCCACGACTACTCGTTCGGCGGTGGACGCGGGGACGATGGCTCCATTGGCTCCCCTTTCTCAGCGGCGGTCACCCAGGGGCTGCCATGCCGGCGCAAACTGCGGACCCGCATCGCCGTTGACGATCCGCTCGTTGGTGCCATCGGTATCGACGATGTAGACGAACCGGCCGTCCGATCGCGTGCTGACAAACGCGATCGCAGACCCGTCCGGCGACCAGGTCGGGGCAAAGTCGTCGTTGTCGGGCGTGAAGGTGGTCTGCTCGAGTCCGCTGCCGTCGGCGTTGATGAGGTAGAGATCGAAGTTCCCGAAGTCGATGCCGCCCGCATACACCAGGCGCATTCCATCCGGGCTCCAGTCGGGGACCTGGTCCTTCTCGACGGCATCGAAGGTGAGCTGGTGCTCATTGCTGCCGTCCGCGTTCATGAGCCAGACCTGGCCGACGCCGGTGCGGTAGCTGATGAACGCGATCTGCGTGCCGTCGGGTGAATAGGCGGGGAGGTAGTCATCGGCGGCATCGGACGTGAGCTGGACCAGCCCGCTGCCGTCGGCACCGATGGAGAAGACATCGGACTGGGCTCCGTCGGTGAGGCCGCCCCCAAAGGCGATCCGCTCCCCGGCCGGGTCGAAGTCAGGGAAGAGCATTCGACCGCCGATATTCGTCACCTGGTGCTGTCCGGTGCCATTCGACTTCATGGCCCAGATCTCGAAGAAGCCGCTCGCGTTGCTGCACCACGCGATCTGCTTGCCATCGCTCGAGAACGCCGGGCAGGCATCGAAACCCGTCCCGGTCGTCAGCCGTCGAACAGCCTCACCGGTGGGCAGTGACGAGTACAGGTCGACATTGCCGTCGACGAGGATGCCGTACGCGAGACGACCGTTCTGACTGCCGGGATATCCGGCCAGGACGGAACCGGCGCCGAGGACGGTCGAACTGACCACGAGACATAGCGCCAGAAGGATGCGATTCGGAAATGGGCGGTTGGTTGCACGCACGGTGGTCTCCATTCGTTCATATCCCTGCGATGTGATGAATGTCAGGACTGCGTGGATCGTCTTGAGACGTCGGACTGGGCGCGCCGAACCAGGCATGGCTACCTCGTGGATTGGGATCTGAATCGGGAGGGCTAAGGGATCAGGGGCTCGGGAGGGCGTCCAGCGGGATCCGCGCGATCCGGCCGTCACCGTTGCTCCCGACCCAGATAGCATCGAACCCGAGCGTCGCCCCGAACGACGTGAATTCGCCGGGCGTGAAGGCCACGATCTGGTCGATGCGGTCCGTTGCGGGATCGATGCGAACGAGGCGGTTGCCCACCGGGAACCAGGGATAGCCATCGACCAGGACTGCCCCACCGTTGAAGCCACGGATGTCGATCTCGGCCACGAGCTCATTGGTACGGGGGTCGATGTGGATGGCGTAATGATCGTCGAAGCAGCTCGAGATCCAGACGGCGTCCGGTTGCAAGGCGATCCCTCCGCAGGGGGACGTGGTCACCTCGATTTCCGCCACGACCTCGTTCGTGGACGGGTCAACCCGCACCACCAGCCCACTTGCGGAGATACCCGCCCACACACCCTGTGCATCAGCCGCGATGCCCTTCACGAAGCCGCCGTCTGACACCGGTACCTCGGCGACGACCTGCCCGGACGGCTCCTCGAGGCGCGTCACCGAGCCGCCACGTTGCTGAGCGACCCAGACGGAATCGTCGAAGATTGCCACCGCAGCAGGGTTTCCCGACAGTTCGGCGACGTCCGTGCCCTCATTCGTAGCGGGATCGAATCGAGAAACGGTTCCCGCGTCGAAATCGGTCGCCCAGACCGCGTCCTGGCTGGCGGCCATGCCGAACCTGGGAGCCTCCTCGATCTGCTCGAAATCGAGCGTCGTGGGATCGATTCGGAGGAGCCCGCTCGATAGGGCTGACCAGACCGCGTCGGCGGTGATGGACAGGTAGCCAGTCTCCTTCCCGGGGACGCGGATGACTTCCGCTTCGATGCGGGTCTCTGGCACGCCTTCAAAGGGATCCGGCGGGCTGGTCCGGGTCGGGCGCGGCGTTGCAGAGGGCGTGGCGGAGGCCGACGGGATGACCCCCGGGCCGGTGGCCGGCGCGGGACGCAACACTGACACGCCGATCGCTACGACGACGGCAGCAGCGGCTGCGAGGCCGACCCATGCGTAACGGCGAGGCGCATTCCGGAACGACGGGGCGGACTCCTGGCGGATCGACACGATCGATCCGAGGACTGCGTCAACGACCGGTTCCGTGGAGCCCGGGTATTCGGAGTCGGCCAACCAGGAGCGAAGAGCGTCCGTGGTCTGCATCTCGTCGCTCATGCCATGCCTCGGTTCGCCGCGGGGATGTCGTCGGTCTCGATCGCCGACCGCATCGCCCGGATCGCGTAATGCAGCCGCGAGCGCGCCGTCCCAATCGGGATGTCGAGCATGTCGGCGATCTCCTCGAACGGGAGGCCGAGATGGATGTGAAGCACCACGATCGTCCGATGCGCCAGGGATAACCTCGTGAAGCCTCGTTCGAGGCGATCGCGATCGAGGGTCTGGGACGAACTGTCGATGACGGCCGCATCGTCGGTGAGGAGACGAAGTGGCACGACGGACCGCCGTCGGCTCGACTCCGCGTAGCACGCGTTCACCACGAGCCGGTAGGTCCATGCGTCGAACCGCTCCGGGTCCCGGAGCGTCGGCAGCTTGCGCCAGGCGATGGTCAGTGCCTGCTGCGTGGCGTCCTCGGCGAGTGCCGCGTCACGAAGGATCCGGTAGGCGACAGCAACGAGCCGGTCGACGGCCGCGGGCACGAGGGCCGCGAACGCCTCCTCGTCCCCTCGCTGTGCTCGTCGCACCAGGTCGGATTGCACCATCCACCTCTTGGGCCAGGAGGCCCGCGATCGACCCTCCTGCCGAGTATGAGAGGCATGACCTTCAAAGCGTTCAACGGATGGGAATCTTCCTGCCCGTCCGGCTGCGGACGAAGGTCGCGGCGCCGTTGAACGCGTGCCGTGAATTCGCGCTCATGCCTGTTGAGCGAGTGTCGACTTCGGGACGACTTCCGGGCCACCCGCGGTGCTGGGAGGTTCTCGATGGCAGCCATAAGGATTGCAGCCGTCGCCGCGCTGCTTCTGTTGACGGGGTGCGCGGGCGTCAGCGGTTCGCCGTCGGCGATCCCAGGCGCGGCGTCGCCGGCCGAAGCCACGCCGGCGCCGGACACTCAGGCCACTGCGTCGCCCCAGGTTGAGGCCACGCACATCCCGACTGGCGGCGGCCGGCCTGTCGCGATGCCGGGCACCAGCATGAGCGTGAACCTCGAAGGCGAGACGAACGGGGTCACCGTGTGTGCCGGGTCGGTTTGGGTCGCCGGCGGTCCTGGGATTGATGCAATCGTCCGGATCGATCCCAGTTCGGGTGACGTCGTCGGTACCGTCGAAGATGGCTTCAACCTCGCCTGCCTTGACGGTGAGCCTTGGGCGGCGGTTGGGGGGGCCGAGATCCGGCACATCAACGCGAAGACGCTGGAGACCGTGGCCTCCGTCCCCGTCAGCACGTACTACGTTGGCGTCGGTGCTGGGTCGGTCTGGGCGCCGTCCGGCCCCGATGTCGTCCGGATCGACCCTGAAACTGCCGAAGTCGTGGCGACAATCCCGATCCACAAGTACCAGGACGTCACCGAGGTCGAAGGCAACGAGGACGCGGTGTGGGCCACGGTCAAGTCAGCCGACATGGTCTATCGCATTGATCCAGCAACGAACACCGTCGTGGCCGAGATACCTGCCGGAGCGTTCGCGCACGGCATCCTGGTACAGCCCGGAGCGGTGTGGATCAGCAACGCCCACGAAGAGACGGTGACCAGGATCGACCCGTCGACGAACGAGGCCGTGTTCGTTGACGGGCCGGGCGCGGGGGTCGGGCTTGGCGAAGGCAGCGGATCCGTCTGGGCCTCGTCTCGCGACGGAATGCTCTTCCGCATCGACCCGATAACCAGCCAGGCGAACCGGTCGGTGCACGTGGGTGGCTGGCCCTATGGCATCGCTGCGACGGACACGACGTTGTGGGTGTCCGACGGCCTCGACTCCGTCTACGGGATCCCCTTCAGCGAGCTCGATGAGTAGGCTCCTGTGGCCTACGGTGTTGCCGACTCGCTGGGGATCGCGTGGGGGTTCCCGTTGGTGCGAACCATGTACGTGCCGCCGAATCCATCGTTACCACGTTGCTCGGTGATCCGCATCGAGTCGCCACCCTCGTCGATCTTGATCGTGAGACCGCCGCCGCCGGGTGTTCCGCCGAGGGGAACGTCGGCCCATTCCATCTTGATTTCGCTACCGTCCACGCGACCGGCGGCGACTTGCGACCACCCTGGATGCCTGGTATTCCCGAGTTCAATGTCGGCGATATCAGTCGCGAACCACCACACGCAATCACCGACCTGGCGGATGTAGTAGGTGCCCCCGTCGTCTCCTGCCCATGCGCCAGTCAGTGCGCCGACACCCTCGGGATCGTCGGTAGCGCATGCGATCGCGGCGAGGTCGTTGATCGCTGCTGCGCTGGCATCCGCGCCGGGCGAAGTGGCTGATGGCGTCGATCCGACAACGGCAGACTGGCTGGCCGCGTCTGCCCCGCAGCCTGCGACTGCAAGTCCGAGGGTGAACAGGACGAGCACGCTGGCGGCCGTGGGACGAACATGGACCGTTCGCTCTGGCAGCATTCGATCCCCCTCTCGGGCGCGCACGCCCGGCACCTGAGGATCGGTCTCGCCATTGGCCCAACGCGACTGGCGACCGTGACGGTTGGTCGCGCTGCTGGGATACGTCCCCCGCGGCCCCAGTGCCCTCCTCTGGGTCGCCGAAGTCTACGCGCCCAGGCGACCAGAAGATAGGCCGGGTGGAGTCGGCCCGACTGTCGGGAAGCCTGGATCGTGGCACCAAAATCTGACAACGGGCGTCATGGTGGCAACGGAGTGGAGGAGGACTGATGTCGAACCGCGCGATCCTCGCGTGCTGCCTCGTGACGGCGGCGATCGTGGCTGCCTGCGGAAACGGCGGCGCGACTTCGACAGCGCCAGGCGGTGGTGCGTCCGCAGGGCCGCCCGCGGTGGAGACTGGCGCGCCGGCTTCGGCTGCTGCCTCGGCCTCGGCTGCAATCGGCCCGGCGGCCGAGGACCTCGCGGTCGCGACGATCGAAAGCGTGCCGACTCCGTGCGAGATGGCCGAGGGTCTCGGGCGCGTCTGGGTCAGCTCGTATGCTGAGAACGCGGTCGTCGGCATCGACCCCGCGACGAACGAGGTGGTGACGACGCTCGAGGTGCCCGAGGGTCCTTGTGGCGTGACGGTCGGGTTCGATTCGGTGTGGGTGAGCGGCGGGACGCAGACCGTGGCCCGCGTCGACCCTGAGAGCGGTGAGACCCTCGCAACGATCGATATCCCCGGGGAGATCTACGACGTCCAGGCGGGGCCCGACGCGGTGTGGGCGACGGACCGGACGAACGGCACGCTCGTCCGGATCGATCCTGAGACGAACCAGATAGCTGACACCTACGCGCTCGGGACGAGCGCGGATGGGTTCCGCATCGCCGACGACGCGATCTGGGTCGCCGCCGACCGGAGCGGAGAGGTCTTCCGAGTGGATCCCGAAGACGGTTCAGTCGTCGCCACGATCGAAGTCGGGACACGCCCGAACTGGATCGCCCTGGGCGAGGATGCGGTCTGGGTCGAGAACACGGGCGACGGGACGGTGAGCAAGATCGACCCAGCGACGAACGAGGTCGTCGGCACGTACGAGGTCGGCCTGGCACCGGTGTACATGGCGGTTGTCGACGGCCGGCTGTGGGTCGCCAACGGCGGCGAGCGCTCGGTCAGCGTCCTGGACGAGGCCACCGGGGACGAAGTCTCCAGGATCGGGTTCGAAACCGGCGTCCACGGTCTGGCCGCGGCCGACGGCTCCGTGTGGGTCCTCGACCTCCATGGGCCACGTGTCCTCGACAACCTCAAGGGCACGACGATCTGGCGGTTCGACCCGGCAACGGCAACTCCGCAATCAGGTTTGACGCTCCGGGGAGGCGGCCGTACGCTGCCGTCCCGTGTCGCTGACCGTCCCGATCTCGCTCGAATCGCTCCTCCGTGACTCGGCGATCGACGCCGAGCTGGGTGCGCTCGCGTCGATGCTGGTCGAAGCCCGGGTGCCGGTCATCGTCGCCGGTGACACCGACGCGTCGACGCGCGCACGTGTCCTTGACGCGTTCCTCGGCGCACTCCCGGCCGACGTCCGCCGGATCGAGCTGGCCGGAGCGACAGAGGACTTCTCCTGGCTTCCCGAGGCCGCGTCGCTCGGCTGGCGGAGCGACGGGCCGACGCCCGGGAGGCGGGCGATCGAGCAGGCAACCGCCGAGACCGCGGTGATCGTCGCCGGGGACCTCGCGCCGGACGCGGCTGGTGCGACCTGGGGGGGCGTGATCCGTATCGCGGTTCGCGCGGTCTCGCTCGGATATGGCTTCGCAGGGACCATTGCGGCGCCCTCGCTCGAGGCCGTCCTGGCGCTGCTTCGCGGTGCGCCCACTCGGCTCACCGAGGACGAGCTTTCACGGCTCGGGCTCGTGGTGATCGTGGCGCAGCCCGATGTTCTGGACCTGCTCCCACGCATCGTCGCCGCCCACTACCTGCGGCCGGTGGCGCGCGACATGCATGGCCACGTCCAGAAGCTCGGTCCTGCCGTCCTCGCGACGTGGGACGTGCGTGCGCGCCGCTTCGAGCACTTCGGTTGGGGGGTGACACCGGAGCTCGCGATGCGCGCTGGCTATCACGCGGGGGATTTCGAGATCGAACTCGAGCGCCGGCGCGAGGAGCTGGAACGAGGCGCCGCGTGACGGATCAGCGACCGACGACCCTCGCGGAGCTGCGCGCCTCGGGCTGGCGCAGTCGCACGGTGAAGGAAGAGCTGCGCGCCAACCTGATCGCGCGACTGGCGACCGGCGAGCCCATCCTGCCTGGGGTCGTCGGGTACGAGGATTCGGTCATACCTGCGCTCGAGAACGCCATCCTCGCCGGGCAGGACATCGTGTTCCTCGGCGAGCGCGGCCAGGCCAAGACGCGCATGGCCCGTGAGCTCGTCCAGCTGCTCGACCCGTGGCTCCCCGTGCTGGCCGGTGGCGAGCTAAACGACGATCCGTTCGCGCCGGTCAGCCCTGCCGGTCGCGCGGTCCTCGAGCAGCACGGCGACGCGGCACCGATCGACTGGCTGCCCCGCGACCGGCGCTATGCTGAGAAGCTGGCGACGCCCGACATCACGATCGCAGACCTCATCGGCGAGATCGACCCGATCAAGGTCGCCGAGGGCCGCTACCTGTCGGACGACCTGACGATTCACTACGGGCTGATCCCGCGGGCGAACCGCGGCATCGTCGCGATCAACGAACTGCCCGATCTCGCCGAGCGGATCCAGGTTGGCCTGCTCAACATCCTCGAGGAACGCGACGTCCAGATCCGCGGCTTCATCGTCCGGCTACCGCTCGACCTGTTCATGGTCGCCTCGGCCAACCCGGAGGACTACACGAGCCGCGGCCGGATCATCACCCCCCTCAAGGATCGGCTCGGCTCGCAGGTGCGGACCCATTATCCGCGCTCGCTCGCACACGAGATGGCGATCGTGCGCCAGGAGAAGCAGCGCTTCCCAGTCGACGAGGGCGGCCCGGCAGTGGTCGTCCCGCCATTCATGGAGGAGCTTGTGGCGGAGCTCACGCACCTCGCCCGCCGCTCCCCCGAGATCAGTCAGCGCTCCGGTGTCAGCGTCCGCGTGTCGGTCGCGAACGCCGAGGTCCTCGAAGCTGCCGCGCTCAAGCGTGCCGTCCGTCTCGGCGAGCCGCTCGGCGCCCCGCGCGTGTCGGACCTCGGCGCGGTGATCGCCTCGACGGTCGGCAAGGTCGAGCTCGAGTCGATCGGCGATGACGCGCCCGAAGAGCGAATCGTCGAGCGGCTCATCACGAAGGCGCTCTACGCCACGTTCAGCCGGCTCGCCTCGCTCGACGACCTGGAACCGGTCGTCGACGCGTTCGAATCCGGGTTCACCGTTGAGATCGGCGAGCGGACGCCGTCGCGCGAGTACGTCGCGTGGATGCTCGAGGTGCCTGGGCTCTCGATGGCGGTTCGCGACCTGGGCGCGTTCGACGTCACCGACGGAGCCGAAGAGCCGGCCGTGGTCGCCTCGGCGGTCGAGTTCATTCTCGAGGGTCTCCACCTGGCCCGGCGCATCAACAAGGACCGGATCCCGGGCGGCACGCTCTACTCGCGCTGACCGTCATGACGAGCTACACCCCCGACCCGCGACATCTGGGCCCATCGGGCCGGAGGCAGGGGCCGACCGGCGACGGGACGCTTGCCAGGCAGGCCCGCTATTCGCGCTGGGACGGAACGCAGTCGATCGTGGACCTCGAGGCGGACGAGATCATCGACGCGCTCGCCGAGGACGTGATGGCCGAAGGCGACATCGGCGAGGCGCTGCGCCGTCTCATCGAGCGTGGCTGGCGTGGATCCGACCCCACCCGCCAGGATCTCGCCGGGCTGAACGACCTGCTCGAGCGGCTGCAGCGCCGGCGCGACGAGCTGCTCGATCGCTACCAGCTCGGCGATGTGCTCGGCGATATCCGGGCGGAACTCGAGGAGATCGTGGCCGAGGAGCGCGCCGGGATCGAGCGCCGGCTGGATGCCGCCTCCGAATCACCGGACGCCAGGCCCGGCGAGGCGGGCGAGGCGGGCGGGGCGCAGGAGGACCCGGCGCTGCGCTCCATGTTGCGTGACGTCGCGGCGAAGCGTCTCGACCACCTCGACAGCCTGCCACCCGACGTTGGCGCCCGGATCCGCGGGCTGCAGGACTACGACTTCCTCGAGCCCTCGGCGCGCGAACGCTTTGACGAGCTGGTTCAACGGCTGCAGCGCCAGGTGCTCGACCAGTACGTGGCCGGCCTGTCAGAGGCGATCCAGGGCATCACACCGGAGGACCTCGCCGCGAACCGCGAGATGGTCCGCGACCTCAACGAGCTGATGCGCGAGCGGATGGCGGGCGGCGATCCCAACGCCTCGGAGTTCCTCGCGAAACACGGCCGGTTCTTCCCGGACGCGCGCACCCTCGACGACATCATCGAGCAGCTTGCCGAGCGGATGGCCGCGATGCAGTCGCTGCTGCGCTCGATGACGCCCGAGCAGCGGGCAGAGCTCGAGTCGATGACCGATGCCCTGCTCCGGGACGACCGGCTGCGCTGGGACCTCGCCCAGCTCGCCGCGAACATGGATGCGCTGCTGCCCGACGGCCTCGGGGAGCGCTACCGGTTCGAGGGCGACCAGCCGCTCGGGCTCGAAGGCGCGCTCGAACAGCTTGGCCGGCTCCAGGCGCTCGACTCGCTGGAGGACCAACTCGGCGAAGTCGGCTCGCCTGACGACCTGACGGCGATCGACCGCGGAGACGTCCGCGAGCTGCTCGGCGACGACGCGGTGCGCGACCTCGATGCGCTCGACGACCTTGCCCGCCGGCTCGAGCAGGCCGGCTACCTGACCCGCGACGGCCGTCGCCTCGAGCTGACCCCGCGAGGAACGAGGCGGATCGGCCAGAAGGTCCTCGACGATTTGTTCGCGCGGCTTCGCAAGGATGCGTTCGGCGGGCACCGTCTCAACCGCGGTGGGCGCGGCGGGGAGCGGGACGAGACGACCAAGCCGTACGAATTCGGCGACCCGTTCCACCTCGACCTGCAGGGCACGCTGTTCAACGCACTGGAGCGGGGGGAGCGCCCCGGCGTCGCCGGCGCCGCCGGGGCCGAAGGCGGCGGCCCGGGCATGCGCCTCCGTCCCGACGACTTCGAGGTCTTCCGGACCGAGCAGATGACGCGCTCGGCGACCGTGCTCCTCGTGGACATGAGCCGATCGATGCTGCTGCGCGGCTGCTTCATCGCGGCCAAGAAGGTCGCCGTGGCGCTCGACACGCTGATCCGGACGCAGTTCCCGCGCGACCACCTCTCGGTGATCGGGTTCGCCTACTACGCCCGCGAGATCCGACCCGGCGCCCTCGCCGAGCTGACCTGGCACGGCTACGAATACGGCACGAACCTCCAGCACGCGCTGCTGCTCGCCCGGCGGATCCTCGCCCGCGAGGCAGGGGCGAACAAGGAGATCGTGGTGATCACGGACGGCGAGCCGACCGCGCACTTCGAGGACGGCCAGGTCGAGTTCAGCTACCCGCCCACGCGCCGCACCATCAGCGAGACCCTGCGCGAGGTGAACCGCTGCACGCGCGAGGGCATCACGATCAACACGTTCATGCTCGAGCGCTCCCGCACCCTGGCCGAATTCGTGGCCCTGATGACGCGCATGAACCGCGGCCGAGCGTTCTACGCGACGCCGGAGCATCTCGGCGAATACGTCCTCGTCGACTTCGTGGATCGGCGCACGAAGCGGGTGTCCTAGCGCAGCGACCACCACGCCGTATGCCTGTGAGGACTATCCGGGCGCAGATGGTCCGTCATCGGAGGTCGCTATCGACTCTGGTATGCGCCGGGAGACTGCGGGGCGTGACTGGGCATCATCTCCGGGCCTCCCGGGTGGCAAATTGGGGTCAAGGTCCCGGGTTCTGGCGTCCGGTAATCCTGGTGCGAATACGGCGCTGGTCGCCCGCTCCGATACCATGAGCGGACTGCACCGACTTCAGGAGACTCAGACCGTGCCTCACGTCGCAACCTCCCCGTCCGACCTCCTCGAAACCCTCAACGCTGTCGCCCACCTCGCCGGCGACCGCCTGGTCATCGACGACGAGATCGGCTTCCGCGGCGCCGGCATCCGCGATCTTGCGTGGACCGCGGCCTTCACGACCGACGAGGCCACGACGGCCGCCGCCCAATGGCTGGTCTGGGAGGCGAGCCAGGTGCTCGGCGCCCACTCGGCCAGCATCCAGGACCTGTACGCCGCCCGCGGCCGGGGCGAGGTCCACGGATTCACGGTGCCCGCGATCAACATCCGCGCGCAGACCTTCGACATGGCGCGCACCGTCTTCGAGGCCGCCGAGCAGTCCGATGTGGGCACGGTCATCCTCGAGCTGGCCCGCAGCGAGCAGACCTACACCTACCAGCGGCCGATCGACTATGTGACCGCGGTCCTCGCCGGGGCGATCGCCGCGAACTGGCGGGCGCCGGTGTTCATCCAGGGCGACCACTACCAGTTCAACACGAAGAAGTACGCCGCCGACCCGGAGGCGATGACCGAGGAAATCCGGCGCGCCTGCCGCCTCGCGGTCGAGGCTGGCTATCGCAACATCGACATCGACTCGTCGACGCTCGTCGACCTGTCGAAGCCGACGATCGACGAGCAGCAGCGCGAGAACTACGTTCGGGCCGCCGAGCTGACCGCGCTCATCCGGACGCTCGAGACCGACGGTGTGACGATCAGCGTCGGTGGCGAGATCGGCGAGGTCGGCCACAAGAACTCGACGGTCGAAGAGCTGGAGGCTTATCTCGGGGGCTACCGGCGCGAGCTCGACGCGCGGACCCCCGGCGCGCACGGGATCTCGAAGGTGAGCGTCCAGACGGGGACGAGCCACGGTGGCGTGCCGCTCCCCGACGGCGGTGTGGCCGAAGTCAAGCTCGACTTCGAGGTACTCCGCGAGCTCGGCGAGGTCGCGCGGGCGCATGGGCTGGCTGGGGCCGTGCAGCACGGGGCGTCGACGCTGCCCGACGAGCTGTTCCACCGCTTCCCGGCGATCGAGACGGCCGAAATCCACCTCGCAACCGGGTTCCAGAACGCAATCTACGAGCACCCGGCGTTCCCGAAGGGGCTCCAGGAGCAGATCGAGTCGTGGTGCTTCAGCAACGCGCTCGACGAGCGCAAGGAGGGCCAGACCGACCAGCAGTTCGTGTACACGACCCGCAAGAAGGCGATCGGTCCCTTCAAGCGCCAGCTGTGGGATCTCGAGACGAAGGACGAGATCCTGGCGGCGCAGCATCGAAAGGGGTCGTTCCTGTTCCAGGAGTTGCGCGTCGCCGGGACGCGGGAACTGGTCGATCGATACATCCACCCTGTCGAGTTCCATCGGCCGCTCCCCGAGGGCCTTCGCGCCGTCGTCTCGGTCCGCTAGGCGCACGACGGCGTGACGGCCGGCCGGAGTCGCGTCCTCGTCGCGCTTACCGCGTTCCTCGCCGTCGCTGCAGTCACGGTTGTCGCGGTGGTCCTCGTGGCGAGGCCGGGGCCCGTTTCGCCCACGGCCGCCCCGACGCCGATCGACCTTGCCGGGCTCGCCTCGTATCCGCCAGTCGCCAGCACGCCGCCGGACGGGTCGGTGACGCTAACGGGCGCCGGAGACATCGCCTCCTGTTCGCTCACCGGTGACGAGGCGACCGCGGCGCTCCTCGAGGACATGCCCGGCTTCATGTTCACCGCCGGCGACAACGCCTACGAAAGCGGGACCACCGAAGAATTCGAGCAGTGCTACGACCCGTCGTGGGGCGCGTACCGGGAGCGGACCTTTCCCGCGATTGGCAACCACGACGCGGTGACGCCGGGCCGCCAGGGCTATTTCGACTACTTCGGATCGCGCGCGGGCGACCCGCGGGCGGGCTGGTACGCGACCACACTCGGAGGGTGGCGGCTGATCGTGCTCGACTCGAACTGCGTCGACGCGGGAGGGTGTGGTTCCGACACCGACCAGGGCCGCTGGCTGGCGGCCGAGCTGGACGCCAACCCGTCCGACTGCACCCTGGCGATCTGGCACCACCCGCGGTTCAGCACCGGGTATCACGGGCCGACCCAGGCGGTCGAGCCGTTCTGGGACGCGCTCTACGCGGCCGGCGCCGACCTCGTGGTCAACGCGCACGACCACGACTACGAGCGGTTCGTCCCCGTCGACCCGGCCGGGCAGCCCGACGCTGAACGCGGGATCCGCCAGATCGTGGTGGGCACCGGCGGGGCCGCCCTCCGTTCGTTCGAACTGGAGGACCCGAACAGCGAAATGCGCGACGCCTCGACGGGCGGCGTGCTTCGCCTCGATCTCCACAAAGGAGGCTACGACTGGGAGTTCATCCCGGTGGCGGGCGGGTCGTTCACGGACCGGGGGAACGGAACGTGCCACTGACGGCGGGCGCCGTTCTGGCACGATCGAATCCATGACCGCCGCTGAATTCGGCCCCGAGTGGTCGGCCTCCCTCCGGCGCGGCAACGACGCCGAGCTGGATGGCTGGCTGCAGGTCGCCCTCGACCTGTGCGACGCGGCTGACGCGGTCGCGCTCGGCGCGTATCGCCGCGACCTCGTCATCGAGACGAAACCCGACCGGACGTTCGTGACCCAGGCCGACCGCGAGATCGAGCAGGAGTTGCGGACTCGGATCGCCGATGCGTTCCCGGATCACGGCATCGTCGGCGAGGAGTTCGGGACCAGCGACCCCGACGCCAGCGTCCGCTGGTACGTCGACCCGATCGACGGCACCCATAACTTCATGCGCGGGGTGCCGCTGTTCGGCACCTTGCTCGGCATCGAGCGCGACGGTGAGCTACAGGTTGGCGTGGTGAGCGCTCCCGCGCTGGGTAGCCGCTGGTATGCGCGGCGGGGCGGGGGAGCATGGGCCGTGGATCGGGGGCCGTCCGGCTCGTCGGCGCCGCGCAGGATCGCCGTCTCGAAGGTGGCGTCAGTTCCCGACATGCACCTTCTCTACGGCTCCGCCAGGGACGTTGCTTCGAGCGGGAAGGCGCCCGGCTTCGACGCGCTCATCGCTGACGCGTGGCGCGACCGTGGGCTCGGCGACTTCTGGGGCTACACGCTCGTAGCGGAGGGAGCCGCCGAGGCCATGGTGGAGGCGGACCTCAGTTCCTGGGACATGGCGGCTCCGTTCGTCGTGGTCGAGGAGGCCGGCGGCCGAATGACCGATCTGTCAGGACGGCGCACGATCCACGAACGGAGCGCACTGGCGACAAACGGCATCCTCCACGAGGAGGTGCTCTCGCGGCTGCGGGGATAGGTCAGAGGCAAGCGCAAATGGAGGCCCGACATGCCTGATGGTCGCTCATACGTCGAGGCGAACACCCGCCAGCGCGAGCGGCTGCGGGCCCTTGTCGAACGCCTCGACGACGAGGCGCTTTCCGCTCCAGTGAACGAGTACTGGACAGTCGCCGGCGTGCTCGGCCATCTCGCGTACTGGGACCTCCGCTTCCAGACGCTCGCCGAGAAGATCGATCGTGGCGAGGCCTGGGTCGCAGGTGATCAGGAGCCGGACGGTGACTGGCTCAACGACTCGACGCGGCCCCTGATCCACGCGCTCGTGCCGAGGACGGCCGCGGAGCTGGCGCTACGGATCGCGGAGGAGACCGACGCCCGCGCCGCCGAGCTTCCTCTCGACCGACTCTGGCCGGGTGATCCCGACAGCCCGATCAGCCCTGCCCGCGGGGAGCATCGGGGCGAGCACCTGGACGAGATCGAGGCCGCCCTCCGCGCCCGAGTCTGACACCAGCCTCAGGATCGGACGTCGCCGATCGAAGGGCAGCGGCAAAGCCGGACGTTCCCGCCGCAGGTCCCGCCGTGGCTGCCCTGTTGGAACGCTGCCAGCAGCTCGGGCCGCGCCAGGACCTCCTCGTAGCGAAGTTGCTGTCGGTGGCATGCTCACCCTGGATCTCATGAGCCTTGGGATTCCCAGGAATGGAGGCACGTCATGCACGAGCGGATGCAGTCCACCTCACCGCTGCCGGAGGCTCCTCCGGGCTCAGCCGCTGGGGCGCACGCGCAGGCCGGGGAGATCGTGGCGTCAGCACACCTCGCGGACCCCCGCGCGCTCCAGATCCTGGCGACCGAGCACTGGAGCCTGCTCTCGCAGCGTTCGCTCGCCTGGACGGAGACCTTTGCCCGCGCGAGCATGTTCCTGGCAACGCTGTCCGCCGCGACCGTCGCGCTCGCCCTCGCGGCATCCGTGATGGGCGAAGGGTTCCTGCCGTTGGCGGTGGTGATCCTCCCGGTCGTCCTGTTCATCGGCCTGGCGACCGAGGTCCGACTCGGTCAGGCGAACGCCGATGACCTGCACGCGGTCCAGGGCATGAACCGGATCCGCCACGCATACCTGGAGCTGTTGCCGGGCCTCGAGCCCTACTTCATCACGAGCCGGTATGACGACGTGGCCGGCATCATGGTGTCGTCCGGCGCGCCGACCGAAGTCGCACCGCGGATCGGGCAGCCCACGGCCGCCGCCGCTCTCGGTGGTTTCCTCCATGGGCTGGTCACGACGCTTGGCGTCATCGCGGTCATCAACTGTGTCGTCGCCGGCGTCTTCCTCGGTCTCGTCGCCGCCGCGCTCGACGGCGATGTGGTTCTGGCGATCGCGATTGGCGTCGTGGGCTTCGTGATCTTGTTCGCGGCCCAGACGATCTGGGGGCTGCTCTCGTTCAAGAGTGCCGCGGAACGCCTCGTCGTTCGGTTCCCGACACCGCGCGAGGTGGGCTAGGCGCCGGCGGCCGTCAGACTCTCGTCGAGGATCGCCAGCGCGAGCTCGACCTCCTCGCGGGTCGTCACCAGGGGCGGGATGACCCGGATCACGTTGACGTAGGTGCCCGCCGTCAGGACGATCAGGCGCCGTTCAAGGGCCTCCGCCTGGATCCGTTTCGTGAGCTCCGGGTTCGTTACGCGACCGTCGCCCTCGCCCGGCTTGATCAGTTCGAGCGCGAGCATCAACCCGAGCCCGCGGACATCGCCGATCGACGGATGGCGAGCCGCCAGCGCGCGGAGCCCGGTCAGGAACTGATCGCCGCGTTCCCGCGCGTTCGCGACAAGCCCTTCTTCCTCGATCACGTCGAGCGTGGCGAGCGCGGCGGCACACGCCACGACGTTCCCCCCGTAGGTCCCGCCATGGCTGCCGGGCTGGAACGCCGCCATCAGCTCGGGTCGCGCGAGGAACCCGGACAGCGGCAGGCCCGATGCGATCGCCTTGGCCATGACGAGGATGTCCGGCTCGACGTCCCAGTGGCGCACCGCGAACAGCTCACCGGTCCGGCCGAACCCGGTCTGGATCTCGTCGGCGATGAGCAGGATCCCGTGCTCCCGGGTGATCTCGCGGAGGCGGGGCAGGAAGCCCGGCGGCGGGACGATGTAGCCGCCTTCGCCGATGACCGGCTCGACGATGATCGCCGCGACCTTGTTCGGGTAGACGAGCTGGTGGAACAGCAGGTCGAGCCGCTCTTCCCAATCGCACGTGCAGGCACTGGGCTCGTGCGGTCCGCCGGCCGCCCGGTAGCAATACGGGTATTCGGCGTGGTAGACGCTGCCGGGGAGCGGTTCGAACGCGCCGCGGTAGACGTCCTTCGCGGCGGTGAGCGCCATGGCCTGGCCAGTCCGTCCGTGGAACGCGTAGCGGAACGCGATGATGGCGGGACGGCCGGTCGCCGCACGCGCCAGCTTGACTGCGCCTTCGACCGCCTCGGCCCCGGAGTTGGCGAGGAAGGCCTGCCACGGACCGCCCGGCAGGAGACCCGCGAGTCGCTCGTACAGCCGCAGCCCCGGCTCGTGATAGACGATGTTCTGCTGACCGTGCAGCAACTTGGCGGCCTGCGCCTGGATCGCGGCGACGACCCGCGGATGCGCGTGCCCGGTGTTGGTCACGCCGATCCCCGACGAGTAGTCGAGGTAGCGCGCGCCGTCGGTCGTGACCAGCCACGAGCCCTCGCCGCGGTCGACGATCAGGTTCGTGATCCGGCCCCACACCGCGGGCACGACCGGCCCGTCTTGATTTCCTGCAGGCAGACCACGTCCGGCGCCGTCTCGCTCAGCCATGCGAGCAGTCGGGCCAACCGCCCGTTGACACCGTTGACGTTGAAGGTCGAGATCTTCATGTGTCAAGCCTCCGTGCACGGATCGTCCTACGACCGGCCGCGGCCGGTTCTTGCGGATCCCCAGGCGCCTCCGCGTTACTTTCGGTCGCTTCGGCTTTCAGATCGACGACGTGCTCGACAACCCAATGCAACTGACGGACTGGATGGATGCTGGCGTGCGGCCGACCCGGGGTGGCGTCTACGAGCGCCGGTCGCCGGCGGGTCGCTATGCGTGCTGGGACGGGCAGCACTGGTACGCCGACGCAGCGACGCCGGCCCAGGCCTCCCGAAGGCATGGCCTCAGCAGCCACCAGGCCGTGCCCTGGCGAGGCGTCGCAGAACCAACCAGCGCACGCTGCGCAACCTGTCGAGGCCACAGCGTCCTGGACCGAGGTTTCGATGAGGACGCGGCGCGCGACCTGATCGAAGAGTGCCCCGATTGCTGAGCTCAGGCCGCCTTCTTGCGAGCCGTCTTCTTCGCGGCCGCCTTCTTCGCCGGTGCAGCAGCCTCGGCCTTCGAAGCTTTCGAGGAAGCAGCACCGCCTGACTTCACACCGGGCTTTTTCGCCCCGAGGCTCTGTCGGAGCAGCTCGGTCAAATCCACCACGTTGCTGCTGGCAGCCGGTGCCTCGTCCTCGAGCGCCGTCACCTTCTCAGTCTTGCCCGCGGCGACCCGTTGCGCCGCGAGCGCATGGATGGCGGTCGTGAACTTGTCAGAGAAATCTTCCGGCTTCCACGGACCCGTCATCTCCTTGATCAACTGACTGGCCATCTTGAGCTCGGTCTCCTTCAACGAGGCGCCCTTGCCGCCGGCCGGAAACTCGATCTCGTCCCGCGGGCGCAGCTCTTCGGCCCAACGGATCGTGTTCATCAGCAGCGCGTCGCCGTCCGGAATCAGCGCCGCGAGGCGCTCCTTCGTGTGCATGACCACCCGGGCGACGCCGATCACCTTCGCCTCCTTCATCGCCTCGCGCAACAACGCGTAGACCTTTTCGGCTTTCGCCAGGGGCGCGAGGTAGTACGGGGTCTCGAGGAACGTGAATGGAATCTCGGTGGCCGATACGAAGGTCTCGATCTCGATCGTCTGCGTGGATTTCGGATAAGCGGCTTTGATCTCGTCCTCGCTCAGCACGATGTACTCACCGTCTTGCTGCTTGATGCCCTTGACGATGTTGTCCTTGTCGATCTCCTTGCCGGTGCGCTTGTTGACCCGCTTGTAGCCGACCGGGTCCATCGTGCGCTTGTCGAGCCAGTCGAAGTCGATCCCGGTGGACTGCGAGGCCGGATACAGGGCGACCGGGACGTGCACCAGCCCGAAGCTGATCGCTCCCTTCCAGATGACTCTTGGCATGTCCAGCCTCGGCGCGCAGTGGTAGAGCGTCGATGATCTGCACCCCCCGGCTGCGCGGCAACGGTGAGACGGCGCAACGTGCTGTCGGCGGGCACCTACGACCTGAAGAACAGCACGATCCTTGTCGTGCCGGCCACCCAGTCGTCGACGAGCATCAGCTATGTCGGCGACGACGTCCGGGTCGACTACCTTGCGGCCGACAACACGACGGTCGCCTGGTCGCAAGAGCGCACCGGCTACAGCACGGTCCCGCTGACCGGCCTGCTCGCCGGGTCCGCCGACGACTTCGCCCACTATCACAACTCGTTCTTCTCGAACCCGGCGATCCTGAATCCGGCAGCCACCTATCTGCCCGGTGCTGCGTATGTGAAGTACACGGCCACGGTCAAAGGCGACCGCTATGCGGCCTTCGACTGCGCCGGCGCCACGACCGACGCCAACATCACGCCCTGTCGCACGGGCGTGACGCTGGCGGCTGCCATGACCGCCGGAATCTCGTCGGCCTCGGACGGCGTGACGTACATGCTCGCAGATGGCGCTGTAACGACGGTGGGCGGCGTTCCAGTCTGGATTGCGACGGCGACCCGTCCGGTGGCCGCGACGCTGAGCTCGACGCCTCAGTACCGCGCCTATTTCGAGTTGAACGGGAATGTGTATGCCGCAGTCCTCGTCAAGGACGGCGCGGTGCTCGGCGGCAGCTACTACGTGTCGAACCCGGGCGGCGCGACGCCGACCGAACGTCTGACGTTCCTGCCGTTCAACCTGCGCATGAACAAGGCAGCCAGGGACAGCGTTGCAGCGGCGATGGCGATCTGATCAGACTCGAACGCCTTTCGTTGCCGATTAGGATTTGCGTCGAGACGGCCTCGGAATCATCAGCGCTGTTCCGCCATCGAAACGGGGCTGAGCGACCAAGGCACCTCGGCGAACCGATCGACCAGGAAATCGAGCAAGGCACGCACCGCGGCCGACAAGTGCCGGCGTGAGGTGTAGAGGGCGTAGACCGCCATGTCGGGCAGTGTCCAGTCCGGCAGCACCCGCTGCAGACTGCCGTCGGCAAGGTGCGGGTTCGCCAGGTACGTGGGCTGAAGGGCCAGCCCGCCACCCGCCAGTGCGGCGCATACCAAGGCCGTCGCCTCGTTCGCGCTGAAATGGCTGCCGACGGCGACCTGGACCTCTTCACCGCCGCGACCGAGCGTCCACGTGCTCTTGCCGAAGTTCGCATAGGTCAAGCAGCGATGCGCGGTCAGGTCGGCCGGCACTTGCGGCACACCGCGGCCGGCCAGATAGGCGGGCGAGGCGACCAGCACCGACGCGCAGGGCGCCAGCACCCGACCGATGAGCGCAGGGTCCGGCTCGGCACTGATGCGAATGGCCAGATCGATGCGCGCTTCCACCAGATTGAGCGCCCCTTCGCTCGCATTGAGGTCGACCTTCAGCTGGGGATGCAGCCGCAGAAAGTCGACGATCGCAGCGGCGATCTGCGCATAGGCAAACGACACGCTGCAGGTGATGCGCAGTTGACCGCGCAATGCGTCGTCCGGGCCGTTGACCTCCTCCTCCACGTCCTCCATCAGCGACAGCATCTGCTGGCTGCGACGCAGGCAGTGCTCGCCCGCATCGGTCAGGGTGACGCTGCGGGTCGTGCGCTGCAACAGGCGCGCGCCGAGCCACTGCTCCAGCGCGCCGACATAGCGGGTGACCGCCGCGCGGGACAGGTCGCAGCTGCTCCGGCCGCGGCGCTGAAACTGCCCGTGGTGGCGACCGCGACGAACACCTGCATTGCCGTCAGTCGGTCCATGATTCGATCGATTGCTGAAACACTGATGCGCAGATTAGCCGGTTTATCTGCTCGATTCCTGAAACTAGAGTCGACTCCAGCGCCAAGAGCGCCTTTGATCCACACAGGAGTCCACCATGATTCGCAGCACCGTCATCGCCGCCACGCTGGCCATCGTCTTCAACGCCGCCCACGCAGACCAACCGCTCCACGTCAAGGTCTACAACGCCGACGGCAACAGCTTCAATGTCAACTCGACCCTGATCTACGGCGAGCGCGAGGCCATCGTGATCGATGCCGGTTTCACGCGCGCCGACGCCCTGCGCATCGCGGCCAACGTGCTCGACAGCGGCAAGCAGCTCACCACCATCTATGTGAGCCAGGCCGACCCGGACTACTACTTCGGCGTCGAGACCCTGAAGGAAATCTTTCCGCAGGCCGACGTGGTGACCACCCGCGCCGTGCTCGACAAGCTGGCGCCCAAGCTATCGGGCAAGCTGGCGTTCTGGGGTCCGAAGATGGGCGCCAATGCGCCGCGCAAACCGGTCGTGCCGCGTGCGCTCGAAGGCACGACTCTGAAGCTGGAAGACCAGACCATCGAGATCCGTGGCACGCAGGGCCCGCTGGCCCACCGGCCGTATGCGTGGATCCCGTCGATCAAGGCCATCGTCGGCAACATCGGCGTGTTCGGCAACGCGCATGTGTGGACCGCCGACACGCAGACGGTGGCGGAGCGTGCCGCATGGGTCGCGCAGCTCGACGAGATGGCGGCCCTGAAGCCGGAGCTGGTGGTCCCCGGTCACATGCGTGCCGGCACCCAGCTGGACGCCGGCACGATTGCCTTCACCAAGGACTATCTGCAGGCTTTCGAGAAGGCCCTGCCGGTCGCCAAGACCAGCGGCGAACTCGTCCATGCGATGAAGCAGGCCTACCCGCAACTGGTCGACGGCACGATGTCGCTCGAGATCGGCGCGAAGGTCAACAAGGGCGAAATGAAGTGGTGAGCCGGAGCGCAGGGATCACGCGGCGCGGAGGGCCCTACTTTCGCGCAAGAAGGGCGACGACTGCGTCGAACAGCGGGCCTTCCGATCGGCTGGCTTGCAGTTCGCGTCTCAGCGCTTCGAGGTCGGCGCGCGCTTCTTCGGAATGTCCGGACCGAGCCAGCAACAAGCCCTCGACGTATCGCCACAGCGGTTGTTGCGACGCATCGAGGTCGTTGCGCGAGAAGAGCCAACGGAACGTGTCGAGCGCTTCGGTCGGCGGCACCGCCTCGGTGAGCCGCCGGCCTTCCGGCTCTCGATACGCGCGCGCATACAGATAGCTCCAGACGCGCGGCTTGTGCTGCGGGTCGAGCGTCTCGCCGCGCTTGCGCATCTCGTTCAACACGCGCAGCGCTTCGGCGGCGAGGCCTTCACTCGTGATCATCATCCCCAACTGGAGATTGCGCACGAAGGCGACGTCTCGGCGTTCGGCCAGCGCGATCTCGAAGTGCTTCAGCGCCTCCGACTGCTGAGAGCTGCCCCGCCGCAACATCCAGTTCGCCCACATCGCGTGGCCGTAGACGTTGCGGGGATCGACCTCGACGGAACGCCGAAAGCTCGACTCCGGATCGACCG
>CAVVPT010000021.1:0-122515 GCA_963750125.1 uncultured Chloroflexia bacterium | reverse complement strand
GAGCCGCGGCTGCCAGCTGCGGTCGAACTCTTCGCGCGGCGACGCCATGGCGGAAGCCTACGCCGCGGCGAAACCGGGTGCAGCAGCCGGAAGGGGGACGAGGCGTGGCTGTCGGGAGGCTCGAGCACACCCGCCGTCGCGAGACGGAACGTGGGGCACGGGTTGTCGCCGGGGAGTGCGCACAACCCCGCGCGACGGAAGTAGCAATCACTGCATTTTGCTTGAGTGCGTTTGCCCATTTTTCCTTTAGCTCGTTTCTCGTCCCCTCCGGACTGCGCCATTGTTGCGATCCGGTTACGCGGCTTCAAGCCCCCGTTTGAGGAAAACCGTGCAATTTCCGGAGGATTCGGCGAGCAAAAAAAGCGCTGCTAACTACTGCTTTCTCTCGAACGTTGCCAAGGCTCGCAACGCCTGTCGAAAATTGTCCACAGGGATGATCGGCAAATCCCCTGCATGCCGCCGTGCCTCGGCCGCGTTCTCCCCAGCCGGGACGAGGAAGACATCCGCGCCCGAGCGGCGGGCCCCGATCACCTTCTGCTTCACGCCCCCGATCGGGAGGATGTCGCCGTCGAGCTCGATCTCGCCCGTCGCGGCCACCTTCAGCCCCCGTCGACGTTGCCGCGCAGCTCCTCGACGATGTCGAGCGCGAACGCGAGCCCGGCGGAGGGACCGCCCACTCCGGCCAGGTCGATCTTCACGTCGACCGGCAGCTTGATGTTCGCGAACTGCTCCACCTGGATCCCGACGATCGGCCGACCCTTCTCGGTCGGGCTCGCGATCGTGCCGACCCTGATCTCCTTGGTCGCGTCGTCGCGCCGAACGCGCAGGCGGACCGTCTCGCCGGCCTTGTGCTCGGCGATCAGCCGCCGCAGGTCGTCCGGCGTCCGCACGACCTCGCCGTCGACCCCGACGATCACGTCGGTCGGCTGGAGCTTCCCCGTCGCCGGCACATCGGGCGCGACGGCGACGACCTGCGCGCCCTCCGACTTCGCCTTGACGTCGTAGCCGAG
Source organism: uncultured Chloroflexia bacterium (assembly GCA_963750125.1). Taxonomy (GTDB): domain Bacteria; phylum Chloroflexota; class Limnocylindria; order Limnocylindrales; family CSP1-4; genus DASTYU01. The sequence goes on along the minus strand of CAVVPT010000021.1, from coordinate 121,505 downwards.
CTCGCGGAGAGCGACGGCGGCGGCAATCTGCTGCGAGCGGTCCATCGCGCGCAGGTTCTGGCGCCGGCGCTCGCCGAAGTTCGATCCGGGCGGCACGAGCGACTGCGCGGGGACGACGTCGGCGCCCTCGGGCCGTGCCGCCGAGGCGAGCTCTTCCAGCAGCGACGCCTCGCGGACGACGACGTCGACGTAGTAGATCGCGCCGGGCGGGTGCGGCTTCTCGCCCGCGACCTCGACCTTGTCCGCGAGCGGCTTCGCGGTGTCCGGCAGGAGCAGATAGCTGTCGGAGGGCAGCAGCCAGAGCGCCCCGATCGTGAGCGCGCCGAGGATCAGCCCGCCGACGATCAGGCGGACCGGCTTCACTGCGTGCCCCGGGTCAGGCCGCCGTCGACGGCGATCGCCGCGCCGGTCACGTACGAGGCCCGCTCGGAGGCCAGGAAGCAGACGACATCGCCGATCTCGCGCGGCGCGCCGAGGCGGCGCAGCGGGATCGTGGCCAGGTCTGCGTCGCTCGGCCCCTCCGGGTAGACCTCCCTGATCCGTTCCGTGTCGATGCGGCCCGGGGCGACGGAGTTGACCGTGATCCCCTTCGGGCCGAGCTCTCGGGACGCAGTCTTCAGCCAGCCGACGAGACCCGGCCGGACGGCGCTCGAAAGGGCGAGCGAGTCGATCGGCTCCTTGACGGCGCTGGAGGTGATCGCGATCACGCGGCCGCGCCCGCTCGCCTCGAGGTGCGGAAGGCAGAGGCGCACGAGCCGGATCGAGGAGAGCAGCAGCAGGTCGACAGCGTCCTCGAGCTGTTCGTCGGAGAACTCGAACGAGCCCGTGCGCGGGGGACCGCCGGAGTTGAGGACGAGCACGTCGACGCCGCCGAAGCGCTCGACGGCGGTGTCGACGAGCCGGGCGAGATCGTCGGGATTCCTGACGTCGCCGGCGACAGGGACGGCGCCGAGCCGGGCCGCCTCGCGCTCGAGCGTCTCGCGGCCACGCGCGAAGGCGACGACGTTGGCGCCCGCCTCGGCGAGCGCCTCGGCGCAGCCGAGGCCGATCCCAGCGGATCCGCCGCAGACGATCGCCGTGCGCCCTGTGAGCCCGAGATTCACCGCGACAGGGTAGAGGCCAGACGCCGTCTGACGGCGCCGAGCTCCATTACGCTCAGGTTGTCTTCATTCGCTCAGGTTGTAAGGACGGAGACGACCTCGCGGACGGCGTCCGCGGAGGCCTTCAGCGCCTGCTGCTCGGCATCGTCGAGGTCCAGCTCGACGATGCGTTCGATCCCCTTCGACCCGAGGACGACCGGCACGCCCATGTAGAGGCCGTCGATGCCGTACTCCCCCTCGAGGTACGCGGTGCAGGGGAGGACGCGCTTCTCGTCGAGGACGATCGCGTCGACCATCTGCGCCGCGGCCGCGCCCGGCGCGTACCAGGCAGAGGTGCCGAGCAGGTTGACGAGCTCGCCGCCGCCCTTGGCGGTGCGCTCGACCATCGCCTGGATCCGGTCCTCGGCGACGAGCTTGCGGAGCGGGATCCCGCCGACCGTGGTCGCGGAGACGACGGGAACCATCTGGTCGCCGTGGCCGCCGAGCACCATCGCGGTCACGTCCTTGATCGACATCCCCGTCTCCCAGGCGATGAACGTCGAGAAGCGGGCCGTGTCGAGGATCCCGGCCATCCCGAAGACGCGCTCCTTCGGCCAGCCGGAGACGTTCTTGGCGACGTGGCACATCGCGTCCAGCGGGTTCGAGACCACGACGACGATCGCGTCCGGGCTCGCGGCCGCGACCTGCTCGGTGACGGAGCCGACGATCTTCTCGTTCGTCTGCACCAGGTCGTCACGGCTCATCCCGGGCTGGCGCGGCAGGCCTGCCGTGATCACGACCACCTCGGAGCCGGCCGACTCCTCGTAACCGTTCGAGCCGGAGACGCTCGCCTCGTAGCCGAGCACAGCTCCGGCCTGGTCGATGTCGAGCGCCTTGCCCTGCGGCACGCCCTCCTTGATGTCGACGAGGACGACGTCCGCGTAATCGCGTCGCGCCAGCTCCTGCGCGCAGGTCGCGCCTACGTTCCCGGCGCCGACGACGGTGACCTTGTGCCTCACGGGAGCACCTCCAGCTTCTCAATGATCGCGTCCGCCACCTCGCTCGTGCCGATCGCGGTCGGGTCGTCGCGGGTCGGCTTCATGTCGTAGGTGACGCTCTTGCCCTCGGCGATGATCTCGGCGATCGCGTGCTCGAGCCGGCCCGCCGCCGCACCCTCGTCGAGGTGGCGGAGCATCAGCATGCCGGACAGCATCATCGCCATCGGGTTGACCTTGTTCTGCCCCTTGTACTTCGGTGCCGAGCCATGTGTCGGTTCGAAGACGGCCGCGTCGGCGCCGAAGTTCGCTCCCGGCGCGAGGCCGAGGCCGCCGATCAGGCCGGCGCAGAGGTCGGAGACGATGTCGCCGTAGAGGTTCGGCAGCACGAGCACGTCGTACTCCTCGGGCCGCTGCACGAGCTGCATCGAGAGGTTGTCGACGATCCGGTCCTCGAACTCGATGTCGCCGTTCTCGGCCGCGACGTCCTGCGCGACGTGGAGAAAGAGGCCATCGGTGAACTTCATGATGTTCGCCTTGTGGATCGCCGTGACCTTACGGCGGCCGTTGCGGCGCGCGTAGTCGAAGGCGAACTGGACGATCTGGCGCGTCCCCGTCTCCGAGATCGGCTTGATCGAGATGCCGGAGTCGCGCCGGATCTCCGGGTAGCCCTTCTGGCCGAGCCAGTCCAGCAGCTCGTCGGCGTCCTCGGTGCCCTCCTCGAACTCGACGCCCGCGTAGAGGTCCTCGGTGTTCTCGCGGATCACGATCAGGTCGACGTTCGCGTAGCGGGAGCGCACGCCGGGATAGCTCTTGCAGGGGCGGACCTGGCCGTAGAGGTCGAGCGACTTGCGCAGGCCGACGTTGACCGAGCGGAAGCCGCCGCCGACGGGGGTCGTGATCGGCCCCTTCAGCGCAGTTCCGTTCTGACGGATCGATTCGAGCACGTGCTCCGGCAGCGGGTTGCCGTCGTTCTGGTCCATCACGTCGGTGCCTGCGTGCTGGACGTCCCAGTCGAACTCGACCCCGGTCGCCTCGAGCACGCGGCGTGTCGCCTCGGCGAGCTCCGGGCCGGTCCCGTCGCCGGGGATCAGTGTCACGCGATGCGCCATCCGGCGCAGGACTTTACCGACGCATTGGTTCCTGCCGTTGCCGGTAATGTCCTGCGCGATGGCTGGCCCGAAGAAGTCCGTCGCGCTCTCCGGCGTCTCGGTCGCGGAGACGAGCATCTGCTCGATCGACCCGGACGAGGGCGTGCTGATGTACCGGGGCTACGACATCGCCGGGCTCGCGGAGAACGCGAGCTACGAGGAGGTCGCCTACCTCCTGCTCGAGGGCGACCTGCCGAATGGCGACGAGCTCGACGCGTTCAAGGAACAGCTGGCGTCGGCACGTGAGCTGCCGCGGGCGGTGACCACGATCATCGACGGGAACGCCCTGGACGCGTCGCCGATGGAGACCCTTCGCACCGCCGCCTCCGCTCTCTCCTTCTCCGACCCGGCAGAGGACGCGATCGACCGCGAGAACGAGCACCGCAAGGCGGTCTCCCTGATCGCGCAGCTGCCCACGATCGTCGCGCGCTACGAGCGCCGCCGCCGCGGCGAGCCGGCCGTGGACCCGGATCCCTCGCTCGACTACGCCGAGAACTTCCTGACGATGCTCCGCGGCGAGACGCCGACCGCCGAGGAGGCGCGCGCGTTCGAGATCGCGATGATCCTCCACGCCGAGCACGAGATGAACGCGTCCACCTTCACGGCGCGCGTCGTCGCCGGCACGAACGCCGACATGCACTCGGCGATCGTGGCTGCGATCTCGGCGCTGAAGGGGCCGCTGCACGGCGGCGCCAACCAGGCGGCGATGACGATGTTCGCCGAGTTCGGCAGCGTCGCGGGCGTCCCCGAGGGCGTGCGCGCGCGGCTCGAGGCGAAGAAGCCGCTCTACGGCTTCGGCCACCCGCTCTACCGCGCGATGGATCCGCGCGCTCCGATCCTGCGGCGGCTCTCGGAGCAGTTCGCCGACGAGCAGACCGATCCCGACTTCCTCGAGATCGCGAAGGCCGCGGAGGCGGAGGCGTTCGCGCAGAAGGGCCTTTGGCCGAACGTCGATCTCTATTCCGGCGTGCTCTACCACGAGCTCGGGATCCCGACCGACCTCTTCATCCCGCTGTTCGAGATGAGCCGGGTCGCGGGCCAGGCGGCGCACGTGCTGGAGCAGCACGCCGGCGGCAAGATCATCCGGCCGAGCGCCGAGTACGTCGGCGAGCCGCGCCGGGACTATCCCGTCCGCGAGCCGAGCTGAGGAGAGGAACATGAGCGACTTCAAGCCGGGCCTCGAGGGCGTCGTCGCCTTCGAGACCGAGATCGCGGAGCCCGACCGCGAGGGCGGCGCGCTCCGCTACCGCGGTGTCGACATCGAGGAGCTCGTCGGCTCCTACCGCTTCGAGCAGGTCTGGGGCCTGCTCGTCGACGAGAGCTTCGAACCGGGTCTCCCCGCGGCTGAGCCGTACGACGGCGGCGGGCTGACGGGGAACACGCCGGCTGACCTCCAGTCCGTGACGGCGCACCTCGGCGCCGAGTGGGGCGTCAAGAAGCTGATCGACATCACCGACGACGAAGCGCGCGAGGATCTTCGCCGGCTCTCGGCCCAGTTCATCTCGATCGCGGCCCAGTCGGCGCGGATCGCGGACGGCGAGAGTGACCGGATTGCGCCTCAGACCGTCGCGCAGGGCGCGACCACCGCCGAGCGCTTCTTCCTCGAGTGGCGCGGCGAGGCCGACCCGAAGCACGTGCAGGCGCTCGACACGTACTGGATCTGCACCTGCGAGCACGGGCTCAACGCCTCCACGTTCGTCGCCCGGATCACCGCCTCGACCGGCTCCGACTGCGCCGCCGCGCTCTCGTCTGCGGTCGGCGCGCTCTCCGGCCCGCTCCACGGCGGGGCGCCTGCGCGGGTGCTGCCGATGCTGGACGCGGCCGCGGAGTCCGGCGATCCCGAGTCGTACGTGCAGAGCCTGATCGACCGGGGTGAGCGGCTGATGGGCTTCGGCCACCGGGTCTACCGCGCCGAGGACCCGCGCGCGCGGCTGCTGAAGAAGACGGCGAAGGAGCTCGGCGCACCCCGCTACGAGGTCGCGGACAAGCTCGAAGCGGCCGCGCTCGAGGCGCTGCGGAAGAAGTCGCCGGACCGCCCGCTCGAGACCAACGTCGAGTTCTGGTCGGCCGTCGTGCTCGACGTCGCCGGGATTCCGCCGGAGCTGGCGCCGGCGATGTTCGCCTGCTCGCGCACGGCCGGCTGGTCGGCCCACATCCTCGAGCAGAAGAAGCTGAACCGGCTCGTGCGGCCGTCGGCCCGGTACACCGGTCCCGGCGCCCGCCCGGCCTCCTCGATCTCGTGAACCTGACCGAGGCCGCTGCTCGCGCCGACGAGCTCGCCTCCGCCGGTGACCAGAAGGCGCTCGCGACCCTGCGCCAGCAGTGGGACGAGGAGCTCGAGCACTCGGCGCGCAGCCCCGACTACCGGATCAGGGCCCAGGCCTACCGCGCAATCGCTCAGTTCCGCTTCCGGCAGAAGCTCGAGCTCGTCCGGCGCGGTCTGCAGGACGAGAGCCCGGCCGCACGCGGCTCCGCCCTGATCGCGCTCGAAGGCCTGTCACGCGACCATCCCGGCGACGTCAACGGGATGCGCGCGATCCTGCACGAGATCGCGACGAACGACCCCAACCTCGCGGTGCGGCGGCTCGGCATCGTCGTGCTCAAGAACGGCTCGCCGCAGCGCGAGACGATCCTCGTCCTGAACGGGCTCGCCGACGACGACGAGCAGGACGGCGAGCTGCGCAAGACGGCCAAGGCCGTCGCGACGGCGCTGCAGAAGCGCGCCAACACCAAGTGACGGCGGTCGTCGGCGTGATCATGGGCTCGCGCTCCGACTGGGAGACGATGCGGCATGCCTGCGAGACGCTCGAGGCGCTCGAGGTCCCCTTCGAGCAGCAGGTCGTGTCCGCACACCGCACGCCCGACCTGCTCTTCGAGTACGCGGGCTCGGCCGAGGAGCGAGGCCTGCAGGTGTTGATCGCCGGCGCGGGCGGCGCCGCCCACCTGCCCGGGATGGCCGCGTCCAAGACGAACCTGCCCGTGCTCGGCGTCCCGGTCGAGTCGAAGACGCTGAAGGGGATGGACTCGCTGCTCTCGATCGTCCAGATGCCCGCGGGCGTTCCGGTGGGCACCCTCGCGATCGGGCGGGCCGGCGCCGTCAACGCCGCGCTGCTCGCGGCCGCGATCGTCGCGCGCTCGGACGCCGGCGTGCGTGAGCGTCTGGCGCGCTACCGGGCCGAGCAGACCGAATCGGTGCTGGCGAATCCCGACCCTGCTGCGTGATCGTCGGGGTCATCGGCGGCGGCCAGCTGGGGCGGATGCTCGCGCTCGCCGGGATCCCGCTCGGACTGTCGTTCCGCTTTCTCGACCCCTCGACCGACGCGCCGGCGGCCGAGGTCGGGGAGCTGCTCGTCGGCGAGTACGACGACCCGGAGCTGCTCGACCGGCTCGCCGACGGAGCCGCGGCCGTCACGTACGAGTTCGAGAACGTCCCCGTCGCGGCGGCGACGCGGGCCGGTGCGATCCCGGCGCCCGCCGCGCTGGAGGCGTCGCAGGACCGGCTGGTCGAGAAGCAGCTCTTCCGCCGGCTCGGGATCCCGACGCCGAAGCTGGACGACGAGGTCGACGAGTTCCCGGCGCTCCTGAAGACGCGCCGGCTCGGCTACGACGGCAAGGGCCAGCGCGTCGTTGATAGCCTGGCAGGGGCCTGATGCCGGCCACGTCCTGGAGGAGCGCGTCGTGTTCGACCGCGAGCTGTCGCTGCTCGCCGTTCGCGGCGCCGACGGCGACACGCTCTTCTACCCGCTCGTCGAGAACGTCCACGACGGCGGGATCCTGCGGACGTCGCGCGCGCCCGCGCTGAACGCGCCCCAGGCGGAGGCGGAGGAGTACGCGACGAGGCTGCTCGACGAGCTCGGCTACGTCGGTGTCCTCGCGCTCGAGCTCTTCGATGTCGGCGGCCGCCTGCTCGCGAACGAGTTCGCGCCGCGCGTCCACAACACGGGCCACTGGACGATCGAGGGTTCGGCGACGAGCCAGTTCGAGAACCACCTGCGCGCCGTGCTCGGACTGCCGCTCGGCCCGACGGAGAGCCGCGCCGCGGCGATGTTCAACCTGATCGGCACCGTCCCGCCCGCCGCGGACGTGCTCGCCGTGCCCGGCGCGCACCTCCACCTCTACGGCAAGGAGCCGCGGTCAGGGCGCAAGCTCGGTCACGTCACGCTTGTCGACCCGACGCGGACGACCGAGGCTGCGATTCGCAGGCTGCTCTAATGCTGGCGGCAGACGCGGCCGCTGATGTGACGGCCGCAGGACGGGCAGGTCCGCTCGCGCCGCCTCAGCTCGAGTGCGTGCTTCTTCAGCCCGGAGAAGGTCATCGTCCAGCCGATCGCCATGGCGAGGGCTGCGAACGCGACGATCTGAGGGTCAAGCGTCATCGGAAGACGTCCTTGTGAGAGTCGTGTTCTTCCGCGCATGTGGGTGCGCCTGGAAGTACAACTCTCGACGCCTTCGATCGGATACGTGCGTGTAGAGCTCGGTCGTGGAGAGGTCGGCGTGACCGAGCATCTCCTGGACGCTGCGTAGGTCGGCGCCGCCCTCGAGCAGGTGCGTCGCGAAGGAGTGGCGGAGCAGGTGCGGGTGGACGCGCTGCGGCTCGAGGCCCGCCTTCTCGGCCAGGCGGCGCAGGATCATGAACGCGCCGGCGCGGGTCAGCGGCCCGCCGCGCGCATTCAGAAAGAGCTCCGGGCGGTTCCGTCGGTCGAGGTGCGGACGGCCCATCGCGATGTAGCGGCGCAGGGCGTCGACCGCCGGCCGGCCGAGCGGGACGAGCCGTTCCTTCGAGCCCTTACCGAGCGCGCGGACGAGCCTCTCCTCGAGATCGACCGAGCGGCGCTGGAGACCTGTCACCTCGCTCACGCGCAGGCCGGCGCCGTACATCAGCTCGACGAGTGCCCGGTCGCGCATCGCCCGCGGCGTCGTCCCGTTCGCCGCGTCGATCAGCCGCTCGGCCTCGCCCGGCGAGAGCGTCTTCGGCAGCGTGCGCGCCCGCTTCGGCAGCTGCAACGCCGCGGCGGGGTTGTCCTCGCGGGCGCCGAGCAGCATCTGGTGGCGGAAGAAAGCGCGGACTGCGGCGACGCGCCGCGCGACCGTCGAGGGTGCGATTCCGGCGGCGCGCATCTCCGCCAACCACCGCTCGAGCTCCTCGGTCGTCGTCTGCGCCACCGGCCCCCGGCGCCACGCCGACAGCTGGAGCAGGTCGCGGCGATACGCCTCGACCGTGCGCGGGGCCCGGCGCGTGGCGAGCAGGGCGAGGAATCCGTCGAGCTCTGGGTCGGGTCTCGTGGTCACGGCCGCTCCCGATTCCCCGCCGCCGCGCGGACCCCTCTATGAGCGCGGGTGGGAGGAGTCGTAGACCTTGCGTAGACGGCGCGCGTCGACATGGCTGTAGACCTGGGTCGTCGAGAGCGACGAGTGCCCGAGCAGCTCCTGGATCGTGCGCAGGTCGGCGCCGCCCTCGAGCAGGTGCGTCGCGAACGAGTGCCGCAGCCGGTGCGGGTGCGGGAGGAGGCGGCGCAGCGTGCTCGTGTCCAGCCGCCTGCCGCGCGTGGACAGGAAGAGTGCGTCGTTGGCGCCGCGCGCCAGCTCCGGCCTCGCCTCGCGCAGGTAGCGCGCGACGACGTGCGCCGCCTCCTCGCCGAGCGGCACGATCCGTTCCTTGCCGCCCTTGCCGCGCACACGGACGAGCTCCTGCTCGAAGTCGACGTCGGCGAGATCGAGCCCGACCGCCTCCGCGCTGCGCAGGCCCGCCGAGTAGACGAGCTCGACGAGTGCCCGGTTGCGCAGGCCGAGGGCGCCGTCGCCGTCCACCGAGTCGATCAGCTCCTCGACCTGCTCCCGCTTCGGCGCCTCCGGGAGCCGCTGCGGCCGCTTCGGCGCGAGCGACGCGTCGGGGACGCGGGTGGGGCCGAGCGTGAAGCGGAGGAACGAGCGGACGGCCGCGAGCTTGCGGGCGATCGTCGCCGGGGCGAGCCCGTTGCGGGCGCGCCCGAGTTCCGATGCGTAATCGACGAGGACACGCACGTCGACGTCCTCGACGGCGAGCCCGCGGACATCCAGCCAGTCCGAGAAGCCGCGCAGGTCGGAGGCGTAGGCGCGCCTGGTCGAGTCAGCGAGCGCCGGCGCCGCGAGGAAGCGGTCGATCGCCGTGGAAGAGGTCATCTCAGGCGAATTCCCCCGATCAGCTGGCGTTCCTGCCATACTGCCCCGCTTCGGGGTCGGAGAAAGATGGGAAAACTGCGGCAAACATCGATATGGCTGCTCCTTGCGGCGGCAGCAGCGGCGCTGGCGGCTGCACCGGGCGCGCAGGCGGCGCGCTTCGGCTTCGCCGACGACGCGGGCAAGTACGCGGACGACGGTGGCGCCGCATACTTCGACGACCTCAAGGCAGCCGGCGGCACCGAGAACAGGATCACCGTGCTCTGGGACCCGAAGCGGCCGGCGACGATTCTCGAGGACTCCTTCCTCGACCGGGTCGTGCCGGTGGCGACGAAGAACGGTGTCAAGGTCGTCTTCCACGTCTTCCCGATCAGCCCGACCTCCCTCTCCTCACCCAATGCGACCGAGAACTTCGCCGCCTTCCTGACCAAGCTCGCGACGGCCTACCCGGACGTGCGCGACTACGTCGTCGGCAACGAGCCGAACCAGCCGCGTTTCCAGCGGCCGCAGTTCTCACGCGCCGGGCGGGGCCTTTCGGCGCCCGTCTACGCCCGCCTGCTCGCCGGTGCCTACGACGCGCTGAAAGACGTCGACCCGGCGATCCGGGTGATCGGCCTCGGCCTCTCCGGCCGCGGCAACGACCTGCCGCAGGCGCCGTCGAACGCCTCCACGTCACCGGTCCGGTTCCTCCGCGACCTCGGTGTGGCCTACCGCGCGAGCGGGCGAACGCTGCCGCTGATGGACGAGCTCGGCCTGCACCTCTACCCACGCTCGGACCGGGACCCGGTCAGCGCCGGCGACCGCTGGCCACGCGCGGGGATCGTCAACCTGACCCGGATCAAGCAGGCGTTCTGGGACGCCTTCGCCGGCACCGGCCAGCCCACCGTCGAGCAGGGCCTGAAGATTCGCATCGACGAGATCGGCTGGCAGGCGGTCGTGCCCGCCGGACGCCGTGGCGCCTACCACGGCCGCGAGACGGCTGCGGCCACGAGCGAGCGCGCCCAGGCGGACAACTACGCGAAGCTGATCGGCATCGCCGCCTGCGACCGCAGCATCTCCGCCGTCTATCTCCTCCACCTCCGCGACGACGCCGACCTCGAGCGATACCAGTCGGGCATCCGGCGTGCGGACGGGTCGGCACGGCCTGCCTATGCAGCGGTTCGTGCCGCCGCGGCGCGCGCGAAGCGCGGCTGCGCCGGCAAGCAGGCTTCCTGGCATCACGCGACACGCGTGGTCGGCGGCCGCGCCGAGTTCGGGGTCGGCGCCGGCCTCGCCTCGCGGCTGCGGAAGAGCTGGGGCTTCAAGGTCACCGCGGCCGAGGAGGTCTCCTACGTCGCCGCGATCTTCCCGGCGACCGCTTCCGCCCAGGTTCGCAGCCTTGCCTCTCCGCAGGCCCCCGGCGGCGTCACCATGACCGCCGGCCGCATCCGGGCCGGCTGGAGCCCGCGCCTGACCTTCACGTCGCAGTACCTGCCGCCGGGCCGGTACGTCTACGCCGTGCGGCTGCGGGCGAGCATGAACGCGGCCCGGAGCACCGTGCTCGTCAGCCGAGCGTTCCTCGTCCGCTAGCGGCGGATGCCGTTCCAGCTCGCGACGGGCGCCGAGGCCCGCTGGACCGGCGCGCCCGGCGTGCGCGCAGTCGTGTGCGTGAACGGCGGCACGTCCGCCGAGGCGCCGGGGACGTGGAGCGCGTCGGTGGAGTGGCTCGTGCGCCGGCTCTCCCGCCGTTTCCCCGGCCTCGGCTTCCTCGAGGTGCGCTACCGGATCAAGTCGTGGCGGCAGCTCGAGCTCTGCGTCGAGGACGGCGCAGCCGCGATCGACGCGGCCCGGGAGAGCGGGGTGGAGCGGTTCGCGCTGCTCGGCTTCTCGATGGGCGGCGCCGTCGCCGTCCGGAACGCCGATGCTGTCGGCGTCGAGCTGGTCGCGGGCGTCAACCCGTGGCTGCCGCCGCAGCTCGCGCTCGAGACCCTGCGAGGGCGGCGGCTTGCGATCGCCCACGGAGCCCTCGACGCGCCGCTGCCGCTGATCCCCGGCGTGAAGCCGTCGATGTCACTGGCGGCCGCCGAGCGGGCGCGGGCACTCGGGGTCGAGGTCGACCGTGAGGTCGTGTCGCGCGGGTTCCATGCAGTCGCATTGCGCGCCGCGGCGGCGCAATGCTCGCGCTGCCCGGTGCGGCGCGCTACGCCGAGTTCGTCGGCGACCAGCTGGAGCGCTTCTGCGCGTAGGCCTCTACCTCGCGCTTCGCCGGGCCACTCACCTGGCTGCGCGGCTGCTCTACCGGATCGAGATCGTCGGCTCCGTCCCGCCCGGGCCGGTGATCGTCGCCGCGAACCACGAGTCGCTGCTCGACCCGCCGCTGCTCGCCCTCGTCGCGCCACGGCCGCTGCACTTCCTCGCCAAGGTCGAGCTCTGGCGGTACCGGCCTGGTGCGTGGCTGATGGACGCGCTCGGCGGGATCCCGATCCGCCGCGACCGCCGCGACCTGCTCTCGGTCGGCCGCGCGGAGCAGCTGCTCCACGCCGGCGAGAGCGTCGCGATCTTTCCGCAGGGCACCGTTCAGGGAGGCGCCTGGACGCGGGGTGCGGCCAGGCTCGCGCTCGCCACCGGCACGCCCCTCGTCCCCGTCACGATCGTCGGCACGAGGCAAGCGCTGTCGAGCGGCCGGATCCGCTTCTCGAAGATCCGGCTCGTTGTCGGCGAGCCGATCCCGGTCGAGCGGGCGAAGCCGACGGTCGCGGCCGCGAAGGCGCTGACCGCAGAGCTCGAGCGGCGCGTCGACGCGGCGCGCTAGCCGGTCCGTACGCTGTCACCGATGCCACGAGGACGAGCGCGCGCGTTCGACTACGAGGATCCGCCGGAGCGTCCTGCGGATCCTGCGGTGCGCCGTGCCTACCTGCGCCGGATCGCCGCTCTCTTCCGGCCCTATCGCCGGCGTCTCTCAGGCGTCCTGGCGCTGATCCTCTTCTCGTCCGCGCTCGGTGTCATCCCCGCGCTCTTGCTGCGGCAGGTGATCGACGAGGCGCTCCCCGACCAGGATCTGTGGTTGCTCAACTGGCTCGTGTTCGGGATGGTCGCGATCGCCGTTGTCACCGGCGCGCTCGGAGTCGTGCAGACGCTGCTCTCGAACCAGGTCGGCCAGCGCGTGATGCACGACCTGCGCACGTCGGTCTACGAGCACCTGCAGAAGCTCTCGCTCGCCTTCTTCACCCGGACGCGCACCGGGGAGGTGCAGTCGCGGCTCGCGAACGACATCGGCGGCGTCCAGGAGGTCGTCACCTCGACGGCGACGTCGATCGTCTCGAACGTGACCACAGTGCTGGCGACGGTCGTGGCGATGTTCATCCTCGACTGGCAGCTGACGCTCTTCGCGCTCGCGCTCCTGCCGCTCTTCGTCTGGCTGACGAAGCGGGTCGGCGACCAGCGCCGCAAGGTGGCGAAGGTGCGCCAGGAGTCGATGGCCGACATCTCGAGCCTCGTCCAGGAGTCGCTCTCCGTCTCGGGGATCCTGCTTGGCAAGACGATGGGGCGCGGCGACGAGCTCGCCGGCCGCTTCCGGGGCGAGTCGGCGCGTCTGGCGGAGCTCGAGGTGCGGAGCCGCATGACCGGCCGCTGGATGATGGCCTCGATCCAGACCTCCTTCGCGGTGATGCCCGCGCTCGTCTACCTCTTCGCCGGCCACTTCGCGGGCGCCGTCTCGATCGGGACCGTCGTCGCGTTCACGACCCTGCAGTCGCGGCTCTTCTTCCCGGTCGGCTCGCTGCTCGGCGTCGGGCTGGAGGTGCAGACCTCGCTGGCGCTCTTCGACCGCGTCTTCGAATACCTCGACCACCCGATCGACATCGAGGAGGGGACGCGAACGCTGGCGAACCCGCGCGGCGACGTCGCCTTCGAGCAGGTCTGGTTCCGCTACGAGAGCGGGCCCTGGACGCTGCAGGACGTCTCCTTCGACGTCCCGCGCGGATCGAAGACCGCGCTCGTCGGGGAGACGGGATCCGGCAAGACGACGGCGGGCTACCTCGTCGCCCGTCTCTACGACGCGACGCGCGGGACGGTCACGATCGACGGGATCGACGTCCGCGAGCTGACGTTCGAGTCGCTCGCGAACGCGGTCGGAGTCGTCAGCCAGGAGACGTATCTCTTCCACGCGACCGTGCGCGACAACCTCCGCTTCGCGCGCTCGGACGCGAGCGACGAGGAGGTCGAGGAGGCCGCGCGCGCGGCCCAGATCCACGAGCTGATCGCCGGCCTCCCGGACGGCTACGACACCGTCGTCGGCGAGCGCGGCTACCGCTTCTCGGGCGGCGAGCGGCAGCGGATCGCGATCGCGCGCACGATTCTCCGCAACCCGCCGATCCTCGTCCTGGACGAGGCGACCTCGGCCCTCGACACCCAGACCGAGCGGGCCGTGCAGGAGGCGCTCGAACGCCTCGCCGAGGGGAGGACGACGATCGCGATCGCGCATCGGCTCTCGACCGTCCGGGACGCTGACCAGATCGTCGTGCTCGACCGCGGCGTCGTCGCCGAGACCGGCACGCACCTGGAGCTGCTCTCGGCCGGGGGCCGTTATGCAGCGCTCGTCTCACGCGACACGGAGGAGGTCCTGCAGTGAGCTGCACCCATCTCGACACGATCCGCGACGTCACTCCCAGCGCCGAGGGGTGCGAGGACTGCCTGCGGACGGGCGACCGCTGGCTCCATCTCAGGCTCTGCCTCGAGTGCGGCCACGTCGGCTGCTGTGACAGCTCCCCGAACCGGCACGCGACGAAGCACTTCCACGACACGTCGCACCCGCTCGTGCAGTCGTTCCAGCCGGGCGAGGACTGGATCTGGTGCTACGTGGACGAGGTGGCGCTCGAGCCGGCCTGAAGCGCCTCGAGCAGCAGCTCGTGCGGGAGGCCGTGCACGGTGTTGCCGTCGCGGCCGGTCATCGTCTCCGACGCGAGCATCGCATTCAGGATCGACTCCTCGACCGCGTCGATCACGGCCTCGTAGAACGCGTTGATCCGGCCGTCGTTGACCATTCGCAGCCCCAGCTCCGGTTCGTCGGCGTCCAGGCCGCGGTTGCCGGTGGCGAAGCAGAGCGCAAAGTCGCCGCTCGAGCGCTCGCCCATCCCACCCGTCCGCGCGATCCCGAAGCCCGCCCGCCGCGCGACCCGCTCGCACTGGCCGGGGAGGAGCGGCGCGTCGGTGGCGATCAGGACGATGATCGAGCCGGCCCCCGCATCGGCTCCGCTCGCCGGCAGTGGGACGACGTCCGCGCCGATCCGCTCCCCGACGGGAGCGCCGTTCACACGCAACCGCGGCCTGCGGCCGTAGTTCGCCTGCACGAGCACGCCCAGCGTCCAGCCGTCCTCGACCACGCGGGAGGCGGTCCCGATCCCGCCCTTGAAGCCGTGGCAGACCATCCCGGTGCCGCCGCCGACCGATCCCTCCTCGACCGACCCGTCCTCCGCAGCCGCGAAGGCGGCGGCGACGTGCTCGGGCCGGACGTGGAAGCCGTTGATGTCGTTGAGGAAGCCGTCCCACGTCTCGCCGACCACGGGCAGGCTCCAATCCCACTCGCCGGGACGCGCCGCCGCGACCAGCGCGTCGCGGACGACGCCGACGGAGTGCGTGTTCGTGAGTCCGATCGGCGTCGTCAGCGTGCCCGAGTCGCGGATCCACTCGAGCCCGGTCAGCTCGCCGTTGCCGTTGATCGTGTGCGAGCCGGCGAAGAGCGGCTCAGTCGGCGGCAGCACGACGGTGACCCCCGTGCGCACGTTCTCGCCCTCGACGAGCGTCGTGTGCCCGACCGTGACGCCGGCGACGTCTGTGATCGCGTTCGCCGGGCCGGTGGGGAGGTTGCCGATCTCGATTCCGAGGTCGCGGGCGCGCGGCTTCACGCCGCGAGCCTAGCCGCCGTAGTAGCCCGAGTCTCCCGTGTCGGTCCCGCCCGTGGTGGAGCCCGCGCCGCCGACGACGAGCTTTCCCTCCATGCCCTGCTCGCGGTGGCCGTCGATCGGGCAGTAGAACTCGTACTCGCCGGCCTCGAGGTCGACGGTGAGCGTGCCGGACTCGCCCGCCGCGATCGAGTCCGTCTCTTCCTCGACGCCGTTGCCCTCGACCTCGAGGGCGTGGGTCTGCTGGCCGCCGTTCGAGACGGTGAACGTCACCTTTCCGGCCGCGGCGACGGTCACGTCCGCCGGGTCGAATGTGTATTCGGTCGCGGTCAGCGCCACCGACTCACCGCCCGCCGCGGCCGTGTCGCTCCCGGCCTCGCCGTCGCCGTCGCTGCCGCATCCCGCCGGGACGAGAACCGCGAGGCCGATCGCCGTGAGAGTGAGCAGGCGTCTCACACCCTGGCCTACGGGGTCCGCGGCGGCTCGGTTTCCTCTTACGTAGGATGTCCGGCGCCATGGCCACCACGATCAGGGAAGAACGCCTCTCGGAACATGGGATCGAGGCGACCGGAACCGTCCACTGGAACCCGTCGACCTCGCAGCTCTACACCGACGCGCTGACCCGCGGCGAAGGTCGGCTCGCCGAGGGCGGGCCGCTCGCGGTCGACACCGGCAAGCACACCGGCCGCTCGCCCAAGGACAAGTTCGTCGTCAAGGAGCCGGGCTCCGAAGAGCGGATCTGGTGGGGCGACGTCAACGCCGAATTCTCCGAGGAGCACTTCGAGGGGCTGCGCGAGAAGGTGACCGCACACATCGGCGGCGGCGACCACCTCTACGTGATCGACGCGTTCGCCGGGGCCGATCCGAAGCAGCGGATCGCCGTTCGCGTCGTCACGAGCTACCCCTACCACGCACTGTTCGCGCGGACGATGTTCATCGACCCGACCGAGGAGGAACTCCGCGACTTCGAGCCGCAGGCGCTCGTCCTGCACGCGCCCGGACTCGAGTCCGACCCCGAGACCGACGGCACCCGCAGCGGCACGTTCGTCGTCCTGCACCCCTCGCGCCAGGAGGTGCTGATCGGCGGCACCTTCTACGCCGGCGAGATCAAGAAGTCGATCTTCACGCTGATGAACGACCGGCTGCCGCTCGAGGGCATCTTCCCGATGCACTGCTCGGCGAACGTCGGGGAGGACGGCGACGTGGCGGTCTTCTTCGGCCTCTCCGGCACCGGCAAGACGACGCTCTCCGCCGACCCCGAGCGCTCGCTGATCGGCGACGACGAGCACGGGTGGGGCGACGACGGCGTCTTCAACTTCGAAGGCGGCTGCTACGCGAAGGTGATCCGGCTCTCCGCAGAGGCCGAGCCCGAGATCTACAAGACCACACGCGCGTTCGGGACGATCCTCGAGAACGTCGTGCTCGACGAGCGTGGCGTGGTCGACCTCGACGACTTCTCGAAGACCGAGAACACGCGCGCGGCCTACAAGCTCGAGCAGATCGCGAACGCGCTGCCCGCAAAGCGCGCCGGCCACCCGCAGTCGGTCATCTTCCTCACCGCCGACGCCTTCGGGATCCTGCCTCCGATCGCGCGCCTGACGCGTGACCAGGCGATGTACTGGTTCCTCTCCGGCTTCACCGCGAAGCTCGCCGGCACCGAGATCGGCGTCAAGGAGCCGCAGCCGACCTTCTCCGCCTGCTTCGGCGCGCCCTTCCTGCCGCAGCCGCCGGTCGTCTACGCGCGGCTGCTGGCGAAGCGGCTCGACGAGCACAGCGCCCAGGTCTGGCTCGTGAACACGGGCTGGACGGGCGGCATGTACGGCGAGGGCTCGCGGATGCCGATCAAGGCGACGCGCGCGCTGCTCCGCGCCGCGATCGCGGGCGAGCTCGCCGGCGTCGAGTACAGGACCGATCCGCTCTTCGGCTTCGAAGTCCCGGTCTCCGTGCCGGGCGTCGAGTCGAGCCTGCTCCAGCCGCGCCTGACCTGGGCCGACCCCGAGGCGTACGACGCCAAGGCCCGCGAGCTGGCGGACATGTTCCGCGAGAACTTCTCGAAGTTCACCGCCGACGACAACATCGTCGCCGGCGGGCCTTCCTAGCCGCGCAAGCTGAGCATCCGCTGTCGCGGACGCCCAGCGCGCCAAGACCCCTGAAGGGGGCCGCTTTCGCGGCCCTAGAGCCACCTCCTACGCCGCCGTTAGCCACCCGTTAGGGCGTCGTGACTGGGCCGTTTGGGCCCCGCTCGACCGTGGGCGCACGGAAGGAGGTGCGCCATGCGGAAGATGCCTGGTGGTGGCGGCACTGCGGCGGCGGCGGGCTAGTCGCGTCCGGTGAGACGGAGGAGTCCCCGAGAGGGCTCCTCTCTCCTTTCAGCGTGAGGCGGCGTCCTTGCTCGGTGCCGCGCAGAACGCCGTTGCGCCCTTCTCGCGCAGCAGCTTCGCGCCGCAGCCGTCGTCTCGGCCGGCTCGCTGGTCTCCCTTGCAGGTGCAGCACCTCGGCGAGAGCGACGTGGGTCCGCGCGCTGCTCGCGCAGGGCGTCCGTGAAGGAGGCGATCGGGACCGCATCGCGGGCGCATGCTCCTGCGGCCTCGAAGTCCCCCGCGCGAGCGAGCAGCCGTGCCCGCAGCTGCGCCGGCAGGAACTGGGCGAGGACGTCGGAGTGAAAGCGTTCCTCCTCGGCCGAACGCACGTAGCGTGCCTCGGCTTCGCCGTCGTTCTCGCGAGCGCGAAGTGAGGTCGGCGAGGACAACCGCGAGCGAGGCGCATATGCCGCGTCTCCTCTGCGCCCGGAGTCGCTCGACGCTCGACCGACGCGCTGACGTCGCGGCGCTGCCGGGGCCCGCGAGCGACCTCGGCTTCGATGTGCGTACGCGTCCAGATCGATCAGCACCGCGCGCTCGTTGCCGAGTGTCCTCGTACAGTCGAGCGAGCCTGATCGAGCAGGAGCTGGCTCCATCGTCGACTGCTCCTGCCAGAGCCCGAAGGCCGCCGATGACCGTCGTCGCCTTCGCCCGCGTCACGCGATCCGGGACGCCGGCTCGAGGAGCTCTGCGCACTCGCTCGCAGCGCGCGCGACACCGGACGGCACCGCAGTAGAGCGCCGCTCTGCCTGCACCCCGATGCACGCCGCCGGCGAGAAGCCCGGCGTCGGCGTAGTGGCGCTCCGCGCTCGTCGCGGCTGCGGCCAGAGCCTCGTCGTTCGCATGCGAGGCATGGACATTGGAGAGAAGCATGATCGGTCCGCGCCGAGCCCGCGTGAGTCCGCGCTTCTCGCTCGAAGCCGGCTGCCGCGACGCGGCGAGGGTGGCGATCGCGTCGGTCGAGCTCGAGCTCCCCCGACATTGAGCCGCTGATGCGGCACGCTCCGCCTCGACGCGCGAGCAAGGTCGCTTCGATGCCGGCCCGGCTCGCGTCCTGCCGCGGCCCGTAGCGGACTCCGCGCCTCGCCAGGTCGTCCGCGAAGCCGCGAGCGCAAGAGACTGCTCCCAGCAGCAGCTCGGCGCGGAGCTCCCAGCGGCAGCAGACCGATCGCGCGTCCGAGCAGGCCGACCGCTGCGGCGACGTCGTTCGCTCCGCCAGACGCGCATCCCGGCCTCACCGAGCCGCTCGCCCGCTGTCGCGGCGAGCTCGTCCGCGTCCTCGCCGAGCTCGCGGCGGTAGCGCACTGCCTGCTCGAGGTGGTAGCCGGCGATCGCGTCGTCGCCCCTGCCGTCGCGGTCGATCCAGGCGGCGGCGCGCTCGTGCAGGTCGGCACGGTCGGCTTTCGTCAGGCTTCCGTAGGCGGCGTCGCGGAGGAGGACGTGGTGGAAGGTGTAGCCGTCGTCGCCCGGGTCGGCGGCCGCGGCGGGGTGGACGAAGCCGGCGCGTGCGAGCGCGAGCAGGTCGCGAGCGACCTCGCCGCCCGCGAGCGCGGCGACCGCACCGAGCGAGAACTCCCGCCCGATGACCGCCGCTCGCTGCAGAACCGACCGTGCCGCAGCGTCGAGACGTCCGAGTCGTCCTGCGAGGACGGCTTCGAGCGTCGGCGGCAGCCCCTCGCCGCCCTCGGCCGCGAACGAGGCCAGCTGCTCGGCGTAGAGCGCGTTGCCCTCGGCCAGCTCGACGATCCGATCGAGCGTCTCCTCGTCGACCGCGGCGGTGCCGGCGGCGATCTCCCGCGCCTCCTCCTCGCCGAGCGGCCCGAGCGCGAGCGGCTCGCCCAGCGGCCGCTCCAGCTCCGGCCGTGCGAGGCAGAGGACGAGCAGCGGCGCGTCGGCGCGGTCGGCGAGATAGTCGACCAGGTCGACGAGGGCCGGCTCGGCCCAGTGGACGTCGTCGAGGACGAGGAGGACGGGCTGCGTCCGCGCGAGCGCCTCGAACAGCCGCCGGACAGCCCAGTACGACTCGCCGAGCGGTGCGGTCTGTGCGCCTTCGGCGAGCGCGGCGAGCCGGGCGAGCACCAGTTCGGCGTCCAACTCGGCCGCGAGCGCACGCTCCGGCTCGGCCCCGCGAAGCGCGCCGAGCAGCGGCAGGAAGGTGGCGCCCTGGCCGTGGGCGATGCAGCGGGCGACGAGCACCGTCGTGCTCGTTTCCTCGCGCAGCGCCAGCTCGCGGGCGAGCCGGGTCTTGCCGATCCCCGGCTCGCCGATGACCGTGACCACGCGGCAGCGACCCTCGTCGCGAGCAGCCGCGAGCGCCGCGCGGAGGTGGGCGAGCTCCTGCCCGCGCCCGGCGAGCGGCGCGTCGAGCCGGCGCTCTGCACGCACGAGCGCCGCTGTCCGCTCGTCGAGTCTGATCCCGCCGACACGGGCGAGCTCGACGGCCCGCGTGACGACGGCTCCGGCACCCTGGACGACCTCGCCGGTCGCGACGCCAGCGGACAGGCCGAGCTCGCGTGCTGCCAACACCGCCCGTTCTGCGTCGTCGTCGGCGGGCCCGTCGGCGCCGAAGAAGGCGACGAGCCGTTCTGGGCCGAACCGCTGGAGCGAGCCGCCGTACCGGTCGAGCACGTCTCGCACCGATGCAAGCGTCTCGTCGAGCAGCCGTCGGAGGCGCTCGGGGTCCTCGGCTGAGGGCGGTGTCGCCGCGAGGACGGTCACGAGTCGCAGCTCGGAGACCTCCCGCGCGGGCGCGTCGGTCGGCGACCTCGGTCGGGAGGTCGAGCAAGGGATCCTGGTTCAGCATTCGCCGCTCCAGCTCCTGCAGCTCGGGCGAGGGGTCGAGGCCGAGCTCGTCGGCGAGCGCCAGCCGCGTCGCGCGGTAGACCTCGAGCGCCTCGGTCTGGCGGCCGCAGCGGTAGAGCGCGAGCATCAGCTGCACCGCGAAATCGATCGCGCGTCGGGTGGGTTGCCACGAGGGCCTCCAGCTCCCCGACGAGCGCCGTGTGCCGTCCGAGCTCGAGCTCTGCCTCGATCAGGTCTTCCTGCGCCGCGACGCGGAGCTCGTCGAGCCGCGGAGCCACGACCCGGGCGAAGTCCAGCTCGTCGAGGTCGGCGAGCGCGGGGCCGCGCCAGAGCTCGAGCCCCTCGCTCAGCAGCCGCGCCCTCGCCGCCGGCTCCGCGTCCCGCGCCTCCTTCAACAGCCGCTCGAAGCGGTGGCTGTCGACGGCCTCTCGCGGCACGGCAAGCCGGTAGCCGGGCGCCTGCGTCACGAGAACGTCCCGCCCGATCAGCTTCCGCAGCGCCGCGACGGTGTTCTGCAGCGACCCGATCGCCGACGCGGGCGCGGATTCCCCCCAGAGGTCGGCGACGAGACGGTCGGTCGAGACGACCTCACCGGCGCGCAGCGCCAGCGCGGCGAGCAGCGCACGCTGCTGCCGGCGCGGCAGCGAGACGACCCCGTCGCCGTCCCGGACCTCCAGCGGGCCGAGGAGGCGGATCTCCATCGACGCGTTGTAACACCTCGCACGAGCAAAGCCAATCCTCGGGATGAGCCGCGGATGATCGCCGCATGAGTGCCCCGGCGCACCGTCGGCGCCATGGGACGCAACAGCTTCTTCCTCGGTGTGCTCGTCGTCCTGGGGCTGGCCGCACCGCTGGCGCCCGGGGCGCCCGGTGCGACCGCGACGGCGCCCGAATGTGCCTTCGCGCGTCGGAGCTACGCACCCGGCGAGCTCGCGGTCCTCGTCGTCTGGAGCGGCACCGGCTCGACCCTCCGGATCGATCGGGTCGGTCACACCGCTTCCCGCGGCGGCGACCCGCTCGCCGGCGCGCCGACGGCGCCCGCGGCGCCGGTCGGATCGGGACGTCGCCTCCGAGTGCGGATCGGCGACTGGCCGAGCGGGCTGTACGTCGCGCGGCTTCGCGGGCCTGGCGGCGAGGGGCTGGCGCCGTTCGTCGTCCGGCCGAGGCGGCTCGGCGAGCACCGGGTCGCGGTCGTCCTGCCGACGAACACCTGGCAGGCGTACAACCTCCGCGACGTGGACGGGAACGGCGTCGGCGACAGCTGGTACGCGCACTCGGGCGTCGCGAGCGTCGATCTCGAGAGGCCGTACCTCGATCAGGGCGTGCCGCCTCGGTTCCGCGGGTATGACCGTGGCTTCCTGCGCTGGCTCGCTCTCCACGGCGCACAGGCGGACTTCCTCGCCGACGACGACCTCGAGCGTGCGGGGACGGGCGACTGGCTGGCGCGGCGCTACGACCTGATCGTCTTTCCCGGCCACGAGGAGTACGTGACGACGCACGCCTACGACGTGATCGAGCGGTTCCGCGACCTCGGCGGCAACCTCGCGTTCCTGTCGGCGAACAACTTCTTCTACCGCGTCGAGCGGCGCGGCCGGCTCCTGTTCAAGACCGGCAGGTGGCGCGACCTCGGCCGCCCAGAAGCCGCGCTCGTCGGCGTGCAGTACGTCGACTGGAACCAGAACCGCTACCCGAACCAGGCCTACACGGTCACCGGCGCAGGGCGGGCGCCCTGGCTGTTCCAGGGCACGCACCTGCGGGACGGCGACCGCTTCGGGCACTACGGGATCGAGATCGACTCGAGGACGTCCCGCTCACCGCGCGGGATCAAGGTGCTCGCACGGATCGGCGACGCCTTCGGCCCCGGCAAGAGCGCCGAGATGACCTACTACGAGACGGCCCGCGGCGCCAAGGTGTTCGCTGCGGGCGTGATGAACTTCGGCGGCTCAGCGTTGTGGCCGGACGTCTCCCGGATGGTCGAGAACATCTGGCGGCGGCTGGCCGCGCCGTGAGGCTCAGCGCTTCTCGACCATCCCGTAGAGCCTGCCCAGACCGACGAGATACAACCGCTGCCGGTCTGCCACGACCGGCGAGTACTTCCCGTCCGGCCAGCGCCAGAGCTCCCGGCCACGGGCGGCGTCGAGCGCATACGTTCGCTCCGCGAACGTGGAGAAGTAGACGACGCCGGCGATCACCGCTGCCGATCCCGAGATCGGCCCGTTCGCGCGAAACCGCCAGCGCACGTCGCCGGTCGCCGCGTCGAGCGCGTAGAAGAAGTGGTCGTACGAGCCGACGAGAATCCGGCGGCGCCAAAGGGCGGGTGACGCATAGACGTAGCCACCGGTGCTCTGCGACCAGAGCAGGCGCCCACTGGTCGCACCGAACGCGTAGACCTTCCCGTCCGTGCTGCCGATGAAGACGCGCCCATAGCCGACCGCCGGTGTCGAGTAGAAGGCGCCGCGACCGCCCAGACGGGGTTGCGCGGAGGCGCGCCAGCGGAGCCGGCCGGTTCGGGCGTCGAGCGCGTAGAGGTTCCCGTCGTAGTCTCCGACGAAGACCCGGTCGCCGGAATGGGCGAGCGAGCCCTTGATCCGTCCGTCCGCACGGAAGGTCCACCGCGTGCGGCCCGTCCGCGCGTCGAGCGCCCAGACGACGCCGTCCCAGTCGCCGACGTAGACGAGCCCGCCCGACACGAGCGGCGACGACTCGTTCAGCCCCGTCGTCCGCTGCCAGACGACTCTGCCGCTGCCGGCGGCGTAGGCGACGACGATGCCGTTGTCCCCGGGCACCGAGTCGCCGCACGTCGAACGCCGCCCGATGAACGTGACGTACACGAGCCGTTTCTGAACGGCGGGCGACGCCCAGCCGCAGCGTCTCGTCCGGTGGCTCCAGATCGTCTTGCCGGTGCGTGCGTCGAGCGCGTAGAAGCGGCCGTCGAAGGTAGGGAGATAGACCCGCCCATAGGCGACGGCGGGTGGAAACTCGAGCAGCGCCCGCCCGCGGAAGGTCCAGACGCGGCGGAACGGCGGCCGGAGGCCGACGTCCGGATCGAAGCGGGTCCGACGGTCGTCGTAGCCGTACGTCCCCCAGGCGACCGTCTCGACCGGCGGCCGGGGGCCGTCGCTGCGTCGTGGTCGACGGCGGACGTCCCGCGGTCGGCGCTTCGGTCGTGACGAACTCCACCGTCGCGGAGCCTCGGACGTCCTTGCCGGCCTGGCGAACGGAGAGGCCGTAGCCACCGACCGCTGCCAGGACGGCGGCGACGGCTCCGCAGGCAGCGACCACCCAGCGCCTTCGCGTCATCCTGCTGTTGTAACGCACGGCGTGGCGCTTCCTCCCGGGCCGGGCTCCTGCATGAGCGCGCGGTGAGCGCGGCGTGAGCGGCGCCGCGCAGCATGGGCCGCGTGAAGCCCATCGACCAGACGATCGACATCGACGAGTTGATGCTCGAGATCGAGCGCTACCTCGCCGCTGTCGAGGTGTTCCGAGCGGCCGGCTGTGACGTCGGCGGGATCGGACGCCGGAAAAGGAGCACGAGATGACGCTAGGAAAGCGGCCCAGCCCGGCCCTCGCAGTGGCCCTGCTGGCGCTCTTCGTCTCGCTGAGCGGCACCGCCGTGGCAGCGGGAGTGGTTCCCCTCGCCAAGCGTGCGCTCAGCGCGGACAAGGCGAAGGTGGCGGACAACGCCAAGAAGCTGGAGGGGCAGACGGCGGCTGCGCTCCTCCAGAAGGCGGGGCAGATGCCCGGGCCGGCCAGCAGCGCCGCCGGGCTCGTGTCGACCAAGCAGGTGACCGACTCCCTCGCCGGCAAGTCGGGGCGCGACTACGTGATCGGCTGTGACAGCGGCAGGAAGGTCCTCTCCGGCGGCTACTCGACGACCGGGGACGTCCTCGGGTTCGACTCGCGTCCGATCAGCGACACGTCCTGGAGCATCTACCTCGGCAACGGCGGCGACGCAGCCGCGTCCGTGACGCTCTATGCGGTCTGCGTCGGCTAGACGAGTTGCCGCTGCGGCACTCGCCGCTCTGGCGACCGCGGTGCCGGCAGGCGGAGCTGTTCTCGGCTCCGCCGGCCGGCCCGCAGCGGCCGCGCCGCCCGGCTGGGTGGGCGGCGCGTTCAAGGCAGCCACCGGGGAGACGGTCACCGTGTACGTCTCGTCGACGTACACGCCCGAGCAGGTCGCCCCGCAGCAGTGGGCCGAGTTCTTCGCCGGGATTCCGCATGGAAGCGAGCTCGGTTCGGTGGTGGTCCGCATCGCGACGCCCGACGAGGTCGCGGCGCTCTGTGGCGGGGACGCGCTCGGCTGCTACGACGCGCGCGAGCTCGTCATTCCGGGCTCGTCGTACGACGGAGTCGCGCCCGAGCACGTGGCGAGGCACGAGTACGGCCACCACATCGCGGCGCACCGCTCGAATCCGCCGTGGCGCGCGGCCGACTGGGGGCCGAAGCGGTGGGCGACCGCCGCGCGGGTCTGCACTCGGTCGGAGCAACGCACGGCATTTCCCGGCGACGACGGCACCCACTACCGGCTCGACCCGGGGGAGGCGTTCGCCGAGTCGTACCGTGTCTTCGCGGAGCGGAAAGCCGGTGCGGCGCTGGCCACGTGGGGGCTCGTCGACGGGAGCTTCTTCCCCGACCAGGCAGCCTTGCGAGCGGTCGAGCAGGATGTCGCGACGCCGTGGACGCGCTCGATCACGACGCGGACGAGCGCGCGATTCACGGCCGGCGGCCCGCGCCGCCGGCTCGTCTCCGTCCGCACTCCGCTGGACGGCGAGCTGACCGCCGAGCTGAAGCTGCCGCCGGGACGGCTCGACACCCTCCAGCTGCTCGCGCCCGACGGACACGTGCTCGCCCGCGGTCTCTGGTCGGGGACGCGCACGCGGCGGCTCACCTTCGTCGTCTGCGGCCAGCGCAAACTCTCGCTGCTCGTGACCTCGGCAGGGAAGCCGGGACGCTTCGACCTGACGCTCTCCCGACCCTGATCCGATGGCGAAGCCCTCCCGTGCGGCAGAGGTGGAGGTGCTGATCCGGGAGATCCAGCGCTATCTCGTCTTCGTCGAGGCGCTGCGCGGCAAGGACACCGGCGGCGGACCGCCGCACGGGAAGAAGAAGTGATCCGGTTCGGCACGCCCGCGCGGCGGCCGATTCGGTAGCTTCCTCTGAGGTGGACGCCAAGCACGACGTACTCGTGATCGGGGCGGGCTGCGCAGGCATGCGCGCGGCGATCGAGGCCCACGATGCCGGGGCCGACGTCGCCATCGTCTCCAAGCTCCACCCGACCCGCAGCCACTCCGGCGCGGCGGAAGGCGGGATCAACGCGGCACTCGGCAACTCGGGCGACGACAGCCCCGAGAGCCACGCGTTCGACACGGTCAAGGGCTCGGACTACCTCGGCGACCAGGACTCGATCGAGGTCTTCACGCGCGAGGCGCCGGGCGACATCTACCAGCTCGAGCACTGGGGCGCGGTCTTCTCGCGCGCCGACGACGGCAAGCTCGCCCAGCGGCCCTTCGGCGCCGCCGGCTCGCCGCGAACGGTCTTCGCCGCCGACATCACGGGCCACGTCCTGATCCAGGTGCTCTACGAACAGCTGGTCAAGCGCGACATCAAGGTCTACGAGGAGTTCTTCGCCTGGCAGCTCGTCGAGCACGAGGGCCGCTGCCAGGGCGTGATCGCCTGGGATCTCCTCCACGGCGGCCTGAAGGCGCTCGGCGGCAAGACTGTTCTGCTCGCGACGGGCGGCGTCGGCCGGCTCTACCGCGCGACGACGAACGCCTACGCCTGCACCGGCGACGGCATGTCGATGGCGCTGCGCGCGGGGCTGCCGCTGAAGGACATCGAGTTCATGCAGTTCCACCCGACGACGATGTTCCCGAGCGGGATCCTGATCACCGAGGGCTGCCGCGGCGAGGGTGGGGTCCTGCGCAACTCCGAGGGCGAGCGCTTCATGGTGCGCTACGCCCCGACCGCGAAGGACCTCGCGTCGCGCGACGTCGTCTCCCGCTCCGAGCAGACGGAGATCGATGAGGGCCGTGGCATCAACGGCTCCGTCCTCCTCGACCTGACCCACCTCGGCGCGGAGAAGATCCTCACCCGCCTGCCGGGCTCGCGCGAGCTGGCGATGGTCTACGCCGGCGTCGACCCGATCCACGAGCCGATCCCGGTCCGTCCGGGGGCCCACTACCACATGGGCGGGGTCGAGACGGACACCGACGGCCTGACGGAGATGACCGGGCTCTACGCCGCCGGCGAGGTCGCGTGCGTCTCCGTCCACGGCGCCAACCGCCTCGGCGGCAACTCGCTGATGGAGACGATCACGTTCGGCCGCCGCGCCGGCCGCTCGGCCGCCGAATGGGCGCTCGCGAACACGACCGTGACCGTTCCCGAGTCGGCGACCCGCGACGCCGAGCGCGAGCTGAAGTCGCTGCTCGGCCGGAAGAAGGGCGAGCGGCCCTGGCAGATCCGCGACGAGCTCGGGCAGACGATGCTGAAGAACTTCGGCGTCTTCCGCCGCGAGGAGCAGATGGCGGAGCAGATCGAGATCATCGACGGCCTGCGGGAGCGCTACCCGACCGTCGTCGTCGAGGACAAGGGCGACGTCTTCAACTCCGACCTGACGCAGGCGATCGAGCTCGGCTACCTGCTCGACGTCGCCGCCTGCATGCTCCAGGCCGGGATCGCGCGCAAGGAGAGCCGCGGCGCGCACTCGCGTCCGCACGACTACCCGACGCGCGACGACGAGAACTTCCTGAAGCACTCGGTCTCGCGCTGGAAGGACGGCGGCCCCGAGCTGACGTACAAGGAAGTTCGCATGACCAAGTGGACGCCCGAGGAGAGGAAGTACTAGTGCAGGTTGCCCTGAAGATCTGGCGGTACGACGCGACCACCGGCGACAAGGCGCTCCGCGAGTACGAGTTCGATGCCCCGGAGGAGGCGACGCTCCTCGACTGCCTCGACATCGTCAAGGACCGCCACGACGGCTCGCTCGCGTACCGCAAGAGCTGCCGGATGATGATCTGCGGCTCCTGCGGGATGCGGATGGACGGCGGCGCCGTGCTCGCCTGCAAGGTGCGGATGTACGACATCGCGAACGCCGGCCACGTGCCGGTGATCTCGGCGATGGGCAACCTGCCCGTGATCAAGGACCTCGTCGTCGACATGGACCCGTTCTGGTCGAAGTTCAAGGCGATGAAGCCGTACCTGCAGCCCGGGTACAGCCAGCCGGAGGACGGCAAGGAGCACCGGATCTCGCAGGAGCGGATGAACGTGATCCACAAGGAGTCGCTCTGCATCAACTGCGGCTGCTGCGTCTCCGAGTGCAACGCGATGGAGTCGGATCCGGAGTTCCTCGGCCCGCAGGCGCTCGCGAAGGGGATGCGCTTCGTCGGCGACCCGCGCGACGCGGCCAAGGCCGAGCGGCTGGACGAGTACTCGAGCGAGCACGGGATCTGGGAGTGCACCCGCTGCTACTTCTGCAACGAGCGCTGCCCCAAGGGTGTCGACCCGCGTGACGCGATCGCGAAGCTCGGCGCCGAGGCGATGCGGGAGGGAATCGACGACGACATGGGCGCGAAGCACGCCGACTGGTTCGTCACCTCCGCCAAGACGACCGGCTGGCTCCGCGAGACCGAGCTCGTCCCGAAGACCCAGGGGATCGTCTCCTCGATCAAGGAGATGAAGTTCGCGATGGGCCTGATGAAGCACGGCAAGGTCCCGATCCCGATCCCGCCGCACGTCGCCGAGGGGTCAAGGAGTCACGAGCGCTGTACGACATCGTCAAGCGGCAGGACCGCCAGGGCGCGCTGGGGATCGTCCAGGGCGAGCGGGCGCTCTCGCGGATCGAGCACACCGGCGCCGACGCCGGCGAGCTTCCGGGCGAGAAGGAGCCGCCCGACGTCCTGAAGTGGGGCGGGGACGACGACGACAAGGGAGAAGGCGCGTGAGGAAGGTCGCGTACTACAAGGGCTGTCTCGCCTCGCTCTCCGCGAAGGAGCTCGACATCTCCACCCGGGCGCTGTCTCCCAAGGTGGGGCTGGAGCTGCTCGAGCTCGAGACGGTGACGTGCTGCGGCGCCGGTGACATCCACGAGGCCGAGCCTGACTACTACCTGCACCTGAACGCGCGCATCCTCGCCTACGCCGAGGCGACCGAGTGCGACACCCTGATGACGGTGTGCAACGTCTGCACGCTCAACCTGCGCCAGGCGAACTTCCAGCTCCAGGGCGACGTCGCCTTGCTCGAGCGGGTCAACGACAACCTCGCCAAGGTCGGCGTGCCCGCCTACACGGGCAAGGTCGAGGTGCTGCACTTCCTCTGGCTCGTCGCCGCCGGCGAGGGCTACGAGCTGCTGCAGACCGCTGCGCACAAGGGGCTCAAGGGCCTCAAGATCGCGCCGTTCTACGGCTGTCAGATCCTGCGTCCCTCGAAGCTGCTCGGCTTCGAGGACCCGGACCGGCCGTCCTCGCTCGAGCGGATCATCGAGGCGTGCGGCGGCGAGGCGATCGACTATCCGGCGAAGATCAAGTGCTGCGGCTTCCCGATCATCCAGGCGCGCGAGGAGACCGCGCTCGGCGAGCTGATCCAGCCGATCGAGCAGGCCAAGGAGGCCGGCGCCGACGCGATCGTGACGCCGTGCCCGCTCTGCCACCTCTCGCTCGACGCCTGGCAGACGAAGCTGAAGAAGCAGACCGGAAAGGACTTCCAGATGCCGATCCTGCACCTCTCGCAGCTGATCGGCGTCGCCGCCGGGCTCACCGACTCCGAGCTCAAGTTCAAGCGGCACGTCGTCTCGGTCGACCCGGTGCTCGAGAAGCTCAGCGTCTGAAGACCGCGATCACCGCAAGGTTCCAGCCGCCTCGGCGTCTTCATTACCGGAGGGGCGGTTTCGGGGCCGGTGATCCTGGGGGGCGCCGGCCCTGAACTATCTCTGGATCGTGCTGGGGCTCGGCGCTGTGGCAGCGTCGGCCCTGGCGTACGGCTGGTTCGAGGCCGGCTGGCTGCGCATGCGGGTGCTCGAGCTGCCTGTCGACGGGCTGCCCGCCGCGCTCGACGGGCTCCGGGTCGCGCACCTCTCCGACTTCCACTTCGGGCCGGTCTCGCGCGGCACGCGTCGCCGGCCGGCGCGCGGCCGAGTGGGTGCGCTCGCGACGTCCGGATCTCGTCGTCGTCACCGGCGACCTGCTCTCGCGCCCACGCGGACGTGCGACGCTCGACGAGGCGCTCGCCGGGCCTCGACGCGTTCGTCGTGCTCGGGAATCACGACATCGCAGTCACGCGCGACCCGTTCTCTCGCGCGGCCGAGCTCGACGGGCTGCCGGCGACGCTGCTCGTGGACGATTCGCGGACGGTCGAGCTGCGAGGCGTCCCGGTCCAGATCGCGGGAACGGCTCCGCGCGTGTCCGGGCCCGTTCCGGAGCCCGACCAGTCGGCGGCGTTCCGGATCCTGCTCAGCCACTACCCCCGCCTGCGGACGGGCGGCTATCCGCTCGTGCTGGCCGGCCACATGCACGCGGGGCAGATCGTGCTCCCCTATCCCGGCGGCAAGGTCCGCTTCGCGCACATCCGCGCACCGATCAGCGAGGGGGTGTACCGCGAGGGCGGTGTCACCCTGCACGTCTCGCCGGGCCTCGGCACCACCTTCCTCCCCCTCCGCTTCTTCGCCCGGCCCGAAGCGACCGAGCTGGTTCTAAGATCGAGGTAGTGGAAGGCCACTCCGTCATCTCGCCCGATGTGCTCGCGCGCTATGCGGCGGACGCCGCGCGCGAGGTGAGCGGCGTGCACGCGCTCGTCGGCCGCAACGACGGCGTCAAGGTCGTCCGCGACGACGAGCGGGTCGCCGTCGAGCTTCATCTCGCACTGGACTGGGGCGCGAACGCCGGAACGGTGGGAGCGGCCGTACAGGCTCACGTCGCCGACTGCCTCGCCCGCATGGCCGATGTCCGTCCCGACGTCGTCGACGTGATCGTGGACGAATGGCACAGCGCGTCACCGGCCTGACCGCCGGCACGCTCGAGCGTGCGCCCGGCGTCTGCCATTCGTGCGTGTGGTGGCAGTCCCGCGACGGCCGCACGGCGGCCAAGGAGCGCTGGATGGAGCGCATCGAGGACGACTGGGGCGCGTGGGGAGCGCTCTACCGCGACGACGACGGCCGTCTGCTCGGCTCGATCCAGTACGGCCCGGCGTCGCTCTTCCCCCGGGCGGCCGAGCTTCCGGCCGGCCCGCCGTCCGACGACGCCGTGCTCGTCACCTGCGTCTACGTCGTCTCGACGGCGACGCCCTGGGTGGAGCAGTCGCTCTTCCTCGCCGCGATCGGCGAGGCGCGGGACAAGGGGGCGAGGGCGCTCGAGGCGTTCGCGTACCGCTATCCGGAGGGCGAGTCGACGTACGAGCGCTTCCTCGTCCATCGCACCGTCTTCCCCCGCGACTTCCTCGCCGACTTCGGCTTCACCTCCGTCCGGGCCCAGGGCCGCGTCGAGCTGTCGCGGCTCGAGCTCGGCGGCCTCGTGCCGGTCGTCGAGGGGAAGCGGGCCGCCGTGCTCCGGGTCGTCAAGGAGGCGTTCGCGCCCGCGCCGGTGCCGCAGCGCCCCTGACTGCGACCGCCGGCCGAGACACCACCTACACTCGCGGTGTCCTGCGGCGACGACGACAAACGATTTCGAGCACGACTCGGGCGACCCTCGCCGTCCTCGTGGCTGCCTCGGCCGCAGTCCTGCTCGCCGGCGCGACGCCGAATGCCGTCGGGGCGCTTCCGAACGGTTTCACCGATACGTTCGTCGCCAACGTCGAGAGCCCGACGGCTCTCGCGTTCATCCCCGACGGCCGGCTGCTCGTCACGACCCAGTTCGGCGCGTTGAGAGTGATCGACGGAGGCACGCTCGCGCCCGATCCCGTGCTCGATCTCGCAGGTGCCCTTTGCACCGCGGACGAGATGGGGCTGCTCGGCGCTGCGATCGACCCCGGGTTCGCGGGGAACGGGTTCGTCTATCTCTACTACACGCGCTCGAAGCCCGGCAGGTGCGTGAACAGGGTCTCGCGCTTCACGCATGTCCGGAGCGACGATCTCCGCCGCGTCGGAGCAGGTGCTCCTCGACGAGATCCCTGCGACGGGGAACCACAACGGCGGCGACCTTCGGTTCGGCAACGACGGCTATCTCTACGTGAGCGTCGGCGACGGCGGCTGCGACTACGAGGGCGACAGCGGCTGCGCGGGGCAGAACGACGCGTCGCGCGACCGGAACGTCCTGCTGGGCAAGATCCTCCGGATCACGTCGGCCGGCGGCATCCCCGCGTCGAATCCGTTCCTGGGCGTCGGGACCGCCCGCTGCAACGTCACGGGACAGGTCGCGGCGGGAACCACGTGCCAGGAGACGTTCGCCTGGGGCCTGCGGAACCCGTTCCGGTTCGCCTTCGACCCGAACACCTCCGGCACCCGCTTCTACATCAACGACGTCGGCCAGGGAGTGTGGGAGGAGGTCGACCTCGGGCAGGCGGGCGCCGACTACGGCTGGAACGTCCGCGAGGGACCGTGCGCGAACGACTCCGAGACGAACTGCGGGCCGCCGCCCGCCGGGATGACCAACCCGATCTACGCCTACAGCCACTCCTCGACCGGCTGTGCGGCCATCACCGGTGGCGCCTTCGTCCCGAACGGCGCCTGGCCGGCGGCGTACGACGGCGCCTACCTCTACGGCGACTACACCTGCGGCAAGATCTTCCAGCTCCTCCCCGACGGGAGCGGTGGCTTCGTCCGGAGCGAGTTCGCGACGGACGTGGGAGCCGTCGTCAACATGACCTTCGGGCCGTCCGCGGGCGGACAGGCGCTCTACTACACGAACTATTCGAACGGCGGCGAAGTCCGCAGGATCGAGCCGACCGTCGCAGCCAACCGGCCACCGACCGCGAGGATGACCGCCACGCCCCGCTCGGGTGACGTGCCGCTCGTCGTCAACTTCGACGGCAGCGCGAGCTCGGATCTGGACGCGGGCGACGTGCTCACGTACACCTGGAGCTTCGGCGACGGATCGCCGCCTGTGACGACGACAGGCTCGACGACGTCGCACACCTACGCCGCCGCAGGCTCGTTCACGGCGACGCTGACGGTGCGGGACGACCGCGGCGCCGTGTCGACACCGGCGTCGCTGCGGATCGACCCCGGCAACCGCGCCCCCGAGGTGACGATCGACACGCCCACCGCCGCAGCGCGCTTCGCCGTCGGCGACACGATCACGCTGCACGCGACCGCGACCGACCCCGAGGACGGGACGCTGGCACCGTCGAGCCTCAGTTGGCGTGTGCTCCGCCATCACGACTCGCACACCCATCCCTTCCTCGCGCCGACGCCGGGCAACGATCTCACGATCCAGCAGCCGAGCCCGGAGGATCTGGGCTCGGGCATCGACGGCTATCTCGAGATCCAGCTCACCGCCACCGACTCGGCCGGCGTGACGACGACGGTCACGAGAGACGTCCTGCCGAAGAAGGTGAGCCTCACCTTCGCCACGAGCCCATCCGGCCGCAACCTCGTCGTCGCCGGGACGACGTACGCCGCGCCGACGACGCTGACGTCCTGGCAGGGGTACACGATCGCCGTCGACGCCCCGGCGCAGACCGACGGGTCGGGAGCGTCGTGGGTGTTCCAGTCCTGGTCCGACGGCGGCGCGGCCGCACACTCCTTCGCGACCCCGGCGACGGCCACGACCTACACGGCGACGTTCGTGCAGAGCGCTGCCCCCGCCGGCCTGGTGGCCGCGTTCGGGTTGGACGCCGGCTCCGGGTCGGTCGCCGTGGATGCGTCCGGTCGTGGGAACGGCGGCACGCGTGTCGGGGGCGACGTGGACGCTCGTCCGGGCGGTTCGGCTCTGCGTTGAGCTTCGACGGCGTGAACGACTGGGTGACCGTGGCCGACGCTGCTTCGCTCGACCTGACGTCCGGGATGACGGTCGAGGCGTGGGTGCGCCCGTCGCGGCTGGGTGGGTGGCGGACCGTGGTCTTCAAGGAGCGTACCGGTGGCGTCGTGTACGGGCTGGATGCGGATGCGGCCGGGGGCCGGCCGCTGGGTCAGGTGGACATCGGTGGCGAACGGAATGCGGTCGGGTCGGCGTCGTTGCCGTTGAACACGTGGTCGCACTGTGGCGGTGACGTTCGACGGCGCGGCCGTCCGGCTGTTCGTGAACGGCGCCCAGGCGGGCTCATTGCCGTTCGTGGGCTCGATGGCAGCGTCGACGGGACCGTTGCGGTTGGGCGGGAACGGTATCTGGGGCGAGTGGTTCGCGGGCCTGATCGACGAGGTGCGTGTCTACAACCGCGCGCTCGGCGCGAGCGAGATCCAGCAGGACCTGCAGCGGCCCGTGACCGGCACCGCGCCACCACCGCCGCCTCCGGCCACGGACACGACGCCGCCGACCGAGCCGACCGCGCTCACGTCGTCCGTCTCGAACGGCAACGTCACGCTCTCCTGGTCGGCGGCGAGCGACGCCGTCGGCGTCACGCGCTACAACGTGCACCGCTCCACGACCGCGGGGTTCACGCCCGCAGTCGCGAACCGCATCGGCCAGCCGACCACCACCGGCTTCACCGACCCGAGCCTTGCCCCCGGCACCTACTACTACCGGGTCACGGCCGAGGACGCAGCCGGCAACGTCGGCCCGCCGTCAGCCGAGGCCACGGCGGTCGTCCCGACTCCGCCCCCACCGCCGGCGTCAGGGCTCGTGGCCGCGTACGGCTTCAATGCCGGCTCGGGCGTCACAGTCGCCGACTCGTCGGGGCGTGGCAACGCCGGCACCGCGTCCGGGCCGACGTGGAGCTCGTCCGGACGCTACGGGTCGGCATTGAGCTTCGACGGCGTCAACGACTGGGTGACGGTCCAGGATTCGGCCTCGCTCGACCTCTCGGCCGGGATGACGGTCGAGGCGTGGGTGCGGCCGACCCGGCTCGGCGGCTGGCGCACGGTGGCGGCGAAGGAGCGCACGGGCGGGCTGGTGTACGGGCTGTACGGAGACCAGGCCGGCGGGCGCCCGCTCGGGCAGGTGGACATCGGCGGCGAGCGAAACGCCGTCGGGACGGCGTCGCTGCCGCTGAATGCGTGGTCACATCTGGCGACGACGTTCGACGGCAGCGTCGTCCGGCTCTACGTCAACGGCGTGCTGGTCGGCTCGCTGCCGTTCTCCGGCTCGATGGCCGCCTCGACCGGCGCAATGCGGATCGGCGGCAACGGCGTCTGGTCGGAGTGGTTCGCGGGCCTGATCGACGAGGTGCGCGTCTACAACCGTGCCCTCGGCGCGGGTGAGTTGCAGCAGGACATGCAGACACCGGTGAGCTGAGCGACCTAGCCGTTCGGGCAGTGCGGAAGCCCGGGTTGGTCGCTTGGTTGGTTTCTCGATTCTGGTCTTAGAACCGCGCCCGGACGCTCCTAGAGTGTGACGACAGGGCGGGAAGGGCCCGCCGATGCGGCACGGGGAGGCACCGGGCACGATGAGCAGTGGAGTGAATGCGGCAGTTCGCGCGCCGTCGGCGAGCGCGCGGCAGCACCGGCTGCGCCGCGGGCGCACGCGCATCCTCGCGGTCGGCGACCTGACGATGCTCGTCGTCGCGTACACGGTCTCGTACGTGATCGCCGACCGGATCGCGCCGCTGCCGCCGGTGTCGGCCGACGCCTGGTTCCTCGCGCTCGTCGCCGTGACGGCGCCGTTCGTCTGGTTGACGGTCTTCACGGCCTACAACCTCTACGACAACGACAGCCTGAAGATCTCGGTCTCGAGCTTCGACGAGGTCGCGCGACCTCTTCCACGCGATGCTCGTCGGCTCGCTCGGCTACCTGATCCTCTCACAGGGCGTCGAGTCTTCTTCGGCTGGTGGATCTACACGCCCGTCGAGGCCGTTCTCTTCCTCGCCGTCGCGCTCGTGCTGATCCCGATCGTGCGCGGCTCGATCCGCAGCTGGATCTTCCCGCGGATGATGAAGCCGCGGCGAACGCTCATCGTCGGCAGCGGCGACGAGGCGCGCCTCGTCTACCGGAAGATCAAGGCGCACCCCGAGTACGGCCTCGAGGTGGTCGGCTTCCTCGGACGGCGATGCCGGACAGCCGCTGCCCGGGCCGGTGCTCGGGAGCGCCGACCGACGTCGCGCGCGTCGTCGACGAGTACGACATCGACCGGGTCCTGCTCGCGTCCTCGGTCGGCAGCCACGAAGAGACGCTCGATCTCGTCCGGACCGTGCGGCGTCCGGACGTCCAGGTCTCGATCGTGCCGCGCTACTTCGAGATCTTCACCTCGCACGCGATGCTCGACGACGTCGAGGGCATGCCGGTCGTGACCCTGCCGCCGATGCGGCTCGGCCGCAGCGCGCGCGTGCTCAAGCGCTCGGTCGACATCGTCGTCGTCGGCGACGCGCGCTGCTCGTCCTCGCGCCGGTCCTCGGCGCGATCGCGCTCGCGATCCGGCTCGACAGCCCGGGCCGGCGCTGTACCGGCAGCCGCGGCGCGGCCGGCTCGGCTCGACCTTCCAGATCGTCAAGTTCCGGACGATGTTCGTCGGCGCCGAGCAGCGACGCGCGAGGTCCTGCACATGAACGAGGTCGACGGGCCGCTGTTCAAGATCAAGGGCGACGACCCGCGCGTGACGCGGGTCGGCTCCTTCCTGCGCCGCACGAGCCTCGACGAGCTGCCGCAGCTCTGGAACGTCGTTCAAGGGCGAGATGAGCCTCGTCGGGCCGCGGCCGTTCGTCGTCTACGAGGCCGACCAGATCACCGGCTGGGCGTCGCGCCGGCTCGACATGACGCCGGGGATCACCGGCCTCTGGCAGGTGCTCGGGCGGAACGACATCCCCTTCGAGGAGATGACGAAGCTCGACTACCTGTACGTCACGAACTGGTCGCTCTGGTGGGACCTGAAGATCCTCTGCCAGACGATCCCGGTCGTCCTCGGCCGGCGCGGCGCCTACTAATACGGAGAGCATGAAATCCCTCTTCGATCCGCTGCGATCGTTTGCGTCCGACAGTGCGACCGTCCGACGCTGGCGCGAGCAGCGATACCGCCTCTTCGAGCGGCTGTGCGCGCTTCAGCCTGAAGACAGAATCCTCGACGTCGGCGCAGGGTGGGGTGCGGCGCTCGAGCGCTTCAACACAGTCAACCCGATCGTCGCCGTCGATCTCAAGCCGACACGAGCCAGTGGCTCGGGTCGCCAAACGTGACGGCGATGCAGGCGGACGGCGACGAGCCTGCCGTTCGGCGACGGCGAGTTCGACGTCGCCTTCTCGAACTCCGTGATCGAGCACGTGCCGCCGCGAGCTCCAGCCGGCGTTCGCGGCCGAGATCCGCCGCGTTGCTGATCGGTACTTCGTCCAGACGCCGAACAAATAGTTCCCGATCGAGCCGCACTACCAACTGCCGCTCTTCCAGTTCCTGCCCGCGCCGCGTCCGAATGGCGCTCAACCGACGCTTCACGCTCGGCTGGCAGGCCAAGGGCGAGTGGGAGGAGATCACGCTCCTCGCCGCGCGCGACCTGCGTCGGCTCTTCCCGGACGCCGAGATCCACCGCGAGAAGGTGCTCGGCCTGACGAAGAGCCTGATCGCCGTCCGGCGCTAGGGGCTCGGAGCGAGTTGAGGGTGCCGCGCGTCGGCACCCTCAAGACGGTTGGATTGGCCAGCCGGCCTAACCGGTAGCCGTCCGCGCCGCACGTCTGGTGCGAACCCGCTGTGGCGGGCGGTGTCGGACCGTGGGAACCGAGGATCAGATACCAGACGATCCGGGTCGTCCTCCGCCGCCGGCTCCGTACTAGGGCAGAGCGAGGGTCAACACTTCGCGGCCCACCACCGCTCGGTCCGGCCGGTTGTCATAATTATAACTCAGCTTCGGCACAGAAGCATCGGAAGGTTCAGCCAGTTGTTTTGCCTTCTGCTGCTCTTTTGCAGCATCCAGCTTCGCTCGCCGACCTTCCTGGCCAGCCTGCCGACGAACAGCTTCTTCTTCGGCAACAGCCGCGGGTTGTGCTGCGGGGCGAAGAGTTCGGGTGGGAATCGTTGCCGCAGGGAAGGGAAGCGAGTCACTCTCGGTGGAAGGATTCCGAGACTTCTCGATATCTACCGGCGCATTCACATACTCCGTGGAGTTTGTCTTGGTTACGAAGTTCAAACTCCTGCTGCGGCTAACACCGATGCCACTGCCAGCATCGGCAAGTTGGACGCGTGGAATGTTGAAAGTGCGAGTGGAGTGCTGAGCTTCATCACCAACCTCAGCAGACTTGGCTCCTATTTGGACCTCTGGACTTGGCGCGGCAGTTCCTGTTTCGACAACGGTTGGGGCTGGGGTTGTGGGTAAAACGATTCCGCGTTCCTTCCGGGCCGCTTCGCCTCTTTCGAATTTGATTCCCAGTGAGATCCTTGGCGGCGAGTTGGCCGGGATTCTTGTCCCATCCCACATCCCGGGGTTGTGATTCGCCCAGACGTTCATTCTCGGCTTTCGCAAAGCCGTTAATGGACTGGACCTGATCTCCGAATGTCCCCGCCTGGCTCACCGCACCTTGACCCGTGTTAAACGTATTGATGCGGGCCCACGGTTGAGACGGCGTCGCGGGTGTAACTGCCGGCACCACCACCGCGTTCGTCGTCTGGGCGTAAAAATTATCCGAATTCAGGGACAGGGCGCCGCCGCCAAGACGGCTCAGATTGTCGAGGACCGGAGCCGCATCGATTTCCAATTCCTGGGGAGTATTCAACGTCACAGAGTTGAGGTTGAAACCTTCATTCTTGGCCGTTTCGAAAAGGAAGTCCCGCGACTTTTTATTTTCAAAGCCTTGCACGAGCTTTCGGATCGACGTAACCAGCAACGGAAAAATTATAAACGGTTACACCTGTCGGCGCGGGTGTCGTAGGCGGCACGACTGTCCCTGAATCAGCCGGGGCTCGGACTGAGCCACTGACACCGAACGCCTGCTTGTTGCCTTGTGCTCTGTCGCCGTCGAAGTCCTTCGTGAGGGCCTGAATACCGTCGGTCTTGCGCGAGTCTTCCGCGGCCACCTTATAGTTATCGTCGTAAAAGGCCCGGCCACCGGCAGTCATCGACCAGGCCCCTTTTTGAGCGACATCGTTTCTGGCCAGTTTTTCCGTTGCCTCGCTCGTTCCGCGGGCGCGATTGGCCCGGGATTCTGTTAGGCCCGTAATCGGCGCCACCGCTAATTTGCAGGCGTCCTGACGCACGAACTCGAGCGTGTAGCGCAGCCACTTGCCTGCGATGCGCAGCTCGTGGAGCGTCTCGACGTCGGCCCAGCGGAGCACCGGCTCATAGCCACGAACGTGCTCGTAGGCGCCCCAGATGCGCGACGGAGCCGTGTCTCGGACTCGGTGGGGCTCCACTGGGCCGACCGGGATGACCGCTGCGCCCTCCGTCCGTACGAAGTCCCGGTAGTCGTCGACCCAGCGCCGGTAATCGTCCGAGTCGAGCTCGCGCATGAGCAGCACGCGCGCGTCGTCGCGATGCTGGCGCCAGCTGCCGAGCAGCGGCTCGAGGCTGCGCTGCTCGACTTTTGGCAGGTCGGCGCGATAGAGATCGGCCGCATCGAGCAGGACATCGAGATCGCGGACGGCCCCGAGACGGGACGCGATGTCGCGCAGACCGGAGCGGTAGCGTTTCGTGCGGCCGCGACGGAACGCATCCCCGAAGACGCGCCACGCGGCACGCTGCCGCCGGGTCGCGACACGCATCGCGTGAAGGTCTTCGTTGTCCTTGCCCTCGCGTGTGCCCGCCTCACGGGCGAGCATCCGGGCGAGGTGGAAGCGCAGGACTTTGCGGGCTGCCTCGGCGACGTGGTCATCGGCGATAACGCCGGGCGTCTTGATGGTCGGCAAGCCCTGCTCGCCTGGCGAATCTGCCCCTTCTTCCTGGAGCTCATCCGAAGTCGAAGGCATCGGATCGATCCCGTCGGTTGCGCCCTTCCGGCTGACCGCGGCGAGCGCCGACTCGAGCTTGGACACCGTCGACGGGCTCAGGCCCGGATCCGCCCGGAGCACTTCGTCGAGCGCGGTCAACCGCGCCTCATCGCCCTCGAGCAGCTCGACCTCGAGCTCGGCGAACCGGTCCACGACATCGCCCCGAACCACGACATCGACGGCGTCGAGGCTCAGTTCAACTCGCGTGTCCCCGTCACGCAGCTCGCGTCGCCGGCGGTGCTGACGCACCGTGACCAGCTCGAGCAGCGGTGCATCGCCGGCAAGCTCGAGCACGAGCGAGCGGGCGTCGGATGCGGGCCAGTCGTGCGGTCCTGCCGATGTATGGGCGGGACCTTCGAGCTCCTCGCGTCGATGCGCGGCCGAGCCGACGACGGCGGAATCCGGTCCGCCACTGAGCGACTTCAGGCCGACGCTCGTGCCCTTGCCCGTGCGGCGGAGACGCGCCGCGAATCCAGCCTTCGCGAAATCGCCGTCGGCCGTGTCGACGTAGCGATCCTCGACCTGCCGCGGACGAACCCGTGTAGCCGAAGCGAAGGTCGCCAGCGTGTCGGCCTCGAGGTAGCGCTCGGCCGCCGGCCCGTCGTTCACCCGGTATTTGAGCTCGATCTCCACCGGCCGCGGCGAACGGGTCGTCGTCACGCGCGAGGATCCAGCGAACCGGCTCCTGCGTGCGGACGGTGCGGCAGATGGGCCTCGTCGGCGATTGCCAGGGCCCCTTCCTTGAGGGTCTCGAAGGTGTCGATCGTGCCTTCGCGGCCCTCGAGCTCCTCCGTCCGCTTCCAGGTGCCGTCGGGGAGCAGTTGCCACGACCGGCGGTCGTCGGCGAGCAACACGTCGATGATCCGGGCCAGCCGGTTGCGCGCCTCCGCGTCCTCCACCGGGACCACGGCCTCGACCCGCCGGTCGAGGTTGCGGTCCATCAGGTCGGCCGAGCCGATGTACCACTCCGGATCGCCGCCGTTCGAGAACCCCCAAATTCGGGAGTGCTCCAGGAACTCGCCGATGATGGAGCGGACCCGAACGCGCTCCGACAGTCCGGCGATGCCTGGTTGCAGGGCGCACGCGCCGCGCACGATCAGGTCGATCGCGACACCCGCCTGGGCGGCCGGGTAGAGGGCCTCGATCACGGCCACGTCGACGATCGCGTTGACCTTGAGGACGATGCGCGCCTCATGGCCGACCTTGGCATGCTCGACTTCGCGTTCGACGAGCTGCAGGAACCGCGAGCGCAGGCTGTGCGGCGCCACGAGCAACCGTCGGAAGGTGTGCTGGCGCGACAGGCCGGTGAGCACGTTGAAGAGGTCGGTCGCGTCGGCGCCGATCTCTGGGCGGCACGTCAGCAGGCCGAGATCGACGTACAGCCGCGCGGTCCGAGGGTTGTAGTTGCCGGTCCCGATGTGGACATATCGGCGCAGCCCGGATCCCTCGCGGCGGACCACCAGCGACACCTTCGAATGCGTCTTCAGCCCGACGAGCCCGTACACGACGTGGGCACCAGCCTGCTCGAGGCGGCGAGCCCAGATGATGTTCGCCTCTTCGTCGAACCGGGCCTTGATCTCGACGAGCACGACGACCTGCTTGCCGCGCTCCGCGGCGCGGATGAGCGATTGAACGATCGGCGAGTCGCCCGATGTCCGGTACAGGGTCTGCTTGATCGTCAGGACCTCGGGGTCGTCGGCAGCCTGGGCAATGAACCGCTCGACCGACGCGGAGAACGACTCGTAGGGGTGGTGGACGAGGATGTCCCCGGCCCGGATCGCGGCGAACACGTCGGCCGGCTCGTCCTCGTCGGGCGGCATGAGGCGCGCGGGCGTGACCGGCGACCACGGCACCACCTTGAGGTCCGGCCGGTCCAGGTCCATGAGCTGGGACAGCCCCGTCAGGTCGAGCATCCCGCTCACCTCGTAGGCGTCGCTCTCGCGCAGTCCGAGCCCGTCGAGCAGGATCCGGCGCGTCGTGGGCGGCATCGACCGTTCGACCTCGAGCCGGACGGCCTCCCCGAACCGCCGTCGCCGGAGCTCCTCCTCGATCGCCATCAGCAGGTCGTCGGCCTCGTCTTCCTCGATCGCGAGGTCGGCGTTGCGCGTGACCCGGAAGAGGTGGGTCTCGAGGATTTCCATGCCGAGGAACAGCGCGTCGAGGTTCGCCTCGATCACCTGGTCGATCAGCACGAAGCGCGACGGTTCGACCTCGATCAGGCGCGGCAGGATCTGGGGGACCTTGACCCGGGCGAAGCGCCGCTCACCGCTTTCCGGGTCGAGCAGGCCGACCGCGATCGACAGGCTGAGCGTGGAGATGTACGGGAATGGGTGGCCGGGGTCGACCGCGAGCGGCGTGAGGACCGGGAAGATCTCCTCGAGGAACCGCTCGCGAAGCGTCTGGTGATGCTGCGGGATCGCGCCATAGTCGACGAGCTCGATCCCTTCCAGGGCGAGTGCCGCCCGGACGTCGATGGCGATCCGCGAGTGCTCGATGGTCAGTTCGAGCGCCCGCTCCCGGATGGCCGCCAGCTGGTCCTCGGCCGTGCGGCCGTCGGGCGAGAGGGCCACCCGGCCAGCCTGGACCTGCTGGCGGAGGCCGGCGACGCGCACCTGGAAGAACTCGTCGAGGTTGCCCGCGAAGATCGTCAGGAACTTGACCCGCTCGAGCAACGGGTTCCGCGCGTCGCGGGCCTCGTGCAGGACCCGCGCGTTGAACTCCAGCCACGACAGTTCACGGTTGATGTACGGGAGCGGAGCCTCGGCCCCAACTGGCCGCCGCGCGCGCCGAACCTGCGGTCGCGAAACGGTTCCTGGTTGGACGGCAGCCATGCGGCTCGGCTCTGCTCCTCAGGGTTTCGACGCGCGGGCGATTGGGCCGACCACGGGCGGGCGAGGATAGCATGCGCCCTCGTACGGGCCGCTCATGACGATCATCGGTCCGCCCGGTACCGCCGTTCACCTGACGCAGCGTCAACCCACACGCGCATCGCCAGGCCGGTGGTCGGATCGACGAACTGTTCGGTGGTCGGGCTGAAGCGTGGCTCGAGCGGCTCGTCAAGCGGCTCCCCGCCCCCGGGACCGGGCGGCTGCGGGCCGACCTCGGCAGCCACGGAGCGGTAGCGCCGTCGTTCGAGCAGGACCGCGGCCACGATCACAAGTCCGGCCACGACCGACCACAAACCGGCCAGACCAGCCCATCCGCCGAAGGCGATCGCGGCGAAGCCGCCGAGGATGAGGAGTCCGCCGAGCGCGAGGATCAGCAGCCGCAGGGTCGTCATCGCGGCCTCACTCCGAGGGCTGCGCGGCGCGCGCATCCGGCTCGACGACGACCGCCGTTCCGTACGCGACGATCTCGCTCATGGTGCCGGACAGCTCGGAGCTATCGAAGCGCATCGAGAGGATCGCGTTCGCGCCCATCAACGAGGCGTTCTGGACGAGCCGGTCGAGGGCCTGACGGCGGGTGTCCTCGAGCAATTCGGTGTACTCGTGGATCTCGCCACCGCCGAGTGACCGGAGCTGCGCCATCACGTTGCCGCCGAGGCCGCGGCTGCGGACCACGAGCCCGAAGACCATGCCCTTCGACTCCACGACGCGGTTGCCTGCGATGAACGGACTCGTGACGACGATCATGTCGAAATCTCCGTGGCGGTGGGCGGGTAGGTCAGGCTCGCTCGGCGCGCCCGAGCCGGCAGCCGCTGTGCAGACGGGACACGGGCATCTGGCGCGCAGCATGGCGAACGAGTAGTAGCCGGTGTGGTGCCCGTCGCCCCAGGTCGGGCAGATCGCGTAGCTGCCGACCAGCTGGACATCGACGAGCCGAATCTGCTCGTCGGTGAGGGTCGGGGCCGAGTCCAGCCAGCCGGGCAGGCCTGCCTCGCCGCGGCAGTACGCACAGGGGCACAGCCAGCGCAGCGAGCGTGCGTCGTATTCGGTCCGGTGGGCGTCGGCCCAGTCGATCGTCAGGGTGCCGGCTGCGCGATCGGCATGGATCCCGG
Organism: uncultured Chloroflexia bacterium; assembly: GCA_963750125.1. GTDB lineage: Bacteria > Chloroflexota > Limnocylindria > Limnocylindrales > CSP1-4 > DASTYU01. The sequence goes on along the minus strand of CAVVPT010000021.1, from coordinate 78,169 downwards.
TCGGGGTCGCGCTCGGCGCGCCGGACGAGATCGGTGTGGTCACGCTCCGCATTGTCGCACGGTGCCCGCTTCGGTCCGGGATCGGGCTGGACGGCACATGGCGAATCTGCGCTGATCGCCGATCATGGGGGCATGCCCGCGTTCTCCCAGGCGTACTCGGTGCCCGAGGCGCACGCCCTCCCGACCGCGGCGGTTGCCGACCGGCTGGCGGTCGACCCGCCGAGTGGACTCGAATCCACGGAAGCCGCGCGGCGCGCCGCCCGGATCGGGCCGAACCAGCTGGAGCCGCCGAAGCGGACGAGCGTGTGGCGCCTCGTCGTCGAGGCCGCCACGGAGCCGTTCGTGCTGCTGCTCCTTGCGGCGGGAGCCGGGGCGGTGCTGCTCGGCGAGGCGCGCGACGGGCTGCTCGTGCTCGTCGGCCTGATCCCGATCGTCGGCGCGGACGTCATCACCGAGTACCGCGGCGAGCGGGCGCTGGAGGCGCTCCGCGACGCCAGCGCACCGATGGCGCGCGTCCGGCGGAACGGCGACGGTTTCGCAGGTCACCGCCGGCGAGCTCGTGCCTGGCGACGTGGTCCTGCTGTCGGGCGGCGACGTCGTTCCGGCCGACCTGCGCTCTGGTCCGCGTCGACCGCCTGCAGCTCGACCGCAGCGTCCTCACCGGCGAGTCGATGCCGGAGCAGGGACGCACGGAGCCCGATGCCGGGGACAGCGATCTGGCCGACCGGCGATCGATCGCCTATGCGCGGCACGAGCGTCGTCGGCGGGCGAGGCGAGGGGATCGTGGTCGCGACCGGCACGCGCGACCGAGTTCGGCCGGATCGCGGGCGGGCTGACCGATCGCGGTCGGCGGCCGCTCGCCGCTGCAGGCCGAGCTCGACCGCCTCGTCCGCATCCTCCTGTGGGTGGCGATCGGGCCTGATCGCGATCGTCATGTCGCTTGGGTTCATCCGTGGCCAGGACGCCGGGCGAGACGATCCTCGCCGGCATCTCGGCCGCGATCGCCGCGATCCCCGAGGAGCCGCCGATCCTCCTCGCGGTCGTCCTCGGGCTGGGTGCCTACCGGCTCCTCAAGCGGGGCGTGCTCGTGCGCCGGCTCAACGCCGAGGAGTCGCTCGGCGCCGTCGACCTGATCATCACCGACAAGACCGGGACGCTGACCCGCAACCGGCTCGACGTGGCCTCGGTTCGGACACCGGCCGGCCCGGTCGAGGACGCCGACGAGCGACTCGGCCATCCTGCACGACGCGCTCCGCGCCGAAGAGGACGCCTGGGCGATCGGTGGCGGCTCGGCGCCAAGCTCGTTCACCCGCTCGCTGATCCGGGCCGTGGCGGAGGACGGGCTGGCGACACGCCTCGATCCCGCCGAGCTCCTCGATGCGGAGCCGGTCACCGACGCGCGGCCGTTCGCCCGCACCCGGGCCCGGCGTGACGGCCACGTCGAGACCCTCCTCATCGGGGCACCCGAGGCGGTCCTCGCCGAAGCGGACGGGTCGCGGATGACCAGGACCGCGTGGGAGGTCCTGATCGAGGGTTCCGCGGCGACCGGGGAGCGAACCGTCGGCCTCGCTCGCCGGGAGGGGGACGGCCCCTTGGAGATGCGAGCGCTCATCGGGTTCGCGGACCCGCTCCGCGACGGCATCCGCGAAGCACTGGCGACGGCGCGCACCGCCGGCATCCAGACGATCGTCGTGACCGGCGACCACCCGTCGACGGCGGCGACGATTGCCCATCAGGCCGGCCTGGAGCGGCCGACCGTCGTCATCGGACGCACCATCGAGGCATGGAACGACGCGGACCTCGCCGCGGAGCTGGACAAGCTGCAGGTCGTCGCCCGGTCGACGCCCGAGGGCAAGGAACGGCTCGTGCGGGTCGCTCGCGAGAACGGGCGGACGGTCGCAGTCACCGGCGACGGCGTCAACGACGCGCCGGCCCTCAATAGGGCGGACGTCGCGGTGGCGATGGGCTCCGGTACGGCCGTGGCGCGCGAGGCCGCGGACCTGGTCCTCGGGGACGATTCGTTCACGACGCTGATGTACGGCCTGCGCGAGGGCCGGCGGATCGTCGACAACGTCCAGAAGGGCCTGATCTTCCTCGTTTCGACGCACGTCGCCCTGCTGGGGTTCATCCTCATCGCGACGATCTACGGGTTCGGCCAGCCGCTGCTGCCGCTCCAGATCCTGTGGCTCGAGCTGTTCATCGACCTGGCGACGTCCGTCGCGTTCGAGCGTGAGCCGCCGGAGCCGGGGCTCATGCGCCGCCCGCCACGCGACCGGCGCATCCCGCTGCTCAGCCAGGAGATCCTGCTGCGGATCACAGCGGCGGGCGGGTTCAGCGCCGTCGCGGCCCTCGTGATCATGGTCACGCACCCGGGTCCGCCCGACCACGCCCGGTGGCTCGCGTACACCACGCTTGTCGCGGCGCAGGTCGTGCGGGCCTACGCCAATCGCAGCCTGACCATCCCGCTGCACCGCCTCGGGCGCAACTCGTTCCTCCTGCTCGCCGGGCTGCTCGTCCTCGCCATCCAGGTCGCGATCCCGCATATCACGCCGCTGGCCGAGGCATTCCGGGCGACGCCGCTCGAACCCGACGACTGGCTGATCGTGGCGTTGGTGGCGCTCGCACCGGCCGTCGTTGCCGAAGTCGTGCGCACGGCGCGCGGGCGCCTCTGGATCGCCTGAACACCGCGCCGCCGCGAGCGGTCGAGCGGCCCGGGAGTCGCCGCGCACTATCCTGACCCGGTGAGCCTCGAGGTCGATCGCGTCACCAAGCGCTTCGGGCACGTCACTGCGCTCGACGGAATCGAGTTCAGCGTGCCGCGCGGAGCAATCTTCGGCTTCCTCGGTGCCAACGGCGCGGGCAAGACCACCACGATGCGGATCGTTCTCGGCATCCTCGAGGCGGATTCCGGGGAAGTGCGCTGGAATGGCACACGCAGCACCCAGCTGCCCCGCCGAACATGGGGCTACCTCCCCGAGGAGCGCGGGCTGTACGCGCGGCTGGCGGTCCTCGACCAGCTTGTCTATTTCGCCGAGCTGTATGGCGCACCTCGCGATCGTGCGCGCAGCGAGGCCATGCGCTGGCTGGTCCGCTTCCACATCGCCGAATACGCGAATCGGCGCGCCGAGGAGCTCTCGAAGGGCAACCAGCAGAAGGTCCAGTTCATCGCCGCGATCCTCCACGGGCCCGAGGTCCTGCTCATGGACGAGCCGTTCACGGGCCTCGATCCGGTCAACCTCGCGCTCCTGCGCGAGGCATTCCTCGAACTGCGGGATCAGGGGCGCACGGTGGTCTTCTCCACCCACCAGATGGAGCTCGCCGAGGCGATGTGCGAGTCCGTCGCGATCGTCGACCGGGGACGGGTCGTGGCGGGCGGGACGATCCGCGACCTGAAGCGGGCAAGCGGCCGGCGGATCGTGCGCATCGGGCTCAACGGCTCAGGGGACCATGCCTGGCTCGAGCGGCTGCCCGGAATCCTCATCCGTCGATCGGGCGTCGACCGGACCGAGCTCGAGCTCACCGACGGCATCGAACCCGACGCGGTCCTCGCGGCAGCCGTCGCCGGTGGCTCGACCGTGACCCACTTCGAGTTGGACGAGCCGTCGCTCGAAACGCTCTTCATCGACCACGTCGGGCGCGCTCCCGGACGACGGCGAACGGACGTTGGCACCCTGATGCCCCGCCTCGATCCGCTCCTGCCGAACGCCGCGATCGTCGCCCGGCGCGAGTATCGCGACCGGGTGCGCAGCCGCCTGTATCTCGCCTCGACGCTCATCCTCATGGCGCTCGCGCTCGGTGTTGCGCTCACGCCCATCGCGGTGCGCTATCTCGACGCGCGGACGGTGACCCAGCTCGCCATCCTGTCGCCGGACACGGCCCTCGCCGAGCGCGCAGTTGGCGTCGTCGACGCGCTCCTCAACAACCCGCCGCAGGGCGTGGACACGGCGACCTGGCAGAAACCCTTCCGGTTCGCGGTCGTGGACAATCCCGACGCGGCCGAAGCGGGCCTGTCGAACGGCGCCTACGCCGGCGTGGTTCGCGTGGATCGGCAGGATGACGGCCGGCTGCACGTCACGTTCCGGACGCCGGGCATCGCCGACGCGACCCGCGCCCAGCTCGTCGGCTTCGCCGCCATCGGCCTCGCGGTGCTCGACTGGACCGCGAATCTCCCCGACGACGCCCAGCTCGATCCGTTCCAGGCGCCGCAGTTCGACGTCGAGTCCGCCACCGCGCCCACGAGCGGCGGTCGCCCCGTCAGCCAACAGGAGATCGCCAGCCGCGGCTTCGTCGGCACGGTCTTCATCGTGCTGATGTTCCTGTCGATCCTGATCTACGGGATGTGGGTCGCAACGGGAGTGGCCGCCGAGAAGAGCAGCCGGGTGATGGAGCTGATGATCAGCGCCGCATCGTCCCGCCAGCTCGTGATCGGCAAGGTCCTCGGGATCGGCAGCGCGGGGCTCACCCAGTACATCGCGATTGCTTTGCCGGCGCTGCTCGTGCTCGCGTTCCAGGACCGGATCGCGCAGGCGGTGCTCGGCCCGGCGGCCGCCACCGGCACGCCGATCACGGGCATCACGGTCGGTCTCCTCCTCGCCTACGGCACGTTCTTCCTGCTCGGATTCGCGTTGTACGCCTTCGTGTACGCGGCGGTCGGCTCGTTCGTGAGCCGCCCCGACGACCTCCAGACGCTGTCGCTGCCGCTGAGCCTGCTTGCGATGGCGGGGTACCTCGGCGCGCTTCCGATCCTGCTGACGGGTGGGGCGGGTTCGATCGCGCGGCTGATGTCGATCCTGCCGCCGTTCAGCCCGTTCGCAATGCTTGCCAGGCTGATGGTCGGTCAGGTCCCGCCCTGGGAAGTTGCCCTTTCACTGGCCCTCCTCGTGCTCGCGATCGTGGCGGTGGCCGTGGCCGCGATCCGGATCTACTCCGCGGGTGTGCTGCTGTACGGGCAGCGCCCGGGCCTTCGCGAGTTCGTGGCCGCAGCGACGCGCCGGTAGCAGCGCCACGGCGCTAGTCCTCGAGCTCCAGCGGCAAGCGCTCGATGAGCGCGAGCACCGGTGCGGCGGCCGGCCGCGATGGTTCGTCCTCGACGAGCTCCTCGGTCTTGGCAACGGCACCGGGTCCTGCTGCGATGAACCGCCACAGCCGGCTCCGAACCCCGGGCAGGTACGGACTGGAGCGCTGCCGGGCCAGCACACCGGCCACCCCCTGGGCGACGACTGCATCCCACAGCGCGCGGCCCTCGGTGGCGATGGCCGGGACCGCAACGACTTCGTCGCCAGGTCGCAGGATGCGCCGCAGCGCCTCATGCCGCCTGGTCAGCGGCTGGCCGAGGAGCGATCGCCCGTCGATATGGAGCAGATCGAGCGCCAGAAAGGCGACCGCGCGACCCGCGCGTCCCTCGAGCCGTGCCGCCATCGCAGCCGCGTCCGCGCGCCCCGACGCGTCGACGACCACGATCTCGCCGTCGAGCACCGCCGATCGGGCATCGACGCGCACCGCCAGCCCGACCAGCTCGCGCAGGTGCCGGGTGAGGTCGACGCCGTCCTCGTCCACGACCCGGACGATCCCGCCGCCGGCCAGCTCGGCGGGGCCAATGTAGACCAGGGCCCGTCGCCCGCCCCACCACGGCTGGAACAGGTGTTGGTCCGAATCGAACGGCTCGGCCAGCGGCCGAGGCAGCATCGGGCGGAGATCGGGGAGCCCGGGCAGGACCGGCCGCTCCGGTTCGAGCCGGAGCGAGAGCTGGTCGGTCATCGTCGCCCGATGGTAGCCCCTCCGAACTCCTCGCCACTCGGACCGTGGCGCTAGTCGCCCAGCTCGAGGACGGCGTCGGCCGCCGCCACCGGCTGATCCACATGGATCTCGTGGCTGCCGCTGAGCTCGATCTGGCGGCTCGTGGGGCTCCAGTCGAGCCAGAACTTCTGGTCCTCGACGTCCGATTGACCGTCAGTGGCCGTCACGACGACCAGCGGAACGTCGAATGGGAACCGCTCATTCGCCAGCCGGTTCTCGAAGCCTGCCACGACGTCGTTGTGCTCGACGTTGCCCGGGCTGTCCCAGACGAGCCCGGGTTCGCTTTCTTCCGTCATCGTTGCACTCGGCGCCGGCACGTCGAGGAGGGCGACCCCTGTCACCTCATCGGCGTAGCGGTTCGCGTAGAAGGACATGATGAAGCCGCCGAACGAGTTGCCGACCAGGACGAGAGGCCCTTCGACACCGGCGGCCTCCAGGAGCGCGTGGAGGTCGCCCGTGAGGTCCTCGAGCTGCCTGGGCTTGTTGGGTGCGGGGTCGCTGCGACCGAGACCGGCCCGGTCGTAGGCGCACACGCGACGCTGCTCGGCGAGCCGCGAGGTGAACGTCCTCGCGTATTCCCGGTACTCCTGGATCTGGCCGCCGCCGGCGTCGATCACGATCGTCGGTGATCCTTCTCCCCAACACTGCAGGTACATCTTCCGTCCGTCTCCGACGTCGAACGCCCCATCGATCACGGGACGAACGAGTGGATCTGTACGGACCGTTGTGTCCGCGGTCGCGGCCGCCACAGCGCTTGCGGAAGGCTGCGGTGACGGAGCGCTCGACGGGCCACCGGGGTCGTTGGCCGAACCCACGGAGCCGCCCGGCGTCGAGCACGCTGCCACGACGACCACAAGACCGATGAACAAGCTTGCGAGCCGCACTGTCATGGACCCCTCCTGTCGCCTGCCGGCGGGTGCTCACCATAGACCCGTCGTTCGGGTCGAACGGACCACATGCCCGGTGTATCCTCACCGTCCCATGGTCACCAGCCATCGCCCTGACAGCGTCGCCCGCGAGCGCGCCAATGAGCTGATCCGCTCGTGGGATTCGCGCCCCGGCCCGCTTGGCAGCCTGCTCGGCCGTGTCACTCCCGTCGACCAGGTCGGCGTCGAGCAGCGCGTCGACGCGCTCAAGCGGCGCTCGATCAAGAAGGCCTCGAAACTGTGGGCGCTCGACCTCGCGATCCGGATGATGGACCTGACCACGCTCGAGGGAAAGGACACGCCGGGCAAGATCCGCGCGCTGTCCGCCAAGGCCATTCGTCCGAAGCCGGGTGATCCGACGATCCCGTCGGTGGCCGCGCTGTGCGTCTACCCGGCACTCGTGGGAGAGGCCAGGGAGGCGCTCAAGGGCTCGTCCGTCAAGGTCGCGAGCGTCGCGACAGGCTTTCCGTCGGGCCAGACGTTCCTCGACATCAAGCTCGCCGAGACCCGTCAGGCCGTCGAAGCGGGCGCCGACGAGGTCGACATGGTCATCGACCGCAGCGCGTTCCTGACCGGTGACTACCGAACCGTTTTCGACGAGATCGTCGACGTCAAGGAGGCCTGCGGCGAGGCGCACCTCAAGGTGATCCTCGAGACCGGCGAGCTCGAGACGTACGACAACGTTCGGCGGGCCAGCGTCCTCGCCATGGCCGCCGGTGCGGACTTCATCAAGACCTCGACCGGCAAGGTGCAGCCCGCCGCGACGCTGCCGGTGACGCTCGTCATGCTCGAGGCGATCCGCGACTTCGAGCGCGCAACGGGGCGGCAGGTCGGGATGAAGCCGGCCGGCGGGATCCGGGTGGCCAAGGAGGCGATCCAGTACCTCGTGGTGCTCTACGAGACGCTCGGACCGCGCTGGATGAGCCCCGACTGGTTCCGCTTCGGCGCCTCGAGCCTGCTCAACGATGTGCTCATGCAGATCGAGTTCCAGCGCAGCGGGCGCTACCAGGACCCCGACGACTTCACGCTCGACTGAGGCGTGTCGGTCGAGACTCGCCGGTTCAGGTCGGCCGAGGCCTTCCTCGACCTATGTCGCCCGTTCCTCGAGGCGCGTGAGCCCGAAATCAGCTGACGTTCGGCATCGTCGGGGATGCGCAGGCCCACGGCGGCTTCCCGAAGGACGGTGCGCTCGTCGCCGCGCTGGTCGGCGGGCGAGTCGTGGCGACCGCGATCTGGACCCCGCCGTGGAACGTGATCCTGTCCGAGGTGGACGACGCGCAGGCCATGGACGCGATCGCCGACTCGCTGGCCGCGGACGACCTTGGCGGCGTCAACGGCCCAGCGGAGCACGCCGAGGCGTTCGCGCGCGCCTGGTGCGATCGGACCGGCAGCACGCTACGTCGAGAGCGATGCGCCAGCGCAGTTACGTGCTCGACACGGTCGCCGCTCCGAGGGATGTCCCCGGTCGCCTTCGGCGGGCCGAAGCGGGCGACCGGGCCGTCATGACCGACATGGATGGACGGCTTCGATCGCGAGGCGATGGGCAGCGAGGCCGGCCGGCGCGACATCGACGCGGATGGTCGACGAGCTGATCAGCTCATCGAGCCGCGTCGGGTACATCTGGGAGGACCGCGTACCCGTGTCGATGTGCCAGGCGACCGGCGCGACGCCGCACGGGATCCGGATCGGGCCGTCTACACGCCACCGGAGCTTCGCCGCCGCGGCTACGCCAGCGCGCTCGTCGCGGCCGTCGAGCCAGGCGGAGCTGGACCGCGGTCGGCGCTGGTGCTTCCTGTTCACCGACCTCGCCAACCCGACCTCGAACCGCATCTACCAGGCGATCGGCTACCGCCCGATCCGCGACGTCCGGATCTATCGCTTCGACCGCCTCTGACCCCGTCGCGACTGCCCGCGCCCGCCTTGGCTACGATCATGACGTGATCGAGCTCCGGAGCCGCGACGAGATCCAGGCGATGCGACCCGCCGGCCGGTTCGTCGCGGCGGTGCTCACGGAGCTCGCCGAACGACCGGGTCGGCATCAACGTGCTGGAGCTCGACCGGATCGCGCACGCGATGATCCGCGAGCACCGCGCAACGAGCTGTACATCGACTACCACCCCTCGTTCGGCGCGATGCCGTTCGGCAAGGTGCTGTGCGTCTCGGTCAACGACGCGGTGCTCCACGGGCTGCCGCACGACCGGCGGCTGCGGGACGGGGACCTCGTCAGCCTCGACTTCGCCGCGGAGGTCGACGGCTGGGTCGCCGACTCCTCGATCACGATTCTTCGGTCGGGACGCCACGCGACGAGGACCTGCGCCAGATCGAGACCGCGGAGCGGGCGCTCGCCGCGGGGATCGCCGCCGCGCAGCCAGGCAAGCGGCTGGGCGACGTCTCGGCGACCGTCGGCGGCGTGATCCGGGGCGCGGGCTACCAGGTCAACACCGCGTTCGGTGGTCACGGGGTCGGGCGCGTGATGCACGGGCCGCCGGCCGTCCCGAACGACGGGTCGCGGGGCGCGGCCTCGCGATGCGGCCCGGGCTCGTCATCGCGATCGAGCCCTGGTTCCTGGCTGGCAGCCCGAAGATCGTCATCGACCGCGACGGCTGGACGATCCGGTCGGTTGACCGGTCGCGGGGCGTCCACGTCGAGCACACCGTGGCGATCAGCGCCGACGGCCCGCTCATCCTCACCGCCCGGGACGCGGTCGCCGCGTCCGTGCCCGTCCGCGTACCGCCTGACGACGCTCGCTTCCGGCTCTGACTCGATCCCAACCTTTACGTAAACGTCAATCTTGGGTAGACTCGGGGGGTGACGACGACCCCGGCGCGGGCGTCGGACGATCCCCGGCTCCTGCGCATCCAGGAGGTCGCCGCAGAGGTCGGCCTGACGCCCCGTTCCATCCGCTACTACGAGGAGGTCGGGCTCCTCGAACCGGCCGCCCGTTCCGAGGGCGCCTACCGCCTGTACGACGAGTCCGACATCGCGCGGCTCCGGTTCATCCGCGGGCTGCGCGACGACGCCGGATTCTCGCTGGCGCAGATCGGCCAGCTGCTCGAGGACGAGGCCGCCCGCGAGCGCAACCGCGAACGGTTTCGGGCAACCGAGGACCCCACCGAGCGCCGCGAGATCCTCGTCGACGCACTGGCGCGCGTCGACGGTCAGATCGAGACGCTCCGCCACAAGGCGGAACGGATCGCCGAGATGATCGACGAAGCCGAAGCGCGCCGGCGCCACCTGGCGGACCACCTGGCCGGCATCGAGCGTTCGCCCAGGGCGACCGGGGCCGGGCGCCGGCGATGACGGTTCACTCCGTCCGGGGGCTGCGCGCCTTCCGCCACCGCAACTACCAGCTGTTCTTCGGCGGCCAGCTCATCTCGCTGGTCGGGACGTGGATGCAGCAGGTCGCCCAGGCCTGGCTCGTCCTCGAGCTCACCAACGATGCGTTCTGGCTCGGCGTGGTCGCTGCCGCGCAATTCGTCCCGGTCATGGTCTTCGGCCTGTTCGGCGGCGTGCTCGCGGACGCGCTGCCGAAGCGCCAGACGATCTTCGTCGTGCAGGCCGTGATGATGGTCCTGGCCGCGATCCTCGCCGTGCTCACGCTCACGGGTCTCGTCGAGGTCTGGATGATCATTGTCCTGGCCTTGCTTCTCGGTACCGCCAACGCGATCGACATGCCCGTCCGCCAGAGCTTCGTGGTCGAGATCGTCGGGCGCGGCGACATCGGTAACGCGGTCGCGCTCAACTCGGCGATGTTCAATGCGGCGCGCGTCGTCGGCCCGGCCGTGGCCGGCCTGACGATCGGGGCGTTCGGCTCCGGTGTGGCCTTCGCCATCAACGCCGCGAGCTTCGCCGCTGTGCTCGTCGCGCTCGCGGCGATGGACGCCACGGCCCTTCGGACGCCGGAGCTGCCGCCGCGGCCACGGTCCGTTCCACAGGTCGTCGAGCAGCTCCGCGAAGGGATCGGCTACGTGCGGCACACCCCGCCCGTGCTCCTCGCGATCCTCATCATCGGCCTGGTCAGCACGTTCGGGATGAACTTCTCGGTCGTCATCCCGGCGCTCGCGCGCGACGTCCTCGGCACCGAGGCTACCGGATATGGCTTCCTGATGGCCGCGTCGGGCGTCGGCTCGCTGATCGCCGCGGCGTGGCTGGCGGTGTCGGGCGGCATGCCCCGCGTGGACCGGATGGTCGGTGGCGCCATCGCCCTCGGGCTGGCGGAGGTCCTGCTCGCGGTCTCGAACCTGTTCTCGGTGTCGGTCCTGTTGATGGTGATCGTCGGGTTCGGGGGCATCACGATGGCGGCCACCGCCAACACGATGATCCAGCTCAACGTGCCGGACGCCCTCCGGGGTCGCGCGATGAGCGTCTACACGACCGTTTTCGCGGGCTCCACCCCGATCGGCGGCCTCCTGTTCGGCTGGCTCGCCTCGACGGCGGGCGTCGCGTTGGCCGTCGCGATCGGGGGGATCGGCGCGGTCGTGGTTGGGCTTGCCGCCTTCCTGTGGGTCCGCGGCCAGACCGGGTTCGTGACGGTTCCTGCGCCGATGGCCAGGCGCGCCGAGTCGCGGCCAGCCAACGTGTCCCCGCCCCAGGTCGAGGGCGGTGTCGTCGAGGCGATGGTCGGTCCGGCGGCGCGCCCCCGCTGAGCCGCGCCGGGACTCAGCCGTCCGGCGCGCCGAGCACGACGGCGGCATTCAGGCCGCCGAACCCGAACGATGTCGACAACACCCGGCCGTACGTCCCGGGACACCCCTCGCGGAGCAGCATTGGCAGGATCGCGGCGACGTCGGGGTCGGGGTCGTCGAGGTTCACCGTCGGGGGCGCCCAGCCGTCCCGGATCGCGAGCGCGGCGATGGCCCCTTCGATCGCGCCCGACGCCCCGAGCGGATGGCCGTAGTAGGCCTTCGTGCCACTCACCGGGACGCTCGACGCCCGCTCCCCGAGGGCCAGCGCGATCGCCCGGGCCTCGGCTATATCGCCGATCGGGGTCGACGAGGCGTGGGCGTTCACGTAGTCGATTTCGGCGCCGTCCACGCCTGCGTCCTCCAATGCGATGCGGGCGGCACGGCCCGCCTCGCGCCCGTCGGGACGCGGCTGGACCATGTGGTAGGCGTCGGAGGTCGCCCCGTATCCGAGTAGCTCCGCGTACGGTTCGGCGCCCCGCGCGCGGACGACGTCCTCTGTCTCGAGCACGAGCCACGCGACGCCCTCGCCCATGACGAAGCCGTCGCGGTGGCGATCGAAGGGCCGCGCGGCACTCTCAGGAGCGTCATTGTGGGTCGACGAGAGCGCCCGGATGATGTCGAAGGCTCCGAACGCGAGAGCGCTCAGCGGCACCTCGCAGCCTCCCGCAATCGCGGCATCGACCCGGCCGTCGCGCAGGTCCCCGAGCGCCTCCCCGAGCGCGACGCTCCCCGAGGCACACGAGTTGGCCGTCGACAGGATCGGGCCGCGAACGTCGAGCGCGATCCCGAGATTGGCCGGGGCCGCACCGCCGAACACCGCCAGGGCGAGGTTCGGCGCCACCTGGCGGATTCCCTTGTCCATGTACCGCTCGTGCTGGGACTCCGCGTAGGCGATGCCACCGAGCGCGCTGCCGAGGTAGATCCCGATCCGCTCGGGGCTCGGGGCGTTGGGGGCGCCGGGGACGAGGCGGGCGTCGTCGAGCGCGAGCCGACCGGCCACGAGGCCGAACTGGCTGAACCGGTCGAGCTGCCGGGCGACCTTCGGCTCGAGAAACGCCAGCGGGTCGAAGTCGTCAACCTGGGCTGCGACCTGCGAGCGGAATGCGGACGGATCGAAGCGGTCGACCCGCCTGATCGGGGAGCGGGCCGCCCGCAGGCCGGCCCGGAAGGCGTCGACACCCGTCCCGATCGGCGTGATCACGCCGATCCCGGTCACGAACACCCTGCGTCGTGCGCTCATGGCGATGCCGTTGACGTCGGCGAGCTCTCGGAGTCCGCGCCCTTCGTCGGACGCGAGCTGCGGCTCGCGAACGCCTCCGTCGCGGGCGCGGCTCCTGCGCTCGCCACCGCTTCCGCGATCGCCTTGAACGTGGCGAGCGTCCGTCCGGCGATCGGACGGGTGAAGAACCGGTCGATGAACGGCGCCCACGGTGCGAACCGCGGCCGGAAGTCGTGTTCGATCGTGACCCGGCAGCCGCCCCCGTTCGCCTCGATCGACCACGTGACGTCCATGCCGTTCGTCGCGCCGCCCTGGTGGATGAACCGGATCCGGCAGGTGTGCGGCTCGCTCCATGTCCGCGACCGCCACGCCACCGGCAGGCCGACGCCGAGCGGCCCGAACACCGGCCGTCGAGCGATCATGCGGGCGACCACGCTGCCATCGGGTCGACGTTCGAGGATCCGGACATCCTCGTAGTGGGGGAGCAGCTGCGGCCAGCGCTCGACGTCCCGCGCCAGCGCGAACACCAGCTCCGGCGGGGCCGTGACATCGACCGAGACCGCACTCTTCACGGGAGCGCGCCTTGCCACACGAGACCGATGGCGTGCCGCGCGACCGACACGAGCTTCAGCTGGGCCACCTCGTCCCGCCCGAACCAGCCGCAGCGGTCCGTGGACCCGTCGACTTCGTCGGTCAGCCGACCGCCGGTCACCTCGACGCGGTACAGGACACCGAGGAAATGGAGGTCGGCGCCGCTCGCATACGGCGAACCAGGGTAGAGGTGCGAGAACACGCCTTCGACCTCCGCGATGCGCCCGGTCAGCCCGCTCTCCTCGCGCAGTTCGCGGACCACGGCGTCGTCCGGATGCTCCCCGAAATCGACGCCTCCACCGGGGAGCGTCCACGCCCCGGGCTCAGGCTCCGTCGATGCCAGGCGGCACAGCAGGATGCGATCCTCGCGGTCGAGGCAGATCGCATAGCTCCCGAGGCGTGTGCGTCCGCTCGCGGGGATTGGCGTGGGCTCGCTGACGGCCGGATCGGTCACGGTCGCAGGAGCGCGCCGAGAAAGCGCGGGTCGAGGGCGCGGGGCGCGGGCACGAGGTCACCCATCACAAGGCCCATCGTCTCACGGACGGCCGTTCGGGCCGCGATCCTGCGTGCGGCGTACTCGAACAAGGCGGGCCGTTCGAGGAACACCTGCACGAGCCACGAAACCACATCCTTGGCGGCAAACCGGCGGCGCATGGCCCGGTCGTAGGCGGCGAGCCCGCGCGGGTCGCCGCGGAGGGCTGCGGCGATGGCGCGTGCACCGAGCTCGGCCGAAACCACGGCGCGATGCAGCCCTTCGCCGGTGAACGGGTCGAGGAACCCGGCCGCATCGCCGACGACGAGCCACGTGGTGCCGGCGCGCCGGGTCACGCGGTGGCCGAGTGGGCTGGCGCCGGCGACGCGGTCGAGGCGTGCCCCAGTCCGCCATGCCGCGGGATCGGACGGCGAGCCGGCAGTACCGTCGAGGACCGGGATGCCGGCGACGACCTCGTCGGCGACCAATTCGGCTCCGTCGGCCGCAAGGCGCGGGCCCCAGCTCCGGCCGAGGACGATCCCGACGTTCACCCGTCCACCGGGCACCGGGGCGACGCCCACATATCCGTCGCGAAACACCCGCATGCGGGCATCGGCGCGAGGGTCGCCTGGACGATCCTCGAGGTGGCAGGTGAGACCGACGCGCGGGGCAAGCCGGGCGGGTCGGGCCACGCCGGCGGCCCGGGCGACGATCGAATTGCCGCCATCGGCCCCAACGACGAGCCGGCTCGCGTGGCGCTCCAGGCCGCGCGCGGTGCGCACCTGGAGCACCGGCCGCGTCCCGTCCAGGTCAACCGCCTCGACCCGGGCGCCCGTGCACACGGTTGCCCCCGCTGCTCGCGCCTCGTCGAGCAGCGCCGGATCAAGCGCGGATCGGTCGAAGCCGACCGGCTCGCCGTCGCCGTACGGCAGGCGGAAGGCGACCCCCGAGGGCGTCTCCACGCGCATCGCGGGAATCGGCCGGGCAACCCTGGCAAGCGTCTCCTCACCGAAGCCGACCCGGCGGAGCGCCGCGACCGTGGCGGGCGACGCAAACACGCCGCACGCTCGCCAGCGGTAGGCCGGGCTCCGCTCGAACACGATGACGTCGTGGCCGGCGCGAGCCAGAAGCACTGCGACGATTGCCCCGGCCGGCCCGCCGCCAACGATCGCGACGTCCCGCCATGTCATGGGACGTCGGCTGCGAGAACCGCCGCGGCCGCCGGAACTGCGACTACCGCGTAGCGCTGGCCGAACGCGGCCGTGCGGCGATCGAGCGGTTCCAGCCCGGCCCGGCGCAGCAGCCCCTCGACCTCCGCGAGCGTCCAGGCCCGCCGGACGGACAGCACCGAATCGTCGCGCGTGTACCGGTTCCGCGTGAGGAACCGGCCGGCGAGCCACGCCCCGAGCAGTCCGAGAGGGCCGCGATGCAGGTCGTTGACGACAACCCCGCGCCGGCTGACACGACCGAGCTCCGCGAGGAACCGGACGGCCTCGTCCTCGTCGAGGTGATGCACGACCAGCGACGCGTGCCCGACGTCGAACGTCTCGTTCTGGTACGGCAGGCGCTCGGGGTCGACGAGTGCCAGGCGCAGTCGCTGGATTCGATCCAGCTTCGGACGGGCAATGCGCGCCGCGCTCAGCATCTCGGCCCGGCTATCGACGGCGGTGACCTCGAGGAGCCGTCCTCGCCAGACGGAATCGGCCAGCAACGCAACGGGGATGTCGGCGCCGCCAGTACCGACGTCAATCAGCG
Organism: uncultured Chloroflexia bacterium; assembly: GCA_963750125.1. Classification (GTDB taxonomy): domain Bacteria; phylum Chloroflexota; class Limnocylindria; order Limnocylindrales; family CSP1-4; genus DASTYU01. The sequence goes on along the minus strand of CAVVPT010000021.1, from coordinate 62,725 downwards.
TCGCAGGTTCCGCGGTCCCGTCGAGCAGTCGGTTGACCCCCCAGCGACTCAGCGCCACACCACCCGACAACCGGTTGAGCCGGCGCAGGTCGCGGAGGTTGCCGACGAGCGTCGGCTGGTCGTCGAGCGGACCGTCGAGGTGCTCGTCGGCGCCGTCGCGGCGATCCATCGGGCAGTCTCCAGGTGGCGGGACGATCGGCAGGGCTTGGTGCAGGCCGCGCGCTGCCGTACTCTAGCCCGCCGGATGGACGCTCTCGCCCGTTGCCGCGCGCACCGCCTCCTGCCGCTCATCGTGGCCGGGCTCCTGCTGCTTGGTGCGGCAGGCAAGGCCGATGCCCTGTCGACCTGGTATCCGATCCAGAGCCTGGGCAATCGCGGGTCCGACGTCCGCGCGCTGCAGTACCTGCTCCGCGCCGCCGGCCGCGAAGTGTCCGTTACCGGTCAGTTCGGCAGTTCGACGCAGGCCGCGGTCGTGGAGCATCAGAAGACTCGGGGCTTACCCGCAACCGGCGTGGTGAATGACCCGACCTGGCGTTCGCTCACGCCGGACCTGTCGATGGGCAGCAGCGGTGATGCGGTGCGCGCGCTGCAGCGGCTGCTCAACGACAAGCGTAGGGCCGGGCTGACCGTAGGCGGCACCTACGGAACGGGGACGCGCGACGCGGTCGCGGCCTTCCAGCGCCACATGACCTCGAGCTCGTCAGGGTCGATGGACGCGTTCACCTGGCGGCGGCTGCTCTGGCATTTCGAGCGCCCCGTCTGGGGTAGCACGAGCGGGCTGTGCGACTACAGCGTCGGCAACGGGCCGGCGAACTGGGGAACCGGCGCGGCGATCGGTCAGCTGCGCACCGCAGCGAAGCACATCTACGACGCCGGTCACGGCCGGGTGGCGGTGGGCGACATCGGGCTCGAGCACGGCGGCGACATCCCCGGCCACGAGACGCACGAGCAGGGCCTCGATGTCGACCTGAGGCCGATGCGCGACGCCGAGAACCAGTGCTCCTACCCCACGAACTATCGCCAGACGACGTATGACCGCGCGGCGACGCGGGCGCTGATCAGGGAGATCCGAACGGCGGCCCCCGGCCACGTCAAGGTGATCTACTTCAACGATCCGGTGCTGATCGGCGAGGGCCTCACGAAGCGCCTGGCCGGCCACGACGACCATGTCCATGTCCGCTACTGCGAGGCATGGCACCCGGTGATCGCGTATCGCTGCCCGCCTCCTTGACCCGCGGCAAGGCTGTTCGCTCGAGGGCCTCGCGCAGATGCTTCCGCTGATGCGGAACTACCGTGTGGAGCGCTGACCCTCTGGGGGGGGTTAGGGCGATGTTTCCGCTTCGTTTGAAGCATCTGCGGAGGGCCTGCTGGATCGATGCGACCTTCCCTAGACGGCGGACTCGGCGTGGCTGTCGGAACGCATGCGACCGCGAAGGCCGCGAACAGCAGCAGGCGCGGCGCGGCGCCGGGCGCCGAACGGGGCGGAGCCATGACGAGTGCCATAATGCATGCGATGGCCACCGACTCCGACACGCGCGTCGCAACCACCGGCGAGCGTGCCCCGAACAGCTGGGGCCTCGGCGACGGTCAGGCGATCCCCTGGGAGTACGCCCCCGCGCCGGAGGCGCGTGACATCGTCACGCTCAAGGAGCGCTACGGGCTGTTCATCGGCGGGCGCGAAGTTCCGTCCGCGGACGGCGCCACGTTCACGTCGATCGATCCATCGACCGAGCAGCCGCTCGCCGAGATCGCTCGCGCGACACCGGCCGACATCGACAAGGCGGTCCGCACCGCACGCCGTGCCCAGCGTCGCTCGTGGGGCAGCCTGCCCGGGAAGGAACGCGCCAAGTACCTGTTCCGGATCGCGCGCATCCTCCAGGAGCGCAGCCGCGAGTTCGCGGTCCTCGAGTCGATGGATTCGGGCAAGCCGATCAAGGAGAGCCGCGACGTCGACGTGCCGCTTGCCGCGGCCCACTTCTGGTATTACGCGGGCTGGGCCGACAAGCTCGAGTATGCGTTTCCGGGCCGAGTCGCGAAGCCGCTCGGCGTCGCCGCCCAGATCATCCCGTGGAACTTCCCGCTGCTCATGCTCGCCTGGAAGATCGCCCCGGCGCTGGCCGCCGGCAACACCGTCGTCCTCAAGCCCGCGTCGACGACCCCGCTCAGCGCTCTGCTGTTCGCCGACGTCTGCCGCCAGGCCGACCTCCCGCCGGGCGTGGTCAACATCACGCCGGGCCCGGGCGAGATCGGAACCGTCCTGGCGACCCATCCGGACGTCGACAAGGTCGCGTTCACGGGCTCGACCGAGATCGGCAAGAAGATCCAGCGCGGCGTAGCCGGCACCGACAAGGCGCTGACGCTCGAGCTCGGCGGGAAGGCCGCCAACATCGTGTTCGACGACGCGCCGCTCGACCAGGCCGTCGAGGGCATCGTCAACGGCATCTACTTCAACCAGGGCGAGGTCTGCTGCGCCGGATCGCGGCTGCTCGTCCAGGAGTCGATCGCCGACGCGCTGATCGACAAGCTCAAGGACCGCCTCGCGACGATCCGCGTGGGCGACCCGCTCGACAAGAACACGGACGTCGGCGCGATCAACTCGAAGAGCCAGCTCGAGAAGATCACCGAGCTCGTGCAGGCGGGCGTCGACGAGGGCGCCGACCTGTACCAGCCGCCGTGCGACCTGCCCGAGCGCGGCTACTACTTCCGGCCGACGCTGTTCACGAACGTCGCGCAGAGCCATCGCATCGCCCGCGAGGAGATCTTCGGGCCCGTCCTCTCGACGCTGACGTTCCGGACGCCGGACGAGGCAGTCGAGAAGGCGAACAACACCGTCTATGGGCTGTCGGCCGGCATCTGGACCGAGAAGGGCAGCCGGATCCTCTCGATGGTCTCGAAGATGCGTGCCGGCGTCGTGTGGGCGAACACGTTCAACCGGTTCGATCCCACGTCGCCGTTCGGTGGCTACAAGCAATCGGGCTTCGGGCGCGAGGGCGGCATGCACGGCCTGCACGCGTACGTCCGGCTGGAGGACCGCTGATGGCCACCCGCCGCTCGCCCGCGTCCTCCAACTCCAACGGGCGGAACGGGACCTCGCGCGCCCTCGCGCGGCGCGCCCAGACGGCGGCAAGCGCCGCGACGCCGCCCCGGATTGCCGTCCGCAAGACGTACAAGCTGTTCCTCGGGGGGGCGTTCCCGCGTTCCGAATCCGGCCGCTCGTACGTGGTCTCGGCGGCGGACGGCGCACCGCTCGCGAACGCGGCTCGCGCTTCGCGCAAGGACCTGCGCGACGCCGTGCGCGCCGCACGCAAGGCATTCCCCGGCTGGGCTGCCAAGACCGCGATGAACCGCGGGCAAGTCCTGTACCGCGTCGCCGAGCTGATGGAAGGTCGGCGTGATCAGTTCGTGGACGAGGTCGCGGCCGCCGAGGGCCTCCGCGAGCCGGCAGCGGCGCGGGCCGTCGACGCGGCGATCGACCGCTGGGTCTGGTACGCGGGCTGGGCCGACAAGATCGGCCAGGTGCTCGGCTCGTCGAACCCGGTGGCTGCCCCGTACTTCAACTTCACGATCCCGGAGCCGACCGGGGTTGTCGGCATCGTGGCGCCGGAGACATCGTCGCTCCTCGGCCTCGTCTCACGGCTCGCCCCGCCGCTCGTCGCCGGCAACACGGTGGTGGTCCTGGCGTCCGAGACGCGGCCGCTGCCGGCCGTGACGCTGACCGAGGTGCTTGCCACGTCCGACGTGCCTGACGGCGTCGTCAACGTGCTGACGGGCCTCAAGCACGAGCTCATCCCGGTCCTCGCGGGTCACGCCGACGTCGACGCGCTCGACACGTGGGGCGTGCCAGACTCGATGCGGACCGACATCGAGCTCCTCGCCGCCGACGACGTCAAGCGGGTGCTGCGCCGCCCGACGACCGTGTCCGAGGCTCGCTTCGACTGGCTGAACGACCGCGCTGCGGAGCGGCCTGAATGGATCGCCGCCTTCCTCGAGATGAAGACGGTCTGGCACCCGATCGGGGTGTAGCGTGGCGGTGGGTACGAACCGACAGACCTCGGCCGGCTCAGGCAGGCTCGACCCGGGCGCTGTCGAGCGGCGGGTCTTCGTGAACGCATCGCCACGGATCGTATGGGCGACCCTGCACGATCCGGCAAACGCCCAGGCGCTCTTCCCGCAGCTCCGGCTCGATCCGCCCGCCCCGGACTGGCCCGCGGCTGCGTCGACCCGCCGTGCCGAGACGCGCGTGGGCCTCCTCCGCGACACGGCCCGCGTCGAGAGCCTCGAGGCGCGCCCGCAGTCGAGCTTCGCGCTGCGGGTGACGGGCGCCGGGTTCAGCGGCGAGTTCCACTGGTGGTTCGAACCGCTCGCGGGCGGCACGCGGGTGGTCCACGTCGCGACGTTCGATCCGCATGACCGCTGGGCCGGAATCCTCATGAAGCTGGGCCGCGAGTCACTCGCCAGCCGCGTCGAGCATCACCTGCGGACGCTGAAGGAGCGAGCCGAGGCGACCGGAGCCGCCGAACGCCGCCAGGCGCAGCCCACCTGAACCGGCCGCATCGCCGAGGGCTGTGGCCGCTCCCTAGACTGCCGGCGTGGAGCCGCTCGTCATCGTTCTGGTCGCGGGATCGGCCGTCCTTCACGTCGCCTGGAACGTCCGGCTCAAGTCGGCCGGAGACACGCTCCTTGCTGCAACGATCGGGCTGCTGGTCGGGGCGCTCGTCATCGTCCCCGTCGGTACCGCCGTCTGGTGGCTGGAAGGGGCCAACACGCTGCCGCCAGAGGGCCTCGCGCTCGGGCTCATCTCGGGGCTGATCGAGGCGATCTACTTTGCGCTGCTCGCAGGCGCGTACCGCCGGGGCGACCTGTCCGTCGTGTACCCGATCGCACGCGGGACGGCGCCGCTCATCCTCGTCGCCGTCGGTGTGGGGCTGCTCGGCGAGCGTCTCGGGACGGCCGGATGGATCGGCGTGGCATGCCTGCTCGCCGGCTTCCTCGCGCTCCAGCGGCCGTGGCTGGCGCTGCGCTCCGCGCTTGCGAACGGCCGGCGACCCGGTGCTCCCGGGCCGATCGCGTTTGCCGTCGCCACCGGCATCGCGATCGCGGCCTACTCGACGGTCGACCGCGTCGGGACGCGGCTGATCGATCCGCTCCCGTACGCGGCGCTCATCTGGTTGAGCGGGTCGCTGATCCTCGCGGTCGCCGTCGTGGCGGCCGGTCGGGGTACCGGTTGGCGCGACCCGGAGGTCGCACGCCCGGCGGCGATCGGCGGGATCCTCACGCTCGTCGCGTACCTGCTCGTGCTGTACGCGCTCAGCGTGGCGCCGTTGACGGCCGTGGCCCCGCTTCGTGAGTCGGCCACGGTTGTCGCCGCGGCGTGGGGAGCGGTGCGGATGGGCGAGGCCGTCACACGGGGCGACGCAGCGCGGCGGATCGTGGCATCAGCCGTGATCGTGGCGGGCGCGGTTCTCCTCGCCATCGACGCCTGAGCGGTCAGTCCACCGCCGGCGCCGAGCGCCTGAACAGCGGCCGCGCTCCGAACCGAGCGTTCACGAGCGCCACCCCGCCGACGATGAGCGCGGTCCCCAGCAGCACGCCTGTATCGAGCGACTCCTGGAGCACGGCGACGCCGAGCAGGATGCCCCAGACCGGTAGCAGGTACGCCACCAGCGACGTCCGCGTCGGGCCCCAGGCACCGAGCAGCCGGAAGAACAGCAGGTACGCCATGCCCGAGCCGAACAGCCCGAGCCATACGACGGAGAACGCCGCCGCGGGCGTGATCGAGGCGCTCAGCGGGTTTTCGATCGCGAACGCAAGGGTCGTCGTGATCGTGAACGCGAACAGCACCTGGAACAGCGCGGTCGTCATCGGCGACAGGCCGCGGGCGTTGCGCCGCGCATACACGGCGCCGACCGCATACGACACAGCAGACAGGAGCAGTGCCACGATGCCCGGGCTGATGCCGCCGGCCGAGCCCGAGCCGCCGAGGTCGCCGCTCGTCAGGACGATCACGCCCACGAACCCGACCGCCAACCCAGCAAGCCGGTTTGCCGTGATGTGCTCGTCATGCAGGAAGAGCGGCGCAATCACGATCGTGAACAACGGGACGGTCGAGTTCAGGATCGACGCGACCGAGGAATCGACGCCGCTCCCTTCCCCGTACGTGATGAGCCAGAACGGGATCACGATGGAGAAGAGCGACATGACCAGGAGGTGGCCGTACGTTCGCCGGCTCGTCGGGAGCGCCGGTCGGACGACCAGGAAGACGCCGATCAGCAGGAGCGTCCCGAACAGGAGCCGCAGCATGATCAGCGTCAGCGGCCGCAGCCCCTCGTCGACGCCGATCTTGATGAACAGGTAGCTCGCTGCCCCACATGAACGACAACAGGACGAACAGCGTCCAGTCGAGCCGGGTCCCGGAGGTCTGCGACGGGGTGGCGACGGGCTCCGGGGGACGCTGGGACGACATCCGCCTCATGATAGACCTCGTTGGCCTATCGGTCTAGGCCAAAAACCAGCATGCGCACCCGGGTAGGATGGGCGGCCACGAAGCCACGGAGGACGGATGCGGGTCTGGGGAGGACGGTTCGGCGAGGCAAACGACGAGCGTGTTGCCGCGTTCACGCGATCGATCGACGTGGATCGTGAGCTGGCGGCTGACGACCTGGCGGGCTCCATCGCCCACGTCCGCGGCCTTGCCCGCGCGGGGCTCATCACCGACGACGAGCTGGCGACGCTCGTCGAGGGCCTGAACACCCTCGTCGAGGAGGTCTCGGCAGGCTCCATCGCGTGGGATCCCGAGCTCGAGGACGTCCACCTCAACCTCGAGGTTGCCCTGACCGAGCGCGTCGGGCCGGTGGCCGGAAAGCTCCACACCGGCCGCTCGCGGAACGACCAGGTCGCCACGGATCTGCGGTTGTGGCTGCGCCGCGCGATCGACCGGCTCGACGCCGCCCTCGTCGGGTTCGAGCGGGCGCTGATCGGCCTGGCCGAACGCGAGGGCGATGCGGTCCTGCCAGGCACGACGCACATCCAGCCCGCCCAGCCCGTGCTGTTCGCGCACCACCTCCTCGCCTACGTCGAGATGGCCGAACGCGACCGTGGTCGGCTTGCCGACGCACGGCGGCGGCTCAACGTCTCGCCGCTGGGGGCCGGCGCCCTCGCGGGCGCGGGCTACCCCCTCGACCGCGAGACGACCGCAAAGGAGCTGGGCTTCGACGGCGTCACGGCGAATTCGCTCGACGCGGTCTCGGACCGTGACTTCGTCGTCGAGGTCCTCGCGGCGGTGGCGCTCGGGATGGTGCACCTCAGCCGGCTGGCGGAGGAGCTCACCTGGTGGTCGAACCCGCGGTTCGGCTTCGTGCGGGTCTCGGACGCGTTCTCGACCGGCAGCTCGATCATGCCCAACAAGAAGAACCCGGATCCTGCCGAACTCGTCCGTGGCCGTGCCGCCCGCACGATCGCCGCGCTGACCGCGGTCCTCACGATTCTCAAGGGCCTGCCGCTCGCGTACCAGCGCGATCTCCAGGAGGACAAGCCGCCGCTGTTCGGAGCCGTCGGGATCTACGAGGCCAGCCTCGACGTGCTCGCCGGGATGCTCGACACGCTCAGCGTGGATCGGGAGCGCATGCGCGCTGCCGCCGCGGAAGGCTTCATCACCGCAACGTCGATCGCTGACACCCTCGTGCGCCAGGGCATCCCGTTCCGCGCCGCTCACCACATCGTCGGCACGCTGGTTGCGGGCGCCGAGCGTGCGGGGATCGGGCTCGAGGCGCTGGACGACGACACGATCGCCGCCGCGCTGACGGCCAGCGATGATCCCGCGGCCCGGGAACTCGCCCGTGACCCGTCGATCGGCACGACCGTCCGGGCCGCAGCCGCCATTGACGCCGCCCTCGCGAGCTGCGACGTGATCGGCGGGACGGCGCCGGACCGCGTCCACGCGGCCCTCCGCGCGGCTCGCGCCCGCATCGGCGTCGAGGGCTGAACCCCCGCGGTACCATCCGCAAACCTGTATCGGAGGGCCGCGATGCCGACGCTCGAGACGATCCGCCACGCGCCGAAGGCGCTCCTTCACGACCACCTCGACGGCGGCCTGCGTCCCGCCACGATCGTCGACCTCGCGCGTGAACACGGCTACGCCGAGCTGCCCACGACCGATGCCGAGGAGCTCGAGGCGTGGATGCGCCGCGGAGCGGATCGGAAGAGCCTCGAGCTGTACCTGGAGACGTTCTCTCACACGGTCGGCGTCATGCAGGAGCGCGACGCGATCATCCGGGTTGCCGCCGAATGCGCCGAGGATCTGGCCGCCGACGGGATCGTCTATGCCGAGGTCCGCTACGCCCCGGAGCTGTCGGTCGAACGCGGTCTGACGCTCGACGAGGTCGTCGAGGCGAACCTCGAGGGGTTCCGGATCGGCGCGGAGCGGGCTACCGCCGCGGGCCGCCCGATCGTCATGAAGGTGCTCGTGACGGCAATGCGCCAGTTCGCGCGCTCGCTCGAGGTGGCCGAATGCGCGGTCCGCTGGCGTGACGCGGGCGTCGTCGGGTTCGACATTGCCGGCCCCGAGGCCGGCTACCGCCCGACCCGCTATCTCGAGGCATTCGACTACGTCCGCCGCGAGAACTTCCACATCACGATCCATGCCGGTGAGTCGTTCGGGCCGCCGTCCATCTGGGAAGCGCTGCAGTTCTGTGGTGCCGAGCGGCTCGGCCATGGGGTGCGGATCGTCGACGACATCACGGTGCGGCCGGATGGTTCCGTGGAGCTCGGACGGCTCGCGGCCTTCGTTCGCGATCGGCGCGTACCGCTCGAGATGTGCCCGACGTCGAACGTGCACACCGGCGCCGTGCAGTCGGTTACCGACCACCCGTTCGACCTCCTGCGCCGGCTCCGCTATCGGGTAACGGTCAACACCGACAACCGGCTCATGAGCGGCGTGACGCTGTCGAGCGAGTTCGCCGCCCTCGACGACGCGTTCGGGATCGGCCTCGGCGAGATGGAATGGCTGACGATCAACGCGATGAAGAGCGCGTTCGCGCCATTCGATGAGCGGCTGCGGATCATCAACGAGCTCGTCAAGCCGCGCTACGCGCGTCTGCGGGCGAGCGAGACGCAGGTGGTCACCGTCGCGCCGGCCTGAGCAGGGCGTCAGTCGGTGTGGAACACCTCTCGGAGGGTCTTCCACCACGTCCCCGGCTCGCGGTCGGGGAGGGGATCCTGCATCGCGTCGGTGAGCTTCCACCAGCGCTGCGTCTCCGCGTCGGCCGCCATGGCAGCCATGTCGGCTGCGAAGTCCTCGCCGACGTAGTCGAAGGCCGCGAAGAGGTCGGTCCCGTCGCGCCAGATCGTGTAGTTGCGGATGTTCGAGCGCCGGATCTGCGCGAGCACGCCGGGCCACGGGTCGGCGTGCAGCCGCTCGTAGTCCTCGATCGCCTCGGAGCGCACCCGGATCCGCTGCCCGAAGCGACGAACGGTCATCGGCTCGCGCCGGCTGCCGCGGACACGACGCCGGCGGCGCTGATGTCGTCCGCGACCCCACGCCACTCGTCTCCGTCCGGGAAGCGGTAGCGGGCGAGCGACGCGGGTCGGATCTCGGCGCTGTATCCCGGCCGCGTGGGCACCTGATAGCGCGCGTCGCGGATAACGACCGGATCGAGGAAGTGCTCGTGCAGGTGATCGACGTACTCGATCATCCGGCCGTCGAGCGAGCCCGACACGCACACGTAGTCGATGATCGACAGGTGCTGCACCAGCTCGCACAGGCCCACGCCGCCGGCGTGCGGGCAGACCGGCACGCCGAACTCGGCCGCCATGAGCAGCACGGCAAGCACCTCGTTCACGCCGGCCAGCCGACACGCGTCGATCTGGCACACCGAGATCGCCTCTGCCTGCAGCAGCTGCTTGAACATCACCCGGTTATGGACGTGCTCGCCGGTTGCGACACGGATCGGGGCCACGCCCCGGGCGATCGCCGCGTGCCCAAGGATGTCGTCGGGGCTGGTCGGCTCCTCGATCCAGTACGGATCGAATTCCCGCAGGCGGTCCATCCACGCGATCGCCTCGTCGACACCCCAGCGCTGGTTGGCGTCGACCGCCAGGATTCGCTCGGGACCGATCTCCTCACGGACGATGCGCGCCCGGCGCCGGTCGTCGTCGATGTCGGCGCCGACCTTGAGCTTGAATGCGGTCCACCCTTCGGCCAGTGCCTCGCGGCAGAGCCGGCGGATCTTGTCGTCGTCATAGCCGAGCCAGCCGACGGAGGTCGAGTAGGCCGGATACCCGGCGTCGAGCAGCTCCGCCTCGCGTTCGGTGCGCGTCCCGGCGAGCGCCTGCAGCCGCCGGAGCGCTTGCTCCGGCGTCAGGGCGTCCGAGATATAGCGGAAGTCCACGAGCGCGACCTGCTGCTCCGGCGTCATGTCGCAGACGAGCTTCCAGAGCGGCTTGCCCTCCCGCTTTGCGAAGAGGTCCCAGACCGCGTTCACGACCGCCGCCGTCGCGAGGTGGATGACGCCCTTCTCGGGCCCGATCCAGCGCAGCTGGCTGTCGCCCACGAGCGTCCGCCAGAAGGCGCCCATGTCGGCGAATAACTCGTCCGTCCGGCGGCCCACGACGAGCGGCCGCAACGCCTCGACGCCCGCGACGACGACCTCGGTGCCCCGGCCGATCGTGAACGTCAGGCCGTGGCCCTCGGGCCCGGCCGGGTCGTCGGTGCGGACCACGACGTAGGCCGCCGAGTAGTCCGGATCCGGGTTCATCGCGTCCGAGCCGTCGAGGTTCCGCGAGGTCGGGAAGCGCACGTCGATGACGTCGAGTGCCCTGATCCGTATCGTGGGGCCGCTCACGTTTCCCGCCGCCGACGGACGATGTCGAGGTAGACCGCGAGGATCACGATCCCGCCGGTCACCACGGTCTGCCACTCCTGGGGGACCGACAGGATGCGGAGGCCGTTGGTGAGCGTGCTGATGATGAACGCACCGATGACCGTGCCCAGGATCGATCCCTCGCCGCCGCTGAGCGATGTGCCACCGATGACCGCCGCCGCGATCGCGTCGAGCTCGTAGCCCTGGCCGAGCGACGGCTGGGCCGAGTTGAGCCGCGCGGCGATGACGACACCCGCGAGCCCGGCGAACAGGCCGCACACGACGTACACGGATGCCTTCCAGGTGACGACATTGACCCCGGACAGGCGGGCAGCCTCCTCGTTACTCCCCAGCGCGAACGTGTAGCGACCGAGGATCGTGCGTGACAGCACGAAGCTCGCGATCAGCGCCGCCCCGAACATGATCAGCACGACGTTCGGGATGTCGAAGCCCGGGATAACGGACCCGATCAGCGAGCCCATCGCCCCCTCGTTGAACCCGGGTGCGTCGTTGAAGTAGATCGGCGTGAGACCCGAGATGACGAGCGCCAGCCCCTTGGCGATATTGAGCATGCCGAGCGTGACGATGAATGACGGAATGCGGAAGCGCGCGATCAGGACGCCGTTGGCGAGCCCGGCCAGGGCACCGGTGAGCATGCCGGCCGCGATCCCGACTGGGATCGGCAGGCCCATATTCGTGATGACAACACCCGTAATGACCGCCGACAGGGTCATGACCGTGCCGATCGAGAGATCGATGCCACCGGTGATGATCACGAACGTCACGCCGAGGGCGAGGATGCCGTTGACCGAGGTCGCCAGCAGGATCCCGACTGCGTTGTCGAACGTCAGGAAGTTCGACGACAGCAGCGAGAACACGACGATCAGGACCAGCAGCGCCCCGAACGCCAGCAGGCGCTGGACGGCGTCCGAACGGATCAGGGCCCGTGGCCGCGTCAGGGCCCCGTTCATCGTGGCCCTCATGCCGAGACCGCCTCCGCAACCGAGGCTCGCTGGGTGGCGAGCGTCATGATCTGTTCCTGGGTTGCGGTCGCTCCGTCCAGCTCGCCGGTCAGCCGGCCCTCACACATCACGATGATCCGGTGGCTCATCCGGAGGATCTCGGGCAGCTCCGACGAGATCATGATGATCGACTTCCCATCCCGCGCCAGCTCGTTGAGCAGGTGGTAGATCTCGCTTTTGGCGCCGACGTCGATGCCTCGGGTCGGCTCGTCGAAGATCAGGATGTCGGTGTCGGCAGTCAGCCACTTGGCGATGACCACCTTCTGCTGCGTCCCGCCCGACAGGTTGCGTGCGCGCTGGCGGACGCTCGGGGTCTTGATGCCGAGGTCCTGCACGCGCTGCTCGGCGGCTGCTCGAGTCCGGCGGGTGTCGATGCGGCCGAACGACGAGAGGAACTTCTGCAGCGAGCCGAGCACGATGTTCGTCTCGACGTCCATCCCGAGGGCGAGGCCGTAGCGCTTGCGGTCCTCGGACAGGTACGCGATGCCGAGGTTCACGGCATCGGCCGGGCTGCCGATCTCCGCGCGTCGGCCATGGACGAGGATTTCGCCGGAATCCGGCCGGTCTGCGCCGAAGATCGCCCGGACGACCTCGGTCCGCCCCGCTCCGACCAACCCGGCGACGCCGAGGATCTCGCCCTTGTGGAGCACGAATGAGACGTCTCGCACCGTCCTGCCCCGGGTCAGGCCACGCACCTCGAGGACGACCTCGTCGGAGCGTTCGGGAATCTCCGGCGCAGCCTCGTAGATCGTCCGCCCCACCATCATGTTGATGACGACCGGGATCTCCGCAGCGGCGGTCTCCAGCGTCGCGACGTACCGCCCGTCGCGCATCACCGTGACGCGGTCCGAAATCTGCTTGAGCTCTTCGAGGCGGTGCGAGATATGGACGACCCCGACGCCGTTTTCACGGAGGTCCCGGATGATCCGGAACAACTCGTCGATTTCCGTGTCGGTGAGCGCCGCCGTCGGCTCGTCCATCACCAGGACGGCCGCATTAAGCGACAGCGCCTTGGCGATCTCGACCATCTGCTGCTGGGCGATCTTGAGGTCGCCGACCCGCGCTCGGGGATCAAGCTTGAGATGCAGGCGATCGATCAGCTCCTGCGTCTGCTGATTGAGCCGCCGATCGTCGGTCAGGAAGCGCGGCCTCCCTCGCGGCTCCCGGCCCAGGAAGATGTTCTGGGCGACCGTGAGGTGCGGCGCCAGGTTCAGCTCCTGGTGGATCATGCTGATCCCGAGGTCCAGCGCGGTTCGCGGGTTGGCGACCTCGACCGTTTCCCCCTTGAACCGGATCTCGCCGGCGTCGGGCTGGTACACGCCGGCCAGGATCTTCATCAGGGTGGACTTGCCGGCGCCGTTCTCGCCGACCAGAGCGTGGACTTCTCCGGGACGGAGCTCGAAGCCTGCGTCGGCAAGCGCATGGACGCCGGGGAAGTCCTTGGTGATCCCGGTCATCTCGACCAGCAGGTCACGCATCGGGAGCTCCTCGAAACCTGCCGGCCTCAATGGGACGGGGCTGCCACAGTATGCGGCAGCCCCGAGCCCGATTATCCGGATTGAACGTTGGTTACTGGTAGAGGACGGCCTGGATTTCCGGGCTGTCGATGTTGGTCTTGTCGTACCAGTAGTAGCCGGTATCGATGGTCTTCGGCACCTCTTCGCCGTTGATCGCCTTCACGGCCGCGTCGACGCACTGCTCGCCGATGCCGATCGGGTTCTGGGTGATCGCTCCGGCCATGAGCCCGCTGTTGATCGCGTCGATCTGGGCCTTGCCCGAGTCGTACCCGATGACGACGAGGTCACCGGCCTTGTCGAGCTCGTTCACGGCGTTGACCACGCCGATGGCCGAGCCTTCGTTGGCGCCGAAGAAGCCCTTGATGTCGGGGTTCGACTGGATCATCGCCTTGGCGAGGTCGGTCGACTTGAGCTGATCGCCGCCGCCGTACTGCGGGCCGATGATCTCGACATCCGGGTACTTGGCCTTCATCTCGTTGATGAACCCGTCACGGCGGTCGATGCCCGTCCGGCTCGTCTGGTCATGGACGATCACGCCCACCTTGCCCGATCCACCGATGAGCTCGCCCATGTGGTCGGCAGCCTCTCCGGCGGCCTTGATGTTGTCCGTCGCGGCCGTCGTCACCGGGATGTCGCTGTCGACGCCCGAGTCGAACCCGATGACGGGGATGTTCTTCTCCTGGAACTGCTCCAGCAACGGGGTTGCCGCCTTGCTGTCGAGCGCTGCAAAGCACACGGCTGCCGGGTTCTTGTCGAGCTCCGCCTGGAGCATCTCGAGCTGCTTGTCGACCTGCTGCTCGGTCTCGGGACCTTCGAAGTTCACGGTTACGCCGAGCTCAGTGGCCTTCGACTCGGCGCCCTGCTTGACTGCCTGCCAGAACTGGTGCTGGAAGCCCTTCGACACGATCGGGATGTAGGCGCCTTCGGCACTGCCGCCGCCGCCACCGCTGGCGGCCGGACTGCCACCGGCAGACGAGGCGGCGGCGGTAGGGGGCGGGGCGGCGCTCGCGGCGGGTGCGGCCGAGCCGCCGCCGCTGCTCGAGCAGGCCGCCACCAGCAGCGCCACCGCTGCCAGCGCATAGCGCGAGCGAATGCGTTCCGAGTTCATGCTCTCCTCCACGGTTCCCGGAGTCACGACCCTGTGTGACCTTCGTCATTGTCCAGTCCACTGGACAGCGCACGGTATCCTGAACGATATCGCGGCCGTCAAGCCCGAACAATGCGAATGTCGGCAGCGAGTTGGTGGCCGTATCTGAGGGGCAGGAACCGTCGTGAGCGACGACATCGATGCAGGCGGATCGCTGGCCCCCGCCGTCACCCGCGCAGCGGCAATCCTCGACCTCCTCGCCGAGAACGGCAGCGTCCCGGCTGGACCGAGCGAGCTGGCCCGCCGGCTCGGATTGCCGAAGTCGTCGATCGCGAACATCTGCGCAGCGCTCGCCGAAACCGGGCTGATCCGGCGCGTCGGGACGGGGTTCACGCTGGGTCGCAAGCTGGCGGAGCTCGGCGGCGCCTACCTGACGTCGGTCGACCTCGTCCAGGAGTTCTACGAGGCCTGCAACGAGCTCCCGGCCGGCTCCGAGGAGACCGTCCAGCTCGCGGTCCTCGACGGGGTCGAGATGACGTACCTCGCCCGCCACGACGGGAGGCAGCCGGTCCGGCTGACCTCTCAGATCGGGCGGCGTCTCCCGGCGAGCGTCACCGCGACGGGCAAGGCCGCGCTTGCGCTCATCGACGAGCGCGAGGTGCGGCGGCGGTTCGATGGGGTCGTGCTGCCGGCCCTGACCGGCCGCTCGCTCGCCTCCGTCGAGGCGTTGCTCGACGACCTCGCGGTCGTCCGCGAGCGGGGCTACTCGATGGACGACGAGGAGACCGTCGAGGGCGTCGTGTGCTTCGGCGTCGCCATCCCCGGTTGGCGGCCCGGGGAGGGGCCGTACGCCGCGAGCATCACGCTGCTCAAGGTCCGGGCGACTGGCGACCGGGTCCCGGCGCTGGTCCAGGACCTGCACGTGCTCGCCCGCCGGATGTCGGACCCGCTCCACGTCGAGCCGCCGGCGCGACCGCCGGTGGTCGCTCAGAGCCGATAGACGCGGGCGGTCGTCCCGCCGAGGACCTTCGCCCGGTCGTCGTCGCCGAGGTTCGCGAGCGTCGCCCGTGCAGCGTCGAGCACCCGGTCGTAGCTCCCCGCGAGCAGGCAGACGGGCCAGTCGGAGCCGAACAGGAGCCGGTCCGGACCGAACACCTCGACGACGTGATCGACGTACGGCTGGAGGTCGGCCGCCGTCCAGGTCGACCAGTCAGCCTCAGTAACCATGCCCGAGACCTTGCAGGCGACGTGCTCCAGCTCCCCGAAGGGCGCGATCAGTGACGCCCACGGCTCGAGCTCCCCGCTGGCGATCGGCGGCTTCGCCACGTGGTCGATGACGAAGCGGACGTCCGGCAAGCGCCGGGCGAGGGCCACGGCCGCCGGCAGCTCGCGCGATCGGACGAGCAGGTCGTAGGCGAGCCCGGCTCGCCCGACCGCCTCGATCCCGCGGACCACGTCGTCGCGCACGAGCCAGTCCGGATCCGGCTCGTCGTGTGCCTGGTGCCGGATTCCGACAAGGTGCCCGCCGCCGGGCCGCTCGTCGAGAGCCGCAATCGTGTCTGCCACACCGGCATCGGTCAGGTCGACCCAGCCGACGACTCCCCGCACGAACCGCGTCTCGTCCGAGATCGCGAGGAACTCGACGGTCTCCTCGAGGCTCGACCGGGTCTGCACGAGGATCGTCACGTCGACGCCGTTCTTGCGCAGGACCGGCTCGAGGTCGGCCGGCCCGAACGCGCGGCGGATCGGGGCAAGGTCGTCGGTCAGCCAGGGATAGTCGGCGGCCGCCGGGTCCCAGAAGTGATGGTGCGCGTCGATGATCATTCGCTCGTTTGAGTCAGATCGGCGTCGGGGCGTCGGCCCGGAGCAGGCCCTCGGCGCGAAGGTCGTCCCACAGCGCTCCCGGAATCTCGAGCCGGGCGTATGCCGGGTACTCGTCGAGGTGGGCCGTGGTCCGGACACCGACCACGAGCGACGCAACCACGGAATGGGCGAGCGGGAACTGGATGGCAGCGGCCCGGAGCGGGACGCCGTGCCGGTCGCAGACGTCGCCGATGCGGCGTGCGCGCTCGATGACCTCCGCCGGCGCGGGCGTGTAGTTGAACCGGCTCCCGGCCCGCGGGTCGGCAAGCAGGCCGCTGTTCATGACCCCGCCGATGAGCACCGCGACGCCGCGCTCCTCGCAGGCCGGCAGCAGCTCGTCGAGCGCGCCCTGTTCGAGGAGCGTGTAGCGCCCGGCGAGGAGGATGGCGTCCATGTCGGTCTCGCGGACGAAGCGGGTGAGCATCTCGGACTGGTTCATGCCGGCCCCGACCGCCCGGATCGTGCCTTCCTCGCGGAGGCGGGCGAGGGCCGGGTACGCGCCAACGAGCGCGGCCTGCCAATGGTCATCCGGGTCGTGGATCAGGGCGACGTCGATCCGGTCGAGCCCGAGTCGCTCGAGGCTCTCCTCGATCGACCGACGGACGCCGTCGGCGGAGTAGTCGAAGACGATACGCTCGGGGCCCGAGACTTCGTAGAAGGCGTCGTCGCGGCCGTCAAAGCGCTGGCGGTCGAGCTCGTCGTCGGGGCCGATGGCGTCCGGCGTCCGGACGAGCCTGCCGACCTTCGTCGACAGGACGTAGGCATCCCGGTGCTGTCCCCGCAGGGCCGCACCGACCCGTCGTTCGGACGCCCCGTAGCCGTAGAGCGGCGCCGTGTCGAAATAGCGGATGCCGAGGTCCCAGGCGTGACGAACGGTCGCCCGGGCGGCATCATCGCTGACGGCCGTAAAGATTTCCACCGATCGATGCCCCGCCGAAGCCCAGTCGCGTGACGGTCAGGCCGGTCCGGCCCAGGGTAGCGCGCGCAACGGGGTCGAAGGCCATGGGCTTGCTCCCTCCACGGGTTGACGCCGGCAATCACCCTATCGTATCGTCCAGTCCTCCGTCCACCGGCCAGAATGCTGAACGATCGGGGAGCACCGATGCGTTTGATCTCCGCGAGCACCTCGGACGGCGAGACCCTCGGGGTCGTCGTCGGGGAGGGCTGGCTGGCGGCCGCGGATCTCGTCAGCGGCGGTCCGCACACGATCGCGGAGCTGCTGTCGGGTGGATCTCGTGCCGCACATGACCTCGCGACGGCCGCGACGTCGGCGACGACGGCCTCCTCCTCGTCGCCGGCGTCGCCGGTCGCCCTCCTGGCCGATGCGAAGCTCCTGGCTCCGGTGCCCCGCCCTGGCAAGGTCGTCGCGATCGGGCGCAACTACCGCGAACACGCCGACGAGGAGGGCGTCGAGCCTCCATCGGCACCGCTCGTCTTCTCGAAGTGGCCGAGCAGTGTGATCGGGCCGGGCGCGGACATCCGCTGGGACCCGGACCTCACCACCCAGGTCGACTACGAGGCAGAGCTGGGGGTCGTGATCGGCCGGCTGGCCCGGCACGTTACAGAAGCCGACGCCCTCGACTACGTGCTCGGCTACACGTGCATCAATGACGTCTCCGCGCGCGACCTTCAGTTCGGTGACGGGCAGTGGGTGCGCGGGAAGTCGCTCGACACGTTCTGTCCCATGGGGCCGGTACTCGTGACCGCAGACGAAATCGGCGATCCGCAGAGCCTCAGCATCTCGTGCCGCGTCGGCGACGAGGTCCTCCAGGACTCGTCGACATCGCAGATGTATTTCTCGGTCGCAGAGATCGTGAGCTTCCTGTCGCGCTCGTTCACGCTGGAACCGGGCGACGTGATCGCGACAGGTACGCCGGCCGGAGTCGGTGCGTTCCGCGACCCGCCACGCTTCCTCGGCGACGGCGACGTCGTGACGGTCGAGATCGAGCGCATCGGCCGCCTCGAGAACACGTGCCGGTTCGAGCTCGACGGGCGGACCTCGTGACTGACGAGCGCTTCCTCGTCACCGGGTCGCTCGGATGCGTCGGCGCGTGGACCGTTCGGGAACTGGTGCGCGAGGGGACACCCGTCATCGGGTTCGACCTCGGTGCCAATACGCGGCGACTGGCCCAGATCCTCAACCCCGAGGAGCTGGAGCGGGCGACCCTTGTCACGGGCGATATCACCGATCTCGCCGCGCTCGAGCGCGTGCTCGACGAGCACGGCATTACGAATGTCATCCACCTGGCCGCTCTCCAGGTGCCGTTCTGCCGGGCCAACCCGCCGCTCGGGGCCGCGGTCAACGTCGTCGGCACCGTCAACGTGTTCGAGGCCATTTCCCGGCGTGGGCTGACCGGGGCGCCGGTGGTGTACGCCGGCTCCATCGGGATGTACTCGCCATCCGACGTGGACTCCGACAGCGGCCGGCTCGAGGAGGACGCGGTCGCCCATCCGGGCAACCACTACGGCGTCTACAAGCTGGCGAACGAGGGAAGCGCCCGGATCTACTGGCAGGACTCCGGCGTGTCGAGCGTCGGGCTGCGGCCCATGACGGTCTACGGCGTCGGACGCGACCAGGGGATGACCAGCAGCCCGACTGTCGCGATTGCCGCTGCGGTCCTCGGCCGGCCGTTCGAGATCACGTTCGGCGGCTCAACCCTGTTCCAGTACGCCGAGGACGTGGCGAAGACGGTGCTGCTCGCCAGCCGGTCGGAGCCTGCCGGCGCCCGCGTGTTCAATCTCGGCGGCGACGCAGTCGCGATCGCGGATTGGGTCGCGGCGATTGAGGCGGCGGTGCCGGAAGCCGCCGGACTGATCACAGTGGCGCGTACGAAGCTCCCGTTCCCTGCCGCGATCGCGCACGAATCGCTTGCCTCGCTCGGCCCGGTCCCGGTGACGCCCCACCGCGAAGGCATCGCCGCAAGCGCTGCGATCTACCGCCGGCTTGCCGATGATGGCCGGCTGGTCGCCACGGAGCAGGGCCTGCCGGCGCCGATTCCCGCGGCCTGATCGGCCTGCTCAGCCGTCGGCGGGCAGTGCGACGATGAACCGGCTGCCTCCGTAGCCATTCGGCTCAAGCCAGACCCGCCCGCCCATCGCGTCCATCAGGCGGCGCGCTGCGAACAGCCCGATCCCGGAGCCGCGGCTGCGCCCCCGCCCCTCGATCCGGACGAACGGCTCGAAGACGCTCTCCCAGTCCTCCGCCGGGACTCCGGGGCCGTCGTCGGTGACATAGACCTGGATCTCGTCGGCCCGCCGCCAGACGCCGATGCTCACGCCGTCGGCCGTCGGGGCGTACTTCGAATTCGTTCTCGAGCAACTGTTCGAGGACCTGGCGGAAGCGCGTCTCGTCACCGATTGCGACCATCTCCTCGGATGGAGGCTCCCAGCGGATCGGGTGCGGACGGAGGATGAGGCGCAGCGTGTCGACGGTCTCGCCAACCGCAGCAACGGCGTCGAAGGGCGCCCGCGACAACCCGGTCAGTCCCTCCCCGCGGACCGACGCGAGGATCGAATCCACCAGTCGGTCGAGGCGTGACACCTGGTCGAGGGCGGCGTCATGCCACTCCCGTGCGCTGGCCCCATCAGGCCCGGGACTCGTGCCAACGGCTGCTTCCCCAAGGAGGTCGACGTACGCCCGAACGATCGACAGCGGCGTGCGCAGCTCGTGCGTGACGACGGACAGCAGCTCGGCCCGCGCGGCGTCGAGCGCCGTCAACTGCTGCAGCCGGCCCTCGATCTCGGCCTGCAGCCGGCCCTTCGCCACGATGCCAGCGAGGAGCGCGGCGATCGTCGTCAGGAACTCGATCTCGGCGCGCCGAAAGTTGCGCTTCGCCAGCGTCTGGACGTTGAGCACGCCGACGACTTCGTCGTGCCACACGAGCGGCACCGACAGCATCGCGTGGAGGCCGCGCATGTCGAACCCGCGGACCCACGAGAAGCGGCGGTCGGAGGTCACGTCGCGCACGGCGATCGGCAGACGTGACGCGGCCGCGCGACCCGTGATCCCCTGGCCGACGGCCAGGCTCACCCGGCCAACCTGGCTGCGGTCCAGGCCGTTCGTCGCGGCGAGCGTCAGCCGATCCGCGTCCCGGTCGGACAGGTAGAACGAACACACCTCGACGCTCATGGCCGCCGTCGTGCCGTCGACGATCGTGCGCATCAGCTCGTCCCAGTCGCGGGCCTGCGTGGCGAGCCGCGCGATCTCGTGGAGGAACGCCAGCTCGTCGAGCCGACGCCCGGCTGCGGAACGTGGCCGCGAAGGTTGCGTGATGGGTTCGGCCGTGGTCACCGGCCGATCATGGCGCATCGGGCCCGGGTTCGCGGAGCAGCGTGCGCCCGGCCATCGCGCGGAGCCGGTCGGTGACGCCCGCGGCGCTCAACCCACGCTCGCGAAACAGCTGGTCGAAGGTGGCAAAGCTCGTCAGGACCCACAGGATCTGCGCCGCCTCGTCGCGCGACAGGTCGTCCCGCAGGTAACCCTGGGCCTCGAGCCGTCCGGCGAGGTTGCGCATCCCCGGCCAGCGGCCGTGTTCGAAGCGGCGGACGGCAGCCGCAGCGTCGGGATCGGTCGCGGCCAGCATGAGGATCGAACGAGCGAGGTCCGGCTCGCTCGCGTAGGCCTCCGTCCCGGCACGCAGGCTTTCGAGCAGCGCCGTCCGGGCATCTGGCAGGCGGAACGCCTTCACCAGCCGGTCGAAACCCGCCGTGCTCGAGCAGGTCGACCGCCAGGGCCTCGAACAGCCCGGTGCGGGACCCGAACAGCACGTAGAGCGTTGAGCGTGCGACGCCTGCCTCGCGCGCGATGTCGTCCACCTTGACCGCGCCCAGCGGCCCCGAGCGGAGCGACGACCGTGCAGCCTCGAGGACCCGCTCCCTGGTCTGTTGCGCGGACTCGGCGCGGCGGCGCTGCACGTATCGACGTTTGTCCATTTGAGGGATTGTACTTCACCGGACACCGTGTATTCTGAAAGACACAACGTCTTGTCAAATACAGGGAGGGTCCGAGATGACCGCCACACCACAGCCCCGGGAAATCCCCGTCCTCGTCGTCGGCGCCGGCCCGGCCGGTCTGGCCACGGCCATCGGCCTTGGCCGCCACGGCGTGACCTCGCTGATCGTCGAGCGCCACCCGGGCACGTCGATCTTCCCGAAGGCTTCCGGGATCAGCACGCGCACGATGGAGATCCTTCGCTCGTGGGGTCTCGAGGAGGCCATCCGCGAGCACAGCCAGGACGTGCAGCCCCTCATGTCCATCCGCCCGACGCTGACCGGTCCGCAGCTGGCCGCGGTACAGGGTCGGCTTTCCCACCTCGAGGAAGCGCTGTTCGTCAGCCCGACCCGCATGGCGCTCGTCCCGCAGGACCGGCTCGAGCCGGTCCTCCTCGACCACGCACGGGAGCTCGGCGTCGAAGTCCGCTTCGGGACCGAGCTGGTGTCGCTCGAGCAGGACGCGACCGGGGTGACCGCGGTCGTCTGCTCCGTCGCCGACGGCACGTGCTCCACCGTCCGGGCGTCGTACGTCGTCGGAGCCGACGGGACGCGCAGCACGGTTCGCGACCTGCTGGGCATCGATGCCCACGGCCCGACCGATCTCGGCGACTACGCCACGGTCCTGTTCCGCGCCGACCTGTGGTCGCTGCTCGGCGAGGACCGCTTCGGGCTCTACCAGCTGAACGGTCCGGTCCCGGGCGTCCTCGTGCCGACCGGCCGCGACGACCGCTGGGTGCTCGGCATGCAGTGGGACCCGCGCAGCGAATCGTTCGCCGACTACACCCAGGAGCGCTGCATCGAGCTGATCCGGGCGGCCACCGGCGTGCCCGACCTCGAGGTCGAGGTGCTCGCCCGGATGCCGATCGAGTTCGTCGCCCAGGCGGCCGACCGGGTGCATGCGGGGCGCACGTTCCTCATCGGCGACGCAGCCCATCGCATGCCGCCGTTCGGCGGACGTGGCTTGAACACGGCCGTCGCCGACGCCTTCGGGCTGTCGTGGAAGCTGGCCTGGGTACTCCGCGGCTGGGCCGATCCCGCGCTCCTCGATACCTATGCCGAGGAACGTGAGCCGGTCGGCCGTCACAACCTTGCCCTGGCACGGGAGCGGTCGCAGGGCGGCACACCGGATGGCCTCACCGAGGATCTCGGGTACGTCTACCGCTCGGCGGCGATCGATGCCGGCGACGCGGTCGATGAGCCCGTCACCGAGCCACCTGTTCCCGACTGTTGCGACGCCAGGGGCGCGATTGCCGCACGCAACGCTGCGCGGGCCGGGAGGCACGCTATCCACGCTCGACCTGATCGGGGAGGGTCTGACGCTCATCACCGGTCCGGGAGGTGACGCCTGGCTGGACGCGGCGCCGAAGGTGGCGGCCGGCTCGCCATATCCGATCTCCGCATACCTGATCGGGGCGGACCTCGACAGCGTCGATGGCACCTTCTGCGAGCGCTTCGGTCTTGGTCCCGACGGTGCCGTGCTGGTCCGGCCGGACGGCCACATCGCGTGGCGTCGCGAGGCTGGGACGGTCACGGACGCCGCTGACGGCTCTCCGGGCGGCGGTCGCAGTCGCGACCGGCCGCCGTGCACGGGCGGAAGGTACCGTGGAGGCGCCCGCGATGGTCGCGTAGCCTAGGGGCCCCACGAACCACCTGCGAGGGAGCGATGCGCCGGATCCGATTTGCCGCCACGGTGCTCGGTCTGGCGCTCGCCCTCGGCGCGTGCAGCGCCGCGGTTCCCGAGAGCCCGTCTGTTCCGGCGTCGGCCGTCGCGTCGCCGCCGCACTCGCCGCCGGCAGCCTCGATGGCGCCGTCGATCCCCGCGCCATCCTCGGCACCCGCCTCCTCGCCGGCAGCGTCCACCGCCGTTTCCCTCGAACCCGGGGCCGCGAAGAAGGTCGTCGACGCGGCCCTCGCGACGCAAGCCGAGGAAACCCTTCGCTTCGCGGCCGATGTCCGTTCGGCCGATCCCGACGACAGCATGCCGGCGGTGACCGGCACGGGCCAGGTGTCGTTCGGCGATCCCAGCCAGTTCCGCTTGGCGTCACCGGGTGTCGCCGGGACCGTGCCGGCGTCCGAGGTCATCTACGACGGTGAGCGCCTGTTCACCCGGGGTCGTGACACGCCATACCTCCCGGAGGACACGTGGGTCGTGCTCGACATCAAGCCGGGCACCATGGGGCACCAGCTGCTCGTTCGCCAGTACGGGGATTACCCGCTGGTGCTGGTGGCGCCGCTTGGCGTCACGAGCGCCAAAGCGGCAGGTCAGGAGACGATCGACGGCCGGGCAGTCACGCGCTACGTGACCCAGGTCGACGTTGAAGCGGCTCGCCGGTACCTCCCCGAGTCGCTGCTGCCGGCCTATGAATCGCACGTGAACACGTTCAATGCGGCCGGCATTCCACTGACCCATGAGGTCGAGGTCTGGGTCGACGCGGATGGGCGGATCGCACGGACGCGCTACGAGCAGGAGCTCGAGGGCCAGGACATCGATGCGCTTGTCTTCACCTACGATTTTGATGACTACGGCGCACCGATGGATGTCGCGCCGCCGAATGGCTCCGAGGTCCTGACCGTGGACGAGGTCCGCGAGTACCGGGCGTCGCTCGGCAGCCCGACGCCCGACCCCTGAGGTCGCGTCAGACGGCGGCCGGCTCCGGGTCTGTGACGGTCGTCGGCAGGCCCTCGAGGAGCGGGTCGGTCCATGCCCAGGCCGCCCCGTGGAACCGGCCAACGGCGCCATGGCGGGCCGCCTCCACCCGCAGGGGCAACCCGAAGATCTCGATGAAGCCAACCGCCGATGCGTGGTCGAACGCGTCGCCCTCGTCGTACGTGGCGAGGCTCTTGTCGTAGAGCGACAGTGGCGAGCGCCGCCCGGCGACGACCGCCTGCCCGTGGTCAAGGCGGATGCGGACCTCGCCCGACACGACGCCGCTGCGACGACGCCACGTAGCCCCACAGGTCGCGCGACAGTGGCGCTGAACAACGCCCGTCGTAGATGAGCTGCGCCAGCTCGTCGGCGACGAGGCGCCTTGAAGCGGAGCGTGCTCGCGAGTGAGCGTCAGCGCCTTCAGCGCGCGATGCGCGGCGTGCAGGATCGCTGGCGGCCGGTGCCTCGTAGACCTCGCGGCTCTTGATACCGACCAGGCGATCCTCGACGTGATCGATGCGGCCCACGCCGTGCGCGCCGCCGAGCTCGTTGAGTCGGTCGACCAGCGTCACGGCGTCCAGACGCTCGGTAGCCGGGGTCGTCGTCGAGAGCGACCGGTATCCCACCTTCGAAGTCGATGGCGTCAGGTCGATCCGTCGGGCGCCTCGGACGGAGTGACCGTCCACGCGTAGGCATCGGCGGGCGGCGTCGTTCCACGGGTCTTCGAGCACGCCGGTTTCGACGAGCGGCCCCACAGGTTGACGTCGATCGAGTACGGGGACTGTTGCCGTCACCGGGATCTCGATCCCGTGCTCCTGCGGCGTAGTCGATCTCGTCGTCGCGGGTGAGGCCCACCCGACGCGCATCGGCGCAATGACGCGCGAGTCCCGGGTTCAGCGCATGAGTCGCAACATCGAAGCGGACCTGGTCGTTGCCCTTGCCGGTGCAGCCGTGCGCAACGGCGTCGCGCTCTCCTTCGCCGCGCGACCTCGACGAGCAGCTGGGCGATGAGTGGTCGCGCGAGGGCCGTCGCCAGCGGATAGGCACCCTGGTACAGGGCATTCGCCTGGAGGTGCGGCCACACGAAGTCGGTCACAAAACGTTCTCGCGCGTCGACCACGTAGGCGCGCGATGCGCCGGCCGACATCGCCCGCGCTTCGACGCCCCGGCGGAGCGAACCGCCACCGACATCAACGGTGAGCGTCACGACCTCGGCCCCGTACTGCTCCTTGAGCCAGGCGACGGCAACCGAAGTGTCGAGACCGCCCGAGTAGGCGAGCACGACCTTCTTCATCTGCGGGAACCTCCGGGAACGGCTGGAACGGGCATTTCGGACGAGATGTTGGTCGCCGGGCTGGGGAGGCCCTGCAGCCGGCGGAAGCGCTCGAGCCAGCGCTCGAGGCGAACCTCGTCGGCGAACAGCACGAGCAACGTATTGTCGCCGGCGAGCGTTCCCTCCTGCTCGTGGAGGGTCGACTCGTCGATCGCCTGGGCCACGACGCTGGCGGTCCCGGGTGTGCCGGTCAGCACGAGGATCAGCCCGCTGCGTCCAACGGTGATCGGCACGTCCTCGAGAATCCGCCGAAGGCGCTCGTCGGATGGCGGCCGGACCGCAGGCGCCATGTCCTGTGGCGCCACGTAGACGTGCGCGCCGCCACGCCGCGCCTTGAACAGCCCGAGCTCAGCGATGTCGCGGGAGACGGTCGCCTGTGTTACGTCGTAGCCCTGCTCGGCCAGCGCATCGACGAGCTCGCGCTGGCTGGTCAGGGGCCTGCTCGTGACCAGCTGGCGGATCTGTCGCTGGCGCAACCGCTTGGCCTCGGGGCCGCCGTTCACGCGGCGCCCACGTTTGCCGCAGGCCGGCTCGTCGTGATCCGGGTGCCGAACGTCGGCTCGTTGAGCGAGCGGTCAAGCGCGTGCTCGGCGGCGGAGTTGGCGATGATCGCCTCGGACCCCTCCCACGTGACAGCAGCGAGCGCCGCCCGGATCTTCGGGACCATCCCGCCGTTGATCACCCCGCTCTCGATGAGTGCCTCGGCCTCGCCGACGGTCAGCGTGTCGAGCCGCCGGCCCTCGGCGTCGCGCACCCCGTCAACGTCGGTCATCAGCACGAGCTGCCGTGCGCCCAGCCCCGCCGCGATGCCGGCCGCGGCGTCGTCCGCGTTCACGTTGCAGACGATCCCGTCCTCGTCCCGCGCGAGCGGCGCGACGACGGGCACCTGGCCGCCGACAAGGATCGCGTCGAGGAGGTCGCGGCGAAGCCCGACCACGCGCGCGACAAGGCCCAGTTCCGGGATGCGTTCGGCGATCAGCAGGCCGCCGTCGACGCCGGACAGGCCGACCGCGTCGACGCCGAGGGTGCGCAGGC
Organism: uncultured Chloroflexia bacterium; assembly: GCA_963750125.1. GTDB lineage: Bacteria > Chloroflexota > Limnocylindria > Limnocylindrales > CSP1-4 > DASTYU01. The sequence goes on along the minus strand of CAVVPT010000021.1, from coordinate 36,373 downwards.
CCGAGACGAGCTCGCTGTTGACCACTCCCCGGAGAACCGCCGCGGCCACCTCGAGCGCTGCCGGGTCCGTGACCCGCAGGCCGCCCTCGAAGCGCGACGGGACGCCGAGCCGCTCGAGCCATTCGGTGATCCGCTTGCCGCCGCCGTGGATCAGGACGACGGGACGCTGGCGCGCGACCGCGGCCACTTCCTCGAGCACCTGCGACTGCTCCGCAATCGTGGTCCCCCCAAGCTTTACAACGAGGATCTCGCTCACGTCGTGTAATCCGAGTTCTCGATCACGTACTGCTCGGTGAGGTCGCAGCCAAAGGCTTCGCCAGTGCCATCGCCGAGCCCCAGATCGAGCCGGATCAGCAGCTCTGGGGCATCCATCCCGGCGCGTGCCGCCGCGCGGTCGAAGGAGACCGGGCCGCCGGCCGTGCCGTCGAACACGAGGTGGCCGGCGATCGCGATCCGCAACCGGTCCGGGTCGAGTTCCACCGGGGTGCCGGCACGTGCTGCCGCCTCATCCGTGGCGAGTCCGCCGGCCTCCAGCACCGCGGCGTCGGCCAGCACGGCATTCCCCGTTGCGCCGGCGATGCGGCCCCAGTTCGGATCGCGGCCGTGGACCGCCGCCTTCAGCAGGCTCGAGGAGACCACCGCTCGTGCCACGGCCCGTGCCTCGGCATCGTCGCGAGCGCCCGACACCTGACAGGTGATCAGCGTTGCCGCACCCTCGCCGTCGGCGGCCTGCTGCCGCGCCAGATCACGGGCGACCGCCTCGATCGCCGCACCGAGCGTCTTCGCTGCAGGCGAGCCGGCGGCAACGTCCCGGTTGCCGGCCTTGCCCGAAGCGAGTACGAAGACCGTGTCATTGGTGCTCGTGTCGCCGTCGACCGAGAGCTGGTTCCAGGTCCGGACCGCAGCCGGCCGCAGCAGGCCCGCCAGCACGGCGGGCTCGACCGTCGCGTCGGTCAGGACGACCGCGAGCATCGTGGCCATTCGCGGATGGATCATCCCGACGCCCTTGGCGATCCCCGAGACCGTCACCAGGACGGTTCCGCCATCAGCGGCCGGCAACTCGACGCTCGTGGTCGCAAGCTTGGTGACTGAATCGGTCGTCCGCAGCGCCTCGGCCGCGGACGCCAGCCCGGGATCGGCGATCGTGAGCGCCAGGATGTTCGAGGTGACACCGGCGGCCACCCGGTCGAGCGGGAGGCGCGTCCCGATGATCCCGGTCGACAGGTGGAGCACGCGCTCCACGGCCACCCCCGCGGCCGCGCTGACGATCCGGCCGATTTCGGCCTGGTCCGCGTCGCCGACAGGACCCGTCGCCGCGTTGGCCGAACCACTGGTCGAGATCACGACTTCCGCCCAGCCGTGCCGTCCGCGTGGATCGCCCGACGTCGCGGCGAGGTTCGCCTGCGACTGCTTCACGGGTGCCGCCGCAAACGCGTTCGGCGTGAACACCGCGGCAGCGGCCGCGGGTCCGTCGGTCGTCCGGATCAGCACCAGGTCGGGCCGCCCGGACGCCTTGATCCCGATGGCCGCCCCGCCGGCCGAAAAGCCGGCCGGCAGAGCGGCCCGCCGCTCGACGAGTGGGAGGCTCGTCGGCAGCTCCGGGATTGGGCGAGTCGCATGGACGGTGGTCATCGCCGTCGATCCGGTGGAGCTATGGCGCCAGCGGCAGCTGCTCGAGACCGGCGGTCTCGGGCAGGCCGTGGACGATGTTGAATGCCTGGACGCCCTGGCCCGCGGCGCCCTTGACGAGGTTGTCGATCACGCCGATCGCGAGGATCCGGCCGGTCCGCTCGTCGAGATGGACGTGGACGCGGGCCTCGTTCGAGCCGGCAACGTGCTTGGTGGCCGGCGGGGTGGCGACGACGCGCACGAAGGGCTCGTTCGCATAGGCCTCGGCATACAGCCGGTCGAGCTCGGCCTGGGTGACCGGGCGCGTGGCGCGAACGTGGCACGCGGACAGGATGCCGCGGGTCATCGGGATGAGGTGCGGCAGGAAGTCCACGCCGGCCGCCCCCGGATTGGCCGCAACGTCCCCGCCCAGCGAGGCGAGCTCCTGCTCGATCTCGGCCACGTGCCGATGCCCGCCGATGCCATAGGCCTTAACGCTCTCGTTGACCTCACCGAACATCATGTCCGGCTTCGGGTCGCGGCCGGCGCCCGACACACCGCTCTTGGCGTCCACCACGAGGTCGCCGATGAGCCCGGCACGGGCCAGCGGCGCGAGCGCAAGAAGCGTGGCTGTCGGATAGCAGCCTGGGGCGCCGACGATGGCAACCGGCGCGTCGACGAGCGCGGCGAGCTCGGCGCGGTGGAGTTCCGGCAGCCCGTACGTGGCGGCCGTCGCGAGCTCCGGATGGGGATGCTCGAACCCGTACCAGCGCGGGTAATCAGCGGGATCGCGCAGCCGGAAGTCCGGACCCAGGTCGATCACCGCAACCCCGTCATGCGCGATCTCGGGCACGCGCACCGCTGCCGTCCCGTGGGGCAGCGCCAGGAACACGGCGTCCGCCTCGGGGAGTGCCGAATTGACGGTCAGACCCGTCCCCGCGAGATGGCGGTGGGTGTCCTCGATCGGCTCCCGATCGCGATCCCGGCCCTGCAGTCCCACCAGCTCTACGTTCGGGTGGCGCGTGAGGATGCGGATCAGCTCGGCGCCCACGTACCCGGTTGCGCCGACGATCGCGACGCGCACGCGTCGCTGCCCGCCGTCGGCGGGAACGCCGCGCGCAGCACGGGGGAGGCCAGTCGGGCGGTCCGCCGCGACCGGAGCCGGTGTGTCGATGCCCACGCTCACGGGCGTGCGAAGCCCCTCACCGGGGGCAGGCTCGCGGTTCGGATCGGGGGGACCGCCGACATGGTTCGTATGACTATACACTCGCCTGCATACTCATGCAACAGATCCCCGCACGGACGGACAGCATACCGACGACGCAGCCCGCAGCCCATACCCTAGTAAACGACTAGGAGTTGTGGTAGTCTCTGCCGCCTCACGTCCTCGATCCCTCCGCGGTCCACCCCAGACACGCCGCGTCCCCAGGAGACTACGATGCCGAACGCCATCCCGGCCGGAGCCGAGTCCACGCTCCCGCCGGCGCGCATGATCGACCCGCGCGGCCATCGGTTCGGTGCCGGACTGTCGGCGCTCCTGCTCGTCGCCTCCTTCGCCGCCGGATGGGTCCCGGGCGTCTTCCTCGCCCTGCTCTCGATCGGGACGAGCGCCGCGTTCGGCCTCGAGGTACTCGATCTACGGCGTGATCTGGCGCCGGATCGTCCGGATCGCCCGACTCGGCAGGACCGAGCCCGAGCACGAGTACCCGCCGCGCTTCGCCCAGACGCTGGGGAGCATCGCGCTGACCCTGTCGCTGCTCGCGTTCCTCGCGGGCTGGTCCACGCTCGGCTGGGCCTTCGCGCTTGCCGTCGCGGGGTTGCAGGGCGTCCTCGCCGTGACGGGCTACTGCCTGGGCTGCCGGCTGTACTTCCTGCGCTGGTGGCTGCCGTCGATCGCGACGTCGCTCTGGACGCGCGGCCGCGGAACGAAGACCGAGGGAGCGTTCGGGGGTTCGTTTACCTCGCGCTGAGCGCCCTGCCCTACGACTCGATCGGATCGGCCGGGCGAAACGGCCCGGTCACGAGGACCTCGCCCTCCTCGACCGGCTGGTCCGGGCGAATGATCCGGAACGCATGGTGGATCTCGGTCGCGCCCGAGGAGAGCATCGCGCTGACCGGGCAGTACTTCGTCGCCGACAGGTCGACGCAGCGCTTGATCGCCTCAGTGTCGATCGACGATCCGACAACCTCGTGGACGAGATCGATCCGCGTGTAGATCTTCGGGTACTCGTCGCGCTGCTCGGCACGCGCATGGACGACGTAGCGCTCGACGCCCTGCCGCTTCTTGAGCGCGATCGAGATGACGTCCATCGCCGAGCACGCGGCGAGGGAAGTGAGAACACTCTCCAGCGGCCCGAGGCCACCGTCGGGATCGTCGTCGTAGGCGAAGCGCCGGCCGCTGTCCGTCTCGGTCTGGAAATGCATGCCCGTCGTGAACGCCACCTGGGCGGTCTTGATCGACACGCTCAGGCCCCGGCCTCGGTTGCCACAGGCTGCTCGGACAGGAACTGCTCCCGGTACAGCCGGGCATACAGGCCGGCCCGGGCAAGGAGCTCGGCGTGCGTGCCCTGTTCGACGATCCGGCCGCGCTCGTAGACGAGGATCCGGTCGGCGCGCAGGATGGTCGACAGCCGGTGGGCGATCGCGATCGTCGTGCGTCCCTCCATCAGGCGTTCGAACGCGGCCTGGATGAGTCGCTCGGAGACGGTGTCGAGCGCCGAGGTCGCCTCGTCGAGGATCAGGATCCGCGGATCCTTGAGCAACACGCGCGCGATGGCGATCCGCTGCTTCTCACCGCCCGACAGCTTGTAGCCGCGCTCGCCGACGAGCGTGTCGTAGCCCTCGGGCAGTTCGAGGATGCGGTCGTGCATCGCCGCAGCGCGTGTCGCCACCTCGAGCTGGGCGTCGGTGGCCTCGGGCTTGGCGTAGTGCAGGTTGTCGCGGATGGACGCGTGGAACAGGTAGGTCTCCTGGGTCACCACGCCGATCACCTGGCCGAGCGAGGCAAGCTTGATCTGCCGGACGTCGATGCCATCGATTTCGACGCCGCCGGAGTCCACGTCGTACAGCCGGGGGATCAGGTACGTCGTCGTGGTCTTGCCCGAGCCGGACGGACCGACCAGCGCGACCAGCTCGCCCGGTTGCGCCTCGAAGTCGATGTGCTCGAGCGCGAACGGCTGGACGACCTCGAATGGCGGTGCGCCACCGTCAAACGGCTCGACGGCTCCCGCTTCGACGGCTTCCATCGCGGCGATCGGCGTGACCTCGGCCAGTTCCTCGGCGTCGTGCCTGCCGTTGCCAACCTCGTCGAGCGCCTGCGGTTGCGGGACCGGTGCCGACGGATAGCGGAACGACACGTCTCGCAGCCTGAGCCCGCCACGGACCTTGGCCGGGTCGAGCGCGACGGCGTCGGGCGCGTCCACGATCTCCGGATCCATACCGAGGTATTCGAAGATCCGGTCGAACAGGGCCAGCGAGCCCTGGATCTCGACCTGCACATTGAGCAGCTGGCCGAGGGGAAAGAACAGGCGGCTCTGGAGCGTCGTGAACGCGACGATCGCGCCGGCGGTCGGCGCCGAGGGATCGCCGTTCGCGGCGAGCGTGCCGGCGAGCCAATACACGAACGCCGGCATGATGCTGAAGATCGTCCCGATGATCATGAAGAACCAGCGTCCGACCATCGCCTGCCTGATCTGGAGCCGGGCGAGGTTCTGGTTGATCGCGCGGAACTTCGCGATCGAGTTCTCCTGCTGGCCGAACGTCTTGGACAGCAGCATGCCCGATACGCTGAGGGTCTCCTCGGTCGTCGCGCTGAGCTCGGCGAGGGATTTCTGGGTCTCCGTCGAAACCTCCCGGCGGACCTTGCCGACGCGGTAGGTGAGGTACATGAAGAATGGCAGCAGTCCGAGTGACAGCAGGGCCAGCTGCCAGCTCAGCAGGAACATAGCGACGATCGTGCTGACCGCGATCGCGAGGTTGCTCGTGATCGAGCTCGCCGTGTCCGTGACGACGGATTGCACGCCGCCAACGTCGTTGGCCAGGCGACTCTGGATCTCGCCGGTCCGCGTCTCGGTGAAGAAGCGCAGCGGCATGCTCTGGAGGTGCGCGTAGAGCGCCCCCCGCAGGTCCTGCATGACGTTCTGGCCGATGACGTTGTTGAGGTAGCTCTGTCCGACGCCGATCAGCCCGGTGAGGATGGGCAGCGCGATCATCAGCCCGACGTACAGGTTCAGCTTGTCGTAGTTGCCGCCGATGATGACCTCGTCGAGGAGGACGCCGAGCAACAGCGGGTTCACGAGGCCGATCAGGCTGGTCAGCAGGATCGCGACGAGGACGACGAGGACGTAGGCCCGATACGGACGGAAGAAGGCGAGAATCCGGCGGATCGTCGCGCTCCGCCGCTCGGGCGGCACCGGGACGAACTCCTGCGTGGGGCCGCCCCACATGCCCCCGCCCATCGTCCGGGTCCGGCCCCCGCCGCCTCCGCCGGCGGCGCCGCCCGTTGCGGCGCGCGTGCGACCACGCGGGAACGCCATCAGGTCCTGATCTCCATCAGACCGACGCTAGCACGGGAGTTGAGAGTCCGCCGGGGAGGCCCTTGGCCGTGGGGCCGGGCCGGGAACTCAGGTTCTCCCCGTGATGCAACTTCCCGGCATCGCCGAGTCTGGCATCCCGGGGCCGGGCATCCCGGGGCCCGGCATCGCTCGGTCGGGTGGTTCGGCGGTAATCGGCGGATAAGTGCGGATTGAGCGCCGTCGGGTACGACTGCGCCATGTACACGCCACGCTCGTTCCCGAAGGCTGGGCGCGGCTCGATGGACTTCCCCAGCATGTCCCTTGCGGGCATGGCCGCCATCGGTGAGTCGGTTCGCGAGGCGAGGCGTCGTGCCGGTCTGAGCCAGCGCCACCTCGGAAGGCTGTGCGGCCTCGACCAATCGGTCATCTCGCGGCTCGAGAACGGGAAGCTCGCGAACCTGCGCTGGTGGCGATTTGCGGCTCTGGTCGGAGCACTCGAGGACGCCTGGGATCCGGGGTCGCGCCCGGCGCCCGGTGGTTGGTGGTGATCGGGACCCCCCGCCAGCATGCCTTGATGCCGGGAAGTCGCATCGCAGGGGCATGGTGAGTTCCGACGCCGAACGGAAACGAGACCGTCACGGGCCTGGCTTGCGGGCCGCCGCGAGGATCGTCGACCGGCGGCTGGAGCTGCCCTGCGCGATCAGGTCCCCGGCCAGCCCAAGCGCGAACGTCGGCAGCCGCCGGCCCCACGCCCGTGCGAGGTTGCCGACGGTCTCGAGCACGATCTCATCGAACCCGGCATCGGCCAGGGCCGCCGCCACAGCCTCCGGATCATTGCAGCGCCCGACGAGGGGGTGGGCGTCCGCGGCGGTCGCCTTGATCAGCGGCTGGATTCGCCGCCGAGCCCCGTCCGGGATGCCGAGGTATGCCGCGACGAACGGGTGGCGCCGGTTCACGGTCGTGATCACGAGCGTTCCGCCCGGTCGCAGCCAGTGGTTCAGGTTTGCGAGGGCGATAGCGGGGTCGGCGAAATGCTCCACGGTGAAGTTCGAGAGGATCAGCTCGAACGAGCCTTCAGGAAACGAGTCGCCGTCGCCACACAGGTCGACCGTCGCGAACTCGTCGAGATAGGGGAGCGGCGTCAGCGGGGCATGGATGTCGACGCCGACGAAGCGGTCGATCCGGTCGCGGAAGGAGATCAGCGGCGAGGTCCGTCCGCAACCGGCGTCGAGCACCGTGACGTTCCCCGGCGAGCGCGCCGTCGCAGCATCGACCGCGGGCCCGAGCGTTGCCTTGAGACGCGCGGCGATCGTCGGCTCGATGCCAAGCCGCTGGACCAGATCGTTGCGTCGTCGCTTCGCTGGCGTCACCACGCGGTCGAGGTGGCAGCCTCTGCGATGCCCTGCGACTCGAGCCAGCGCTCCGCGTCGATCGCGGCCTTGCAGCCGTCCGCGGCCGCGGTCACGGCCTGCCGATACCTGTGGTCGTGGACATCGCCGGCGATGAACACCCCGTCGATTTTCGAGTTTGTCTCGTCGTGGACGACCAGGTAGCCATCCTCGCCGACCTCGAGCCAGTCACGGAACGCCTCGGTGTTGGGCCGGTAGCCGATGGCGACGAACAGGCCCTGGACGTCCATCCGGGTCGTGTCGCCGGTCGCCGTGTCGCGGAGCCGCAGGCCTTCCACCTTGGCGTCACCGAGCACCTCATCGACCGCGGTGTTCGGATGGATGTCGATCTTCGGGTTCTCGCGGGCGCGGTCGATCATGATCTTCGACGCCCGGAAGGAGTCGCGGCGATGGAGCAGGTGGACCTTCGTCGCGAACCGCGTCAGGTAGGTCGCCTCCTCGAACGCGGTGTCGCCGCCGCCGACCACGGCGATCTCCCGGTCGCGGAAGAAGAACCCGTCGCAGGTCGCGCAGGCGGACACGCCGCGGCCCCGCAGACGGGTCTCGCTCTCGAGCCCGAGCCACAGCGCCGACGCGCCGGTGGCGACGACCACCGAATCAGCGCGATACTCCGTGCCGCGGGCCCACAGGCGGAAGGGGCGCTGGCCGAGATCGACCCTGTCCACGTCGACGTCGACCATGCGCGTGCCGAAGCGGGTCGCCTGATCGCGCATCTTGTTCATCAGCTCGGGCCCCTGGACGCCGTCCGGGAAGCCCGGGTAGTTCTCGACGTCGCTCGTGAGCATCAGCTGGCCGCCCGGGGCCGAACCGGCGAGGACGATCGGTTTCAGGTTCGCGCGCGCGGCGTAGATCGCTGCGGTCAGCCCTGCCGGACCCGATCCCACGATGACCATGTGCGATTCCGTCCGACCGTCGTCATGGTCGGTCTCGTTCGGTTCGCCGGGCCGCGTGGGGACGGCCGCCACGGGGGTCGCGAACGGCGAGTCCGCCGATTCCCCGCCGAGCCAGTCGAGGGTGATCCCGGCAAACGGATCGTCGTCCTTCGATGCCTGCCCGTTGCCGGCGGACTGATCGGTTGTCTTTTCGTCGGTCATTCAGCATCCATCGTAGCAGAGGCTGATACCCCCTGGGGGTATCAGAGCGGTCGCAGATGCGGGATCACGTCGCGGCCGATCAGCTCCAGCACGCCGGGCTCGTGGACGCTCCGCACATTGAAGATCACGTGCTGCGCGCCGGCGTCATTGAGCTCGCCGAAGTGGTCGACGACCCGTGCCGGCGTCTCCGTTCCGGGGCTGCCGTTCTCCGAGATTGCGACCGACTGGAGCGTCGTCCGCTCGATCTCCTCGAAGTTGCGGCCGATGTCCGCGCAATGCTGCTCGAGCACGCGGTACTTGCGGGCGATCGCCTCGGGGGCACCGAACACGTTCGTCGCATCCGCGTAGCGCGCCACGAGCCGGAGCGTCTTCCGTTCCCCGCCGCCGCCGATCATGATCGGGATCCGCGGCCGCGACAGCGATTGCGGGGAGTTCAGCAGCCGCGTCGCCCGGAAGTGACGGCCCTCGAACCGGTCCTCGCTGCCGTGCTCGCCGCTCCACATCTCGTGGGCGATTGCCAGCGTCTCCTCGAGCAGCTCGAACCGCTCGACGAGCGGCGGGAACGGGATGCCAAGGTTCTCGGCCTCCTCCTGGTTCCAGGCTGCGCCGATCCCGAGCCAGGCCCGGCCGCCGGACAGCACGTCCAGTGCCGTCGCCGCCTTGACCCAGACGGCAGGGGAGCGGTATGGAACGCCGCCCACGAGCAGCCCGAGGCGTGCTCGGCTCGTGTTGGCCGCGATCCAGCCCAGCGTCGTCCAGCCCTCGAGCATCGGTTCGTGCGGCTTGCCGACGCCTCTGATCTGGATGAAGTGGTCCATCAGCCAGATGGAATCGAACCCGACGTCATCGGCGGTGCGCACGATACGGCCCAGGTTCTCGGCGATCGCCGCTGGCCCGCCCGGCCACGTGAAGGAACGAATCTGGAGGCCGAGCTTCACGGCCGCGATGCTACCCGGTCCGCCGCTCAGCGGAAGAGGTCGTTCTCCGCGGGCATCAGGAGTTCGCGGATCGAGCCCTCGCCACGCACGAAGGCGGCGCCACGGACCATGGCGACGGGTCGCCCCGCCGACTTGCCCAGGGCCAGCTCGGCCGCCGAGGCGATCTCGTCGGCGACGGCCCGCACCGTGGACTGCATGACGCGGCCGTCGTGATCGGGCGTGCCGCGCAGGTCGTCGAGCGGATGCATGCCGGACACGCCGAGGGCCACGTCAACGATGCCCCAGCGCCACGGCCGGCCGAACGAGTCCGACACGATGACGGGGACGTCGACGCCGAAGCGATCGCGGATCGCCGCGCGGATGCGGCCGGCCGACGCATCGGGATCCTCCGGCAACAGGGTGACGAGCGAGCCGGAACCCGGCCCGACGTTCGAGGCGTCGATGCCGCCGTTCGCGCACACGAAGCCGTGGCGGGTCTCGGTGATGAGGACGCCCCGGTCCATCCGGACGATCCGGCGCGCCTCGCGCATGACGACCTCGACCTGACGCGCGTCGCGGCCGAAGCGCTCGGCGAAGGCCACGGCCTCCTGGCGGGGCTGGACTGTGGTCAGGTCGACCACCGCCCCCTCGGCCTTCGAGACGACCTTCTGGGTGACGACCAGGACGTCCGCGTCCGTGAGCGGCAGGAGGTCCGGGTGTCGCGTCGAGCGCCTCGCCGATCAGCGCCCCGAGGTCGTGACCCGTGTCGACTTCCGGGATCCCGTCGAGGGCCGCGATCGCGACCCTGCCGGTCTCATTCGTCATCGCGTGCACCCAGCTCGCCGGCCTGCACGAGAAGCAGGTCCTCGGGTGTGTCGATGTCGAGCGACAGGGGACCGTCGAGCTCGACCACCTGCGTCGAGGCCGCGGCGGCGGCGTGCCCGTGCGCCACCCGGCTGTCGCCGCCGAATGCGAAGTCGATCACGTCCGGCGGAGCGAGCAGGAGGCTGTTCGTGCCGCGCCCGTGGCGGTCGGGGACGATCGCGACCAGCGGCGGCGTCCTCGCGAGGACGCCGAGCAGGTCGGACACGGCCGCGGGCGACACGGCGGGAAGATCGGCGGGCAGCACGAGCAGGGCCGTCGCGCCGCCATCGAGCGCCGCGGACCGGGCCACGGTGAGCCCGTGGTTGAGGCCGCGATCCGCCTGGCGGATGACGCGGGCACCGGCCGCGTCAGCGAGCGATGCGACCTCGTCGTCGGGCGTCACGACGATCGTCTCGGCGATCCCGGGCGTCCCGAGCGTGGCCGCGAGGGTGCGCTCGAGGAGCCCGATCACCAGGTCCCGGCGCTCCTCGGCGTCGAGCACCTCCACCGAGCCGTGACTTCGCGCGCTCGAGGTGCCCGACCGGGATGACGGCGACGACGCGGTCCTTCATGCCGCGACCGCGAACTCGAGGACCTCGGCAGCAAGCCGGGCGCGGGCCGCGTCGTCGGCCATCACGGTGTCCGTGATCCGGGTCCGCATGCCGAGCGTCCCGATCTCCGCGGCCAGCTCGCGGTCCACCGTATCCAGCACGAAGCGATCCGCGAGCCCCGCGTAGATTCGGGCGACTCCCAGCGCGCTCGGCTCGTGTCCGAGCGAGGCGAGCATCCGGTCTGCCGGGCCGCGCAACGCCCGCCCCCCGACGATGCCGCTGACCGCCACGATCGGTGTGTCACGGCTGGCCGCCGCGGCAAGCGCCTCACGCACGCCGGGCAGCGCGAGGATCGGCCCCGTCGAGACGATCGGGTTCGACGGCGCGATGACGATGACGTCGGCCGCATCGATCGCGGCCCTGGCCTCGGGCGTGATGCACGCCGCTTCGATGCCGCGGAAGCGTACCTCGAGAACATCCGGCGCCTGCCGGCGGTGGACGAAGTACTCCTGGAACTCGAGCCAGCCGTCGGAGGTACGGACCTCCGTGCGGACCTCGTCGTCGGCCATCGGAAGGATCGTGGCCGGGACACGGAGCGATGATGCCAGGGCCCGCGCCACGTCGGTCGGTCGCTCCCCATTGCGGAGCCGCTCGGTGCGCACGATATGGGTGGCAAGGTCGCGGTCGCCGAGCCGGAACCATGCGTCCTCGCCTCGGGCGGCGAGCGTCTCGATCACCGTCCAGCTCTCGCCCGCGAGCCCCCAGCCGCGCTCCTCGTCGTCGAGGCCGGCCAGCGTGTAGGCGACGGTGTCGTGATCCGGCCAGATCTGGAGGCCGTGGCGTTCGAGGTCGTCGCCGGTGTTGACAATGACGGTCAGGTCTGCCCCCACGACCGCCTGCAGGCCGTCCGCCAGCTTCGCCCCGCCGACGCCTCCGGCGAGCTCGACGACCCGCGGCACGTCAGTCGAGATGCTGGTGCACCGCGCGGACGCGGATGCGGAAGCTGATGCGCTGCTGCTTCTCGAATTCGCCGATCTTGCGCTCGGCGGTCGCCGGGTCGTCGTGGTGGTAGCGCCGCGCCATCGCGGCAATATCGGCCTGGGCCTGTGGCTGGTCCTCGACGGGCTCGGCGGTTGCCAGCAGGCCCACCCAGCGGAGCGGGTCCCCTTCGTCGAAGACCGCGACGTAGACCCGCGGGTCGCGGAGCAGGTTCGTCGGCCAGCGGCGGCCGACGCGGCTGTTCACGACGAGCTCGTCGGCGTCGAGCAGGTACCAGACGATCGCCTGCCGAGGCGAGCCGTCGGCATCAATCGTCGCGACCGAACCGAAGTGTGGCGCCGCGATGAAGTCGCGGATCTGGGGCGGGAGCGCGATGGATGGTGAGCCTGCAGCGTTCATGCCCGCGATGGTACGCGAGGCGCGGCCGGAGCCCCGGCCGTCAGGTGCGGTTGCGCCTCCCGGCGCCGAGCAGGATCCACGCCCCGATCGCGATGAGGATCAGCGGCCACAGGCCGCCCCAGTCGACTTCGGGGAGGTTGAAACCGAGCGTCCGATCGAAGAAGAACCACACGCCTATCCCGATGATGATCAGCCCGAAGACGATCGTCGCGAGGCGGCCCGGGTCCGGGTCACGCGGCTGCGGTCGCGTCTCGAACGACTGGTTCGATTCGGGCTCCGCCATGTCCGGCCATCGTACTGGAGCCGACGCCCCTAGAATCTGGGTCGATCGCGGAAGCATTGGAGGCAAGCGTGACCGACACGGCGGAGATCGGCGTCTTCGGAGGATCAGGTTTCTACTCGCTGCTCGACGACGTGCGCGAGGTCAAGGTCGACACGCCCTACGGCCCGCCTTCCGATTCGTTCTTCCTGGCGACCGTCAGCGGTCGGCGCGTCGCGTTCCTGCCGCGGCATGGCAGGCGGCACACGATCCCGCCCCACAGGATCAACTACCGGGCCAACGTGTGGGCGATGCGCTCGCTCGGGGTGAAGGCCGTGATCTCGCCCTGCGCGGCGGGCTCGCTCCAGCCGCACGTCAAGCCCGGCGACTTCGTGTTGTGCGATCAGTTCGTGGACCGGACGCGTGGCCGCGTGGACACGTTCTTCGACGGGCCGGTGGTGACCCACCTGTCGTCGGCAGACATCTACGACCCGGAGCTGCGCCGGATCGCGCTCGAGGTGTGCCGCGACCAGGGAATCGACGTCCACGAGCGCGGCACGATCGTGATCATCAACGGCCCGCGCTTCTCGACGAAGTCGGAATCGAAGTGGTTCAGCGACGCCGGCTGGGAAGTGATCTCGATGACCCAATACCCCGAGGCATACCTGTGTCGGGAGCTCGGGATGGCCGTCGTGAACATCGCCCTGATCACCGATTACGACGCAGGCGTCATCGAGGGCACCGAGGCGGTCGACGCGCGTTCGGTGCTCGAGGTGTTCGCCCAGAACGCCGAGCGGATCCAGACGGTCGTGCTGGAGATGATCGGGCGCTTCCCGGCCGACCTTGACGCGCTCGGAGCTCGGGCGGCGCTCGAGCACACGCGGGGAGACGGCCACGCGACGTCGCCTGAGGACATCCGCCTGTTCGAGACCGGGCTGTAGGCGTCGTGCGCGACGCGGTTCCCGCACCGTCCGGCGGCGCACGCGACCCAGCCTCGTTCTCGATCGGCATCGACCTCCGCGCGATCCGCGCGGAGCCCGTCTGGTGGCTCGAGAGCGCGGCGCGCCTGGACGAGGCCGGCTATGCCGGACTGTGGTGCTGGGATCACTTCATGGGCCGCGGCGACCTCACGGTCCCGGTCGTGGAGTCCTGGACGATCCTTTCGATGGCCGCGGCCCGGACCCGACGAGTGACCGTCGCGCCATTCGTTGCGAACGTCATGAACCGTCACCCGGCGGTTCTCGCCCGGATGGCCGCCACCCTCCAGATCGCGAGTCAGGGACGTTTGATCCTGGGGATGGGAATCGGCGGCGCGCCGCGAGAGCACGCTGCCTACGGCATCCGGTTCCCTGCGGCCCCGGAACGCGTTCGCCACCTGGAGGAGGCGGTCGCGACGATCCGTGCCCTGTGGACTGGTGGTCCGGTGAGCCGCGCATCGGACCTGTACCCACTGCAGCAGGCCACTGCGTTTCCCATTCCGGATCCCGCGCCGCGAATCGTGATCGGCGGAGAAACGCCCAATGGAGCCCGGCTCGCCGCCCGGATCGGCGATGGGTGGACACCATTCGATGAGACCTTCACCGCGAACCTGCCGCTCTACCTCGAGACGCTGGAGACGGAAGGGCGGCCGCGCGACGACCAGCTTGTCCTGTGCGGGTTTCAAGGGGCGAACTGGCTCGCTGAAGAAGCGGTCGCAGACACCGAGTGGGTTCGCGATCCGCGGGGGGCGTGCGAACGCTGGGCGGAGGCCGGGGCCGACGGCGCGATCGTCCTCGCCCGCGACACCGCCGACGTCGACGCGCTCGTCGAGGCCGCCCGCCGCTGGTAACGCCCTCGTCGGCCGATCGTGGCACCATCGAGTCGATGGCCTCCGACCCGGCGTCCCTCCCATCTCCCGCGCCCGTGGCGCCGACCCATCCGTGCGTTCGCTGCGGCCGGCCGACCGCGATCGATCGTGGCCTCTGCGAAGAGTGCAACCCGCTTGGCCTGCGCGATTCGTCCAGCTCGCAGGTCCACGGAACGGCGTTCCTCGGCGTGCTGCTTGCGGTCATCGTGCTCGCGGTTCTCGGTCGCTTCGCGCTGAGTGGTGTCGGTCCATTCGAAGCCGAGATCGGGAGCGTCACACCGGCCACTGACGGGCTTGCCGTCACGTTCGCGGTGACGAACTCGGGCACCTCGGCGGGCCAGACGACCTGCCGCGTCACCGATGAATTGCCGAGGAGCAATGGCGCGGCCGCGATCGTCCAGAGCCCGCGCATCGAGCCCGGCGAGACGCGCTCGTTCACCCGCGAGCTCACCGAGTTCGGGGCGGAGCCGCGCGAGCTGGCCGTCGAATGCAGCGCCCCGTGACCATGGCCGAGCCCACCATCCGGCCACCCTCCGCGTTCGCGGACGAGCTTGCCTTTGCCGAGGCGCTGGCCGCGCGCGCCGGCGAGCTGCTGATGGAGCGCTACGAACGGGTCGAGCGCATCGACTACAAGAGCGCCCGCGACGTCGTGACCGAAGTGGACCACCTATCGGAGGAGCTGATCATCGAGGCGATCCGGGCGCGCTTCCCGGACGACGGCATCCTGGCCGAGGAGAGCGGCGAGCACGTGGCGATCGCCGGGGAGGCGCCGTCGTCAGGCCAGGGCAGGACGTGGATCGTCGACCCGGTCGACGGGACGATCAACTACGCCAACGGCATCCCGTTCTTCTGCGTCTCGATCGGGCTGGCGGTGGATGGGCGACCCGCTGTGGGCGTCGTGCACGATCCCTCCCGCGGCGAGACGTACGCGGCGCACGCCGACGGCCCTGCGAAGCTGAATGGCCGCGTCGTGCTGGTTTCGGAGAAGGAGAAGCTGACCGACTTCGTGGTGCACCTTGCGCTCGGCGGGCGGCGGCTCGCGACCCGGATGCGCCAGACCCGTAAGCAGATTCGTGTCGGGCGGACGATGGGTTCGGCGGCACTCGCGATCGCGTACACCGCCGGCGGACGGTTCGATGCATTCGTCCAGGAGGGCGGCCTGTCGAACTGGGATATCGCCGCAGCCGGGCTGATCGCCGAGCGCAGCGGTGCCCGCGTCAGTGCAATGGACGGCGGCCCGTGGTTCGACATCGGGCGCGGAACCCGCTCGATCGGCCTGATTGCCGCCCCGCCGGCCCACCACACGGCGATCCTGGACCTGGTTCGCTAGGCATTCCGCGCGTCGCGGCCGTGCCCGGCCTTGGGCTGTTCGCTGGGCGAGCACTCCGGAGGTTCGGGGCGGCAGCGTTCCCCAATGTGCTCGCTCACCGCGAGCAGGATGAAGGCGCAGCCTCGGGACTGCTCTCTGCGGCGAGCGGTCTGAAGAAGTAATCGCTGCAGTGCTCGCCACCTGGAGCGGGGGAAGCCGCCTGAGCACGCCGGGAACCTTTTGGCGGGTCGCTGCGCCATTAGCATCCGAGCGCGACCATGTGGCCGCGCCACACTGGAGCGACCGTGGACCAGCGTGACCTCGTCAGTCGGGCTCAGCGGGGCGACAAGGACGCCTTCGCGCTGCTGGCTGGCGTGGCCGTCGCGCGGCTGGACTCGGCCGCCCGACTCATCCTCCGGGACGGCGAGCTCGCGCGGGACGCCGTTCAGGACGCGATGGTGCGGGCCTGGAAGGACCTGCCCGGGTTGCGCGACCCGGAACGGTTCGACGCCTGGCTCCATCGCCTGACCGTGAACGCCTGTCTCGACGTGGCGAGACGTCGCCGCCGCCGTTCCATCGAAGTCGAGCTCACGCCTCTGGCGATGCCGTCCGTCGGCGATTCGACGGCTGACGTTGCCGAGCGCGAGCTCGTCGACAGCGCACTGCGCCAGCTGACGCCGGAGTGGCGCGCCGTCGTCGTCCTGCACTACTACCTCGGGATGCCGCTGCCCGACGTCGCCGTCGCGCTGCGGATCCCCCTGGGAACCGTGAAGTCCCGGCTGCACCGGTCGCTCCGTGCGATGCGGGTGACGCTCGAGGACGCCGGGCTCGAAAAGCCCGAACCGGTTCCCGGAGGGCAGATCGCATGAGCGCGAACGATCGGTTCGAACGCCGCCTGCCGGTGATCCTCGACTCGCTCGCGCCCACGCGCGCCCCCGAGTACTTCGACGACATCCTCGGCCAGGTCGACCGCACGCGGCAGCGACCCGGCTGGACGTTCCCCGAAAGGTGGCTCCCAGTGTCCGCTCTCACGAACCGATTGGCGGTGACGCCACGCATTCCGATTCGCGCGGCCATCGCCGTCCTGTTGCTCATCGTCGGCCTGGTCGTCGGCGCCCTCCTCATCGCGGGTAGCCGCCAGCGCGTGCCCGCCCCATTCGGCCTCGCGGCCAATGGACAGATCGTGTTCATCGACGAGACCGGAGCGATCCGCGCCGGCAATCCCGTGGACGGCACGTCGTCGATCATCGTCGCCGGCAGCGGTAATCGACTGCCCATCATGTCGCCGGACGGCACGCGCCTCGCCTACCTGTCGGTGAACGACCTCGTCGTCAGCGATCCGCGAGGTGGAGATCCAGTCGTCGTCGCGACCGACGGCCTCCTGGGCACGACCTATCTGGGCTGGACCCCCGACAGCCATCGCGTCATTGCCGGTCTGTCGACCGGGAAGCTCGTGGCGTACGAGGCAACCGCCGGAGCCAAGCCGAGCCCGATGCTCGACTCCTCCAATGTCGGGGGCCTGCACAACGACCTCGCCGACCTGTTCCGACCGCCGGCCGGCGACGAGATCCTCGAGTACGGCAGCGGGCCGCAAGGCTTTGGTCTTTACCGCCGACTCCTGAACGGCGGTGAGCAGATCGCAGTGCTCACCACCGATACGACCAGCGTGCCCTTCTCGACGCTGGCGAGCCCACAGTGGTCGCCGGACGGGAGCCAGATCGCGTTCTCGCTCCATCCGCCGGAGGACCCCGATCGCGGCCGAGCGTACGTCGTGAACGTCGATGGAAGCGGCCTCACGCGGCTGTCGAGGTTCGAACCACAAATCGCGATCGTCGACGAGGGGCACCTGGCATGGTCGCCCGATGGGACGCGGGTCGCGTTCGGCAAGTGGCTGAACGACCCGAACGGCGATCCGGGCGTCCGTCCGGTGACGGTCGTCGATGTGGCCACGCACGAGGAGCACGAGGTTGGCCTCATCAACCCGAACGGCTATCAAGGCTGGGCCTGGTCGCCGGACGGCACGAGCATCATCGAGGTGCCGGCCGCGCCGGCAGCGGGCGAAGACGCCGACCAGGTCATCGTCATCGACGTGGAGACTGGCGAGATCACCCGTCCGGGGTGGACGACCGGATCCGCGCCTTCCTGGCAGCGCGTGGCGCCCTAATCGAGCCAGCGGTGGGGGCGGTCGCGGAGACGCGGCAGCCCCCACTCGTCGCAGAACGCCTGCCAGCGCTCCTTCGGTGCGCCGTCCCAGCGGAGTTCGCCGGGCTGCTGCTGAGGAATGTCGACGCCGTCGTCGGCCGTCCGGAGCAGTGCGAGCGAGCGGTAGAGCTGGGCGGCGTCCCACTGCTCGCTGAGCGTGGCGGCGAGCGTCACCACTCCCCGGAGACTCGGCACGTCCCATTCGCTCCCGCGCCGAGGAATCATCTCGAGGTGGCCGTACCGCCTCAGGACGGCCGCTGCTGACTTTGCGCCCCAGCCGGGCAGGCCCGGGAACCCGTCCGCGCTGTCCCCGACGAGCGCCAGCCAGTCGGGGATCGAGGCGGGGCTGACGCCCCACTTGTTCAGCACGCCGGGCTCGTCGTACACGACCTGGCGGCGCCGATCCCAAAGCACGATCCGCTCGTCGCGCACGAGCTGGGCCATGTCCTTGTCCGGAGTGCAGATCACGATCCTGTCGACGACCTCGTTCTCGGCCCAGCGGGTCGCGGCGGCGGCAATGGCGTCGTCCGCCTCGAACTCGACCATCGGCCACAGCGCAATCCCGAGCGCCTCGACGGCGGCCTCGGCGATCGGGAACTGGTCGAGCAGGTCCGCAGGCATCCCGACCGACGACTTGTAGCCAGGGAAGAGGTCATTGCGAAACGATTCGATGACACGGTCCGTAGCGCAGCCGACGTGCGTGGCACCCTCCTCGCGGAGCAGGAAGAGGAGCTGCTCCGCGAGCCCGCTGACCCCGCTCAGGACGACCCCGTCGCGGCCGACAACCGGCGGGCGCGGCGCGTAGTGCGCCCGGAACAGCTCGTACGTTGCGTCGACGAGATGGAGCTGCACGCGGTCAGGAAGAAGGACCGACGACGTCGACGCCGGCTGACTGCATCTGTTCGATGGCCCGCTGGTCGTCGCCGGCCCGGAGGTTGACCGGCATGCAGAGGTGGGCCAGCACGGATGTCTCGAACCCGAGACGCCGCGCGTCGATAGCCGTCGCGTTGACGCAGTAGTCAGTGGCCAGGCCGCACACGAAGAGGCGCGTGACGCCGCGGTCCCGGACAAGGCCCTCGAGCTCGGTCGGCTTCGTCTCGCCCGTCGTCGCGTCGCGCATCGTGAAGCCCGAGTAGCCATCCTCGCCGTTGGCGCCCTTGCGAACGATCGGCCCGTCGACCACGAGGTCGGGGTGGAGCTCGGCACCCCATGTGTCTGCGACGCAGTGGACCGGCCAGATCCCGCCGTCCTTCGCGAAGTGCGGCGTCGACTCCGGGTGCCAGTCCTGGGTATAGAAGACGCTCGCGCCCGCCTCCCTGGCCATCTCGATCTCAGTGTTGATCCTCGGAACGATCCTTGCGCCCCCGGCCACCGCCAGGCCACCGGCCGGGTCGGCAAAATCGTTCTGGACATCCACGACGATGAGCGCCGTGGTCGGGTCGTAGCGCTGCACGCGCTGAGCGTATCCGGTTCGCTCAGACGATGACGATGCCGCTCTTCCCGGGGAGCTCGCCCCGGCGGAACGCGTCGAGCACCTGGCGGCTGTCGAGCGGGAGCAACGCCTCGCAACTGCTCGCGGTGCAGTGCACGAGAAAGCGGCGGTTGGCGGCCGTATCGGACGACCACGAGCAGCACGATGTCGACGTCGACCGTCGCGCTGCTTGAGCGCGAGCCTCCGCTCGATCGCCTGGACGTCGTTGAGACGGGTCTCGCATCTCACGACCCTGCGCGACTGCCGGGAGCGATAGCCACCGCGTCCCACGCTCGTCGATCGCCTGGGATCGGCATCGGTACTTCGGTGCGCCACGCGGTGGCCGTCGGGAGTCTCCGTCGGAACCGCTCCACAACGCAAGGTGCGCGGCGTCGCGCGCCGGATCGCCGTCCGGGTATGTTCTTGACCACGAGGCCAATCCGACCGCGGCGGCCCCTCGTACGGCCTGGTCGAAGGTGAGGTCACGGAGCTCACCGCGCTCGATGCGGCTCGAATCTGGCTCGGACATGTCCGCCGCTTCGCCGCCGTGCGCTGGCTGATGCCCGCATCGGACGCGCCATCAGGCGAGTTCCCGGCTCGAGCCTCAGCTTTCGGGCAAGGCGGCGAGCGTGAAGGGCAGGTTCAGTTCGGGCCGGCATACGCACGGAGCATGCCAAGGCCCGATCATCCGTCGCTTACCGCCCACTGCACGGCAGGCGTCGCCCGGCGGTCGCAACCGTGAGGTGGCACGTCAAGCGTGCTGCCCGGCGAGTCGAACCGTGACGGTGGAACGGCAGGCGTGCAGCCCGCGGTCGCAACCCGAGGTGGCACGGGAGGCGTGCCGGCCGCGACCTCTCGAGTCGCGTGACCTGTAGACTGCACGCTGGGCGTGCCAAGCGAGGCCCGCAACGCTCGCTGGGCGAGCAGCCGACCCGAACTGGCCTGGAGCGGCGGCTGGGCGGCGGCGGAGCGGGCTGGGCGGCCGCTGAACGGCCGCGGCCGCCGGGCACGCAGACGGGCCGCCGGCGAATGCCGGCGGCCCGCGGAACGTTCAACCGATCTGGACCTAGCCGATCAGCGCGGCGCGCTCGTCGACCGGGGCTTCCACTTCGATTTCGGCTGGGGTGGCGGGCGGCTCCACGTCGAGGAGATACCCGATGCCCTGGAATGTCCGGATCCGGCCCGGTTCGCCCGGGGCAGCGCCGAGCTTGCGGCGCACCCGCGAGACCCATACGCGGAGGTACTGCAGGTCGTCCCGGTATTCCGGGCCCCAGACCTTGGTCAGGAGCTCGGTGTGGAGCACGACCTTGCCTGCGTTCGCGGCCAGGTGCTGGAGCAGCAGCCACTCGGTGCGGGACAGCTGGACGAGCTCCCCGCTTCGCGTGACCATGCGCCGCTCCAGGTCGATCTCCACGTCGTCGAACTTGACGACACCGGCTCCCGGCTGGGCGCCGGACGAGCGACGCAGGACCGCGCGAACGCGGGCGGCGAGCTCGTCGGGGTGGAACGGCTTGGCGATGTAGTCGTCGGCGCCGAGGTCGAGGCCCTTTGCCTTGTCGGCGGTCGAGCCCTTCGCGGTCAGCAGGATCACGGCGACGGGGCGTCGCTCGCGCAACTGGCGCATGACCTCGATGCCGTCGAGATCGGGCATGACGATGTCGAGCAGGACGATGTCCGGTCGGACTTCCTCGGCCTTCAGGAGCGCCTCCTCACCGCCATTGGCGGTGACGACGCGGAATCCCTCCTCGCCGAGGGCGATCGAGACGAGCTTGGTGATGCGAGGTTCGTCATCGGCGACGAGGACCAGCGGTTGGGTGCTCACGCCTTACCTCCGCTACGGACGTTCATGGTGACGGACGACGGGCCCGACGTCAGCAGGCGCGTCACCGAGGTGGTGCAGCGGATCACGAAGGAGCCGATGCCGCCGGTTCGGCCGGCACTTCGATGTTCACGTCCGGGTTGACCTCCTGGGTCGTGGTCCCGCCACCCGAAGAGCCGGGCCCCATCGCGAAGTACCACAGCCCGGCGAGCACGATGATCACCGCGAGGACGCCGAGAATCATGCCGGCGCTCGAGCCGGAGTCCTCGACGACGACGATGTCGTGGTCGTTGTCCTCGGTCATTGGTTTGAGCCTCCTTCAGTCGACCGCCTGGGCGGCCAGTCCGCGAACGGATCGGCCGGTGCGGCCGGGGTTGCGGCCCCCATCCTTGGCGAGCCGTGGTGCCGGCGTGGCCCGCTGACATTGCAGAACCGTTTCACCGGCATAACAAACGCCGCCGGAGACTCGAACCTCACCACCCAGTCACGAGATGGGCTACGCTCATGGCGTCACCCATTTGCGCCCGATGCGGAGCGGTCCGTTTCCCATGTACTTCGACGAGTTCAAGCACCAGCTGCCGGACATTGACCCAGACGAAACCCAGGACTGGATGGAATCGCTCGACCAGGTCGTCGAGCAGTCCGGCGAGACCCGTGCGCGGTTCCTCGTCTACAAGCTGCTGAAGCGCGCCCGCCAGCTCCAGATCGGGTTGCCGCCGCTCACCCAGACCCGCTACATCAACACGATCAGCCCCGAGCAGGAGCCGTTCTTTCCTGGCGATGAGGCAATCGAGCGACGCATCCGCCGGCTCATCCGCTGGAACGCGGCGGCGATGGTGCTCCGCGCGAACAGTCAGTTCTCGGGGATCGGCGGGCACCTCGCGACGTATGCCTCGGCGGCCAGCCTGTACGAGGTTGGCTTCAACCACTTCTTCCGGGGCAAGGACGACGGCAAGCCGGGCGACCAGATCTTCTACCAGGGCCACGCGGCGCCCGGGATCTACGCCCGGGCGTTCCTCGAGGGACGGCTCAGCGAGGATCAGCTCGACCACTTCCGGCGCGAGTCCGTCCCCGGCCAGGCCGGCCTGAGCTCCTACCCGCACCCACGGCTCATGCCCGACTTCTCGGGTGTCCCCGACGGTCTCGATGGGTCTTGGGCCGATCAGCTCGATCTACCAGGCGCGGTTCAACCGCTACCTCCAGAACCGCGGCATCCTCGACACGACTGGCTCGCGCGTCTGGGCCTTCGTCGGTGACGGCGAGACCGACGAGCCGGAGCACTCGGCGCACTCCATGTCGCTGCGCGCGAGGGCCTCGACAACCTGACCTTCGTCGTCGAACTGCACCTGCAGCGCCTCGACGGCCCGGTGCGCGGGAACGGCAAGATCATCCAGGAGCTCGAATCCGCGTTCCGCGGCGCCGGCTGGAACGTCATCAAGGTCATCTGGGCCCGGGAGTCGGACGACCTGCTCGCCCGTGACGTCGACGGCGTGCTCGTCCAGAAGATGAACGACACCCTCGACGGCGAGTTCCAGAAGTACTCGGTGGCCGGCGGGGCGTACATCCGCGAGCACTTCTTCGGGCCGGACCCGCGTCTGCGCAAGCTCGTCGAGCATCTCTCCGACGACGACCTGGCCAAGCTGCGTCGAGGCGGCCATGACTACCGCAAGGTCTATGCCGCGTACAAGGCTGCCGTCGAGCACACCGGCGCGCCAACGGCGATCCTGGTCAAGACGGTCAAGGGCTGGACACTCGGCCCGGGGGTCGAGGCCCGCAATATCACCCACCAGGCCAAGAAGCTGTCCGAGGCCGAGCTGAAGATCTTCCGCGACCGGCTCGAGCTGCCGATCCCGGACGAGAAGCTCAAGGACGCCCCGTACTACCACCCCGGCCCGAAGTCCGAGGAGGTCGAGTACCTGATGGAGCGCCGCCGGGCGCTCGGCGGGCCGCTCCCGAAACGGATCGTCCGCTCGACGCCGCTCCCGAAGCCCGGCCAGGAGGTCGACCAGGAGTTCGCCGCCGGCAGCCAGACGCCCGTCTCGACGACGATGGTCTTCAGCCGGATCCTGCGCAACCTCATCCGCGACAAGGAACTCGGGAAACACATCGTGCCGATCATCCCGGACGAGGCGCGGACCTTCGGCATGGACCCGCTGTTCAAGGAGGTCGGCATCTACTCGGCGCTCGGCCAGCGCTACGAGCCGGTCGACTCGGATCTCGTGCTGTCCTACCGCGAGGCGACCGACGGCCAGGTTCTGAGGAGGGCATCACCGAGGCCGGCTCGATGGCCAGCTTCCAGGCCGCCGGGACGTCGTACTCGACGCACGGCATGCCGATGGTTCCGTTCTACATCTTCTACTCGATGTTCGGGTTCCAGCGGACCGGCGACCAGATGTGGGCGTTCGGGGACGCGCGGGGACGCGGCTTCCTGATGGGCGCGACGGCCGGCCGGACGACGCTCACCGGCGAGGGCCTGCAGCACGACGACGGCCATACCCACGTCCACGCCTCGACAATCCCGAACATCCAGGCCTACGACCCGGCGTTCGCATACGAGCTCGCGGCGATCGTCCGCGACGGCGTCGAGCGGATGTACGGCAAGGGCGAGGACGTCTTCTACTACGTCACGATCCACAACGAGAACTACGTCCAGCCGCCGCTGCCCGAGGGCGACGACATCCGGGCCGGGATCCTCCGCGGGCTGCTACCGCTACGCCGCTGCGCCCGATGTCGGCAAGGGCGCGCAGGCTGCGCGCCTGGTCGGCTCGGCTCGATCCTCCAGCAGGTGATCGCGGCGCGCGATCTGCTCGCCGAGAAGTCGGCGTCGCGGCCGAGATCTACAGCGCGCCGTCGTTCCAGCTCCTGCGCAAGGACGCCCTCGAGGCGGAGCGCTGGAACCGGCTCCATCCGGATGCCCGCCAGCCGCGCGTGCCGTATGTCAGCCAGGTTCTGCCGCACGAAGGCGGTCCGATCGTGGCGGCCACGGACTGGCTGAAGGCGCTTCCCGACATGGTCGCGCGCTGGCTGCCGCCGTACTACGTGTCGCTCGGCACCGACGGCTTCGGGCGGAGCGACCGCGCGAGAACCTGCGTGCGTTGTTCGAGATCGACCCACCGCAGATCGCCGCCGCGACAGCTGGTGGGCCTCGTCCGGTGCGGGGCGCTCGAATCCAAGGTCGCGAGCAAGGCGATCCGCGAGCTCGGCCTCGACCCCGAGAAAGTCGACCCTGTCGCCCTCTAACCGCCTGTCCGGGCCAGGTCCGGAGGGCGGGTGTAAGGTGGCAGCGTCGCATCGCGGACCCCAGCCATGACCCGTCGCCTCCGGATTGCCCAGGTCGCCCCACCATCGGAACCCGTGCCGCCGCACGGCTACGGTGGCACGGAGCGGATCGTGGCCGCGCTGGTCGATGAGCTGCTCGCACGCGGCCACGACGTCACGACCTTCGCCAGCGGCGATTCCGCGGTCCCCGGCCGGCTCGTCCCGACGGTGGCCCGTTCCCCTGCGGGCGGACGGCTATAGCGGCGATGCGTCGCCGTGGTTCTACGCGACCATTCGGGCCGTCCTCGACCGCGCCTCCGACTTCGATGTGATCCATTCGCATCTCGAATGGGCGAGCGCCGTCCTTGCTGTCCAGAGCCCGACCCCGGTCCTGTCCACGTTCCACGGCCGGCTCGACCTGCCGTGGGCGGCGACCCTGCTCAAGGGGACACCTGGCCTGATCGCCATCAGCCGCAGCCACGCCGCGACGCATCCGACCGTCCGTTGGGCCGGCATCGTGCACAACGGGCTCGACCTCGCCGCGCACCGGTCCCGACGCACCACAACGACGAGCTCGTGTTCCTCGGGCGGATCGCGCCGGAGAAGGGGATCCTCGATGCGATCGAGGTCGCGCACCTCACCGGGGGGAACTAAGAGTGATTGCCAAGCGACCGGTCGTCCCCAACGAGGTCAGTACTTCGAACAGGTCTTTCTTCCGCGCTACGCGACGCCGGCTCGTTCGTCGAGGACCTCGACGAGTTGACGGCAGGAGCGCGACCAGGTCGTCGGCGCACCAGCGATGCTCATGCCCGGGACCTGGCCCGAGCCGTTCGAGCTGGCGGCATCGAGGCGATGGCCTGCGGACACCGGTTCTCGCCGGCGAGCGATGCACTCCCGGAGATCAGCGCGACCGGATCGATGGCTTCTTCGGCGACGACGTCGAGAACCTTGCCTTCCTCGTCGACCGGGTTCACACGTCGGACCACGACGCAATCCGTGCGTCCTCATCGACGATTCTCCGCGAAGCGCATGACGATGGCTACAAGCTCTACCTGCGCGCGATCGACGATGCCGCCGGAAAAACCGTCCCCGCGCCGTGGCGGTCAGGCCGGCTGGGAGAGTCCGACGCGGGCCCCGCTCCGCCTGGAGGACGAGGCGCCGCAGCCGGCCCGTGAAGGCGGCCCCCGGACAGCCAGGGTAGAGCCGCTACAGCGTCGAAGCTAGGCCGACGCGCCCTCAGGCGCACGTCATCAATCGCCGGAGGGCGGCCCAGGATATGAAGAGCGTCGCACCGCGACGCCGAGCGCACCAATCTCCCACACGTCGAGCGTCGAACGCGGAGCATGACGTCCTGGACGACCGGATCGCGTGCGTAACAAGAAGCAGGAACGCGATCGCCTGGACCAGCACGTTCAACTCCTCGGCGGGAGCACAACCCGCTGAAGAACACCGACGCGAGCAGGATCACGATGACAGCTGGACGACCTGGCGTTCCGAATCGGAGACAACCGCGACGACAAGGCCGAGCCCGATCGACGCGAGCAGCAGCAGTCCGACCACCGCGGCGACCATCGCCCAGGTCCCGAGCACCGGGATGTTGAAGGCGAGAATGAGCAGCGCCAGGCTGATCGCCGCGATCGCCGCCCCGAGGACGCCGTACGCGAGGACCTTGCCGGCGATGATCTCCGCCGAGCTGATCGGCGAGATCCGGAACAGCTCGAGCACGCCGCTCGTCCGTTCGCGGACCAGCGACATCGCGGTCAGCGTCACGGCCAGGTGCTGGAGGATCAGCGCGAGGACGGCGGGACCGAAGAAGGCGACGACGCCTGGCGTGAGCGGCGCGATGTTGATCAGCTCGGTCCGCGTCGGCGAGGCGACGATCTCGGGCGGAACCTGCCCCGAGAGTTCCTCATCTCCGGCCGCGACCGCGTAGCTCTGACCCTGCTCGGCGACCCGTTCGATGATCTCGCGGTTCACCTCGGTCGCAAGCAATTGCACGACGAACGCCGCGTAAGCAGCCTCTACGGGGTCGACGATGTTGACCTCGACGGCGATGACCGACTGCTCGCCGTTCCGGAAGCGCTCCTCGGAGTCCCCCGGTGCGATGACCAGCACCTCGACCTGCTGGTTCGCCAGTTGCTGCTCGGCCTTCGCCTGGTCCGCGGTCACTTCGGTCACAACGAGGGCGTCGCCGGCGATATCCGCGTAGTCCGAAGCGTTCTGGGGCAGCCCCGTCTCGGGCGGGGCCACGACGACCGTCCGGAGCGGGTTGCGATAGCCGTCGTAGCCGAAGCCGAAGATGGCCATGATCAGGAACGGGCCCAGGACGAGGCTGAACAGGGCGCCCGGGCGGCGGATCGTCTCGACGAGTTCCTTGCCGAGGAACGCGAAGAGGCGAACGGGGACGGCGATCAGGCCCTTCATCGGGCCACCGCCTCACCGTCGGTCCGCTCACCGCGCGCGTCGCGGTCCCGCTCGACGAGCTCGGCGAAGATCTCGTCGAACGTGGGCCGGTATTCCCGGGCGCTCTCGACGTCACCGCCGCGCTCGGCGATCGCATCCATCACGGTCGGCGTCGCCGACCCGGCATCGTCGACGATGACCTGCAGGTGGCGTGGACCGAGTTGCTTCGTCGAGACGACGCTCGGCAGGCCATCGAGCGCCGCGCCGTCGAACGCATTGACTGTCTCGACGTCGACGATGTCGCCGCCGATCGCCGCGCGGCGCAGGCCGTCCGGCGTGTCGTGCGCCACCAGCCGTCCGTTGGCGATCAGCGCGACGTTGTCGCACAGCTCTGCCTCGCCGAGGTACTGCGTGGTGACGAGCATCGTTCGACCCTCGGACCGCAATCGTTGCAGCTCCTCCCATATCCGGGTCCGGAGCAGCGGGTCGATGCCCGTGGTCGGCTCATCGAGGAACATGAGCGCCGGGTCGTGGACCAGCGCACAGGCGAGCTCGAGGCGACGCTGCATGCCACCGGACAGATTGCCGGCGCGCCGGCCGCGCGCCTCCCACAGGTCGACGATTTCGAGCACTTCGCGCGTTCGTCGGTGACGTCGGCGGAACAGCATCCCGAACAACGAGGCGACGAAGTCGACGTTCTCGCGCGCGGTCAGGTCCGGATACAGCGAGAACAGCTGGGGCATATATCCGATCTGCTCGCGCGTCCGGCGCCGGAAGTGGCGCGGATCCTCGCCGAGGACGCGGATGGTGCCGCTCGTCGGAGCGAGGGCTCCGGTGAGCATCCGGACGACGGTCGTCTTGCCGGCGCCGGACGGGCCGATGAGGCCGAGGATCGTTCTCTCCGGGACCGCGAGGGAGACGCCGTCCACGGCGACGAAATGGCCGAACCGCTTCGTCACGTCCTCGACGGAGACGGTTGCGCGCGGCGCGGACTGGGGGTCGGTCACGTCGGCTCCTGGGCGTCGGCACGGTGCGACCCGGCCAACCGGCCGGGCTGTCCCGAGTATCGAGAGGGAGCCTTGCGCCGGTGTCGCCGCGACCCCGGCGGCATACCAAGCGCATGACGCGGTCGGCGCTGCAAGCCCGCTGCGACGACCGGCGGGCGCGATGGTCTGGCGCGCGCCATGCCGCGGCCCCAGGCTTCGGGCACATGCAGGAACCGTCACCCGACCAGTCGTCGCGGCTCGCGGCCCGTGAGGCGGGCCTGCGCTATGCGACCGATGCGGTCCCCGGCTTTTCGCGACGCCGCCGCGGGAAGGGCTTCAGCTACCTCGACCGCGATGGGATCGTGATCCGCGACGCGGACGTGCTCACACGATCCGCTCGATCGTGATCCCGCCGCATGGACCAATGTGTGGATCTGCCCATGGCCGAACGGTCACCTGCAGGCCACCGGCCGCGATGCGCGCGGGCGGAAGCAGCATCGCTACCACCCGGAGTTTCGGGCCGCGCGTGATGACGCGAAGTTCGGACGGCTCGTCGAGTTCGCCACCGCGCTGCCGCGCATCCGGAAGCGCGTCGACCGTGACCTTGGCCGCCCCGGCGTTCCTCGGGAGAAGGTCCTGGCGGCAGTTGTGCGCCTCCTGGAGCTGACGCTTATCCGCGTCGGCAACGACGAGTATTCGCGGCTCAACCGCTCCTTCGGCCTGACGACGCTCCGCGGCAGGCACGTCAAGGTCGACGGCACCCAGATCCGCTTCCGCTTCCGGGGCAAGGGCGGTGCGCTCCACGAGGTCGATCTGCGCGACCGACGCGTCGCGACGTTGATCCGGCGTTGCCAGGACCTGCCCGGACAGGAGCTGTTCCAATACGCCGAGGACGGCACGGTTCACGACGTGACAAGCGACGATGTCAACGCGTACCTGCGCGAGATCTCTGGTGGCGATTTCACTGCCAAGGACTTCCGGACCTGGGCGGGGACGGTGCTGGCCTACCGCGCCTTGTGCGAGCTGCCGGAGGCCGACGACGAGCGTGCCGCAAAGCGCAACGTCGTCGAGGCGGTCAAACGGACGTCGGGAGCGCTGCGCAACACGGCGGCCGTCTCCCGCCAGGCCTATATCCACCCCGAGGTGCTCCAGGCGTACGTCGACGGCCGGCTCGAAGCGGTGGATCTCGACGACCTGTCCTCGGCGGAGAAGGCCGTGCTCGAGCTCCTGCGCGAACGCCTCGACGTGGACGCTGGGCGGAGCGGGATGCAGTCGCAAGGTCATCGATAGGGCGCTCCGCGTACGTGCCGGACGGACCGACCCATGGCGCAGGCGACGATGCGGGTCGAAGAAAGGAGGGTCGCTTCATGACCCAGCAGACCATCGCCCAGACGGGCACGCCCGTGGATGACGCCACGTACAACCTTCTCCAGGCGCTCACTTCGAAGCTCGAGGCCATCGAGGCGTACGAGCAGTACCAGAGCGACGACCCGGAAGGCGTCTTCGGGAAATTGCTCGAAGGATGAGCGCCGCCACGCGGCGATGCTCCACGACGCCCTGCGCCGGCAACTCGCCGGCAGCTGACCCATTCGGGAAGACGCGTCCTGCACGCAAGAAGAGGCCCCGCTCGAACGAGCGGGGCCTCTCGATGTGTCCGGGTCTCGGTTCTAGGTCCGGCGGTCCGCCTCGTCAGCCGCGTCGTCGGCCGTATCTGCGGCGTCGTCGCCGAGGTTGCCGAGCTGCTTGCGGGCCTCGTCACCCGCGTTGCCGACCTTGTCGGCAAGGTCTTCCTCGCCGTCGCTCTCGCGCCAGGCTTCCTTGGCGTCGGTCTCGACGTCCCGGTAGCCCTTCTTGACCTCATCCATGGGTCTCGCCTCCTGGTTGGGTTGGGTGCCTGGACGGCGCCCGTGTCCCGAACCTAGGGCCTCCGCCCTATCGGGCCGAGACTGGCGAAGCGGAACGGGCTATCAGCCCCGTTTCACCGGCGTGCGGCCCGACGGCGCCAGCCTGATCGAGGAGCGTGAAGCCCATCGCCGCGGCCGGAATGAGGGCGAGGATGACGAGGAGACGGTTGGCCCCGCCGAGCAACAGCCCGAGCGCCAAGCCGACCGACAGCGTTGTGCCGGCCACAAGCGCCTCGTCGGAGCCGGACTGGATCGCGCGGTTCGCTTCCTCGACCGCCGCGCGTGTCGACTGTTTGGCCTCCGGCAGCTTCGAGACCGCCTGTTCGGCGACGTTGGCGACGTTGCCGGCAACCGCACGTGCGGTCTCAGCCGGCCCGCCGTTCTGCGGGGCGTCGGCGGCGTCCGTGCTGGTCGAGGTCTCGCCGAGGTCGTTCGATGTGGTCGTCATCACTCACTCCACCCTTCAAGGTGCCGGAAAAGGCGACGGAACCCGAGGAGGGCTGAAGCCGTCCGTGCTTGGCGAGAGCGCCCCGTCACAAGCGCTCCCGTTGTGATATTCGCGCTGGTCCGGAACGTCCCCCTCGGGGGCCCCCGCGCCCCGTGACCGAGTCACCGTAGATAAGTCTGCCATCGCCCATCCTCAATTGGCAGCCACAGGACATTGCATCCGCATAACGATCACTGCCTCCCGCGCAAATCCCCCAAAAATACGGTTTGGGAGGTGGCTCCCGGACCCCAGTGGTACGGGAGCCAGGCTCCAGTTTCGAATTCCGGGGTGCCGTCCACTCACCTGTGATCAGGGGGCGACTTGCATCCGGGTGTCAGCGCCCGCTCGGTTCGAACGGGACGCCCACTCCTGAAGGCGCCCAGGGTGGGCCCTCCCCGTGCCGGACCGCCCTGGGGTCCGGCAAACCGTTCGTCCGGCCCGTGGATAACGTCGTGAAGGCTGCGCTCAGGCCGCCCCGCGGCCGGTCCGGGAGCGTCCCATCAGCGTGCTGACGACCAGGACGACCAGGACGGCTCCGATCACCGCGGTCACAACCGACACGGCGTCCAGCTGTCCCTGGATCGGGTCGGTTCCGAAGATCACGCCGGCCAGGAACCCGCCGACCACCGCGCCGACGATCCCGAGGACGACATGGCCCACGATCCCGAGGCCCTCGTCGCCTTTCACCAGGAAGCCAGCAAGGTACCCGGCAACCGCGCCGAGCACGATCCATGCCACGATGCTCATCCCCACCTCCACCCAGCAGCTTCGAGGTCGAGCCACCCACGGCGTCGGGCATCCGCCAGGCTCGATGGGTCGACTATCCCGGCCCGGCGTGGCTCGCGACCATTACAACACGAAATCGCGTCATGACAACCGCCTGACAGCACGAACCGCCGGGCGGGCGCCCGGCGGTTCGAAATCGGTCGGCTGAGCGTCGGTCAGGAGGCCGACGGCGCAGCCGACTCCATGACCGGGCTCTCGAGCGACGGGCTCTGAGCGAGGGGCTGGTCAAGGACGGGCTCTCGAGGCCGCCCGGGCTGCTGCCGGTATCCGACGGTGTGCAGGCCATCGCGGCCGCCGCGGCAAGGACGAGCAATGCGAGCAATCGTTTCATGATGGATGGTCCTCCATGGGGGGTGGACGTGCCCGGCCTAGAGAACGGACGGGCGACCTCTCGTCGGGATTCGACTGGGGGCCGCCGGGACCGTAGCCGTATCGGCGCATCGCTGACCGTCGATCGACCGCGAGGGGCCTATCAGCCTTCTCGCAGTCGACCGGCCCAAACGTGCTTCCCGGCACCACGATCGATTGCCTCGGTCCGCGTGATACAGGACCGAAATGCCGCGTGGCTCGTGCGGGATGATGGTTGGAGTCGGTCTCCGACGACGCTCCGCGAAGCCGACGCTCCCGCGCCGCAATGGCGCGTTGTCGGCCCATCCGCCAGGAGGCACCATCGATGCTCAGCAACACAGGTCCGCGGAATCCAGGACCGTCGTCGCGGATCGAGACGAGCATTCGATGCAGCTGATCGAATACGGCCTCGCGATCGTCGCGGTCGCCGCGGCCCTCATTCTCGCCGTGATCCGTTAGGCATCGCAGCGCCGGCCGCGCCGCCCGTCGCCCCGCCCTCGGGCGGGTGTTAGCCGCCGTCTGGCGGCAGCGGCTTCGGTTTCTCGGGCTTGTCCGGCTTGTCCGGCTTGTCGGGTTTCTCCGGCTTGTCGGGTTTTTCCGGCTTGTCGGGTTTCTCCGACTTGTCGGGTTTGACCGGCCTCGGACGCAGGCACGGCCCGGCAAGCGGACCACCCCACGAGCCCTCGCCCGGGAGGTACGCCGTTGCGGCGTCCACCGGCCGACAACCCCAACGCCACGCCCAGGCGCCCGCGCGGGCATTCCTCCACATCACGGTTCCAGGCTGACGGACCGAGCTCGGCCTTGACGGGGTCGACGCGCCAGCCGCCACAATTCACGGAGTAGAGGAGGCCGGCCTCGTCGACGGCGTTCTTCGCCGCCGGCTGGGTCCCGCGGACGAAGTACTCCTTGCGCGTCTCGCGGGTCCACGGACCGGGCTTCCCGCCCGACCAGGCGTCGATCGTTGCCGTCACGACCTTGCTCGGGCGCTGGAACTTGGCGATCGGCCATTTCCTCGTGTATTCCTGCACGAACGCGTGCCACAGCGGTGCGGCGGCCTTGATCGACGTCGCCGGGTCGCGTGAGCGAGGCAGCGAGTGGTCGCTGTTGCCCATCCAGATCCCGACGACGAGCCCGGGCTTGTCCTTGTCCTTGGGAGGGGCGAGGTAACCGTAGGTCGAGAGGTCGCGAGCGTCCTGGGCGGTGCCGGTCTTGGCCGCCACGGGTCGCCGGTTGCCGCCCGGCCCGCGTGTCCGCAGCACGGGACCCCACGCCGCGTTGATCTTGGGGTCGCTGTTCCCGGCCAGGATGTCATTCATCAGGAACGCGGTCTGGCCCGTCCCCGCCTTCTCGCCCTCGGGCTTGGGCGCCTTCCAGACAAGCGAGCCGTCGGGCCCGCGGACCTCGAGGATCATCCGCGGCGGGACGTGGACGCCGCCATTGGCGAACGTCCCGTAGGCCGACGTCAGGTCGAGGGGGCGCACTTCAACAGTACCAGGGCGCCCGCGAGGCCGGCCTGGAGGTAGCGCTCCTCGCCGCCCTGGAAGTGGAGGCCCAACTTCTCGGCGCGCCTCGCGACGGTCTTGCTGCCGATCCGCTCCAGGGCCCGGACGGCAGGGATGTTGAGCGACTGCTGGAGCGCTTCGCGGACCAGGACCGGCCCGCGGTCGCGGCGGTCGGCGTCGCGCGGCGCCCACCGCTGTCGGGCGTTGAACTGCGTCGTGATGTCCAGCAGCAGGCTTCCGGGGGTGAGAGCCTTCGACTCGAACCCGGCCCCGTAGAGGATCGGCTTCCACGCCGAGCCCGGCTGCCGGAAACCGTCGCCCGCCACGTCGTACTTCGGTTCGAACCGCTTCGAGGCAAGGTCGTTGCGTTCGTAGCCGGCGCTGCCAAGGTAGGCGAGCACGTAGCCATTCCGGTAGTCGAGGGCGACCAGCGCGGCGTTGTGAATGTCCTCCCCGCGCAGCGCACGGATCCAGCCGCGTTCGCCGCTCGGGATCTCGAGCTTGAGCAGCCGCTCGCCGGAACTGCGCTTGATGTTCGGCGCGATGACCGCGGCGGTGACCCAGCGCTGAGCCAGCCGCTGCGCCCGCCAGTCGAGCGTCGTGATCACGCGGTAGCCGGCGGTCGTGAGGTCGATGTCATCTCCGACGATCTTCTGAAGCTGGCGCTCGACCTGCCAGGCGAAGTGGCCCGCGCGGAACTTGGCCGGCTGGTCGCCGGCCAGGACGACGGGCTCGTCGAGTGCCGTCTTGAGCTCGGCCGGGGTCAGCTTGGTCCAGCGCGACGTGGTCAGGTTGCTCAGCACCAGGTTCCGCCGGACGACCGGCGGCGAGTCAGCGGGCACGACCAGCTTGCCGGCCTTGTTCTTCTTCGCGTAGGAGTACGGATCGAGGGTGCTCGGCGACTTGGGCAGCGACGCGATCAGCGCCGCCTGCGCGGGCGTCAGGCTGGCGAGGTCCTCGATCCCGAAATAGGCCTTTGCCGCGGCGGCGATCCCGTACGCCTTGTGCGCGTAATAGATCTCGTTCAGGTACGCCGTGATGACCCGTTCCTTGCCGGCCACGCCGGGATACGTCTCATTGAGCCGCATCGACTGGAGGATCTCCTTGGCCTTCCGGATGTAGCGGTCGGAGCCGGGCGCGATCACGTCATCGGGCAGCATCCGCGCGCGGACGAGTTGCTGGGTGATCGTCGATGCTCCGCGCTCGCTTTCCCCGCTCGCGTTCTCCGCGATCGCCGAGACGATCGCCTGTGCGTCGAAACCGGCGTTCTCCCAGAACGTGCGGTCCTCCGCGGTGGTCGTCGCATCGAGGACCAGGCGGGGCACGTCTTCGTAGGCGATGACTCGCCGCGCGACGGTCTGAAACCGGCCCAGCTCGACCTCGCCGTCGCGGTCGTAGAGGATCGTGGGCTGCGCGAACGTCAGCGACTCGAGCTGGCTCGGGTCGGGCAGGTCCTCGGACAGGTAGGCAACGGTGGCGCTGGCGGCGAGCCCGAAGACAGCGACGCCCGCGGCGCTTGCGCCAAGGACCAGGCCATGGCGCCGGACGGCCCAGGCGATTGGGATCGCTGGTGATTTCGATTGCGTGGCGCGCATCGTGACGATCCGCACCGCATGGTGCGGAGTCGAGGACACGCGGGAACGACGAACGACGGGCACCCCGCCACCTTCCCCCAGCCCGGGTGACTCCCCAAACGTGTCGACCCGGAGCGGTCCTTGCAGCCGCCTAACACCTAGGAGACGAAGTCTAGTCCACGGAGCCTAATTTCCCGTCGCGACGATCCGCAGCAGCTCGCCCGAGCTCAGATCCGTGACGTACGGCTCGCCCGGTCTCGTCCTCGCCAATAGCGCTGATGCTGCGCCCGGTCTCCGCGACCAGCCGGCCGTCCAACGGCACGTCGTTCGTCGGGTCGAGCACCCACAGGTTGCCGCCGCAGTAGTCGGAATACACGTATCCGCCCGTGAGCGATGGTTGCGCCGTCCGCGGTAGACGACGCCACCGATCACCGAACAACCGAAGTCGTGGCTGTACGCCGTCACTGGCGGTGTGAACCCATCCGCATCGCACGGGTCCTCGACGAAGCAGTGCCGGCCTTCGAGCAGGTTCCAGCCGAAGTTCGCGCCGTTGGCCGTCACGAGCGGCAGCGCGTCGACCTCCTCCCACGCGCCCTGGCCGACGTCGCCGATCCACAGGTCGCCGGTCTCGCGATCGAAGCTGAAAGCCGCCACGGGTTGCGCAGCCCGGTCGCGTAGATCTCGGGTTGGGCGAGGTGCACCGACGCGAACCGGTTGTCCGGAATCCGCATACGGATGGTCCGATCGCGCTCGTCCACGTCGATGCGCAACAGCTTGCCCAGCAGCGTGTCGAGGCGCTGGCCCATGTCGAACGGGTCCCCGCCCGAGCCGCCGTCGCCGGTGCCGATGTAGAGGTAGCCGTCCGGTCCGAAGGCGATCCCGCCGCCATTGTGATTGGCGAACGGCTGCGTGATCTGGAGCAGGATCTCGACGTGGCGCGGATCGGCGACGTTCGGATCGTCGTCGCTGACGCGGTATTCCACGACCGCCGTGTTGCCGCACTGGTCGGTGTAATCAACGAAGAACCGGCCGTTCTCGGCATACTCGGGATGGAACGCGAGCCCGAGGAGCCCGCGCTCGCCGCCGGCCGTCAGGCGGTCACCGATGTCAAGGAACGGGTCGCCGAGCAACTGCCCGTCGCGCACGATCCGGATCTGGCCCCGTTGCTCGACACGAAGATGCGCCCGCTGCCGTCACCGGCATTGGTGACCGCGAGCGGCGAGATGAGCCGGTCGACGACCCGCTCAAGGCACGGTTCAGCCTGACGTCCTCCGGATGGAACGCTCCGGGCGATCCCGTCGCGCCGGCCGGGCTTGGCGAGACGGCCTCGCTCGGCGCGGTTGACGGCTCCGGCGGGGCGGATGCGGGAGCCTCGGATGGGGGCGCCGGTGATGGCGTGGCCTGCGCGCCGCCGCACGCGGCAAGGACGACGAGCAGGACGACCACGAGGGCCGCCACCAACGGGTGACGGTTGGGAAACGCCATCGCGGGATGCTACCCGCAAGCGGTGGGAGAGGCCGCGCCGGCCGAATCGGGTTTGCTAGGCTGCGGGCTGATGGATGCGTTCGAGCTCGGCGAGGTCGAGGCGATCCGGAGTGCGGCCGGGAAGCGCTACCAGGAGTTCCTGCGCGTTCCGGACCTCAGCGCGGGCCTGTGCTGCACGTGCTCGAGGCCGGGGACACCGATCCGCAGCAGCCCCACCGCGAGGACGAGCTCTATCTCGTCGTTGCCGGGCAGGCCACGATCACGGTCGGCGACGAGCAGCGACCGGTCGGGCCCGGCTCACTGATCTTCGTGGCGGGCGGCGTCCAGCACACCTTCCACGACATCACCGAGCGCCTCAAGGTCCTCGTCGTGTTCGGCC
>CAVVPT010000020.1:0-103336 GCA_963750125.1 uncultured Chloroflexia bacterium | reverse complement strand
GTATTTCTTCGGGGGGTTCTCGGCGTACTGGACCGTCCCGTCCGGGCGCTGGCGGAACCAGGTCGGGTGCTCATGGACGAACGGGTGGTCGGGCGAGACCTGGAACGCGATGTCGAGCGCGATCCGGACGCCTCGGGCGCCGGCCGCCTCGACGAGTGCATCGAAGTCGTCGATCGTGCCGAGGTCCGGGTGGATGGCCGTGTGTCCGCCGTCCGGTCCGCCGATCGCCCATGGCACTCCTGGGTCGTCGGGTCCGGAGCTCGTCACATTGTTCGGGCCCTTCCGAAACGTCGTCCCGATCGGATGGATCGGGGGCAGGTACAGGACGTCGAAGCCGAGGCCGTGCACGTACCCGAGGCGGTCGACGACGTCACGGAGCGTGCCGTGGCGGCCGGCCTTCGGCGAGGTGGAACGGGGGAACAGCTCGTACCAGCTCGAGAAGCGGGCATGGACGGGGTCGACCACGATCTCGAGCGTCGGTTCGAACGCCATGACGTGGTCGCGGTCGGGGTGCCGTCGCATCCGTGCGTCGAGGTCGTCGTCGAGCGCGCCGCGCGCGGCCGTGCCCTCGCGGAGGCGTGCTGCCCAGCGTTCGAGCGCCTCGGCGTCCTCGGGCGCGTCTGCCGCGGCTCGCCGGACTGCTCTGTCGACCAGGTTCGCCCCGATCTTCAGGTCCACGGCGACGTCCTGGCCGGCGTCGAGGCGCTTCACGAGGTCGGCCCGCCACGTGACCCAGTGGTCGGTCCAGGCGGCCACCGTGTACTCGTGCCGGCCGACCTCGTCGACCACGAACGAAGCACGCCAGCGGTCGTTGCCGAGCGGCTCCATCGGCACCTCGACCCAAGGCCCTCCCGGGGCGCGGTGACGGAGCGTGGCGAGAACGACGTCGTGCCCGTCGGCGAAAGCGTCGGCCTCGACGACGACCCGGTCGCCGGCCACGCGCTTGACCGGGAAGCGGCCGCCGTCGACGAGCGGCGTGACCCCCTCGACCACGGCACGACGGCGCCCGTCCCCGATGCTGCCGCCGAAGTCGGTCAATGAGGCGCCGCTGATCGTGTCCTCCTCGGCATTCGCAGCCGTCGGGCGACCGCGGGACGAACGTGGGCTGGGTGCTCAGGAACCGTAGGCGCGCGTCGTGGAGCGTGTCAAACGGAGGACTGCCCGCCGCCCGTGCCGGCCCACCCGCCCACGCCGCCCTGTTCGGCTCAGATACCAGCCTGCGTGGTGCCATGCGGTCCGAACCGCGGGTTCCGGCTCAAATACCAACCGGCGTGGTGCTAGCGCCGAAAGGGATGCCGAGACGGCTGTTTGGCGGCTCGGCGCGTGCGCGCCACGTTCGGCAGGCCGTCGTAAGACCTTGGAGTCGGCGTTGTCACCACCCGGGTTGCTATCCGCGCCTCAGCAGGACGTATCCGCCGGCAATGGGAGGCTAGGACGCCGGGACCGGCTCCGGGCGGTTCGCGAAGGCGTGCTCGATCGCGCGGCGGAGGAGCTCGAGACCGGACGGGTCGAACTCGTACGTCCACTGGCGCAGCCGCCCCGGGCGGTCGAATCGCTTCTCCAGGCCGAGGCGCAGGGCCTCGCGCGAGACGAGGATCACATCCGCGATCTCATTGATCCGGTCGAGCTCGTCGTCGGCGCCCTCGGTCGTGCCCGACACGAGCTCGATACCGGTCGTGCCCGCGAGGGCGAGCGTTTCGCGGATGTTGTCGGCACCCCGTTCCGAGGCGCACACGAGACCCACCTTCGAACCCGGGCGCAGGCCGGCGATCTCGTGGACGAGCTCGACGTAGCCCGGGCCGACGAGCATCGCCACGACCGGCACGCGGCCCGCGACGAGTGCCTGGGCCTCGTCGGCGTGGAACGTCGTCGTCGCGACGAGGTCGTAATGGAACCGGTCGAGGCGCTCGGGCAGGTCGTCGAGCAGTGCACCCTCCACCTCGACGACGTCCGGGAACTCGGCAGTGAGTCGCTCGGCGTCGTAGCCGGCGTCGGCGCTCGTGCACTCCGCGAAGAGCACCCGCACGTGCGGACCCGGGCGTTTGCGCTCGGTCGCCGCGGCGAAGGTCGCCGACGCCACCTCATCGGCGGTGAAACCGGCATGGGCCGCGCGGCGCAGCATCTCGGCGACGAGCCCGGCGAGCGCTTCGGCACCACGCCGCTGGGGCGGGCGATCGGCCACATGCGTTCCTGCGCCGTGGCGACTCGAGACATACCCGGCGTCGGATAGCCGGCGATAGACCGCTCGAATGGTGTTCGGGTTGACGCGCAGGGCAGCGCCCAGTTCACGGACCGGCAGCAGGCGTGAGCCGGGCAGCAGCCGGCCGGAGTCGATCTGGTACGCGAGCTGCCAGTAGATCTGGGTGGAGATCGGCACATCCGAGCCGCGCTCGACGTCCAGGTTGCCGCCCATCACGGGCGAAGGATTTCGGGACGAATCGTCCATTGACATAGTGTGCTAGTCCAACCTAGAATTTGGCCTAGTTCAATATACCAAACGCTCGCTACGGCTCCTTCAGCCGCCCAGGAAAAGGCAGGTGCTCCATGGATGCGCTGATCGTCCTGATCGCCATCTTGAGTGTCATTGTGACGGTCGACGCGGTCTCCGCGCGCGGCACAGGCGGGCGTCAGGTCTGACCGACCAGATCCCTTCCCGCTCGCCGTTCCCTCCAACGGCGCAGCCTCGTCAGCCCGTGGTACGCAGGCCACGGGCTGACGGATTCTTCGGGCCGACCGGGGACGGTTTCGGCATTTGCTCGTCCCTTTGAGCGTTCGTCACCGAATTGTCGGCGGATGGGCGTCGTCGGGTTCCGACCGCCAAAGGTCGGGTCGGTCAGGCTGAGGCCCGGTCCTGCGAGTCGGAGTCGACCGGTCCCGGCTGCCCCACGTCCTGGAGTGCGAGCCGGTAGATCG
Organism: uncultured Chloroflexia bacterium; assembly: GCA_963750125.1. Classification (GTDB taxonomy): domain Bacteria; phylum Chloroflexota; class Limnocylindria; order Limnocylindrales; family CSP1-4; genus DASTYU01. The sequence goes on along the minus strand of CAVVPT010000020.1, from coordinate 100,423 downwards.
CCGCGCCGTCCATCCCGCTGCGGGGTGAGCGCAGGAGCGTCAGATCCTCGATCAGGCGCCGCTCGAGGTCCGTCCCGCCGACCTCGTCGACGATCTGCGCTGCGCGCGCCGCGAAGCGCAGGACATGCCGCGTCTCCGGGCGCATCGGGTCGTCCCAGTACCAACCATCGCTCGAGAACATTGCCAGCCGCCAGCGCTGCGCCTCCATGAGCCGGAGCAGCGTGCGGCGAGCCTCGACCGGGGCGCGACTGCCCGCCCAATGCGCGGCGAACGAACCACTCGGCTCGGCGCCAAGGACGACGTCGATGTAGGCGTCCCGCGCGGCCCACGGGTCGGGCTCGCCGGGCAGCGTGACGAATTGCGCGACCGTGACGGCGTCGATCCCCGCCGCGAGCCGTTCGAACGCCAGGCGCAGCGGTGCCTTCCAGTGGCCGTCGGGGACGCAGCCGCATTCGCCGCTCCAGCGCAGCACGCCGTGATGGCAGCTCCACGACGTCCGATCGTTGATGCGGACCGTTCGGAATGGCGCGGCCGTGTCCGCCACTACGGCCGACGCCAGGTCGACGACGTCGAAGCCATGGTCCGGTTGGTCGGCGCCGGGCCGGATGAGGCGCTGAAGGAACAGCTCGCGGAATGCCTGGTGGTGGCCGTACAGCTCGCCGTCGGTGGCGATCACGACGAGCGGTGGCCCACCGCCCCCATCGAACGACCCGCCCAACCGTGGCGCGATCCGCTCGCGCGCGAACCGGTCGGCATCGGCCGTGGCCTCCGGCTCGAAGGAGACGGCCGACGACAGGCTTGCGTCATAGAACACGACGACGATGCTCCGGCCGCCGCCGAGTTCCAACCGGTAGGGACGCCGTGTGTCGAGGTTCGCCGTGGCCGCCTGCCACGGCGCGAGGATCGTGTAGCGGATACCCTCCTCGGCCGCGATCCGCAAGCTTGCAATGTCGATCGCGGTCTCGGGGAACCAGAGCCCCTCGGCGTCGCGCCCGAAGCGGAGCAGGAAGTCGCGCATCCCCCAGCGGATCTCGGTTCGCCGGTCGGCCGCCGAGGCGAGCGCCGCGATCGCATGGTGATACGACTGCGCCATCCCGTTGCCACGCGAGACGGGGATCGACGCCTCACGGTCCGCCGGCCGGTCGCCGTCGATGAACCCGCGATATGCCTTCGGGTCGCCGGTCTCGAGCCATTCGGCGAGGGTCGGCCCGAGGTCCCACGACATCTGGCTGTAGTTGCGCCGCTCGGCGTTCGGGCGGTAGCACTCTGCGGCCACGCGCGCGGTCCAGTTCTCGAAGGGTGCGGCCGAGGGGTCGGTGGGCACCGTGCCGCTGAACGGGTCGACACGCAGCGGCTGGTAGAAGTGGCCGTGGACGACGAGGCGGCCGCGGCTCATTCGGCCTCCTCGATCGTGCGGTCGCGGGTGGTGCTCACGACCTGGTCCACCCGTAACTCGCGGCGCTCCCCGGGGCCGAGGGTCAGCGGCCACGAGAGCAACAGCGCGCTGCCCTGGTAGACGCGCTCGAACCCATTCTCAGAGTTGGAGATCGTCTCGATCGGCGCCCACCAGGCGTCGGCCGCCGGGTCGACGGATGTGTCGATGGCCACGCCGACATGGTCGTTGCCCTGGCGAACCGCGGTCACGCCGTCGATCGCGCCTGAGCCGTCGTGGGCCGTCCGCTCCCCGGCGACTTCGTACCACGCGGCCGGGTTGCCGCCGCCACCGAGCATCGTCAGGTTCCATTCGATGCCGATCCGCGTCGTGAGGGCATGACGGGACCAGTTTTCGACGGCCACCTCGAGCCCGAGCCGCGGTGACCGCCGGTCCCCGCCGACCGTGAACGCCTTGTCGACTCGGACCGGGAGGGGCTCGGCACCACCGCCGCGGACCGAGCCGTCGCGCCGGACCTCCACGCCCGTCTCATGCAGGCTCACCATCTCGAACGGTTCGGTCAGGAAGTCGCCGAGCTCGGGCGTGGCCGCGTCGGCCCACCTGGCCGGGGTCACCGCCGGTTCGAGGAACCGAACATGCCCGGAACGGCGCTCGTAGGCGTCGTAGTGGAGGAGGTTGGCGAGCCCCGGCTCCTTGACCCGGATCAGCTCGTGGATGGACGTCGTGCCGCTCGGTGCGGCCGCGGTTGCGACCGCCGCGTGCTGGAGGAGCGTCGCATGTGCCGCCTCGGGCCGGCGCCGTAGGACCGCCGCCAGCGCGTGACGCACAGCGCGAATATCCCAGCTGCCGATCGCGCCGCCCTCCGCGAGGTCGACGACGACCGTCTGCCCGCGCCCCGTGAGAAATGCCTCGTCGATCCCGTCGAGATCGGTGTCGACGGCCGTCGCAACCGGCCCTGCCGCCGCCGCGCCGTCGGCAAGATCCTCGGCGGCGATCAGGTGCTCGTAGGTCGCGAGGCGCATGTGGCTGATGTAAATCCCGCCGAACAGCCCGTGCCAGTAGCAGTCGTTCGACTGTCCGCGGTAGAGGTGGTCCAGCGCCTGTGCCCTCGCCGCGCCGTCAGGCATCGCGTCCACTTTGGCCGACGTCCGCAGCATCTGCTTGTGGAGGTCGTTGATCTCGCGGTATTTGACCTGGAAGTTGCGCCAGAACCCGCCCCGCAGCCAGCGCCGTTCCGGGAGGTCCTCGTCGGTCGCGTGGTGAAGTGCGCCGGAATACGCCCGTGATTCTTCCGGCGGCAACGACCATTCGCCCATCTCGGCATACGAGCCGGTCGGCACGTAGGCCCGCCCGATCGGCGGGTGCTCGGCGAGCCAGGTGCTCGGGTGGACGGTCTGGAGCCAGTCGGCGTTCTCCTCGAGCGCCTCGAAGAACCGCTCCATCCAGCGGCCCTTGCCCCAGCAGTGCTCGAACGTCGTGGGCCACGCGCCGAACTTCTCGCCGTCGTCGCCCATCATCCCGATCCGCGCCCCGTCGTCGGTCGCATTGGCGCGCAGGTGTGCGATGACCTCCTCCACCGACCCGAACGGGATCAGGTAACGCAGGCCCTGCTCGGTGCCGAACAACGTCACGAGCGCCCCCTGGTCCTCGGTCACGTAAGCGCCCCAGCGCTGCTCATCGGGGATCGACGCCGCGCGGAAGTGCGCGTCGTCGAGGATCGTCCAGCCGTAGCCGGCGTCGGCGAGCGACGTGGGCAGCGACGGCTCCCAGACGCGCTCGGCGAGCCACGCGCCGCGCGGCCTGCGACCGAAGACCGCCTCGAGCTCGTCACCCATCCGCGTGAGCTGGCCGACCCGGTCGCGCTCCGCGAGCGCGGCGAGGACCGGTTCCGCCCAGCCGCCCCCGAGGATCTCGACCTGGCCGCTGGTGACGAGGTCGCGCAGCCGCTCGACGAAGATCGGGCGCTCGGCGCGCAGCCATTCGAGCAGCGGACCCGAGTAGTGGAGCGAGACGCGCACGCTCGGGTACCGTTCCAGCGCGTTGACCAGCGGCGCATAGGCGAGGTCGAACACCTCCGCGAACACCCAGCCGAAGTTGCCGACCGGCTGGTGGTTGTGGATCACGAGCGCGAACGAGATGCGGTCGGACACGTGCGCTGAGCTTCCTCCGAGGCGGCGGTCAGCCCGCCTCGGTCACGATCCGTGCGCGGGTGCTGACCGGGACCGGCACGCCGGCGGCCGGCAGGTACAGCCGCTCCGTGTACTCGTGGAGCATGCGGGTCGTGGAGAAGCGCCAGAGCGTCGTCGCCATCGAGCGCCGGGCCGTCTCGAGCCAGCGTCGCGGCAGCCCGGTCGAATCGCGGTCGTAGTAGGCCGGGATGATGTCCTCCTCGAGGATCCGGTAGAGGTCCGTCGCGTCGGACCAGTCCTGGGCTCCCTCGTCGTCGTTCATCTCGCGTCCACCGATCGCCCAGCCGTTGTCACCTTCGAAGCCCTCGTCCCACCAGCCGTCGAGGACGCTGAGGTTCACGACCGCGTTCTGGGCGGCCTTCATGCCCGAGGTCCCGGACGCCTCCAGCGGGCGGCGCGGATTGTTCAGCCACACGTCGACGCCCTGGACCAGGAATCGCCCGATCCGCATGTCGTAGTCCTCCATGATGAAGACCCGGCCTCGGAGCTGCGGGGAGCGCGAACGCTGGAAGATCTCCTGGATGACGCGCTGACCAGGGCGGTCCGCCGGATGCGCTTTGCCTGCGAAGACCAGCTGGATGGGACGCTTCTCATCCCACAGCAGGCGAGCGAGCCGGTCGATGTCGTGGAAGATCAGGCTGGCGCGCTTGTATGTCGCGAAACGCCGCGCGAAGCCGATCGTCAGGATTTTCGGGTCCAGTGCTGACTCGAGCTCGGCGAGGACCGACGGCGCCTCCCCGTGGCGGGCGAACTGGTTACGCAGCCGGCCGCGCGCGAAGATCGCCAGCTCGCGCTTCTGGCGGGTATGGGCATCCCACAGCTCCTTGGCCGGGATCTTGTCGAGCCGATCCCAGAATCGCCGGCTATCGCTCGCTTCGTCGATGTCGTCGAGGTTCACGTCGAGGTATCGCTGGAGCAGGTCGGCGATCGGGGCGCCGATCCAGCTCGGACCGTGGACGCCGTTGGTCAACCCGAGGATCTCCTTGGGTGCGACCTCGTTCCAGGTTGCGTTGGCCGTCTCGGCGTGGAGCTGGCTGACCGCATTGGCCCCGTTGGTGAGCCGCAGCGAGAAGGCCGTCATGTCGAACTGTTGCGGGTCGTGATCGACTCCGAGTCCGAGCTGGAGCACAGGTTCGACCGGGATCTCGGCACGCTCGAGAAGGGGACCGGCGACCCGTCTGACGAGGTCGGCATCGAAGCGCTCGTTGCCTGCGGCGACCGGCGTGTGGATCGTGAAGACCGAGTCGCGACGGACGCCGTCCCACGCCTCGTCCATGGTGGCGCCCTTCGCCACCAGCTCACGTGCGCGCTCCGCGAGCAGGAATGCCGAGTGGCCCTCGTTGAGGTGCCAGACCACAGGTTCAAGCCCGAGCGCCCGGATCGCGCGCACACCGCCGACGCCGAGGACCAGCTCCTGGTGGAGGCGCATCTCGCGGCCGCGGACGTAGAGCATGTGCGTGATCGGCCGGTCCGAATCCGCGTTGGCGGGCACGTCCGTGTCAAGCAGCAGCACCGGCACCCGCCCGACCTGCGCCAGCCAGACGGCGGCGGTCACGTCGCGCCCGGCGATCTCGACGACCACCGAGAGCGGCACGCCGATCGCGTCCTGGACACGGCTCAGCGGGAGGCGGTACAGGTCGTAGTCGGGGTAGTTGTGCTCCTGGTGCCCGTCAGCGTCGATCGACTGGCGGAAGTAGCCCTTGCGGTACAGCAGGCCGACGCCGACGAACGGGATCGCCATGTCGCTGGCGGATTTCATGTGATCGCCGGCGAGCACGCCCAGCCCGCCGGAGTAGATCCCGAGCGATTCATGGAACCCGTATTCGGCGCAGAAGTAGGCGATCGGGCCCTTCAGACGATTCGCGTGCTTGCGCTGGAACCACTGGTCCGACCCGTTCTCCATGTACCCATCGAACTCGGCGATAACGTCGGCGTAGTCGGCCATGAACCGCTCGTCGGCGAGCAGCTGGTCCCAGTCAACGGCGCGCGACAGGACCGGGACCGGGTTGCGATAGCGCGTCCAGGCCGTTCGGTCGATGCGGCTCCACAGGGCGCGCGTCCGCGGATGCCACGACCAGTACAGGTTGTAGGCGAGCCGGCGCAGGCCTTCGAGTCTGGGGGGAAGGGGAAAGTTCGCGGCCGGGATCGACGGCACGCGCACGGGTTCCATTGGCCGCATGATAGTCGCTGCTCGCGCTGATGAACCGGTTTACCAGCAGGGTGGCTACGGTTTGGTGGGGCGTTGGTGCCACAGCGCGGCCCCTGGCCCCGCACGCGATCTGCCAACGATCAGCCAGGTTAGTAGGTGGCGGATCTAAGCCCCCAACGGACCTGGTCTGCTGGCCAATAAACAGCGGCCGTGCTGAATGGCAGCCAACAGGCCCGATCCGAGGAATGGACCTTCGCCGTTGATTGCCCGGGCTGATGATTGGCCATCAGCTGGGCTGTGGAGGCGCCTGTGCGGCTAGAATTGCGCAGATCGAAGCGGTGGAGGCAACGTGGCCAACCAGTTCGTCGTCCAGCTCAAGAACGAACCCGGATCGATGGCGATCCTCGCCGAAGCCCTCGCGGCACGGGGCGTGGACCTCCGGGCGATCGGCGGCGGGGGACTCGGCGACGTCGGCCACGTGATCATGACGACCGCCGACGACGAAACCGCGAAGGCCGTCCTCGACGACGGCGGCTACACCTATTACGAGGGCGAGTCGATCCTGGCGGAGGTCGACGACCGGCCCGGCGGCATGGCCCGGGTCGCGCGCGAGCTGGCCGACGCAGGGGTCAACATCTATGGCCACCTGTTCCTCGGCCGCTGGGGGGACCGCGCCATGTTTGCATTCGTGGTCGACGACACGGAGCGTGCACGCCCCATTCTCGAACGCAAAGGCTGATCGCTCCGGGCGCGGTCAACTCGTTGGTGCAGTGGTCGCGCCGAGCTCGCGGGTGCGTCCCGAGCGCGGGCGGCGAGAGCGCATCAGCGGGATGACGTGGTCGGGGTCGAATGCGTAGCCCATGCCCTGGATCGTGCGGATTGACCCTTCTTCCCAGGCCGGGATGCCAAGGCGGCGGCGGAGCTGGCCGATCCACAGGCGGAGGTACGGGACGTCGTCCCGATACTCCGGGCCCCAGACCCACGTCAGCAGTTCCTCGTGGAGAAGGATGCGGCCCTCATTCGAGATGAGGTGCTCCAGCAGGAGCCATTCGACGCGACCGATCGAGACCTGACGTCCGTCCACCTCGATCTCGCGCAGATCAAGGTCGACGAGCGCGCGGCCCACCTCGCGGCGGCCGCCGAGCATCCGCCGGCGCCGGCGCAGCACCGCCCGAACGCGAGCGGCGAGCTCGCGCGGATGGAATGGCTTCGCGACGAAGTCGTCAGCGCCCTGGTCCAGTCCGGCAGACACGGCGGATGCCGCCGACTGCTCGTCGACGAGGATCACTGGCAGAGGATGACTCTCTCGCAGCTCCTCGAGCAGCTGAAGGCCTGACGGATCGGGCAGGTCGACGCCGAGCAACAACAGGTCCGGGTTGAGCTCGCTGACCTTGTCCAGCGCACTCAGCCCGTCGTGGGCGGCTTCGACTCGGAATCCTTCCCGACCCAGCGACAGGGCAACGAGTCGCGTGAACTCGGGCTGCCGATCGGCGACCAGCACGAGCGGCCTGTTGTCCATGACAACCCCCAATGGCGAGCAGCAAGCCTACGGGGGCGATCGTTCACGCCGGGCGCTACCGCTTCCGCGCTCCGCTTGCGGTTGGCTAACAGCGGCGCGGTCAGCTGAGCGCGGCCACCCCAGGCGTGCCGGGCTCGACAACGTCGGACGGGAACACCTCGTCCTCGGGTTCGTAGATCGGCAGCTCGAAGCCGAATTCGGCGCCGCCTTCCGGTCGCGACCGAGCCCAGATGGTTCCACCAAGGGCACTGACGATATGGCGGCAGACGAACAGGCCGATCCCGGCGCCCGGCGCACGGTCGGCGGCGCCCGGCGCCCGGTAGTAGAGGTCGAACAGGTGGTCGGCATGCTCGGTCGGGATGCCTGCGCCGTTGTCGAGCACATGCACGGCCACGCCCGAGTCCTCGCGCGAGGCGACGATCTGCACCGTTGCTCCGTCACCGGCGTACTTGGCGGCATTGCTCAGGAGGTTTCGGACGACCTGGCCGACGTACCCGTCATGGCCCTGCACCGTCGGCAGGCCCGGCGGCAGCGTCATCTCGATGATCGTGTCCGGCCACAGCGCGCGCTCCCGCTCCACGATCAACGGCAGGACGCGCTGCAGCAGGACCGGCTCGCCGCCGGCCAGGTCCTGGCCGCGTTCCACCCGGGCGAGGACGAGCAGGTTCTCGATGAGCCGGTGGAGCCGTTCCGCTTCGGCGGCGACGTCAGCGATGAGCTCCTGACGAGTCTCCGCCTCGAGGCGGTCACCCCGGTTGAGGAGGACCTGGCTGCCGCCATAGATCGACGTCACGGGCGTCCGAAGCTCGTGCGACAGCATGCCGATGAACGTGTCGCGCAGCCGTTCGGTCTGGAGTCGCTCCGAGATGTCGGTCAGGACCGCGATCGAATAGGTGGCTCCACCGAGATCGAACGTGCTCACGGCATAGTCGACCGGGAACGTCGTTCCGTCCCGGCGGCGCGCCTCGGCAAGCTGCACGCCCTGCGTCGCCTGGCCAACCGCGGGTGCCGCCGTCAGCAGGTCGCGCAGGTGAGCCGTCCGGATCTGGTCGGGTACGTAGTGGAGGCTCTGGAGGGCCTGGCGCGTTGGCGTAGCCGATTCTGCCGTCGGGGTCGACGACGAGCAGGATGCCCGGATGTGCCTCGAGAGCGACGCGAAAGCGTGCCTCCTCATCGAGGCGCGCCTGCGATTCCGCGAGCTCGTGGCTCTGGTCCTCGAGCACGCTCTCGAGCACGTTCCGCTCAAGGATTGCCTCCTGGCGTTCGGCGGTACGAGCAGCCTGCTCGGCCAGCAGGCCGAGGAGCACCCGGTCGTCCTCAACGAACAGCGGATCGCCACCGGCGAAGACCGTGAGTGTTCCGATCTGCGACTCGTTCACGATCGGGACCGAGAAACGGGGCGGCTCGCCCTCGATCGGCTCATCGCTCAAGGCGGCCGCGTCGCCGACGGCCATGGGCACAGGTGGCGTGCCGGCGATCGCTCGCAAGAACGGCGGGTCGCCCGTGGCAACGACTGCCCCCCTGGCGCCGGCGACCTGCACCGCCGTGTCGGCGAGGGCCTGCCACAGCGCTTCGGGTGCGCGATCGGGCGACCCGATCAGCGATTGTCCGAAGTCGAATGCCGTGGCGCGCTGCTGGAGTCGACGCAAGGGCTGCGGCGGCATGAACGCCACGAGGTAGGACAGTCCCGCGGAGAGCGCGAGCAGCCGCGAGATCACGACCCACGCTGCATTGGTCGTTTCTCCGGGAGGGGCGGTCGCGCTGGCGATGCCCGCGACCAGGATCGTGGCGGCGAAGAGGAGCGTCCCGATGGCCGCGATCCACAGGCGAGTGCTTGCATAGCCGACCCGGTTCTGGGCGGCGCGCCCGAGCAGGACCGCCCCGACGCTCTCGAAGAACACGAAACACCCGACGACCAGGCCCGTCGCGATCAGATTCCCGCGCGTGCCGATGGCGTACGAAACGATCAACGCGCCGACACTCGAGGCCAGCGCTATGAGCACGAGGTTCCGTCGCACCGGCACGAAGTGGCGGACTAACCGGAGGGTCAGAACCGGCTGGATGAAGATGAAGATCGCCGACAACCGGACGACGCTCGTCCCGATTGCGGGCACGAGCGCGTTCAAGGTCGACAGCGCGAACCAGCCCGCCACCGAGCCGGCGACCAACAGCAGGTCGCGGTGCACCGGCCGGCGATCGCGCAGGTAGCGCAGCAGGACCACGACGAAGACAGCCGCGAACGCCAGCTGCAGGCCGATGCTGAAGACGTCCACGTTTCCCCTCTCAGTGGGGTCGATCGAACTGGGGTCGCGCGCGCGGGACTTTTCGGCGGACGCTACAGGGCCGTTGCTACGCGCGCCTTTTGGCGCGGAGAAGGCACGTTACAGCCGCATCTCAACGTTAACGCGTTACCAGACGTCCCCGTGGCGCCATTCGCAACTGATCGTGGCGTGCGGATCCAGCGGCGGGGTCGTTGGCGTCGGCAGCACCATGATCCCGCCATCGTCCTCGGGCGTCGGCACCAGGCCGCGCTCCGTCCTCACGGCCGTCGAACCCAGCCACAGGTCCCAGCCGAGTCGCACGTAGAACCCGGGAATGCCGGTGCTCAGCGCACCGAGCTCGTACGTGCCTCGGACGTGCTCATTGACCGCCCGCACGACGCTCGTGCCGTGTCCCCGGCCCTGGACGTCACGGCGGGTCGCCACGCCCTCGACGTACCCGGCGCGAAGCGGGCGCCCGTCAACCTGCAGCTCACGGGCGGCGACTGACGCGTAAGCGAGTACCGCTCCGGCTTCCTCCAGGAGGAAGTGGGTGCCGCGCGCGGCATGCTCCCAGTCGTCATCGCTGAAGCCCTCGCCGTCGTCCTCGAACGCCACACGGAGGAGTTCCCGGATGGCGGAGGTCTCGGCTTCGGTCAGGTTCGTCGGGGCGACCTGGCGGATCGCGATGCCCGGTGAGGCCATGGCCCCGAGGCTACCTGATTGGACGGGAGCGCCCGCCGCGCGGTGCGGTTTCGCCGATTGGATGGTCGGTGTCTCAGGACCTTCGGTCGGTACCTGCCGGGCGGTGCACATGCGCACCCTCCATATCCGACGCGGCGACCGATCCCCGATTGCCGGTCACTGTCCACGAGGGGCTCTTTCGGAATGGCAAGTACTCATCTCACGCCATCGCTCCGGCGGCTGGCCATCTTCCTGGTCGCGATCGCGCTCGTGGCGGCAATCTCGCCCGGGCTCGCGTTGGCGGCCAACGGGACACCCAAGCCCGTTGACGACGCGATCACGACCCAGGTGAACGAACCCGCAACCGGCAACGTGCTCACGAACGACATCAACCTGGGCGAAGGCGACCTCACGGTCACCGACTGGGTTGACCTGAACCCGGCCTTCGGGACGCTCACGATCGACGCCAACGGCGACTACGAGTTCACGCCCGCGGTCGACTGGACCGGCTCGACGAGCACGACCTATACCGTCGCCAACAGCAGCCATGAGAAGGACGGCAACATCCTGATCACGGTCACGCCGCTCAACGTTGCGCCAGTGGCCAACGACGACACGGTCACGGTCGACGAGGACACGCCAACCGACGTTACGTCCGGCCTCCTGGCCAACGACACCGACGCCGACGCGGGTGACACCCTCGCGGTCACCGCCGTCTCGAACGCCTCCAACGGCTCGGCCGTCCTCGACGCGGGCAGCATCACCTTCACGTCCGCTGCCGACTTCTGCGGCACCGGCTCGTTCGACTACGACATCAGCGACGGTCACGGCGGCACCGCCAGCGCCAGCGTGACGGTCACCGTCACCTGCACCAACGATGCACCGGTGGCCGTCGACGACACCGCCTCGGGCAGCGAGGACACGCCGCTGGTCATCGATCCGGCAACCCTCCTGGCCAACGACACCGACGCCGACGCGGGTGACACCCTCGCGGTCACCGCCGTCTCGAACGCCTCCAACGGCTCGGCCGTCCTCGACGCGGGCAGCATCACCTTCACGTCCGCTGCCGACTTCTGCGGCACCGGCTCGTTCGACTACGACATCAGCGACGGTCACGGCGGCACCGCCAGCGCCAGCGTGACGGTCACCGTCACCTGCACCAACGATGCACCGGTGGCCGTCGACGACACCGCCTCGGGCAGCGAGGACACGCCGCTGGTCATCGATCCGGCAACCCTCCTGGCCAACGACACCGACGCCGACGCGGGTGACACCCTCGCGGTCACCGCCGTCTCGAACGCCTCCAACGGCTCGGCCGTCCTCGACGCGGGCAGCATCACCTTCACGTCCGCTGCCGACTTCTGCGGCACCGGCTCGTTCGACTACGACATCAGCGACGGTCACGGCGGCACCGCCAGCGCCAGCGTGACGGTCACCGTCACCTGCGCCAACGATGCACCGGTGGCCGTCGACGACACCGCCTCGGGCAGCGAGGACACGCCGCTGGTCATCGATCCGGCAACCCTCCTGGCCAACGACACCGACGCCGACGCGGGTGACACCCTCGCGGTCACCGCCGTCTCGAACGCCTCCAACGGCTCGGCCGTCCTCGACGCGGGCAGCATCACCTTCACGTCCGCTGCCGACTTCTGCGGCACCGGCTCGCTTCGACTACGACATCAGCGACGGTCACGGCGGCACCGCCAGCGCCAGCGTGACGGTCACCGTCACCTGCACCAACGATGCACCGGTGGCCGTGGACGACACCGGCAATGTCGCGAACGCTTCCGGCGCGACCGACTTTGACGTCCTCGCCAACGACACGGACGTGGAGCACGACAGCCTGAACCTGGTTTCGGCCTCGGTCAGCGCCAGCGCAGGCAGCGCCAGCGTGGTCAGCGGCAAGGTCCGCTTCACGCCCCTCGCCGCGTTCAGTGGCAATGCCGTGATCACCTACGTCGTCAGCGACGGCGCCCTCCAGGACAGCGGCACCCTCACGGTCACTGTCGGGCCGGACACCACGCTGCCGGTCGCCACCGCGCCGACGGTCCACTTCGGCACCGGCCGGGTCGACGAAAGTGCGCCCTTGCTCATCTCCTGGTCCTCGAGCGACATCGGCTCAGGTGTCGCATCGCACGAGCTGCAGGTCAGCATCAACGGCGGGTCGTTCACCACGATCTACACCGGTGCCGGCACGTCGTACACCAAGCTGTTCCCCTTCAACAAGTCGCTCGTCTGGCGCGTGCGGGCAACCGACGCAGCTGACAACGACTCCTCCTGGGCGATGTCCGCCAGCCGGAAGATCGTCCCGTACCAGCGAAACTCCAAGAGCCTGACGTATACCGGCACGTGGACCAACGTGACCTCGGCCGGCTCCTCGGGCACCGGCTATGCCTACACCAAGACGCTCGGCAAGCGCGCCCTGCTGACATTCAGCGGACGCGAGGTGATCTGGGTCGCGCCGAAGACCTCTGGCTCGGGTTACGCGAAGGCGTACGCCGACGGCAAGCTCATCGGGCGTTTCAACCTCCGTGCGTCCACCACCCAGCTGGGCCGGATCATCGCGAGCAAGACGTGGGGCACCAGTGGCTCCCACACGATGCGCGTGACCAACGACCAGTCGGGTCGGCGGACCAGCGTGGACGTCTTCGTCGTCCTCAAGTAGGTCGCGGGGAGCCGCACCGCGGCACCCGCCCATCGCACTCGCACGACGCCGCCGGCATGTCCGGCGGCGTCGTGGCGTGCGCGGCGCCAGGCTGAGCATCACGCGAAAATCGGTCCTACCTGCGGATATCGAGCGATCAGCTCGGCGCGCAGGTCGGCCAGGCGCGGTGGGGCGGCCGCCGGCGTCCTGACGCTGTAGCTCGTGTCCACGAGGACGGGCTTGCCCCAGGCGATCAGGCGCCTCGGTCTGGCCCGGATCAGCGGCCGCCCGCCTGGACCCCGGCCAGATTCCGGACCCAGGACGCGCGACCGTACGCGACGTCCCCGCCCAGCACGACGAGCTCCACACACGATGGCGCCGACTGGACGACCGCCTCCCACGGGTCCGGATGGCGCCGCTCGACGACCACGACATCGGCCGGACGCCCTGCCTTGAGCAGGCCCAGCTGGTCGTCGAGGCCGGCGATCCGCGCCGCCTCGACGGTGATCATCCGGACGAGCTGGCGCGCGGTGGCCGGGTGCCCCTCCTCGATCAGGGACTGGCGCGCGACCTTCAGCTCTGCCAGCAGACTGGGACTGCCGCTCGGGAGCCAGTCGGCACCCAGCCCGACCTGGATCCCTCGCTTGATCGCGGCCCCAGCCAGGGTCGTCCGACCGTACAGGCGCAGGTTGCTCTGCGGCGACCAGACGAGCTTCGCGCCGGCCGCTGCGACGGCATCGAGGTCGCTCGGCTCCAGGGCCGTGCCATGGATGATGACCGTCGCCGGCGTCAGGAGCCCGGCGTTCACGAGAGTCGCGAACTCGTTGCGCGACGGTACGTCGACCCCTTCGGCGAGATGGACATAGACCGCGTTGACCGTCCCCGCGCCGATCTGCGCCTTCAACGTGGCGATGTCGGCAGGCGTCATCCGGTCGAGGTCGATGATGGAGCGGGCCTTGTGCTGGCCGAAGATCCGCCGGTCGACGTTGCGAACGAGCGATTCGTCGAGGTTCGAGAACTTGCCGTTCGCACCCTGGATGGCGGTCGTGCCCGTCACCAGCGCCCGGGCCTCGGCGTAGCGGCTGAGCGTCTTTTCCAGGCTAGGTGCCGCCTTCATGGCGGCAAGCGGAAGCTTGACGAGCTGCTCGTACTGCTTCGAGTCGCGCCAGCGACCCCGGTTCGCGTACAGCTTGGGCGGCTCCCACGCGGCGAACACGTTGTACTCGGGGTGGCCGTGCAGGTCGATGAGGCCGGGCAGGATCACGCCGCCGGTCTCGAGGCGCTGGACTCCGGCGCCCGGGGCGGCGGTCCCGACCCGCACGATCGTGCCTCCGTCGATCTCGACCCAGCCGTTCTCGATCACCTGATTCGGCGTCAGGACGCAGCCGCGGAGGGCGAATGGCCCGGCGGCGGCGACACCGGCGCGGAGTGGTCCGCCGCCCGGCGGCGCCAGGCCGCCGGACGGTGGCTCGGGATCCTCGTCGAGGACGGACGCCGTGTATTCGCGCTCGAACTTGTCCATTCAGACCTTCCCCTTCTTCCTCGCGGTGGATCGCGGCTTTGCGGCCTTCGGTCTCGCCGGGGCGGATCGGTCCTCGATCGACCAGCCAACCGACTCCAGGATGTCCACGATCGGGCTGCCCGATCGCGGGGCCGCTGCGACCTCCGGGATCGGTCGCTCGGACGACTTCGGGGCACTCGGTCGCCCGAGTGCCGGCTCACCCTGGACGAGCACCGGCTCGTCGCCCGGCGGCGCGACCTCGGCTGGTGCGCCGAGCGGCTGATCGGCGGGAGCGGCGGCCATCCGTGGCGGGCCTGCCTCGGCGTGCTCCATCTCGACGGGTTGGCTCGGCGGGCGCGGCGCTCGGCGCCGGCTCGCCGGCCGCGGACCAGGCTCCTGTGCGCCACCGCTGCCCACCGCGGCGAATGCGGCGCGCGGTCCGGACGGCCCCCAGGGGGCATCGCCTGGGTCGAACAGAGCCGCGTTGGCCTGGTACGTGAACCGCGCCGGATCGCCCGTTGCGCCGTGCGCCCGCATCGCGACGGAAGTCAAGGTGAGCGGGTCGTTGTCGAGCGAGGCGTGCGTCGTCGCATCCGACCTGGCATCGACAGGCGCCCCGGAACGTGCCAGGACCAGTTGCCCGCCCGCGGCGGACACGACCTCCCGCAGGGTCTTGCCGCCGCTTCCGACCAGGGGACGTTCCCAGTGCTTTGCCAGGCCCACGACCGGCACCTCGGTGACGTTTCCGTCGAGAGCGTCCTCGAACCCTTTGGCGACGAGGTACACGGCCGACTTGTGGTACACGGGGCCCACCGTGTCGTTCAACTCGAGGGTGTCGCTCAGGTCGAAGCACGTGAAGCGGCGGATGCCCTTGCCAGGTCCCAGCAACGGCACGACCCGCTCCCGAAACTCCTCGACAGTAATCGCTGGTCCAAGCCAGGTCATCGACTCGATCGGGATCTTCGCAGCCGCGAGCCGCTGGGCAAGCGACGCCTGGTAGATCGAACCGGCGCTGTGGGCGGCCATGTGGATCGCCACGTTCGCCTGGCCGTGCTTCTTGACATAGGCCTCCAGGTGCTTGACGAGCAGCGAGGCCCCGGGCATGTTCGACATCCGGTCGAGCTCGGCCGATGAGGCCCGGACCTGGATCTTCGCGCCCGGCGGCAACGGGTCGCTGGCGCGCCGGGCGTTCTCCTTCATCTCTCGCCAGGCCCAGCGGAGCATGCGCCGACACTGACCCTCGACGAGGCGATCGAATTGCTCGATCAGGTCGAAGCCGATCCCACCGAACGGCAGTGCGTCACGAACGAGGTCGCCGACCGCCGATCCCATCGTCTCGAGAGGACCCGTCTCCCACACGCAGCTGATCGGGAAGGCGCCAGTATTCAGCCACCAGTTCAATTGCCGCTGCGCGATCGCCAGCCCGCTCTGCTCGCTGACGCCGCCGCCGTGGGCCCACAGGACGATATGGCGGCGGGTTGCCCGGTCCCGGCGCAGGAAGAAGTCGTGCCAGGCCTCCATATGGCCGACGACCCGCTCGACCTGGGCCGGGTTGCTGACGAACTTGCCGGTCGTCGAAAGCCGGCCGTCGTTCCCCGTGTTCACGACGTGATACGACAGGCGCCGGAGGTCCGGACCGGCTGCCGTGGCGAGCGCGCCGCCGGTTGCCTCCGCGGTCCGGGTCCGGCCCGAGTAGAACGGCGTATGGGGCACGCCCGGCCGGGCGACCCACGCGTCGTACGCCGAGTCGAGCCAGTCTTCGTACGGCAGGGTCGCGAAGCCGCGGTCGCCCCAGGTCGGTCCCCACGAGTTCTGGACGAGGAAGCCGATCTCGTCGTAGCCGACCAGGCAGTAGGCATGCCCGCCGCGGGACCGCGGGCTGATGTCGCGCCGGATGATGAACTCGGTTCGGCTCCCCCTGCGCGCGCGGACTGGCGCGATCCAGCCGTCATGGATGATCCCCGACACCGCGATCGCGTTCAGCTCGGTGATGGCCGACTGGACGTCGTCGAGGCGGAACGGGTTGACCCGGTAGAAGGCGCCCAGGGGCCGGTCGCGCCACGCCGTGAGGTTGTCCTCGTCGTCGGGGTCGGGCTCGGGATTCATGTTGCAGCTTGTTCCACGACGATTCCAGGGCGACGCCGTGGTTGAACCAGCCCTTGAATGCGGCGCGCAAGGATGAGCCCGCCTCGGCCTCCCCGGGGAACTCGTCGTAGCGCCGCGCGAGACGGTAGAGCATGTACGGGCTGACCCGCGTGCGGGCCGTGCTGCGGCCGAGGACGTGGTTGATCACGGCCGCGACCGCGTGGCCGGTGCACGACTGGCCCTCCTGCTTGTAGACGAACCGAGGCGCCGCCCGCCCGCCGGTCGATCTCGTCGGGCAGGACCTGGAGCCGCGGCCGGTACTCGAGGTCTCGGGCGTCGAACGGATCCGGGACGGCATTCGTATCGAAGGTGTCGCCGCTGGGCAGCTGGATCGTTCCGGGCGTCACGGTCTTTGGCATCGGGCAGTCCTCCGGTCGTGGCAGGCGTTTGGCGCGCGGTCAGGTCGGCGGGGCGATCCAGTGGAGCGTGTGACGGTCGTCCGGCGTCGGCCGCGAGACGCAATTTCGGTGGGGAGGCGCGGCTGTCCGGCCCCAGGCGTCATCGCCCAGCCAGGTCGGCACACCGAACGGCAGGTCGCGGGCGGGGATCGGCGCGTAGTCGGTCTCCTCGAACGTCGCGCCGTAGTTGGCTGTGGCCGGGTCGCCGTCCGGGTCGGGCGTCACGACCGTGCGCAGATCGGTGACCGACTGGCGCCAGGCGTCGAGGAGTGTCGCCTCGGTTCGGCTCGACGGGTGGGGCACGTTGGCGACCGCCAGGCCGGTCCGACCCGGCCACAGCGCGACCGCCTTCTGGGCGAGCTTTCCGAATGCGACAACCGCCTGCAGGTCGGGCGTCTTCGCGGCATCGAAGAGCTGGTTGCGCCACGTTGTCAGGCCGGCGTCCCGGACGATCGTGGCCCCGGCGCTGCCATGGGACGGAATAAGGGCGTAGCTGAACGCGTTGAGGCAGAGATACGAGCGTGTCAGCCCGAGTTTGACGAGGAAGCCCTGGACGCGCTGGCCCGCGTCACCGACGAGCGTGCGGCCAGCGATCCGTTCGGTCGGTCCCGGGTCCGAGGCGACGCACAGGACGCGGGCGGACCCATCGAGCCGGCCGCGGTAGAAGACCGGCCCCCAGTCGAACCAGAAGTGATCGCGGAACGGTGCGTAGTCGGGACATGCATCGAACAGATCGTGGAAGGGCTGCGGCGGCCCTGGATCGAACTCCCCCATCGTTGGTGCCCTCGTGCGTTGCCTGCGCTGATCGTCGGAACCCTACAGTGTGGGTGTATCGGGATCGTCAACGCTTCATCCGTCGGACCCAGCCGGTTCGGAGCATCGCGGACTCGTCGCGTGGTAGCGTTCGGCCCTGGGCGGGAGTAGCTCAGTTGGCAGAGCGCTAGCCTTCCAAGCTGGATGTCGCGGGTTCGAATCCCGTCTCCCGCTCCACGAACCTCCGCGGACCAGGCGAAACCCGCGGCGTTCGATTGGCCTCAACCAGGAATGGGGCCCCTCTCATGACGGGATGCCGCCATCCCGGATACCGTGCGCGCATGGTCGAACTCGGAGACCTCCTCGCCGGCCGCTATCGCCTCGACGAACTGATCGGGCGCGGCGGCATGGCCACCGTCTTCCGGGCGTGGGACACGCAGCTGGGTCGGGCGGTGGCCGTGAAGCTGCTCCGCCCCGAGATCGTCACCGACCCGGACCTTGCCCTGCGGTTCCGGCGCGAGGCGCACGCGACGGCCGTCCTGCACCATCCAGCGGTCGTCGGATATCTCGGCTCCGGCACGGACGGCGGCCAGCCGTTCCTGGTCATGGAACTCGTTGACGGAGACGACCTCGCGACGCGAATCCGCCACGACGCGCCGCTTCCGCCGAGGATCGCCATGCGGATCGCCGCGGACGTGGCCAGCGGCCTGGCAGTGGCCCATGCCCGCGGCATCGTCCATCGCGACGTGAAGCCCGGGAACATCATCATCGACGCTGCGGACCGGGCGCGGATCACCGATTTCGGGGTTGCACGGATCGCCGCCGAATCCGAGGCGACGATCCCTGGGACCACCCTCGGCTCGGTGCACTACTTCAGCCCGGAGCAGGCGCGCGGTCTCCCGACGACGCCTGCTTCCGACGTCTACAGCCTCGGGCTCGTGCTCTACGAGATGCTGACCGCGACGCGACCGTTCACCGGCGAGACGACGGCGGCCATTGCCCTCGCGCGCGTGGGCGCGCCGGCGCCGCACGCGCGGGCCATCGATCCGACGCTGCCGCCCGACCTCGACGCGGTCATCGCGCGAGCGCTCGACCAGGATCCAGCCGCCCGATACCCGGATGGCGGCGCATTCGCGGATGCCCTTGAGCGCACGCTGGCGCCGGCGCCCGCACCGGCGCCGGCCGTGGTCGACCCGACGAGCACGACCGCTCGCTTCGCCGTCCAGGCGCCGACTTCCGCAGTGAGCCGTACGGACCGCGGCATCGCCCCTCCGCTGCTCGGCATCGCGGCAGCCATCGCGCTGCTGTTCGGCGGCTTCCTGGCGTTTGCGGCACTCGCGGCCGGCCCGGGGGAACCCGCCGGCCTCGCTGCAGCCTCGGATGATCCGGGTGCCTCAGCGATGGCCGCCTCGCCAAGCGAGACGCCCGGGCCGGCGCCGTCCGATCCTCCGGCGACGCCGGGCCTTACCCCGGACCCGACGGCCCAGCCCGCACCCGCCGGTCCCGGCGACCTGTGCGAGCCCGATCCGGGCGCAACGTGTGCCCTCGCGGCAGGGACCTACGCCCCGTCGCGGTTCGAGCCCGAGCTGTCGATCGACCTCGGCGACGGCTGGGAGACCTTCAGGACCGGCGATCGGCTCGTCGTCCTCGCCCGCGACGAGGGCTTTCTCACGCTCGCGAGCTCCGTGTCGACCGTCTTCGACGGCGACGAAGCCTACGAGGTCCGTGCGAACGCCAACGACCTGCTCGACGCCTTCCGCTCGGACACGGCCGTGGTCGTGCTCGAACAGCGACGCGCCCGGGTCGACGGGCACCGGGCGGTTCAACTCGACGTCGTGCCGTACGGCGATCGAGCGCCGCTCTTCGCCAGCGGCGACGACGTGTTCTACGTCGAACCCCAGACCGTCACGCGCGTGTACGTCTTCGAGGTCCGCGGCGAGCCGGTGATCCTCGCCCTTGAGGGCGCCAACGGCGTCGATCTCGACGGCTTCCTCGACGCTGCGGGCGGGGCGCTGTCGAGCCTCAACGTCGGCTGATCGGGCAGTCCGCGGGCGCAAACCATCCATCTGACGTAGCGTCACTGGTACAGATGCAGGGTTGCTGCAGGAGGGGCCGCATCCATAGCATCTCCATATCGATTTACCCCGCCCTCATCCCCGGTACCTGCCCGTGCGTGCGCCCGACAGCGTTTTGCGCTTCTCCCGAACCCGCGGCCCCCGCAGCCGATGGCCGATCATCGCCGTCGCCATCGCGGGCGCCGCCCTCGTCTCCATCCTTGTCGCCGTTGCGCTGACGCGATCGGCTGACACCCCGGCCGGCGGTAAGGTCGCCCTCGACCCCGCGACGCTCGACACGCTCGAGCAGTACGCGGGCCCCGGCGGGAACGTCATCGTGTTGACCGGTCAGCCGAATGCGACCGCCGTCGATCCGCTGCGCACAGTTGTCAGCATGATCATCCCCCTGGCGCTTCTGGCCGTGCTGGCGGTGTTCGTCCTGCGCATGCACCGCGCCGGTTCGACCGGGCGCGACTCCTCGAGCGGGTTCCGGACGATCCTGCCTCCGGCCGCAGACGACCCGACCGCTTCGGCGGCAGACGACCCGGGCGACGGCCGTCCCGTCCACCTGACCGACGTGGCTGGCTGCGACGAGGCGAAGCTCGAGCTGACCGAGGTGATCGAGTTCCTCAGGGCCCCCGAGCGCTTCCGCCTCCTCGGCGCCCACATCCCGCGGGGCGTCATGCTCTTTGGCCCGCCCGGAACCGGCAAGACGATGCTCGCACGCGCCGTCGCGGCTGAAGCCGGCGTCCCGTTCCACTACGCGTCAGGCTCCGAGTTCGTCGAGAAATTCGTCGGCGTCGGCGCCCGTCGGGTGCGCGAGCTCTTCGCGAGCGCGCGAAAGCTCGGACGCGGCGTGATCTTCATCGACGAGTTCGACGCGATCGGCCGGAGTCGAGGTGGGCCGAACAGCCACGAAGAGCGCGAGCAGACGCTCAACCAGCTGCTCATCGAGCTCGACGGCTTCACGACGAGCGACGAGATCGTCGTCATCGCGGCGACAAACCGGGTCGATATCCTCGACCAGGCCGTCCTTCGTCCCGGTCGCTTCAACCGCAAGATCCACGTCGGCCTGCCGGACGTGGCCGGTCGCCGCGCGATCCTCGCGGTTCATTCGGTGCGCAAGCCGCTCGCCGAGGATGTCGATCTCGACGCGCTTGCGCGCCGCACATACGGCTTCTCCGGCGCCCAGCTGAGCGACCTGCTCAACGAGGCCGCCATCATCGCGGCGCGAAGCGGTGCCCTGACGATCGGATCGGCGAACATCCACGCGGGCTGGCTCAAGGTCGCGGTCGGCACGTCCCGCCGCCGGTCGATGGACGAGCGTGAGCGTTCGATCATCGCGGCCCACGAGATCGGCCACGCGATCTGCGGCCGCGTCCATGGCGACAAGCGCAAGGTCGAGGAGATCAGCCTGTTCGCACACGGCGACGCACTCGGGGTGACGGTCAGCTCGCAGGAGGACAACGACCTGCCGTCCGAATCCGACCTGCGCGCCCGGCTCGTTGCGCTGATGGGCGGGCGGGCGGCCGAGGAGCTGCTGTTCCACGAGGTCACCGGAGGAGCGGGCGACGACTTCGACAAGGCGAACCGGCTCGCGACGATCATGGTCACGAAGTGGGGCATGGGCCGCGACCCGGAGGCGGCCGACGGCGGGACGTCGGGCCGTGGCGACCTCGGATTCCTCGTCGCGAGCTCGAGCGGTTCGATGCCTTCCGGGGTTCAGGCCGCATCGACACGCGCCATCCGGGCAATCCTCGACGAGGCGTACGAGAGCGCTTATCGAACGCTGGTCGAGCACGTCGACACGTTGCGGCGCCTGGCCGCCTATCTCGTCGAGCACGAGCGCCTCGACGGCGAGACCTTCAACGACCTGTTCGAGGGCCGCATCGACGTGCCGCGCGCGACCGAGGAGTGGCGCCCGACGACCTCCCGACCGCGTGCCTGGGACGAAGTCGCGGTGCTCGCGGATCGCCGATTCCCGCGCGTGGAGCCGGCTCCGGTGGCGATCGCCGCGAGCCAGCCCGAGCCGATGGCAGCGGAGCCGACCCCCGCTGCTGTGCCGACCGCGGCAGTCGCCGATACCGCGGCAGCCGTCGCACGCCGCCGCCGACCGACACTTCGCCGGCGGCTGCGCCACCTCGCCGCGGGCTACCTCGAGCAGGCCGAGGACTGGCTGCGCTCCCCGGAGGCCGAAACGGACCGGCACTGAGCCGAGCCTCCGAGACCCGGAGACGCCGGACGCTCCCGGCACGGTACCCTCTGGGCAATGCCCCTGATCGCCCTCGACGGACTGACCAAGCGGTACCGCAACGGCGTGACCGCGCTCGACGCCCTGACCCTGGAGCTCGAGCCCGGGATCATCGGCCTCGTCGGCGCCAACGGGGCCGGCAAAAGCACGATGCTCAAGCTCCTGCTCGGACTCCTCGAGCCGACTTCCGGTGCAGCGAAAGTGATGGACCTCGACGTCCGCACCCACGGCCCGCAGGTCCGAGAATTCGTCGGCTACATGCCCGAGCACGACTGCCTGCCTCCCGAGGCGTCGGCGACGGACTTCGTCGGGCACATGGCCCAGATGTCCGGCCTGCCAAAGACGGCCGCCCGCGAACGAACCGCCGAGGTGCTGCGCCACGTCGGTCTGTACGAGGAGCGCTACCGGGCGATCGGCGGCTATTCGACCGGCATGAAGCAGCGGGTCAAGCTTGCCCAGGCGCTCGTGCACGACCCGCGCCTGCTGCTCCTCGACGAACCCACGAACGGGCTCGACCCGGCCGGTCGCGACGAGATGCTCGACCTCGTCCGACGAACCGGCACGGAGTTCGGGATCGCGATCGTCCTCGCGAGTCACCTGCTCGGCGAGATCGAGCGGGTGTGTACCTACCTCGTCGCCATCGACGCCGGGAAGCTGCTGCAGGCGGCGCCCCTCAAGAGCTTCACGGAGCACACCGGCGTCCTCGCGGTCGAGGTCGAGGAGGGCGGCGAACAGCTGGCGGGCGCCCTGAAGGGCAAGGGGCTGGAGGTCGTCGAGGACGGCCGACTCGTGCTCGTCGCGCTCGACGGCGAGCGGACCTACGACCTCGTGCGCGATGCCGTCGTCGACCTGGGGCTGCCGCTCGTCCGCGTCGAGCAGCGCCGTCATTCGCTCGAGGACCTGTTCCGCGATCAGCCGCCCGAGGCCCCTGCCGCATGACTGCCTCGAACGCCCCGCTCCGCGCCTCGGGCCCGGGCGGCAGCATCTACGACCTCGGCTACCAGGGCTACACCGGACCCCGCCTCGGACGCCAGCACGCCATCCGCGCACTCTTCGCGCACACGTTGCGGTCGGCATACGGGATCGGCCGCGGCGGGCGGGCAAAGATCGTCCCGTTCGGGCTTGCCGCGCTGCCGCTGCTGATCGCGGTCATCGGCGTCGGCATCGCAGCGCTCGCCAAGCAGGCCGGCGAGCTGGGCTCGATCGTCGAGGAAAGCTCGCCCATCCGCTACTCGGCCTTCGCCGGGCTGATCTCGACGTTCGTCATCCTGTTCTGCGCCGCGCAGGGTCCCGAGCTGCTCGGACGTGACCAGCGCTACGGAGTCCTGCCGCTCTACTTCTCGCGCGCGCTTGCGCGCGTGGACTACAGCGTGGCCAAGATCGCGGGCATGGTTGTCGCGCTGCTGATCCTGATCGTCCTGCCGTACATCGTGCTGTTCGTCGGGCGGGTCTTCGTGGCGGACAGTCCGATCGACGGGATCTCATCCGAGCTGCCGAGTGTGGCGCCGCTGATCGTCCAGTCGCTGATCACCGCCGCGCTGCTCGGGTCGCTGGCCATGGTGGTCTCGGCCCACACGCCTCGCCGGTCGTACGCCACGGTCGGGATCATCGCCGCGCTCGTCATCCCGGCGATCGTCGTCGCGATCCTCCATGAGGAGGCGTTCGGCGGGGTCGGCGACATCCTCGTCCTGCTCAGCCCGACCGACGTGCTCGATGGCCTCAACGCCGCGCTCTTCGACACATCGGCCGGCAGCCCGGTGGTCGTCGACGTCGATTTGCCGGGGTACGCCTACCTCGCGTCGGCGATCGCGGGCACCATGCTCTTCGTCGCCCTGACGATCCGGCGCTTCCAGCGGATCTCGGCATGACCGACACGGTTGCACCACCGCCGACCGGTCCGGCACCGGCCCTCGCGGTCGACCACGTCTCGCGGTGGTACGGGAACGTCGTCGCGGTCAACGACATCTCGTTCGCGCTCGGCCAGGGAGTGACCGGCCTGCTCGGTCCGAACGGCGCCGGCAAGACAACGCTGCTCCACCTCCTCGCGGGTCTTCTCCAGCCATCGGCCGGCACGGTCACGGTGGCCGGGCAGCGAGCCTGGGCGAATCCGCCGGTGTACCGGAACCTCGGCCTCGTCCCCGAGCGCGAAGCGGTACACGCCTACCTCACCGGTCGGGAATTCGTGCTGCTCAACGCCAAGTTACAGAACCTCCCCGACGTCGCCCAGGCCGTGGCGCGGGCGATCACCACGGTCGACCTGGTGGCGGCCGCGGACCGGCCGATCGGCACGTATTCGAAGGGCATGCGCCAGCGGATCAAGCTTGCGGGCGCCCTCGTCCACGATCCGTCGATCCTGCTCCTCGACGAGCCGTTCAACGGCATGGACCCGCGTCAACGTCTGCACATGATCGAGCTGCTGCGGTCCATGGCCGCCGCCGGTCGGACGATCCTCTTCTCGTCGCACATCCTCGAGGAGGTCGAGCGGCTGGCCGATTCGGTCCTGGTGATCTACGCCGGCCGCCTCGCGGCGTCCGGCGACTTCCGCTCGATCCGGCGGCTGATGACCGACCGGCCGCACACGTTCACGGTCCGCTCGTCGAATGACCGCCGCCTGGCGTCCGCACTCCTTGGCGACCCGTCGGTCTTCGGGGCCGAGCTGTACGACGGCGTCCTGTCGGTGCGCACCTCCGACTTCGGAGCATTCACGCGGTCCGTGCCGCGGGTCGCGCGAGACGAGGGCATCACGCTGTTCGAGCTGCGGCCGACCGACGACTCGCTCGAGAGCGTCTTCAGCTACCTGATACGCCGATGATCGCCACGCTGCCGATCACCGCAGTCACGCTGCGCGGCCTGCTCGGCCGTCGTCGGACGCTGCTCATGCTGCTGCTTGTCGGCCTGCCGATTCTCGTCGCGGTCCTCGTCCGTATCGCGGACGGCTCCGTCGATGTCGATCGAATCCTCGACCCGCTGATGGTGCGCACGATCCTGCCGCTCGTCGCCCTGGTGTTCGGGACGGCGGCGCTCGGGTCCGAGCTGGAGGACGGCACGGCGGTCTTCCTGATCATCAAGCCCATCCCGCGCTGGCGGATCATCGGCGCCAAGATTCTGGTCGCGGCAGGCTTGACGGTCGCCCTGATCATGCCCGCCACTGTGGCCAGTGGCATCGTGGCCGGCGGGTTCGGCCCGGGCTCCCTCGGAACGACGTTCGCCTATGCACTCGCTGCCTCGGTCGGTGGAGCTGCCTACGCGTGCGCGTTCGTCGCGCTCAGCGCGTTCACCGGACGGGCGTTGATCATCGGGCTCGCCTATACGCTGATCTGGGAGGGCATCCTCGCGGGCCTCCTCGAGGGCACCCGCTTCTTGTCGATCCGCCAGGCGACACTCGGCATCGCGGCCGGCCTGAGCGAGCCGCCCTTCGGCCAGACACCGCTCGAACTCCCGCTCTCGGTTGCGATCATCGCCGTGGTGATCGTCGGTTCGCTGGTGCTGGGATCGCTTCGCCTGGCACGGTTCGAAGTGCGCGGCGGCGACTGAGCCGGGGGGGGTTCAGGCTGGCATCCGCTTGGCCGGATTCGACTGAGAGGGAATGTGACCGGTTCGGCCCAGTACGTGGCCAAATTCCCACCCGTGGGCGCTTAGGCCAGGTTCGCTTGGTCTGACGGGCCAATTCGGGCCCGAACAGTGGCCAGATTCCGCTGTGACGGGAATTTGGCCCGGCCAGGTCACCGGCAATCCGGCCTACCTTTCCGTGCATGGGAATTTGGCCATGACGCGCCGCCAGGGCTGTGGCTCAGGCCTGCGCACTCGAGCGTGGTGGCGAGCCCTGCGCTAGAACGGCAGCAATGCCCCCAGGTCCGGCAGGATCGCGTCCTGCCCGAACACGAACACGACGCCGATCGCGAGGCTGAACACGCCGGCGACTGCGCCGATCCCCACGTACACCCGCTCGCGCGTCTGGCTCGTCACGAAGCCGACCGAACTGAACACCACGATCGCGAAGTTCGAGATCAGCAGGCCGATGACGAACGCGAACAGCATCGGAACGCCGAGACCGGCGCTCGAGGCGCCGCCGACGGCGGCGATGAGCAGGGCCTGGCTGCCGGTCTCCGCGCCGACGCCATGGATCATCCCGACGCCCAGCGCGGTCCGCGTTCCGTACGAGCTCATCTCGAGCGGCTCGACGTGCTCGTGGCCGTGCAGCCGAGCCTGTAGCCGGCGCCAGCCCATCCGGACGCCGTCGAAGAGGAGCATCCAGCGGCTCCGCAGTCGGAACGTCTCGCCGGCCAACGCGTAGCGATAGACCGAATAGAGGACCCACAGGCCGAGGACGACGAGGGTGACGCCGACGACCCGACCCATCAGCGGGTCGAGCCACTCAGGCAGCAGCGCGCCGAAGAGGATCGCCGCGACACCGAGAACGATCACCACGAAGCCGTGGCCGAGGGCGTACAGCGTCCCGAGGCGAATCGCCTCGCCCTGCTCGGCGAACTGCCAGCGGCCGATCGGCCCCACCCCGGACGTCGCCGGCGCAAGCGTCGCTGCGCCAGGACCAGCGTCGTGGGCGCGCATCTCGAGCTGACCGCCGTGGCCGTGGTGCTGGCCGCTGATCTCCCGGTGCTGCTCGACGTGCGCCGCCTCGGCCGTGCCCGCGGCCGCGGTCGTGCTGGTGATGTCGGTGATCGCCGCGATGTGGTCCCAGTCGATCCCGTGGCGGATCCCGAGCAGCAGGCCGGTGACGAGCACGCCGACGTTCGCGGCTGTCGGCGCGGCAAGGGCGGCGATCACCAGGGCAATGGGATCGGACATTCCGGATGGCTCCTCGGGCACGGTCGAGCGTAGCGGACGACGAGGCATATTGCAACGACTTGCAATTGAAGCCGCGTGCAAGAGCTTCCGGCTATAGTTCGCGCGATGGCAGTCGACGGATCAATCAGCGGGACCGGGGCCGCGGGCGGCGACTGGTCAACGATCCGCGCGGCGCTCCATGAGCGGGGCCTGCGCTGGACGCCGCAGCGGCGGGCGCTCCTCGAGGTCCTGGCCGGGACCGATGGCCACGTCACGGGTGCCGAGCTCGTCGAACGCTGCCGTGCGATCGACCCGGCGACCATCCCGTCGACTGTCTACCGAACGCTCGACGTGCTCGAGGAGATCGGTTTCGTCAGCCACAGCCACGCGTCGGACGGGCGCGAACAGTTCCACGTGCTGCCGGTGATCGAGCACGGCCATCTCGAATGCCGGCGCTGTCGCGGCAGCTGGGAGCTGCCCGTCGACGAGGTCGCGGAGCTCGTCGCGACGCTGGAGCGCAGCCGCGGCTTCTCGGTCGACCTGAGCCACCTGTCGATCCTCGGGCTGTGCGCGGAGTGTCGGGCCGCGGGCGACTGACCTTCAGATGTCGGTCGGCACGCCCAGCACGTTGAAGCCGCCGTCCACGTAGACGACCTCGCCGGTCACCGCGCTGGACAGGTCGGAGGCGAGGTAGAGCGCGGTCTTGCCGACGTCCTCGATCGTGATGTTCGCGCGCAGCGGCGTCATGTCGGCGAATGATCCGTAGAGCTTCTTGAAGTTCGCGATCCCACTTGCGGCGAGGGTGCGGACCGGCCCTGCACTGATGGCGTTCACTCGGACGCCGTCCGGTCCGAGGTCCGCCGCGAGGTAACGCACCGACGCCTCGAGCGCGGCCTTGGCGACGCCCATCACGTTGTAGTTGGCGACCACCTTCTCCGAGCCGTAGTAGGTGAGCGTCAGGATCGACGAGCCGGGGCGGAGCAGGGGACGCGCTGCGCGCGCCAGCGCGACGAGGGAGTAGGCCGACACGTCGAGCGCGAGCGCGAAGCCGTCGCGAGAGGTGTCGACGAACTGGCCCGCGAGGTCCTCGCGCTTCGCGAATGCGAGCGCGTGCACGAGGATGTCGAGGCGGTCGTGCGTCTCGCCCCAGCGCGCGAAGACTCGCTCGATGTCTGCGTCCGACTGGACGTCGGCCGGCTCGACGAATGTCGACCCGATGGAATTGGCGAGCGGCTTGACCCGGCGCTCGACCAGACTCTCGATCGACGAGAAGCCAACCTCGGCGCCCTCGTCGTGGAACGCCCTGGCGATCCCCCAGGCGATCGAATGGTCGTTGGCGACGCCGAAGACCAGCGCGTTCTTGTCGTCGAGCAGTCCCATCCAGATCCTCCTGGCGGGATTGTGGCCTATCCCGCGGTCTGCCCGCGAATGATCGCGTTGCCCACGCCGCCGTAGCCGAGCAAACCGTCCGGCGGCGCGGGCTGTCGTACATTCAGGGCCCCATGACGCCCTCGACCGCCAACCTCCAGACAGCGCTCCACGGCGTCCGCGCCCTCCTCCTCGACCTGGACGGCGTGATCATCCTCAAGGGCGAGCCGGTCCGCGGTTCCGTGGATGCGATCCGGGCGCTCGAGGAGCGGCGCATTCCGTACCGGATCGTCACCAACACCTCGCTGGTGAGCCGGGCGTCGCTGTCGCGCTGGGCGGCCAGGCTCGGCAACGAGATCCCACCGGAACGGTTCCAGTCCGCCCTGTCGGCATCGGCTGCCTACGCGGGGAAGACCTTCCCTGGGCAGCGCCTGTACGTCCTTGCCTCGGACGATGCCCGGACCGAGTTCGACGGGCAGCGCCTCCTGTCCCACGTCGAAGCCGGAGCGTCCGGTGCACGCGCGGCCGCGGTGATCGTCGGCGACTCGCCGGAGGAGCTCACCCACGAGAACCTGAACCGCGCGTTCCGCCTCGTGCGCGCGGGCGCTCAACTGATCGGCATGCACCGCAACCCATGGTGGCTGACGCCCGACGGGCCGACGATCGATTCGGGGGCATACGTCACCGCGCTGGAGTTCGCGGCCGGGGTCAGCGCCCGGATCATCGGCAAGCCGTCACCGGCCTTCTTCTCGCTGGCGATCGACGGGCTGCGTGGAGACGTCGCAGGACAGGACCGCACCCGACTGCGCCGGAACGAGATCGCCATGGTCGGCGACGACATCCGCAACGACGTGCTGGCCGGCCAGCGGGCGGGTTTGCGCGGGGTGTTCGTCCTCACCGGCAAGCACACGACCGACGACCTGGAGCGCGTCCGTTCCGACGTCCGCGGGACCCGCGTGCCAGACGCCGTGGCCGAATTCGCTGGCCGACGTCGTGGCGGCGCTAGACTGATCGCAACGTACTGCACGACGTTCCGCACCACGAGGGACTGCCACGCATGACCGCCGAGTCGAAGCCGCGGATCAAGATCACCTACGCCACGCTGCGGGCCGACAACGAGGAGCTCCACAGCGCGTTCGAAGCCGCCGCGCGAGCATGTCCGCGCGACGCTCGGGCAGGGCCACCGCAACTTCATCGACGGGGAGTGGCGGGATGGCGACGGCACCTTCGAGGCCCGTTCGCCAATCGACCGGAACATCCTGCTCGGAACGTTTGCGACCGCCACCACGGCCGATGTCGACGCGGCGGTGGCCGCCGCGCGGGCCGCCCAGCCGGCCTGGGCCGCGACGCCCTGGCAGGAGCGGCTCGCGATCCTGCGCCGCGCCGCCGAGCTCATCAGCGACCGGCTGATGGACTACGCCGCGATCATGGCCTTCGAGGTCGGCAAGAACCGGATCGAAGCGCTCGGCGAGGTCGAGGAGTCGGCGGACCTGATCCGCTACTACTCGCAGACCATGGAGGACAACGAAGGCTACGACCACCCGATGGGTAACCTCGGGGACGCCTCGGTGCATACCCGCTCCGTCCTGCGGCCACACGGCGTGTTCGCTGTGATCAGTCCATTCAACTTCCCGATGGCGCTTGCCGCCGGCCCGACGAGCGCGGCGATGATGGCCGGCAACACCGTCGTCCTGAAGCCTGCTTCGGCGTCGCCGCTGTCGTCCGTGAAACTGGTCGAGGCGTATCGCGATGCCGGCGTCCCGGATGGCGTGGTGAACCTTGTCATGGGCCCAGGCGAGGTCGTCGGCCAGGCGCTCCAGGATCACCCGGGCATCGACGGCATCGTCTTCACCGGCTCGTACGACGTCGGGATGCGCCTGTTCCACTCGTTCTCGACGGCGTGGCCTCGCCCGTGCATCGTCGAGATGGGTGGCAAGAACCCGGCCGTGGTCTCGCGCAAGGCCGATCTCGAGGAGGCGGCCGAGGGGATCATGCGGTCCGCCTTCGGGTTCGGCGGCCAGAAGTGCTCGGCGAATTCGCGGGTCTACGTCGAGCGGCCGGTACACGACGACCTGGTCCGGCTCCTCGTCGAGAAGACCGAGACGATCACGATCGGCGATCCGGTCGTCCGCCAGAACTGGCTCGGCCCGGTGATCAACGACGCGGCCGTCGCGAAGCACCAGGAGGCGGTCGCCGAAGCCCGGCGCGACGGGTCCGTCTACGTGGGCGGCGAGCGGCTGACAGACCGCGGCATGGAGAACGGCTCCTACGTCGAGCCGACCGTCGTCGGCGGCCTGCCGCCGTCGCACCGGCTCTTCAAGGACGAGCTGTTCGTGCCCTTCACCGCGATCCATCCCGTGGACTCGTTCGACGAGGCGATCGCGCTGTCGAACGACACGGTCTACGGGCTGACTGCCGGCGTCTACTCCGAGGACCCGACGGAGGTCCAGCAGTTCCTCGACAGCGCCCAGGCCGGCGTCCTGTACGTCAACCGGCGGGCGGGAGCGACGACCGGCGCCTGGCCGGGCATCCAGGCTTTCGGCGGCTGGAAGGGGAGCGGCTCGACCGGCAAGGCGGGCCTGTCGATGTACTACGTCGCTCAATTCATGCGCGAGCAGAGCCACACGCTCGTCGACTGAGCCCCGTGGTGCGCTGGGCGGAGTTCGAAGCCGCGGCACCCGGGCTTGCCGATGAGGGACGCCGCCTGCTCTACGCGCGTGGTGATGGCGAGGCGCTGCTGGTGACGGTCCGCGGCGCCGAGCTGCCGCGCGTCCACCCGATCAACGTCGGCGTCGTCGACGGTGGGCTCTACGCGTTCCTTCTCCCGTCGGCCAAGCGGACCGACCTTGAGCGGGACGGAAGATTTGCGCTGCACACGCACCAGGATCCGGCCGCGCCCGACGAATTCTCGATCCGCGGGCGGGCGGAGGTCGTCGACGACGCCACCATCCGGGCGGCCGTCGGTGACGCGTGGTTCTTCGAGGTGGACGACACCTACCTGCTCGTCGAGCTCTCCATCGATCACGCGGTGCTGGGCTTGCGTGGCGCCGACGAGTGGCCGCCGCGCTACCGCCGCTGGTCAGCCGCCGGTTCCTGAGCGCACCGCGTTCCCCTGCAGGGAACGGCACGAGCAAAAGAATTAGCGCTCGCGTTCGCGAGTAAACGAACCGAGAGCCGGGTCCGACCGGGCCCGGCTCTCGTGATTCCTGGGGGAGTGCCAGGCGGGCGGGGGGAACCCACCTGGCTGGAAGAACAGTAACAGTTTCTATACGCGACGTGCAGTATAGAAACTGCTAAGGTCTCAACATGTCGCGAAGCTCACCCGCCCAGGACGATCGCGTCGACGGGCGGTTACCCGGCCGTCCGCGTGACGCCGCGATCGACGAGCTCGTGCTGCGGGCCACGATCGACCTGCTCGCGGAACGCGGCATGGAAGCCACGACGATCCAGGCCGTGGCGGACCGCACCGGCATCGCCCGCGCCACGATCTACCTGCGCTGGCCGGGGCGCTCCGCCCTGGTCCTCGCCGCCCTGCGCTGGGCGATTGGGCGGCCGCCGTTCGAGCTCAGCGGCGACATCGCGACCGACTTCCAGCGCGGCGTCGAGCGAGTCCTCGGGGTCTTCTCGCAGCCGATGTTCGTCGAGGCGATGCCGGCCCTCATGGGCGCGTTCCTCGGGGCTGCGGGATCGGCGCCCGACCTGACGTTCGACACCCTGTTCCCGAACCGACTGCGGTTGATCGATGAATACGAGCGCCACGCAACGGCGCAGGGCTACCGCACCGACATGGATGCAACTGCGGTGGTCGATGCCCTGCTTGGCAGCCTGTTCATGCACCTCATCACCACCGGCCGGCCGCCGACGAAGGCGTTCGGTCAGCAAGTGATCGACGTCCTCATCGACGGAACGAGGAGCGGCCGGACGCCGTAGGTCGGGCAATCCGCTCGGCTATACTCGCTGCGAATATCCAGAGTGCATAGTCTCTATGCATCGCGCGCAGCCGAGGTGAGTTCTTGTCGCGCATCG
Organism: uncultured Chloroflexia bacterium; assembly: GCA_963750125.1. Lineage (GTDB taxonomy): Bacteria > Chloroflexota > Limnocylindria > Limnocylindrales > CSP1-4 > DASTYU01. The sequence continues at coordinate 68,306 of CAVVPT010000020.1, read as the reverse complement.
CCGCCGGGCGTCCGGTCCCGGATATCGTCACCGAGATCCCCGGCCCGAAGGCCCGGGCGCACGTCGCCTACGACGAGACCTGGACGTCACCCAGCCTGCCGCGCGCCTATCCGATCGTGCCCGTCCGCGCCGAGGGCCTGACCGTCGAGGACATCGACGGCAACCTGTTCCTCGATTTCGCCGCGGGCATCGCGGTCACCTCCACCGGCCACGCGCACCCGGACGTTGTCGCGGCGATCGCCGAGCAGGCCGGGTCGGTCATCCACTTCAGCGCCTCGGACTTCTACCTACCGGTTTATGCGCAGCTCTGCGAGCGGATCGCGGAGATCGCCCCGATCTCGGGGCGCAAGCGCGCCTACCTTGGCAACTCGGGGGCCGAGGTGGTCGAAGCCGCGATCAAGCTTGCCCGCCACGCAACCGGCCGGCCGTACGTCGTGGCGTTCCTCGGCGGGTTCCATGGCCGGACGTACGGCGCGATCTCGCTCACCGCGTCGAAGGCGAAATACCACGCGCGGTTCGGGCCGCTCGTCCCGGGCGTGTACCACGCGCCCTATGGGCGCGTCGAGGACCTGAGCTGGTTCGACGAAGTCCTGTTCGACAAGCTCGTGCCGGCCGACGAGGTCGCGGCGATCATCGTCGAGCCGATCCAGGGCGAGGGCGGCTACATCGTCCCCGAGGACGGCTTCCTCGAGGGGCTCCGGCGCATCTGCGACCAGCACGGGATTCTGCTCGTGGCCGACGAGATCCAGTCGGGCGCCGGGCGGACCGGGCGGATGTGGGCGGTCGACCATTGGGGGGTCGAGCCAGACATCCTGCTGACCGCCAAAGGGATCGGCTCGGGAATGCCGATCGGCGGCCTGGTCGCACGGGCCGAGATCCTCGAGGCGTGGGCTGCCGGCCACCACGGGTCGACCTACGGTGGCAACCCGGTCGCCTGCGCGGCGGCGCTGGCGACGATCGACCTGCTCGAGGGTGGGCTTGTCGAGAACGCGGCCGAGCGCGGCATCCAGGCGATGGCCGGTCTCCGGCCTCTGCAGGAGCGCTACCCGCACTTCATCCGTGACGTCCGCGGCAAGGGCCTGATGATCGGCGTGGAGTTCGACACGGCCGAACATGCAGAGGAGGTCCAGTGGGCCGCCTTCGAGCGCGGCCTGCTCGTCCTCGAGTGCGGACGCACGTCCGTGCGCATGTCGCCCGCGCTGACGGTCTCGCCCGAGGAGATGGCCACGGCCCTCCGGCTCTTCTCGGAGGCTGTTGCCCAGACCGCCGGCCACCCCGAAGAGGTTCGCGCGGAGGTCACCGCAGCAGGCGCGCTCCACGAGGTCGAGGCGGCAGGCTGACCAGCCGATGACCACCAGCAAGGTCGCGTCGATGCGCGACGCCGTGGCGGACCTCGTGCGCGACGGCGACGCGGTCGCGATCGAGGGCTTCACGCACCTGATCTGCTTCGCGGCCGGCCACGAGATCATCCGCCAGCGGAAGCGCGATCTGACACTCGCCCGGCTGACGCCGGACGTCATCTACGACCAGATGATCGCCGGCGGGGTTGCCCGCAAGCTCGTCTTCAGCTGGCTCGGCAACCCGGGGGTAGGAGGGCTCGGCGCGATCCGGCGGCGCGTGGAGGGCGACCTGCCCGACGAGCCGCTCGAGCTCGAGGAGTACAGCCACTTCGGGATGGTCGCGCGATACACCGCCGGGGCAATGAACCTGCCGTTCTTTCCGCTGCGGAGCTACTTCGAGACCGACCTGCCGGCCGCCAACCCATTGATCCGGCCGATCCAGTCGCCGTACGGCGACGGGACGGTCTACGCCGTGCCACCGCTCCGCCCCGACGTGGCCATCGTCCATGCTCAGCGGGCGTCGGCAGCGGGCGACACCCAGGTGTGGGGCCTGCTCGGCTGCCAGAAGGAGGCGGCCTTCGCCGCCGACCGCGTGATCGTCGTCGTGGAGAAGGTGGTCCCGGAGGAGGTTATCCGGGCGGACCCGAACCGGACGATCATCCCGGGGTTGATCGTGGACGCGGTCGTCGTCGAGCCGTGGGGGGCGCATCCCTCGTACGTCCAGGGCGCATACGACCGCGACAACCGGTTCTACCTCGACTGGGACCCCATCACGCGCGACGAGGCTGCCACCCAGGCGTGGTTGCGCGAGTGGGTCTACGACCTCGACGGTCGCGCCGCCTATGCGGAGAAGCTCGGGGCGAAGCGGCTGGCGGGATTGCGGCCGGGCCCTGCCCCGTCGGGCTCGGTCGACTACGGCGCGTACCGGTGACGACCCTCGCGCTTGCGCCCGATGGCAGTTGGATCATTGAACGATCCAACGGGCCAATGTCGGCGTTCGGGGACGCTCGAACGGGCCTTTCGATTGCCGTTTGGCTCACCCGACGAGCCAAATCGCGGTTCAAGACCGGTTCCTGGCCCCATCCGGAGGGCTCGTTCGCTGGTTGGTTCGTTGAACGGACCACGTGCGAGCCGGCGCGATGACCGAGGCCGCGTTCTCCAAGTCCGAGATGATGATCGTGGCCGCGGCGCGGGCGCTCGAAGGCGAGCACGTCTGCTTCGTGGGGGTCGGCCTGCCGAACATCGCGGTCAACGTCGCCAAGCGGACCGTGGCCCCCGACCTCGAGCTGGTCTACGAAGCGGGCGTATTCGGGTCGCGGCCCGCCCGCCTGCCGCTGTCGATCGGCGACCCGACGATCGTGACCGGCTCGACGGCCGTGGTCTCGATGCTCGAGCTGTTCGGCTACTACCTCCAGCGCGGACTGGTCGACGTCGGGTTCCTCGGTGCGGCGCAGATCGACCGGTTCGGCAACATCAACACGACCGTGATCGGGGACTACGCCCATCCGACGACCCGTCTGCCCGGGTCCGGCGGCGCGTGCGAGATCGCGATCAACGCCCGCCAGGTGTTCGTGATCATGCGCCAGAGCCTGCGCAGTTTTGTCGACCGGATCGACTTCCGGACGTCGCCGGGCAACCTCGGCGGCGCCGAGCAGGCCGAACGGATCCGCCGCGACGGCGGCTGGCTGGGCCGCGGGCCGTCGATCGTCGTCACGGACCTCGGTGTGTATCGCTTCGACGAGACCGGCGAGATGCGGCTCCAGACGCTCCATCCCGGTGCGACGCTCGACGCCGTGCGGGAGACGATCGGCTGGGACATCAAGGTTGCACCCGACCTTGCCGCGACGCCGGCGCCGACCGCGGACGAGCTCCGGCTGATCCGCGAGGAGCTCGATCCGGAGGGCGTCTACACGAAGTAGGCGAGTGGTCAGTTCAGTGGCGGCCCGCCCGAGCGGACGACGAGCACCGGGCACGGCGCGTTGCGGACGACGTGGTCCGAGACGCTGCCGATCAGGAAGCGACCGACAGCCCCGCGCCCATGGCTGCCGACGACGATCATGTCCGCGTTCTCCGCCCTGGCCGCCTCGATGATCGCTTCGCCGGGGTCGCCCTCCCACACCAGGAAGTCGACCGCCACGCCGATCGATCGACCGCGGGCGACCAGCGATTGCGCGACGTGCTCGCGCTCGCTGCGCACCTGGTCGACGCGTTGCCGGAAGCGACCGCCGGGTAGGCGGAGGGACCCCGGGTCGATGACGCTCACCGCGAGCAGCCGCGCGCCAAGGGTCGCTGCGAGGTCCAGGGCGGCGGTCGTCGCGGCCTCGCTCGTCGGCGACAGGTCGGTTGCGAGCACGACCGTCTGGAACCGGCCGGGATGCGGGTGTGCGCTGGACGTGCCCACCGGATAAGCCGTCATCGCGGCATCAGGCGACCAGCGCCTGGATGATTGCGTCGACGTCGTCCTTCGTGGGGACCACGATGAGGGTGGACACCATGCCGAACATCCCGGTCATGCTCTCGGCGTGCGGGAGGATGTGGCAGTGGAACGCCCACACCCCGAGGCGCTCGGCGGTGATCACCGCGTCCCAGCGTTCCCCCGGGTTGACGCCGAAGGTGTCGGCGCGATGGGCGGCGCTTCCAAGCGGGATCCCGTCACGCGCGACGAGCTCCATCGAGAACCCGTGGCTGTGCCACGGGTGCATCATCACGCCCTCGTTCATGAACCGGAGCAGCACCCGCTCGCCCTGCGCGGCGAGGACCGGGACGACGGCCGGAAAGCCGTGGCCGTTGATCGTGAACCCACCCAGGGTGTCGTTCGAGATCCAGAGGTACTCGCGGTCGTACTCCGTCTGCGGCTGAGGCGGGTCGACGATGAACGCGCCGAGGAGCCCACGTCCGACCTGGTCGGTCGCGTTGTGGTGCGAGTGGTACATCAGGGAGCCGGCGTTGTTCGCCGTGAACTCATAGGCGTATTCCTCGCCCGGCACGATCGGCTTCTGCGTCACGAATACGACGCCGTCCTGGAAGAAGTCGTCGAACTCGACGCCGTGGAAGTGGACGCCGGTCGTCTCCTTGAGGTTGTTCTTGAAGATCGCGCGGACCTTATCGCCCTGGTTGACGCGCAGCGTCGGGCCCGGCCACTGGGCGTTGTAGCCGAGTGCCTTGACCGGCAGCGTCAGCTCGTCGATCGGGTGCTCGATCTCGTCGATCGTGAGGCGGAAAACCTTCGTGTCCCCGTCGATTTCCGGGGTCACCGGCGAGAGAGCGTCGGTCAGGACGAGGTTCGGGACCTGCGCGAAGGACGGCTTCTGCTGCAGCTCCGGGTAGTCGTCGTCGACGCCGAGGATGTCCGCGAGCCTGGTCACGACGGCCGGCGGATAGATGTCGCCGAGCAGCGGGACCAGGTTGCCGAGATATCGCCGGACGCCATTGCGGGCGGTCACGTCGTGCTCGGTCCAGCCCGGCGGGATGTCGGTCGAGCCGCCGGCCGCCGGCGTCGCGGGCGCCATGGAATGGCCCGCGTCGTGGCTCGTCGCAGGACTGGCCGGGGCCATCGCGCTTGAGCTCGGCGCCGGAGCGTTCGGGCCCGTCGAACGGGCCGGGCTGAACGTCCAGACGGGTGCGGCGGCCGGCGCACAAGCGGCAATGGACGCGGCCGCGAGGCCTCCGCCGGTCAACGCTGCCGCGCGCAGGAAACCGCGGCGGGACAACGCCTCCGGCATCAGGGCCGGCTCGGCGGTAGCTGGTTCGGGGGTGTCGGGAGCAGGGGACGGCTGGTGGGTACGCATGTGGCGATCCTCGCGGCGGCGATGGCTCGCCGGAAGTGACCTCTGGCCCGGAACCGCGGGTCCTCTGTCCCTCATGTGGGCAGCGAGCCCGCTGGTACATTTTGAGCGTGGCGTCCCCAGGATCGACGACGAACAGTGGCCCCGGGTTCCCGGTCGACGCGCTCGAGGCGCTCGATGCCGCGACGCGCGCGATCGCGGGCGTACTCGATCTCGACGCGGTGCTGCAGCTCATCGTGGACCGCGTCTGCGAGCTGGCGGATGCGACGTACGCGGCGCTGGGGATCGTCGATCGCTTCGGGGGGATCGAGCGGTTCATCACGGTCGGCGTGTCGCCGGAGGAGCGTGCGCGGATCGGACCACCGCCGCGCGGCCACGGCCTGCTCGGGCTGATCATCCGCGAGGGCCGTTCGTACCGGATCCCGGATATTGCCGCACATCCCGATTCGTACGGCTTCCCGCCGCACCACCCGCCGATGCGCTCGCTCCTCGGTGTCCCTGTGTCAGTCCAGGGCCGCGTGATCGGGAACCTGTACCTGACCGACAAGCGTGGCGCGGCCGAGTTCTCCGAGGCCGACCAGCAGCTGGTCGAGCTGTTCGCGCGCCACGCGGGGATCGCGATCGAGAACGCCCGACTACACGAGCGGGTTCAGCAGCTCGCCGTGGTCGAGGAGCGCGACCGGATCGGGCAGGAGCTCCACGACGGGATCATCCAGCGCCTCTACGCCGTGACCCTCTCCCTCGAGGACGTCGCCGAGCTCATGACCGAGGACCCGGCCGAGGCCAGCGCCCGGGTCGACCGGGCGATCGACGCGGTGCACGCCTCGATCGGCGACATCCGCAACTTCGTGCTCGGCCTGCGGCCGCATCTCCTCGAACGGTCCGATCTCGTCGGCGGCCTTGCGGCGCTGGCCGACGAGCTGCGCTTGAGCACGATTGTCGACGTCGAGGTCGACCTCGACGAGGGTGTCGAGGCCGCGGCGGCCCTCAGCGACGGACGTCGTGCGCAGCTGCTGCAGATCGCGCGCGAGGCACTGAGCAACTCGGCCCGCCATGCCGGGGCTTCGCGGGCCAGGGTCGGCCTGACCCTCGAGGACGGGATCCGACTGCGGCTGTCGGTTGAGGACAACGGCCGTGGGTTCGACCCCACCGCGGTCCGTGGCGGCGAGCACCAGGGGCTCATCAACATGCGCGACCGTGCGACGCACATGGGCGGCCAGCTCGAGGTCGACAGCACGCCCGGAAATGGCGCACGTATCATCGTCCGCGTTCCCCTCTCGATTGGAGAACTGGCAAGTGACTGACGACGCGCGTCCCGTGATCCGGTTGCTGGTGGTCGACGACCACGAGGTCGTCCGCCAGGGGCTGGTTGCGCTCCTCGACCGGCGCGAAGGTTTCCAGGTCGTGGCCGAAGCTGGAACGGCGGCCGAGGCCGTCGAGCAGGCGCGCCGCTTCCAGCCCGAGATCGTCGTCATGGACGTACGGCTCCCGGACGGGTCGGGCATCGAGGCCTGCCGCGAGATCCGGGCCGAGTACCCCGATACGCGGGTCGTCATGCTCACCTCGTACCCCGACGAAGAGGCCGTGCTGTCGGCCATCGTCGCCGGCGCGTCGGGCTATCTCCTGAAGCAGATTCGCGCGCGCGACCTCGTGGCGGCACTCGAGGCGGTGGGGCGCGGCGAGTCGCTGCTCGATCCGGCCGTGACCGAGAAGGTGCTCGAACGGATCCGGCGGATCGCCAGCGGGACGTACACGGACGAGCTGGCGCAGCTCACCCCGCAGGAGCAGAAGATCCTGCTGCTCGTGGCCGAAGGAAAGACCAACAAGGAGATTGCGGCCGACGTGTTCCTCTCGGACAAGACCGTGAAGAACTACGTGAGCTCGATCCTCTCGAAGCTCAACCTCGAGCGCCGTGCGCAGGCGGCTGCCTTCGTGGCGAAGCACCGGATCGACACGGGGCATTGAAGGTCGTGCGCGGGCACGCTCCTCTCAACCATTCACCATGTGACTCGTATCGATGCTGGGGCCGCCTTGGATGTCCTCGTCTGGCCGAGAAGTTGCCGGGGACGACTAACTCTCACCGCCGGTCCTTCACTCGTAGTCACCACGTGAATGGATAGCAAGGGTCCACGGATCGTCGGGGCCGCGGAGGCAGTTGCCCACGTCCGCTCGGGACAGCAGCTCTATCTCCAGGCGGCCGCGGCCGTGCCCTCGGTCCTGCTCGACGCGCTGGTCGCCCGGGCGCCGACCTGAACGACGTCAGCTCGTCCACCTCCACGTCGAGGGACCCGGGCCGCACCTCGCTCCGGACATGGCGGGCCACTTCCGGCACCGCGCGCTGTTCATCGGACCGAACGCGAGAACGGCCGTCAACGAGGGGCGTGCGGAGTTCGTCCCGGTCTTCCTGCATGACTGCTCGGACCTGTTCCGACCGGGCCTGCTGCCGCTTGACACGGTCCTGATCAACGTCTCGCCCCCGGACGCCCATGGCTTCTGCTCGCTGGGCGTCTCGGTCGAAGCGACGCTCGCCGCGATTCGGGCCGCGACGACGGTCATCGCGCAGCTCAACAGGTCGATGCCGCGGACGCTCGGCGACAGCTTCATCCACATGAGCCATCGACCTCGCGGTCGAAGTTGACGTGCCGCCCTTCGAGCACGCGGTCGGTGAGCCGGTCGACGTCAGCGACGGATCGGCGAGTTCGTGGCCGACCTCGTGCCCGACGGCGCCACCCTCCAGTTCGGCATCGGTGGCATCCCGGCCGCCGCCGCGTTGGCGCTGCAGGGGCAAGCGTGACCTCGGCGTCCACACGGAGATGTTCACGGACGTCGTCGTCGACCTCGTCGAGTCTGGCGTGATCACCGGGGCGCGGAAGGAGCGCAACCCGGGCAAGCTCGTGACGGCGTTCCTGATGGGCACGAAACGCCTGTACGACTTTGTCCATGACAACCCGCAGGTCGAAATGCGCCCGGTCGACTTCACGAACGACACGCTCGTGATCCGTCGGATTCGCCGGATGACCGCGATCAACTCCGCGATCGAGATCGACCTGACCGGCCAGGTCGTGGCGGACTCGATCGGCCCACGGATGTATTCAGGGATCGGCGGCCAGATGGACTTCATGCGTGGTGCCGGCCTGGCGGCCGAGGGGCGGGCGATCATCGCGCTCCCCTCGACTGCGGCCGGCGGCACGGCGTCGCGCATCGTGCCGTTCCTGCAGGAGGGCGCCGGCGTTATCACGACCCGGGGCCACGTGCGAACCGTTGTCACGGAATGGGGGGTAGCGGAGCTGTTCGGGAAGACGCTTGGCGAGCGGGCGCGCGAGCTCATCGGCATCGCCCATCCCGACTTTCGCGACGAGCTCACCTCCGCGGCACGGGAGCGCCGCCTGATCTGACGGGGTGGTGCCGGCCGGCACCACGGTACTTCGGAGCCATTGCCGCGACGGCGGGCAAACCTAGGCTCGGAGTCCTATCGTCCTAGGAGCCTTTCGATTGTCCGGTCGCGCCCCTCGCCAGGTTCGCCCCGTCCTCCTCCTGGTTGTCTACGGCGTGTTCCTCGTCGTGGTCGGCGTCACGGCCACGGTCCAGACGGCACTGGTCTCGTTGCACTTCTCGACCGCGGCGATCAACACAGCCGTTGCCGGTGATGCGGCCATCGTCCGGGCGTTCGTGAACGACGGGCTCGCGGCGGGCGACCTCACTGGTGCCGCAGACCCGGCACGCGTCGAGCGGCTCGACGGACTCCTTGCCGCACTCGCGGGGAACGCCGGCATGCGGCGGCTGGAGATCCGCGACCCGGCCGGCACCGTCCGGCTGACCAGCGCGGCCGAGGCGCCGACAGACCCGGGGCTTCCGGAGGCAGACGCATCGACGTTTGCCGCGGCTGCAGGCGGACTGGTACAGGCAGGGATCGTCGACACATCGGCCGGCGACGGAAGCCAGGTCATGCGCGCCCTGTTCCCGCTGCTGGACGAGGCCGGCGAAACCCGGGCCGTGGTCGGCGTGTGGCGCGATGCCGCGCCGATCCTCGCCCCGATCGCCGACGTCCAGCGGGACATGCTCGTCGTCACGCTTGCCGCGGCGATCGTGGCCGGCGCGATCCTGTACCTCGCCTTCCGATCCGCGCAGAGCAGGATCAGCAAGCAGACCGAACAGCTGCTCGACGCGACCGCGCGCGACTCCCTCACCGGCCTGCTCAACCATGGTGCCCTCGTCGTCGAGCTCGGGATCGTGCTCGAGCGCGCCCGCGCCGAGGGGACGCCGATCGGCATCGCCCTCGTCGATATCGACAACTTCAGGCTCCTGAACGAAACCCACGGTCACGACGCGGGAGACGACGTGTTGCACCGGGTCGTCGCGACGTTGCTCTCGCAACTCGACGAGACGACCGTGATCGGCCGATATGGGCCGGACGAGTTCCTGGTCATCGCGCCGACGACGGGAATCAGCGCGCTCGAGCCAGGCCTCGAGCGCGTCCGCGACGCGCTCGTCGACGAGAGCCTCCAGCTCGACGCGTCGGAGCGCCTGCCGATGACGATCAGCGCCGGTATCGCCACGTACCCGAGCGACGCGGACTCGGCGACCGGGCTGCTCGCGGCCGTTGCGCAGGTTCTCGGGGAAGCCAAGGCCGGTGGCGGCGATGCGATCCGCGTCTGTGGACGGGAGGTCGACGCAGGCGAGGACACGCGGACGTTCAACGTCCTGCAAGGGCTCGTCTTCGCGATCGACACGAAGGATCGCTACACGAAGCGTCACTCCGAGGACGTCGCCCGGTACGCGGTCTTCCTCGCGGGGCAGGTCGAGCTCGAGCCGGCGCTCATCGAGGCGATCCGGACCGCGGGGCTGCTCCACGACGTGGGCAAGATCGGGATCCCCGACACGATCCTGCGCAAGCCCGCAGCCCTTACCGCCGAGGAGTACGCGGTCGTCCAACAGCACGTCGCCCTCGGCGAGTCGATCGTCCGCGACCTCGTCGCGATCGAGATCGTGCGCACCGGTATCCGCCACCACCACGAGCGCTGGGACGGCAAGGGCTACCTCGACGGCCTGTCCGGCGAGGAGATCCCACTCGTCGCCCGGATCTTGGCCGTGGGCGATGCCTTCTCGGCGATGACGACGACCCGGCCGTATCGCAAGGCGCTCTCCGTGGAAGAGGCGCTGCGCCGCCTCGGCGACGCAGCGGGGAGCCAGCTCGACGAGCGACTCGTGACCGCGTTCATCGAGGGCATCGAGCACGTCGCGGACGCGCCCCGCCCAGACACGATCGCGCGGATCCCGCTGTGGTTGCCGGCGCACCGCGTCGCCTGATCGCGGGCCGTAGCTCGCGCGTCGCGGGCGCGGCCTTGCTCGCCGTTGTCGCGCTGTTGCCGCACCCGGCGCCGGTCGCCGCGGTTTCCCTTTGGACGATCACGGCATCACCAGCCGTCATCCTCGCGAACAAGGACGTGACCGTCGAGCTCACGGTGACCAATCTCGGGATCCTGTTGGACGCGCCGATAGGCTGCGTCGAGGTCTCGATCCCGGGAGCCTTCGAGCTCAAGGAAGTGAAGCTGGTCTCCGTTCCGTCCGGGAAGCACTGGAAGACGGGGCAGAGCGGCGGAAGCGGGTCGTCGCGGGTCGCCGAATACCGTGCGGAGCAGGATGACGACGTGCTTGCCGGCGGCGACATCGCGGTGTTCAAGGTCAAGGTCAAGGCGGGATCCGCAGGGGCGTTCACGTGGACCGCGCAGGCGTGGAGCAGTCGCAGGCTGCGATGGCGGCTCGTTCGTGTCCGTGCCCCTGGCGATCGTCGTCGGACCGAACCCGACGTCCCCGCCGCCACCGACGCCAACACCGACGCCGACACCCCGGCCGACGCCGATGCCGACCCCGACGCCCACGCCGTCGCCAAAGCCGACCCCGACGCCCACCCCTTCGCCAACGCCACGGCCGACCCCGACGCCCACCCCGTCGCCAACGCCACGGCCGACCGCGACCCCGACCCCGACGCCAGATCCGGGGAACGGGACGGTGCCAAAGCCGTCGCCCACCGCATCGCGGACACCCGTCGCTTCGCCAACACCCGTCGCCACATCGCAAACCGAGGCGACACCAACACCGACGCCCGATCCTGCATCCCCCGTGCCCGCCGAAGATCCTGGATCGGATCCAACGCCGCCAGGTGCCGTTGCGGAGGGCAATCCGGGCGACGGCGGGTCTGGGACCCGCCTGCGGATGGGCCGCGACGCGGGGCCTGCAGGCTCCGGTCCGGGGATCGACGTCTCGCTCGCCGCGATGGAAAGTCTGGGCAACCTCAGTTGGGCCGTCCCGAGCCTGGTGCTCGCGGTGCCTGGCCTGCTACTCGTGCTCGCCGTGCTCGCTCAGGCGGTCGGGGGCGTGCTCTGGCTCCCCGTGATCCGCCGGCGGATCGGCTCGTTCGGCGTCGGCAGTCGACGCCGCGGCTAGGACGGTGGATGCCGGGCGTCCCCTCCGACATCCACCGCTGCGGCGATCCTACGAACGGGCCACGCGAAGCGGACGTGCCGAACGGCCCGAAAGTCGCGTGACGCCCTGACGTTATCCTCGGGGCATGTTCGAGCGGCTGAAGCGCGCCCTGATCTACTCGATCGACTCCGCGATCCGGATGGCGGCGTCGCGACCAAGCGAGGTCTCGATGCGGTAGGTCATGTCGCCGCGCTGCCAGATCAGGGCATCGCCGACCCAGCGGCGACCCTCATCGACGTATTCGCCGTCTGGGGTCATGTAGAAGTAGACGTGCGGATTGCCGGTGATCCAGTACCCGGAACCCTCGCGCATCCTGACGGGCTCGACGATCGTCCCGGAACTGATGATCTTGCCGATCGGTTCGGGCGACACGGATCCGCGGAACTGCATGATCAGCAGGCCGATGTCGGACTCGAAGGTTGGCGGCAGGTCGTCGCTCGGCGCCCAGACGAGCGCCACCTCGTCGCGCTCCGAGACGTAGGCGGCGTCGGGCGCTCCGAGGGCCGGGTCATTGGGGAACAGGACCGGGAAGTCGACACGGTTCCCGAGGGACGCAGGATCGACCTGCTCGCCGAGGTCGACGCTTGAACCCGCCGGCGATGCGGAGGCTCCGTTCGTCGCCGGGGTAGTGGGCGACGAAACGGCCGGCGGCGGCGTTCCGCCCGGGTTGCCGAAGATGAGCCTGATGCCGGGCACGCCGAAGGCGACGGCACCGGCCACGGCGGCCAGGACGAGCAGCGCAACGATCGCGATCGCGAGCGCCGGTCGCAGACGCCACGTGGACCCGCCCCGCGCCGGTGGCGCCGCGACAAGCCGCGCGCGGACTCGCGTCGCGAGGTCGGGACCGTTGGGCGCGAGCCGCGCATCAGGCCACGCTACGGACGGAGCGAGGCCGCGCAGCGCGGCGACGAGCTCGTCGTCCGGAAGCTGGAGCAGGCGCTGCTCAGCCACGGGTCACTCCGTTCGCTTCGGCGAGCGCTTTGCGCAGACGGCCCAGAGCCCGCGAGGTTCGGGACTTGACCGTCCCGCGCGGGATGCCCAGCGCCTCGGCGGTCTCCGCCTCGCTCAGCTCGAGCAGGAACCGCGCGCCGATCACCTCGCGATCCTCGTCGCGGAGCGTATTGATCGCCGCGAACAGCGCCGCCCGCTCTTCGGCGGCCAGGTAGCCGTGCTCGGGTGACGGTTCGACAGCGGGTCCCGCCACGTCCGCGGCCCGCTGGGCAAGCCCTGTCCGGCGACCCGCCGAGCGGCGCCGGTTGCGCGCCTCGTTGGCGACGATCCGGAGCAGCCACGGCCGGAACGGCGCGTCGTCGCGAAAGCGAGGGAGCGCGGCGTAGGCCTTGAGGAATGCTTCCTGGACTGCATCGTCGGCGTCGGTCTCCGGGCATACGAGGTACGCGGTCCGCAGGGCGACGTCCTGATAGCGACGCACGAGCTCTTCGTACGCCACGACGTCGCCACCGCGGGCGCGCGCGATCGCTTCGGCGTCTTCCGTCGGACGGCCCTCCACGGCTCCACCGTACCTCCTACACCGGCTGCAGCGCCGGCGTTCCCCTGTGGTCGCATTCGCCTCCGTTCGGCCAGATGTGCGCCCCTTCTGGCGATGCGCATTCCCGGCATCAAGTGACGTCGGGGCCGGGCCAAATTGATGCCGGGAACTTGCATCGACAGGGAGGGCGGTTTTCGGCGCGGAGGCCATGGCGGCCCGTCCCCTCCGGTACGATCAGGCCGTGAGCCCCGGCACCGTTTTCCGCCGTTCGACCCTGCCCGACCCGCCCATCGCTGTCGAGGCCCACGGGTCGACGATCCGCGACGCCGCCGGGCGCGAGTACCTCGATGCGGCCGGCGGGGCGATCGTTGTGAACGTCGGGCACGGCCGTCCGGAGATCGCCCGCGTGATGGCCGACCAGGCCGCTCGCCTGGCGTACGCCCATGGCAGCGCCTTCACCACCGAACCGGTTGAGGCGTACGCGGCGGAGGTCGGCCCGTACCTGCCGGTCGACGAACCGGCGATCTACCCTGTCTCGGGCGGCTCCGAGGCCATCGAGACTGCCCTGAAACTGGCACGCGCCTACCACCTCGCGAACGGCGACCGTGACCGCTGGATCGTGGCCGCCCGATGGGGGAGCTACCACGGCAACAGCCTCGGCGCGCTCGACCTGTCGGGGCGCAAGCCGCTGCGCCGCCCCTACGAAGGGTGGCTCGGGCGGTTTCGGCATGTTTCGGCCGCGTACCCGTATCGCGCCGGACTCCCGGGTTCGAACGCGCTCGGCACGGCCGAGGATCTCGCCGCGGAGCTCGATCAGGTGATCACGGCCGCGGGACCTGACACGGTTGCCGCCTTCGTCGCCGAGCCGATCGTGGGAGCGACGCTCGCGGCCGTTGAGCCGCCGGATGGCTACTGGCCGGCGATCGCCGAGGTCTGCCGGTCGCACGGGGTCCTGCTGATCGCGGACGAGGTGATGACCGGGTTCGGCCGGACCGGCCGCTGGTTCGGGCTCGACCACTGGGGCGTGCGTCCCGACATCCTTGTTGCTGCCAAGGGCGCGACCTCCGGCTACTGGCCGTTCGGGTTCGCCGCCGTCGCCGGCCGAATCCACGACGCCGTCCGCGCTGCCGGGCCGTTCGTGCATGGCTTCACGTACTCGCACGCGCCGGTTGGCGCGGCGGTCGCACGCGAGGTGCTGCGCATCCTGGAGAGCGAGCGACTCGTGGAGGCGAGCGCAGCGAAAGGGGACCGGTTGCGAACGCTTCTGGCCACGCGCCTCGCCGAGCACCCCAACGTCGGAGAGGTTCGGGGCAGGGGACTGATGGTTGGCATCGAGCTGGTCGCGGACCGGGAGGCCCGGGCCGCGTTCGCCCGCAATGCTCGCGTCACCGAAGCGATCGTCGCCGCAGCCCTGGAACGTGGCGTCCTGCTCTACTCCGGGACGGGCGTGGCAGACGGCGTCGACGGCGACACGATCCTGCTCGGCCCGCCGTTCGTCGTCACCGATGACGAGCTCGTCCGAATAGCGGACGTCGTCGCGGAGTCGGTAGAGGTCGCAACGGCCGCAGTCGCGGCCGAGACCCGGACCTGAGTCAGCGCCGGCTTCCGAAGATCAGGCCGACTCCGAGCAGCACCAGGACGATCGGGACGACCAGATCGCCGATCCCGAGCGTCACCATCTCGGCCACGCCGATGATCGCCAGCAGGCCACCGAGCCAGGCCTGCCAGCCGATCCCCCCGGATGTGGCGGCACGCACCGCCGCGATGAACAGGAACGCGATCCCGAGGCAGAGCGTTCCCAGGCCGTCGTAGGTCGTGTTCGTGGCTTCCTCGATCAGCCCGGGCGCCGCCAGGGCGGTGATGATCGCGCCGGCGTACAGCGATCCTGAGCCGCGGTCGATCACCCACTTGACAAGGAACGCGAGCCCGATCGCCACGAACAGCAATGAGCCGAGCGCGCGGGCCTCGGGGAACAACTGCTGGATGAGCAGCAGTCCCCCGAAGACGAGCAGGAAGATGCCGATCCACGGCAGCCCGGGCTGACGGGCCGTCCCGGTACCCCACTCCCAGCTGTAGACGCGGACGGTCGGCTCGGCGGGCCCCTGTCCGCCGCTGTCGGGCCCGAGCCGGGTCACCTGACCGTCGTGGTCGTCCATGCCGGTCATCTTCCCACGTCCCTGTGGGACGGGCTCAACCCGGAGCGGGTGCAGGCCTGGTTTCCGGCTTCGGTTCCGGCTCGTCCTCGACGTGGCTGAAACCCAGCCGGTCGGCGAACCGGGCCATGAAGCCCGGCGCCCACCAGTTCCACTTGCCCATGAGCCGCATGGTCGCCGGGACGAGCAGGACCCGGATGATGGTCGCGTCGACGAGGACCGCGATCGCCATGCCAACGCCGATCGCCTTGATCGTGAGCACGTCGGCAAGCGCGAACGCCGCGAACACCGTGACCATGATCATCGCCGCGCCAGTGATGACGCCGGCCGTCTGGGCGAGCCCTTCGGCGACGGACGCCCGGTTGTCGCCGGTTCGGCGGTACGCCTCCTGCATGCGCGACAGGAGCAGCACCTCGTAGTCCATCGACAGGCCGAACAGGACGGCGAACATGATGATCGGGTTGCCCGCGACGGTATAGCCGACCGGCGTGAAGTTGAGGACGTTCGAGAGGTTTCCTTCCTGGAAGATCCAGACGAGGGCGCCAAAGCTCGCCGTGATCGACAGCAGGGTCATGACGATGGCCTTGGCCGGGATGACGACCGAGCCGAACAGCAGGAACAGGATCAGACCGCTCGCGAACAGCGTCAGCCCGACGGCCCAGGGCGCGCGCGCCGACTGCGACGCGAGGAAGTCAAAGCCGTTCGCCGTCGTTCCGCCGACGGCGGTGGTAATCCCGTCGCCGGCGTCGACCGCGCGGATCGTCGGGATGAGGTCCGTGGCCGCGGGCTGCGACGGTGAGATCGGGCTGATCGCGTCGAGGCGGACCGTCCCGTCGCGGATGTACTCCCGGCGGAGCGCGTCGAGACCCGGCGGCTGCTGGTCGGCCGGCAAAGCGTAGAGCGCGGCGACCTGCTCGGGCGTCAGCTCGGTGCCGGTCTGCGGATCGCGGATCGAGAACGGGCCCTCAACGCGATCGATGCCATCGAGCGCTGCCAGCTCGTCGCCATAGGCGCGGAGCGCGGCGATGGTCTCGACCGAGGTGGGAGAGCCCGGCACGTCCGCCAGGATGATGATCGGTGTCGTCTCGCCGGCGGCGAATTCGGACTCGAGCGCGACATACGCATCGCGACTCTCGAGGCCAGGCGGGTTGACTTCCGGACCCGGCACGCCCTGCCGGAGCTGGAGGAACGGGATCCCCGCCAGCAGCAGGACAGCGAGCGTCGGGACGAGCACCGCGATCGGGTGGCGCATGACGCCGTTCGCGACGCGCTCCCAGCGGCCGCGTTCGGCACCCGTCGGCTCGTGGTCGACGGGCCGGAAGCGGCGCATGAGGGCGCCGGGGGACCACGAGTTGACCCGCGGCCCGACCATGCCGAGGAACGCAGGCAGGAACGTCAGCGCGAAGAGCACGGATGTCATGACGACGATGGAGCCGCCGATGCCGATCGAGCGGATCGCCGGGGCGGCGAAGAGCAGCAGCCCCGACAGCCCGATCGCGACCGCGAGCCCGGAGAAGACGACCGCCTTGCCGGCTGTGGCCACCGAGCGCTGGACGGCGTCACCGACCGTGCGCCCGTGGCGCAGCTCCTCCTTGAAGCGGCTGGTGATGAACAGCGAGTAGTCGATCGCCAGGGCCAGGCCAAGCATCGTCGCGATGTTGAGGACGTAGATGCTCATCTCGACCTGCTGAGCGACCAGGTAGATCAGGGCAAGGCTGGCGGGGATCGCGAGGCCTGCGACGAACAGCGGCGTGCCCGCGGCGAGAACCGCGCCGAACACGAGGATGAGGACGACGGCCGCAATCGGCAGCGAGACCAGCTCGGCCCGTTGCAGGTCCTTCTCGGACTGCTCGGCCGACTCCACGGTCAGCGGTCCGTAGCCCGTCAGCTGGTACGAGTATCCGGCAGGCGGCTGGATCTCCTCACGCAGCGCCGCGACCTGCTCGACGGACTCCTCGTTCGTCATCCCGAGCTGGACGACGACGTAGGCCGCGTCACCGGCGGTGCTGATGAAGCGGTCGTCACCGGTTTCGGCAAAGCCGACGACCCCGGTCACGCGCTCGTCCGCAGCGAGATCGGCGAGCGCGCCGGCTATTGCCGCCTGGAACTCCGGGGAGCGGGCGTCCGCGGCCGCGTCGTCGGAGCGGAAGAGTGCGATCAGCGAACCTTTGCCGGCGCCGAACTCCTCGTCGAGACGGCGCTGGACCGCGGCCGACTCGGAGCTGTTGTCGAGCCAGCCGCCGGAGCTCAGCTCGCTGGACGTTTGCGAGGCGAGGCTCAGCGATGCGATGGCCAGCAGGACCGAGAAGACGACGATGAATTTGCGGAACCGGTAGACGAGGGCTCCCCAGCGGGCAAACATGGTCGGGTTTCCTTCGGGCGGGACGTCAGTGCGCAGACAATAGAGAATGTCCATTCTCCTTGTCAATGGACGAATGTTGCACGCGGCCCGAAGTGGCTCTATTGTTCGGGAAACAGTTGTTCCTTTTGGAGCCCAGGCATGCCGCGAGTCAGCGCCGCACATGAACAGGAAGTCCGCGACCGGATCGTGACTGCCGCCATCCGCGTCTTCACCGAGCGGGGATACGGCGCGACGATCCAGGACGTCGTGCGTGACAGCGGCCTGTCCGTGGGTGCGATCTACACCTACTTCAAGAGCAAGGAAGAGCTGTTCCTGGCGTGCTGCGACGTGATGACCAGCGGCAGCCTCGAGACGCTCGGCCACATGCTCGCCGGCAAGGCGACCACCGCGGAGCGGCTCGAGACCGCCATGCGCTTCTACATCGACTCGATCGACCGGGCGCCCGAAGGCGGGCCCGGTCTCGTGACCCTTGTCCAGGCATGGGCCGTCGCAGAGGGCGAACCGCGTATCCGCGAGATGCTCGCCAAACGGCGCGAGCGCTTCGTGGGCGCCGGGCAGGTGCTGCTGCGCGAGGGCGTCGCCCGTGGCGAGCTGCCGGCCTGGCTCGACGTCGACGCGACCGCTCGTGGCTACATCTCGCTGCTCGACGGGCTGCTCCTGCAGCGCATCGAGGCCGGTGAACGCTTCCGCCCGGCAGACCTCGAACGACAGGCACGCGCGATCCTCGACCTTGTCATGGCCGCAGCCCGCGCACCCAGCCCCGAGTTGAGCACCCTGCCGGGGTAGCATCAGCGGGTGGGCTACGTCCAGACGGTACTCGGGCGAATCGACCCGTCCGAGCTCGGCCTCACGCTCCCGCACGAGCACACCCAGATCGCCCTGTGGCACGTCGAATCGCGCTGGGATTACTGGCAGCTGACGCGCGACGAGCCGGTGATCCTCGCGGAGCTCCAGAAATATGAATCGGCCGGCGGTCGCAGCCTCGTCGACCTCACCTTGCCCGGCGTCGGACGCGATCCGGCGTGGCTCGCAGGGCTCGCCCGAGCGTCGGGCCTGAACATCGTGATGGGGTCAGGCTGGTACCGCGGGGCGTACTACCCGCCCGAGGCCCGGATCGACCGGCGACCGGTGGACGACCTTGCCGATGAGCTCGTGCGCGAGGCAACGGACGGGGTCGGCGAGAGCGGCGTGATCCCCGGGATCATCGGCGAGATCGGCACCGACAAGCCCTGGCTGTCACCGTCCGAGGAACGGGTCCACCGCGCCGCGGCCCGCGCCGCGAAGCGCACCGGCCGTGCGATCACGACCCATTCGATCATGTCGCCGGTGGGGCTGGCGCAACTCGACATCCTCGAGGAGGAGGGCCTCGACCCCGCCCGGGTCGTCATCGGACACAGCGACTCCTACCCCGTCCTCGACTACTACCTCGAGATCATCCGTCGCGGGGCGAGCATCGAGTTCGACTTCCTGGGGATGACCTACACGGCTGTCGAGCAACATGGAGAGGACCGTCTGGTCGAAATCCTGGGCGAGCTGTTGTCGCGCGGTCACGCTGATCGCATCCTGCTGTCGCAGGATGTCTGCAGTGACGCGCAGCTCGCGCGCTACGGTGGTTACGGCTACGTCTATCTCGCCGAGAAATTCCTGCCACGTCTCCGCTACGCCGGCGTCACCGGGTCCGACATCGAGACGATGACGGTGGCGAATCCGCGGCGAATGCTGACGATCGAGGACTGACCCGCCGCTACGAGACGAGCGTCGCGTCGACGCTGAGCTCGACGTTGCCTTTCAGCGCCCCGGAGATCGGGCAGCCGTCCTTTGCGGCCTCGGCGAAGCGCAGGAAGTCCTCCTCGGAAATGCCGGGCACCTCGCCGCGCACTGTCAGCTGGCTCGACTCCACTTTCCAGCCGCCTTCGACCTGCGCAAATGTAACCTCGGACGAAACGTCGAGCCGCGTTGGCGGTGTGCCGTTCCGGCCCAGCTGTGCCGAGAAGGCCATCGAGTAGCAGGCCGCGTGCGCAGCCGCCACGAGCTCTTCGGGGCTGGTCTTTCCTTCCGGGGCCTCGGTCCGCGCGGCCCAGGTCACCGGCAGGTCGTGGAAGACGCCACTCGAGACGGCGCTCACGGCGCCGGAGCCGGATGTCAGGTCGCCGGACCAGGTGGCCTCGGCACGACGGACAGCGGCCATTCGGCAGTACTCCTCCTGGTGGGGATCGAGCAGGCGCCCATCCTCGCACACCGGTAGGTCATTGTCCGGTGCGGTTCGTGGCGGAGTGGGGCGGTGCGTGGGCGAAACGAGTCGTACCATCCGGTGCCGGCGTCGGGACCCGGGAGCCATATCTCTGCGGGGCGGTGGGGTTGAGGATCGACCGCGTCGGATCGTGCGATCCAATCACCAGCAGACCCCACTGCTAACAGGGATTGCCCTCATGCCCATTCGAGCACGTCGTCTCCTGCCGCTCCTCATCGGCCTCGCGCTGATCCTGCCCGCCGTCGTGCCGGCACCAGCTGCCGCGTCCTCCTCGGACGCCGAGGCGATGGTCCTGAAGAAGATGAACTACGAACGGACGAAGCGGGGGCTCGTCGCACTGCGCCTCGACACGCGGATCGCGGCGATCGCTCGTGACCGCTCCGAGTACCAGGCCCGCACGGGGGACGCCGACCACACCCAGGGCTCGAGGAACGTCTTCGACTTCATCAAGTCCGCCGGGATCACGTGGTACGGGGCGGGCGAGATCATCGCCCAGAACCGCTACTACCCGAGCGTCGAGGCCTCGGCCGCTGCCGCCATCAAGGGCTGGCTCGGCTCGTCGACCCACCGCGCGATCCTGCTGTCGAAGGGCTTCAACTATGTTGGCTTCGGCTACGCGATGAACCCCGACACGCAGCGCCGCTACTGGACCGGCGTCTTCCTGAAGGGTCCCGACCGCACTGCGCCGGTGGCCCAGATCGAAGGCGTCTCGACGCGGTCGTCGACCGGCGGCTACATCGCGATCAAGATCCGCTGGTCCGGCGCCGACCGCCGCCTGCAGGTTCTGACCTCCGGTCTCCGCTACTTCCAGGTCCAGCGGCGCGTCCAGGGTGGCACGTGGAAGTCGTGGTCCCCCACGACGTCGACGTACAAGACGGTCCGCTACTACCCGGGGCAGGACAGGCAGTTCCGCGTCCGCTCCAGGGACAGGGCGGGCAACTGGAGCAGCTGGGACACCGTCAGCGTCAGCCTCTGAGGTCAGCCGCTGACCCGGCCACCTCGCCCAAGCAGCTTCGACACCGCCCCGACCACGGGGCGGTGTCGCGCATTCCGAGGCAGGACGATCCGTTCGACGCCGCCGAACTCGGCGTGTGCGCGGAGGGCTGCCACAAAGGCCGGACCGAACGCTGGCTCGGCCAGCGGGTCAAAGCCGTCCTCGAACCACAGCCCGACCACCCTGAGCACCCCCTCGCTGCGCTTGATCCGTGGCTCGATCCGGCCGACGAGCCGGTCGCCGAACAGGATCGGCAGCACGTAGTAGCCCCAGCGCCGCCTGGCCTGCGGCACGTAGACCTCCCAGACATAGTCGAAGCCGAACAGCTCGCGCAGCAGCGCGCGGTCCCAGACGAACGGGTCGAGCGGGGCGAGGAACGCCACGCCGGGCTCGGCACGGCCGGGTGGCATGCCGTCGCGAAGCTCAACTTCCGCCGCGTCCAGGGTGGCGAGGGCATCTTGCGGGAGATAGCGCGGTCCGCGGAGGCCATCGACGGCCACCTCGACAAGCGCCCCGGATTTGACGAGCTCGGCCCGTCGCACCGCCCGTTCGGCCGCGCGGCGGGTGGTTCCGAGCCACAGCTCGGCCTGGCCCCCGGTCCCCAGCAGCCCGTGTGCCCGGTAGCGGCTCAGCAGTCGGTGCCGTTGCTGTTCGTCCGCGGGCCGGCGTTCCGCCAGCAACGCCGCCGGAAACAGGCGCTCGGCCAGGTCGTAGACGCGCCGATTTCCGTCCCGTCGCGCGATCCCGAGCACCCCTGCCTCGGCCAGCGCCTCGAGGAGGGCGCGGACCGGGTTCGTCGGCCGCCAGTACCAGTCGATCGTGGCCCGCGGCTCGACGTCGGTCGCGCTCATCGGGCCGCCTGAACGGATCCGCTCGAGGAGCTCATCCACGAGGCTGGCGTGCTCGTCGAACGCGCCGCCGCGATGTTCCTCGTGCGCCTGATCCCACGTATGGCGGTACCACGGCAGCTCGGCGGTTGGGACCAGCGAGAGGCCTTTGTTGTACGTCTCGTAGACCGAGCGCTCCTCGTACAGCAGTCGCTCGATTGTCTCGCGTCGGTAGCCCGCAACCCGCGAGAGCAGGACGAGATCGGAGTTGCGACCCGTCACGTCGATCGGATCGAACTGGACCGAGCCCAGCCGGTCGAATACGCAGCGAACGCCCGCATCGCCACTCGGCAGCGAGCGTGGGGGCGCCAGGAAGTGATGGAGCGCAAGGTAGCGCCGGGCCGTTGCCTGATCGATCCGTTGTGGTGAGGGCATCGGCTCGATCGTACGGGTCGCGCGCGCCAGGAGCCGTCAGGTTCTGCGTTCACAAACCGTTCGCCTTGCACAAATACTTTGGTTATGACAAAGTATCCGGTAATGACCAACGAGCACCATCCGTCGGAAGGCAGCGTCGAGCACGTGCTTGACGTCTTCGACGAGTTCCGCAAGCGGATCGAGCAGATCCACGTCCCAGAGTTCCTGGGCATCGACGTCACGATGTCGCAGGCGAAGATCCTGATGCTGCTCGCGAACGAGGGCGAGGTGCAGATGTCGGACCTCGTCCGCCGCATCGGCATCTCCCTGTCGACGATGAGCGGCCACGTCGACCGACTTGTCGAGCAGGGGTTCGTGGTCCGCCGCGACGATCCTGCCGATCGCCGCCACGTCCTCGTCGCGGCCACTCCGGCCGCGTACGAGCTCGTCGAGCGATTCCATGAGCTCAATGCCGCGCAGCTGCGCCGGCTCCTCGACCGCATGACCCGCGACGAACGACTCGACATCGTTCGCGCCTTCCACCACATCAACCGGGCGATCGAAGCCCAGCCGCCCGAGGCGGACGTCCCGCGAAAGGAATCCTCACGATGAGCCGCCTTACCGAGTTCGCCGTCTCCAAGCGCAGCGTCACGATCCTGCTGGCGGGCGCGCTCTTCATCGCCGGCCTTTCGGCCTGGGGGAGCCTGAAGCAGGAGCTCCTGCCGGACATCGAGTTCCCGGTCATCACGATCGTCGCTCCGTACCCGGGCGCCGGCGCCGAGGATGTCGCCGACCAGGTCGCCGAGCCCATCGAGCGTGCTGTCTCCGGCGTACCCCGCCTCGAGTCGCTCCAGTCGACCTCCGCGAACTCGGTGAGCCTCGTCGTCGCGCTTTTTTCGTTCGGGACCGACGTCGATGAGGTCGAGGCCGAGATCACCGAGAACCTGCGCAGCGCGGGCCTCCCCGAGACGGTCGAGCCGCAGGTCACCGCGCTCAACATCAACGCGGCGCCCGTGATCATCAGCTCGATCGCGGCCACGAGCGAGGACGGCCTCGACGAGGTCGCCGAGCTGACCCGCACCGAGATCGTTCCGTCGATCGCCGCCATCGAAGGGGTCGCCTCGGCCGACGTGACCGGCGGCCTCGAGAATCAGCTGCTCGTCACGCTGGATCCTGCGGCGATGACCGAGGCAGGCGTCTCGGTCCAGCAGATTCAGGGCGTCCTCCAGGCGAACAACCTGACGCTCCCGTCCGGTCAGCTGACCGATGGCGGGGAGAAGATCCCGGTGTCGACGACGGCCAGCATCGCCACCGTCGAGGCGCTCGAGCAGCTCGTCGTCGGGGTGCGCCAGGTCGCGCCGCCGGTGCAGCCCGGGGCGTCGGCCGTGCCCGGTGCCTCCGCGGCGCCGGGTACCTCGCCCGCCGCGGCGCCGACCCCGCTCGCGATGCCCGTCACCCTCGGTGACATCGCAACGGTCGAACTGGCCGGTGTCGCGACGACGGGCTATTCACGAACGAACGGCGAACCGAGCCTGACGCTGACCGTCACCAAGACGTCCGCCGCGAACACCGTCTCGGTCGCGCGTGCTGTCGAGGACCAACTCGCGGAGTTCGCCGCCGACCACGATGACATCCTGACGATCACGACCGTCTCCGACCTCTCGACGTTCATCGAGGAGTCGCAGGATGGCCTGGTCCGCGAAGGCGGCCTCGGCGCGCTGTTCGCGATCCTGACGATCTTCCTGTTCCTCGGGAGCCTCCGCTCGACGCTTGTCGCTGCGGTGTCCATCCCGCTGTCGGTGCTGACAGCGCTCGTCGTCATGCAGCTCACCGGCATCAGCCTCAACATCATGACGCTTGGCGGCCTCGCGGTCGCGGTCGGTCGCGTGGTCGACGACGCGATCGTCGTCCTGGAAAACATCTACCGCCACAGAGCGATGGGGGAGGACAAGCTCACTGCAGTCCTCCGCGGTCCCCGGGAGGTGGCGACCGCGATTACCGCCGCCACCCTGACCACTGTCGGTGTGTTCCTCCCGCTGGGCCTCGTCGGTGGGCTTGTCAGCCAGTTGTTCCTGCCCTTCGCGCTGACCGTGACGTTCGCGCTGCTCGCCTCGCTCGTCGTGGCGCTTACCGTCGTGCCGGTCCTCGCGTACCTGTTCATCGGCCGCGTCTCGCTCGCGGTGGACGAGCACGGCGAACCGAAGCGCTCCTTCTGGGTCCGGACGTACACGCCCGCGATCACCTTCGCCCTCCGCAGCCGCATCACCAAGTGGGGTGTCCTCGCGGGCGCAGCCGTGCTGTTCGTCGCTTCGCTGGCGCTCGTCCCGCTCCTGCCCACGCAGTTCATTAACGCCGGGTCCGAAAAGATCCTGCAGGTGGTCGTCATCCCGCCGGCAGGCGCGACCTCGGAGGCGGTTCTCGAGAAGGCAACCGAGGCCGAGGAGATCCTGCTCGGGATCGACACGGTCGAGGTCGTCCAGACGAGCATCCCCGGCGAAGGCGACACGAGCTTCCAGACGATCATCGCCGCCCAGCAGGGTCAGCCGGCGAACTCCGCGACCCTCACCGTGCGGCTCGATCCAGCGGTCAACCTCGCCGAGTCGACTCAGGAGCTGTCCGAAGCGATGACTCCAGTCAAGACCGACGGCTTCGACACGAACGTGTCGGAGGCTGCGGGCTTCACGTCGAACAACCTCAACGTCATCGTGAGTTCCGACGACCCGGCACTCGTCGCCAGCACGACCGAGGATGTCCTCGCATCGCTGTCCGATCGCGACGACCTCATCAACCTGAAGAGCGACCTCGTGACGGCGACGCCGGAGGTGCGGATCACCGTCGATCCGAACCGCGCACTGGGAGTCGGCATGACCGCGGCCCAGGTCGCCGGTGAAGTCCGCACGGCCCTTTCGCCAACGGTCGCGACGCAGGTGACGATCGAGGGCGAGACCGACCCGGTCGACATCGTCCTGCTCCTCGACCCCGACG
This sequence comes from uncultured Chloroflexia bacterium, assembly GCA_963750125.1. Lineage (GTDB taxonomy): Bacteria > Chloroflexota > Limnocylindria > Limnocylindrales > CSP1-4 > DASTYU01. Next base: position 43,223 of record CAVVPT010000020.1, on the reverse strand, counting down.
CCGTCACGAGCGTCGAGGACCTTGATGCGCTGCCAGTCGGAACCACGACCAAGGTGCCGCTTGGCCAGATCGCGACCGTAGAACAGGTCGACGTCCAGGGCAGCATCACCCGGATCGACCAGGCGCCGGCCGCCCAGATCACTGCCGAAATCGCCTCCGAGGACACGGGCGCCGTGTCGCAGGAGGTGGCCGCGGAGATTGCCGCCCTCGAGGCTGACGGCACGATCCCGGATGGCGTCGAGGTCACCCTCGCAGGGGTGACCCAGCAGCAGAACGAGGCGTTCAGCGGGCTGTTCGTATCCATGGCTGTGGCAGTGCTGATCGTCTACCTGGCGATGGTGCTGACATTCAACTCGCTCGTCACGCCGTTCATCATCCTGTTCAGCCTGCCGCTCGCCACGATCGGCGCGTTCGTGGCCCTCTATGTGACCGACCGACCGATCGGCGTCAGTGCGCTCATTGGCTTCCTGATGCTCATCGGCATCGTGGTGACGAACGCGATCGTGCTCCTCGACCTCGTCGAGCGGCTCCGACGCGAGGGGCACCCGACGCACGAGGCACTGATCGAGGGCGGCAAGACCCGTGTCCGGCCGATCCTCATGACCGCGATCGCGACGATCCTCGCTCTGATCCCGCTGGCAGCGGGGTTCAACGAGGGGTCGATCATCGCGGCCGAGCTCGGCACGGTCGTCATCGGCGGCCTGTTCAGCTCGACGTTCCTGACGCTCCTCGTGGTCCCCGTCGTCTACTCGCTCGTCGACGGCGCGCGGCAGGGCCTCGCTGCCCGGATGCGCCGCGGTCCGTCCGAGCCGCAGGTGCCGGAGACGGCTGGCGCCTGACACGTCCCCGCAACACACGGTTGGCGGCTGGCCCGCCCAACCGCGAGGCAGGGGGCGTAGGCTGGACGCAACCAGACCGTCAGGAGGCCCGCCATGCCCGAATTCAAGCTGCCAACCATCAACCTGCGCGGCTTCCGCGATATGACGACCGACGACATCAAGACTGCGCTGTCGGAAGTCCCGCGACCGGACGTCAAGCTCGCTGACATCGCCGACGCCGCCGTCCAGGCCACACAGGCGGCCGCCAAGGCCGCCGCCGAAGCAGCAGCCGCCGCGCAGTCCGCCGCGCAGAGCGCTGCTGAGCGTGCACCGATCAGCCAGCAAGGGCGCTCGCGCCGGCCGCTGTTCGTCTTCGGTGTGGTCGTTGCCAGCCTGGGCCTCGTGGCCCTGGCGAACGCCGACCGGATCCGCGCACGTCTCGTCGAGGTCAGCCAGAAGGCCCGCGAGCGCATGGATGCGGAGCGGGTGAGCGGCTCGCTCGAGCACTTCGGGAGCGACGTGGAGGCATACACGGGCAGCGTCGGGATCCCGATCCAGGCTGACGCGTTCGCCGACACGCTGCCGTCCGCGGATCCGTCCGAGACGACATACGGCGAGTCGAATGTGTACGGCGAGGGCGAGACCGTCCCCAGCGAGGAGAATGCCGCCGAGGCACATCGAGGGTAGCTTTCAACCATTCGCAACGAGCACGACGCCCCGGCCTTTTGGCCGGGGCGTCGTCGTACCCTCCGCAGATGAGCGACGGCATCGTGCGGGCGTTGCGAGCCGCGACCGGCGAGGACGCCGTGGTGACGGATCCGGGCGTCCTCGCGACGCACGAGGTGGACTGGACGGGCCGGTTCCGAGGCAAGGCGGTCGCGCTGGTTCGGCCGGGGTCCGCGGCCGAGGTGGGGGAGGCCCTCCGGGCCTGCGCCGCGGCGGGCGTTGGGGTCGTGCCACAGGGAGGCAACACGGGACTGGTCGCCGGGGCCGTCCCCCATGGCGAGGTCGTTTTGTCGACCGCGCGCCTGGATCAGTTGGGCGACGTCGACCGGCAGGGCAGCGAGGTCACGGCCGGCGCCGGGGTGACGCTCCAACGTCTCCAGCACGCTGCGGCCGCCGCAGGCCTGGCATTCGGGGTCGATCTCGCTGCTCGCGGCAGCGCCACCGTCGGCGGGTTGATCGCCACCGATGCGGGGGGCATCCACGCGGTTCGCTATGGCTCGATGCGGCGGCAGGTCCTCGAGCTGGAAGCCGTCCTGCCCGACGGCCGAGTCGTCAGCGAGCTGCCGCAGGGCTCGGCACGTGCGGATCGAGACCTCGTGACGGTACTGACCGGAAGCGAAGGGACCCTGGCCGTCCTTACCGAAGCACGGCTGAGGCTCGTCCCCGTGCTCGCGTACCGGGCTGCGGCGCTGCTCGCGTTTGACACTGTGGCGGACGCCGCGGACGCCACCACTCACTTCATGGCGCAGCTCCCCGACCTCGAGGCGGCCGAGTTGATGGATCGGGCGGCGCTCGGGGTGGCCGCCGAGCGCAGTGGTGCCGTGCCGGCCATCGGCGGGGCCGGGCCGGTGCTTCTCGTCGAGGTCGCCGGGGACGAGCCCCGGCTGGATGCGCTGGCGAGTGCGCTCGACGGTGTTTCCGGGCTTGACGACGCGTTCGTCGCCGACGACGGCCCCGGTCGGCGCCGATTGTGGGCGTTGCGTGAGGGCATCACCGACGCCATCGCGGCAACCGGCGTGCCGCACAAGCTGGACGTCCGGCTGCCCCTCGAGCGCGTCGCAGACTTTATCGAGGCGCTCAGGCCGACCGTCGCCATCATTGACCGCGAGTCGCGCGTCTTCGTCTTCGGGCACCTCGGGGTCGGCAACCTCCACGTCAACGTCGTCGGCCTGCCATCGGAAGACGACCGGGTGGACGATGCGGTCCTGCGGCTGGTTGCCGCGCACGGTGGCTCGATCGCCGGCGAGCACGGCGTCGGCCGTGCCAAGGCCCGCTGGCTCCGCCTCGCACGCTCCGCGGAGGAGCTGTCGGCCCATGCCGCGCTCAAGCGTGCCCTCGATCCGGAGGGGATTCTGAACCCGGGTGTGCTGGACGCAGGTGCCTGAGCCTGCTGCGGAACCGATTGGTCGTCGATCAGCCCGGGTGTCAAGGCCACGGAATTGGAATTGGTCCGGTCGTTCGTGCAGGCCCCCAACCTCTCCGTTGAGTGGAGGCACCTGGACCGCGTTGAGCGAACTGAGGCGACCGAACAACACTGCACAAGAACGCACTGGACTTTTGCCGGGTCCGCCCCGACACTGACGCGACGTGCGTCCAGCACGATCGTCGTTACCGGGGGGGAGGGGACGGTCTATGAGGCCGAACGATGGCCGGATTCGACGACGGGGGCAGCGCTTCCGATTCCTCGTCTGGTTTGCGCTTGTCGCGATCATCGCCGCGGGGCTGGTCGGGCCATCGGCAAGCGCTGCTGCATCGTCAGCAACCAATATTGGCGGTCCGATCGAATGGACTGATCCCGACTTCCAAGGGTCGGCCGAGGAATGTGCCACTGCGGGTCTGGCAGCCGGGCAAGTCCTCTGGCATTTCGTCCTGGTGCAGACGACCGCACCGAAGGCCGGCTCTTTCCTGACCGCCACGTTCGAGACAGCAGATCCGGTCACAGTCGAGGCCGCCAAGAAGACCGGCGGAAGCCTTCACTTCAACGTCGTGACGGGTCCCGACACGCTGCTGTCCGCATCGACGAACGTGTCCGGCCGCAGACTGAATTTGAGCCACATCTGCGCCGGCCCTCCGCCGACACCGACACCCACGCCGACGCCGACGGCGACCCCGACACCAACGCCGACGGCGACCCCGACACCGACGCCGACGGCGACCCCGACACCAACGCCGACGGCGACCCCGACGCCGACGGCGACCCCGACACCGACGCCGACGCCGACGCCGACACCCACGCCGACGCCGACGCCGACACCGACGCCGACGCCGACACCCACGCCGACGCCGACACCCACGCCGACACCCACGCCGACGCCGACACCCACGCCGACACCCACGCCGACGCCCATGCCGACGCCGCTCCCATGCGGTCAGATCACGGGCACCGTTACGGATGCGTCGACGGGCCTGCCACTCGAGGGCGCGTTCGTTACCATCGTGGGCGCGAACCTCACCGCCAGTACCGCAGCAGACGGGACCTTCACCTTCCTGTGCGCCCCTGAGGGAGCACAAACGCTATCGACGGAGCGGACCGGCTACGGGACGCGGACGGACAATGTTTCCGTTCCGAGTGGTGGAACCGTCGACATCGCGATAGCGCTGAACCCTGTTTCGAGTTGCGCGAGCGCCGGCGAAGTCAAGATCGTGCTTACGTGGGGAGACACCCCGAGCGATCTCGATTCGCATCTTTCGGGCCCCGACATCGAGACCCCAGGACTGACCCGCTTCCACCTTGCGTACTACGCGAAGGACCCGGTTTCGTACGCGTCACTGGACGTGGACGACACTTCGTCGTTCGGGCCCGAGACGGTGACAGTCGGAAGGGTCGCCGCTGGCTTTGTTGCGGGTGAGTACCACTACTGGATCCACAACTTCAGCGAATTGCCGGAGTACGCGGGATCCAACGGGATCGTGACCCTCTCGCAGTGCGATGCCAACCTGACACCCGTGCAGTTGCAACAATTCGCGGTCGCCAGTGCGGCTGGCGATCCGGCGCTCGACCTCTGGCACGTCTTCGACTTTTCGCTCTCGTCAGCTGGGGCGCTCACGGTGACTCCGGTCCAGACGATCGTGGTGGGCGACTCAAACACGGAGCTCTAGCGCTCCCTCGCGGCGCGGCCAACGGCCCGACCGCACGTGCGCTTCGACGACCGGGACTCGGCTGCGCCGGGTCCCGGTTTTCCAATCGCTGGCGTCGTCCAATCCGCGTCGGTCCGGGCGGCTCGCGGACGACGGGTCCAGCGGCATGCGAAGGACATTCGGCCAGCGCGCGATCCTGAGGTCCACGCCGGCCCGGTCGTTGCGGGTCCGCCTCGAATTCCGATACAATGACTCGGAATTAACCGAACCCTCACGCGCGGCGTCATCGGACGCCGAGGAGAGCCATGACCGCCACCCGCGACATCGTCAAGGACCGACGCGACGAGTACGCCTTCCACGATGACATCGTGTACCTGGCGGAAACCAAGCGCGGCCTCACGCGGGAAACCGTCGAGGAGATCAGCCGGTTCAAGGACGAGCCGGACTGGATGCTCCAGTTCCGCCTCCGCGCCTACGACCACTTCGTGAAGCGCTCGATGCCGTCGTGGGGCGGTGACCTCACCAGGATCGACTTCGACAAGATCGTCTACTACCGCAAGCCGTCCGAGCGCGAGGAGAAGTCCTGGGACGACGTCCCGGAGCAGATCAAGCAGACGTTCGAGCGGCTCGGCATCCCGGAGGCGGAGCGCAAGTTCCTCGCCGGCGTTGGCGCGCAGTACGACTCCGAGGTCGTCTACCACTCGGTCCGCGAGGAGCTCTCCAAGATCGGCGTGGTCTTCATGGGCACCGACCAGGCGCTCAAGGAGTACCCGGAGATCTTCCGCAAGCACTTCGGCACGGTCGTGCCGCCCGAGGACAACAAGTTCGCGGCGCTGAACAGCGCCGTGTGGTCGGGTGGCTCGTTCGTGTATGTCCCCAAGGGCGTCGAGGTCCCGCTCCCGCTGCAGGCCTATTTCCGCATCAACGGCGAGAACACCGGCCAGTTCGAGCGGACGCTGATCGTCGTCGACGAGGGCGCCAAGGTCCACTACATCGAGGGCTGCACGGCCCCGATCTACGCGACCGATTCGCTCCACGCGGCCGTCGTTGAGGTCATCGCGTTGCCGGGCGCGAAGGTTCGCTACACGACCATCCAGAACTGGTCGAACGACGTCTACAACCTCGTCACCAAGCGCGCTCACGCTCACGAGAACTCGACGGTCGAGTGGATCGACGCGAACACCGGCTCGCGCCTCACGATGAAGTACCCGGCGATCTATCTGCGCGGTGAGGGCGCCACGGCGGACATCATCTCGGTCGCGGTGGCCGGCAAGGGCCAGCACCAGGACACGGGGGCGAAAGCGGTCCATCTCGCGCCGAACACGCGCTCGCGGATCGTGAGCAAGTCCGTCTCGAAGGACGGCGGCCGGGCGACGTACCGCGGCAACCTCAAGGTCGCGCCGGGGGCGACGAATGTCGTCGCCAGTGTCCGTTGCGACGCGCTGATGCTCGACGACCAGAGCCGCAGCGACACGTACCCGTACATCGACATCCAGGAAGACGACACGACGATGAGCCACGAGGCCACCGTCGGGAAGGTCAGCGCTGAACAGGTCTTCTACCTGATGAGCCGCGGCCTCACCGAGAACGAGGCGACGAACCTGATCGTCCAGGGCTTCCTCGAGGTATTCACCAAGGAACTGCCCATGGAGTACGCGATCGAGTTCAACCGGCTCGTGAAGCTCGAGATGGAGGGGTCGCTCGGATGACGGCCCCGACCGGGGAGGCGGCACCGACCGAAGGGTCCGCGCCGGCTCCGCGGCAGCGGCCGGTGCGTCGGGCGCTCGACGACCTCGGACTCGTCGTCACCGCGGACCATGTCGACCGCATCGCTGCCGACGAGCCTGCGTGGCTCGCCGACGATCGGCGCGCCGCCTTCGAGGTGTACAAAACGCTGCCCGGCGAGTCGAACCGTCTCTATACGCCGTACATCGACCTGCGGCCCGCGCAGCTGGCCGATGCCGCGCTCGCGCTCGATGCTGCGGCGACAAGGCCGCACGGAACGAGCTGGCCGAGGGCGCCGATGCGACCGCAGAGCTGGTCGAGGGCCGCGACGTCGCGATCGAACTGTCCGCCGCCGCGCGCAGTGCCGGCGTCATCGTTCGCCTGCTTCACGACGACCTCGACTCGGTGCGCGACCCGCTGACCCGCCCGGATGCGTTGCCGGCCAACGACAAGTTCGCCCAGCTCACTCGCGCCGCCTGGACTCAGGGCCTCCTGATTGACGTTCCCGCCGGCGTCCAGCTCGATCACCCGATCGTCGTCCGCTGGGTGCTCGGCGAGGGAGATCGCGCGCTGCTGACCCGCACGCTCGTCCGGCTCGGCGAGGGTGCTCACGCATCGGTCGTCGAAGAGTTGGTGCCGTCCGATCGTGCAACGGGTGGCGGACCGCAGGCGTTCCTCGCCGGCACCGCCGAGGTCGTCCTCGGCGCGAAGGCCAGTCTCCGGCTCTCGAGCCTCCAGGAGCTGCCGTCGAACCTGGTCGCGTTCCAGCACCGGACCGCGAGCATCGGCGCGGGCGCTGATCTTCGCTGGGCGCTCGCCCAGCTCGGCAGCCGCCTCGTCCGCAGCCGGGTCGACAACCGTCTCGAGGGCGACAACAGCTCGGTCGAGCAGGTCGAGATCGTGTTCGGCGGCTCCGATCAGCTGTTCGACCTGACCTCGTACACGACGCACATCGGGCGCGACACGACCGGCAACCTGCTCTCGAAGGGCGCGCTCATGGACCGGTCGCGCAGTTACATGAAGGGCCTGATCACGATCGACCGCAGCGCGATCGGCACCGACAGCTACCTCGGCGAGTTCGGGATGAACCTGTCGAAGGCGGCCCGCGCGGTGGCCATCCCGTCGCTCGAGATCGACCAGCCGGATTGCCGCCGGGCGGCGCATTCGAGCTCGGTCGGACCGATCGACGAGACTCAGCTGTTCTACCTCGAAAGCCGCGGCATCCCACCCGACGAGGCGCGCAAGTTCATCGTGCTCGGGTTCCTCGAACCGGTCGTCGCCCGGGTGCCGCTCGCCGACGTCCAGGACCGCCTGCGCGAGCTCCTCGAGGCCAAGTGGGCGGCCGGCACGGTGGACAGCGCCGCGGCGTGAGGCGCGTCGACCTCGTCGGCGTCGATGAGGTCCCCGATGGGACCATGCAGCTCGTCTGGGTAGACGGCACGGACCCCGTGCTCGTCGTGAACGTGGGCGGAGAGATCCGCGCGATGCAGGGCATCTGCAGCCACGAGTACTTCGAGCTCGACAAGGGCTTCCTGACCCGCGACTCGCTGACGTGTGCCCTGCACATGTCGCGCTTCGACCTCGAAAGCGGCGAGGCCCTCGATCCACCGGCCGAGGAGCCGCTCGAGCGCTACCCGGTGGTCATCGAGGACGGCCGGATCACTATCGAGGTCCCGGACGGACCGTTGCCCTTCAACGGGTAGCGTCGAGCTCATGGGCCCTGCGCCCTGTGCGACTGTCACAGTCGTGACCGATCACGGCTCCTTGTCATATGGCTCGTTTCCTCGCGTGGACGTCCGCGGCAGCACTCGTCGTCTCGTTGGTGATGGGATGTGCCGAGTCGCGGCCCGCGGAGGAGGCGACCACGGTTCCGTCAGCCGCCAGCCGGCCCCCTGCCTTGCCGGCCGCCTCACTCCCGCCGCCCGCGGCGGACATCGGTCTCGGGATGGTCGAGGACGGCCTGGTGGCGCCTGTCGGGCTGGTGAGCCCCGGCAGCGAGGGAGATCCGTCCTACGTCGTCGACCAGACCGGTCTGGTCCTCACGTTGCGTGACGGCCAGCTCCTCGACGTCCCATACCTCGACCTGTCCGATCGGCTCGTCCGGCTGGATGCCGAGTACGACGAACGGGGCCTTCTCGGTCTGGCGTTCCATCCCGCATTCGCCCAGAACGGGCGGCTGTTCGTCTACTACTCGGCGCCGACCAGGAGCGAGGATGACAACCACGAAAACGTCCTGAGCGAGTTCCACGTCGATCCCGCGGCCGATCGCGCGGATCCTGCGTCGGAACGCGTGATCCTGCGGTTCGGTCAGCCGCAGCCCAATCACAGTGGCGGGGGACTCGGCTTCGGTCCCGACGGGCATCTCTACCTTGGAACCGGCGACGGCGGTGGGCGAGGCGATGCGGACGCCGGCCACGCCCCGGGCGGCAACGCACAGGATCCAACGCGACTCCTCGGCAAGGTCTTGCGGATCGACGTCGACGTCGACGCAGACGGAGACGCCCCGTTCGCGATCCCGCCGGACAACCCGTTCGTCGACGGCGGCGGTCGACCCGAGGTCTTCGCCCTGGGCTTCAGGAACCCGTGGCGCCTCTCCTGGGAGCCCGGTGGCGACCGCCGGCTCCTGGTGAGTGACGTGGGGTTCGGGCGCTACGAGGAGCTGGACGTCGTCGAACCCGGCGGCAACTACGGCTGGCGCGTGCGCGAGGGCTTGCATTGCCTCGACCTGGACGATCCGCTCGCGGACCTCGAGTCCTGCCCGCGGACGGACGAAGACGGGCGGCCGCTCCGCGATCCCGTGCTCGAGTACTCCCACGAGGAGGTTGGCCTCGCAATCGTCGGCGGCTTCGTCTATCGGGGTTCCGAGGTGCCGACGCTTCGCGGACGGTACGTCTTCGGCGACTGGAGCGCAGACTGGCAGACGGACCAGCCGACGCCGCGAGGCTCACTGCTCGTGAGCGACCCAGGACCCGCGAACGCGGGGCGGGCGTGGGCGTGGCGGCGGCTGACCCTCGAGGAGCGGCTCGACCGCTTCGTTACCGGCCTCGGCGAGGACGCTGCTGGAGAGCTGTACGTGATGACGCGAGGGCTGACGGGACCGGCCGGCCTGTCGGGTGCCGTCTACCGAATCCTGCCGGCTCCGTGACGGCCGATCCGTCGCGCCTCGCGGCGATGCGTGCCGCAGGCGTCGCGCGAGACGACGCGCCCAGGGGCGCCGATGCCGCTCGGCTGGACCGCGCGCGGTACGACGTTGCCTTCGAAGGCATCCGGCCACGCCTCCTGTCGCTCGCTCGGTCGCTCCTCGATCCGGAGGCCGCCGAGGACGCCGTCCAGGACACCTATGTCCTCGGTCTCGAGGCACTCGGTCAGCTCCGGGACCCGGCCGCCGTCGAGGCATGGCTCAAGCGCATCTGCGTGACGCGCTGCTATCGGATCCACCGTCGACGGCGCCTGCTCGATGGCATCCTGGCGCGCCTCGCCCCGGCTCCGCCCGCCCGCGACGCCCGGATGCGCGACCTCGTAGAGCAGCTCCCGCACCGCCAGCGCGTCGTCATCGTTCTCCACTACGGCCATGGCTACACGCTGGCCGAGATCAGCGAGCTCATCGACGAGCGGTACGACAACGTCAGGGCAATCGCGTCGCGGGCGCGACGAAAGCTGCTGGACGCGTGGCTGGCAGCGGAACGATGAGCGACTGCCGACGGACCGCGAAGATCCTCGACGCCTGGCTCGACGCGGGTCACCTCGGCGATCGCGACGCCCGACACCTGGCCGGCTGCCGACCCTGTACAGACGCATTCGCGCGCGTGGACGTCATCGATGCGGAGATTCGGACGGCCGTCCGATTGATCGCCTTCGAAACCGCGGCGGTCGGGATCGAACCACCGGCGCCGGCGCGGCACGCGCCCGACCGGATCGCAGTCGATGCCCTGGCGCACTCGGCAGGTCTCCGTGCCGCGACTGGCGTCGCTGGCCGCCATCGTCGTCCTGGCGGTCGTCGCCGGCATCCGAATGTCCTCTGCGCCGGTGGCAACGCCAGCGGCGCCGGCCGAGCCGCTGCTACCCGTGGCCGTCGGGCCTGCAGAGCAGGCGCTCCACCAGTCGGGCCTGCGATGCGCGGAGATCGACACGGGTCTCGAATGCACGAGGCGGCTGTCCGATGGCTGGCGGCAGGTCGCGCGGCTCGAGGTGGCCGGCGGGGCCGTTCAGGGCCTCGAGGTCCGGCTGGTGCCGGGAACTGCCGCGTTCCCGGTGGTCGATGCGCCTGCGGCGCTGAGCGAGCCGGCCGACGACGTGCTCGGCGTCCACCTCGCCGAGGTGGTCGATCAGGCCGTGGCCGCCGATGGGCTCGCGTGCGACTGCACGCGTCCGGTCGAGGGCGGCGGCGTCCATGTCGAGGGCGATCCGCTCGCAGGCTATCTCCTTACGCTCGAGGCCAGCGGGACGCCGCGCGGTCGAACCCACGTAACGGCCGAGGCGCCGGCGCTGGCGTCACGTAAGACTCATTCCACGCAAAGCCGTGCGTGGCTGCAGCCGAATCCCGACCATGCGTGGGTCGATTCGTCGGGCGATCTCTGCACGGCTGTGGCCCGCTCGAGTGACGCCGTGACTCATCGTCAGTCGTCCTCGTCGATCTTCCTCCGCGCGCCCGCGCCGGTCGCGGCCACCTCCCGCGGCCGGTCGATCCGGAACCGAAGCTCGTCACCCTCGGCGACGTGGCCGTCGAGCAGCTGCGTGACGTAGCGCCCGATCGCCGGCCCGTGCTTGAAGCCGTGGCCGGAGCCGCCGCCAACCAGCCACACGTTGTTGAATGCCGGATGCCGGTCGATGACGAAGTTCGTGTCCGGCGTCGTCTCGTACTGGCAGGTGCGCGTCTCGAGGATCGGGCCGTCGGCCAGGTCCGGGAAGCGGCGCGCCAGGTAGCTGCGAGCGAGGCGGATCGAGTCGGGGTCCACGAGCCGATCGCCCGATGAGGGATCGAACGGCTCGCCGTAGCGGTCCGGCGCGATCTTGAGGCCCCGCCCGTCGACGGCGGGCACGCCGTAGTACGAGGCGTCGTAGTCGATCCAGCACGGGAGCGAGGTGGCCCCGAAGCGGGTGTCACCGGCGCGCGGTCCCACGAACACGACGTCCTGCTTGGTGACCGCGATGAGGTCGCCCGCGACCTCGGGGAAGATGCCGGGCAGCCAGGGCCCGCAGGCGAAGACGAACTGGTCTGCCGCGACCCGTCGCCCGTCGCCAAGCTCGACATCGAGGAGGCGCGAGCCTTCGGCCCGGCCGGGTCGCGCTTCGGCCACCTCGGACGCGCCGCCGAGTTCCGCCACACGCCGGGCAACCGCCGCCACCGATCGGCGTGCCATGAGCAGGCCGCCCTCGGGCTCGAGGACCGCGAACGCCACGTCGTCGAAGAAGATCTGCGGCCAGCGCAGCACCGCCTCGTCGATCTCGATCCGCTCCGCCGGCACGCCCATCTCGAGCAGCATCGTCAACGACGTAGCCTCGAAGCCGTCCTCGCGATGGGCGAACCAGATGACGCCGGCCTCCACGAAGCACGGCTCGCCGACCTCGTCGCCGAACGCGATCCATTCCTCCCGTGCCTCGCGCGACCAGCGGACGTAGAACCGGTCGAGCCCATGCGAGGCCCGCGAGATCCGTGTCTCGTCACCGGACGTCGCCCGTGGACTGCCCGCCCCGAACGCATCGACGAGCGTGACGCGGCGGCCCCCGCGAACGGCCTGGAGCGCCGTCCAGGCGCCCATCGTCCCAGCGCCGATGACGACGAGGTCGCTCACGGTTGCAGGACCAGCGTCTGGGCTGCCGCTTCGTCGATGGCTGCATGGGTGAACGGGAGCGGCACCGTCTCGCCGTTCCGCCACGGGCCGATCATGTCGTTGTAGTGGTGGTCGAACGGGTTGCCGCTCTGGCCCGTCGTGATCACGATCCGGGCGCCGTCCAGGTCGGTCATGTCGATGGCGAAGCGCATGCTGGGGAGGTTCGTCACGTCGAACACCCGATCGGGGCCGACCGGGACGTAGTCCGGATCGAGCGGGTCCGGGTATGCCCGCGCGAACCGGTAGTAGGTGTTGTCGAGGGCGCCCGCCGGCACCGGCGACCGCATGCGGGCCGTCATTGAAGTACCACTCGAGCGGGCCGATCCCGCTGGAGCCGAGCGTCGCCTCCTGGAAGGTGGCGGTGTGCAGACGGCCCCAGGTCCAGTTGGTCGGTTCGCCGTACGACGTCGCGAGCGAGGAGCCGGCCTCGTCGAGGGCGCGCGCCACGATCTCGGGCGACGTCTCCCGGTTCGGCGTGGACGCGTCGTCCCACCAGGCCGCTTCGGGGTCGTCGAACAACGCGTCGATCAGCATCTGCGCCGGCGGCGTGCCGACGTAGTCGCGCGCAAGCGGCCCGAGATCGTCGTCGAAGACGTCGCGGTGGAGCCGGTATTCGAACATCGACCACGCGGCGCAGCCGAGGCTCTCGATCCCGCAGGCGCCGTCCCATTCGAGGATCCGCTCGAGGACGATGCGCCCGTTGTCCGTTATGGGCTCGGCAGCGATCAGCCAGATGGCCGCGTTGCGCGCCCGGCCCATGGCCGTGTCGACCTGGAGCTCGGTCATGTCGTCGAGCGTGAGGCCGTCCTCGGCGCGCTCCAGCAGCCCGTCCGCGGCCCGCTCCGCCCGGAAGCCGGGATCCCAATGGTCCGCAAGGTAATACGGGTACGAGGCGTCCACGATCGCATTGTTCGCCGTCACGATCGTCCCTGCCCCAGGGTCGAGCATCGAGGGCAGCTCGTCGAACGGGATGCTGCCCGTCCACTCGTGCGTGCCATCGCCGGGCCGCGGCCGCAGGCCGGTCGGGTCGCCGTCGCGGATCGGGAACGTGCCGGGCAGCTGGTAGCCGACGTGGCCGTCCACGTCGGCGTAGACGAAGTTCTGGCTCGGCGTGCCGTACAGCGAAAGACTCTCGCGGAACTCTTCGAACGAGCCCGCCGTGTTGAGCCCGAGGATCGCCTCGAAGGTGCGATCGGTCGCCGCGATGGCCGTCCAGTTCAGGCTCATGAGCGGTGCATCGGCGAGGCGCTTCTCGACGTCGTTGAGGATCGGACCGTGGGCCGTGAGCCGGACCTCCTGGAGGACCGGCTCGGAAGCGCCCTTCACCCGGATCTCCTCGGTCCTGGTCTCGAACGGCCGGGATTCGCCATCGAACAAATAGCGTGTGGGGTCGGCCGGGTCGACCTGCTCGAGGAACAGGTCCTGGGTGTCCGTTCCGGCGTTCGTGGCGCCCCACGCGATGCGCGCGTTGTGACCGAGCGCGACCGCCGGGACGCCCGGGAATGAGGCGCCCGCCACGTCGTACGGACAGGCTTCGGTGACCGGCGCGCAATGGAGCCCGTTCAGGAACCAGATCGAGGGCATCGAGATCCCGAGGTGCGGATCGTTCGCCAGGAGCGCGCCGCCGGTGGTGGTCAGGCCCGGCGCGACGACCCAGTTGTTCGAGCCCACGCCGTGCGTGCCGACCATGCCATCGCCGACGTCCAGTCCCGCGATGCGTCCGATCGAGTCGTCGAGGTCGGCGATCGAGCGCCAGCCGATCGTCTGCGTCTCGGGCGTCTCGGCGCGTCTCGCGGCGGATGGCGGTCCGAGCGGCGGACGCCACGTCCGGCGCCACCGCGGTCTCGTCCGGGCCCGGCACGATGACCGGCGCGCCGTCCGGATAGGGCGGGAACAGCTCGTCGGTGCGTGCCGGGTCGCCCAGGCGGGCGTCGGCCAGGTATCGAAACAGCTCCTCGTCCATGTTGGCGCCGACGTTCCACGCCTGCACCTTTTGCCAGCCGATCGAGTCGAGCGGCGTCCATGGTTCAGGCTTCGTGCCGGTCAGGAGGTACGCGAGCCCAAGGTTGTCGCGTTCCTGGTCGAGCCATGCGTTCACGCCTTGGGCGTACGCGTCCACGACGGCCCGAGCCTCTGGCGCCAACCCCGCCAGGTCGCGCTCGGTCGCCTGTCGCCAGCCGAGCGTCCGGATGAAGCGGTCGGCGTCGAGCTGGCTCTCGCCGAACATCTCGGCGAGGCGCCCGGCCGAGATGTGGCGCCAGACCTCCATCTGCCACATCCGCTCCTGCGCGTGGACGAACCCCTGGGCCATGAACAGGTCGTGCGCGGTCTCGGCTCGGATGTGGGCGATGCCGGCGACATCGCGAACGACGGTGACGGGCCGCTCGAGTCCCGGAACGGTGAGCGTGCCGCTTGTCTGCGGGAGCGCACGGCCGGTGACCCAGGCAAGGGCCCCGACGCCGAGGCCGACCACGACGAGGACGACAACGAGCACCACCGCCGCCACCCGCTTGAGACGCACGCTTCCTCCTGCCGCGATCCCCCGGACCGCCGCGATCCTACGCGGTCAAGGACGCCTCAGCGCGGCAGTTCGACGCCGAGCCCGCGCTCCGTCGCCCGGCGCACGATTGCGTCCCCGAAGACGACGTCGGCGAGTCCGACGCCGAGATGCGTCACGACGACGCGCCCTTCGGCCGGCCGTTGCGTTCCGCCCAGGATCGTCTCGCCGATCGTGGCATGCGGATCCGGGTAGTCATCGAACAGCCCCGCGTCGCGGTTGGCGAGGAACTGCTCACGATGGTCGACGAGGAAGAGGGCCGCGCCGGCGGCCACGGCTGCCGAGCAGTACGTGGCGTAGTCGACCGGCACGACGAGCGCATCGGGTGCGAGCCAGTCCGATGTCATCACCTGGCGGAGCGGGCCGAACGAGGCAGCAGTCACGACCACGTCGGCACCGTCGACGGCGGCTTCCGCCGTGGGGGCGGCAATCGCCGTGCCGATCCCCTCGGTGGAGCGGGCTTCGTTCGCGAGCGCCTCCGCGCGATCCGGATGGCGGTCGAAGACGCGTGAGCTCCACGCCCGGCAGCACATGCCCGATCACCGGGACGTGGCTGTGTCCCTGGACCCCGCCACCGACGAGCGCCGCGCGGACCGGCCGGCCTGCGACATGCGGCGCGAAGCGCCTGATCGCGACCCCGGATACCGCCGCGGTGCGCTGGGCGGTGATCGGGCCGCCGTCGAGAATCGCCACGGGCAGGCCGGTGGCGGCGTCGTTGAGCACCACCACGGCGTTGATCGCCGGAAGGCCCAGCGCGTTGTTCGTCCCGAACCCGGCCACCCACTTCATCCCGACGAGATCGTCGCCGCCGTCGGCGGCCGTGCCTCGAAGGTGGGCCGGCATCGCGTGCACGAACGAGCCGGCGGGTCGCGGGTGCACTGCGATCTTCGGTGGCAGCTGCGCATCGTTGACGAGCGCGGTCAGCGTGCGCTCGGCGAGCTCCAGCCGCTCGGCGAGCGGGGGCATCGCGGTCGTGACATCGGCTGCGGCCAGGTAGCGGATCGGGCGCCCGGGCATCCGGGGGAGTGTACGCGGCACCTCGGCTAGCATGGCCCGATGGTGACGACCGACGAGGCTGCCCTGCGCGACCGGCTGCAGGCCGAGGGCCTCACTCCAACCGCGTGGGAAAACGGCCCGCACGACCGCTACGCGGCCCACGAGCACAGCTACGACAAGGTCATCGTGGTCGCCGCCGGCTCGATCCGGTTCGGCCTGCCGCGTGTCGGTGGCGGCCAGGACCTCGCCACGGGGGATCGCCTCGAGCTGCCGGCCGGCACCGTCCACGACGCGGTCGTCGGGTCGGACGGAGTCAGCTGCCTGGAGGGCCACCTTGCGCGCGGCACGTTCGACGCCGTGACCCGCCGCGTCGCCGGCTCGTGGTGAGCGGCGCGACCCTCGGATGCCCCGTTCTGGCGAGGAATCGCCGAGCCCACCACAATGCGGAACTCTGATGCGCCAAACGATCGAAACCACCGAGCCCCGAGAGACGTAAGCATGGCAGGGGAGCGGTCCAGCCAGTCCACGGAGACTGCCCTCGTCCAGGCGATTGCGGGCGGGTCGCACGAGGCACTGGCCGTTCTCTATGACCGTCACGCGGATGCCGTCTATGCGACCGCGAGCCGGTTGACCTCGGATCGGCAGGTCGCCGAGGAGGTGGTACAGGAGACATTCCTGGCGCTCTGGAACCGGGCGGAGAGCTTCAATCCGGCAGCCGGGTCCCTACAGGCCTGGCTGCATACGATCGCGCGAAACCGGACGGTCGACCGCCTCAGGGCGGCGGGCCGGCGACCGGGACTCTTCCCGTTGTCGGCAGCGGCAGGGGATGGCGAAGATGACAATGGGGCGCTCGAACGGCTCGCCGCCACGGGGACCGTCGTCGGGGCGGGGACCGGCGCGCCCAGCCCGGACTCGGCGGTCGTCGCCGGCGAAGTCCGCTTGATGCTCCAGCACGCGCTCTCGGGGATGCCCGAGGATGAGCGCACCGTCATCGTGCTCGCGTATCGCGAAGAACTCACGCAATCCGAGATCGCCGATCGGTTGGGGTGGCCGATCGGAACCGTCAAGACCCGGACCCGTCGCGCGCTGCGCCGGCTTCGGGAGACGCTCGCCGACGAGTTGGGGCCTGCGGCGGCCGTCGATGAAGTGCCGGTGCCCACCGGCGAGGGACGCTAGAACTGCGCATGGACCACAACGAAGTACGCGAGCAGCTCGAGCTGGCGGCCACGGAGCCGGCCGGCATCGACCGGCTGATGGCCGGTGACACCCCGCTTGCTGCGGCGATCGCTGCACACCTGGCCGGCTGTGCCTCCTGCACGGACGAGCTCGATCGGCTCCGCCGTGCCGCCATCCTCATCGGGGACGCCGTCCGGACGACGCCACCTCCGGAGCTGCGCGAGCGGACGCTCGCGTTCGTTCGCGACCTGGGGCGCATCCGGATCCCGTGCCCGAAGCCGCACCCGCGCCAGTCGTGGCCGCGGTGGGCGACGCGCAGGTCGCGGTGACTGCCGCCGCGGCACCGGCGGCCTCCGTACGTGGCCTCGCGTGGGTCGGCGCGATTGCCGCGGCGGTCCTGATCGCCGTCGCCGCCACCGTGTTCGTGCTCGATCGCCAGTCCAGCAACCAGCTGGCGGCAGTCCAGCAGGAATTGGCCGGGCTTGCCCATGTCACCGCGGCCACCCTCGCGCTGTCCGGCGAGCCCGACGCCGAGCACGTGAGCCTGGCCGGAACCGACGATCGCTGGGGCCGCGTCGTCTATTCGGCGGACAAGGGCGAGCTTGCGGTCATCGCCAGCGGGCTTACCGAGCCGGCCGGCGACCGCGAATACCGTTGCTGGGTCGAGATCGACGGACAGCGCGTGCCGGTCGGCAAGATGTTCTTCGGTGGGGACCTCGCGTTCTGGGCCGGACCCGTTGACACCATCGGCGACCTGCCGCCCGGCTCGACGTTCGGCGTCAGCCTCGTGGACGACGCCGGCTCGGACGTCGGCGAGCCACCCGTCCTGGCGGGTGACGTCGCCGAGTAGCATTAGGCGATGCGCGACGGCAACGAGGTCCCGCGCGACGACGTTGCCACCATGTTCGACGACATCGCGCCCGTCTATGACCGGCTCAACACGATCATGACGTTCGGTCTCGACAACGGCTGGCGTCGCGCCGCCGTCGAGCAGACCGGCATCGAGCCGGGTGCCTCCGTCGCCGACATCGCGTGCGGGACCGGCAAGCTCACGGGCGAGCTCGCCGAGCGGGTCGGACCGTTCGGCAAGGTGATCGGCGTGGACCTGTCCGGCGGCATGCTGGCGCTCGCCGAGGCGGAATACCGCGACATGGTGCAGGTCGAGTTCCGGAAGGGAGACGCGCTCGCGCTGCCGATCGACGACGACGGCGTCGACGCTGCAACGATCGGGTTCGGGATGCGCAACCTCGCAAACTTCGAGGCGGGGTTCCGCGAGCTGACGCGGGTCGTTCGACCGGGCGGCCGCGTGGTCTGTCTCGAACTGACGATGCCGAGGCCGCGCTGGTGGGGCCGGCTGTACCACGCGACGTTCCGCCGAACCGCGCCGATCGCCGGCTCCCTGCTCGGTCGACGCAAGGCCTATCGCTACCTGCCCGCGTCGCTCGAGGGGTTCCCCGACGCGGACCAGCTTGCCCAGACGATGCGCAGCGCCGGCCTCGCGGACGTGTCCTACCGCCGCCTCGGGCTGGGCATGGTCGCGCTCCACCACGGCACCGTCCCGCTCACCGAGGGAGGTGCTCGCTAGCCGCCTCCGGCTTCGTGCCGGACGCCGGCTCGTCGGGCGCGGCCCGCTCCGGAGTGGGGGGCGACTCCGGCGGCGGCGGCTCGCCGTCGAGGAGCCCCACCGCCGGTTCTTCCCACCCGGCGCCACGCCAGGCTTCGGCGCTCGTGAAGGCGTCCTCGTCGGGCCGCCATTCGTCGGCATCGTCAACGGCTGGAACGACCGCGAGATATTCACGATGGAGCTGGACGACCCGCTCGATCGTGGCCACAGAGAGCGCGCGACCTTCCTCGGCGAGGCGCTCCTCGAGCCAGACCGTCTCATCGGCGAGGTCCTGCTCCTCGAGGTCCTGCTCGCGCCGGCGCGTCTCGGCCAGCACGAGCCATGTCAGGCCGCCACCGACCACGAGGCCGAGCAGGAGCAGCCACCAGTTGAACTCGGAGATCATCGCGGCCAGTGTATCGACGGGGCCTGCGCCGCGATCCGGCCGGTACACTCTGCCGGATGCTCGACCTGACCCCCGATCCCGTCGCGCTTCAGATCGGGCCGTTCCCCATCTACTGGTACGGGGTCGGCTATGCGGTCGGCCTGGCGCTCGCCTACCTGCTGCTTGTTCGCATTTCGAAGCGCGCCGGCGAGGATCCCGACATCGTCGGCAACGGAATCATCATCGTGGCCGTCGCGGCATTGATCGGCGGACGCCTCTACCACGTCATCGACCAGTGGGCGCTGTACAAGGACGATCCCCTCAAGATTGTCCTGCCCCCGTACACCGGCCTCGGGGTCTACGGCGGGATCATCACCGGCACCGTCGCTGCCTTCCTGTACGCGCGCTACAAGCGCGTCCCATTCCTGCGCTGGGCGGACATCGTCGCGCCGGCCCTCTTCGTGATGCAGGCCGTCGCGCGCTGGGGCAACTTCTTCAACCAGGAGCTGTACGGCACGCCCACGTCGCTTCCGTGGGGGATCCCGATCGACTGTGCCCACCGCGTCGCCGCATATCCCTGCGCCGAGTTCCCGGAAGCCACGACCGCGTTCCACCCGCTGTTCCTGTACGAGTCGATCTCGGGGGTCCTCGGCGCGCTGGCGCTGATCTGGATCGGGTACCACTGGCGTTCGCGGCTGCGGCCGGGCGACCTGCTGTTCACGTTCTTCATCTGGTACGGCACCGTCCGCTTCTTCCTCGAGCCGCTCCGCCAGGAGAACTGGACGTTCAACGGCATCCCGACCGCCATGCTGGTGTCGCTCGGCTTTATCGCTGTCGGCGTGATCGCGCTGCTGTGGCGCCACCGGCCCGGCCGTGACACCGACGCGCCGGCCACGCACTGGCGGCACGCCACGTGGGGTGCGCTGGGCGCGATCCCGGAGGGCGCGGATGCCGAGGACGATGACGACGACGATGACAACGACGAGTACGACGATGACGACGACGAGTACGACGATGACGACGACGAGTACGACGACGAGGCGGACGTCGACCCTGGGGCCGCGGCCGACACCCCCGCCGACCCGCCGGACGAGCCCGAACCACTGACCTGACATGGCGGAGGCGCCGACTCCCGGGCGCCGTCGCCCGCCGCCCGCGCGCCTCTCGCCGCAAGCAATAGCCGACGCGCAGGGTGGCGCACGCGAGGGCCTCGTGTGGCTCGGGCGCACACCCGAATCGAAAGCGTCACTGCTGGTGCGAGCACTACGGCTGCTGGCGCGCTTCGTCTGCTTCGGCCTGCTCCGGTTCCGGATCCGGACATCCGGCCAGGAGCTCCTGCCGCGCGAGGGCTATCTCCTCGTCGCAGCGGCGCACCGCGGCTGGATGGACCCGTTCGTCGTCATGCACGCCCTCCCGGTCGAGCCGCGGGCGTGGTTCCTCGGCAGCGCCCCGTCCACGTTCACGTCGCGCAGCCGCGAGCGGCTCGTCCACAAGGTGGGCGGCCTCTTGCCGGTGTGGCGTGGCGGCGTGACGATCGACCAGCACGTCGAGTCGGCGCGGGCCGTGGTGGGTAATGGCGGCGTCTTCGTCCAGATGCCCGAGGGCACCGTCAGCGGGCCGGCCGGGACCACGGGCCCGTTCCGCATCGGCTGGGCCGTGATCGCCCTGCGCACCGGCGCGCCGATCGCGCCATTCGCGATGGCCGGCACCGAGGAGCTGTACGTCGGCCGGCGGATGGCGTCGCAGGTGCTCCCCGTCCGGACCGTCCGCGACTTCATCCCGGACTGGGACGGCGTTGTACCGGAGCCCGGCTCGCGCGAGGAGTTCGACCTGGCGCGGCGGATGACGGCCGCGCTGGAGGCCGTGCTGCGACCGGTCGTCGAGGCGCTCCATCCAGAGACGGTGGATCCACCCACGCGGCGGCGCTGGCTGCGGAATCGGCTGACGTGGCTCCTCCTGCGGCCGGGACGGCTGGACCGCGACATGAGAGAGCGACTCGCCGTTCTTGCGTCCGTCTTCCGCAACCCCGCGTTGCGCCGAGTCGCGGGCGCATTCCTCGCGTTCTCGATCGGCGAGTGGGCGACCTGGGTGGCGGTGATCGTGTATGCCTACGGGCGGGGAGGCGCGGCCGAGGCCGGATTTGTCGCCTTCATCCAGCTGGTTCCGTCGGTCGTCATGGCACCTGCAGCGGGCACGCTCGGCGACCGCTTCTCGCGAAAGCGCGTGCTGCTGATGGCGTACGTCCTCCAGACCGGGGCGATGGCGGCCGCCGCCCTCGCCCTGGCAACCGGCGCGCCGGCTCCGATCGTGTACGCGTTCGCCACGCTGACGGCCACGGCCATCACGATGACGCGGCCGGTGCAGTCGGCGCTGCTCCCGGATGTCGCCACGACCCCGGACCAGCTCACGGCGGCCAACGTCGCATCGGGCACGATCGAGGGCGCGGGGACACTGCTCGGGCCAGCGCTCGCGGGGGTGCTCACCGCAGTCGGCGGACCGGCCCTGGTGTTCGCGGTCTCGTCGGTCGGCCTGTTCCTGGCGACGCTTTCTATCCTGCCGCTCGCCCGCCGCGACATCCGCGGACCGCACGAGGAAGGTCACGCGGAAGGCGAACCGCTGGGCCGCATGCTGTCGCGCGGGTTCACCGAGATCGCCTCCGATCCGCGACTCCGCGGCATCGTGGCGGTCTTTGCCGCCGCATCCCTGCTGACGGGCGCCCTCGACATCTTCTATGCCGTCCTTGCGCTCGACGTTTTCGGGCTGGGTGACGGCGGAGTCGGATTCGTCGGGGCGGCGACGGGGATGGGCCTGCTCGTGGGCGGAACCCTGGCGGTCTCCCTGGTGGGGCGGGCTCGTCTCGGGCTGCCGATCCTGACCGCAGCGATCGTGTTCGGTGGTGCGGTGGCCCTCGTCGGTCTCAGCCCTCAGGTCGGCCTGGCGCTCGTCCTGCTCGGCGTCGCGGGCATCGGCTGGGAGTTCGTGTACATCGGCATCCAGACCATGACCCAACGAATCGTCGACGACAGGGCGATGAGTCGCGTCTTCGGCGTCTACGAGGCGCTGATGCAGGGAGCGACGGCCGTCGGGGCCCTTGCCGTCCCGGCCCTCATCCTCGTGCTCGGAACGACCGGCGCGTTCCTCGCTGCCGGGCTGTTCGTGGCTGTCGTCGCGCTCCTCGCGGGCCCATCATTGTTGCGCGCCGATCGAACGGCGGTCTTCCGCCTCGAGGAGCTGCGCCTGCTTCGCAGGAACCCGATGTTCGCACCGCTGTCGGCCCCGGTCCTCGAGTCACTGACGCATTCGATGCGTCCCGAATCCTTCGAACCCGGTGAGGTGATCATCCGTCAGGGCGATCCCGGTGATCGCTACTACCTGATCGCTCGTGGGGCCGTCCGCGTCGAAATCGACGGTCGTCTGGTCCAGACACAGGGCTCCGGCGACGGCTTCGGCGAGATCGCCTTGTTGCGCAACGTCCCGCGAACCGCATCGGTGATCGCGATCGACGCCGTCGAGGTGTTCAGCCTTGCGCGCGACCCGTTCCTCGCCGCACTCACCGGCGTGCCGGCCAGCCGCGCGGCGGCCGAGGCGGTCGTCCGTGAGCGGCTGGCCGCCGGGCCCTAGGCGTCCCGGGCCCGTCCGTATACTCGGGCCGATGCAGTACGCCGAGTCGATCCTCGACCTCGTCGGGCAGACGCCGCTCGTCCGCATCGACCGTCTGCTGCGCGGGCTCGGTCCCGCGGACCGTCTCCCGTTGGTCCTCGCGAAGCTCGAGATGCTCAACCCGGCGGCTCCGTCAAGGACCGCATCGGGCAGCCGATGATCGAGGCGGCCGAACAGGCCGGGCTGCTCAAGCCGGGCGGCACGATCATCGAGCCAACGTCGGGCAACACCGGCCACGGCCTGGCGATCGCGGCGGCGCTGAAGGGCTACCGCTGCATCTTCGTGATGGCCGACAAGCAGTCCGCGGAGAAGCAGGCCCTGCTCCGGGCGTACGGCGCCGAGGTCGTGCTGTGCCCGACCAACGTCCCGCCGAATCGCCGGAAAGCTACTACTCGGTCGCCGCGCGGCTCGCGCGGGATATCCCCGGGGCCTTCAAGCCAGACCAGTACTGGAACATGGAGAACACGCGCGCCCACGAGCGCACGACGGGACCCGAGATCTGGGAGCAGACCGAGGGACGGCTGACCCACTTCGTCGCGAGCGTTGGCACGGGCGGCACGATCTCGGGAGCGGTCCACTTCCTCCGCGCGAAGAAGCCCGACCTCGTCGTGGTCGGCGCCGATCCCGAGGGTTCCGTGCTGTCCGGCGACAACGCGCGCCCTTACCTCACCGAGGGCGTCGGCGAGGACTTCCTCCCGGGAACCTTTGACCCCGCAACGGTCGATCGCTGGGTTCGGGTATCGGACCGCGACGCCTTCGCGATGGCGCGTCGCATCACCCGCGAGGAGGGGATCCTCGCGGGTGAATTGTGCGGGACCGCGATGGTCGCCACGCTCGATCTCGTTCGGGAGCTGGCCTCGACGGACGGTGGCAACCACGCGGTCGTCGTGACGCTCCTGCCCGACGGCGGCCGCAACTACCTGTCGAAGCTGTACAACGACGAGTGGATGCGCGCGAACGGGCTGCTCCCGACGCCCGGCGCAATCGTTCGGATTGCGGAGCTGCTGCGCGACCGGCACCGCGACCAGGAGATCCCGGACGTGGTCATCGCGCGGACCACCGACCGGGTCGGGGCCGCGATCGACCTGCTCCAGCTGTACGGGATCAGCCAGCTGCCCGTGTCCGAGGAGCCCGAGGGCGACGACCTGACGGGGATCGTCGGGTCGGTCAGCGAGCGTGGCCTGCTCGACCGGGCGTACCGGAACCCCTCGGTCGTCGAGCGGACCATCGGCGAGGTCATGGACCGGCCGCTGCCAACGCTCGGCGTTGAAACGACGCTCGACGACGCGTTCGCGATCCTGTCCGACGGCGCCGACGCGCTGCTTGCGCTGCGCGGGGAACAGCCCGCGGGAGTCGTCACGAAGCTCGACCTGCTCGAATACATCGCGCACCGCGGCGACGCCGACCGCGGCTGATTGCCGGGTCCGCGGCCGTCACGCAGTCCAGGGCCGCCACGCGGGTCGGCAGCCTGCGCCCGGTCCTACCGGTCCGAGCGGTACATCGAGGCCTGGATTGCCCCCAGGCGCGATCCAGGCGGGGCTATATCGGTCCGAGTACCGATGCGACCGGTATCGGGGATGAGTTTCGGCCATAAGCTGTCGCGATCGACAGGCTGTGACCGCCGTTGCCCAAGTGATACCGCTCGCAGCGGCATCGACGGGTTCAAGGCCGCGCAGCCCTTCGCAAATGACTCAAACTTCGGCCGTGCCATCCGACGATGTCCCGTCGATCACCACGAGGCGCCTCGAGCTCGTCTCGATGACCGTGCCGTTCCTCGAGGCGCTTGCACGCGGGGACGTGGAGGCCGCCACGGACGAGATCGAAGCGGCGGTGCCGCCATGGCTACCCGAGCAACTCGAGTTGTTCGTCCAGTACCGGCTCGCGACGCTGCGGGTCAACCCCTCGGCCCGACCGTGGCTCGGGCGGTCCCTGGTCCTGACGGAGGCCGACGGCGCGCGCCGGGTCATCGGTACAGCCGGCTTCCATGCTCCGCCCGATGCGGCGGGTCGGGTGGAGATCGGGTACCGCGTCGACCCCAGCTACCGCCGACGGGGCTACGCGCTCGAAGCCGTCCGAGGTCTGATGGACTGGGCGGCCGGCCGGGGCGTCCACCGCTTCGTCGCCTCGATCGCGCCCGACAACAAGGCGTCGCTGGCCCTGGCTGCCAAGCTCGGCTTCGAGCGTGTCGGCGAGCAGATCGACGACATCGATGGCCTGGAGTACGTGTTCGAGACAATCTGGCGGCCGGAGGAGCGCTGATCCTGCAATGACTGTCACGATCACCGGCCGAACGCTGACGCTCGAGGAGCTCGTGCGCGTCGCCCGCGATGGCGAGGCGGTCCGCCTCGACCCTGCCGCGCGCGAGGAGATGGCCCGGACACGCGCCGTCGTCGAGGACGTCCTGGCGTCCGGCACGCCCGCGTACGGGGTGACCACGGCGGTCGGCGTGCTCAAGCGCGTCCCGCTCGAGGGGCCCGACGCGGACGCTTACGCGCAGCGGATGATCCGCCATCACCGCGTGGCGCAGGGTTCGCCGGCTCCGGCGGACGTCGTGCGAGCGACGCTCCTGCTCCAGCTGAACGCCTTCGCGAGCGGCTTTCCCGGCGTCCGGCCGCGCCTGGCCGAGCGGCTCGTCGATGTCCTTGCGCTCCCCGAGCCGCCGCCGGTGCGAGCCCTCGGCTCAGTTGGCCAGGCGGATCTGGCTCCGCTCGCCGACCTGTCCGGGGTCGTTTTCGCCGATGTCGAGCTCGCCGCGGGCGAGGGCCTGGCGCTCATCACCGGCAACCCGTTCGCGACCGCGTGGGCCGCGCTGGCGCTTGCCGACCTCGGCCGCCTCCTCGATGCGCTCGATGTGGCGGGTGCGCTGAGCCTCGAGGGCCTCGGCGCGAACCTGTCGGTGCTGCATCCCGCAGTCGAGGCCGTCCGTCCGCACCCCGGCCTGGCGAGCAGCCTCGCGACGTTGCGCCGCCTGCTCGAGGGGAGTGCCTCCTGGGCGCCGGATGCATCGCGCAACCTGCAGGACCCGCTCACGTTCCGCAACGTCGCCCACCTCCACGGCGCGGCCCGGGACGCGCTGGCGCACGCGCGCGCCGTGCTCGACGTCGAGCTCAACGCCTCGCAGGGCAATCCCATGGTGGTCGCTGCCGAGGGTCGGGTCGTCTCGGTGGCCAACTTCGAGATCGCCGGACTCGCCGCTGCACTCGACTACCAGCGGGTCGTGCTGGCGACGGTCCTCGGTGGGGCCGCCGAACGGGTCGTCAAGTTGCTGGAAACCACGTGGTCGGGGCTGCCCACCGGGCTCGCCGCGTCCGATGACCCGAGCGACGCAGGCCTCGAGTACCTCGGGATCGCGGTCCAGGCGCTGGCCGCCGAGGCGCGGCTGCTTGCCGCGCCGGTCTCGTTCGAGCTGGTCTCGACGTCGCACGCCGAAGGCATCGAGGACCGGACCACGATGGCCCCGCTCGCTGCGCGACGCACCGCGGAGATCGCTGTTTGGTCGCGCGATGCACCCGGAATATGCCACCCAGGCCGTGCTAAGTGCCGAGTTCGATGCGATTGTCGATGAGCTGTGGTCGGATGATCGCGGTTGTGTAGCCGCGCGATTAAGCCAGCTGGCGCAAAGGGGCGCGCTGGATCAGTCGCCCAAGGTGGTGCTGCGCGAACTCTTGGCCATGGCGAACTGCCACAGCAAAAGCAAAGTGCCGGTCAGTTTGCTGAACGATCCCGTGCAACTTCGGCAGATAATGCAAACCGTTGTCGCAACCGATTTGAATTATCTGTACTTTCAGCAGCGTGTGAGCAAAGCTCAGCAAGCAGCACACAGCGCTCCCACCGGCGATCTGTCGGCAACTAGCCTGCTGGAAGCCGAGGCTGCGCTGGAACAGGCGGCGCGCGCGGGTCGAGTTTCAGCGGTGTTGAATGAACGCCTGCATAAGCGTGTACGCCGATTTCGAGCGCGATGCGTTTCAGTGGTTGGAATGCCGCCGCGCGCCAGCCTGTGAGCTAGTGGAGGATGTTGTCGATACGCTACGGGCGCTGCGCTGCGCCGATGCGCTGCGCCAGCGCCGGCACCATGTTGAAGACCTCCGGCAACTACGAAGTCTTCGTCGATCAGCGCAGCTCGAACGCGATCTATGCGCTGCGCCTTGATGATGAACACCTCTATCTGCTGGAAATCCCCGACCGCATCAGTGCCGGCGAAGCCAATATGGCCAGCAGTGAGCTGGATAAACAGGGCAATCTGCGCATCTCGTTCCACCGTGGCATGTTCAGCGACCAGGATACGGTATTGAATGCGGCCTATAGCGCCGCGTTAGTCGTGAACGACATTCAAACCGATGTAATCGAGAGCTTACAGCGACCAGCCGGCGCGTCCCAAACCGAATTAAAGCAGCCGGCCGACATTCAAATTCTAATCGAATCAGTCGACGATAATGCCGCATTTGCCGATCTACTCTGCCAGCAGCTACGCCGCCTCAGCCCGATCGCGGCCAACCATGCGCGGATCGTCGCTTCGTTGCAGGCCAGTTCTGCGCTTGAGCGCACGCGGTATCTGCAAAGCGCCGATCTAGATTGGGAGCTTACCGACAGGCGTGAGATGTTGCAGAAGATCGGGCTCTATGGGCACAAAACTGAGCGTATCGATCCGATCCAAGGCTTCAAAGAGGTGCGCAAGATCGAGCTTCAGGCGGGTGAAACGCTGATCGAATCGGGATCGCCATCGGGCTTTGTATATATCCCACTTGGCGAAGGCTTACGCATTCTGCCGCTCGGCGGGTATCGAATCGTTTGCGATTCAGCCCTGGATGCCGGTTGGCGTCACCGGTGTGATCCGTGGATCGATTCGCAATGCCGGGGTGGTCGCAGAGAAAAACCTGTCGCTGTTCGCCATTCCAAAGGATGCGTTTCTGAAGCACTGGCATCACACCTACAACCTACAGGAGTTCGCGCAGCTTTTTGCTAACCTTGGCCCTGATTCGTGATGGCCATTATTGTGTATGGTTTTTCGCCCCACTTGGCGAAAAACCATTACGAAGGCGTCACGGCACAATCACTGTGCGTACATCGCCGCTCCACTGCTCCAGCGCATCGAGTGTCGCATTGATTGCGTCGGCATCGAGCGGCACTGTGCGCGTGACGACCCGCGATGTATCGAGCACCTTGCGGCGGGCCATCTCGACCAACAGCGGAAGCTCTTGCAGCAAATGATCGTTGGAGCCAATGATCTCAGCCTCGTTGCCCAGCAGCTCGCGATAGGTGTCGATCTCCAGTGGCCGGTCGCCAATGCCGGCGATCACGGCGCGGCCCATCACACCCAGGCAGCGCACGGTTTGTTGCATCGTTTGCGGCAGTCCAATCAGCTCAATCGCCACATCCACACCGCGGCCATCCATCAGCCTGCGAATCTCGGCCACCGGATCTACCTGGCGCGCGTTGACCGGAATAGCGCCATAGTGCGCGGCGAGCTGGAGCTTTTCGGCATTGATATCGACCGCGAAAACATCCAGCGCGCCAAAGGCGCGGGCCAGCTGGATGGCCGACATGCCCAGCCCGCCGACGCCAATGATCGCAGCTGACTCGCCGGCCTTGAGCCGCGATTTGCGCAGCGCATGGAACGCAGTGGCCGAGGCGCACATCAGCGTCGCGCCCTGCTCGAACGGGATCTCGTCGGGCAGCGCGATCGCGTTGCGCGCGGGCACTGCAATATACTCGGCGTAGCCACCGCTGGTGTAGTGGCCCAGCATCAGCACCTGGGGGCAGAACTGCTCGTTACCGGTGCTGCAATAGTAGCAATCGCCGCAGGTGATGTTGTAATGCAGGCAGACTCGGTCGCCCACCTTCACGCTACTCACCTGGGAGCCAATCTGTTCGACCACCCCGGCAACCTCGTGGCCCAGCGTCATGGGTAGTGGTCGCACCGGCGATCGGCCGGCGCGATAATGCACATCCGAATGGCAAATACCGGCGGCGCGCACACGCACAAGAATGTCGCGCTCGCCAATCGCCGGCATAGGTATCTCGTGGAGCTCCAGCGGCTGTCCCGCGCCGATCATCCGGACTGCTTTCATTTTGTCATCTCGCTTGTTTTAGAACTTGCGCAAAGGGGTGTGGGAGGTGCAACCTTCCCCATAAATTCTCTTTTCCGCCCATTGTGGGCGGCGAAGCCGCCCACAATGGGCGGAAAGAAGGAATCTTGGAGGGTCTGCGACCCTCCAAACCTCCCGCTTGCGGGGATGGGCGCAGCCCGCACCTTGATCGAGCGTCAGCCGGTCATCACTTCCCGCGCCGCTCACGCAGGACACCGCCCAACACAAACAGCAGGTTCGATGGCCGCTCGGCCATGCGCCGAACCATGTAGGGATACCATTCCTCGCCGTAGGGCACATACACCCGCACGCGGAAGCCATCGCGCACCAGCTTTTCTTGAAGGTCGCGCCGGATGCCGTACAGCATCTGGAACTCGAAGCGGTCGGCGGCGATGCCCTGCTTGGTGGCGTAGGCGCGTGTGGCTTCGATCATGCGCTCATCGTGAGTAGCGATGCCGGGGTAATTGCCTTCGCTCAGCAGCATCTGCATCAGCTTGACATAGTTCGCGTCGGTATCGGCCTTGGCCGGGAAGGCGACCGCAGCCGGCTCGTTGTAGGCGCCTTTGCACAGCCGCACGCGCGCGCCGAGCGCGTTCAGCTCGCGAATATCGGCCTCGCTGCGGTAGAGATACGCCTGGATGACCACGCCCACGTTTGAATGCGCCGCGAAGATTTCTTTAAAGATATCGAGCGTGATTTGGGTATAGTCCGACCCTTCCATGTCGATGCGGATGAAGTTATCGAACTGAGCAGCCTGAGCGACGATCCGCTCGACATTGCGGCGGCACAAGGCTCGATCGACATCCAACCCCATCTGCGTTAGCTTCAGCGAGGCGTTGCAGCGCGCGCCGGCCCGCTCGATGCCGTGCAGGATCGCGATGTACTGAGTCGCCGCGGCGCCGGCCTCGGCGGCTGTGCCGACCGATTCGCCCAGGTAATCGAGCGTGGCGGTCATGTTGGCGGCGTTGAGCCTTTGAACATTCTCGATCGCCTCGGTCAGCGTTTCACCGGCAATAAAGCGGCGCACCAGCGGGCGCGCCATTCGGCCGCTGAGCACGCGTTTGAGCGCCGGCTGATCCGAAAGATACAGCAGCGTGCCTCGCAGCATAGTGATACCCTCTTCTATCGTGATAACTGTGAGAGATTGGTCTGTCACATAACCGCCCTTCGTGGGTGGAAAAAGCGACGAAGGCTAAACTGCTCTCATCTTTACAGAACGTACGCAGTGCCCGAATGTAGCTATTCGTATGTTGTGTTGTTCGTTTTCGCTCGCAGAGCGAAAACGAACAACGCTAGTGAGAAATGTGAAGCACCTGTAATAGATCAATTAATAGATCAATCGCCCACATACTTTCGTCGATGCTATATGAGCCTGTCCATCCACACAATGCATCGCTACTGGAGTAGGAGAGAACGAAGGAGTTGAAAGCTATGCGCGACGATTACCCTGGGCTATGGCGAGTGTGTTTGTGTTTGTAGCGCTGCTGCTGGCGTATGCTCCGGCGGGTGTGCGCGCCGCCGCGACCTACCCGGATGAGATCGCGCTGCCGAATGGCTGGTTGCCGGAAGGGATCGTGACGGGGCATGGCCCGGCGATCTATTCTGGATCGCGCGCCAATGGCGCGATCTACGCCGCCAATTTGCGCACCGGCGAAGGCGAGATACTCGTTCCGGGCCAGACTGGCGCGTCAGTGTTGGCCTGAGCTTTGACGTGCGAACCAACTACATCTTTGCTGCCGGCGGCGGCACGGGCAAGGCCTATGTGTATGATGCGGATACCGGCGCGCTGGTGCAGGAGTACGCCCTCACGGCCCCGCCTACCTTCGTCAACGACGTGATCGTCACCCGCGAAGCGGCGTACTTTGTACTGAATCGACCCGGGCAGTCTACTATCGTATTCCGCTAGGCCCAGGTGGCCAGCTGGCCGATCGAAAGCAGGCGGTCGAGACGATCGCGCTGACCGGCGACTTCGTGCAGGGGCCTAGCAACAGCTCAAATGGGATCGAGGCGACCTCGAACGGCAAGGAATTGATCATTGTAACTCGTCATTGGGCCTGCTGTATCGGGTCGAGCCGCTCAGCGGCGTAGCCACAGTGATCGACTTGGGTGGCGCTTCAGTTACCATGGGTGATGGGCTGCGGCTGCTGGGAGCACTCTGTACGTGGTGCGAAATCGGATCAACCAGATTGTCGTCGTCAAGCTGGCGCCCGACCTCAGCAGCGGCACAGTGCTAGAGACGCTCACGCAACCGAACTTTGATGTGCCCCACCAGCATCGCGGAGTTCCGCAATGCGCTCTATGTCGTCAACGCGCGTTTTACCACGCCACCTACGCCCGACATCACCTATAACATTGTGCGTGTGACAGCGGAGCTATAGGGCTTGGCTCTGCGGCAACACATACAGGGGTGGCACAGCGAGAAGCCGTGCCACCCCTGTATGTGTGCGACGCCGCACGGATAAAGTCGATTGTTACGAATTTAGCGGACGACTTTCTCGCCGGTGTAGGGGTCGAACTTCCACTCCTCGACCGGGCGCGGGTGGTTCGGCAGCGCCTGTGGCGCGGTGTAGGCGGCCTTTGCTCGGGCATCACCAGCCACAGCACCACATATGACCAGGGGCGTCACTCCGCCGAAGAAGACCGACAGGACAAACAGCAGGCGCACGATCGTTGTATCGACATTGAAGTAGTGCGCGATGCCGCCGCACACGCCGGCGATCATTTTATCATCGCGGCTGCGGGTAAATTGTGTGTTCATTCGTTTCTCCCTGTATCGTTTATCGGGCGTCGCACAGTCGCGCTCGCCGGTTGTTCGTTCCTGCCGAGTACGACGAACGACGCGCGGTGTATGTTGCAGGGCAGTAGTTTTAGACGAAAGACGAAGGACGAAAGACGAATGGCGCGGTCTTCCGTCCTTCGTCTTTCGTCTTTCGTCATGCTCGGAGCGAACTTTCGTAGGCTCTACCCTTGAAGCTCGCTCGCTCTCGCCACCAGCTGGGCGAACTCCTGGACATCGCTGTCGTTGGCGAGCTGTGGCGCGATGCGCTGGGTGATCGCCAGCACGCCGGCCAGCGATGGCGCGCCCATGCCGCTGCCGCGCAGCTGCTCGGCGAAGCCAGCCACCGCCACGGCCTGCTGGAAGCGCGGTGCAGCGGCAGCGAAATCGCGCCCGAAGCCGGCGCTGCCGAACGGCTGGGCGATCTCGCGCACCTCGCCGCTTTGCACGTCGGCGTAGCGCAGCTGGACGGTCAGCGCCGTGCCCTGGCCCTGCCCAGTCATTCGCAGCTCATACAGCGCCGTCACGCTATGGCCCGCGCCAACCTCGCCGGCATCCACGGTGTCGTTGCGGAAGTCGGCATCGGCCACGGCGCGGTTGTCGTAGCCGATCAGCCGGTAGCTGGCGACCACAGCCGGGTTGAAATCCACCTGCACCTTGGCATCCTTGGCGATCACCTGGAGCGTGCCGGTCAGGTTCTGGACGAAGATCCGCCGCGCGGCGTCGAGCGTATCGACATAGGCGTAGTTGCCATTGCCGGCGTCGGCCAGCCGTTCGAGCATAGGGTCGTTGTAATCGCCCATGCCGAAGCCGACAGTGCTGAGCAGCACGCCCTGCGCGCGCTGATCGTGGATGGTCTGCAGGATCGAGTCGGGGCCGGTCGCGCCGACATTCGCCTCGCCGTCGGTGAGCAGGATCACGCGGTTGATCGCGCTGGGCTTGAAGTTCTTGGCGGCCAGCTCGTAGGCCATCTGTAGCCCGCCCTCGATATTGGTTGCGCCCTCGATGCTGAGCGAGTCGATCGCCTGGAGAATAATCTCGCGCTGGGCCGCGCTGGTTGGCTCCAGTACCACATGCGATTCCGAGCCGAACACCACGATCGCTACACTGTCGCTTTCGCGCAATTCGCCCGCCAGCAGCGTCAGCGCCTGCTTAGCCAGCGGCAGGCGGCTAGGCCGATCCATCGAGCCGCTGGCATCGACCACAAAGGTCAGCGCGGCATCCTTGCGCTGGCTGTCGTCGATCCGCCGGCCCTGAATGCCGACGCGCACGATCTGGGTATCGCCCTGGCCCCACGGCGATGGCGCGGCATCGACATAGATGCCGAAATCGCCCTGCTGCGGCACGGGGTAATCGTAGTGGAAGTAGTTCAGGAACTCCTCGGCCCGCGCGCTGTCGGGCGGCGGCAGCCGGCCGGCGTTGATGTAGCCGCGCGCGGCGGTGTACGCGCCGGTATCCACATCCAGCGCAAACGTCGAAAGCTGATCGGCGCTGGTTTGTACGAACGGGCTGGCCGGCACTGGCTGTGTTGAAATTGGCGGCGCGGTTGGCTCTACAACTGGCGGCGCGGCCGGCGGCTGTGCAAGCGTTCCGGCGGCTACGTCGGCGGCCTCCTGCGCGGCGATTGGTAGCGGTGCCTCGGCGGCTGGTGCGGCGGTCGGCGCGGCGGCGGCGTGCGCAGTGCCGGCGGGCGTGGTCGCCGGCTGGCGCTGGGGCTGCTGATTGGGCGACTGGGCGACTCGTGCCGGCGGCAGGTGCGCCGGTGGGCGCGGCGCTAGGCATCGCGGCGCTGCCGCCGCATGCGACCAGGACGAGCGCCAGCAGGGCCGGCAGAAAGCGGGCAAACGGACGTAAAAGGGTGAGCATCGCACTCTCCTTGATAAATGGTGTATGTTTCGATTAGCCGGAGAATTTGTGCCCGCCTGGCCGCGGCCCAAGCGAGTTGTGTTGAAGACGGTGAGCGGCAGAGATTTGTTCCAAATTGCCGATTTTGGTCGTCAAATTTCATTTGGACGTATGCAAACCACGGATTTCTTCTTTGTAGGTTATTTTTCGCCCGCAGGGCGAAAAATAACCTACAAAAGAAGAAAAGTACCATGCTGCCGCGGGCCTTAAGGGCTTTTGAGTAAGTCATAATCTCGTGAACAGTGATGCTCCAGTTCGATATTGTCGTGCTCAATAGATGCTTGTTTGTCACTCGACATACGACGCGAGAACGCAGATAATTGAAATTTGGCGAAGGCAGAATAAGGATCGAACATACGCATGGATCACTCGAAATCACCCGCACGCTGAGCGGGCTGGCCTATGGTACGGTCTGCTCGGCGTGCTCAGCTTCAGCCTGACATTGCCGGCCACGCGGGTGGCGGTGGCGTACCTCGACCCAACTGTGGTGGGCCTGGGGCGCGCGCTGGTGGCGGCGGTGCTGGCGGCGGTGCTGCTCAAGGCCACGCGCCAGCGCCTGCCCACCCGCGTCGAGCTGCACAGCCTGGCGATCGTGGCCTGTGGTGTGATCCTGGGCTTCCCGTTTCTATCCGCCTGGGCGCTGCGCCAGGTGCCGGCCGCGCACGGCGCGATTGTGATCGGCCTGCTGCCGCTGGCCACCGCTTTCGCCGCCGCCGTGCGCGTGGGCGAGCGGCCGTCGTGGCAGTTCTGGTTGGCCAGTGTGGCCGGCAGCGCGATCGTGATCGTCTTCGCGCTGGTTTCGGGCGGCGGCGGCCTGCACATGGCCGATCTGGCGCTGCTGGGGGCGGTGGCGGCCGGCGCGCTGGGCTACGCCGAGGGGGGTAGGCTGGCGCGCACGCTGGGCGGCTGGCAGGTGATCAGCTGGGCGCTAGTGCTGGCCGCACCGTTTATCAGCATCCCGGTTGGGATCGCGCTCTGGCAGCACGGTGCCGCAGCGCCACCGAGCGCCTGGCTGGCCTTTGGCTATGTCGCGGTTGTCAGCCAGTTCCTGGGCTTTTTCGCCTGGTATCGCGGGCTGGCGCTGGGCGGGGTGGCGCGCGTCAGCCAGATCCAGCTGCTCCAGCCGTTCCTCACGCTGGTGGCCTCGGCGCTGCTGCTGCACGAGCAGGTCACGCTGGCGACTGTTCTGGTTGCGCTGGTGGTGATGCTGACCGTAGCGTTGGGGCGGCGGGCGGCGGTTGCACGGCCACCGATAAAAGCGTTGTACAATGAGGGACATTCGCCTGGTAGCGGGTGACGAGTGTCGTGCTTCTCGTCACTCGTCACTCGTCACTTAATCTGACTGGAGCCACACCACCATGTCCAAGACATCCCTGCCCACGCTACCGGTTGCCGCCGACCAGTTTCTGCTGCGGCCCGGCATCAGCTTCCTGAACCATGGCAGCTTTGGTGCCTGCCCACGCCCGGTGTTCGATACCTACCAGGGCTGGCAGCGCAAGCTCGAGGAGCAGCCGGTCGAATTCCTGGGTCGCCAGATCAACACGCTGCTCGCCGCGGCGCGCGCCTCGCTGGCAACCTACCTCGGCACGCAGGCCGACAACCTGGTGTATGTGCCGAACGCGACCTATGGCGTCAACATTGTCGCACGCTCGCTGGAGCTGGGGCCGGGCGACGAGGTGCTGGCGACCAATCACGAGTATGGCGCGTGCGACCGGGCATGGCGCTTCGTGTGCGAGCGGCGCGGCGTGCGTTATATCAACCAGCCGATCACGGTACCGGTCGACAGCGAGGAAGCCGTGGTCGAGCAGCTGTGGGCTGGCGTGACCGATCGCACCAAGGTAATCTTTCTGAGCCACATCACCTCGCCCACGGCGCTGATCTTCCCCCTGGCCGCGATCTGCCGGCGCGCGCGCGAGCACGGCATCATGACCGTGATCGACGGGGCGCATGCGCCGGGCCAGATCGATATAGCGCTGGACGAGCTGGGGGCCGATTTCTACACAGGTAATTGTCACAAGTGGCTGTGCGCGCCCAAGAGCGCCGGCTTCCTGTACGCGCGGCCCGAGCGCCAGGCACTGCTGCACCCGCTGGTGGTCAGCTGGGGCTGGGAAAGCCAGACCCCGGGCGTCTCGCCGTTTATCGATTACTTCGAATGGCGCGGCACGCACGACCCGGCGGCCTACCTGAGCGTGCCGGCGGCGATTGACTTCCAGGCGCAGCACGACTGGCCGCGCGTGCGCGCCGCCTGTCACGCGTTGCTGCTCGAGGCGTCGCATCGCATTGCCGCGCTGTCTGGGTTGCCGCAGATCAGCCCGGATACGACGGCGTGGTGGTCGCAGCTGCGCACGATCCCGCTGCCGCCCTGCGATCTCGCGGTGCTGAAAGACCGGCTCTGGGACGAGTATCAGGTCGAGGTGCCGATGGTCGGCTGGGCCGGCGGGCACTACGTGCGCGTGTCCATCCAGTGCTACAACGGCCCGAACGATGTTGATCGGCTGGTGGAAGGATTGACGCGGCTGCTGCCGGAGGTCGCGGATTAGGGCATGTGTCACGCCTGCCGCCGGATGCTCTGCGCGCTGGGCACAGCCGACGCCGCGCGCGTGCCGCTATCGAGACGCGGTGGCGTACGGGCACACGCGCGGATCGCTCCCCGCTACGATTCGCGACCTCGTCCTGGAGGATCAGCGGGTGCGCAACGCGATCTGCTGGTCGGTGTTCGACTGCCAGGGGCGTGACGGTGTGTCTGCACTGTCCAACACGCGCTTCCTGGCTCGATTGATGGGCGGATCGCTTCCCCTCGACAAACGCACCGTTATCCATATAATTCGACCAACGGAGACCGTGTTACTATGATGTCGGATAGACTCTGCCTACGCTGAACCTGCTCAACTGCCCAAGCGATCCTTTCGCCCAAGGTTTCGGGGAACTTGGCGCGACAGGTCTCGCCGACCGTCGTCAGTCGCGCCTCGAGCCAACTACTTTATGCACGACGCTGCGGCTTCCGGTCTAATGTCCATAAAAATTACCGCATACAGCGCCCGGCGTGCCAGCTGTCCACAGCCCAATAGAACGACTTTCTTGACCTACCCGGTGGCGCTCTACAGCAGGGGTTGCTCGTGGGCAGGTCATGCCCGGGCTTGGTGCGGAGGCGCTCGCCTCTGCTCTGTACGTCCTGACTGTCAATGGTTTTGCTCCGTAGTCAACGGATACCTGCCGAAAAAAGTGTCCTGACCAGTTGCGCCACGTACCCAGCCCCAGAATAACAAGTGCAATGGTCGTGTTGATGAAGGCAGTTCCCGCAGCGAGGAGCGCCACCACTATCGTCGCGACGCTCCGATAGAACACATATCGGATGACGTGGCGGCGCGACATCGGCTTCGATGAGGCGATGGTTAGAGCTCGCATACCACCACAGCAGGACACTCATCAGCGAGGTAATACATAACACGCTGCAATAAAACAGCACCGCGAACGGATGCTGGTAGTGACCGAGGATACTACTCGCGACCGGCAGAAAGGCAAGACACCAGGGCTCTTTCATGTTTTAACTTCTAGGCCAATGAGGGTCAAGGCACGGGTCACGGAGGCCGCGTAATGCGCGAGCGCATCGGGAACCGACGCCAGTGAGCCTGGCGAAACAGCATGAGCAGACCATTGCGCAACGCGGCGAGCGCATGCGCGGTCGTGCCTTGCGCGGCATGCCCAGCGTCTTCGCCAAACGACACGTCGCGCACATAATGCAGCCGATTCTCAATCGTCCAATGCCCGCGCCACAACGCCTCGATCGTGCTGCGCCCGCTTCTTCCGGCGGCATGCTCACCAACCCATACGTCACCTCACAGGTGCGTTTCCCCGTCTTGAGGATGATCCGTTCGCATTCCCGCCGCACGACTTGCTGCACATCCGGCCAATCGACATCCTCAATATGGGCGTTGCCACACGTCAAGCTGCGGGTTTCCAGCCGTCCATGCCCTTTTTCGGTCGTCGGCCCGACCGTCTCCCACACCTCGCGATCGGCCGGGTGGGCGGGCAGCGTAAAGAGCATGTCCAAATAGGCATACAGCGCGGCTTGGTTCTTTTTGACGATCATCAAATAGTGGCCGTGTTGAGCGCGTATTTGCCGTGCGGTCGGGCGCAGGGTATGCAGCGCATCCAGGGTCAACACCTTGCCCCGCAAGTCGCGACCTTTCAGCAGCGCCGGAACCGCACTCCGTTCATCGCGCTTGTGGGCGACTTCCACCTGGCCGAGCACGCGTCGCGTCGCCATGCTGCACCAGAGAGACCAAATGGCACGGATGCCCATCACGTCCGACGCCACGGACGGCTTTGCCATCGAGCGCCACCCCCTGCAACGGTGCGGGTGTGGGCGTGGCGTGGGCGCAGGCGTGGCTGCGGCGGATGGAAGGCGGCCAAGGCCTGTTTCCAACGCGGCGACATCCAGCCGCGCCAGCGTGCGCCGGATGGTGGAAGCGCCCGGAAGGCGAGAAACCGTCGGCGGGAGCGCGGCGAAGAGATCGGCGCGATGCTCGCGCACCCAGCGGGCAATCGCCTGCGGGGTATGCTGGGCACTGGCCATGGCCGCCGCAATCAGACTCAAGAGCGTGAGCCAGCGATGTTGCGCGACCCTTGCGCTTGCGATAATCCGGCACCTGTGTCAACACCTCCAGCAAGGTTGTATACTGCGTGCGATCCATCGGGGACTCCTTTCGCGCGATGTGGAGATGCGTGCAAGGATACCCGATGGGTCAATGGTTAAAACATGAAAGAGCCCTGGCAATACACAACAAGAACAGCAAATTCAGCCAAATTCAGCGTATAGTCGTAGCGCGCAATATACTGATGAACATGCGACGGTGACCGACCCAATACAGACCGACGATTACGAAGCTCAGGGCATAGAGACTGCGATTTCTGGCACGAGCGCGAGAAGAGCTTGTGGTAACGCGTCCAGCGCGACCTCGGGCAGCCGGATCTCTAAGGCCAGCAGGGTAATGGACAATCGCAACGACGGCGTCGCTAAAAAAGACGACCCGCTCGAAATTGACACCGTCTTCGTCGCGCTCCACAAACGGCGGTTTGGGGTGTGGGGCATGACTGACCCTCCTACACGAGTCTGGCTGCAGCGGCCGGTGCCCGGAGATGGAAGCTCGATTGCCTCGCACGGGCACCGAACGTACATGGGTAGACCGTGCCCGTGGGCAAGCGAAATAGCTCGGGCAAGACCAACCCCAGCCAGAAAGGTTTCCTGGCAGAGATCCTCGGCGCTCTCGTGTTCCGCTGAACCAGGCGCGGTCTAGGTAGTGCAGCACTGGTTGATCGTACAGGCAATACAGCTGCTCGATCGCCTGCGCGGTGGCATCGCTCGATTTCATCGATATCCTTCCTCCGCGAAATACAGTAGCCTGTCTACGTGACGCAACTACACCGCATCGTCGATCAGCCGTGTCGGTTGCGCGGTAGCTGGAGCTGTTCGCAGTCTCCATGGTCGCGACAACAAACTAGACAGCGCCAGCCGCGCGACGCCCCAGCCTTTCGCGCATGCCGCGCAGCCGGAAGGCAAACATCAGCGTGAGAATGCCGAAGAGCAGCGCGTAGGCTCCGAGCAGCCAGACGATCGCGATCGCGCCTGCACCG
This sequence comes from uncultured Chloroflexia bacterium, assembly GCA_963750125.1. Lineage (GTDB taxonomy): Bacteria > Chloroflexota > Limnocylindria > Limnocylindrales > CSP1-4 > DASTYU01. Next base: position 4,267 of record CAVVPT010000020.1, on the reverse strand, counting down.
GGCTGCGCGATCAGCAGGGCGCCAAAGATGATCGAGACGACGCCGGAGAGAATCATCAGCCACTCGTTCGCGATCATGGTGCGAATGCGCAGCGCGGTCGCGATCTCGAAGATGCCGGTGACAATCGACCAGGCCGCGATAAACGTCAGCAGACACGAGCGCGGTGGTATCCGGCGAGCGGAAGGTCAGCACGCCCAGGATGATCCCAGCCACGCCCTCGAGGACGACCAGCCACCAGCGACTCATCTGCCTCCGCATGCCGATGCCCGCGACCACGGCGAAGATGCCGTCGACGAAGACATAGGCGCCAAACACGAGCACCAGCGCGGCCAGGGTGGCGCCCGGCCACACAAACGCCCCAATGCCGAACAGGATGCCGGCGACGCCGCGCAGCGCCAGCACCCACCAATTCCGTGCCAGATCCGCTGCCATGACCGTTCTCCTTTCCATACAAAGCTGGTTACGCACCCATCGCTTGGTATCTTTCTCGGCCGCATCCTTCTTCTGGGGCCATCTCGGCGACCTGTTGTGCCGAGATCGCCACGCACGCACGGTTGCCAGCTGCGGCATTCCACTATCCCACCGCCTTCGCCGCCTGCTCGATCAGCTTGACCACCGCCTGCGGATGCGCGACAAACACGGCATGGCTCGAGGCAATCTCGACCGTCGTGGCGCCGATCCGCTTGGCATACAAGCGCTCAAGGTCGGGATTGATCGCATTGTCCTCTGTCGTCAGCAGATACCAGCACGGGATGCTCTTCCACGCCGCCGCATCGGGCGCCTGTTGAAAGATCCCGCCGAAGATCGGTTTCTGCGTTGCGGCCATCACCCGCGCCTCCGTGCGCTCCACATCCGCCGCAAAGATCTTGCGGAACTTGTCCCGATCGACAAACAGAAACCCGGCCGTAGTCGGCGACCGTGCCGCTGCCGAGCAGGCTCGGATACTGCTCGAGGAATGCGGCCACCGGTTCGCCAGCCTCGGGTGCAAAGGCAGCGATATAGACGAGCGCCTTGACATTTGGAATGCCAGCCGCCGCGCCGGTGATCACCGCACCGCCATACGAGTGTCCGACCGACGATGACTGGCCCCTTTTGGGCTTCGGTGTCGAGCACGCGCTTGGTCGTCGCGATATCATCGGCCAATGCGATCATCGGATTTTGCACTGCGGTCACGACGTAGCCATGCTCCTCCAGCGGCGGGATCACGTGTTGCCAGCCGGTGCCGTCGGCGAAGGCGCCGTGAACCAGCACGATGCGTGGCTTGTCGTTGCTTCTCGTGGTTCTCTGACATGATAGTCTCCTTTTGGTTTGCATATACGGAACCTGGTTTGCCAGAACTGGTGGTCGCGAGCAGGCCAAGTGCGGCGATCGCCGCGCCGGATCCCTTGAGCATATGGCGGCGTGAAAGCCGCCTCGTAGTGTTCATGTCCTTTGCACCTCTAGCCGAAGGTGAAGGCAAAAGTCTCCACGCCTGCATCGAGAAACTCGATCTCGAACAGTCGATCAGCGATGGGCTGTGGTTGTCGGATCAGCTGATAGAGCCGCTGTTCGCTCACCGTGCCGTTGCCTCTGGTCGTCGACGTCAACTCCGTGCGCAGCGCCCGGCGGCTGTCCATCGATGAGCACGCGAAATCGCACGGAGGTCCCTCGCGCTGCCGGCCCCATGACCAGATGCAGATCGCGGGCGTGAAAGCGGTACGCGATCCGCCCGTTGGCCGTGTTCAGCACGGTGGCCTGTCTCCCCACCGTCCAATCACCCGCAAGAGCCCACTGATTGAGCCGCAACCGTGCGGGCACCGCATAGACGTGACGGCGTGTCCAAGACCGCACCACCGGGAGACGGCAAAGTTCTCGGTGCGCTCATAACCGAGGTAGTTCTCGGGCGACCGCAAGCTGCCCCAATCGGCGGCAGCCTCAACACCACCGGCCTCGACCGAAACCAGTTCCTGACCGATGCTCGCCGTTTCCGGCCTCGATCAGCAATTGTTGAAGAATCATTTCCGACTGTTCGTAGTCACCCTCGCCGAACTGATGATGGCGAATATGCCCCTGCGCATCGACGAAATAGAGCGCCGGCCAATAGTGGTTGTCGAAAGCACGCCAGATCGCATAGTCGTTATCGATCGCGATCGGATAATCGACCCGCATATCCTTCGCGGCGCGGCGAACGTTCTCGACGTTTTGCTCGAATGCGAACTCAGGCGTGTGTACGCCGATCACGACCAATCCGTGCTGCTTGTATTTCTCGGCCCACGCGCGGACATACGGGAGTGTGCGCAGCCAATTGATGCAGGTGTAGGTCCAGAAGCTGATCAGGACGACGTTTCCGCGCAGGCCGGCCACCGAGAGTGGCTGCGAATTGAGCCACTCGGTCGCGCTGGCGAGCGAAGGCAACGCACCTTCAATCGGCAATGCAGCCGCTGCGGGGTGGATCGTGGCGCGGAAGAGCTGGTTTGCGTTCCTGAGCAATGCCTGCCATTCGTTTGTCTCTTGGTTCATCTGTCTCTCCTTCAAGGCGCGCAAGCCGATCTTGAAGCCGTTGCGTTGCGCGACCGGCAGGCTCACGCCGATGCATACCTGTCGACATCGATCACCGCTTGGGCAAAGGCCTGCGGGGCTTCTTGCGGCAGGTTGTGACCGATGCCGCCGGTGATCAGCCGGTGCGTGTACTTGCCCGAGAATTTCTTGGCATAGGATGCTGGCGTCCGGATGCGGTGCGCCATTGGCATCGCCTTCAAGGGTGATGGTGGGCACGTCGATGACCGGAGCTTCGGCGAGACGCTGTTCCAGGTCGTCATAGTTCGCCTCGCCTTCAGCCAGGCCGAGCCGCCAGCGGTAATTGTGGATCACGATGCTCGACGTGATCCGGGTTGTCGAACGACGCCGCGCTGCGATCGAACGTGGCATCGTCGAAGTCCCACTGTCGGCGAAGCGAGCTGCCAAATCAGCTTCGCAAAATCGTGCCGGTATTGTTCATAGCCGGCCCGGCCGCGTTCGTGTGGCAAAATAATATTGGTACCACCATTGCAGCTCGGCCTGTGGCGGCAACGGCATCTGGTTGGCTTCCTGGCTGCCAATCAGATAGCCGCTCACCGAGACCAAGGCCGTGCAGCGCTCTGGCCAGAGCGCGGCGATGATGTTGGCCGTCCGCGCGCCCCAATCAAAACCGGCGACGATTGCCTTCTCGATCGTGAGCGCATCCATCAAGGCGATGATATCGAGCGCGAGTGCCGATTGCTGGCCATTGCGGAAGGTGTTGACTTGAAAGAAAGCGCGTCGAGCCATAGCCGCGCAGGTACGGGACGATCACCCGGTAGCCCGCCTTGCGCCAGCAACGGCGCGACGTCGACATAGCTGTGAATGTCGTAGGGCCAGCCGTGCAGACAGAATGACCGCAGGACCATCGGTAGGGCCGGCCTCAGCGTAGCCGACATTCAGGACGCCGGCGTCGATCTGCTGCAGTGCGCCGAATTCGGACATGGATCGCCTCCAATCGGATTCACATCGATGTGGCCGCGTGTGGCGTGGGACGACGAGCACACGTTGTGCCCGCCGTCCCCTGCTTCCAACTAGCGCAGCGATCTGAACGCCGCGCGCAGATCCGCGACCAGCAGCTCCGGCTGTTCCCATGCCGCGAAGTGGCCACCCTTGTCGTGCTTCTTGTAGAAGATCAGCTTGGGATAGGCCTGCTCGGCCCAGCTTCGCGGGGCCTGATAGAGCTCGTCCGCAAACGCGCTCACCGCGGCCGGGATGGGGACGCCTTTCGGGGCAAAGAAGGCCAGCTTGCTTTCCCAGTACAGACGCGCCGCAGGGATCGTCGTGTTGGTCAGCCAGTAGAGCGTGGCGTTGTCGAGGATGTCGTCGCGCGTGAGCCCCTCCGACCTGACCGTCAAAGACGCGCGTGATCAGCGCCATGCTACTCGCGTCGTGGTCGATCATCCAGGCGGCCATCCCGACCGGCGAATCCCCGATCCCGTACAGCGTCTGCGGGCGGTTCGCCATCTCGTTGGCGTAGCCCAGGCCGTGCGCGTAGAACGACGCGAGCTGCTCGTAGGCGTGCTGTTCGTCGGCCGAGAGGCCTGATGGCGCCGGCGCATTGGCAAGCGCCGCCTTGTCGATCTCGGGCGGCACGGTGGCCGGCATGTTGGTGTGGATGCCGATCAACTCCGGCGCCCCCAGCAACGCCATCTGCTCCGTGACGGCATTGCCCCAATCGCCGCCCTGCGCCACGAATTGCGTGTACCAGCAATACGCTGAAACCAGTAAA
>CAVVPT010000019.1:0-28086 GCA_963750125.1 uncultured Chloroflexia bacterium | reverse complement strand
GCTGGACGCCGCTGCCTGGCTGATCCTCCGGGACGTCGAACAGGCCAAGGACGCGGTGCAGAACGCCCTCGTCCGGGCCTGGCGTGATCTGCCCACGCTGCGCGACCCGGAGTCTTTCGACGCCTGGCTCCACCGCTTGCTCGTCCGCGCCTGTATTGATGAGGCGCGCCGGCTGCGGCGCCATCGTGTCGATGTTGAACTCGTTGACATCAGCGGCGCGCTTCGGTCGATCCCCGGCTATGAGTCGGCGATCGCGGACCGCGACCAGCTCGAACGCGGCTTCATCCGGCTGAGTCCGGAGATGCGGAGCCGTGATCGTCCTGCATCACTACCTCGACCTCCCCTTGCCGGCGGTCGCGGCGACCCTCGGGAACCCCGTGGGCACTGCGAAATCGCGCCTCGCCCTCGGGCTGATGCGCGCGGCGTTGGACGCCGATGGGCGCATCGGCCCAGATATCGCGGAAGGACGTCCGTCATGACCACGCCTGACACGTTCGGGCGTGACCTTCCGCAGTGGTTGCGCGAGGAGGGCGAGCACCGCCGTGCCCGACCACCTTGCGGAGGTGCTCATGCATACCGCAGCGACCCGTCAGCGCCCGTGGTGGTCGAGCCTCGAAAGGTGGCTCCACGTGGATACCGTCGCAGTCGGACGGCCTCTAAACCTGCGACCGCTCGCGATCATCGCGGTGGTCATCGGCGCACTCTTGCTTGCGGCGCTCGCCGCACTGTGGGCCGCCAGCCAGCGGCCTTCAACGTTCCAACTCGCCTCGAACGGCCGGATTTTCGTCGTTGACGGACAGACGCTCAGGAGCTACGCGGCCAGCGGGGCAGACCCGCAGGTCGCCCTGATCTGCCCGCCTTCGCCACCGCCCCATCGTTCTCACCCGACGGTCAATCGATCGCCTACATCCTGGAAACCCTTCCGCGCCTGGATATCCTCGACCTCGAGAACGGCACGGCGACGACCATTCCGCTCGGCGGGGTCGTCGGCGTTGCGGGTCCGATCTCGTGGTCGCCAGACGGCACCACTGTCCTGTTCAACACGTTCGACGGACAGCAGGAACACCTCTTGACGGCGAAATCGAACGGGACGGACGTGCGCGAGATTGACACCAGCTCGATAACCGCTGGCAGGCACGTCGAACTGTCGCCCGCGGGGTGGTCGCCGACCGGCGATCGGGTCGCCTTCGTAGCCGCTACGCCACCGGACGGAGGGGAGGGAACCACGTACGTGGTCCGCACGGACGGCACCGGCCTGAAGGCGGTCGGACCCGAACGGGTCGGGACCTATTCGGTCTCATGGTCGCCTGACCCAGCGGTTGACCGTCTCGCCCTCGCGACCAATGACAGTGCCGGGAGCTCGGTCCAGATTCTTGACCTGCCCAACGGCAACCTGACAACCGTCGATCGCGGGTTCTCGCCGACGTGGTCCCCCGACGGCTCGCGGATCGCGTACTGGAACGATGGCACCGTCGTCGCCGAGACGGCCGGGGCTCTGTCCGGCGACGACGTGAGGGTGCGGCCGTACCCGCAGCTCACCGGGAATTGCCAGGATCACCCAGACCTCGCAGGGGAGGCGTATTGCGGCCCCGCGGCCTGGTCTCCCGATGGGCAACGCCTGCTCGCCCCGGACATCGTCGGCGGCTCGATCCTATCGGTCATGGCCGACGGCAAAGGGGAACCGATCGTCATCCCGCTCGAGTCCGCATCGCCTGACGAGCAAGCGAGCGCAGCCTGGCAGCCGATCCGGCCCTGACTTCATATGGACGTTCCGGCCGGCGCCTGTTCGGGCGCCGGCCGTTCGCGTGCCGCGGGTCCGACTAAGCGATGATGGAACGATCGAGGGGTTCGCCTTGCCATACAAGGTGAGCGCGGCCACGTCGGCTGCGCCGGAACCGAGGGGCACGCATGCAGCGAGAGCTCGTGGAGCGGGCGCGGAAGGGCGATCATGACGCCTTTGCCACGCTTGCGGCCGCCGCGATCTCCCGCCTCGACGGTGCCGCTCGCCTGATCCTGCACGATCCCGACCAGGCCAAGGACGCGGTCCAGGAGACGCTCGTACGGGCGTGGCGCGACCTGCGCACGCTGCGCGACCCGGATCGCTTCGACGCCTGGCTTCATCGACTCCTTGTCAACAGCTGCCTCAACGAGGCGAGGCGGTTGCGACGCCATCGCTTCGAGGTGGAGCTGGACCCGCTCGGCGGACCGCACACCGAGGACGGTGCCGCGGTCGTCGTCGCGCGCGACGAGCTCGACCGCGGCTTCAGGCGCCTCGCGCCCGAGGCTCGGGCCATCGTCGTGCTGCACCACTACCTGGACATTCCCATGCCGGAAGTCGCTCTGATCCTGGGCATCCCGGTCGGAACCACGAAATCGCGGCTTCACCGAGCCCTCAATGAGATGCGGGCCTCGCTCGAAGCCGACGCTCGAGTCGGCTCGGAGCTGGCGGAAAGGGGGTTGGCATGACCTCCGACGATCGCTTCGGCGGGACCGTCTCCGTCTGGCTCCAGCAGCGTGCCGGGACCGGTGCGCCGGACTACCTCGACGACATCCTCGGCCGGACCGCCCGGACACGGCAGCGACCCGGCTGGACCTCCATCGAAAGGTGGCCTCCCATGGACATCAGCGCGAGCCGGACGGCGTTCCCGTCGCGGTTCCCGGTCCGCTCCCTCGCCCTTCTCGTTATCCTCGGGCTCGTGCTCGTGGCCGTCGTCGCGGCCATCGTGGCCGTTGGGTCGCGGCCACGGTTGCCGGAGCCGTTCGGTCCGGCCCGGAATGGCGCGCTCGTTTACGCCGCCAACGGCGACATCTACCGACTCGAAACCGCCGCCGGCGTGCCGTCGCTCATCCTCGGCGGACCAACCGATGATCACGCTCCGATCTTTTCGCGAGATGGCTCGAAGTTCCTGTTCAGGCGCTCAGCCGGGCCTGGACTCGAGCAGGTGGTCGTGGCCGCCGCCGACGGCAGCGATCCGCGCGTCGTAACGGGCGAGCTCGCGGAGGTCGGCCAGATCGACTGGTCGCCCGACGGCTCGCAATTCGCGATGGTCCATGCCCTCCTTGGCGAGCCGGTGCTGTCGATCGTCGACACGACCGGAAAGGAGCCGATCCGGAGGCTCGACCTCGGCGATGTCCACCCGCTCGACTGGATCGCCTGGCGACCCGAGGCAGGGGGGACGCTCTACTTCAGGGGCGCGCCGCGGGCAGGCTCGAACGAGACGACGATCTTCGCCGTCGGGCAGAACGGCAGTAGTGTTCGTTCGGTCGCCCCACCTCTCGAGGACGGTTACCAGCGTCCGTCGATCTCCGCGGACGGCGCGATGCTTACGTACTCGAATTTCGAGGCTAACGTCGTCGACGGCCGAGTGGACGGCTGGTCGCATGTGCGCGACCTTGCGACCGGCGAGGATCGCCAGATCCGCCTCGGGGATGCCGAGGCCGAGATCCAGGGCCATTTCTCGCCGGACGGCTCGCGCCTTCTGTTCGAGGGCCAGAAGAACCTGCCCGATGGCACCTTTTCTCGGCAGATCGTGGTCGGACCATCGGACGGTGACGTCGGCGGCACACTCGTGAACATCGGCCAGCCGTTCGTCGACGAGAGTAGCGCCGGATACGGCGTCGCCTTCACTCCCGACGGCGAGCAGGTCCTGTTGACGATCGGGACGACGACCCAGATCTACGACGCGACCGACGGAACGCCCGTTGGCGAGCCGATGACGATCGGCGAGCTTCCGACCTATCAGCGCATCGCGCCCTGACCGACCTTCACTCGCGCTTGCGGCCGGTTCGCCCTGACGGCGGGCCGGCCGTCGAGGTACCCGAAGCGTGGCTAGAATTGGCGCATGGCCCATCGAGTCACCCTGATCCCCGGCGACGGCATCGGTCCGGAGCTGGCGGAGGCGACACGGCGTGTCCTGGACGCGACCGGTATCGAGTTCGAGTGGGAAGTCGTCGACGCGGGCGAGGCCACGATCGCCGCCCACGGAACACCGCTCCCGGACAGCGTCCTCGAGTCGATCCGGCGCAACAAGGTCGCCATCAAGGGTCCGATCACGACACCGGTGGGGGAGGGCTTCCGCAGCGTCAACGTGACGCTCCGCCAGGCACTCGGGCTGTACGCGAACCTTCGGCCGGCGCGTTCGATGCAGGGCGTCGTCAGCCGCTTCGACGGCATCGATCTGGTCATCGTCCGGGAGAACACCGAGGACCTCTACGCGGGCATCGAGCATCGCGTCGGCCGGGACGCCGCGGAGAGCATCAAGATCATCACCCGCGAGGCATCGGAACGGATCGCGCGCTTCGCGTTCGAGTACGCGGTCGCCAACGGCCGGCGCAAGGTCACGGCCGTGCACAAGGCGAACATCATGAAGCTGTCCGACGGGCTGTTCCTCGAGAGCTGCCGGACCGTCGCGGCGGACTACGCCGGTCGGATCGAGTTCGAGGATCGCATCGTCGACAACATGTGCATGCAGCTCGTCCAGAAGCCCGAGCTGTACGACGTGCTGGTGCTCCCGAACCTGTACGGCGACATCGTCAGCGACCTCGCCGCGGGCCTCGTCGGCGGGCTGGGCGTCGCGCCGGGCGCGAACATCGGCACCGAGTCGGCCGTCTTCGAGGCGGTTCACGGCTCGGCGCCGAAGTACGCCGGGCAGAACAGGGCCAATCCGACCGCCCTGATCCTGTCGGGAGCACTGATGCTCCGCCATCTCGGCCATCCCGATGTCGCGAGCCGGCTGGAGGACGCGCTGCGTGCGGTCGTCGCCGAGGGTCGCAGCGTGACCTACGATCTGGGCGGGAACGCGGGCACGAGCCAGTTCGCCGACGCGATCATCGAGCGGCTCGCCGCACCGACACCGACCGGCGCCGCCGCGGCCAACTAGCACCCGGGTTCACCCCGCACCGGAGGACACGAACAGCCGATGACCGCGCTCCCGAGACGCATCGCGCCCGGCTCGCCGCCCCCGCCGAAGGCATCGGGCACGGCGCCGATCGGGTTCGGGTCGACGAGGCGACGCGATCGATGGTGGGTCGCTCCCGTCAGCCAGGGCACGGTATTCACGATCCTCGCGGGCTATCTCTTCTTCTCCGGGATCGTATGGACGCCGCTGTTCGGGACCGCGTACGAGGTCGACGGCTACCTGTCGCCGCTCTTCTCGCCGCTCATCGCGCCGGCATGGCTCCCGTGGTTCATCAGCCCGGGCCTCCTCATTCTGTGGATCCCGCTTGGCTTCCGGGCGACCTGCTACTACTACCGCAAGGCCTACTACCGCTTCTATTTCGCGGATCCGCCCGGGTGCGCCGTCGGTGAGCCGACCATCCACAAGCGCTACCGGATGGAGACCGCGTTCCCGTTCATCCTCCAGAACTTCCACCGCTACTTCCTGTATCTCGCGTTCATCCCGTTGTTCTTCCTGTGGGTCGATGCGGCCGTCTCGCTGGTCCCGGAGAGCGGACCGCGGCTCGGGCTCGGGAGCGTGATCCTGTTCGTCAACGCAGCCCTGCTGTCGCTGTTCTCGCTGTCGTGCAACTCGCTGCGCCACCTGGCAGGTGGGCGCGTGGATTGCTTCTCGTGCACACGTCGCCGACGGGTGCAGCACTCGTTGTGGCAGCGGATCACGACGCTCAACCTCAACCATATGGGTTGGGCCTGGGTCAGCTTCTTCTCGGTCGTCCTGGCCGACCTCTACGTGCGGCTCCTGGCGCTCGGGGTCATCTCCGATCCGGCGATCTATTTCTAGGGCGGGGAGCATGGCGGGTACGGCGACCGAAACGCATCCGTACGACGTCCTCGTCGTCGGCGCGGGCGGCGCCGGACTGCGTGCCGCCATCGAAGCTCGCGCAGCCGGTGCGAGCGTCGGCCTCGTCTGCAAGTCGCTGCTCGGCAAGGCTCACACGGTCATGGCCGAGGGCGGCGTCGCCGCGGCCCTCGGGAACGTCGCCGAGGCCGACTCCTGGCAGGTTCACTTCCGCGACACCATGGTCGGCGGCAAGTTGCTCAACGAGCCGCGGATGGCCCAGCTCCACGCCCAGGAGGCGCCGGCCCGCGTCAACGAGCTGGAGCGCTGGGGGGCCGTATTCGATCGCACGCGCGACGGCCGGATCCTCCAGCGACCATTCGGCGGCCACTCGCATCCGCGTCTCGCCCACGTCGGCGATCGGACCGGCCTCGAGATGATCCGCACGCTCCAGGATCGGGCGGTCGCCCTCGGCATCGACGTCTACATGGAATGCACGATCACCCATCTCACGACCGGCCTCGGCCGGACGACCGGCGCCTTCGGCTACTGGCGGACGACTGGCCGGCCGATCGTCTTCCCGTCGAAGGCCGTCGTCCTCGCCACCGGCGGGATCGGCAAGGCGTACGAGATCACCTCGAACTCCTGGGAGTACAGCGGTGACGGCCAGGCACTGGCATACCACGCCGGAGCCGAGCTCATCGACATGGAATTCGTCCAGTTCCATCCGACCGGCATGGTGTGGCCGCCCGGCGTGCGCGGCCTGCTCGTGACCGAGGCGGTCCGCGGCGAGGGTGGGATCCTGCGCAACAGTCTCGACGAGCGCTTCATGTGGAAGTACCTGCCTGAGGAACGGCGCGCCGAATACGCGGCTACCGACGACGAGGCTGCCCGCTGGGTCACGGCCCTTTCCGAGGGACGCCAGACCGACGCCCGCCGGCCACCGGAGCTGTCCACTCGAGACAACGTTTCCAGGGCCATCTACACCGAGGTGCGTGAGGGGCGTGGCTCGCCGCACGGCGGCGTTTACCTCGACATCAGCTACCTCCCGGCAGACCACGTCCGGCGCAAGCTGCCCTCGATGTACGAGCAGTTCAAGGAGCTCGCCGACGTCGACATTACGAAAGGTCCGATGGAGGTCGGCCCGACGACGCACTACGTCATGGGCGGTATCCGGGTGGACGCCGAGACCGGCGCGACGACGCTGCCCGGTCTCTACGCGGCGGGCGAGGTCGCGGGCGGCATGCACGGCGCAAACCGCCTCGGCGGTAACTCGCTCTCGGACCTCCTCGTGTTCGGGGCCCGGACCGGCGCCGGTGCGGCTTCGTACGCTGCCCAGCTCGCCGAACAGCCGCACGTCGACCCGGTCCAGGTTCAGGACGCCAAACGCGAGCTCGAGGCACCCCTCGAGCGCACCAGCGGTGAGGATCCATACGCCATCCAGCGCGACCTGCAATCGACGATGCAGCGACTGGTCGGCATCTTCCGGGAGGATGCCGACCTCGGCGACGCGCTGGCAGAGCTCGCGATCCTCCGGTCACGGTCGGAGACGCTGTGTGTCGACGGCGGACGCGCCTACAACCCTGGCTGGAACCTGATCTTCGAGCTGCAGAACCTGCTCACCATCGCCGAGGCCGTGACGCGAAGCGCCCGGCTGCGGACGGAGAGCCGCGGCGCACACAGCCGGATCGACTTCCCGGCGACCGATGACGAGCAGTGGGGCACGGTGAATTGCGTCGTCTCGCGGGATGCCGATGACACGATGGACGTCCGGACGGCACCATTGCCGCACATGCCGGACGAGCTGCGCGCGCTCCTTGGCGAGCACTGAGGGGAGGATCGATGGCGGACGCGCACTTCCGGGTCTTCCGCGGTGGTCCTGGGGAGCCAGGACACTACGACGAGTTCGACGTCCCGGCCGAAGAGGGCATGGTCGTGCTCGACGCGCTGCACTGGATCCAGGGGCACGAGGCACCCGACCTCGCCGTCCGCTGGAACTGCAAGGCCGCCAAGTGCGGTTCGTGCAGTGCCGAGGTCGACGGCCGCCCGAGCCTGACGTGCAAGACGCGCCTGTCCGACTTCGACCTCGATGCGCCGATCACGGTCGAACCGATGCGAGCCTTCCCGCTCATCCGCGACCTCGTCACCGACGTGTCCTGGAACTACCGCGTCAACGAGACGATCCAGCCGTTTACGCCGCCCGACGACGTGCCCCAGGAGGAATGGCGCTGGCACCAGCAGGACATCGAGCGGGTCCAGGAGTACCGGAAGTGCATCGAGTGCTTCCTCTGCCAGGACGTCTGCCACGTCCTGCGCAATCACGAGACCGAGGAGCCCTTCATGGGCCCGCGATTCCTCGTTCGAGCGGCCGGGCTGGAAATGCATCCAATCGATCAGGCCGACCGCCGCCAGTACCTCAAGGACTCGGGCGGGATCGGCTACTGCAACATCACGAAGTGCTGCACCGAGGTCTGCCCGGAGCACATCAAGATCACGGACAACGCGATCATCCCGCTCAAGGAGCGCGTCGCGGACCGGTACTACGACCCGCTCCAGTTCGTCTGGCGGCTGCTGCGGGGCGACACCGATGAGCCGAACGTCCGCGTGGAGCTGCCCGTCCTGCCGCACTCCCCGGAGTCGAGCGAACCGGGATCCGGAGAATCCGCCTGACACCGGGGCTTCGGACCTGACCGACACGCTGTTCCCGGACCTCGAGGCGCCGGAGCCTCGGTCGTCGGCGACCGGTTTCGTGGTTCGCACCGACGGGGCCGCGCGCGGCAACCCGGGCCCTGCCTCGCTCGGCGCGGCCCTGTACGACCTGCGCCGGCCGGATGCGCGCGACCCGTCTGCACGACCGGACGCGTGGATCTCCGAATACCTCGGCGTCCAGACCAACAACGTGGCCGAGTACACCGGCGTCGTGCGCGCGCTCGACCTGGCCCGCGAGCTCGGGGCTGAGGAGGTGCACCTCCTGCTCGACTCAAAGTTGATCGTGGAGCAGCTCGCCGGCCGATGGCGGGTCAAGGATCCAAAACTCATCCCGCTGTGGACGGCCGCACGCCGGCGCCTGGCCGAATGTGCGCGCTGGACGGCCAATCACGTGCCCCGCGCGCAGAACTCGGTGGCGGACGCATTCGCCAACCAGGCAATCGATCGGGCACAGGGCGGTGGCCCAAAGGTCCTGGTCCGGCGACCGGGGGAGATGGGCTAACGTTCTGGCGCCGGTGGCAGGCGTTCACGTGCGCGTCCGCGCAGGCCGAATCAACACTGGCGAGTTGAGGGGCAGGACGCGATGATCAACCGGGCTCGATGGCCTGTGCTGGCGCTCGCCGCAGGCCTGACCGTCGCCGCGTGTTCGTCCGGGGTGGCGGCCACCCAACCGCCGAACCTCGAGGGGACGAAATGGCGGGTGGTGGAGATCGCCGGGGCCCCCATGTACGGGGCCAACCCGCCGACGGTCTCGTTCGACGAGGGCCGCATCCGCGGTGACAGCGGTTGCAACAGGTTTTCCGCCAACCTCACCGTGGACCTGGCGACGATCGACGTGGGGTCGATCAACTCGACGCTGCGCCTGTGCGAGGGCGATGTCGGCGCGATCGAAACGCGGTTCATGCGTGCCCTCGTCGGGGCGACCTCGTTCGGGTTCGACAAAGACGGGAACCTGGTCCTCGACGGCGACGGCGGCGAGGTACAGCTGATCGCCTCGCGCTGAACGCGCGTAAGATCGCCAACGTCAGCGAGGCCGTCGGATGGTCGCGCGCCACGTCGGGGAAACCCGTGGAACGGCGTGAGGAAAGTCCGAGCTCCGCAGCGCAGGGTAGCGGGTAACGCCCGTCCGCCGTGAGGCGAGGACCAGTGCCACAGTGACGATGCCGGTCGGCGGCGCAAGCCGGCGATCGGAGTGAAACGCGGCAAACTCTACCCGGAGCAAGGCCAAATAGGAGGGCGCAACCCGACCTCGGTCGGGGGAGAGGCGCGCTGCCCAGCCCTCGGGTCGGCCGCATGAGCCGCCGGGCAACCGGCGGCCCCAGATGGATGGCCATCCCTGCGGCGATTGCCGTGGGACAGAACTCGGCTTACAGACGGCCTCGCTGACGCTTCCCCCGAATCCGTGCGTGAAAGAGCCCCCGGCGGATGGCCGACCGGGGGGCTTGCACGCGTTTCTGCATACAGTTCGAGTTCAGGTTGCGACCTCCTCGAGCACTCGCAGCGTCCGGCCGAGTGCCGCATCGATCCTTCCCGCAGCCGCCCGTGCGCGCTTCGGGTCGAGGTGTGCGTACACCTTCAGCGTCGTGCCGTAGTCGGAGTGGCCGAGCACCGTCGAAATCACCGCGAGTTCCTCGCCGCCGGTTTAGCCCGCCCGTCGCCGCCCTACCGAATGACGAACCGTCATAAGGTCAAGCGCCCCCGCCTTCACACTCCGGATGTGTTCCCGTTGCGCTCACGCGGTCGGCGGAAACGTCAAATCTCGCTGGTGCGTGCCCGACCTGGAGGGGCTGCGGGGACATTCCCGCCCACCGTCAATGGGCAGGCTGGGCACTACGTGAGTGGCGCACCAGGTGGCAGGGCTTCGGACGTCGGAGTCGCGGCGCGGAAGGTGCGGCGGCGGGGGGAGCCCAGAGCAGTCCGTCGACGGAATCGCTGGGAACCCAAGGAGGCCTCCAATGAGCGCTTCGCATCGCATCGGGCTGGTCGCGGCTTCGTCTGCATTGCTCGCCGCCCTCTGCGTCTTCAGCGTTGAGAGTGCCAAGGCGGCCCCGTTCACGATCTCGTTCCCGACGGGACTGGTCTGCAAGGACAGCGCGGTGAACGTCGATGTCGCAGACAATGCGCGCGCGAAGCACGAGAACGTTCACGACGCCCGACGGCACCGTTCGCATGCTGACCGCCGGGACCGGCTCGGATCTCGTGTTCTACAACCCGAACCATCCCGACGTCACGTTTGCCCTGAAGGGGACCGGTGCTGTCACCTGGTCGACGAGCGCAGCAGACGGGACGACAACACTCACGCTGACCGGCCACAACGTCGTCTTCTACTTCCCGACCGACACTCTGCTCGGCGGTGCTACGGGGCCGGCGACCCTGCTCGTCGTTGGCCGCGAGGTGATCAAGGTCGACGCGGCCGGCAACTTCACCCAGCTCAGCGAGACCGGCGACGTGACCGACATCTGCGAGCAACTGCCGCCGGACTGACAACCGGTCGCGCCGGCCCGGGCTCCGCGCGTTTGCTCCGTCGTGACAGCGAGACGAACGGCGACCGGGGTCGGGACCTACTGACGTTGGGAGGCCCCGGACAACCATCTCCGGGGCAACCTGGTTTCGCCGGGGAACTCGAAAGGCACAACTTCGAAGAGGCCGGTTCGTGGGCCTCGTCTTGACATGGCGAAACCCCACCGCGGTCCGGTCCCCCGCGGACCCCCTCGCGGTAGGGCCTCAATTTGCAGCATATCGCCGCCGCCGCCCCTGTCGGATGACGCACCGTCATACGGTCAAACGCTCCCGCCTTCACAGTGCCGCTGTGTTCCCGTCGCGCTCTCGCGGTCGTCGAGCGGGCGGCGAGACGGGGCTCGACCTGGCCCCGTCAATATCGAGGAGATGCCATGCGGAACAGAACGCGAGCCATGGCCGTTGGAGTGTCGCTAGCGGCGTCGGTGCTGCTAGTCCAGGTTTCGGCCTTGGGTGCGGCCAACGACCGGGGCGGCCACACGATGACCTTCCACGTGTTGTTCAGTGACCCCAGCTACACCGATCTCGGGGAGCCGGGTTTCTCAGCAGCGGACCAGATCGTCTTCCATGACCAGCTCCTTGAAAGCGGGGAGGCGGTGGGCGACGAGGTCGGAAGCTGTGTCCTCGTCGACGCCACGGGTCTGTCCAATTGCAGCGGTGTCGTGCAACTCGACGATCGCGGGACGATCACGTTCTCCTTCGTGAACGCGCCGCCCCCCCACAAGGTATTGGCAGTCACCGGTGGAGCTGGAGACTTCAGAGCAGCCCGTGGCGACGGCACGCTCGACGAGAACGGAGATGGCACAGGCACCCTCGTTCTGCAGCTCATCGGCGGATAAGGTGGGGGCGGCCCGCCGCCGAAGCTGACCGGAGCCTGCACACGTTTCTGCACACGGTTCGGGACGTCGTCGGTGGACGAGCCTCAGCCACCCTTACGCATGGTTCCGGCGTAACTCGGCTTAAACGGCCTCGCTGACACTTCCCCGAATCCGTGCGTGATATATCGAACCGAAGCGCTTCAAAGGTCGCGTGGGCGCGCATTGGCGCACGTCCGTACGGAAACTCGGAGAACACCGGACGGGCGAGCGCGCCCGTCCGGTGTTCAGGCCGCTTGCTGCTCGCCGGCGGCCGGACTGATGGGCCTGCCTGGGTCAGTTCGACGCGGTCGGCGTCGCCCCGGATTCACCGAAATGGATCGTGTCGACGAAGGAGTCCGCGAGCTCCAGGCGCGCTTCCTTGTCCGCCAAGCTGTAGGGGGTGGTCACGAAGACGAGCGAACCGCCGACGTCAATCGCCCGGATTCGTCGTACCCACGTCGGGTCGTCGGGCCAGCAGCACGTCCAGTCATCATCGGCGGCGAAGAGATAGTGCTCCGGGCACGACTGGTCTGGCTGACGCTGGACGTCGACGCCGAGTGCCGTTCGCCCATCGATGGTCGATGGAGCGAGTTGCGTGACTTTGAGCCCGGGCACGGTCTGCATGTAGGCGACGAACTCCGCCGGCGTGGGTCGCAGGTTCACGCCACCGCCGGCTTGCGTGCAGGGATCGAGGCGGAAGCCCCGGTCCGGGTGGTCGACCACCACCGCGGGTCCGGGCTCGCCGGGAATGCGGAACTGGTAGTTCGTGGCACCAGCGCTGTCCCCGTTGAGCTCGATGCCAGACGATGGATCGATGGCGTAGGTG
Organism: uncultured Chloroflexia bacterium; assembly: GCA_963750125.1. Classification (GTDB taxonomy): domain Bacteria; phylum Chloroflexota; class Limnocylindria; order Limnocylindrales; family CSP1-4; genus DASTYU01. Next base: position 15,442 of record CAVVPT010000019.1, on the reverse strand, counting down.
AAGGGTCGCACGAAGGCAGAAGCCGATTGCGACGGAAAGCGGTCCTGCCACCCCGGCGTTGCCTGTGTACCGACCGACGGGCCGGATGGCTGAACGATCTGCGCGATGGCGAGGGCCCCGACGGCGATCGCGATGACCGCCGCGACGGCAAGGCGGGCAATTGTGGGCATGGTGATCCTCCACGGCCCGAAGAACGAGCGCTGCCGGATCTTGGGGAAGCCCCCGAGGACAGCCGCGAGGTCCTCTCGCGGCGCCGACGCCGGCCCATCCTCGAGCCACTCGTTGAGCTGTTCATTGAATGGAGGGCGGGCGCTCATGCCATCTCCTTCGTGGCGGGCACGGCGTCCGCTTCGAGCGCGGCGCGCAGCCGACGCGTCGCAATGTGGAGCCGGGACCGCGCGGTCCCGGCCGGGATACCCAGGATCTCTGCCACCTCGGTCAGCGGCAGCCCCAGATAGTGGTGGAGCACGACCACCGCTCGCTGCTCGGCCGGCAGACGGCGGAATCCACGCTCCAGCTCGTCACGATCGGCGACCGAGAGTGCCGTGTCGGGAATCGAGGAGCGGTCGATCGGGAGCAGCCGGACCGACGCCGTCAGGCGGCGATCGTGGCGGCTCTCCCGGTAGCAGGCATTGACGACGAGGCGGTACGTCCATGCTTCCCACCGGCTGGCATCGCGGAGCGAGGGCAGGTCGCGCCATGCCTCGAAGAGCGCCTGCTGCGTCGCGTCGCGAGCCATCTCGATATCGCGCAAGATCCGGTACGCCACGCGGTAGAGGCGGTCGATCGACGTCGTCGCGAGGACCGCGAAGGCATCGCGGTCACCGCGCTGTGCACGTACGACGAGGGCCTCGTCCACCTGGCATCCGTCCCTTGTCGGATGGCCGAATTGGCCTTCCGCTCGTTGAGTATGGTTCGCGGGCGGGTGCAAACGTTCATGTCGAAGTTGCATGCCACGGCCGTACCGGCAAACGAGCCACCCTGAACGGCTCTTCGTTGTCAATTGGAGCGTGAGATGCACGAAACGGTCAGCGAGCGCCCGTTGCGGCTGGCGGCCGTTGCGGGTGGGAAGGTTCGTTGTCCGTTACGGCTGGCCCCAACCACGCGCCGCCAGTGCGCCGCCAGTGGTCACCACTGACCCGGATCGCAAACAGGCGAACCGGGCTGCCCGCCGGGAACGACGGATCCGTTCGGATTCGATCCTCGTGAACGCACGGCCGTGCAGAGACCGGGTCATACGTGACTCGCCGCCGAACGCGGTCGGACGGTCAGTCCTCGTCTGGGCGGAAGATGTGCGGCGCGATGCAGGCGTTGCAGATCGGGATGGCCGACTCGAGGTCGCCCAAGGGGATCGGCACGCGGCGATCGGGGTAGAGGCACTCGACATCGAACACCCGATCCGCGCTCGTGTCGATGTGGATCAGCCGGCGGAAGGTGCAGCGCTTGATCCTGTGCGGGGCAAGGTGAAACGCCTCGCTCGGCTGGTTGATCACCGGAAGCGGCAGGGCCATCGGGGCGCGTGAACCTTCGTGACGGGCTCGAACGGACATCCATTCGAGTTCTGGCGCCGGACACTAGCACCCGGAATCGCCTTCCGGCAAGACGATAAACGTACTAGACTCCGCGCCGGTCAAGGAGAAGACCTCGCTCGGACGGGTGAGTGACAGATGAACCGGGGCCCCCGGCGGACTGGCCGGCCGGTCGATGCAGAAGATCCGAGGAACGGCCCGCGGAGCCCCGTCCGAACCGAACGCGACGTCGTCGCTGGGCGAAATCGTCCCCGCGATTACGTCTTTGCGCGCCGGCCAGGGAGATATGCGGCGCCCAATCACCTGGATGGACCGGCTCGAGCTGCGCTCGCAGGACCCGGTCACGTGTCCGTTCCTGCGCGCGGTCGACGACGACCGGGTGCTGCGGATGAATCCGCGGACCACGAACCCGGCCAGCATCCGAGCCGGCGACCAGGTCCGGATGCCGAAACCGCAGAGACCGTCGAGATATGGACACGGCCAGAACGGCCCCGCCGGGAAGGCGCCGGCCCGGCTGGTGTGACGGTCCTTCACGTGGTGCAAATGAACCATTGACGGGGCAGTTCCGTACCCTACAATGCGGTCAAGTGGCACGAAGTGGTGCGAAGTGGGGAATCGAGGAGAGTCCTCCCCACGGCCCACAGCCTCGGCCCACCCCGTCCAGCGCATGCGCCCGCGAGCAGAGGGATTCCGACTGGTGTTCACCGGCGAGTACCGGCACACGGTGGACGACAAGGGACGCATCGCCGTCCCGGCGAAATTCCGCGCGCAGCTCGCCGAGGGAGCGTTCGTTTCGCGCTGGCTGGATGAATGCCTCGCGATCCATACCCGTGCCGGCTGGGAGGCCCTCGCCGACAAGGTCGCCGAGCTGCCCATTGCCGAAGAGCGCTCCCGCCTCTTCCAGCGGTTCATCTTCGCCGGCGCGATCGAGGCCGAGGTCGACCGCCAGGGTCGGATCCTTGTGCCTGCCTACCTGCGTGAAGCGGCCAAGCTCGACGGTGACGCCGTTGTCGTCGGGTCGCGCGATCACGCCGAAATCTGGGCGCCGAAGCGGTGGGACGACTACCGCCGCGCGCTCGACAACCCCCAGTCGCTGGCCAAGGCCCTCGAAGGGCTCGGGATCTAGCGGATGGGGCACCACATGCGCTTCCAGGGTCCGCTCGGGATCCGACCAATGGCGGTGGAGGAGAGATGAAGGCAGGGCACCTGCCGGTGCTGGCGGAGGAGGTCCTTGCGATGCTCGCGCCACGCCCCGGAAGCCTTCAGATCGATGCCACCGTCGGCGGCGGTGGGCACACCGAGCGGATCCTGGAGGCGACCAACCCTGACGGCCGCGTCCTCGGCCTCGACGCCGACGCAGCGGCGATCGCCAGGGTCGACGGTCGCCTCCGTCCCCGCTTCGCAGGCCGCCTGGTCCTGCGCCAGGCCAACTTCCGCGAGCTCGCCGAGGTCGCGCCAGCGGTGGGCTTCGAGGCCGTCGACGGCTGCCTCTTCGATCTGGGCCTTGTCGAGCTTCCAGCTGGCCGACACGGAGCGTGGTTTCGGGTTCCGTGCCGGCGGACCGCTCGACATGCGCTTCGATACCGGCCGAGGCGTTCCGGCCGCCGAGCTGCTCGCGACGCTCGATGCCGCCCAGCTGACCGCCCTGTTCCGCCGCTACGGCGAGGAACCGAAGGCCGGCCGGATCGCGCGGGCCATCGTCGACGCGCGGAGCAGCGCTCCGGTCGCGACCGCGGAGGAGCTGGCGTCGCTCGTCGAGCGCGTCATGCCGCCGAACCCGCGTCAGCCGCGCCGGACGCATCCCGCGACCCGCGTCTTCCAGGCACTGCGGATCGCGGTCAATGAGGAGCTCGAAGCACTCGAGAGCGGGCTCGCTGCAGCGGTCGATCTGCTGCGGCCGGGCGGCCGCCTGGTCGTCCTGAGTTACCACTCGCTCGAGGACCGCATTGTCAAGCGCTTCTTCGCCGCCGAGCGGCGCGGCTGCGTCTGCCCGCCCGAGATCCCGGTCTGCGTCTGCGGCCGGAACCCTCGTCTGCGACTGGTCACCCGCCGTTCCGTCACCCCGACCCCCGAGGAGGTCGCCGCCAATCCACGGTCCCGGAGCGCGCGCCTGCGCGCAGCCGAGCGTCTCGCAGCGTAAGCAAGGAAGGAGGAGCCCCCATGAGCCGCCGTCACCAGACGAGCCGCCGCAAGGCGTACGGCCGTCGCCAGCACGAGGTCCGCGAGCGCCAGGATCGGCGTCACCATCCCGACCTCGACCACGAGCCGGAGGGCTCGAGCTCGACCGGACACGGCGATCCGCTCTCCTTCCTCGACCCGCGCCTGCCGCGCCTGCACTACGCGGCCGATTGACCGATGGCCGTTTACGAGGGCGCACGTCCCCGATCGATCCTCCTGCCCCGACGGCAGCAGCGCCTCGAAGCGCCGGCGCTGCCGCGGCGGCGGATGCGCGGTACGGTGCGGGCGAACCGTCGGGCAAGCCGCACGAGCATGGTCCTCGGCGGGATCGTCGTCGCGTTCCTGCTGATGTTCTTCTCGCTCGCGCAGGACGTTCGCGTGTCGGCCACGACATACGACATCGACCGGCTGAAGGCAGAGCGTGACCGACTGCTCGCTCAGGAGCAGGAGATCCGCTCGGATCTCGAGCGCCTCGGCCAGGAGCCGGCGATTTGCAAGCTGTCGATCGACGCGGGGCTGACACAGCTCGGCGAACCGCTCGTCCTGCCCGGGCGCTGAGGCGTCGATCGACCGATGCTCGGACGTACGGATTTGCGCATCCGCCTCCTCGTCCTTCTCGTCGTCTTCGTCGTCGCGTCGCTGGCCCTCGTGAGCCGGCTGGCGTTCTGGCAGATCGTCGAGCGGGAATGGCTCCTCGACCGGGCCCTTGCCCAGACGACGGTCCAGCTCGAGACGCCGAGCCGGCGCGGTGCGATCTACGACCGAAGCGGAACGGTGGCGCTGGCGAGCACCGTGGACCGCGACCGCCTGGCGGCTGCTCCGAACCAGATGACCGACGTGGAGCAGGAGCAGACGGCTTCGGAGCTGATCCGGATGCTGCGGCTCGACGAGGAGGCCGCAGCCACGCTCCGCGCCAACCTGGCCACGGACCGCGCCTACGTCATCATTGCGCGCGGCGTCCTGCCCTCCACGTCGGAGCGGATCCGGGACGCGCTTGCGGCAGGACGGATCGCCCACGTGAGCCTGGAGCCCGAGCCCGTCCGGGTGTACCCGCAGGAGGGTGGCGGGCCGGACTCGACGCTTGCCGCACATCTGCTCGGGTTCGTCAACCGCGAGGGTGTCGGCCAGTACGGGGTCGAGCAGTTCTACCAGCCGATACTTTCGGGCAAGCCATGGGTCGCAACCGCCCAACGCGACATCACGGGACGGGTCCTGCAGGACACGGCGCATGTCGATGACACCGGGGAGCCCGGGACCGACCTCCTCCTCACCATCGATGCCGGGCTGCAACTCACGCTCGAGCAGGAGCTGCTCGCCGCCTGGATCGCCGACAAGGCAAAGAACGTCTCGGCGGTCGTGCTCGATCCGTACACCGGCGAGATCTACGCCATGGCGACGTATCCCTCGTACGACGCGAACGACTACCGCGCCATCGCCGCGAACGAGCCCGCGCGGTTCATCGATCCCATCGTCTCGGGCGTCTACGAGCCGGGCTCGGTGTTCAAGATGATGACCGCGGCCGCCGCGCTCGAGAAGGGCACCGTCACGCCGGGCACGCGGATCAAGGACGTGGGCACCCTGAGGCTCGACAAGGGCCGCACGAAGGTTGACAACGCGAACCGGCAGGGGATGGGCTGGCTGACGTTCGAGGACGCCATCGCCTGGTCACGCAACGTCGTCGCGGCAAAGGTCGCGCTGGGGCTCGGGCGGAACACGAAGAAGGCCGCCACGACCCTTCATGACATGTGGCTGCGCCTCGGGTTCGGGCAGCCGACCGGGATCGACGTCGCGGGCGAGGTCTCCGGCGAGGCATACGTCCGCGACCCGGCGATCAGGCCCTGGCGGCAGATCGACCTCGCCAACGGCGCCTTCGGCCAGGGTGTGGCGGTGACCCCGATCCAGCTGGCGACGGCGTACGCCGCGATGGTCAACGGCGGGCGCCTCGTGAAGCCCCACGTCGTCAAGGCAATCGGCAACAACGAGATCCCGCTCTCGACGGGCGAGGAAGTTCTGTCAAGGAAGCTGTCCAGGCAGCTCACGGGCCTCCTGGACCACGTCGTGACCGAGGTGCCCTTCTACCGTGACCATACGCTGATCCCGGGCTATCACGTCGGCGGCAAGACCGGCACGGCCCAGATCTGGGACCCGAAGGCCAACAAGGGCCGCGGCGCCTGGAAGCAGAACAAGTTCAACGCATCGTTCGTCGGCTACGTGGCACGCAAGAAGGCACGCCCAGACCTCGTCGTGGCGATCCGAATCGAGGAGGGAACGCCCACGACGCTGCGCGTCGGGCAGATCGAGATGCCGGTCATGTCGTTCGCGCTCTTCCGTCGCATCGCCCACGACGCCATCACGACGCCCGACCTCCTCACCCTCCGCGACGCGAGCCTCCAGGCGACCCCCGCACCCAGCGCCCCGTGAGCGCGCGCTGTGCGACACTCTGGGCCGTGACCGACGCCGATCCGTCGCACCCGGGCGCACGCGAGGAGCCCGCCCTCGGCCCCGAAGAACTCGTCCGGCTCAGCGGCGGCAGGTTGCTCGCCCGGTCCGACCGCCCGATCCGCGGGGGAGCGGTCGATTCCCGAGCCGTCGAGCCCGGCCAGCTGTTCGTGGCACTGCCGGGCGAACGGACCGACGGCCATCGCTTCCTGTCGGACGCTGTCGCCCGTGGCGCCGCGGCGCTCCTCGTCACGCGCCCGCCCGACGACCTCGCCGCGCTCGGTGACGTGACCGTGGTCCGCGTCGTGGACGCGCTGGCAGCACTCCATGCGGTCGCGGCCGGCTGGCGCGCACGCTTCGATCCGCTTGTCGTGGGCGTGACCGGGAGCATCGCGAAGACGTCGGCCAAGGAGGCCATTGCGACCGTCCTCGGGACGCGCTTCCGGACACTCAAGAACGAGGGCAATCAGAACAACGAGGTCGGGCTGCCGCTGACCGTGTTGAAGCTCGGGAGTGAGCACGAAGCCGCGGTCCTCGAGATGGGCATGTACGTCGGCGGCGAGATCGCCGACCTGGCACGGATCGGGCGCCCGTCGATCGGCGTCGTGACCGCGGTCCAGGCGGTCCATCTGTCGCGGATCGGCTCCCTGCGCGCGATCGAGCGCGCGAAGGGCGAGCTGCTCGAGGCGCTCCCGCCCAGCGGCACGGCCGTCCTCAACGCCGACGACCCGATCGTCCGCGACATGTACGTCCGGACGGTGGCCCGCAGCGCCACCTACGGCTTCGCGGACGACGCCGACGTCCGGGCCGCGGAGGTCGAGACGTCAGGGCTCGCGGGCATGCGCTTCACGCTCGTCGCCTCGGGCGAGCGCCTTCCCGTGACGATCCCGACGCTCGGCCGCCTCGCGGTCCACAACGCGCTGGCCGCGGCCGCGGTCGGGATCGCCGCCGGGATTGACCTGGATTCGATCCGCGAGGGACTCGGACACGGCTGGTCGGCGCCGCACCGCGGACAGCTGGTCCGCGCCGGTGGCGTGACGATCGTCGACGACAGCTACAACGCATCGCCGGGTTCCGTGACCGCGGCACTTGACCTCCTCGCCGGGCTGCCCGGCCGGCGCGTCGCGGTACTCGGCGAGATGCTCGAGCTCGGCGATGCGCACGTGGCCGGCCACCTCGAGGTCGGCGAGGCGGCGGCCGGTGTGGTGGATCTGCTGGTCGTCGTCGGCGACGAGGCGCTCGCGATTGCGGACGGCGCCCGGGACGCCGGGCTCGCACCTGCCAAGGTCCTGATGGCCCGTGACCGCGACGCGGCCCTCGACATCCTGCGGCCACGCCTTCGCGAGGGCGACGTCGTGCTGGTCAAGGCGTCGCGAGGGATCGCGCTGGACCTCCTCGTCGACGACCTGCGGTCCGAGCTCGGCGGAGCTCCGGCCCGATGATCGAGCTCATCCAGGGGCTGCTGCTCGCGTTCGCGTTCATGGTCATTTTGATGGCCCCCTACATCCGGCTCCTTCGCGAGGCAGGCTTCGGCAAGCAGGTCCACCCCGAGGGACCCGAGACGCACTACGTCAAGGAAGGGACGCCGACGATGGGCGGCATCCTGCTCATCGCGGTCGTCGTCGCGATCTATCTCTTCCTGCGCCCGCTCGATGCCGCCACGTTCGCCCCGCTCGCGACGCTCGTGCTCGTCGGCGGCCTCGGTGCGTTCGACGACTACATGAACGCGCGGACCGGGGAGGGCATCCGCGCTCGGCAGAAGCTCATCTGGATCACCGTGGTGGCGGTCGTCGTGGCATGGCAGATCCAGCAGACCTATGCGATCACGGCCATCGCGGTGCCGTTCGTCGGCGCGGTGTCGATCGACCCGACGCTGTACATCGCCTTCGCCGCGTTTGCGATCGTTGCCATGGCGAACGGCGTCAACCTGACCGACGGCCTCGACGGGCTGGCCGGGGAACGCTCGCCTTCTCGTTCGTCGCGTTCATGCTCGTCGCGCTGTTCAACGTCCCCCAGCAGGTAAACCTCGCCCTGCTCTGCGCGCTCATCATCGGGGCGCTGCTCGGGTTCCTGTGGTTCAACGTCCACCCCGCCCAGATCTTCATGGGCGACGCCGGCGCGCTCGCCCTCGGGTCGACGCTGGCGGTTACCGCGCTCATCACCGGCCAGATCCTGATCCTGCCGCTGATCGGGATCATCTTCGTCGTCGAAACGCTGTCGGTGATCGTCCAGGTCGCCTACTTCAAGGCCAGTGGCGGTAGGCGGATCTTCCGCATGAGCCCCATCCATTACCACTTCGAGCTGGGTGGCTGGGACGAGGAGAAGATCACGATCCGCTTCTGGATCGTCGGGATCCTCGCGGCGTTGCTCGGTCTGACCTTCTTCTTCGCCTCGGTCAACCTGCTGGTATGAGCGCGATGACCGAGCAGCGGACGATCGATCCCGATGCGCTCACGATGGACTCGATCCGGGCCGGCGCGCTGCGCGGGCGCCTCGTGACGGTGCTCGGGTTCGCCCGCAGTGGGATCGCCCTGGCGCGCTTCCTCGCAGACGCCGAGGCGCGGGTGACCGTGTACGACGGCCGCTCTGCGCAGGATCTGGGCGCTGCAATCGATGCGCTCGAGGGCCGCGACGTCCGCCTTGCCCTCGGACCCGACGTCGATCCCGCATCAACCTGGGCGGATGCCGCGCTCGTCACCACGTCGCCGTCGATCAACCCGGACTACCCGACGACGGAGCCGCGCCTCCGGGCGGCCCTCCGGGCGCTCGTCGAAGCACGAGCCGACGACGATCCCACGGCGCCTGCCCTCGTCTCGGAGCCGGACCTGTTCCTGCGCCTGTGCCCCGCGCCGACGGTCGGGGTGACCGGCACGAAGGGCAAGACGACGACCGCGTCGCTGACCGCGGCGCTCCTCGCCGCCGATCCGAGCCACCCGGCGGTCCTCGGCGGCAACATCGGGGTTCCGATCGTCGAGCGCCTGCCCGAGCTGACAGCGGATCACCGGGTCGTCTACGAGCTGTCCGAGCTCCAGCTCTCCACGCTGTCGCGCGGCACGACCGTGGCGGCCTATACGAACGTCACCGAGGACCACATCGACCGCCACGGCTCGCTCGAGGCGTACCGCCGCGTCAAGCGCCGGCTCGCCGAGCTCGTCGATCCGGGCGGGGCCCTCGTGCTCAATGCCGAGGATCAGGTGGTCGCGGCCTACGCGGACCTCGGGACGGCGCCGGCCGTCCTCTACCGCTTCGATCGCCCGATGCCCGGCGGGCTCGGCGTGGTCGACGGCTGGATCGTCGCGGCGGATGTGCAGCGACTGGCGCTGGCCGGCGGCGGATCGGCGGCGACCGGGCCCGACGGCCGGATCCTGCCGCTCGAGGAACTCGCGGTACCGGGCCGCCACAACGTCTCGAACGCCATGGCCGCGATCGCCGTCGCGCTGCTGTTCGGCGTCGCGTCCGACGCGATCCGCCGCGCTGCGGCGGGCTTCACCGGCGTCGAGCACCGCCTCGAACCGGTGGCCGTGATTGACGGCGTTCAGTTCGTCAACGACTCGCAGGGGACCCAGCCCGACGCGGTCATGGCCGCCCTGCGCGCCTTCCCGGCGCCCATCGTGCTGATCGCCGGAGGCCGCGACAAGGACATCGACCTGACGGCGCTGGCGCCCGTGGTCGCGGAGCGCGCGTTCGCCGCGGTCCTGATCGGTGAGAGCGGGCCGGTGCTCGAGGCGCTCTTCCGGGAAGCAGGGCTGGGCCACACTGAGCGGGCCCCGTCCCTCGAAAAGGCGGTCCGGCAAGCGGACGCGATCGCACGTGACGTGCTTCGGGGCCACACCGGCGGCCCGGCGACCGTGCTCCTCAGTCCTGCCGCCGCCAGCTTCGACATGTTCGACGACTACGCGGCCCGCGGACGGGCCTTCAAGCAGGCCGTGGCCCACCTGGCCGCGGCGCATGCCGCAGAAGGAGGGGACCGATGAACCTCGCGCCGCCCCTGTCGCGTCCGTCCGGACGACACTCCGAGGACGCGGGGACTCGGCCAGCACGCCGCGCCCCGGCGAAATCGACGGACAAGAGCCGCGGCGGCATCCTCCAGCGCGAACGCCACCAGCCTGACTACACGATCCTCCTCGCGGTCGTCAGCCTGGCCTCGATCGGCATCCTGATGGTCTACTCCTCGTCGGCGATGCGCGGCTACCTGTCCAGCGCCAACGACACGTTCGCGATCGTGGGTCCCCAGATCCAGTGGGCGCTGCTCGGGCTGCTTGCGATGGTCGGGATGATGCGCGTGGACTATCGCTACCTGCGGCTCGCGTCGGTCCCGTTCTTCGTCATCGCGGTCGTCCTGCTGGTGCTCGTGTTCGTGCCCAGCCTCAACGTCGTGATCGGCGGCTCGGCGCGCTGGCTGCGCATCGGCCCGCTGCCGGCGATCCATCCCGCCGAGATCGCGAAGCTCGCGCTCATCGTCTACCTTGCCCACTGGATGGCGAAACGCGGCACGCGCATCCGGAGCTTCTGGGGCGGGACGGTGCCGTTCCTGATCATCGTCGTGCCGGTCGTCGCCCTCGTGTTCAAGGAGCCCGACCTCGGCACCACGATCGTCATCACGTTGACTGTCTTCACGATGTTCTTCATCGCCGGGGCCAACCTGGTGCACCTCGGACTGCTCGCCACCGGTGGGCTGACGGCGGCGGTGCTGGTCGGCCTGCGCGGCTACCAGATGGACCGCATCCGGACCTGGCTGGACCCGTGGACCGACGCCCTCGGCGACGGCTTCCACACGGTGCAGGGCCTGCTGGCGCTGGGCGTGGGCGGGCTGACCGGGACCGGTCTCGGCGACAGCCGGGTGTTCGTGCCGAACGCGTTCAACGACTTCATCTTCGCGGTCGTCGGCCAGGAGTTCGGCTTCCTCGGCGCCGGCACGGTCATCGTGCTGTTCCTCGTCCTGGCCTACGCTGGCACCCGTACCGCGCTCGCTGCGCCGGACACGTTCGGAGCGTTGCTGGCCGCCGGGATCACCGGCTGGCTGTGCCTGCAGGCGTTCATCAACATCGGCGTCGTCGTCACCCTGGTCCCGATCACCGGGATCACGCTCCCGTTCATCAGTGCGGGTGGCTCGTCGCTCATCATCAGTTTCGCGGCCGTCGGGATCCTCCTGTCGATCTCCCGCGAGACCGTCACGAAGGGAACCTGGAACGACGATGCGACTGCTGATCGCGGGCGGGGGTACGGGCGGGCACATCTACCCGGCGCTGGCCGTCGCCCGGTCGCTCCGCGCGGCTGAGACCCAGGACGGCGGCTCCTTTGAGCTCAGCTGGATCGGCGGCCGGCGTGGGCTCGAAGCGACGCTCGTGCCCCCGGCCGGCATCCCGCTGCGCCGTCTCGTGCTGCGGTCGTTGCGGACGGTGAACCGGAGCGTGCACACGATCGCGGACCCGATCCGCCTGGCTGCCTCGGTCCCGCAGGCCGCGGCGATCCTGGCGCGCGAGCGGCCGGATGCGATCTTCACGACCGGCGGCTACGTCGCGGTCCCCGTCCTGATGGCCGCTGCTCCGTTGCGCATCCCGGTCGTCCTCTGGGATGGCAACGTCATTCCTGGCCGGGCGGTCCGTCTGACCGCTCGGCTCGCCGACGTCGTCGCGGTGTCGTTCGAGGCGACGTGCCGTGCGCTGGCATCCGCGGTCGGCGACCGGCCGTGCTTCGTCACCGGCACCCCGATCCGCGACACCCGGGCGATCGACCGCGAGGCCGCCCGTATCCAGCTCGAAGTCCCTGCCGGTGAGCGGGTCATGCTGATCTTCGGCGGCTCGCAGGCGGTCCGGCGGTTCAACGCCGCGGTCGCCGGGGCACTGCCGCAGCTCGTCGAGCGGGCCGTCGTGATCCACGTGACCGGCACCGACGGCTATGCCGCGGCGCTCGCCGGTCGTGAGGCGCTTCCGGAGCGACTGCGTGGACGCTACCGACCGTTCCCGTTCCTGCGGGAGGAGATGCCAGCGGCTCTCGCCGCGGCCGACCTCGTGGTCGGGCGGGCCGGCTCGTCGACGCTGGCCGAGGCGACCGCGTTCGGCCTGCCCCTGGTCGTCATCCCGTACCCGCACGCCGGCGGCCACCAACGTGCCAATGCCCGGGAGCTCGTGGAAGCCGGGGCCGCGCGGGTGATCGAGGACGAGGCATTCGATGCCGCGGCACTGGTCGACGTCGCGTCGCTGCTCGAGGACGCGCAGGCCCACCTCGGGATGTCGGCCGCGGCCCGGGCGTTGGGCCGGCCAGGAGCTGCGGACGCGGTCGCCCGGCTCGTCCTGGCAGTCGCCGAGCGGCGGCCGCTGCCGGACGCCGACACGATCGGGCGCCTCTCGCGAGAATTTGCCGCGTGACCGCGGACACGGCAGATAAGGCGGCTTTCGACCCGATCGCGACCGGCACTGACATCCAGCGCCGGATCGGCGTCAAGACATCGCGCGACGAACCGCTCGCCCGGTTCACCACGATGCGCGTGGGCGGGCCGGCAGACCTCTTCGCCACGGCCCACAACGCCTTCGAGCTCCGCGCGCTGGTCCGCTTCGCCCGGTCACGCGGCATCCCGCACCTCGTCCTCGGACGGGGGAGTGACATCGTGATCGCCGACGCAGGCGTCCGCGGGCTCGTCATCCAGAACCGCGCCGAGGGGTCGCGCGTCGACGGTGAGCAGTACGTGGCCGAGGCGGGCGTGCCCATGGCGCGGGCCGCCACCGAGACGCAGCGTGGCGGCCTGACCGGGCTGGAGTTCGGCCTGGCGATCCCGGGCACCGTTGGCGGGGCGGTGTGGGCCAACGCCGGCGCCCACGAGTCCGACGTTGCGGCAGTGCTCGAATTCAGCCCGCGTCCTCGAGGCCAGCGGCGGCGAGGTGCTGTTGGCGGCCGAGGACCTGGCCCTGGCCTATCGCGACAGCCGTTTCAAGCATGTACCCGCGAGCTCGCCGCCCGAGATCGTGCTCGAGGCGACGTTCCGCCTCGCCTCCGCCGATGCCGACACGATCAAGGCCCGGCTCGACGAGATCCGCCGCTGGCGGCAGGCGCACCAGCCGCTCGGCATTCCCTCGGCGGGCAGCGTCTTCCGCAACCCTGACGGGACCTCGGCCGGGCGCCTCATCGACGAGGCGGGGCTCAAGGGCTTCCAGGTCGGCGGGGCGACAGTGTCCGAGAAGCACGCCAACTTCATCGTCAACGACCGAAAGGGCAGCGCGGCCGATGTGCGGCGCCTGGCGGAGCATGTCCGCTCCGTCGTCCGCCAGCGCTCGGGGGTGGAGCTTTGGCCCGAGATCGAGTTCGTCGGGGACTGGTCCGGGTGGACGAGCGAGGACGTTCGATGACGATCACCCAGCCGATCACCGTGCTCCTCGGCGGGCCGTCCGCCGAGCATGACGTGTCGATCGTGTCGGGCGCGGCCATCGCCGACGCCCTGCGCGAGCGTCGCCACGCCGTGACGCAGGTCCTCCTCGACCTCGACGGCCGGTGGTGGTGGCTGCCGCCCGAGCATGTCCGCGGAGGTCGTCCGCAGCGCGACTACGACGACCCCGCCGCCCTCGGTGCCGACGGACCGTATGACGCCGGCCCCGCGATCGACCGGCTCGCGGCGACGACCCCCGCGCCGGTGGTCGTGATCGGGCTCCACGGACCGTTCGGCGAGGACGGCACGATCCAGGCGTTGCTCGAGGCCGCCGACCTGGCCTACACGGGCTCGGGCGTGGCGGCATCGGCGATCGGCATGGACAAGGCGCTCTTCAAGCGCATGTGCCGCGGTATCGGCCTGCCGATCGTGGACTGGATCGAGGTCCGCGCCGAGCGCTGGGCGACGGCCAGCGACGCGGTCCTCGCCGAGCTCGAAGCGTTCGCAGCGGGCAGCGGCGATACCCGGTTGATGGTCAAGCCGGCACGGCTCGGCAGCTCGGTCGGGATGACCCTGGCCCACGATGCCACCGAGCGGGCGGCCGGGCTCGACCTCGCGTTCCAGTACGACACCCTGGCGTTGGTCGAGCTGTACCTCGCTGGGGCTCGCGATCTCGAGGTCTCGGTGATCGGCAACGATCCGGGGCGGTTGGAGCTCTACGGGCCGGGCGAGATCGTGTCGGGCCATGAGTTCTACGACTACGACGCGAAGTACAGCCCTGGCCTGTCCGAGACCGCGACCCGTGCCGAGGTAACCGATGCACAGCGTGCCGTGATGCACAAGATCACGCGGGACGCCTACCGCGCGATCGGCGCAGAGGGTTTCGCGCGGATGGACTTCCTGCTCGCCGGGGAACGCCTGTACCTGTCCGAGATCAACACGATCCCGGGCTTCACGCCGATCAGTCTCTTCCCGACGATGCCGTCCGAGGGCGGCTATACGTTCGCCGACATCTGCGAACGAATCGTGGAGCTCGCCGTCGAGCGTTACGCGTCCCGCGTGCAGCGCCAGCTCACCCCGGCCGACCTGCCGCGATGATTGGCCGCATGCGGGCGCGCCCGCCGAGACGCCCGGCCGGTGCGGCGCCGATGCGTCGGACCCGACCCGTCAAGCGCGCCTCGGCCGGACTGTCGCCCGTCCGCGCGGGTGCGGCTCTTGCGATGCTCCTGTGCGCGTTCGCGATCTACGGCGTTTCAGCGTCGCCTGCATTCGAGTTCGACGAGCTGCGCATCGAGGGCGCCACGTACACCGACCCGGACGCCGTGCAGGGAATCCTCGAGCAGGCTCGCGGCGAGAACCTCTTCCGCCTGGCGACCGCTCCGCTCGCCGCGTCGCTGCGGAAACTGCCGACCGTTGCCGATGCGCGGATCGGGCTCGGGCTTCCCGGCACGGTCACGGTCACGCTCGAAGAACGCCAGCCAGTGCTCGTCTGGAAGGCCGGCTCGCAGCGCTATCTCGTCGATCGCGACGGGCTGATCGTCGGACGGCTCGGCGACGACGCGCCGCCCGAAGTGGCACAGCTGCCGTCGGTCGTCGACGAGCGTGCCCAGTCGGCGGCGCTTGGGCCGGGCAGCCGTCTCGACGCGGTCGACGTGGATGCGGCCACGCGCCTCGCGTCGCTGACGCCCGCGCAGGTTGCGAGCTCTGCCCGCAGGCTGGCGGTGGTGGTCACCGACGACCACGGATACGAGATCCGGGCGCAGCCCGAAGGCTGGACCGCAATCTTCGGCTTCTACACGCCGAGCCTCCGCCAGCCTGACATCATTCCCGGCCAGGTGCGCCTGCTCGGGCGCCTCCTCGAGGGCCGCGAGGCGTCGGTCGCGTCGATCGTGCTGGCCGACGAACACGACGGGACATACATTTCGCGGCCGAGCCC
>CAVVPT010000018.1:0-36778 GCA_963750125.1 uncultured Chloroflexia bacterium | reverse complement strand
GTTCGGTGACTGGCTCGACCCCGACGCCCCTGTGGCGCGCCCGTGGGAGGCGAAAGCGGATTTCGGACTACCTGGCAAACGCCTTTTTCGCGCACAGCGCCCGGCTCGTGGCCGACGCTGCCGAAGTCCTGGGGGACCCATCAGCAGCGGAGACCTGCAGCTCGCTTGGCCGCGAGATCGCTGCCACGACGTGGAGCCGCTGGTCCGACGAGGCCCTCGAGTCGCAGACCGGTTGCGCCGTCGCGCTGCTGCTGGGCGTTGCGCCCGACGGCGAAACGCGCTCGCGTCGCCTCCTCGGCGCTCGCGGCGCTGGTCCGCGCTGCGGACGGGCGTGTCGCCAGCGGGTTCCTGGGGATGCTGCTCGTGCTGCCCGCGCTCAGCGAGTTCGGGTATATCGACGAGTGCTACCTGATGCTCCTTCGGCGCGACTCGCCATCCTGGCTCTATCAGGTACGCCAGGGGGGCACGACCGTCTGGGAACGCTGGGATGCGATCCGCCCCGACGGCTCGACGGCGACGGCGCCTCGCCGCCGTACACGTCGCCCATCCGCTCGAGGGATTCAGGGCTCCGGGCACGCAGGAAGAAGTACAGGACGACGCCGATCAGCATCCAGATCCCGACGATCGGCGCCGCGAAGCGCAGGGCGTTCTTATACGGGTCCAGCGTGACGTCCAGCGACGGGATCGTCACCCCGCCGATCACCGCCAACCCGGCTGGGATCATCGCCACCACCCCGAGCACCGGCACGAGCAGGTGCTTGATGTAGTTGAACTCATCGCGGCGCTGACGCCAGAAGTAGCCGATGCACGCCAGGTTCACCATGATGTACAGGAAGACGAAGATCAGCCCGAGCATCGTGCCGAGGAACACGTACACGTTGAGGCCGCCGAAGCTCGCAGCGCCCTCGGGCGTCGGGTACGGGGAGAAAAAGGTCCGTTTGCGAGGATCACCCCGAGGACGACGGCAATGATGATCGCGCTGATCGCCTGGAAATGGACCGCATTGACCGGCGTTCGGTTCTTTCGGTGGACGGCTGCAAAGAAGCCGGGCAGGAGCCTGACCCGGCCCATGGCGAACAGCGTCCGCGTCGCCGCATTCGCGCCGGCATTCGCGTTCGCCAGCGAGCTGTTGAGGATCGCGAAGATGACGAGCAGGCCACCGATGCCGGGCAGCACCTCCTCGGCCATGAAGCCCCACGGGTCGCCGCCGTTGAACGTGTAGAACTCGGTCATGCGGTCCGGCCCGAAGTAGACCGTGGCGGCGTAGTAGTTGAACACGTAGAACAGGCCGATCAGGACGGCGGACCAGATCACCGCCCGCGGGATCGTGCGGCGCGGCTCCCGTGTTTCCTCGCCGAGCGGCGCCGCGGCCTCGAAGCCGATGAACGCCAGCAGGCAGAAGATCATGCCCTGGAACGCCGGTCGCACTACCGTCGGCGCCGGGCAGGAACACGTTCAGCGTGTTCTGGTCGGCATTCACGATGAGCAGCCATAGAGCAGAAAGATCACGATCTCGATGACGCCGAGGACGATGCCGGTGCGTGTCGAGATTCCGATGCCCCGATAGGTGAGCCACGGAACGACGAGCCCGCACAGGACCGCCAACCCGAGCCACGCGTATTCGAAGTTGATGCCGAGGTAGGTCGACAGGAAGATCACGCCGTAGAACCCGAACCCTCCGAGGAGGAGCGGCATCACCAGCGGCTCCGCCAGGGCGAAGCCCCACGCGACGAGCCAGCCGAAGAACGAGTCCGAGCCCGTTGCGGACGTACGTGAACAAGCCGCTCCGGCCGACGGCAGGTGCCTCCCGAGCTCGGCCATGGCGATACGCCGTGAACAGCACGGCGATCATCGCGAAGCAGCACGGCCAGCGGCGTGATACCCGCCGGCGAAGGACGCGGCCGCCCCGATCGACAGGGCCGTCGCCACAGCGGGCGCCATGTGGGTGATCGACTGGAACGAGCACCTCCGGCAACCCGATGGCGTCGCGCTCCAGCGACGGGGCCGCTTCCCCCATTGGTCGCTCGGACACGGTCATCCAGACCCTCCTCGCTCCCCCCCACGGCCAGGAAGTCCCAGCAGCCTGTGCTGGGGCCAAGCCGCGGAATACTAGGCTGTGGAAGGCGGTTCCGGAAGACCCCGGAACCATACCTTACAACGGATCTCGACGAGGAGGCGTGCCGCGATGCTCACGGCCACCAAGGACCTGATGCTCCCAGCCACCGTTACCGGCTCGTGGCCACGGCCGCGCTGGTACGACGGCGGCCTGTGGGGCCGGCCGCTCGACACGGCGCTGCTGGACGTGCGCTTTCGCGAGCAGTTCCTCGACGCGCACGCGACCCTGATCGCCGAACAGGAGCGCGCCGGGCTCGACATCCTCACGAACGGCGACTACCACCTCGACGAGGACTTCGCGGGCCGCTGGTGCACCACTACCCGCTGCAGCGGTGGAAGGGGCTCGACGCCGAGGAGCTGCAGTACGATCGCTCGCGCGACCGGCTGCTCGAGTTCGCGCCCGGAACGCTCATGAACGAGATCGAATCGACGTGGCGCTGGCCGCGGGTGGTTGGCAAGGTCGAGCACGACCCGCGCAATCCGCTTGAGTACGCCAAGCTCTGGCGCATCGCCCAGGCGCGGTCCGGCTCCGGCAAGCCGGTGAAATTCGGAAGCTGCTCCTCGCAGGTCCTCTCGATCTTCCTCGACAGCCACACGCCCGAATACGACCTCCAGGACAAGAAGCAGCTGATCTGGGACATGGCGACCGCGATGAACACCGAGCTGCGCCAGCTCGCGGCGGCCGGCGCGAGGGTGATCCAGATCGAGGAGCCGACGATCCACTTCGTCGCGTGCTTCTACCCCGACCAGACGGAGTTGCTCGACTTTCTCGTCGACGCGTTCAACCACGAGGTCGAGGGTCTGGACGATGTCGAGCTGTGGATCCACCACCTGCTGGGGCAACCCCAACATGCACAAGGTGTACACCGGCGAGTCGTACGCCAACTCGATCGAGATCTACCTGGAGCGCCTCAAGGGCGACGTGTGGACCGTCGAGGCGACCGAGAACAACCTTGCCGAGATCGACCTCTTCAAGCCATACGCGAACCGGCTCGGCAAGAAGGTCGCGGTCGGCGTCGTCAACCACCGAACGCTGCAGGCCGACATGCCGCCGGTCGTGGCCGGACGGGTCCGGCGCGCGCTGGAGGTGATCCCAGCCGACAAGCTCATCCTGTCCACGGACTGCGGCTTCGGCCGGCAAGGGTTCAACCGAACGGTCGCGTTCTACAAGACGACCGCCATCGCCCAGGCGCGGAACATCGTCCTGAAGGAGCTCGGGCTTCGGAGCGCTACGTTCCGGCCGCGGACCCCGCGCTGCAGACGGACGTGTTGCCAGACTTCGAGCCGCTGACGCACCTGCCGTCGCCCTGGACGGAGCACTGATCAATGGAGGCGATGAACATCGATCAGGCGCTCGACACGGTCATGGCATCGCCCGTGTCGACGCGCGAGTACCTCGCTGACAGCGGTTGGCTCCTAGACGTCGATCCAGTCGAGGTCGAAGCGATCGAGGCCGACTTCGAGTCACGGTACGAGGAAGCCCTGACTCGGGCGCGCGAGGTGCTGGGCAAACCTGCCTACGACGACCGGTCAGCCCGCACCACCGTCGACGAGTGGTACGCCGAAGCGATCCAATTCACATGCTGGTTCCATCGTGACGGGTTGGTCTTCCTCGCCCTTGAGCATCACGATCGCGAAACGCCGATCGGGTTGCTCGTCGGCTCGATCACCCAGCGCGAGATCGAGAACCTTCTGGCCTGAGGAGGTGACCGTGGATCGTGACGACGCGATGCGGAAGCTGAAGGCGATCGCGACCGCGTTCGATCAGCACGACCTCGATGGGATCATCGGCGACTTTGCCGACGACGCGGTCTTCGAAGGGCCGCGCGGGACAGAGCCGTGGGGTACCCGGTTCTCGGGCCGGGCAGCGGTCCGCGAGGCCTTCGCCGCCCAATTCGCCGGGATCCCCGACGTCCGATATCAGGGGGATGCGCACTTCGTCGACGGTGATCGCGGTGCATCCGAGTGGACGCTGTCCGGCACCACGACCGACGGACAGCGGATCGAAGTCCGGGGCTGCGATCTGTGGACAATCCCGAAGGGAAGGTCGTGAAGAAAGACTCGTACTGGAAGATTCGAACGACGGGCTAGGCGGTCGGTTCGGCCGAGTGCGGCCCCCTGGGCCCCATCGCGAAGAAGATCGCGATCGAACCGACGACGTCGAGCTCGACGTGGTCGAAGGACGCATCGAGGATCTCGCGGACGCCCTCCGCGGTGTCGAGGCGATTGTCGAACGAGCCGCGCTGGTTGACAGGCCGAGCATCCGCCGCGCTGCCCAGGAATGGTTGCCCGAGTCCCCGAGCACGGTCGATCCGAAGAACAGGCCGTCGGCGCCGAGCACCTTTGCGACGTTGCGGATCGCCGCCGACTTCCGGACCATCGGGCCCGGCAGGCAATGGAGCACCAGGTTCATCCCGACGGAGCCGAATGGACCCCTGACGGGCAGGGGCTTGAGCACGTCGGCTTCGACTGCGGTGACGTCCAGCCCGCCGAGGCGCTCCGCAGCACGGTGCAGGACGTTGAGGTTCGGGTCGAGGATCGTGACGAGGCTGCCCTCTGGAAGTCCGGCATGCTCGAGGAAGTAGCCGGTCCCGGGCCCCACATCTAGGTGATTGGGCCGGATGTGCCAGCGATAGTTCTCGAGGAGCCGTTCGAGCGGGCAGTGCCACACCCAGCGCGCCGAGAACTGAAGCACGAACGGGTCGTAGAACCGGAGCGCGAGCGGGGTGAAGTCGCGCTGGCCCTTGTACGCCGGATCGCTGTGATCCAGTGGCATCGCCGAAGCATGCCATCCGCCACGTTGCGACGTGCCCTAGCATCGCTCGATGCAGAAGACCGTCCATCGCTACGGCAACGACCCCTCGCAGTTCGGCGTGCTGTACGGCGAAGGGCCGGTGGCGGTCGTCATCCACGGCGGGTTCTGGAAAGCGGAGTACGGCCTTGACCTGAACGAAGCGCTGTCCGAGGACCTTGCCGAGCGCGGGTGGGCGGCATGGAACATCGAGTACCGGCGTCTGGGCAACGGCGGCGGCGTGCCTGCGACGCTCGACGACGTGAGCGCGGCAATCGACAAGCTTGCCGACCTCGACGGCGTGGATCTGTCGCGGGTGGTGACGATCGGTCATTCGGCTGGCGGTCACCTGGCAGCGTGGGCGGCCACGCGCGAGTACCCGCGCGTGCCACTGACGGGGGTCGTGTCGCAGGCCGGCGTGCTCGACCTGCAGCGCGCCCGTGAGCTGCGGCTGTCGAATGGCGTCGTTGATCGCTTCCTCGGCGGACAGCCGACAAGCATCGCGTCGCCGATCGAACGCCTGCCGATGGGCGTCCCGACACTGTTGACGCACGGCGCCCTGGACGAGGTGGTTCCCCTCGAGATCTCCGAGCGGTTCGCGCGCGCATCCGGCGCGACCCTGGTCGTCGAGCCGAACGAGGACCACGACGGGCACCTTGTCCCGGACAACCCGCTGTGGAAGGCCGTGATCGAATGGCTCTGACGCGCGGGGACGCCCAGCTGCTCGACGCTCGCGATCCGCTGGCGCCGTTCCGCGAGCGGTTCGTGATCGCCGACGAGCACCGGCTCTACTTCGATGGCAACTCGCTGGGCCGCCTGCCGAAGGCCGCCCGCGAGCGCCTCCACCGACAGGTCGACGAATGGGGCGAGCGGGTCGTCCGGGGCTGGCCGGATTGGATCGACGCGCCGACCCGAACCGGCGATGTGCTGGCCGAGGTGCTGGGTGCCCGGCCGGGTCAGGTGCTCGTCACCAATTCGGTCACGGTCAACCTCTTCAAGCTCGTACACGCGCTGCTCGATGCGGACCCGTCGCTGCGGGTGCTGGCGACGGACCGCGAGAACTTCCCGACCGACCGCTACGTTCTCGAGGGGATCGCCCGTGCCCGCGGGTTGGAGCTCGTGCTCTTCGATGCTGCCGACCCGGTGCTCGGCCCCCAGCCCGAGGACATCCCGGCGGGCGCACTGGTCGTCTTGTCGCATGTCGGGTATCGCTCGGGCGCCCTTGCCGACATGGCGGCCGTCGACCCGCTCGCAACCGTGATCTGGGATCTCAGCCATTCCGCCGGCGTGGTGCCGGTCAACCTGGACGCGCTCGGGATCCGCTACGCCGTCGGCTGCACGTACAAGTACCTCAACGCCGGCCCGGGAGCGGCGGGCTACCTGTATATCGCCGACCCGGACAGGCTCCGATCGCCGATCCAAGGGTGGTTCGGGCAGGACGACCAGTTCGCGATGGAGCGGCCGTATTCGCCTGCGCCAGGCATCACGCGCTTCATGGCGGGGACGCCGTCGATCCTCGTGCTGGCCGCGATCGAGGAGGCGGTCCGGATCACGGCCGAGGCGGGGATCGAGGCCCTGCGCGCAAAATCGGTCGCGCAGACCGAGTTCATCATCACGCTGCACGACGAGTGGCTGGCATCGCTGGGGTTTGAGGTCGGCTCGCCGCGCGACGCTGCGCGGCGTGGGTCACATGTCGCGCTCAACCATCCCGAGGCGTGGCCGATCTGCCGCGCGCTGATCGAACGGGCGGGCGTGATCCCGGACTTCCGCGGCCCGAACACGGTCCGGCTGGGGGCCGCGCCGCTCTACACGCGCTACGTCGACGTCTACGACGCGATGGCGCGTCTGCGGGACCTGGTCGAACGTGGCGTCCACCACGACGTCGATCAGACGCTTGCCCGCGTCACCTGAGCGTCCTCGGGCCACCGCCTATCTATTCGTCGCCGGCGGGTCCATAGTGGTCCCATCGGACGGAGGCACGGGAGTCCGCGGGCTCTCACCGGCGCGGCGCTCCCACACGGTCGCCAAGACCGTCGCGCAGGGCCAATGGCGAGCCCGACCATCCGTCGCCGGGCACGCACGTGCCCGTGGAGGTTCCCAGTGCCAATGTTGGCAGTCGCATTCCCGATCCTGCCCGGAAAGACCCCTGAGTGGCGCGCGTTCATCGAAGAGTTGAACGGCTCACGTCGCGAAGAGTTCGTGGAGTCCCGACGTCGCGCAGGCGTCCACGAACGCACATTCCTGCAGTCGACCCCGATGGGCGACCTCGTGATCGTGACGCTCGAAGGCGACGATCCTGAGCGGGCGCTGGGTCAATTGGCGGGCGCCACTGACGCGTTCGCCACCTGGTTCAACGAGCGGGCAACGGCGGTTCATGGCATCGACGCGTCGGTGCCGACAACGGGCTCGCCGTCGAAGCTCGTCGCGGACACGGCCCCCGTGGCAACTCCGGTCGGCTGAACCGAAACCGCTTCTCCAGTTCAACTTGGAGGCCGCTCGCTGACGGCGGGCGGCCTTTTCGCGAGTCTCGGTCTCGGAGAAGCCTGCCTCCGCAGGATGACGACCCGCTGGGCGACAATTCCCGGGTGGAGCACTCCGCCGCCCTGATCGAAACGATCGCCATCGGCCTCGGGGCCGGGTTCATCGGCGGGATCGTCGCGTACCGCCTGGGCCTGCCGACGATCGTCGGCTACCTGCTGGCCGGCGTCGCGGTCGGGCCGTTCACGCCCGGCATCGTCGCTGACGCCGGCACCGCCGCCGAGCTGGCCGAGATCGGCGTGATCTTGCTGATGTTCGGCGTCGGGATGCACTTCTCGATCCAGGACCTGCTCGCGGTCCGCGGCGTGGCGGTGCCCGGAGCGATCGGGCAGATCGTCGTCGCGCCACGCTCCTGGGCATCGCGCTGGGCGTCGCGCTCGGTTGGGGACTTGGCCGGTGGGCTCGTGCTCGGGCTGGCCGTGTCGGTGGCGAGCACGATCGTGCTGTTGCGCGCCCTCGAGGGGCGCGGCGAGCTCGAGTCGCACACAGGGCAGGATCGCGATCGGCTGGCTGATCGTGGAGGACCTCTTCACGGTCCTCGCGCTCGTCCTCCTGCCGACGCTCGCCCCGATGCTGCTCGGCGAGGGCGGGAGCGCGGCTGACGTCGTCGTGGGCGTCGTGGTCGCGATCGTGAAGGTTGCCGTCTTCGCAGCGCTCATGCTGGTCCTCGGCGTGCGCATCATCCCGCGGCTGCTCGAGTGGGTCGAGGCGACGCGGATCGCGCGAGCTGTTCACGCTGTCGGTGCTCGCGGTGGCGATCGGGATCGCGTTCGCCGCGTACGTGCTGTTCGGCGTGTCGTTCGCCCTTGGGGCGTTCCTCGCCGGCGTGGTCGCTCGACGAATCGCCGGTGAGCCATCGGGCTGCCGAGGACGCCCTGCCGATGCGCGACGCCTTCGCAGTGCTGTTCTTCGTGTCGGTCGGGATGCTGCTCGACCCGTCGTACCTCATCGAGCAGCCGATGGCCGTGGTGCTGGTCACGCTCCTCGTGGTTGTCGCGAAGTCCGTGGCGGCGTTCCTGATCGTGGCCCTGCTTCGGCGTCCCGTGCGCGTCGGGCTGACCGTCGCCGCCGGCCTTGCCCAGGTCGGCGAGTTCTCGTTCATCCTCGCGACGCTCGGGCTCGCGCTCGGACTCATCCCGGACGACGCATTCCAGCTGGTCGTCGCCGCCGCGCTCGTGTCGATCACCCTCAACCCGTTCGTCTTCGGGCTCGTCGAGCCCATGGAACGGCGGATCACGATGCGACCGGGTCTCGTGCGGTTGCTCCAGGGTGCGCCGGCAGGGGACTGACGCTCAGGACGCGGACGACGTACGCCTCGGTCGGACTCGCCTTGCCGCTTGATCGAATGGCGCCTAGCCCGTCGGGGCGGGCAGCGCCCGGCTGGCGCGGGTCCCGATGAGGACGATCGCCGGGATGGCGATGAGGCCCGCGCCGATGAGGCCGAGGGTCGCGTAACCCGCCCAGTCGACCACGAGCCCGGACGACAGGCTTGCCGCGGCCGCCGAGCTCCAGATGAAGGCGTCGGTGAAGCCCTGGAGCCGGGTGCGTTCGCGAATCGCCAGGCCGTGCGTCAGGAGCGCTGACCCGGCGACGTAGCCCATGTTCCAGCCGTAGCCGAGCAGGAACAGCGCGATGAACAGGAGTGCACCGCCCTCCGGCGGGGAGACCGCTGCGAGGACCGACGAGAACGCGAGAACTCCGAGGCCCACCGCGATGACGACCGGGCTCCCGTAGCGGTCCGTGAGGCGTCCCGAGACCGGCGAGAGCGCGAACATCCCGAAGGTATGGCCGCTGATCACGAACCCGACGGCCGCGAGACCATGGCCGTGCTGTGTCATGTGCAGCGGGGTCATCGTCATGATCAGGACCATGACCACCTGGCCGAAGACCAGCGCCGTGACCGCCGCGAGGACGGCCGGGCGGCGCAGGAGCTCCGCGAGACGAGGTGACGATCCGTCTCCGTCCGCGCGTCGCTCGACCGTGGTGTCGGCGAGCTCGTACGGGTCGGGCCGGAGCAACACGAACGACAACACCGCCGCCGCGCCGACGAACACCATGGGCACCAGGTACGGCCCGGCGAGCATGGGCAGCCCGAGGTTCATCGCAACTTCGCCGGAGAACGCGACGAGGTTCGGGCCGACGACCGCGCCGACGGTCGCTCCCCAGACGACGAGCCCGAGCGTGGAGGCCCGGCGTCCGGGCGGCACGAGGTCGGCGGCGGCGTAGCGCGATAGCTGGTTGGAGCTGTTGCCGAACCCGATCAACAGGGTGCCGAGGACGAGGGTCGGCAGCGACCCGGTGATCACGGCGCCGGTCGCGACGAACGCGCCGACCACGCTGACCGCGTAGCCGAGCGACAGGCCCGCGCGCCGCCCGCGGCGGGCCATGAGGATCGACAGGAGTGCCGAGCCCAGCGCGGAGCCGAGCACGACCGACGCAGCCGGAAGGCCGGCGAGGGCCGAGGTTCCGGCCAGCTCCGCGGCGACGATCGTGCCGACCGTGACGGCCGCGATGTGGCCGGTGCTGCCGATCGCCACTCCGGCGACGAGCGTCCAGATCGTGCGCTGGCGCAGGTGGCGCAAGACGTGACGGCGAGAGGGCGAGGGACATTGGCGGGATGATACGGCGCGGCCAACCCTCCCGAGCGGTCGTGGCGAGTGCGCCCGGACTCAGAGACCCAACGTGAGCAGCTCACCCGCTTCGGATGCGGAGATCGGCGCAACGACAACGGCCCGCTCGTCGTCTCGTTCCTGCTCGGCGGCGATCTCGATGTACCGGCAGAAGGCGTTGACCAGCCGCATCTGCTCCGGCGTCCGGCAGGCGACGTGAAGCAGATCCGGTGAGGCAACCAGGACGGCAAGGCCGCGGGCTCGCGAGATCGCGACGTTCAGGCGGTTGCCGGAGTAGAGGAACTCGAGATCGCGTGGCGCGTCCTCGGGCGAGGACGTTGTCATCGAGTAGATCGCCACCGGCGCCTCGCGGCCCTGGAACTTGTCGACGGTGCCGACGTTTGGCAGGACGCCGAGCCGCTGCTGGGCAAGGCTGGCGATCTCGGCGACCTGGGCGTTGTAGGGAGCGACGACGAGGACGTCGGGCACGTCGAGGGCACGGCGCCGGCCCTTCCGGTCCGTCCACTCCCGCCCGCGAAGCGCCTCGATGGCGGCGACGACCCACTCCGCCTCCTCGGGGGAGCGGTTCCGGCCGCCCGCGTGCGGCAACCCGACGAAGCGGACGCCTTCGCCGCCGACGGGAGGACCGGCCTCGATGTCCTGGGTGGCGTTCGCGGCATCGGGTTCGAGGCGGCCCTCGTAGAACGCGTCGGACACGAAGGCGTTGACCGCCGGATGCAGCCGGTACGTCGTCTCGAGGAACAGGCCGCGATCCGGGGCGATCGTCCGTGCGCCGTCCAGCAGGTGCTCGAGGGCCGAGGCCTCGGCGCCTTCCGGGTGCGTGCCCTGCGAGACCTGCGGCAGCTGGTTGGGGTCGCCGAGCAGGACGAGCGAGCGAGCGGAACCGGCCACGGAGCAGACCGTCGCGAGGGACAGCTGGCCGGCCTCGTCGACGAACAGGACGTCGACCGCGTCGGCCATGTCGTCACGAGCCCACAACCAGCTGGTGCCGCCGACGACCTGGAACTCGCCGCTCGCCAGGCCCGCCGCTACCTTCTCGTTCGACGAGACCCGTTCGACGTCCTCGTGGGGCGATGCATCCTCCGCTTCGCCTGCGAGCTGGACGATCCGGACGGAGTCTCCCGCCTCGTGGGCGGCCTCCGCCACGGCATCGAGGAAGTTGGCGATCACGCGATGCGACTGGGCGACGACGCCGACTCGCTGGCCCCGCTCGACGAGCGCAAGCGCCATGCGGGCTCCGGTGTAGGTCTTGCCCGTGCCGGGCGGCCCCTGGATCGGCAGCACGCTGCCGTCGAGCGCGACGACGAGCCGGCGGGCGGCGTCGAGCGGGGTCTCGCCGGGGTGGACGAGCGGCGCGCCATCGGGCTGGAGCGTCGCACGCGGCGGGCGGCGCAGGACCAGATCGCGGGCGGCACGATATGGCCCGGATCCGGTCAGCCCGCGACTGATGACGAAATCGGCCATGCGTCCGAGCGCACCACGCATCGGCTCGGGCCCGTACGGCTTCGATGGAATCAGGCCACGCGGGTGGGGGCCGACCTGGACTTCGCTTCAGGTCGATCGTGCCCCGCAACGGGTCGAACCCCACGATCTCGCCGGCCGCCCTCGCCGGTTGCCGGGTCGATCGGACTCTTGCCGACGTGGAGCTTGGTCTCCTGCGACGGATCGAACCGGTAGCGGTAGACGCGTGACTTCTTCATCGGGCCGAGATCCTCGACGAACTCCAGCCCGCCGAGCGCCGACCCATCGGCGATAAGGTCGTCGACCGTGGCCTCCATCAGCCGGAAATGGTCCCACCACTGCGGCTTCGCCTCGCGCCGATGCCAGTCGAGGAGGCCGGCGAGGAGCCAGCGGCCCTGCTGCTCCTCGTCGCGATCGGCGCGGTCAGCGGGTACGCCCTCGCGGAGCGCGTCCTCGCGGGCACGCGTCTCCGCCTGCGAAGCCGCCAGGTCCGGCGGCGGTTCGCCGTCGCCCGGCTCCGGTCGTGGCACGACGCCGTCCGGGTAGAGCGGGGCGGCCTCGACCCGGCGCTCCTCGAGCCAGTCGCGGAGACCCCACGCCGAGACGCAGTCGTCGCGGTTGTAGGCCGCGATCGCGTCAAGGATGGCCCGGTCGCCCGTCTCCATCCAGCGCTCGTACTCCACGACCGAGAAGCCCGCGTCGGTGATCCCGCCCTCGCGCTCCGGCAGATAGAACTTCTCGATCTTCTTGATCGAGTACGACTCGACCGATGCCCGGATCGCACTGCGCAGGACGTGGTCGTAGAGGTTCACCAGTGTCCGGCCGCGGAGCAAGCGGTCGACTTCGTCCTCGCGCGTCGCGTGGCGCTGCATCAGCCGCTTCAGCGCGCCCGACTCGTAGCCACCGTAGTGGTACACGTGCATCGACGGGTCGCGCTCGAGCCGATCCAGCACGAGATCGACGAACCGCTCGAACATTGCCTTTTCTCCAGCCCGGTCGTGAGCCCAGATCGCCTCGTACCGGGGCTCGCCGTCGACGATCTCGACCCAGCCGAACAGGTACTCGAGCCCCTCGTCGACGGCCCACGGGTCGGCCTCGATGTCGAAGAAGACGTCGAGTCGGGACGGCTCTGGCAGCGCTGCGAGGCCGCGACCGGGCACGTCGTCGTCCGGCGGGATCAGCTCGTAGCGGAGCTGGTGGTCGCGGCGGTAACCGAGTTGGAGTGCAGCCTGGCGACGGAGCCGGTCCAGGATCCGTGGCGGAAGCTTGGCTACGGCCGTGTCGGTCGGGAGTACCGCAAGCCCCTCGAGCGTGTCGACGCCCGAGGCGACGAGACGACGGCGGTTGGAGCGGGTGATGTTCGCGACGAGCGAAAGATGGTCGTCCGCGCGGCGCCGGTCGATGCAGAGCGTCCACCAGCTGCAGACGCGGCAATGGTCGACTGGCTCCGGGTAGGTCTCGACGGGAGGCGCGCCCGGGTCGATCCGGGCCGCGAAGCGAGCCTTCGCCGCGCGGTAATAGGCGGCGTAGTCCGCGAGGTACTCGACATGCGATGCGCGATCGCCCGTGATGACGGCGATGGTCTCGGGCGGGATCCCCTGGACTTGTTCGAGGAGATCGCCGTAGACGCACATCTGGATAATGGCGGCTGCCTTGACCCGCTTCGCGAGCTTCGTGTCGGCGACGTCGTACGCGTAATCGCCGAGCACCGACGGCCGGTCGTCGCTACGGATCAGGAAGTCCGGGTGGCCACGCCAGCGCCCGTCGAAGAAGGTTGCCTGGAAGATCACGTCGGCGCCAGCCTGCATCGCCGCCACGGTCTCGTCGTGGGCGGCGCGCAGGTCCGCAGGGGTTGCCGCCACGCCGCGCGTCATCTCGACGACCGTGTGGCCGGCTGCTTCGAGCTGGGCGATGTAGCGACGCTCGTGCTCGTAGCCGCGCTGCTGGAGCAGCTTGAGTTGCGGATCGTCGCGAAACGGCTTCTCGACCTCGCCGCGCGTACGCGCCAGCTCGAGCGAGACGAGGTGGTCGCACTCGAGGAAGCCGACGAGGTCCGTGGCGCTGACGATCAGCGTGCCGTCGATCAGCTGCATCGGTCCCAACGATACCGGCCGGCCAGGTCAGGTTGCCTGTCACGCGGCCGCTAGGATTCGGCCATGGTGGCGAAGCGACGCGATGACGAGGGCAAGCTCGCCGTCGGCCCGACCTGGGACAGCCTCGTCGAGCGACAGATCCGTGAGGCGATGGACGAGGGCGCGTTCGATGAGCTGCCATATTCGGGACAGCGGCTGCCGATCGAGGACGACTCGGCGGCGGGGGAGCGCGCACTCGGGTTTCGGGTGCTGCGGAATGCGGGCGTGGCGCCGCCGTGGATCGAGGCGGACAAGGACGTCCGCGACCTGCTTGCGGAGCGGGACGTGCTGCTGGCGCGAGCGGCTGCCGCGGGGCCATCACCGCTGGCTCGCGCACGGTTGCGCCGTGCGTTCGAGCGCCTCGTCGCGGAGGCGAACCGCGCGATCGAGCGGCTCAACGCAGAGGCGCCGACGGATCGCCAGCATCGACGGCCGCTGAACCCCGAGGCGGAACTGGCGCGGCTCGAGGCGGCGTTCGGCTGATCAGTCACGCCGCCGGCCAGACGTGCGCCTCATGCACGTAACGGCATGCGAACTCCTCGTCGCTGGCCGTTTGTGTCGTGGGGCGCACGAATTCGACCGATTTCGGTCATTTTTCGGGCCGATCCGCGCCTCGGGCCCCATCTCGATGGCCGTTACGTGCACCCCATGCACAGGTCGCGACTCGGCCCGGCCTGGCGGTCAGCCTTGCATCATGAGCACACGTCCGGCACGAATGCGCGGGCGAAGGTCATGGAGGTGCGCGCGACGCACGAGTTGGGTCGGAACGGCACGGTTGTGCGCTTTTCTGGCGTCCCATGCAGGAAGCCTGCTCGAGGAACGCTTCACGACGTCGACATGTGCATGTGGCGCAAACAGTCGCGACCCGCTCAGGCGTCGCCGCTCACAGGATGATCTCCCCCTTTGGCGTCGACAGGACCACAGCGGCGACCTCGGCCGGACCGCTGACCACGCGAATCGGCAGTGAATGCTCACCGAGCCAGGCGGTCAGGCGATCTGGGCTGCCTTCGAGCACGAGCCTGGAAATCGTCTCCGGCCGAGGGTTCTCCATGCCCGGCAGCCGCACGCCATCGGCCCATTCGATGAAGAACGGCAGGGACGGTTCGGCGATGGCCTCGTCGACACCGGCGCTTCGCCAACGCAACTCCTCGCCGGATGGCGTTACCCGCGATCCGCTCCGAACCGTGATCCCAAGTCGCCCGGCAATCTCGTCGAGTCCGGACGTCCGCACCGCCCAGCCGATCGGGCGGCCGGAGCCTGTCGCGCCGTTGTCGACCCAGCGGCCGAAGCTGCTCCCGGCGGCAACTCGCGGATCCACGACCGATATCAGCTCCAGGTAGCTCGATCCAAGGGGCACGATCCGGTTGGCCGTTCCCCAGTCGGGATGCCGGCCACCTTCGACCGAAGCGAGTCCGCGCGCCTCGAGCTCACGGGCCGCGGCGTCCAGGTCGGTGACGGCGATGAGGACATGGTCGAGCTCGATGTTGGAGCCTCCTATGCGAACAGCGCGTCGACCGCCTCGGCGAGGACGTCGGTGTGGCGATCGACGTCCGCCTCGGTGGTCGATGGCGACATCAGGGCCATGTTGTGGAACGGCGTCATGAGGACCCGGCGGTTCATGGCCCAGAGGTGAAGGAAGGCCTCGAGCTCCGGGTCGCTGTTGTCCCACTGCTCGCGGCCGTTTCGCGGCGGCTCGGGCGTGAAGTGGTACTCCGCACGGGCACCGAGCCGCGTCACGTGCCACGGAATGTCGCGCCCGCGAATGACCTCGTTGACGCCGTTGGCCCAGCGTTCGCCAAGTGGGAGCATGCGGTCGAACGCCTCGTCCGTCAGGACCTCGCCGAGCGTCGCCCGCGCGGCCGCCAGCGACAGCGCGTAGCCCGCCAACGTCCCGCCGATCCCGCCGATGTCCGCGTCCTCGTAACTCGTCGCGGCCCGGATCCGGTCGGCCACCTCGGCCGTAAACCCGTACGTCGCGATCGGGATCCCGCCGCCAATTGTCTTGCCGATCACGAGGAGGTCGGGTTCGAGGCCCCAGGACTTCGGTCGCCCCGCCCGGGCCGGCACAGATCGTGTGGGTCTCATCGATCAACAGGAGCGTGCCGGTCCGCCGGGTCAGCTCGCGAACCGCGTCGAGGTAGCCGTCATCGGGCAGCACGATCCCGATGTTGGTGAGCGCCGGTTCGAACAGGACGATCGCGACGTCCCGATCCGCCAGCGCGCGCTCGAGGCTGTCGATGTCGTTGAACTCGACGACCCTCGTCGTCGCGGCGACGTCGACCTGCGGCCCGATCGACCCGCGGCGCGCCACCGTCCTGCCGCCGTCGTCGAGCACCGCGAACGTCTCGTCGACCGTGCCGTGGTAGCAGTAGTCGTGGACGACGACCTTTGACCGTCCCGTGATCTGCCGGCCGAGCCGCAGGGCGAAGCGGTTCGCGTCTGTGGCCGACAGGGTGAACTGCCAGAAGGGCAACCCGAAGCGGCGCTGGAGCTCCTCGCCAACCCAGATCGCGTCCTCGGTCGGGAGCATGTGGGTGATGCCGCGGCGCAGTTGCCGCTCGACCGCCTCGATCGTGGCTGCGGCGCCGTGCCCGGCCATCGCGCCGGTGTCGCCAAGGCAGAAGTCGATGTAATCGTGGCCGTCGACGCAGCGGAACGACGCGCCCTCGGCCGTCTCAACGAAGGGTGGGAACGGGCTCGCCCAGCGGACCATCCAGTTCATCGGGACGCCGTCGTGGAGCGATGCCCTCGCGCGCTCGAACAGCACCTTCGACCGCGGGTGTTCGGCGACGAAGCGCGCTTGCTCGGCTTCAAGGAGCGTTTCGAGCCTGGCGCGATCCAGGGGCTGCATGCACTGAGCATGCGTCGGCCGGTCATGGCCCGTTCGGGGCATCTCGCGCGATGCGACGTTCGTGCATGATGGCAGGGATGGTGGCGCGCCCCCTGTTCCTGGCGGTGGTGCTCCTCGCCGTGACGATCACCGCCTGCGGGGGCGCGGCGCCCCTGGCCGCAAACGAAGCACCCGAGCCTTCGACGGTCCTCACGCCCGCGCCCGCGAGCGACGCGCCACCGTCCGTTTCTCCGACCAGCGAGGCGGCCCCGCCCGAGGAGCCGCCGCTGGCCGACGCGGGCGGTCCCTACGCCGAGGCGCTCGTCGCGGCACTGGCCGCAGATCCGTTGGTCATGCACCTCGAGCAGGTGGCCACCGCGACGACGCCGGTCGGCGACGTCGAGGCGACGCTGTCGGGCGACTTCTCCGGCGACGACCTCGACATCACCATGCACCTCGCCACTGGCACGACTGCGGTGGACATGAACATGGTCGTCCTGGGCGACACGGCCTACGTGCGCCAGGGCGACGACGAGTGGGCGGCGGTCCCGTCGACGGCGGCCGAAGCGGAGCTGGCCGGCCTGGTGCAAAACATGCGAATCGTCACCGACCCGCTTGATCTGCTGTATGTCGGGGTCGAAGCGGTCGATGGCCGGGACCTGCACCATCTGACTGCGAGCCGGTCCATCCCGTATGCGCCCGCCGCGGGCGGCACGGGTCAGTACGACGCGTTCGACATCTGGGTCGAGGAGGATGGCACGCCGGTGCTCGCAAAGACGGCGTTCTCGGCGACGGACCCGAACGGCGTCCCGGTCACCGGCACGACGAACTTCGAGTTCTCGAACGTCGGCGGTCCCATCGAGATCAAGAAGCCCGAAGACGCCCCGTAACGCTCGACTCTGGCCGCGTCGGCCGACAGCCGCTCAGTGCGGGCGCAGCACGTACCCGCAGATCGGGCAGCTGGCCGTCCCGGTGATCGGGTCGAGCTCGAGGAAGCTGGCGCAGCCGTTCGTCCGGCAGTAGGGCCGGTTCGAGTGGATGACGCGTCGCCGCTGGCGACGCATGGAACTGGCGCGTCCGACGAGGGACGCAGTGGTTGTACGTGAAAGCACGTTGGTTCTTCGATTTCCCTTCTCTCGCGCACGCTCACGTTTTGGGCGGCCTGCGCGGCACTTGTTACGCTCGTCACGGCCGGTATTGGGCCGGAGTGGCGCGGATCCGAAGCTGGCGACGGGAGCGGTCTTTCGGGTCGCTCGACCGTTGGCCCTCGCTGCGGATTGACAACTGGAATCCTGAGGCCGAACAGGCGTTCTGTCAAATGATCCCGTTCAACACAGCCGGTCGAGCTGTCGAATGGCTCGCCCCGAGTTCAGGCTGACGGTTCGGGACCGTTCTGGCGGTCGAATTGAACGCTGGGCGTTCCAGAGCTGAGCGCAGCCGCACTTGTTTCGGTGAACGAACCAACCAGCGAACGGCAAGGGCGGGAGCGGCCGTTTGGCTCGTCGTGCGAGCCAAATGGCGCACGAATCCGGTCTCGACCGCCAAACGGCTCGCTTCGGCGAACGATTCAGACGACGACACCCGCCCCGGTCGCCGGTTGGTTCGTTGCGTGAGCCAAGCCCGGGGCCGGCCCGCAACGGCCGCTTTCAGAGAACCTTCAGAAACGGACCGTAGAACCGGGACGTGCACGTGCTCATCGTCGAGGACGATCCCCGGCTGGGTCGGCTCCTCCAGCGGCTCCTGGCCGAGGAACGCCACGTCGTCGACCTCGCGGCAGGCGGTCGCGAGGCGCTCGAGCTCGTCGAGGCCGGCGGCCGCTTCGACGCGCTGATCCTCGATGTCGGCCTGCCCGACGTCGACGGGTTCGAGGTCGCCCGGCGGATGCGCGCTTGGGGCTGCCGCGTCCCGATCCTGATGCTCACCGCACGCGACGGCGTCGCCGACCGGATCCATGGGCTCGATGCGGGCGCCGACGACTACGTCGTCAAGCCGTTCGCCTACGAGGAGGTCTCTGCACGGCTGCGCGCGCTTGCACGGCGCGGGGCGGACACACCCGCGCGGGAAGACGGCGCGATCCTCGCCAGCGGCCCCATCGCGCTCGACGAGTCGCGACGACGGGTCACGGTCGACGGACGGCCCGTCGATCTGACCCTCCGGGAGTTCTCGCTCCTCGAGTGCCTCCTGCGCCATCCAGGCCACGCGCTGAGCCGCGACCAGCTGCTCGACATGGCCTGGCCATTCGGCGTCGCCGTGACCCCGAACACGGTCGATGCCTTCATCACGTTCCTGCGGCGGAAGCTCGGTCCGGGTGGCGCCGCGCGGATCGAAACCGTTCGGGGCATTGGCTACCGCATGGTTGAAACGTGAACGCGCGGCCCGTCTCCGATGCCACGCTCGTTCGCCGCGTCCGCTGGCGGCTCCTCGCCTGGAGTGGTGGCTCGACCCTGGCCGTGCTCGTGCTGCTTGGGACCCTGATTTACGTCGCGGTCGCGAACAGCCTCGAGTCCGCGGCCATCGAGCAGCTCCGCCAACGCGCAGGCATCCTCGAACCACGCATCGCGCTGCTTGCCGCCGCGCCCCCACCCGTGCTGGCGCCGGGCGGCCCATCGTTCAACACCATCGTCTCGGCCGACCCGACACGGCCGGGTGTCAGCTTTGTCGGTGGATCGGCCGCGGGTACGCTCGCCTTCGTCGTCGGGCCGGGCGACGCCGCGTTTCCCGACGTGAAGGCGGTGTTCGACGCGCAGCTTCCGAACACGATCGGCGTGGCCGAAGCGCGTTCCGCCGGCGAGTCGATCGAGCTGGCGAGCGTCGACGGCACACCGGTCCGCATCCTGTCGCATCGCGTCATGGTCGGCGACCAGCCGTTCGTCATTCAGGTCGTGGCCGACCGGATCGCTGAGCAACGGGCATTGGCCGTGCTGCTCACGGTCCTCACGGTCGGCGGAGTGCTCGTCCTGGCCCTCGCCCTTGGCGTCGGCTGGCTGTACGCCGAGCGCGCCCTCGTCCCGATCCGTGACGCGATGCGCCGCCAACGGGATTTCGCCGCGGACGCGAGCCACGAGCTGCGCACGCCCCTGAGCGTGGTGAAGGGCTCCGTCGCGCACCTCCGGCGGCACGCCGATCAGCCGGTCTCTAACGTGGGTGCGGCGCTTGACGACATCGAAGCGGAGACCGACCGGCTCGGCGCGCTCGTCGACGACCTGTTGCTCCTCGCCCGAACCGATTCGGGTGCTGTGGAGCTTGCGATTCAAGCGACCGACCTCGGCGAAGTGGCCCTGGATGCGGCGACCAGCCTCGCGCCGTTCGCCTCCGAACGAGAGGTGCGGATCGAGGCGGATGCGGAGCCGCTCCCGTTGAACGGCGACGCCGGGAGGCTCCGGCAGCTCGTCCGGATCCTCGTCGACAACGCGATCCGCCATGCGCCACGCGGCTCGGTCGTGCATGTCTCGGCGCGCGCGGACGGAGGCACCGCCCGGATACGCGTGGAGGATGCTGGCTCCGGCTTCCGTGCAGGGGACCTCCCGCGCGTCTTCGACCGCTTCTGGCGGGCGCCCGGCGAGCATGCCGTCGGCACCGGGCTGGGCCTCGCGATCGCGGCCTGGATCGTCGATCGGCACGGTGGCGCGATCGAGGCATCGAACCGCCCGGAGGGCGGCGCCTGTCTGCAGGTTCGGCTCCCGCTGGGCTGAGTCGCCGCTTACCGGGCGAAATTTCAGGCGACCTTCATGGACGCTCACTAGAACGGCTCCATGCACCACCACCTCGCATGGAGTCACCAGCCATGAATCGAAGCCTTCCGATCGTGCTTGCCCTCGTTGCGATCGCAACGCTTGCCGCGTGCTCGGGTCTGTCGGCGAACCCGTCCGGCGTGGCGAGTCTCGGCAGTCCATCGCCCGAACCCGCGTCGTCGGCGGAGCCCCAGGCCTCCGTCGATCCCGAGGAGGCTTCGCTCGCATTCGCTCAATGCATGCGCGAGCACGGCATCGACATGCCCGACCCGCAGGTCGGCGGCAACGGCGAGATGTCGTTCTCGATCCGAGCCGGTGGCCCGGACGGCCTTGACCGCGAGCAGCTCCAGGAGGCACAGGAGGCGTGCCAGGACCTGATGCCGACAGGCCTCGGAAAGCCGGGCGACATCCCCCAAGAGCAGCGCGACGCGATGCTGGCCTTCGCGCAGTGCATGCGTGAGCACGGGATCGACATGCCCGATCCGCAGTTCGAGAGCGGCGGCCGGGTGATGATCGGCGGCCCGGGTGAGGACGGCGAGGAACCGAAGTTCGATCCGCGCTCCGACGAGTTCCAGGCGGCCGAGGACGCGTGCGGCGAGCTGCTCGGCGAGATGCGTCCGGGCAGCGGCACCAATGTTGCGCCGGGCGGCGGCGAGAGCGGGCCGAGCACCGAGGTGCAGCCATGACCCGCCGTGGGTTCGTTCGGGCCGGCATCGGGCTGGCCGCCGTTGGCGTTGTGGTCGTCGGCGTGGCATCCACGGGGATCCTCGGCGCGATGCCCGCGAGCGGCGGCCAGACCAGCGCAGAGCCGCAGGACACTGACCGTAAGGCCGTAGCCGTAGAGCGACGCACCCTCACGATCGAGGAGACCCTCGACGGGACGCTGGGCTACACCGGCGAGACGCAGGTCCTCAACGGGCTCACTGGCACCCTGACCCGGCTGCCCGACCTCGGTGCGATCCTCGGGCGCGGCGATCAGCTGTACGAGATCGACGGCAAGCGGCGGCCCGTCCTGCTGTTCGGCAGCCGCCCGGCGTGGCGCGCCTTCGGGCCCGACATGTCGAACGGCGCCGACGTCAAGCAGCTGGAGGAGAACCTCAAGGCGCTTGGCTACACGCACAAGGGGTTCGACGTTGACCGCGAGTGGGACGACGCCACGACCGCGGCCGTCAAGCGCTGGCAGCGGGCGAACGGGATGACCGTCGACGGAATGATCGCGCCCGGCGAGATCGTGTTCGCGCCAGGCGCGGTTCGCGTGACCGAGCTGCCGGTCGAGGTCGGTCTCCAGGCGCCGCCCGGCCAGGCCGTCCTGAAAGGGACGTCGGACACGCGTGTCGTGACGGTGGACCTCGCGGCTGACGCTGTCGACCTGGTTGCGGTCGGGGACGACGTGGCGGTCGACCTGCCTGACGGATCCACTGTCACCGGGACCGTGAGCGAGATCGGGACCGTGGCCGAAGCGGCAACCGACGAGTTCGGGAACCAGTCCGACCCGACGGTGGCCGTGACGATCTCGCTGCAGCTGCCCGTAGGCGCGGCGAGCTACGAGCAGGCGCCGGTCGAGGTCCGCATCACGAGCGAGAGCCGCGAGGACGTCCTCGCGGTGCCAGTCAACGCGCTCGTTGCGCTGCTCGAAGGCGGCTACGCGGTCGAACGCGTCGCCGAAGACGGCGCGAGCACGCTTGTCGGCGTCGAGCTCGGGATCTTCCAGGACGGGTGGGTCGAGGTCCGCACGGACGGGCTCGACGAGGGCGACGACGTCGCGGTGCCTTCATGAGCTCCGTCGTCGAGCTGGCCGGGGTCACGAAGCGTTACCCCGGAACGCCGCCGGTGGAGGCCATCCGCGGGGTCGACCTGCGAGTCGAGGAGGGGGAGCTGGCCGCGATCGTCGGACCGTCCGGCTCCGGCAAGTCGACGCTGCTCCACCTGATCGGCACGCTCGACCGGGCGAACGAAGGCTCCGTGCGGATTGCCGGGCACGACCTGGCCGGCCTGTCCGACCGGCAGTTGTCCGGCCTGCGGGCGTGGCGGATCGGGTTCGTGTTCCAGCAGTTCTTCCTGCTCGAGGGCGAGACCGCGCTCGACAACGTGGCGGATGGCCTGCTCTATCGCGGCATCCCCGGGAAGGCACGGCGGGCGGCCGCCGCGGAGGCGCTCGAACGCGTCGGACTCTCGCATCGGCTGACGCACCGGCCGGGCGCCCTGTCCGGAGGGGAGCGGCAGCGCGTGGCGATCGCCCGGGCCCTCGTGGGACGCCCCGCGCTCGTCCTCGCCGACGAGCCGACCGGCAACCTGGACACCGTCACCGGTACTACGATCCTCCAGCTCCTCCGCGAGCTGCAGGCCGAGGACGGCACCACGATCCTCGTGATCACCCACGACCGCGAGATCGCCGCCTCGCTGCCGCGCCGGATCGAGATCCGCGACGGGTTGATCGACACGGAGGTGGCCGCATGACGGCCTTGGCTGCGCCCCGACCCCGGCCCGCGGGTGGTCGTCTCGGGCTCGTCGACCTCGGCCGCATTGCGGGGCGCGGCCTTGGGGCACGCCGGCTCCGATCGGGGCTCACCGCACTTGGAATCGCGATCGGAATCGCGGCGATGGTGGCGGTGCTCGGCATTGCAGACTCGAGCCGGGCGACCCTGCTGGCCGAGCTCGACCGCATCGGCTCGAACCTGCTGACGGTCGCACCTGGTCAGACGATGTTCGGCGAGGACGCCAGGCTGCCGGACGAGGCCACCTCGATGATCGGCCGGATCGGCCCGGTCGAGGGCGTTTCGGCCGTGTCGCTTACCGGCGCCACGGTCAGGCGAACCGACCGCATCCCGTCGGGGGAGACGGGCGGCATCGCGGTCCAGGGCGCCGACCCTTCGCTGCTCGAAACGCTCGAAGGCGGCCTGGCGGCCGGCCGGTTCATCGACGACGCGGTCGGCCGCTACCCGACGGTCGTGCTCGGGGCGCTGGCGGCAGAGCGCCTCGGGATCACCTCCCTCGAGCGCCAGCCGCTCGTCTGGATCGCCGACCGGTGGTGGGCTGTCGTCGGCATCCTTGAGCCGCTGCCACTCGCACCCGAGATCGACCGTTCGGCGCTGGTTGGCATGGAGGCTGCGCGCGAGTACCTGGACACCGAGGCGTCGCCGACGACGATCTATGTCCGCGCAGCGGACGACCTGCTCGACGACGTGCGCTCCGTGCTTCCGGCGACATCCAACCCCGAGAGCCCGGAGGCGGTGCTCGTGAGTCGGCCGTCGGACGCGATCGAAGCGCGAGCCGCCGCCGCGACGGCGTTCACGACGCTGTTCCTCGGGCTCGGTGCGGTCGCGCTCCTCGTCGGCGGACTCGGAATCGCCAACGTCATGCTCATGGCCGTCCTCGAGAGGCGCAACGAGATCGGCCTGCGCCGAGCGCTGGGCGCCACGCGCGGGCACATCGTCGGCCAGTTCCTCAGTGAGGCGGTCCTGCTCGCGGGGGCGGGCGGGGTCGTGGGGGCGGTCCTCGGATCGGCGGTCGCGGCGGCCTACGCCACGTCGCAGGCGTGGGTCGTCGCGCTGCCGATCGCCGGCTGCGTGGCGGGGGTGTTCGGCGCCGCGGCAGTCGGGGCGATCGCCGGGCTGTACCCGGCGGTTCGGGCAGCGAATCTGGCCCCGACGGACTCGTTGCGGGCGTAAGGCCCAAGGACGCTCACCGGCCCGTGGCTCGCCGGCCCGTGGCTCACCGGCCCGTGGCTCGCCGCCCCGTGGCTCGCCGGCCCTGGCTCGCCGGCCCGTGGTTCGCCAAACGAGCCAACGGGCGAACGAGGCCCGCGTCGGGTGATATTTGGCACGGCGGACGAGCCAGCCAGCGGATGACGTCGGCCGGGATCGCCAGATGGTTCGCCCAGTGAGCCACAGGACGGATGGCGAGGCTCCCATTGGCCGGTTGGCTCGCTGAACGAGCCAAACGCCCGCGCGGGACCCGGCAGAGGGCGGATCGGGGTTGCACGCCTCCCGACACGGGCTTGATGCGGGCGCAACGCAGTGCGGAGGACGCTGATCGGGCCGCAGACGCGACGGAGGATCACCCATGAACACCCAGCCGACCACGATCGTTGCGGTCGTCAATGACGAGCCTGTTGCCGACCCGGTGGTCCAGCGCGCCACTGAGCTTGGCTTCGAGCGCGGCGCACGGGTCGTCCTGTACGACGT
The DNA here is from genome assembly GCA_963750125.1 of uncultured Chloroflexia bacterium. Classification (GTDB taxonomy): domain Bacteria; phylum Chloroflexota; class Limnocylindria; order Limnocylindrales; family CSP1-4; genus DASTYU01. Next base: position 12,366 of record CAVVPT010000018.1, on the reverse strand, counting down.
CGGCGCGACGGCCTCGCCGCTCGAATCGCCCCTCCCAACGGAATTCGCCAGCGACGGCCCGGACCGCGGGGCGCCGCCGCTTCTCACTGCGGCCGACCTCGATGCCGCAGGCCAGGCGCCGCTCGCTCGACGCGTCCGCGCCCTGGCGGAGGCCGGCATCGACGCCTACGGCTGGCTGCCCGAGACGGACAAGCCGGACACCCTCATTGAATACGCACGGAGCATCGGCGCGTCGGACGTCGTCACCAGCCCTCGAGCTCGAGCCCGCGCCCGACGAGCTTGCGAAGTCCGGCTTGGCCGTGGAGGCCGTGGAGGCACGTTGACGGATTTCGCCTAGGCTGGCGCCGTGGGCGACCAACACGAAACCGACGCCGGGCAGCCGAAGGCGGAGCCCGCGTCGGCTTCGAAACGCCTGATCCATGGTCCCGCAGGCCGGGCGGTCGGCGCCATCATTGGCGGAGCGGAAGCTGCCACGGAGCCGATCGTCGGCCGCGTCAGCAGTGCCCTCGATTCAGCCGAGCGGACCTGGCAGGAGCGTCCGGGCGCCCGTGTCCGCCGCGTCCGACGGATGGGGGCCCAGCCACTGCCGTACCTGATGGACGTCCATCCAGAGGCCCACGCGGCACGACCCGTACAGGTCGGGTTGCGGTCGATCGACGTAGCGGACATCGCGGGAACGGCCGTCGGTGGGGGAGCGCAGCGTGGGGGCGACTTCCTCCCGCTCAAGCAGTTCCGCGGGCGCAACTGGGCGGGACGCTGGCAGCGGCTCCGGCGTGCCAGCGATCGCCTGGCGACCCTCCCTCCGATCGACGTCCTCAAGTACAGCGGGTCCTACTGGGTGACCGACGGCCACAACCGGGTCGGCCTCGCGAACTACATCGGCCAGGTCGACATCGATGCGAACATCACCGAGCTCGTGCCACCAGGTGCCCGGCGGACCGAACCGATCGTCTCGCTGGCGCCGATGGCGGCCGAATCCCGCTCGTTGCGGACCGCGGCCACTGGCAACCGGCCGAGCACCGACCTGGCCCGCGACGAGCCGCTCGACCGGATCGGCCCGCAGAGCGTCGAGAACCCGGACGGCAGCATGGACGCCGAAGGCACCGAATGACCCGCCGGCTCACGGTCGTATGGCCCGATCCGCGCGCCTTCGACGGGCGGAACGGGGCACCGATCCGCCTGCTCGCCGTGTCCGATGCGCCCGATCCCGCGCTCGATCACGAGGTGAACCGGGCAGCGATCGGCCACCTCGATGCCATCGTCGGATGCGGCGACCTCGAGCCCTCGTACCTCGGGTTCCTCGCTGATGCGTTCCACACGCCGGTGGCCTTCGTTCGCGGCAACCATGACCACGGCGGCCAGTGGCGCGAATCCGTCCCCGAAGCGCCGACCGCGCTCAAGAGTGGCCGCCTCGCTCGAATCGGCGGCGTGACCGTCGCGCCGTTCTCGTGGCCCGGCCTCCCGTCCGATGGGGCGGCGTTGCGGAACGAGCGAGGGGCGTGGTGGGACGTGTTCCGCGCCACCCGCCAGCTCTTCGTGCGACGGCTCCGACACGGCGATGCGCCGGTGCTCGTGCTGAGTCACGCACCACCCCGCGGTGTCGGCGATACCGCCACGGACCGTATCACCTCGGATACGCGGCCTACCGCTGGCTGCTCGATCGGGCGCGGCCGCCGCTGTGGCTGCACGGGCATACGACACCCGCGAGCGTCAAGGACTGGCGCGACACCAGCGGCTCGAGCACGGTCGCGAACGTCACCGGCTCGGTCGTGGTCGAGCTGGTGCCGCCCTCCTAGAACGGCGGCCAGGGCACCGCCGGCCAGTGCGGCGAGGGCATTGGCCAGCGTCTTTCGCGATCATTCCTTCGACTCGTCGCCGCGTCGACTCGACCTCCGTGGAGGAAAGCAAGCCGCGCAGCGTTACACCGAGGTCGCCGGCGAGCGCGCCGCACAGCCGGTCGAAACCCGCCAGCTCGTCATCGTCGAACGACTCGCCGCGCCAGCCCCAGAGCACGGTCCGCAGCTTGGGCACCGGTGAGAAGCACACCCCATGGTCGACGCCGTACACGTGCGCCCCGCCGTCGACCGGCAGCAGATGACCGCCCTTCCGGTCCGTGTTGTTGACGGCTGCATCGAACGCTGCGATCCGTCTCAGGCGCGGATCGTCGGACACGATCAGCTCGACCACGTCGACCGTCGGATCGAGCTCGATGTACTGCTGGAGCATGCCCACGCCGAACGGCCCGTCCCGCAGCACGGTCGGCGGGACGATGCCCCAGCCGAGCGCCTCGGACACGTGCCACGCCGCCACCTCGCGGCGGGACAGCGTCCCATCCGGGAAGTCGTCGAGTGGCCGCTCACCGGCGGTCGGCTTGTAGACGGCGTGGAGCGATTCGGCCGGCTCGGGATCGGGGCAGGGGACGCTGACCGTGGCCAGCATCGCGTTGTTCGACGAGCCGACGATGCGGCCAACGATCTCGATCTCGCCTTCGCGCAGGATGCGCAGGGCAGTCACCGGGTCCGGCATCCGCGGGCTGGTCAGTTGACGTAGTGGCCGTTACGGCGCGGGCAGAGGTGGCCCGTCGGATCGAGCGGCTGGCCGCACAACGGGCACGGTGGACGGCCAGAGGCGACGATGCGGACCGCACGCTCGACGAAGCTCCGGGCGGCGTCCGCGGTCATGCGCACGCGCAGCAGGTCGGGACCGTCCTCGTCCTCATCGTCGTCCTCGTCCGGGTCGATCGGCTCGCCATCCTCCGACTCGGCGCGCGCCTCGACGAGGATCAGCTCGGCGTCGCCGTCCCAGCCGAGCGTCAGCGCCCCGGCACGGAACGCCTCGTTGATCGGTTCGTCGAGCGGGCTCGTGTCCTCGGCGCTCGAATCGATCGGCTCCTCGGGCGCGATCCCGCGCTTGTCGAGCTCGACGAGCAGCTGGCCGAGGCGGTCGGCAAGGACCGCAACCTGGACTTTTTCGAGGGCAACACTGACCACGCGACCACCGTCGCGTGCCTGGAGAAAGAAGGTGCGCTGGCCTGGTTGCCCGACCGTCCCGGTCACGAAGCGCTCCGGTGGATCGAAGATGAAGCGGCGTCGCGGCATGGCTCGACTCTATACCGATTCGCGTACTGGGCTAACCGACGGACACGTCCACCGAGTGCCAGCCGCGCGCCCCGTCCGGCGCGGGCGCCGTGCGCTGGTCGGTCTGGACCTCGCCCGTGCCGTCGGTGGCACGCACCTCGATATGGTGGTTGCCCGGTGTGCTGTTCCAGTCGTAGACCCATTGGACCCATGTCGCGTCCGAGATCGGTAACGACAGGCGGGCCTCCTGCCACTGCCCGTCGATGCCGACCTCGACCTTCGAGACGCCGCGGTCCGGCGCCCACGCGACGCCCGCGATCGGGACCGGGCCGGCGGCCACCGAACCCCCGCGCGGCGTGTCGATCCGCGACTGCGTGAGGATCGGTGCTTCCTTGGCCCAGCCGAGCGGCACCCAGTAACCATTGAACGCATCGAGCGTCGTGAGCTCCAGCTCCGCCAGCCACTTTGTCGCCGACACGTAGCCGTACAAGCCGGGAACGATCAGCCGCGCCGGGAAGCCGTGACGAGGTGGCAGCGGCTCGTCGTTCATGCGCACCGCGATCATCGGCTCGCGGGCCGGGTCCATGACCCAGGCAGTCGGCATGCCCGCGGTCCAGCCGTCCACCGAGCGGCCGACGAGTTGATCTGCGCCGGCCTGGACACCGGCCATGTCGAGGACCTCGCGCAAGCGCACCCCGGTCCATTTCGCGTTGCCCACGAGCTTGCCGCCGATCTCGTTACTCACGCACGCGATCGTCACGTACTGCTCGAACAGCGGCATCGACAGCAGCTCATCCCAGGTCAGCGTCGTCTCGCGGTCGACCATGCCGTGGATCCGGAGCTGCCACGTGCCACTGTCGACGATCGGCGTCAGGAGCGCGGTGTCGATCTGGTAGAAGGTCTCGTTCGGCACGACGATCGGCGTGAGGCCGGCGACCTGCGGTGACAGGTCGGCGCTCGTCGGCAGGGCCGCGACAAGCTCGGAGGCGGGCGGGATCTCGTCGTTGGCCTCAGGCGGCGCCGTGCTCGAGCGCGCCCCGAACATCCGGCCGACGACTCCGCCGGCCAACGCGGCGACCCCGATCGCCGAACCCGTGAGCAGCAGGTTCCGGCGGCTCCAATCGGGCATGCCGGCGCGTGGGTCCGCTGTGTCCGTCCGGCGCGCCGTCTGCATCAGCCAGCTCATCACCTGGATCCCTGCGATGACCGCGATCCCGGCGCTCAGCGCGCCGATCGCCGGCGACGCGAGCGGCAGGCGCAGGACCGCGAGGAAGCCGACGATGCCGAAGGCAACGAAGCCGCCGCCCGCGATCGCGAACCGGTCCCTGCCGAGATAGCCGAGCAGTGCCCCGATGGCCAGCGCCGTGCCCGCGACGCAGGACCTCGAGCGCGAGCTTGTCGTTCGTCCCGAACAGGGCGACCACGAAGTCCTTCGCGCCGGGCGGCTGGAGATCGATGATCGTCTGGCCGATCGCCGCGATCAGCGACGACCCGGGCGACAGCAGCCCCGCGATCAGTTCGCTCACCCCGAGCGCGACGGCGGCGCCGATCAACCCGGCGAATGCGCCCGCCCAGCCCGGAGTCCGGGTTGTCGTGGGCAGATCGATCGTCGCCGTGGTCGTGGTCATGTGCCTATCCTGCCGTTTCTCGATGACGGTCGCGTGTCAGGGCTCCGTCCCGCCCGTGCCGGAGCCGACGTTCCGGCAAATGCTCGCCCCTTTCAGCATTCGTCCAGAAGTCCGTGGCAGATGCATTCGGTCGAGCGCATCTGCCGAGAAAGCGAGGCGTGACGCCTCGCGAAATTGTCAAATGCTCGCCCCACGAGCGTTCGTCAGCGAGTTCTCGTCAGATGCCCGTGAGGGTGAACTTCTGGCACCGATTCGCCCCTGGGCTCACGCTGGCGCATGCGTGACGGATCAATGGCACGCTGACGTGTGCTCACCCGATGAGCATTTGACAAATCCGTCGTGGGGACAAACCGGAAATCCCCGTCAGCCAACTTGGCGCGCCCAGTACCGGCCGTCGCGTCGCTCGACCCCGATCGGCATTCCGTATGCCCGCCCGAGCACATCTCCGCTGACCACCTCCTCGATCGGCCCCGCCGCAACGGGCCGGCCGGCGGCGAGGACCAGCGCGTGTCCGAACCCCGGCGGGATCTCTTCGACGTGGTGCGACACGAGCACGATCGACTCGGGCCGCGGCTCTACCGCGAGCGTGGTGAGGTCGCGGATGAGGGTCTCGCGAGCGCCGAGGTCCAGCCCGGCGGCCGGCTCATCGAGCAGCACCAGGTCGGGGTCGGGCATGAGCGCCCGTGCGATCGACACGCGCCGCCGCTCGCCGCTGGACAGGGTTCGGAACGGGTGGTCGGCGACGTGCACGATCCCGAACCGCTCGATGAGCGAGGCGGCACGAGCCCGGTCGGCCTCTTCGTAGACGTGCCACCACGGCGCCAGGGCAGCGTGCCGCGCGCTGAGCACGAGCTGCGATGGGCTGAGCCTCTCGTCCATCTCGGCTTCGAGTGCACTCCCTGCATAGCCGATCCGGCGGCGCTGTTCGCGGGCGTCAATCTGGCCGAACCGCCCGCCGAGCACGTCGACCGTGCCCGCGGTCGGCCACAGGTACAGGCTCACGACCTGGAGCAGGGTGGTCTTGCCCGAGCCGTTCGGGCCGAGGACGGCCCAGCGCTCGCCCGCGCGGACCGTCCAGTCGAGCGGCCCGAGGATCGTGCGGCCGCCGCGGCGGACCGTCACCCCGGCGAGCTCGATCGCCACCCCTCCCGGCCCCGATCAGGCCGGAGGCGGGGCGGGGCTGTCCGGCGGCGTCGGCGTCGGCGTCGGTTCGGGCGTCGGCGTCGGCGTCGGCTCGGGCGTCGGCGTCGGCGTCGGCGTCGGCTCGGGCGTCGGTTCCTCCGGCGGTGGCGTGGGCTCCTCGCTCGGAGGCGCACTCGGCTCAGGTGTCGCCCTTTCGGGCGCGCAGGCGACGAGTGCAGGGGCATCGCCCGACGGCTCCGGGAGCTCGAACGACGGGATCACACCGCTCGCGTCCGGGCTGGGCCGCGGGACACAGGACGGTTCCGGCGTCGGTTCGGCGCAGTTCTGGCCCATGACCGGGCCCCACCTGCGGCCGAACGGGTTGAAGCCGTTGTTGTAGAAGTAGGTGACGGCCGTGCGGTCGGGACCGCCCACCGTGCGCGGCCCACGCCGCGCGCGGCGCAGCCAGTCGCGGTCCCAGTCCAGCCAGTTGGGGAACTTCGACTCGAAGGCGAGGAGCTCGAGGACCTCGCGTCCGCATGCTTCGCGCGGAAGCCGGTTCTTGGGCTCGGTGCCGACGATGAACCACTCCTCGACGCCCTCGCTGCCGCGCTGCGGCAGGTATCCGGTGAACGGGTCGATCGTGACTTCGACCAGACCCTCCTCGGGCCGCCGGAAATTGCGGATCGGCCAGTCCTTGGTCGTCTCCTGGAGGAACCCCTGCCAGACGTGCGTCGTGACGTCGATCGAGTACACCGGATTGTTGGCGGTACTGACCTCGCTGTTGTCGCTGTTGCCGTTCCACGCTCCGACGACCAGCGCGTACTCCCCGTCCTTGCGCTGTTCGCGGGTCGGCGGCGCGATGAAGCCGTAGGCGTTGAGGTCCTTGGCGTCGTTGTTCGTGCCGGTCTTGAGGGTGGCCGGCCGGCGGTCGCCGTCGGGGCCCTTGAGCGAGAACACGCCCCAGTACGGGTTCACGTTGCGGTTCGTGTTGCCGGCCAGGATGTTCGTGGTGATGTAGGCCGCCTGCGGGCTGATGACCTGCGTCGGCTCGGGCGGCTCGTAGGGATCGACGACATCCTCTCCTCTGCGGTCCTTGACGGTGAGGATCGAGGTGTTCCCGATGTACTTGCCGGCGTTCGCGATCGTGGCGTAGCCAGTGGCCAGATCGACCGGCGGGGTTTCCTGCGTGCCGAGCGCCAGCGAGAGGCCGGTATTGCTCGAGTCGCCACGGAAGCGCAGCCCGAACTCCTGGGCGCGCTGGAAGACCGTCGCCGGGTCGTTGACCTCCATGGCCTTGACCGAGGGAATGTTGAGCGAGAACTGGAGTGCGCTGCGGATGGTGACTGGTCCGCGCTCGAGGCGGTCCGCGTCGTTGGGCGTGTAGTCGTTGCCGAAGTCAGTGCCTACGTCCATCAGCACCGTGCCGGCGGTGAGCTTGCCCGAAATCGATCCCGATCGCGTAGTTGAACGGCTTGAACGCCGAACCCGGCTGGCGGTAGCCATTCCCGACCACGTCGTACTTGGGCTGGAAGCGCTTCGAGTGCTTGTTCGAGTAGTAATCGGCGCTGCCGACGTAGGCGATCAGCTCTCCGGTCTGGTAGTCCATCGCGACGAGGGCGCCGTTGCGCAGCCGCTTGTCGGCCAGGTTGCCCATCCAGTCCTCGTACTTGAGGCCCAGGCGCTTGGCCGCCTGCTGCGGGTTGTCCTGGAACGGCACGACGGCCGCCGCCTTGACCCACTTCTCGGCGGTCTTCTGGACGTCGAGATCGAGCGTGGTCGTGACCCGCAGACCGCCGTGGTCGAGCTGCGGGCACGTGGCGTCCTCGCCGCACAGCTTCGTGGCCAGCTCATCGCGGACGCGCCACACGAAGTGCGGCGCCTGCCAGCGCTCGGTGGCCTGGGGCACGAGGACGACCGGCTCGTCGCGGGCGGCGAGCAGCTCGTCGGCGGTGTACTGGCCGTCGGACATCGGGGTCCGGCCGTCCTCGGCCATGAGGGTAAGGATCTGGTTCCGGCGCTCCACGACGGTCGTATCCGGTGGTACGACGAGCTGGCTCTCTGCGCACTCGCCCTCGTTCTCGCCGGGATCGAGACACTCCTCGACGGCGTTGCGCACGAGGTCGTAGTTCGAGGGCGACTTCGGCAGCGCGGCCAGGACCGCGGCCTGGGCCGGCGTGAGCTCGCCGAGATCATCGATGCCGAAGTACGAGCGGGCGGCCGCCTTCACGCCGTAGCTCTGGTTGCCGTAATAGATCTGGTTCAGGTAGGCCGTGATGATGTCCTGCTTGCCCGGCTCCCCGCCGAAGTGCTGCGTGAGCCGGATCGACTGGACGATCTCCTTGAGCTTGCGCTCAGCGAGGCGGCTGGGGTCCTCGGAGCAGGTCGTCGTCGAGGAGGCGCATCCGCGTGAGCTGCTGGGTGATGGTCGAGGCGCCGCGCCCGCGGCCGCGAAGCGAGTCGAAGCCGGCCGAGAAGATGGCGACTGGATCGAAGCCGGCGTTCTCCCAGAACGTTTTGTCCTCGACGGCCGTCGTTGCATCGAGCAGGATCGGCGGGATCTCTTCGAACTCGACGACCTCGCGCTTGAACTCCCCGAAGCGGGCGAGCTCGGTGCCGTTGCGGTCGAAGACGATCAATTCCTCGGGCAGTTCGTAATCCTGCATGGCCTCGACCGGTGTGAGGTTCGAGGCGAGCGCGGTATAGAGGCTGATCGTCGCAAGTGCGCCGATTGCACCGATGCCGGCGAGGAAGAAGAAGATGATGAGTGCGAACCAGCCGGCCGTCGTAGGCCGCGCGGGATCGTTGCGCGGGCGTCCCTGGCGGGTCACGCGCTGCGGAGGCGTCTGCACCGGCTAAGGATGCCCGAAAAGCAGCCCGCCACGGTGCGAATAATGGTTCGGACTTTGCGAAGTTTCGCAAATATCACGTTGCGATCAGCGTGGTGAGCCGCATGACCGAGCCGCCGGGCGCCGCGCCGAGCCGCCGGTTGCCGTTCATGCACATCGTGACTGCAACGCGCTCTACGCCGCGCAGGGGTACTCGGAACCGGCTGACGAATCGCTGCCCCAAGGACTTGAGCATGCTTACGAGTCAGCCCGTGAATGTGCGAAAGCACCACCCGCCATGGGCTGGTTGGCATTCGCCCCTTGAATGCGCGGGAAGGGTCGGGAGCCGGCGTGCGCCGGTGGCCCTCCTACGTGGCGCTCACTCCCGCTGGGTCGGCCAGCAGCTCGTCGAGCAGTTGCCCTGGATCCGCCACACCCCGCGCCAGCGGGTTCGCCCGAAGCGCCCGCAGGGCCGTGTCTCGATCCCCGGTCCGGGCCGCCTCGGCGGCCAGCCGCTCGTACGCCTTGACCTCCCGGAGCAGGGCCTGCTCTGCCTGCCCAAGCGGTGAGAGGGGCAGGGGATGGGCGCCATCGCCGTCGATCCGTGACGGAATCTCGACCACGGCATCGGCCGGCAGGTCGGGCAGCGCGCCGTCGTTGCGGACGTCGACGACCTGGACGTCGCCGCGCCCGTCGTGCAGCGACGCGATGAGGTCGACGGCGGCCTCGCTGTAGAACGCACCTCCGCGTTGGCCGAGCAACGCCGGCTTCTCGGATAGCGCCGGATCGCTGTACATCTCGAGCAGCCTGCGTTCGATGTCCATCACGTCCTGCGCCCGCGTGTGGCCGTCCAGCTGTTCCCGCACGACCGTGTCCGTGAGGTAGTAGTAGCGCAGGTAGTACGAGGGGATGGCGCCGACCGAACGAACGAGGTCCACCGGCAGCCCGGTGTGTTCGGCGATGCGCTTGGCGTCGCTCGTCAGCAGGTCTGGAAGCACGTCGCGGCCGTCCACCCGCACGGCCCGGACCCAGCTGAGGTGGTTCAGTCCGACATGCTCGAGGCTGACACGCTCGGGCTCCACCTCCAGCCAGCCGGCCAGCCAGCGCTGCATCCCGATCGCCACATTGCACAGACCGAGCGCGCGGTGGCCCCCGTCGATCAGTGCCTGGGTCACGATCCCGACCGGGTTCGTGAAATCGACGATCCAGTGGCCGCCGGCGGCACGCCGGTCCACCACCTCGGCCAGCTCCAGGATCACGGGCACGGTGCGGATCGCCTTGGCCAGGCCGCCGGGACCGGTCGTCTCCTGGCCGACCGCCCCGAAACGGGGTGGGATGGTCTCGTCGCGCAGACGCGCGGCCTGGCCGCCGACGCGCAGCTGAACGAGCACGAAATCGGCGCCGTCCAGCGCGGCATCGCGATCGGTCGTCCTGACGAGACGGCCGGGCCAGCCGGCCTTTTCGAGCATCCGCTCGGCGAGGCCGCCGACGATCGCGAGACGCTCGGCATCGACGTCGAGCAGAACGAGCTCGTCGACAGGCAGGCGATCGGCGCGGCGGACCACGCCCTCCACCAGTTCGGGCGTGTACGTGCTCCCGCCACCGACGACCGTCACCTTGACGCCCATCTCGCCTCCCCACCTCGCCGCGGTCCGGCACCAAACCGGGCCTTGACACAATGCTTATAACATTATGAACAATCTCGGCCAAGCCCCAGCAGGGCCGAATTCGCCACTCGAACGGAGGAACCGGTCTGTCGATGGCGCGCTTCCGCCTCGAGCTCGGTCCCGTCCCGCTCCATCACCAGGTGTACCTCCACCTGAAGTCGGCTCTCGATTCGGGCGAGATCGCGCCCGGTGACCGGCTGCCCCCCGAGCGCGAATTGTGCGTCCGCTACAGCTGCAGCCTCATCACGATCCGACGTGCGCTGAGCGAGCTCGCGCGCGAGGGTCGCGCTCGAGCGCACACGCGGACGCGGAACGTTCGCGCTCAAGCCGCGCATCGAACGGACTTCCGCAGACACTCGTAGCTTCAGCGAGGAGATGCAGCGGCGCGGCCTCGATCCGGAAACCCGCCTGGTGGCGGCCCGACCGAAATCGGCCGGGGAGGTCGTGGCCCGCGCGCTTGATCTCGAGGTCGGCTCGCCGATCGTCTACGTCGAGCGTCTGCGGGTCGCCTCGGGGGAACCGCTCCTGCTCGAACAGGTCCACCTGCCGGCCGAGCGGTTTCCCGGCCTCCTGGCCTCCGACCTCGAGCACAACTCGCTGTACGACGTCCTGACCGGCAGTACGGCACGCACATTGCGCGCGCCCGCAAATCGCTCGAACCGGTGCTGCTGCGAACGCGCGAGGCGCGGCTGCTCAATCAGCCCCCGCGTACCCCCGCGCTCGTCATCGAAGGCGTGGCTTTCGATGAGGATGGCGACCCCATTGAATTCGCCCGGACGTTCGTCCGCGGCGACCGAACCCGCTACTACGTCGAGCGCATCGTGGTGCGCTCAAGAAAATCGCCCGAGCGGCAGTGAGCCGACGCTCGTGGCCGGTCTGCGTCCGGGACAACCGGTCGGCTCGTAGCGTCATGAACGCACCGGAGGAGGAGCGATCGATGCGAACCCCGCGAACCGCCAGGCTGCTCGTGCTGCTGGCCGTCGGCGCCATCCTGGTGAACGCCTGTGGGCAGTCGACGACGCCGTCGGCGCCCGGGCGGCTTCCCAGGTGCCCGGGTCTTCCGCCGCGCCGCCGCCCGCCGCTGGCTCGACCGCACCCGAGCCCAGCGCGGCCCAGACCTTCGGCGTCCCGTCCTTTGAACCCGCCGCCCTGCGCTGGTATTGCTGCCTCGGCACCGGCGAGGATCCCACGCAGAAGCCGACCGAGGACAAGGTTGCCGCCGGCTTTGCCGACAAGTACCCCGGCAGCAGCATGAAGTTCGAGGTCGTGACCTATAACGACGCGGTCGCCACGCTGTCCACCCAGCTCGCCGCGAACGCGCCCGACATCGTCGGCCCGGTCGGGAGTCGGCGGCGCTCGAGCGCGTTCCACGGGCCAGTGGCTCGACCTCGGGCCGTACCTCACGGACTCGAACTACGACATGAGCGTATACGACCCGAAGACCGTCGAGTTCTTCCAGCAGGATGGGGTCCAGGTCGGCGTGCCGTTCGACCTCTATCCGTCGATGCTCTGGTACAAGAAGGAGTTCTTCGACGAGATCGATCTCGCCGAGCCGCCGCACGAATGGGGCGCCACGTACACGATGCCGGACGGCTCCGAGGTTGACTGGAGCTACGACACCCTGCGACAGGTGGCAATGCTCCTCACGGTCGACAAGAACGGCAAGGACGCCACCGGCCCTGGCCGATTTCGACTCCTGAGCAACATCGTCCAGTGCGGCTTCGAGCCGCAGCGCGACGACCTCCGCCAGACCGGTGCCTACTTCGGGACCCGGCGCTCGCTCGCCGGCGGCGACGGCACGACGGTCGACATCCCCGACGCCTGGGAAGCGGCCTGGAAGTTCATGTATGACGGCATCTGGAAGGACCACTTCATCATGACGGAGGGTCAGTTCAACGACGCCAAGGTCGGCGGCGGCGACCAGGCCTTCTTCGGCGGCCACGTCGCGATGGCCAACAACTTCCTCTGGACGTCGTATGGCGTGACCGGTGACGAGGCCGTGGTGAAGGACTGGAACCTCGCCGCAATCCCCTCGTACAACGGC
>CAVVPT010000017.1:0-28051 GCA_963750125.1 uncultured Chloroflexia bacterium | reverse complement strand
TGGCGCGGCGGCTGGTGGCGTGGCGCGGCTCGCACTGGGTCGAACGCGAGGAGCGCGCCGTCCGTGCGCGAGGCCTACGACTTCACCGAGCGCGCCGCCTACCTCGACACGAGCAGATGGCTACAAGCCGTGGCAGCCGACCCGGCACAAGATCGCCAACCTGCTCGAGGCGATGGCGGCCATCGTCCACCTCGACGAGACGATCGACCAGCCGTCGTGGATCGGCGTCGACGGCGCCGCCGGTCGTGGCCGTCGCCAACGGCCTGCTGCGCCTCGACGGCCGGCTCCTGCTGCCGCACACGCCCGCCTACTTCAACCAGACGGCGGTCCCGTTCGACTACGACGCCGACGGCGCCGCCGCCGGCCGCCTGGCTCGCCTTCCTCGACGAGCTGTGGCCGGACGACCCCGAGTCGATCGCGGCGCTCGCAGGAGTTCTTCGGCTACGTCATCTGCGGCCGGCTCGACCTCCACAAGATCCTGCTGATCGTCGGCCCGACCCGCGGCGGCAAGGGCACGATCGCCCGCATCCTCGGCAAGCTGATCGGCCCCGCCAACGTCGCCGGCCCGACCCTGTCGAGCCTGTCCGGCGACTTCGGGCTGGCGCCGCTGATCGGCAAGTCGCTGGCCGTCATCTCCGACGCCCGCCTGTCGGCGAAGCGCGACTCGTCGATCGTCGTCGAGCGGCTGCTCGCGATCTGCGGCGAGGACACGATCACCGTCAACCGCAAGTACCGCGACCAGTGGACCGGCAAGCTGCCCAGCCGGTTCCTGGTCATCAGCAACGAGCTGCCCCAGCTCGGCGACGCCTCCGGCACGATCGCCAACCGGTTCGTCGTCCTGCTCCTCCGCGAGTCGTGGCTCGGCCGCGAGGACCACGGCCTCGAGGATCGCCTGACGGCCGAGCTGACCGGGCATCCTCAACTGGGCGCTCGACGGCCTCGATCGGCTCGTCGCGCAGGACCGGTTCACCCGGCCGGCCAGCACCGACGAGGCGATCCTCGCCTTCCAGGACCTCGCCTCGCCGGTCGCCGCGTTCGTCCGCGACCAGTGCGTCACCGGGCCGACCCACGAGGTCGCGGTCGACGTCATCTACAAGGCGTGGAAGGCGTGGGCCGAGGACAACGACAAGCCGGGCGGCACCGCCCAGACGTTCGGTCGGAACCTGCGCTCGGTCGTTCCCGGGCTGCGTGTCGCCCGGCCCGGTGAACGCGATGATCGGGTTCGGGTCTATCGCGGGATCGGCTTCCGCTCGATGGAGCCCACAGTGCCGGAGGTGGAGTCGTGAGCACCTCCCTCCGAACCGGCTGCGGAGTCGGCTGGTGAAAGCTAGAGCACCTGATCGGTCCCGGACGCGCTGGCCGCCACCGGGAGCGGGATCGCGAGTCCGGGACCGGAGCCGAGGCCGCGTCCGTTCACCCCGAGATCAGGAAGAGACGACGCAACCGCGTGGCTTCGCGACCCAGGCGCTCCGAATGCGGACGGTTGGTCGCGTCGTCCGGGGCCATGCATGCCTCCGCGGCGCCCCGCCCGGCGCTGGTGTTGAGGCGGGTCGCGAAGCCTCGCCGCCTGTCACCGATCCGAAGATCAGATCTCGGCGAGGCTTCGATATGACGATGACGTCGGTGGCTCGTAGTCGCAATGGCCGGCGACGACTTCTGGACGCACGTGCGCACCACATCTACGGAGATGCCGTAAGCATGTCGTACTCAGCTTCGAGGCGGGCCTCGACCGAGAGTTGCCGACCCGATCGCGTTCGTAGCCAACGGCCTGATTGGATCGACCCGAGGCCTGTTCAGGACGACCTCATCGCAGATCTAGCACGATGGCCGGATGGTGACCGATGTCTTGGTCAGATAACCGGCTGCCACCAGGCTCAAACGCGATAGCCGACAAGGGGCAACATCAATGTCCGCTGCCTGGGTCGTACAGTTCGGCCGAGGGCGCGCCGCCCGCCACGAGCACCCTGCCGTCGGGCAGGAGCGTGGCCGTGTGTTCTCGGTGTGCGGCGGCCATGCTTGCGGTTGCGCTCCACGTCCCGCTGACCGGATCGTAGAGCTCGGCGGATGCCAGCGCGAACCCAGCGCTGGTGCTGGCGTCACCCTCGCCGCCGGCCACCAGCACCCTGCCATCCGGCAGCAGCGTGGCAGTGTGCGACTCGCGTGGAGCGACCGTGCCTTGGGTGGCACTCCATGCCCCGCTCTGCGGGTCGTACAGCTCGGCCGAGGCTATCGGGTCGCCGAGGCATACGGGGCTCGACCCCGACCCCGACCTACACACTCGCCCGTCGGCGGGGATCTTGCCGCCCGCCACAAGCACCTTGCCATTCGGCAGCAGCGTGGCCGTATGACCGAAGCGAGACGTGATCATGTTCCCGGTGAGAGCCCAGGTCCCGCTGATCGGGTCGTAGAGCTCGGCGGACGGTCCGCTCGGGGAGCTGTCTTTGCCCGCGAGGAGCACCTTGCCATCCGCTAGCAGCGTAGCCGTGAGACCGCTAGCGACGGGCGGGGCCCCGGTGGCAGTCCAGGTTGCACTGACCGGGTCATAGACCTCGGCGGAAGGCGAGCCGTCGACATCGAGGACGCCCACAACGAGCACCTTGCCATCGAGCAGCCGCGCGGCCGAATGAGAGAAGTAAGGCGCCGCCATGGACCTGGTCGCAGTCCAGTTGCCGCGGATCGGGTCGTAGAGCTCGGCGGAGGCCGACGCGCCGGTGGTAGGGCTACGGCCTCCCGCCACGAGCACCTTGCCATCGACCAACAACGTGGCCGTGGCCGAGGTGTCGATGCGCCCGGCCAAGCTCCCGGTGGAGGCCCACGTCCTGGTGCCCGGGTCGTACAACTCAGCGGAATTGAGACTGTCACCCGCGTTGCAGCAGCCACCCACCACGAGCACTCGTCCGTCGAAGAGCAGGATGGCCATGTGTCCGTTGCGTGGCGTGATCATCTTCCCGGTGGCGGTCCACGCGGCCGCCCTCGGTGCAACGACGGCCGCGCTCGGGCCGGCCGATGGACTGGCGGGCGCGCTCGGGCTGAACGTCGCGTTGGGCGACGGGCTGGGTCCGCCGACCGCGGGCTGGTCGGGTCTCGTTACGAAGAAGGCGGCACCGACCGCGATCACGCCGATGACGGTCGCCGCAGCAACGCTCTTGAGCACCGTCGGCCGGAGGACAGGGGTGAGATCCATCATGCCGACGGGTCGAGCCGTCGATGGCCGGCGCGCACCGGCCACCACCAGATGCAGATCGCGCGCGAGGCGACCGATCCGGCTCGTGTCCCTGACGCGGGCGGCTCGCGCTCGCGGCCGTAGCGACGCATAGGTCGACCGCACGAACTCCGGATCTGGATCGGTCGTCACGTCCAGTCGCCTGATGAGGGCGTCGATCCGCTCGTCAGTCATCTCGACCCTCCGTGCCGTAGGCTCGGCGAAAACTGTCGCGGGCCCGGAACAGGAGCGACTCGGTCGCTCCCCGACTCTTGCCCAGCAGCCGGGCAGCTTCGGCGACGGGCAGGTCGTCGAGCACCACGAAGACCAGCACGGCGCGCTGGTTCGCCGGCAGTGATCGCAGGATCTCGGCGATCATCGTCCGGTCTTCCAGACCGAGCTCCGCTGACCCCTCCCGGTCGACCTCGATCTGGCGGACTTCCATCCGCCTCTGGCGCCGTTCGTCGCGCTCGACGGCTCGGAAGTGATCAGCGAGCTTGTGGCGGGCGATGCCACACAGCCAGGTGATCGTGTCCGACCGGCCGTCATAGCGCGATCGCTGATCGATGGCGGCGGTGAACGTCTGCTGCGTGAGGTCCTCGGCGAGGGCCACGTCGCCGCCGCTGCGGCTCACGAGATAGGAGTAGACGCGCGGCAGGGACCGCCGGTACCAGGACTCGAAGCCGGCGTCGTCCGCGAGCGCCTTCCGGAGCTCGTCCACGCCGTCCGAGTCGATGGTTCGTGCGGTCATTCCCTCGTCTCCGCGTCGCCCGGTTCTTCCGGTGCTGCGGGTGAGTCGCTCCAGCGGTACCGAATCATTCGGAGGCTGGCTCGCCGAATGATTTCCGGCGACGGGTACGACCAATAGTCGTGACCTGCTCCTGACAGATGACAGGATGCGCGGTCGAGACGAACGGGAGACAGGGAAATGAGACAGCTGGAACGGTCAGGGCGTGTGGCTGGATTCGACCGGCCCAAACGAATGACACGCATTGTTCGGTTGCTCTTCGCAGTGACCGTGTCGGCGTGGCTCGCCGTGGTTACTGCCGCGAGCACGTTGGCGGCCCCGCCAACATTGCCGACGCTCAACACGCCGCCGAGCATCCCCGCTTGGTTGACGTGCAAGGCGACGGGCGAGGGCGCGATTTGCTCGGGGACGACGGTCCTGAGCTTCGACGGGCCTTCCGGTTTGTTCTGCGGCACGACGGCCAACCCGATCGAACTGCTCATGGTGGACGGTCACACGAACGTCAACCTCGTCCGCTTCTACGACGCGGACGGCAACTTCTATCGCCGCCACAGGGGCGAGCAGACCGAAGCGACGGTCCTCAATCCCGTGACCGGCCTGACCGTCCTGACCACCCAGATCGCCGAGTTCTCGTCCAGCTTCGGGACACCGGGCGATTTCGACACGGCGACCAACACGCAACGTGGCGTCGTGAAGTTCTACCTTCCCGGGGCGGGTGTGCTCTTCATCGATGTCGGCCGTGCTGTCTTCGCGGAGGACCCAAGCTTTGATCTCTATAGCGAGTCTGGCCAGCATCCCTTCGACCAGTATTTCGGCGGTGACACCTCTGTGCTCGAGCCACTCTGTGAGGCACTCGGCTCGCCCGGGACCCCGCCATTGAGCTAAAACGGACACACGCCAGTCACACGGCGAGCGTTCGCGACGCCTTCCGGGCGAACGCCTCGCCGCCGCCGTACCGCCGTCGATCCCGCTGGCTTCAAACCTGGCGGGGTCGACGATTCCTCCTAGGCTCACATTTCAGGAGCGGAGGAACGCGAGCACCGCAAGAACACGGACACACAATGGCAACACCGTGTTTGTTGACACCGCATTTGATGCCTAGCCGTACGGCCTGATGGTCAGACCCGCATGTCGGCCGCAGCGCCTCTGTGAAAGCGGCCTTCTCCGCGTCTCGAGTCGTTGCACCAAAAGGATTCAGCGTGATAACCAGCAGTTACGTGCTGTGCTCCCGTGCGCGGTCGTGCTTGGATTCGCGGGTTTCCGCCCGGATTCCGTGTCCAGTTATGCGCTCTAAGGCCGCGTAATCGGACGCGTCGCGTACAACCGACAACAGATCGCGGAGGCGATCGCCCTCGGCACGGTCATCGGCGCTGAGGCGGCATCGGCGCGCCTCGGGATGCAAGCGCAGACCGTCCGCAACTGGATGGCGAAGGCTGGAAGGACGCCCGCCGACGCGATTTCGTCAGCCGACTGGGCGCAGCTCGGCGAGATGGCACGAGCCCAGGTGCAGGCTGCCCTTCTGTCTGGCCGGGTCCGTCCGAAGGATGCCGCCGTCATTGCCGCCATCGCCGATCGGAACGCGGCCAAGGTCGAGGACGCTCCGCCGGTGTCCTCTGTGTTCGCGCTCGATGCCTTTGTCGACTGGGTCGTCCACGCGGGACATGTCGAGACAGAAGACGACTTCTACGGACTCCTCCCCGAGCTGCTGCGCCGAGCGAACGAGGAGGACGGGCAGCCGCATCGCCGCCCCACGTTGGCCTGGTTCAGCGGTCGTCCGGAAGTTCCTGCTGACGGAGTCCTGGACTGGGCAAAGGAACAGACGCACGTGATCCTCGCCGAGCACGGCAGCCTCGATGGTCTGCGCCAGTGGCAAGAGCGACGTCGTGCCGAAGACCACGAGGCCATGCTCGCCCAGCTGGAGCGGAACGCCGAGGCAGCCAAGGCGTGGCAGCGGGCGTCCCTCGACGCCGCTGCGGTCACGGTCGGAGAACCCCAATGAGCAATGGGTCCCGGCCCCGGTGCCGTCGGCGAAAGCGCGGAGTCCTCCGGTCGTGGCAGTCGTCGCTGGCGCGATAGGCATCAGGATCGGACTGGCAACGGCTCGCGCGGCGCTCATCACCGTGGCGCTCATGATCCTCCTGGTCGCTGCCGTGCTGAACGACCAATGGAGGATCAGCAAGATCGTCTATCGAGCGATCATGTACGGCACCACCGAAGTAGTGGTCTGGCTGGCCCCGGTGCCATGACGCGACGAATGGAGCCACCTTGGTAGAGCCACCCCGGGGCGCCCGGTCCGGGCCTGTCGAAAGCATTCGCCGTTCCAGATGACCGCGGGCGCGGGCGCCGCCGAGACACGATCAGGCTCAGCCGAGGACGACCCTAACGCCGTGCGTCAGGCCATCGTCGGCGAGCGGAATGGCGGCTCCCTCGCCCTCCAACGTCCGTCCGTCGAGCTCAGCCGAGACGACCCCGCGACTGACCCCCTGCGGTTCTCGACGAGGATCTCGTACCGAGCGGAGTGATAGCGGAAGTCGAGCTCGAAGCGGGGCCACGCACGTGGAATACAGGGTTCGAGGATGAGCGTCGTGCCGCGCAGCTGGAAGCCGAGGATCGACTCGACGCCGGCTTGGTACATCCAGCCGGCAGAGCCGGTGTACCAGGTCCAGCCGCCACGGCCCACGTGCGGCGGCCTCGGCGTAGACATCGGCCGGCATGACGTACGGCTCCACCTTGTAGCGATGGACGCCGGCCCGAGTGCTCGCGTCGTTGATCGGGTTCAGGATCGAGAACAGCTCGCCCGCCTTGTCGCCTTCGCCGAGGGCCGCGAAAGCGAGGATCGTCCAGATGCCGCCGTGTGTGTACTGGCCGCCGTTCTCGCGGATCCCCGGCAGGTAGCCCTTGACGTAGCCGGGATCGAGGTCGGACTGGTCGAACGGCGGCGTGAACAGCAGCACGAGCCCGTCGCCGCGGTGGATGAGGTACTGCTCGACAGCGGCCATCGCCCGCCGCGCGTGACCCATCGGTGCGGCCTTCGATAAGACGCTCCACGACTGCGCGATCGAGTCGATCCGGCACTCGGTGTTGCTCGCCGACCCGAGCGGCGTCCCGTCGTCGAAGAAGGCGCGGCGGTACCAATCGCCGTCCCAGCCATGGCGCTCGAGGGCCAGTCGCAGCTTGCGCATGTGGCCGCGCCAGCGGTCGGCACGGGCGTCGCCGCGCTCTTCCGCGATCCGGCTGGAACGAAGCGAGGACGCTGAACAGGAAGAAGCCGAGCCAGACACTCTCACCGCGCCCCTGGTGACCCACCCTGTTCATGCCGTCGTTCCAGTCGCCGGACCCGATCAGCGGCAGCCCGTGACTGCCGACCGCGAGGCTCACCTCGATGGCCCGGGCGCAGTGCTCGAACAGCGTCGCCGATTGCGACGAGCCTTCCGGCTGGAAGTAGGCATCCTCTTGGTCGGGACGGAGCGCCGGTCCCTCGATGAACGGCACGATCTCGTCGAGCACGCCGACGTCGCCCGTCACCTCCACGTAGCGGTCGACCGCGTAAGGCAACCATAGGCGGTCGTCGGAGATGCGCGTTCGCACGCCACGGCCCGACGGCGGATGCCACCAGTGCTGGACGTCGCCCTCGGGGAACTGCTGGGCCGCAGCACGCAGGAGGTGCTCGCGCGTCAGCTCGCGCTTGGCAGTCGTGAGCGCGACGACATCCTGGAGCTGGTCACGGAAGCCGTACGCGCCACCGGCCTGGTAGAAGGCGGTCCGCGCCCATATCCGGCAGGACAGCGCCTGGTAGAGCAGCCAAGTGTTGAGCATGATGTCCATCGAGCGGTCCGGCGTCCGCACTTGGAGCGTGCCGAGGACGTCGTCCCAGTACGTCCTCACGGTCTGCAGGGTTGCCTCGTGGTCGGCCGCCCGCCAACGCCGGATCAGCTCGGTCGCCGCCGCGGCCCCGTCCGCCTCGCCGAGCAGCACGACGACCTGCAGCCCGCGCTCCGGGGGCGAGCTCCACGCTCGTCTGGAGCGCAGCACACGGGTCCAGTGCCGCCCCGACGGCGCCCCCGAAACGATGTCGCCGCTCGAGGCCGGCCGGGCGGGCCAGGGAACCGTTGCGGCCGAGGAACTCTGTCCGATCGCCCGTCCACTGACGCTGACGACCGCCCATGTCGAGGAACGCGACCCGACCGCCGAACTCCGTGTTCCAGGGGTTGCGGGCGAGGATGGCCCGGGTCTCCGACTCGAGCTCAGTGACCACGTGCGGCGTGGCCATGCCTCGCGCGGCGCCCAGCACCCACTCCGCGTAGGCCGTCACGGACAGTCGTCTGGCACGGCCGGAACGGTTCTCGATGGTCAGCACTGACACCTTGACCGACGCGTCGAGCGGCACGAACTGGACGAGGCCCAGCCCGATCCCGTCGCGCGCGTGCTCGAACCGGCTGTAGCCAGGGCCATGGCGCGCGACGTACGTCGACTCCGCGTTCCGGATCGGCAGTGCCGTGGGCCCCCAAACCTCCCCGGTGTCATCGTCGCGAACGTAAATCGCCTCGCCGCTCGGGTCACCGACCGGGTCGTTCGACCATGGGGTGAGCTGGTTCTCCCGGCTGTTCTCGGACCAGCTGTAGCCGGAGCCGGACTCCGAGACCTGGAAGCCGAACGACGGATTTGCGATGACGTTCAGCCAGGGCGCGGGAGTCGATTGACCCGGCCCCAGGACGATGACGTACTCCCGCCCGCCGTCGGCGAAGCCACCCAGGCCGTTGAAGACCTCGAGCTCCGGTCGCGGCGATCCGGCGTCCTCCGGCGGCGGCGATCCGGCGGCCTCCGTCCGCTCCGGTCGCTCCCGCGGCACCGACGGAGCCGACGGGACAATCCTGTCCGGCCGCTCCAGGCGGATGACCTGGTCAGCGAGCGTACCCCGCCGGCTCAGGAGGACGGCTCGGGCGGCCGCCTGGAGCAGCGTCCGATCCTCCGCCGAGAGCTGCTCGCCGCGCAGGATGTACACGCCGCCATGGGCCTCGTGTCCCTCGTTGACGAGCGTGGACTGGCTCGTTCGCACGACCGTCGCGAGCGCATCCTGCAGGTCCTGGCCGTACGAGGCGCCGTGCTCATTGATGATCACCAGGTCGACGTCGAGAAGCTTCAGCCGCCAGTACTCGTGGGCTCGGAGCAGTTGGCGGACGATGTCGATGTCCTCGGCCTCGTCGATCCGGACGAGCACGATCGGCAGGTCGCCGGAGATCCCGTAGGGCCACAGCCCGGGTGCGCCGCGCTCGTTCCGGGCAAGCAGAGTCGCGGACGGCCGAAGCGTCGGGTCCGAGTACAGGATCCGGTTGGCGAGGCGCTGGAAGAGGTGGGCTTCGTCCGCCTCCACGCCCAGGTGGTGGAGCTGGACCTGGGCCTGCGTCCAGGCGAGCGTGGCTGCCCGTTCGAACGTGGCCGCCTCGCGGTACTTGTCCGCCAGGTCCAGGACGTCCTCCCGCGACTCCGCGACGACCGTCGAGTAGATCACGTGGACGGTGGCTCCCGGGGCGAGTGACACGCGACAGCGGAGGCTGAAGATGGGATCCAGCACCGCGCCCACGGTGTTCGAGAGCGGATGGCCGTCGATGACCGAGACGGGAGATCGGACCGACCGGCCCCGGCCGAGAAAGCGGGCGCGATCCGTCTCGTACTGGATGACCTCGCCGGTCTGCTCCTCGACCGCGGCGACATGGGCGGCCCAGACCTGCCGCTCGTCGCGCGAGCGCGGGCGTCGGGTCGCCACGAGGGCGCCGAGTTCCGGCGCGAACTCGGTCTGCACGAACAGGTTCTGGAAGGCCGGGTGCGCGACGTCGGCCGCCTGGGGCGCAAGGACGATCTCCGCGTACGACGTGAGCTCGATCTCCCGGCCGTGCGAGCCGAGATTGGTGAGCGACACGCGGCGGATCTCCGCGTCGTGCTCGGCGGAGACCACGACGGTCATCGCGGTCGAGATCGAACCGTCGCGCCGCGCGAACTCGGCCTGCTCCTCCGAGTAGCGGACTTCGTAGCTGTCGGCCTCCACACCGCTCGGCTGGTGCCCGGCGGACCAGACCGCCCCGCTCCGCGTGTCGCGCAGGAACAGGTAGCTGCCCCACGAGTCGCGTGTGACGTCCTCGCGCCAGCGGGTCACCGCAATGTCGCCCCAGCGGCTGTAGCCCGATCCCGCGGCGGTCACCATGACCGCGTACCGCCCGTTCGATAGGAGGTGCGTCCGCGGCGTGTGGTCGTGCGGGGAGGTGAATCTGCGCAGGACCGGCGGGACGAGGTCGCGCACGTCGGCCGCGCTCTTCACCTCCTCGGCACGCGGGCGTGCGACGAGGACGTCGCGCGGCATGCGCTCCTGGAGCAGCAGCTCGGTCGCCTGGACGATGGGCTCCGCGTGGAAGCGTTTGACCATCGCGTCGTCGTGAAGGACGTTCCCGATCGCCACCAGCGCCATCCCCTGGTGGTGCGCCATGTAACTCCGGACGATCGCGACGGTCTCGTCCTCCGGTAGTCGGCGCGCGGTGTAGTCGAGCGCCTCGCGGAAGCCGTACGGCCCCAGCATGCCGGCGGTGCGCAGCCGGGCGAAGTTCCGGACGGCCGCCTCGGGATCGATCATCGCGCCGAGGGCGGTGGCGTACGGAGCGACGACAACGTCTTCGCTGAGGCCTCGCTTGAGCCCAAGGCCCGGCACGCCGAAGCTGGAGTACTGGTACGTCCGCTCGAGGTCACGGGCATTGAACGCGGACTCGGAGATGCCCCACGGCACCCCGCGCTCGGCCGCGTAGCTCATCTGGCGCGCGACCACGAGGCTGCAGGTCTGGTCGAGCAGGCTCCGAGGGGGCGCGTGCATGACGAGCGCGGGCATGAGGTACTCGAACATCGAGCCGGACCACGAGATCAGCGCCGAGCCGCGGCCCACGGGCGTCAGGGCCCGACCGAGCCGGAACCAGTGCTCCGGGGGGACGTCGCCCTTGGCGATCGCGAGAAAGCTCGCCAGCCGCGCCTCCGACGCGAGCAGGTCGTAGAAACTCGGGTCGAGCGTCCCGTCGCGGACGCGGAAGCCGATCGAGAGCAACTGGCGCGTGGGGTCGAACAGGAAGCTGAAGTCCGTCTCCCCGAACAGCTGCTGGGACCGGTTCGCGATCGCCTGGAGCCGCCGGGCAAGGGCGACGGCGGCCGGGTTCTCCTCGTCCGCGTCGTGGAGGACCTGGTCCCGAAGGTGGCTCTCGACGGCGCGGCACGCCGCCTCGGCCCAGATCATGAGCTCGTTGTCGGCACCCTCACCGCGCTCCGCCGTGAGGGCTGCTGCGACATCGGCGAGGATGCGGGCGTCGGGCGCGAGTGCGGTCAGCCGGGCGGGCCACGCCGCGCGCGTGACGACGCGGTCCCCGGGCTCGAGGGCCGCGAGCGCCTCGTCGAGGTGCCGCCGGGTGACGGTCTGGGTCCGGCGCTTGTCTCCGATTGCGTCGGCCGCCTCGCGCGCTAGGCGAACCGTATCGTTGATCCCGGCGAGGGCGGCCTCGATCGGCGGCCGTCGGTCGAGCAGCTCGCGGCAGGCGTTCGAGACTGCCAGCAGCGCCGCGCACAGGTTGCCGCTGTCGACCGAAGACACGTAGGCGGGCTCGAGCGTCTCGAGGTCGCGGGTGTCGTACCAGTTGTAGAGGTGCCCGCGAAAGCGCGGCAGGCTGACGATGGTCGCGAGCGTGGCCTCGAGCCGATCGACCATGTCGTGCGTGCCGATCCAGCCGAAGTCCCGCGCGCTCACGATCGACAGCAGGTACAGGCCGATGTTGGTCGGCGACGTGCGATGAGCGACGACCGGCTGTGGATCCTCCTGGAAGTTGTCGGGCGGCAGGGCGTGGTCGTCGGGTCCCACGAACCGCTCGAAGAACCGCCACGTGCGGCGGGCGATGAGGCGGAGCGCGACGGCGTCGGCCGCCGACAGCTGGCGACCGGCCGATTCCGCCGGCGCCATGCTCACCCACCGCGCGATCGCCGGGGACAACAGCCAGAGGCCCACGAACGGCATGGCCAGCGCGATGGCCGCCGGCTTCAGGACGAGAACGAGAGCGGCAGCGACGGCCGCGATCGCCACGGCGCCGGCCATCAGCCGGTAGAAACCGGCCAGGTCGAGGTCAAGGCTGCCCTTCGTCTGCGAGGCGGTGGTCCATTCGAGGAGGTTCCGGCGCGTGACGAGCAGGCGCGCTACCGTCCGACCAATCGCGTCCGCCATGAGCGTCGCCTGATGGGCGAGGAACGTGAGACCCAGCCCCACGTGGGCGGCAGCATCGGCGACGTCGGCGGCGACGGCCCGTAGGTGGCTGCGCTTCGAGATGCCACGCCGTCGCGGCAGCAGACCGGCCAGGACGGGCAGCGCGGCAGGAATGATGACGGCCGCCAGCACGAAGGCGGTCCACACGTGCGGCGGGCACCGACGGGACCGTCCAGGCCACGAGGAGGGTTGCCAGCGTGAGCGGGGCGGACAGCGTTCGGCGTAGGTTGTCGAGCATCTTCCAGCGGGCGATGGCGGGTATCGGGCTCCGACTCCGCTGGCCCGCGGCGTCGCGCGCCTGACCCAGGATCCACGGCAACAGCTGCCAATCCC
Source organism: uncultured Chloroflexia bacterium (assembly GCA_963750125.1). GTDB lineage: Bacteria > Chloroflexota > Limnocylindria > Limnocylindrales > CSP1-4 > DASTYU01. Next base: position 15,490 of record CAVVPT010000017.1, on the reverse strand, counting down.
CGCGCGCCCAGCGATGCTGCCGGGCCGCGGCCTCGAGGTAGTGGGACGGGAACTCGTCGAATAGCTCGATGTCGGTCACGAGGCCCGCCCGGGCGAACGTGCCCTCGAACAGGTCGTGGCTGAGCATCGCGTTCTCGGGCACGCGGCCAGCCAGCGCCGCCTCGAAGGCGTCGACGTCGTAGATGCCCTTGCCCGTGTAGCTGCCCTCGCCGAACAGGTCCTGGTAGACGTCCGAAACGGCCGAGGCGTAGGGATCGATCCCGGCCGAGCCGGAGAAGATCCGCTGGAACAACGACGCTGCCCGCTCGGCGGGGAGCGTCGGGGTGATCCTCGGCTGGAGGATCCCGTAGCCGTGGGTGACACGCCCGGACTGCGGGTCGAGGACGGCGCGGTTGAGCGGGTGGGCGATCGTCCCGACGAGGCGCCCGACCGCGCCCCGGGGCAACCTGGTGTCGGCGTCGAGGGTGACGACGTAGCGGACGTCCGTCGGCGGGGTTGTCGCGGCGCGTGCCGTCGTCAGGAAGTCGGTCGAGGTCGAGCCTCGCAGGAGGGCATTTAGCTCGTGCAGCTTGCCTCGCTTGCGCTCCCAGCCCATCCAGCGATCCTCGGCCTCGTTCCAGCGGCGCCGGCGATGGAAAAGCAGGAAGCGGGCCCCTCCACCGGGGGCGTCGCCGTGACGGGCGTTGAGCCGGTCGATTGCCGTCGAGGGCCGTCGAGAGCAGCTCATCGTCGCCGGGGACGCTCGCGGTCGGCGCGTCGAGCCAGTCGGACAGGAGCGCGAACCGCAGGTCGCCGTCGGGATTGCCGAGGTAGTGGATCTCGAGGCGGGCAACCTGTTCCTCGACGTCCGCCTCGTCGGTCAGGAGCGTCGGGACCACGATCAGCGTCCGCAGGTCGGGCGGCACGCCGTCGGCCATCTCGAGCCGCGGAAGGACCCTTGGGCCGAGGAGGGTGGTCAGGACCCAGTTGACGAGCGCGAGCGCCAGGTCGGAGGCGGGCGCGAAGCCGAGGATCGCGAGGACAAGCAGTGCAGGTCCGGTCGCGCCGCTGCGATCCGACAGCACGAGCGGCACCGTGAGGATCGGGGCCGCAACGAGCGCCAGCGTGCAGACATAGGCGAGGATGCCGGCGGCGGCATAGGCCCGCCGCAGTCGGCCGGACAGCGGTACCCGGACGTTCAGCGCGCGTTCCAGATCCGGCCGACCGCCGGCGATCAGGTAGTAGCCGGGGTCGACGACGGCCCCTTGGCCGACGGTCGTCGGGGCATCGGGGTCGGCCGCGCGCTCCGTCATCGCAACGGCGGTATGGGCGACCTCGAGCTCCGGCCGCCCTGAGCCCCGGGCGAGCACCTCGATGGCGTGCCGGTAGCGATCGCGGGTGGCGAAGTCCATGCCCGCGAACAGGCCGTGCGCCTGGAGCTCCTCGTCGGCCAGGCTCACGCTCTCGACGAACCGGGACCAGTCGAACCACGAGATGAGGCGCATGCTGGTGATGACGTTCCGGACGGTCACGTTCATCGCCGCCTGCCGCTGGTGTTCGATGCGGACGGTCTCCTCGGCCGTCGTGCCCTGCGCGGCGAGCACCTCCTCGAGCCAGCCGAGTGCGGGCGTCGCAGCCGGGTCCTGGTCGCGCAGTCGCTGGAAGAGCTGGACCCGACCGGCCGTCGGCAGCGTCACGTCCGAGAGCCGACGCAGGGAGGCCGCGGCGGCCTCGGGGCTGTGCCGGCCGATGCCGAGCAGGCTGTCGGCCAACTCGTCAGCTCGTTGTCGCGCGTTCCGGCTGCGCACGATCTGCCGCGCGAGGCGGCGGAGGTTCTCGACCAGGATGATCCGCATGCTGATCGCGACCGCCCACAGCTCGCCGATGGTCAGCGGCTCGACCTCCTGGTACGCGCCCACCATCCTCCGCAGGCTGTCCGGGTCGAACCGGCTGTCCGTGTGGGCGACGTAGGCCCACGCGATACCGAGGACCCGCGGGTACCCCTCGAGGTGGCCCTCGGCGAGCTTCGGGAGCTCGCCGTAGTAGTGCGAAGGCAGGTCGTCGCGGATCTCGCGTATCTGCTCGTCGACGATGTGGAAGTTGTCGACCAGCCACTCCGCGGCCGGGGTGATCGAGCGTTCCTCCCTGATCGCCCCGGCGAGGGTGCGGTACGACTCCAGGAGGATCCGACCGTTCTCGGCCACGCGCGGTCGGATCGTGCGGCCTCGCCGAGGTTCGCTCGTGATCGTCTGGGCTTCGGCCAGCGACGCGCGCGTGCTGCTCGAGGCGCTCGACGCTGAACAGCTCCGAGACGATCGGTTCGGCGTCGTCGAGCATGCCGGCCGGCCCGCGGACCGGTCGGCGCACGCTGAGAGGCCGGGCCCGCAGAGGTTGGATCGGTCTCACCTGGCGTCGATCATACGGGCGGCGTCGTGTATGCGGTCAGGCGTCACGAGCGAGCGCACCGTCGCCGGATCGCGTCCTTCCTGGCCGGCAAGAACCTCCGGCCGAAGGTCCGCGCCTGGCTAAGCGCGCACGACTGATCGCCGCAGCCATGCGTCGACCGAGGCGCCGGGTCAGGTCACGCGGACGGAGTCCGCAGGTCGGGACGGCGCCGTCGGCGTCAGGCCTCGCGGCGCGACCCACGATCGAAGCGTGCGCATGTAGTTGGCGCGCTCGAACGCGGACGGGTCGTCGGTGGTGGCCTGGCTGGCGCTGCCGCGCAGCTGGTCGACCGATTCGTAGTCGTGCTCGATCATCCACGTCCGCAGCTCCGCCTCGACGGTCGCGACGTGCTCGGGGCCGTGGCGGAGCAGGGCCGACGTCATCATCGCGACGTCGGCGCCGACCATCAGCGCCTTGACGACGTCGGTCCCGGCCTGGACGCCGGAGGTCGCGGCGAGCGAGACGCCGGGGCCGAGCTGCGGTCGCAGGATCGCGATCCAGCGCAGCGGCAGGCGCAGCTCCCAGGGCTGGCTCAGCTCGAGCCGCGGCACGACCTCGAGCGTCTCGAGGTCGAGGTCGGGCTGGTAGAAGCGATTGAACAGCACGAGACCGTCGGCGCCGGCGCGCGATTGCCGCCGCGGCGAAGTGGGCGATCGCCGAGTAGTACGGGCTCAGCTTGACGGCGAGCGGGATCGCGACCGCCGCGCGGACGGCGGCGATCAGCTCCAGGTCGGCCGCCTCCATGTCGGCGGCCGTCCTGCGCGGGTCGGCGGCGACGTGGTACAGGTTCAGCTCGAGCGCGTCGGCGCCGGCCTCCTCGATGAGCCGCGCGTAGCGGACCCAGCCGCCGGTGCTCGTCGCGTTGAGGCTGGCGATGACCGGCACCGCGGCCTGGCCTTGATCCGTTCGACGGCGGCCAGGTAGCGGTCGGCCGCGCCGATGAACCGCTCGACCGCCGGGAAGTAGTCGAGCGCCTCGGCGAAGTGCTCGGTGCCCTGCTCCAGCGACCGGTTGAGCTCGATCTCCTCGGGCACGATCTCCTCCTCGAACAGCGACGGCAGGACGATCGCCCGACGCCCGCGTCCTCGAGACGCGCCGCCATCGCCGGCTCGCCGTTGAGCGGCGAGGCCGAGGCGACGATCGGCGAGCGCAGCTCGAGACCGAGGTAGCGGGTGCGCAGATCGACCGTCATGCCTCGTCCCCTTCGCCCTCGTAGCGGTAGCCCGCGTCGCTCTCGACCTCGGGCACGATCTCCGGGTCGGGTCGATGGACGTGGGGAACGGTGCGTTCGATGCCGGCGAGCTGTTCGTAGTAGCGCCAGCGCTCGTCGGCGTCGGCCTGGGCGAGGGCCGCGAGCTCGGCCGCCCGCTCCGGGTCGGTCCGCTCGAGGATGGCGAAGCGCGTCTCGGTCGCCACGAAGTCGGCGATCGGGATCGACGGGCTGGCGGAGTCGAGCTTGAACGGCTTGCCGTCCTCGATCTCGCACGGGTGGAAGCGGTACAGCGGCCAGTAGCCGCTCTTGACCGCGTCCTTCTGGTGCGTCATCGACTTCGACATGTCGATGCCGTGGGCGATGCAGGTGCTGTAGGCGATGACGAGCGACGGACCCGGCCAGGCGTCGGCCTCGAGGAGCGCCTTCGTCGTCTGCAGCTCGTTCGCGCCCATCGAGACCTGGGCGACGTAGACGTTGCCGTACGAGCGGGCGATCGCGCCGAGGTCCTTCTTGGCGGTGCCCTTGCCGGCGGCCGCGAACTTGGCGACGGCGCCGCGCGGCGTCGCCTTCGACGCCTGGCCGCCGGTGTTCGAGTAGACCTCGGTGTCGAGCACGAGGATGTTGACGTTGCGACCGGACGACAGGACGTGGTCGAGGCCGCCGAAGCCGATGTCGTAGGCCCAGCCGTCGCCGCCGATGATCCAGACGCCCTGGCGGACGAGGTTGCTCGCGAGGGCGAGCAGGTGTCGGGCGTCGGACCCGGTGGGCCGTCGAGCCCGGCGAGCGCGTCGCGCAGCTGGCTCACCCGCTCGCGCTGGAGGACGATCTCGGTCTCGGTGTCCTGGGCGGCGCCGAGGAGCCCGCCGACGAGATCCGCGCCGAGCTCCGGGGCGAGCCGTTCGACCAGCCGTCGCGCGTGGTCGGTCTGGGCGTCGAGGGCGAGGCGCATCCCGAGCCCGAACTCGGCGTTGTCCTCGAACAGCGAGTTGCTCCAGGCCGGGCCGCGACCGTCGGCGTTGACCGTCCACGGCGTCGTCGGCAGGTTGGCGCCGTAGATCGACGAGCAACCGGTCGCGTTGGCGACGATCATGCGGTCGCCGAAGAGCTGGCTGACGAGCCTGATGTACGGCGTCTCGCCGCAGCCGCCGCACGCGCCCGAGAACTCGAACAGCGGCTCGAGCACCTGCGAGCCCTTGACCGAGTCGTGCGGGAGCAGGCTTCGATCGAGCGGCGGGATCGACTGGAAGTAGTCCCAGCGCGGGCGCTCGACGTCGCGGTGGTCGGCCACGGGCTCCATGTTGATCGCCTTGTGGCTCGTCTCGGTCTTGCTCTTGGCCGGGCAGACGTCGACGCAGACGCCGCAGCCGGTGCAGTCGTCGGGCGCGACCTGGATCGTCAGCCGGTGGTCGAGGAGATCCTGCGAGCGGAACGCCTTGTGCAGGAAGTCGGCCGGCGCCGCTCGACCGCGGACGTCGGGAACACCTTCATCCGGATCGTCGCGTGGGGGCAGACGATCGCGCACTTGCCGCAGTCGATGCAGATCGCGGGATCCCAGATCGGGATCTTCTGGGCGATCGCCCGCTTCTCGTACTTCGTCGTGCCGGTCGGGAACGTGCCGTCGACCGGGAGCGCGCTGACCGGCAGCAGGTCGCCGTCGCCGGCGATCAGCCGCGACGTGATCCGGGCGACGAAGTCGGGCGCGTCGTCCGGCACGGGCGGGGTCGTCGCGCGACGGTTGGTGACGCCGGCCGAGCGCGACATGGGCGAGGCGCTCGAGCGAGTGGTCGATCGCGGCGAAGTTGCGGTCGACGATCGCCTCGCCGCGCTTCGCATAGGTCTTCTCGACGAAGCCCTTGATCCGGGTGATCGCCTCGTCCGCCGGCAGCACGCCGGCGAGCTGGAAGAAGCACGGCTGCATGACCGTGTTGATGCGGCTGCCCATCCCGGCCTCGTCGGCGACCGCGAGCGCGTCGATCACCCAGAAGTCGATCTCCTTGTCGATGAGCTGCTGCTGGACACCGCCCGGCAGGTGGTCCCAGACCTCGTCGGGCCCGTACGGGGCGTTGAGCAGGAACGTCGCCCCGTGCTTCGCGGACTCGAGCACCTTGGTCTTGCCCGAGCAGCCCGAACTGGTGGCAGGCGACGAAGTCGGCGTCGTCGATGAGGTAGGTCGAGCGGATCGGCTCGGGCCCGAAGCGCAGGTGCGACACGGTGACCGAGCCCGACTTCTTGGAGTCGTAGACGAAGTAGCCCTGGGCGAACAGGTCGGTGCTCTCGCCGATGATCTTGACCGACGCCTTGTTGGCGCCGACCGTGCCGTCCGAGCCGAGCCCGAAGAACACCGCCTGCACCTCGCCGGCCGGACGTGGGTGCCGGAACTCGCCGTCGATCGCGCAGGCTGAGGTGGGTGACGTCGTCGTAGATCCCGACCGTGAAGTGGCGCTTGGGCCGCGCCGCCGAGAGCTCGTCGAAGATCGGCTTGATCATCGACGGCGTCACCTCCTTCGACGACAGCCCGTAGCGGCCGCCGATGACCCGCGGCGCCGTCGCGAACGGCGGCGCGTCGCCGTCCATCGCCTCGGCGATGGCGGCGACCACCGCCAGGTAGAGCGGCTCGCCGACGGCGCCCGGTTCCTTCGTGCGGTCGAGCACCGCGATCGCCCGCACCGTGGGCGGCAGGGCGGCCACGACCTGCTCCGCGGGGAACGGCTGGAACAGCCGCATCCGCAGCATCCCGACCTTCTCGCCCGCGGCGACGAGCGCATCGACGGTCTCCTCCACCGCCCCGCCGGCCGAGCCCATCACGACGACGACGCGGTCGGCGTCCGGGGCGCCGTGGTAGTCGACGAGCCCGTACTGGCGGCCGGTCCGCGCGGCGAGCTCGTCCATGACCTCCTCGACGATGCCGGGCACCGCGAGGTGGAAGGGGTTGGACGCCTCGCGAGCCTGGAAGAAGACGTCGGGGTTCTGGGCCGTCCCCCGAACGACCGGCGCGTCCGGCGTCATGCCGCGCGGCGCGGAAGGCCAGCACGTCATCGTCGCGGACCAGCGCGCGGATGTCGTCGTCGTCGAGCACGGCGATCTTGTTGATCTCGTGCGAGGTGCGGAAGCCGTCGAAGAAGTGGAGGAACGGCACCCGCGCGCGCAGCGTCGCCGCATGGGCCACGAGCGCGAAGTCGTGCGCCTCCTGGACCGAGCCTGCCGCGAGCATCGCCCAACCGGTCGTCCGCGCGTGCATCACGTCGCTGTGGTCGCCGAAGATCGACAGAGCATGGGTCGCGACCGTCCGGGCGGCGACATGGATCACCGCCGGTGTCAGCTCGCCGGCGATCTTGAACATGTTGGGGATCATCAGCAGCAGTCCCTGCGACGCGGTGAACGTCGTCGCGAGCGCGCCCTTCTGCAGCGCGCCGTGCAGGGCGCCAGCGGCGCCCGCCTCGGACTGCATCTCGACGACGTCCGGCACGTTCCCCCACAGGTTCGGCCGGCGCGCCGCGGACCAGTCGTCGCAGTGCTCGGCCATCGGGGACGCGGGGGTGATCGGGTAGATCGCGATCACCTCGCTGACGGCGTAGGCGACGCGGGCCGCTGCCTCGTTGCCGTCCAGGCACTCGTACCGTTGGTCCACGTGCCGGCCTCCTTTCGGGAACCATGGCTCGTTCGTGGTCGGGCACGTTCGCTGTCGCGACGAGTACCGGGATGGCATTATCCGCCGTCGGTCGTCGAGTGCGCCGCGTTGCGCGGCCCTGGGCGCGAGGACAGACGGCAGGGCGGCTCGTGCGATCGGGCGCGCGGTCGATGCGCCCCAGCGTTACGCCGGTTGAGGGATCGGCTTCCTGATCAGTTCCGCGAGCTGCTCTCCGTCGGGGAGCAAGAGCTCGGCGACGCGCAGCCCGGTCGACGTCAGCCACGATGATCTGCCCGATCTCGCTCCTCACGACCGTGAAGATGCCGAGGTCCTTCATCCGCTGTGTCTGGGAGAGGTTGTCCTCGGTCGGCGTGACGTAGTGCACTGAGCCGGCATGGTAGCGATGGATCAGGAAGAGCTGGATGAGCGTCATCAGCCGCCGCCTGCGGACGATCGGCGAGGTGTTCTGGTCGCGAATCGAGAGGATGCTGAGGCCGTGACGATCCAGCATGCTGGCGAAGATCACCGTCGCGAGCGGGCCCTCCGAGCCATCGACGACGCGAAGCTCCAGAAGGTCCGATCCCGACGTGTGCGGCCGCAGCTCGACGCGGATCGTCCCCGGCCGATCCCAGTGGCTCGCCCATGCTGCCAGCCACTCCTCCAGCAGCCTGGTCGGCACCTCGGTCTGCGACCAGGTGTTGGTGTTGCGTCGATCCCTTGCCCATCGCCTTGGTCGCTGCGGTCCGCCCGGAAGCCGCCATTAACGCCGCATCCAGCCGGTCACCGCCGACCAGTGACTGCGGCGTCCTGTACGGGAGATTCGAGCAGCCGGAACTTCCGCTGGAGGCGGGCCAGGGCGAGCATCCCATCGTCACGCAGCGCCGTCGTGAACTCCTCAGCGGCGAGTCCGTCGATCTGGTGGCCGCCGTACGTGATGAAGTTGAAGACGAAGCCCAGCTTGCCGAGCTCCTCCGGGAAATCGGCGCATCTCGTCGTCGCTCAGCCCGGTCGTGTCCCAGTTGAACGAGGGCGACAGGTTGTACGCCAGCATCTTGTCGGGATACTCGGCGTGGATCGCCTGCGCGAACCGCCGCGCGTCGTCGAGATTGGCCGTCTTGGTCTCCATCCACAGCAGGTCCGCGAACGGAGCGGCCGCGAGCGACTTGGCGATCGCATAGTCGATCCCGCCCTGGACCTGGTAGTAGCCCTCCGGCGTCTTGGGCAGCTCCGGATCCCACGCGACCTGGATGTCGAGTGAGTCCGCCATCTCGCGGACCTTGCGAGAACGCCGCGCCGCCTGCGAAGCCGCGCCACTCCTCGAGCGTCATCTCGAACTGCTCGCCCTCGCCGATCCGGAGCTCGAGGACGTCCGCGACGGCCTCGCCGTACGTCTTGAGGCCCGCTTCTGCCTGCCAGACCTCCGAGTATCGGGTGTCGATCGCGTCGAGCAGCGTTCGATCGAGATTCCGGCCGCCGCATCGCGGGCGACACTTGGCATTCCGCTCGATCAGCGACATGAGCCCGACCCGGACCAGCCAGGTCGTGGCCTGCCGCAACTCGGTCTCCGGGACCGCGAACAGGAGGTGGCCGCGGATGTCGTCCAGCCCGAGGTCGTGCAGGGACTTCAGGATCGCCAGGAAGCCCACCCGGTAGCTCGGCAGATCCGGATTCGTGGCCCCCAGGATGAACGGCTGATCCCGCTCGTCGGTGCGATTGTCGAGGAACGTCGCGGCCTCGGCGTCGGTCCGGGCGACGATGATGCCCGGGACCCGCATGATGTCGAGCTGCAGGCGCGCCGCGTTGAGCCGCTTGTTCTGCTCGTCCTGGCCGACGAGGACCTTGCCGGCCTGGTGGCCGCACTTCTTGGCGCCGGGCTTCTGGTCCTCGATGTGGTAGCCGGGCACCCCGACCTCGACGAATCGGCGGATCAGGTTCCGGACGTGCGCGTCGCCGCCGTGACCCGGTGTCGGCGTCCGCGATGATGAACGGGCGGAAGTCGACCTCCGGCGTCGATCGCGCGTCTCCTCGTCCATCTGGGTGCGGGCGAAATGCTGGTTCTTGTCGGCCGTCAGGAGCGCGCGAACCAGCCCGGCCGCCTCGTCCGGGACCTGGCTGAGCGGGTAGCTCGCGAGGTCGGGGCCGGGATCCTCGGCGATCGAACCCTTTGCCGAGGTGGCCCAGCCGCCGAGGTAGATGGCCTCGATCCCCATCCGCTTCATCACCACGGCCTGGCCGGGTGAGTAGGGGCCGAAGGTCGTGATCTGCTCGCCCCGGGCGAACAGCTCCCGAAGTCGTGCGTAGAACGCCTCGGCGGCCGTTCGCGCGACCGTGTAGTCCGGCTGCGATCGTGCCCTGCTGGGCGGCGACCTCGCGGGCGTGTGGAGACGCACGATCCCATCGAACCGGGGCTGATCGAACCACTCGCGAGCGGCTGCCACCTGCGTCTCGTATGGGGTCGTCTCCGGCACGGATGTCGACACCGTCATCGGGATCGTCACTCGTTCGCGTGGTCCCGGAGGCAGTGATCCGGGCACTCGCACTCGGCCCACGAAGCTGTACGGCCGCGTCCGCGGCTCGCCGAGCGAGCCCGCGTCGTCGCGGACTCGGCAGGACTCCCCACGATGGAGCGATCCAGGGAGGCAGCAGGCTCTCGAGCTGGATGCCGAACTTCCACGATGAGCTCCATCGGATGACCTCGTTGCGGCGGCCTGGGACGAGACCGTACGATGCCGCCGATCATCCGTCCAATCGAAAATTCTGGACGGTATGATCAGCCAGATCGATCGTCGCGGAGGGACCCTGCGTGCTCCTTGCTCAGATCGAAGGGTTCGTCGAGATCGCCCGGCAGGGGAACATGCGTCGCGCCGCGGACGCCCTCTCGATCAGCCAGCCGGCCCTCACGGCCCGGCTCCAGGGGCTCGAGGAGGAACTGGGCGCAAGCCTCTTCCGGCGAACGCATACGGGCATGGTCCTGACACCGGCGGGTCGCGCCTTCCTGCCGCATGCCGACCGGGCGATCGAGGCGATCCGCAGCGGTGGTTCGCTCGTCCGCGCAGCTCGAGCACGGCGTCATCGGCGAGCTCGCGCTCGCGGTCGCGCCGGCGGTCAGCGCATACGTGCTGCCGGAGATCCTCGTCCGCTTCACGGAGCGACACCCGAACGTGCGCCTGCTCGTACGGACCGGCCATTCGGAGGAGATCGTCGATCTCGTGGCTCGCGGCGAGGTCGAGCTCGGGATCGTCAGAGAGCTCCGCGACGCGCGAGTCCGCAGCCGTGCCCTGTACGAGGACGAGCTCCTTCTCGTCGCTCGGCCGGACCACCCGTTTGCCGTTGCGGGCGCGTCGACGTTTCGGAGATCCGCCACGCGCAGCTCATCCTGTTCGACCGGACGTCGAGCTACTACGACGTGACGAACGCCCTGTTCCGCATCGCCGGTGTCGTCCCGCGCGGCGTCACCGAGGTCGACAACATCGAGGCGGCGAAGCGGATGGTCGAACGGGGCTCGGCGTCGCGCTCCTTCCCGGGACGGCGGTCGCCGACTGCCCTGTCAGGCGGCATCGCTCCGCGAGATCGAGCTCGCCGGCGCTGCCACGATCCGGCGGCGGATCGTGGCGGTCGAACGGCCCGGTGCGCGCCCCGCGTCGCCGTTCATCGACGACGCTGTGGGAACTCCTCGAGCGGATCCCGGAGCTCATCCCGCGGGCGCTGCCGATCGTCGCGCGACTGAGCCGTCCCGACGAATTGGCTCGGCTCAACACCGTTGAGGGCAACCTCGTGTGGGTTCGAATCCCACCTTTGGCACCACCAGCCGGCTAACCGCGGATCTGGTTGACGACTTCGCCGTTCGCGTCGAGGCCCTGGATCGTGACCGCCGGCATGTTTCGCATGTGCGGTTGCAGCGCTCCGCCCGCGGGCGCATTGGGATCCGCCGGCTGCGCCGGCCACCACGCCGAGAACCAGCCGTTCATGACCGTCGCGACGATCTGCGGCTGGCCGAGCGGTTGGACGATCACGGTCTGGATCCCTGCCCCCACGGGGCCGCTGACGGACCAGCCGGTGAGCTTCAGGTCGCCGCCCTCGACGGTCTGCTGCTGGATCGGTCCGAGCAGATTGCCAGGCGCGACCACCCAGAGCTCGGAGGCTTCGCTCCGCTGGCCGCCGCCGGCGCCGTTGACCCGGCCGTCGGGCGTGATCTGGAGCGCGTCGCAGCCTCCCGACTGGGCACCCGTCATCCGGACGATCGCGACGCCACCGCCGCGGACCTCGATGTGCAGGGCGTGCGCTCCGGCGGGGAACTCGATGTCCCGGCGGCAGACGCCCTCGATCGTCGACCACATCACCGGGTCGAGGCTCAGGGGAGCCGCCCGCCAGGGACCGGTGAGCTCGTTGAGCGTGGCCGGAACGGGACCGATGGGGGTCTCGGGCTCGGCGGCGCAGGCCGCGACGACGCCCAGCAGCAGGACGGCCGCGAACAGCTCGGCCCGACGGGGTTCCACCCGATGCTCTCCCCTCGTGTGACAGCTGCCATAACGGTATCCGCTGGTCGTCTCGCGACGTCGAGCCCGTGGACCTACCGAATGACGATCTCCCGCGTCCGGTTCATCCAATTCGTCTTCGAGCTGGCCAGGGTGAGCCCGAGCTCCTCGACGACCGCCTCGACCGCCGTCACGACCTCGGCCTCGATGTCGCCACCGAACACCACGGCCGTCGCGACCGCGAGCTCGGCGTCGTCGGAGCCGTCCCCGTCCACCTCGACCGCGACGCTGACGTGACCGCCGTCCGGGAGGTGGACGTCGAGTCGGGATCCGGCGGTCGGCTCGGAGTGCATGTGCCATGCTCGCCCGGCTCGGGTTGCAGACGCTGCTCTCGGTCGTTGCCGGACCGTTGCGGGCACGAGTCGGAGGTGGTGGTGAACGGCTTCACGATCGGCCGCGACGACGTCCTCCGCTGGGTCGACCGCCACGACGCAGCCTGGCGAGCCGCCGATCCGGCCGCGATCGCCGAGCTGTTCTCGCCGGACGCGGTCTACCACGTGGAACCGTGGGACGCACCGTGGCGCGGGCTCGATGGTCCGTTCCGCGGCCGCGACACGATCGCGACCGGCTGGCTCGCCGGCGGGATCGAGGGCGAGCGCTCCAGCGCCGACACGGAGATCCTGGCGATGAAGGCGGCGCGGCGGGGAGTGCCGCCGCTCATCACCTACTTCGACACAGACGGCTCGGTCGAAGCCGGTACGACACTGCTGGGTCGTCGACTTCGACGCCGACGGCCGCTGCCTCGGTACCAGGAGTGGTTCGTCGACGGGTCGTAAAGCGTTCGCCGCTGCCATCGCCCGATGACGCCGTCGACACCGCCCCGGCCTTCACGGCGCTACGCGCCACAGGGTCGCTGCTTCGGGTGCGGTCCGGCCAATCCCGACGGGCTGCACGTCCGCAGCTTCCCCTCGGCCGAGGATCCCGCGACGATCGTCGCCGAGTGGACGCCGGAGCCCCGCTACGAGGCGTTCGAGGGCGTCGTGAACGGCGAAATCATCGGCGCGCTGCTCGACTGCCACTCGAACTGGACCGCGACGTACCACCTGATGGGTGCTCGCGGTGTCGCTCGGCCGCCGACAACCGTCACCCTCGACTACGCTGTGCGCTTCCGCCGGCCGACGCCGTCCGGTGGGCCACTCCGGCTCACCGCTCGCGTCGTCGAGGCGGCCGACGACCGGGCCACGGTCGATGCCACGCTCGAAGCCGGCGGCGAGTGACCGCCACCTGCCCGGGCACGTTGATCGCCGTGCAACCGGGCCATCCCGCCTACGACCGCTGGTCGGAGATCCGTGTTCAAGCGTTCCGCGAGTCCCCGAGCGCGCCGCCCAGGACACGGCGGCCGGGATCCAGCAGCCGGACGTCGCCGCGCTCGGCCGCCGAGACCGCCACTGCGCGCCAGATCGTCGCCCGCCTCGACGCGATGCCGCCGACCGACGCTCGCTACCTCGCCTGCTTCGCCTACGTGATGAGCCGCGCCAGCACCAGGCCGACCTGAGCATCAGCCCCGAGGAGACCGCGCTGATGGAGCAGTTCGCGGTCCAGTACGGCGGCCTCGACAAATCGCAGGCCGTGCTCGTCGTCGGGATGACGAAGCTCCAGGCGAGCATCGAGGGCGCGACCGAGGACTACGTCGTGACCCGCGAGTTCCGCGAGATCTCGACGATGGACCAGCGGCTGGCGCTGCTGCGCTGCTGCTCGCGGTCGAGGCGGCCGACGGCTCGATCACGGCCGACGAGGCGTCGGTCGTGAACGAGATCGCCCGGGAACTCGACATCGAGCGGCCCGACCTGAACCGCGTCCGCGACGAGTTCCACGAGCAGCTCTCGTCGGTCCAGGCGCTGCGACAGGTCAGCGGCGGGGCCTGACGGCGACGGCCGCGGCTCTCAGCTGAGGCTGAGCTCGACGATCCCCTCCCCGAGGCGTCGCTCGATCTCCGCGAGCAGCTCCGCGTCGTAGGCGACGCCCGGCCCGAGGCGCATCTCCTGTTCCCGGCTCGTGCCGGCGGGGATGTGCAGCACGACGGGCGTCGCACCGGGGTGCGCCTTCAGCACGGACCGAAGGCCTTCGAACGCCGCGACGAGCCGATCCGACGGGGCGCTCGCGAACGGACGTGGAGGACCTGGCCCGGCCCGGCCTCGATCGGGGCGGTCCCGTCGCGTGCGGCGACGACGACCCGGTCCCGCGCCTCGTCGGGCAGCGGCGGGCTCGTCGTCCGAGGCCGCGGCCAGCGCCGCGAGGCCGCGGGCTCGAAGCTCCGGACACGGGCTCCGGCGCGACGAGGGGTCGAGGCGGCAGCGGGAGACGCCGCGGCCCCGTTCGTCCGGCGGAGCCCGGCGGCGCCGACGATCGGACCGTCCGCGCTGTGCTGGCTGCCCGGAGCGGCGAGACGACGGGGATCTCTCGCGTCTCCGCGGGTGCCGCCGGACCATCGGCGGGCCTTCCGGCGATCGTACGCCCATCGGGACGGCCACCAGCGTCGGACGCTGCCCGGGACCACTGCCCCCGCCCGCGCCGCCTTCGGCCGCCGCGCCGCCCGCGGCCGCCGGTCGCCCGCCGCGCCTCACGGAAGCGTTCGGGTCCGAGCCCGAGGGCCTGGTCCCAGGTCCAGACGGTATCGGCGAGGACGACGGTCTCATCGCCCTTGTGGTCGACCCGGCCGGACACGAGCAGCACCGCCTCCTCGGTCCAGGTTGGGCCGGTCTCGGCGTAAGCACGGGAAGACGACGACATCGACGCTGCCCTGGAGGTCCTCGAGGGTCGCGACCGCCATCGTCTCGCGGTTGCGCGTGACGACCCGCCGCAGACCCACGACCATGCCGACCGACGACGATGCGCTGCTGGTCGAGGCCCTCGCCGATCTCGCCGGTGGACGCGTTCACGTACGCGGCCATCTCCGTGGCGAGCTCGCCGAGCGGGTGCTCCGACAGGTAGAGCCCGAGGAGCTCCTTCTCCCAGCGCAGGCGCTCGCGTGACGGCGCCTCGGTCGTCGTCGGGAGCGGTCGCTCGAGCGCGGTGCTCGGACGTCTCGAGCATGTCGAACAACGACGCCTGGCCGGTCTCCCGGTCGCGTTGCTGCGCCTGACCGACCGCCATGGCCTCATCGAGCGCCAGCAGCAGCTGGGCCGGGTGGCCGAGGTCGCGCAGCGCGTCGACCTTGATGAGCGACTCGAGGACGCGCCGGTTCACGAGCCGCAGGTCGATGCGCGAGCAGAGGTCCGCGAGCGACAGGAAGCGTCCGTTCGTGCGGCGCGCCTCGACGATCGACTCGATCGCCCCCTCTCCCACGTTCTTGATCGCGAGCAGCCCGAAGCGGATCGCCTCACCCTCGACCGTGAAGTCCACGAAGCTCTGGTGGACGTCGGGCGCGCGGACCTCGATGCCGAGCCGGCGACACTCGGCGATCGCGCCCGCGACCTTCTCGTTGTGCTCGCGGTAGGCCGAGAGGACGCTCGTCATGTACTCGACCGGATGGTTCGCCTTGAGGTACGCGGTCTGGTAGGCGATCAGCCCGTAGCAGGTCGCGTGGGCCTTGTTGAACCCGTAGCGCTCGAACGGCTCGAAGGCCTTGAAGACCGCGTCGATGGCCTCGGCGTCGACGCCGCGCTCGGCGGCCTGGCGCACGAACTTGTCCTTCTGCGCGCGCAGGACGATCGACTTCTTCTTCCGGATCGCGTAGCCGAGCGTGTCGGC
>CAVVPT010000016.1:0-220037 GCA_963750125.1 uncultured Chloroflexia bacterium | reverse complement strand
CAACGGCAAGAGCGTGCTCTCGAAGCAGCTCGACCCGCGCTACGTCAACGGCCAGGCCTTCGGCCTCAACCAGGGCCTCGTCGGCGTCGGCTCGAACAACTCGCGCGGCACGTTCGACAACTTCGTCGTCCAGGATCTGCCGCCGCAGTCGTCGTTCGAGGACACCGACGATCTCGCCGACGGCACCGCGAACCTCTTCACCGGCGACCGCACCGGCACGTGGACGGTCACCGGCGGGCGCTACGCAGGCACGCCCGCCGCGGGCGCCCCGGCGATGAGCCTCATGACCCTGCCGGCGCGCCCCGCCGGCGACACCGAGGTCAACCTCGACGCCATGGTCACGGTCACCGCCGGCGGCCTGGGCGGGTTCGTCTTCGACTACTACGCGCCGACGGACTTCAAGTACGTCACGCTCGACCTCGCGGCCGGCCAGGTCGTCGTCGGGCACCGGACGAAGAACCAGTGGGTGACCGACGCGACCTTCGCCGCCGCGCTCTCGGCAGGCATCGATTACAAGATCGCGGTGACCCTGAACGGCACCTCGGTCGCCGTCTCGCTGAACGGCGTCCAGCTCGGCTCGTTCTCGTACTACGGCGCCGTCGCCGACGGAGGCATCGGGACGATCAGCCGCACCGGCACGACGTCGTTCGACAACTTGCACGAGGTCATCGGCTCGCACGTCGACACCTCGCCCGACAGCGCACCGCCGACGATCACGATGCCGGCCGACGTCAGCCGCTCCGCCGAGCCGGGGAAGCCCACCGCCGTCGTCTCCGACGCGACCCTCGGCACGGCCACCGCCAGCGACAACGTCGCCCTCGATTCGCTGACGCGCTCCGGCGTCCCCGCCGGGAACGTCTTCCCGATCGGCGTCACGATCATCAGCTGGACGGCCACGGATGTCTTCGGCAACCAGACCGTCATGACCCAGAAGGTCACGATCCTGGACACCGAGAAGCCGGCGCTCGCGGTCCCGCCCGCATTGAGCCGCCAGGTCGCCGGAACCGCCACCTCCGCGACGATCACCGACGCCGAGCTCGGCGTTGCCACGGCGACGGACAACTCCGGCTCCGTCACGGTCGTCCGGTCGGGCGTCCCCGCCGGCAACGTCTTCCCGGTCGGCACGACCACCATCACCTACACCGCCACGGACGCGGCCGGCAACGTGACGATTGCGACGCAGACGGTCACGGTCACGCGGCAGGCGCCGGTGGTCACGGTCGCCGTCACCGACGCGAGCGGCAACGAGTACCTGCGCGACCCGATGACCTTCACCGTCACCCGCACCGTGAACGTGCTCGACCCGGTCACCATCACGCTCGGCTGGGGCGGCACGGCGAGCCTCGGAAGCGACTACACCGTCACGGCGACCGGCGGCACGCTGAACGCGAGCGGCACCACGCTGACGCTCGCAGCCGGCGTCGCGAGCGCGACGATCACCGTCACGCCCGTCGACGACACGACCGTGGAGCCGGCGGAGAGCGTCGCGCTGACGCTCGTGGCCGGTTCCGCCTACGCACTCGGCTCGCCGTCGAGCGCGAGCGGCTCGATCATCGACAACGACGGCGCCTCGACGGTCTCCGTGGTCGCCACCGACGCCTCCGGGGCCGAGCAGGGCGCCGACCCGGTCGCCTTCACGATCACGCGCGGCGGCAACATCTGGAGCAGCATCGTCGTGAGCCTCGGTTGGAGCGGCACGGCAACCTACGGCACCGACTTCACCGCCACCGCGACGGGCGGCACGCTCTCCGCCAACGGCCTCACGATCACCCTGGCGCCCGGCGTGACCTCCGCGGTCGTGACGGTGACGCCGATCGACGACGTCCTCGTCGAGGCGACCGAGACGGCGACGCTCACGCTCGCGACCGGCACCGGCTACACCGTCGCGGCACCGTCGAGCGCGAGCGGCTCGATCCTCGACAACGACGTGGCGGCGATCATTTCCGTGACGGCGACGGATCCCTCCGGCGCCGAGCAGGGGTCAGACCCGATCGT
The DNA here is from genome assembly GCA_963750125.1 of uncultured Chloroflexia bacterium. GTDB lineage: Bacteria > Chloroflexota > Limnocylindria > Limnocylindrales > CSP1-4 > DASTYU01. The sequence continues at coordinate 218,042 of CAVVPT010000016.1, read as the reverse complement.
CTTCACCATCACGCGCACGACGAGCCTCGCGAACCCGCTCGTCGTCAACCTCGGCTGGGGCGGGAGCGCCGGCTTCGGAACCGACTACACCGTCACGGCGACGGGCGGAACGCTGTCCGCGAACGGCGCGACGCTCACGCTCGCCGCCGGCGTCGCGAGCGCGACCGTCACCGTGACGCCGGTCGACGACACCGCGCTCGAGCCGTCGGAGACGGTCGCGCTGACGCTCGGTGCCGGGAACGGCTACACCGTCGGAACGCCGGCGAGCGCGACCGGCTCGATCTCGGACAACGACGTCGCGCCGGTGATCGCCGTGGCCGTGTCCGACGCCGGCGGGAACGAGTACCTGCGGGACCCGATCGTGTTCCGCGTGTCGCGGTCGGGCAGCCTCGCGGGCGACCTCGTCGTCGGCGTCGCCTGGGGCGGCACCGCGGCCTACGGCACCGACTACACGGTCACGGTCACCGGCGGCACGCTCTCGGCGAACGGCCTGCAGCTCACCCTCACGTCCGGGTCCGCAGGCGCGACGATCACGGTGACCCCGGTCGACGACACGACCGTCGAGGCGACGGAGTCGGTGACGCTGTCCGTGGTCGCCGGGAGCGGGTACGCACTCGGCGCGCCGACGGCCGGCACCGGCTCGATCGTCGACAACGACGGCCCGGCGACGATCGCGATCGTGGCCGCCGACGCCTCCGGCGCGGAGGGGGGCTCCGATCCGATCTCGTTCACGATCACCCGCACCGGCAACCTCTGGAGCAACGTCGTCGTGAACCTCGGCTGGAGCGGCACGGCGACGCTCGGCGCCGACTACGCCGTCAGCGCGACCGGCGGCACGTTGTCGGCCAACGGAACGACGCTGACGCTCGCGCCGGGCGCGACTTCGGCCACGGTCACGGTCACGCCCGTCGACGACGCCGTCGTCGACCCGACGGAGACGGTGACGGTGACGGTGAAGACGGGCACCGGGTACACGGCGGCCTCGCCGACGTCCGCCTCGGGCTCGATCCTCGACAACGATGCCTACCCGACGCTTTCGATCGGCGACGCGACGGTCACCGAGGGCGACAGCGGGACGCAGACGCTGTTGATCCCGGTGACGCTGTCGGCGCCGTCGACGACGAAGGTCACGGTCGTCGCGACGACGGTCCAGGGAACGGCGCTCGCCGGCAAGGACTTCAACTCGACGTCCGCCACCCTCACCTTCAACGCGGGTGTGACGACGGTCTACCTCAGCGTCCCGATCACCGGCGACAAGACGAAGGAGTCGACCGAGACGTTCACCGTCGTCCTCTCGAATCCGAGCAGCGGCGCGACGATCGCCCGTGGCACGGGAACCGTCACGATCCTCGACAACGACGGCCTGCTGACGGCGGCCGCCTCGCCCGCGACGCCGACGACCGCGGCGCCGCTGTCGGCTGCAGACGCGTCGGCCGCGCTCGACGCCGCGCGGGCCGTCTGGGCGGCGGCGGGCGTCGACACTGCGCCACTCGCGGGCGTGACCGTCGAGATCGCAGACCTCGCCGGAGCCACCCTGGGCGAGGCCGACGGCACCGTCGTACGGCTCGACGCGAACGCAGACGGGTGGGGCTGGGCGCTCCTCTCCGGAAGCGGGGCGGCGGAAGGGACGATCGACCTTCTCAGCGTCCTCGTCCACGAGCTCGGGCACGTCCTCGGGCTCGAGCACGAAGAAACGGGGCCCATGGCACCCACGCTCGGGCCGGACGAGCGGATCCTCCCTGCGGCAACGGCGGCGCCGGTCGTCACCGACCCGTCGCGCGTCGCGCAGCGTCCGGCCGTCACGCTGGCCTCGAGGCCGTTCCGCCAGGCGGCGGTCGCGCTTCGCGGCTCGCGGAGCGCGAGCGGGATCGCGGTGCGGCTCGTGAAGCCGCACGCGCGGCACACGTCCCGGCGCTGACGGAACGCTAGAGGCTTGATGCGGATTAGGCGCACGCGGCTAATGCGCATCAAGCCTCTAAGCCGGCGACGGCGGCACGATCAACGGGCGCGGCGGAGCGGGAGGGCCCGGCTGCTGGCACCGGGCCGGGTCGAGCGGTGCCTCGTCGTCACGGCAGTCGTGGCAGCGCAGGGAGCCGCCGCGAACGAGCGCCGTCGCAACCGGGCCGCCGCAGGCCAGGCAGATCGGCGGGTGCATCGCCCGACGCTAGCGCGCGCGCCGGACGCACCCGCCGCAGGGCGGGCGGGCCTTCAGGCCTCGAAGCCCGTGTCGGCGCCCGTCACGAGCAGCCGCTCCGAATCCAGCCGCTCTCCGGTCGGTCGCGGGACGAACGCGGACCACATCGAGCCGCGCAGATGGCGCTGGAAGATGTGGCGGACGACGATTCCCCGCGGGTGGAAGAACCCTGCGACGCGCAGGCCCTCGATGAGCCGCGTCAGCCCCTCGCCGAAGAGCGGGATCCCGGCGGCGACCGCGTCCTTGAACGCTTGCCCCGATCGGTCGGCGTCGCCGGCGGCGGCAGCGGCCTCGCCGCGGAGGACGTACGCGTCTGCGAGCTCCGGCGCGACGGCGATCACGGCGTCCGCGACCCGCGCGACCTCGTCGAGGAGCCCGAGCCGGAGGAGGACGTAGCCGCCGAGGCACGCAGCCAGGGGATCGTCGGCCGCGGCCGCCGCGAGCTGCCGGGCGAGCGGGTCGACGGACGTCAGCCGTCCGGAGAGGAGGAGCCGCTGCGCGTGCTCGGCCGGCCGCACCCCTCCTGCCGCCGCGGGCTCGCCGCCGGGGCGCGGGAGGAGGTACTGGAAGATCCGCGTGCGACGGCCGTCGTGGCGAACCACGACGAGCGCGGGCCGCCGGGGGAGGAGCGTCAGCGTGAGGGCGACGGCGGGGTCGTCCTCGTGCTCGAGCGAGAGCCAGTGCGCGCCCGTCCTCGCCGCGCGCGCGACGGCGGCACCCACGCCGTCGCCGACGGCGTGCGCCCGGGTCGCCTCGCGCGGGACGGGCTCGCCGGCCGCCCAGAGCCGGACGCGCAACGCCCGGACGTCGCCCTCCGGGCTGCCGGTGTCCGCGATGACCGCGACGTAGGTCGCGCCGTTCCGGCGCGTGGCCGGGAGATCGAGCGCAAGCGGCGCGCCGAAGGCCTCTCCGCGTACCGCCGCCTCGGCGGCGAGCGCGAGGATCGTCGTGCGCTGTGGGGCGACGAGCGGCTGGAGGCCGTCCGCCGGCACGACCGTCCCGTCCTCGGCGACGCTTCCGCCGAAGGCCGTGGCGAGCCGCCGGGCGCCGTCATCGACGGGAGGAGGCTTCGGCGCCGTCGGTGCCTCCCGCTCGCCCGGCGCCAGTGCGATCTCCCCGTCAGGCCCGAACGCCTCCGGGGACGCGACCCGGATCCGGTAGAAGCCTGCGTCGAGCTCCGCGTCGACCGTTCCCAGGCCCGCGGCGGCGACGGCGCCCGTGTTGTCGCGGACGTCGACGAGCGCGAGCGGGTCGAGCGTTCCGGCCGTCACCCGGCCCTTCGGCGGCGGGCCGTCGCGGGTCGGCGCCTCGGACGCGCCGAACGCCTCAGTCTCCGCGTGGGGAACGGCCGCGTTCGCGTCCGCGGCGGCGGCCGTGCCCTGGGGAAGCAGCGAGATCGACGCCCGGACGCCGCCCGCGTACAGCTCCACCGGCTGCTCGGTCCGGCCGTCCTCGAACGTCTCGGCCGCCGCGCGCACGGCGTAGGTGCCCGGGTCGAGCTCGATCCGGACCGGGCCGCCCGCCCGTCCTCGCCTCAAGCTCCGGCACGACGGCGTCGCCGATCCCGTTGAGCACGCGGACCCGGCCGGTCTCGTAGACCGTGTCGGGTGCGAGCTCGATCTCGAGCGGGAGCCGGTCGAACGTCCCGGCGGCGAACGAGGTCACGACCGGGTCGCGGTCACGGCCGGCGACGCCGCGGCTGCCGGCGTCCTGCGGCACCTGGAACGTGTCCGGCCCTCCGACGGCCGACTTGCGGTCCGCGAGCTCGTTCTTCACGTAGTCGACCAGCCGGTCCCAGCGCACCTCGTAGGAGCCGCGGCTCCACGACCACGCCTTGGCGGCGTCCTTGCCGCCGAGGCCGAGCCGCAGCGCGTCGGTGAACGCGCCGCGCTCGTTCCCCCAGTCGTCCTCCTCCGCCGCCTTCAGGCCGGGGGAGGTGGCGTAGAGGATGAACTGCTGCACGGGCGGGACACCCGCGTCGCGTGACCGCGGCAGCGTCCAGCGGCCGATCTCGAACTCGCGCTCGCCGTTCCACGGGATGTTGCGGCACGCGTCGACGAAGAAGAACTGGTCGGCGAACTGCGTCGTCTCGAAGAACTCCCAGAGCGACCGGAGCGCGATCGAGTTGTCTGTGTTGACCGCGTTGAAGTCGCTCGCGACGAGCGCGCTCTCGTCGCGCCCGGACACGCGCGCGGTCAACCCGTGGCCGGCGTAGTAGAAGAAGAAGCGGTCGCCCTTCCCGCCGCTCAGCGTCATCAGGTCGTTGACGGCGACCATGATCTTGTCCTTCGTCGCGTCCACGTACTCGACGCCCGGCTGCTCGCCGTCGCGCGGCCCGAGGACGAGGACGAGGTTCTCGCGCGGAACGCCTCCGCCGGACGTGTCCAGGAGCCACTCGCGCATCGTGAGCGCGTCCCGGACGGCTCCCCTGAGGGCCGCGCGGTCCGACCAGTAGCGGTCGATGCCGACCACGAGCGCCCAGTTGGCGACGCTGCTGCCGGCCGCCATCGGCTAGGTGGCGAAGACCGTCACGAGCTCCGTCACAGGCTCGACGGCGGTGCCGAGCGCGGTCACGCGGTACGTTCCCTCCGGGAGCGGCCCGAGCTCGGCGGCGAGCCACCCGTCGCCGGCGTCGCGGAGCGGTCGCCGCACGCGCTCCTCACCCGTCGCCGCGTCCTCGGCGATCGCGACGAGCACGCCCTGGGGGTCGCCGTCGGGCCGCACGCGGATCCCGATCGGGTCGGCGGTGCCGTACGCGTCTTCGACGTCGAGCCCGAGGCCGGTCTCCGGCACCGCGTCGCGGAAGCGTCCGTGGTCGATCGGGGCCCCGCTCACGACGCCGGTGAGCTGCAGCAGGACGTGGTCGTCGTTCTGGAGAGACCCGTGGCGCTCCGACGCGAACATCGCGTTCTCCTCGTGGTCGAGCTCGAGCGGCGTCGCCGCAACGCGCGGCACGGTCCCGTCGCCCGCGAGATCATCGCCCTCGTATGTCTTGAGCAGCTCGACGCCGTCGTGCTTCGCGACCGCCGACTGGACCGTGGGCTGCGTGATTCCGACCACCGACCTGATGTCGTAGCGGTTGCGGACGTACTCCTCGTCGCTCGTGTGCTCCTCGACGGCGTCGCGGATCTCGTGGTGGAACGCGAGCGCCGCCGCGGCCTTCCCGGCGTCGACGTGCGGGATGGGCGCCTCGCTCGCCCGGACGAGCGTCCCGTCGCCGGGGTCGTAGCAGGGGTAGATCGGGAGCAGCTGGTAGATCGACGTGAACGACCGCGCGAGGGCGCTCAGGTCGAAGAACGCCATCTTGTGCCCGTTCGCGAGCGTTCCCACCGCCTTCACCGAGCCGCGGTGCGGCGTTCCGAACGTGAGCAGCGTCCGCGTGTCGCGCCAACCCTGGAGGCACTCGAGGTAGTAGCGCGCGACGATCCCGCCCATCGAGTGCCCCACGAGGACGAGCTTCGCGTCGCCCGCGCCGCTCGCGGCCCGCCAGTCGGCGAGCCATTTCGTCGCCTGGCGCTGGAGGCGCCGCGCCGCGACTCGGTTGTCGCGGCGCCAGTCGTACGGGAACTCGAACAGGTTCTTGCCGTGGGTGACGTCGAACGTCGTCTCGATGTGCCGGACGAGCTTCGTGTATCCGTCGATCTGCCACAGGCCCGGGATGAGGTGCACGTCGCGGATCACCTTTGGCGCAGTGATGCCGTCGCCGAGATCGTCGACGTCGGGCGGGTCGTCGTGGAGCTGGAGGTCGCCGATGCTGTGCCCGAGCGTCCGGAGCGCGCTGATCACGCTTCCGGCCGAGATGTTCCAGACGTCCCTGCCGTTCTTCTGGAGCACGCTCCCGGTGATGCCGGGCAGGCAGACGATCACGTCGCGCATCAGCTTGCGGGGCGGCATCGGTTCCTCCTCTCGCGCTCTGGCTAGACCGTGAGCGGCGTCTGCCGCTCGAACCGCCGGCTCGCCGCGCCGACGACGAAGAAGTTCGGGCTCTGCGTCGGCGGCATCCGCGCGCCGATCGCCTTGTGGAATCGACGGTACGACCCCTTCCAGCGGCCCTCGTCCCACACGGCGAGCAGCTGCTGGGTGAAGAGGCCGTTCCGGTCGCCGTCCAGCGACAGCTGGTTGTCCTGGCAGCCCGAGACGAGGATGACGGTCGCCGCGACCTCGGCCGCGTCGCCGGAGGGAACGGCCTGCTGGACGCCGTCGTACAGCGCCCGGTTCGCGTCGTAGGTCGCCGCGAGCACGTCGCGCGGAACGTCCTTCGTCCGAGGCTCGGGCGTGTCGACCATCGCGTGCTCGACGACGTGCGGCACGGCGGCGTCGAAGATGTCCCGCGTCACCGACCCGCTGTGGCAGCTGTCGGAGAAGACGAGGATGCGGACGCCGGCGGCGAACCGCGCCCACAGCGCGTACAGCTCGTCGTCGACCAGCTGGCGGTCGTACAGCACCCACGTCTCGTCCTTGCGGTCGCCGTCCGCTTCGTCGCCGTTGCCGTCCGGAACCTGACCGCCGTGGCCGGAGTACGTGAGGAAGAAGATGTCGCCTGCCGCGAGCGAGCCCGCGGCGGCGCCGATCGCGTCGCCCACCGCGGCCGCCGTCGCGTCGCGCGTGAGGATCAGCCGCGTCTCGAAGCCGCGCGACTCCGCGATGCGCTGCATGTCCCGCGCGTCGGCCTCGCACGCGTTCAGCGTGCCGCTCCAGCCGTTGTAGTGGCTCGCGTCCACGCTGTTCAGCCCGACGTGGACGGAGATCGCGTTCGGCATCGGTCACCCCCTCGAGTCGTCCGACCCTAGGGCGCTCGTCCCGGCGCTGTCAAGCGGCCTCGGGCGAGCGCGCGGCGCAGCCGGAATCGTCCTCACGGACGACGCCGCCGCCTACGGGCGGGACGTACCCTTCGCCGATCCGGCCCTTGCCGGAATAGCGCCGTCGAGGCGCTCGTTGGCGACGAAAACGGTACGAGGGAGCAGAGACCACATGGCCACAGCGATTCCGGATCCACGCCGTTGGAAGGCGCTGGCGCTCGTCTGCGCCGCGTTCTTCATGACGGTTCTCGACGTCTCGATCGTCAATGTCGCCCTGCCGTCGATCGGCACGGCACTCGACTTCTCGCGCGACAGCCTGCAGTGGGTCATCACGGCGTACGCGATCACCTTCGGCGGCTTCCTCCTGCTCGGCGGCCGCGCGGGCGATCTCCTCGGCCGACGCCGCGTCTTCATGGCGGGGGTCGCCATCTTCACGATCGCATCCTTCCTCTGCGGCCTCGCCTGGTCCGAGAACGTCCTCATCGGCGCGCGCGCGCTCCAGGGCTTCGGCGCGGCGATCATCTCGCCGGCGGCGCTCTCGATCATCATGACCACCTTCGACGAAGGCCCCGAGCGCAACAAGGCGCTCGGGATCTGGGGCGCGATCGGCGGTTCGGGCGCAGCCGTCGGCGTCCTCGCCGGGGGCATCCTCACGAAGTACCTCGGCTGGGAGTGGATCTTCTTCGTCAACGTCCCGGTGGGGATCGCCGCGTTCGTGCTCTGCCGCCGGTTCGTGCGCGAGAGCCGCAGCGACCGCGAGAGCAGCCCGGACTGGGCCGGAGCCGTCACCGTCACGGCCGGCCTCGCGCTGCTCGTCTACGCCGTCTCGTCGGCCCCGAGCGACGGGTGGACGTCCGCCGCGACGCTCGTGCGGCTGGGCGGCGCCGTCCTCCTGCTGCTGGCGTTCCTCTTCATCGAGGCGCGGGCGAAGTATCCGCTCATGCCGTTCCGGATCTTCCGCGTCCGGACGGTCGCGGGCGCCAACGTCGCCGGCTTCCTGCTCGGCGCCGTCGTCTTCGCGAACTTCTTCATCCTCACGCTCTACGTGCAGCAGGTGCTCGGCTGGTCGGCGCTCAAGACCGGCTTCACGTTCGTTGCGACGGCGGGCAGCGCGGTCCTGTGGGCGGGGGTCGCCCAGGCGCTCGTGACGAAGGTCGGGCCCAAGCCGATCATGGCGGTGGGGTTCGTCGCGATGATCGCCGGGATGCTCTGGTACACGCAGATCCCGCCCGACGCGTCGTTCTGGAGCGACCTCCTGCCCGGGTACCTGCTCGTCGGGTTCGCGCTCCCGTTCACGTTCATCCCGGTGTCGATCGCGGCACTCGCCGGGGTCGAGTCGCACGAGGCGGGGCTGGCCTCGGGGCTCATCAACACGGCGCAGCAGATCGGAGGCGCGATCGGCGTCGCCGTCACGTCGTCGATCTCGCTCAGCCACTTCAACCACCTGACCGCGTCCGGCGAGTCCTTCCCCGCCGCGTTCACCGGTGGCTCGCAGTGGGCGTTCTGGGTGATGGTGGGGGTCTCGATCGCCGGCCTCGTCGCGACGCTCGTGCTGATCCGGCGCGAGGAGCTCGTGCCGGACACGGAGCCCGCGACCGCCGGCTACTGACACCTCGACTCGCGCGGCGGGAGGCCGAGTGCCCTCCCGGCCTCCCCGCCTGCGCGTTCCGGCTAGTCCAGGCTAGTCCTCGTCCTCGCGGCGGTGGCGGTCGGCGAGCTCCGCGAGCGTCTCCGGGTCGAGCTCGGTCGGGTCGAACGGCACGACGCGGCAATCGGTGCGCGCGCGGAGCGTCGCGCTGCGCCGCCCCTCGAGCGCCCCCCGCTCGCCCACGATCGACCCGGGACCGACCTCGCCGACCGTCTGCCCACCGACGTCCACGTCGAGGATCCCGTCGAGCACGAGATACGCGCGGCGGTCACCGGCACCGTGCTCCGTCAGCATCTGCCCGGCCTGGACGCGGACGACGCGGCGACGCGTGCTCATGATCTCCGCCGAGAGACGGCGCTCCAGCGCCGTCTCCGCCGGGACGCTCAGCTCGGCGGAGTCCTCGGCGCCCCACGGCGTCTGCTCCTTTCCCGCCTGCTCGAGCCAGCGCTCGAAGTCGACCTCCGCCGACTTCGACGCGAGCTTCCCCTCCGCGTCGTAGACCCAGTGGCGAGGAAAGACGCTGGCTCCGACGAGCGCAGCGTCGGCCGTGCCGTCGGCATCGAGCGTCAGCCTGAGAGTCGTCCACGCGATCGGGGACGCGAGCTTGAGGAACGGGAGCCCGGCGACGCGCCGCGGGAGCGGAACGCCGAAGTGGCCGCCGGAGGTCTGGACGAAGGTCGCCGACGTCCCGCCGGTCTCGGGCTCGTTCCGGAGCAGCGGCAGCCGCTCCGTACCGTTCGGCACGTGACCGTCGCCTGCGTGGCCGGCGCTCGTCACGCGGCCGTCCTCGACCTCGATCCACGCGCGGAGCTCGTTCGCCTGGCGGATGCGCCCGGCCCGAGCGAGGCCCGCGGCGTCGTCGACGGCCTCCGGCGGCGGGTCGTCGTACCGTGAGGCTCCGAGCGTGAACGGGAGCTTCCGGATGCCGCGAACGGCCTCCGACGGAAGCCAGGACACCGCCGTGACGCTCGACTCGACGCGCAAAGGGTCACCTCCGTTCGACGTTGCGGCCGAGGATGTCAGGACCGGCCGCGTCTCGGCAATTCTCTGCGCTCGGGCGGTCGACGCGCGCTCCGGCGCCGGGTTAGGGTGGCGGGGTCGAAGGAGGGCGCGATGCAGGTCGAGCAGAGCGGGATGAACTTCGTCGAGACCCCGGAGCAGTCGCTGCTGCGGGATGCCGTCGCCGGGATCGCCGCGCGGTACGGCGAGGCGTACTACCGGGAGAAGGCACGCGCCGACGAGAAGACGACCGAGCTGTGGGACGAGTTGGCCCGCGAAGGGTTCCTCGGCGTGAACCTCCCCGAGGAGTACGGCGGAGGCGGGCAGGGGATCTACGAGCTCTCGATCGTCGTCGAGGAGCTCGGCTACGCCGGCTGCCCGTTGCTCCTGCTGGTCGTCTCGCCCGCGATCAGCGGCACGATCCTCGCCCGGTTCGGGACCGAGGAGCAGAAGCGTCGGTGGCTCCCGGGTATCGCGACCGGGGCCGAGAAGATGGTGTTCGCGATCACCGAGCCGAACGCAGGCTCGAACACCCACCGGCTCGAGACGCGCGCCGAGCGCACGAGCGGCGGCTGGCGGTTGAGCGGCACGAAGTACTACATCTCGGGCGTCGACGAAGCCGGGCACGTGCTCGTCGTCGCGCGCACCGACACCGACGAACGGACGGGGCGCGGGCGGCTGTCGCTCTTCGCGGTCCCGACGGACGCGCCGGGACTCGTGGTGCACCCGCTGCCGGTGGCGAAGGTCGCGCCCGAGAAGCAGTTCACGCTCTTCCTCGACGGCGTCGAGCTCCCGGAGGACCACCTGATCGGCGACGAGGGCGACGGGCTGCGCCAGGTGTTCCACGGCCTCAACCCCGAGCGCATCGCGGGCGCGGCGGCAGCGATCGGCGCCGGGCGCCGCGCCGTCGACAAGGCGGTTCGCTACGCGAACGACCGCGTCGTCTGGACGCAGCCGATCGGCGCGCACCAGGGGCTGGCGCACCCGCTCGCGCAGCGCTACGTCGAGCTCCAGCTCGCGCGGCTGATGACCCAGAAGGCCGCGTGGCTCTACGACGCCGGCCTCGACGCGGGCGAGGCCACGAACATGGCGAACTACGCCGCCGCCGAGGCCGCGATCGCCTGCCTCGACCAGGCGATCCAGGTCCACGGCGGCAACGGCCTCTCGGACGAGTTCGGGCTCGCCGACATGTGGTGGGGCGTGCGCCTGTCCCGGACGGCGCCGGTGAGCCGCGAGATGATCCTCAACTACGTGGCTCAGCACTCCCTGGGCCTGCCGAGGTCGTACTGATGGACGAGGCGCTCGAGCGGAACCTGATCTCGCGGGTGAACCTCGGCGACACGCTGACGCGGACGGCGGCCCGCCACCCCGACCGCGAAGCGGTCGTCGACGGCGACCGGCGCCTCACCTACGGCGAGCTGAACGCCGAGGGCAACCGGCTCGCGAACCGGCTCGTCGGCCGCGGGTACGAGCGCGGCGACTCGATGCTCCTGATCGCCGGCAACTGCGCCGACTTCCTTGTCGCGTACTACGCCCTCGCGAAGATCGGCGTCGTCTCGGTGCCGATCAACCTCCTCTGGGGCCGCGAGGAGGTGCGCTACGTCATCGGCCACTGCGCGCCGAGGGGCGCGATCGTCGAGCCCGCGTTCGCGCCGCTCCTCGAGGACACCGGCATCGAGGTGATGCGGACGCCGCTCCGCGAGCTCGCCGAGGGAGCGTCGGCGGCCGAGCCGGAGGTGCTCGTCGAGGACCGCGACCCGCTCGCCTACATGTACACGAGCGGCACGACCGCGGCGCCGAAGGGCGTCGTCCAGAGCCACCTCGCCGTCTACATCGAGACGTTGACGGCGGCGCTCGCGCTCGGCGTGCGAGACGACGCGCGCGCGGCGCTCTTCATGCCGCTCTTCCACACCGCGGCGCTGAACGCCGTTGCGGCGACCTACCTCTCGCGCGGCGGAACGCTCGTCCTCCTGCGCGGGTTCGATCCCGCTGCGCTGCTCGCGACGATCGAGCGCGAGCGGATCACGTACTTCCTCGGGCTGCCGATGATGCTCCGCGCGACGATGGAGCACCCCGGCTTCTCGTCGACCGACCTCTCGTCGCTCGAGCTGATCGGCTATGCGATGGCGCCGATGCCCGAGTCGGACCTGCGGCGCGCGATCGACGCGTTCGGGTGCGACCTCTGCCTCGGGTTCGGCCAGACGGAGCTCGCGCCGCTCACGACGCTCTTCCCGCCGGAGGACCAGCTCGCCTTCGCGGGGTCGGTCGGTCGCCAGATCCCGAACGTCCAGACGGCGGTGATGGACGAGGAGGGGAACCTCGTTCCCGCCGGCGAGATCGGCGAGATCGTGTACCGCTCGCCGCAGGCGATGACGGCGTACCTCCACGACGAGGAGGCGACCGCGGATTCGTTCCGGTTCGGCTGGTTCCACTCGGGCGACGTCGGCCGGATCGACGAGCACGGGGTCCTGTGGTTCGAGGATCGCAAGAAGGACGTGATCAAGACCGGCGGCGAGAACGTCGCCTCGATCGAGGTCGAGCGCGCGCTCTACGACGCCGAGCCGCGGATCCTCGAGTGCGCCGTCGTCGGCGTCCCCGACGACCGCTGGGGCGAGGCGGTGACGGCGGTCGTGACACCGCGTCCGGGGGAGACGCTGACCGAGGACGACGTGATCGAGGCGGCGAAGCGCGTCCTGCCGCACTTCAAGGCGCCGAAGCGCGTGGTCTTCGCGCCCGAGCTGCCGCGCACGTCGACGGGGAAGATCCAGAAGAACGTGCTCCGGGAGACGTTCGGCCGCGTCCACGTCTAGCGACATCGGGAGCCGCAACCGCGAAGCGATGCTCGCGCGGCTCGCGGAGCTCGACGAGCAGCTCGCGCTGGCGCGCGCGGGCGGGGGCGAGCGCTACGTCGAGCGGCACCGCGCGCGCGGGAAGCTGCTCGCCCGCGAGCGGATCGAGCTCCTCGTCGACCGCGACTCGCCGTTCCTCGAGCTCTCGCCGCTCGCGGCGTGGGGGACGGACTACGTGGTGGGCGCGAGCGTCGTCACCGGCATCGGCGTCATCGAGGGCGGCGAGTGCGTGATCGTCGCGAGCGACGCGACGGTTCGCGGCGGCGCCACGAACCCGTACACGGCGCGCAAGGTGTCGCGCGCGGCCGACATTGCACGCGAGAACCGCCTGCCGCTGGTCAACCTCGTCGAGTCGGGCGGCGCCGACCTGCCGACGCAGGCAGAGATCTTCATCCCCGGCGGGCGCCATCTTCCGCGACCTCACGCAGCTTTCGGCGGCCGGGATCCCGACGATCGCGCTCGTCTTCGGCAACTCCACGGCGGGCGGCGCGTACGTCCCGGGGATGAGCGACTACGTCGTGATGGTGAAGGAGCGGGCGAAGGTCTTCCTCGGCGGGCCGCCGCTCGTGAAGATGGCGACGGGGGAGGAGTCGGGCGACGAGGAGCTCGGCGGCGCCGAGATGCACGCCCGCGTCTCGGGGCTCGCCGACTTCATGGCGCGCGACGAGCACGACGCCCTCCGCCTCGGGCGGCAGATCGTCCGCCGGCTGAACCGGCGCCGGCTCGGGCCGGGGCCGACCGGGCCGCCGGACGAGCCGGTCGAGGACCCGGAGGAGCTGCTCGGGATCGCATCCGCCGATCTGCGCGAGCCGTTCGACCCGCGCGCGGTGCTCGCGCGCATCGTCGACGGCTCGCGGCTCGACGAGTTCAAGCCGCTTTACGGCGTCAACCTCGTCACGGGCTGGTGCTCGATCCACGGCTACGCCGTCGGCGTGCTCGCGAACCACCGCGGCGTTCTCTTCAGCGAGGAGTCGGAGAAGGCGGCGCAGTTCATCCAGCTCGCGAACCAGATCGACGTACCGCTCGTGTTCCTGCAGAACACGACCGGCTACATGGTCGGCCGCGACTACGAGCAGCGCGGGATGATCAAGGACGGCGCGAAGATGATCAACGCCGTCTCGAACTCGACGGTGCCGCACCTGACCGTCGTCATCGGCGCGTCGTACGGCGCCGGCAACTACGGGATGTGCGGCCGCGCCTTCAACCCACGTTTCCTGTTCACGTGGCCCAACGCGAAATCCGCGGTGATGGGGCCCGAGCAGCTTGCGGGCGTGCTGTCGATCGTCGCCCGGGAGTCCGCGGCGGCGCGGGCGGCGCCGTTCGACGAGGAGGCGGATGCCGCGATGCGCGTCGCCGTCGAGGATCAGATCGAGCGCGAGTCGCTCCCGCTGTTCCTCACGGCGCGGCTCTACGACGACGGGATCATCGACCCGCGCGACACCCGCACCGTGCTGGGAATCGCGCTGTCGGCTGTGCACTGGAACGAGGTGCGCGGGGTGCGCGGGTGGGGGGTCTTCCGCCACTGAGCGCGACGACCGTCACGAAGCTGCTCGTCGCGAACCGCGGCGAGATCGCGCGGCGCGTCTTCCGCACGTGCCGCGCGCTCGGCATTGCGACGGTCGCCGTTCACGCCGAAGCCGACGCACCGTTCGTCCGCGAGGCCGACGAGGCGGTGCGCATCGACTCATACCTCCGCGCGGACGAGATCGTCGCGGCCGCGGCGCGTACCGGCGCCGACGCGGTTCATCCGGGCTACGGCTTCCTGGCGGAGGATCCGGCATTCGCGCGTCGTTGTGCCGACGCAGGGCTGACGTGGATCGGGCCGCCGGCGGACGTGCTGGAGCTCGCGGGGTCGAAGCTGCGCGCACGCGACCTCGCGCGCGACCTCGGGATCCCGGTGCTCGACGAGGACGGGTTCCCGGCGCTCGTCAAGGCGAGCGCGGGCGGCGGCGGACGCGGGATGCGGATCGTCGACCGGCCGGAGGAGCTCGACGCTGCCCGCGAGGCCGCCGCCCGCGAGGCGGAGGCGGCGTTTCGCGACGGCACCGTCTACGTCGAGCGGTTCGTCCCCGACGCCCGTCACGTCGAGGTGCAGATCTTCGGCGACGCGCACGGCCGCGTCGTCCACCTCCTCGGCCGCGACTGCACGGTCCAGCGGCGGTGGCAGAAGGTGATCGAGGAGGCGCCGTTCGCGGACGTGCGCGTGCTCGACGCGGCAGTGCGGCTCGGCGAGGCGATGCGGTACGTCAACGCGGGAACCGTCGAGTTTCTCCTCGCACCCGACGGCGACTTCTTCTTCCTCGAGGTGAACGGCCGCCTGCAGGTCGAGCACCCCGTCACCGAGGAGGTAACCGGGCTCGATCTCGTCGAGCTGCAGATCCGGGTTGCAGAGGGGGCGCCGCTCGACGTCGCGCCCGTCGCGGTCGGGCACGCGATCGAGGCGCGGCTCTACGCCGAGTCCGCCGGCACGATCTCGCGCTTCCGCGTCGACGGCGCTCGCGTCGAGTCCGGGGTCGACGAGGGCACCCGCGTCGGAACCGAGTTCGACCCGATGCTCGCGAAGGTGATCGCCCACGCGCCGACCCGGCCCGAGGCGATCCGGAAGCTGTCCGGCGCTCTGCGCCGTGCGCGCGTCCACGGCGTCGAGACGAACCGGGACGCCCTGCTCGCGGCGCTCGACCACCCCGACTTCGTCTCCGGCGCCATCGACACGGGCTGGTTCGAGCGGCTCGACGTCACGCGCCGGGACGAGCCGCTGCACGCGCTCGCCGCGGCCCTTGCGGGCCAGGCCGCCCGACGCGCCGGCCAAACGCTGCCCTCGGGCTGGCGGAACAACGCGTCGGCGCCGCAGCGCACCACGTTCGAGGGCCGGGAGGTCGCGTACCGCGTGCCGGACGGTCCGTTCGAGGTCGACGGCACCGGGATCGAGGCACGTCTCGTCGCCTGCGCGCCGGACAGGGTCCAGCTCGAGGTCGACGGCGTCCGCCGCGCGTACGAGATCCACGTCGACGGGGCGCGTGCGTACGTCGATGGGCCCGACGGAGCCTCGACGCTCGTCGAGGTCGATCGCTTCGCGAACCCGGGCGAAGACGCGGCCGTCGGCGGGTCGCTCGTTGCGCCGCTCCCCGGCGTCATCGTGCGCGTCGCCGTCGCGCCGGGGGAGGACGTGCGGGCGGGCGACACGCTCGTCATCGTCGGCGCGATGAAGATGGAGCACACGATCGCCGCGCCGCACGCGGGGCGCGTGGCCGAGGTGCGCGTCGCCGAGGGCGAGCACGTCGACGGTGGTCGCGTTCTGGTCGTCCTCGAGGAGACGCCCTGACCGCGCTCGTCCACCTGGAGACGCGCGACCGAGTCGCGACGATCACCCTCGACTCGCCGACGAACCGGAATGCGCTCTCGGTGCAGCTCGTGGAGGAGCTGCTCGCGCACCTCGAGACGGTGCGGGCCGGAGACGCGCACGTGCTCGTCCTGACGCACACAGGCCCCGCGTTCTGCGCCGGCGCCGACCTCAAGGCCCGCGGGGCGCACGTCCCGCTCCCGGAGGTGCTGCGCGGCCTGTGGGAGGTCCCGCAGCCGGTCGTGGCGCGGGTCGCCGGGCACGTCCGCGCCGGGGGCGTCGGCATGGTCGCCGCGTGCGACCTCGCGGTCGCCGCCCCGGCCGCGACGTTCGCGTTCAGCGAGGTGCGACTCGGGCTCGTGCCGGCGATCATCTCGGCCGTCTGCCTGCCGCGGTTGAGTCACGCCGACGCGCTCGAGCTCTTCCTCACCGGCGACCCCTTCGGCGCCGAGCGCGCGGCCGCGGCCGGCCTCGTGACCGAGGTCGCCGACGACGTCGACGCGGCGGTCGGCGCGCTCGTCGCACGCCTCCGGCTCGGCGCCCCGCGCGCGCTCGCCGCGACGAAGCGGCTCGTGCGGGGACCGCTCGACTTCGACCGGCTCGAGGAGCTCTCGCGCGAGTTCTTCGCCGGCGACGACGCGCGGGAGGGAATCGCCGCGTTCATGGAGAAGCGCCCGCCGTCGTGGGCGACCTGATCCGGATCGCCAACTGCTCCGGCTTCTACGGCGATCGTCTCGCGGCCGCCCGCGAGCAGGTCGAGGGCGGGGAGATCGACGTCCTGACAGGCGACTACCTCGCCGAGCTGACGATGCTGATCCTCTCGCGCTCCCAGGAGGGGTACGCGCGCACGTTCCTGCGCCAGCTCGACGACGTGCTCGCGCCGTGCCTGGAGCGCGGGATCCGGATCGTCTCGAACGCGGGCGGCCTCGACCCTGCGGGGCTTGCGGCGAAGGTGCGCGCGCTGGGCGCGAACGTCGCGCACGTCGAGGGTGACGACCTCCGCGAGGAGTTTCCCGGCGCGGTCACGGCGAACGCGTACCTGGGCGCCTGGGGGATCGTCGAGGCGCTGCGCGCGGGCGCCGACGTCGTCGTCACCGGTCGCGTCACCGACGCGTCGCTCGTCGTGGCGCCTGCGGCCTGGCGCCACGGCTGGGCGCGTGACGACTGGGACGCGCTGGCGGGCGCGGTGGTCGCCGGCCACGTGCTCGAGTGCGGCGCCCACGCGACCGGCGGCAACTACGCGTTCTTCGGCGAGGTGCCGGGCCTGGGCCACCCCGGCTTCCCGATCGCGGAGGTCCACGCCGACGGCTCGTCGACGATCACGAAGCATCCCGGCACCGGCGGCATGGTCTCGGTCGGGACGGTGACGGCGCAGCTCCTGTACGAGATCGAGACGCCGCGCTACCTCGGCCCGGACGTCACCGC
This sequence comes from uncultured Chloroflexia bacterium, assembly GCA_963750125.1. Lineage (GTDB taxonomy): Bacteria > Chloroflexota > Limnocylindria > Limnocylindrales > CSP1-4 > DASTYU01. Next base: position 200,788 of record CAVVPT010000016.1, on the reverse strand, counting down.
GCGCTTCGACACGATCGCGCTCGCGCAGGAGGGGCCCGACCGTGTCCGCGTCCGGGGCGTGCGCGGCGAGCCGCCGCCGCCGACGGCGAAGGTCGCCGTCAACGTCCTCGGCGGCTACCGCAACTCGATGACGTTCGTGCTGACCGGGCTCGAGATCGCGGAGAAGGCCGACCTCGTCCGTCGCACGCTCCTGCCGCGCCTGGAAGGCCTCGACGTCGACGTCCGTCTCACGCCGCACGGCGACCACGACGCGCACCTCAGACTCGTCGTGCGCGGCGACGACGAAGCGCGCGTCGGCCGCGCCTTCACCGCGGCGGCGATCGAGCTTGCGCTCGCGAGCTATCCGGGCTTCCACACGACGGCCCCGCCCGGCGGCGCGTCGCCGTACGGGCTCTACCGCGCCGAGCACGTGCCGGCCGGCGCCGTGCCGCACGGGGTCGTGCTGAACGACGGCACGCGGCTCGAGATCCCGCCCGCTCCTCGGCGAGACGCGGCGGCGCCGGTGTCGCCCACGACTCCCGCCCCGCGTGACGACGACCCGTCCGGCCCCGTCCGCGTGCTGCCGCTCGGCGCCGCATTCGGCGCGCGCTCCGGCGACAAGGGCGGCGACGCGAACGTCGGCGTCTGGGGGCGCAGCGACGAGGCGTACGCCTGGCTCGAGCGGCACCTGACGCCCGACCGCTTCCGGGAGCTGATCCCGGAGGCTCGTCCGCTCGCGGTCGAGCGCTACGAGCTGCCGAACCTCCGGGCGGTCAACTTCGTCGTTCGCGGCCTCCTCGGCGACGGCGTCGCCGCTTCGACGCGGCCCGACCCCCAGGCGAAGAGCCTCGGCGAGCTCCTGCGCGCGCAGCCGGTCGAGCTGCCGGAGAGCATCCTCGGGCCGCGGCGGTGAGTCGTCACGGCCGGCGCGTCTGCGCCTGAACCTTGGCCCAGGTGTCGCGGAGGCCGAGCGTGCGGTTGAACACGAGCCGGTCAGGCGTCGAGTCGGGATCCGGGCAGAAGTAGCCGAGGCGCTCGAACTGCACGGTCTCGCCGACCGGCAGCTCCGCGAGCGCAGGCTCGACCAGCGGCTCGTCGAGCACGGTCTCCGAGCTCGGGTCGAGGTCGGCCAGGAGGTCGCCGTCGGCGCCGGGGTCGGCGCGGGTGAAGAGACGGTCGTAGAGACGGACTTCGGCGGGCACGGCGTGACCTGCCGAGAGCCAGTGCAGCGTCGCCTTCGGCCGCCGCCCGTCGGGCGCGTCGCCGCCGCGCGTCTCGGGGTCGTAGGTGCAGCGGAGCTCGACGATCTCGCCGTTCTCGTCCTTCACGACGTCGGTGCAGGTCACGAAGTAGGCGTAGCGCAGGCGGACCTCGCGGCCGGGCGCGAGCCGGAAGAACTTGCTCGGCGGGTCCTCCATGAAGTCGTCGCGCTCGATCCAGAGCTCGCGGCCGAACGCCACCTTGCGCGTCCCGGCCGCAGGATCCTCGGGGTTGTTGACGGCCTCCATCTCCTCGACCTGCCCCTCGGGGTAGTTCTCGATCACGAGCCTGAGCGGGCGCAGGACGGCGAAGCGTCGCGGCGCCGTCCGGTTCAGCACGTCCCTCACCTCGTGCTCGAGCATCTCGATCTCGACGGCGCTCTTGCCCTTGCCGCCCACACCGACCAGGTCGAGGAAGTTGCGCAGGCCCTCGGGCGGGAAGCCCCGCCGGCGCATGGCGGCGACGGTCGGCATGCGCGGGTCGTCCCACCCTCGCACGTGGCCCTCGCTCACGAGCTGCCGCAGGAAGCGCTTCCCGAGCGCCGTGTAGGTGAAGTTGAGGCGGCTGAACTCGTACTGGCGCGGGCGCGCGGGCACCGGCAGGTTCTCGATGAGCCAGTCGTAGAGAGGGCGGTGATCCTCGAACTCGAGCGTGCAGAGGGAGTGGGTGACCCCCTCGATCGCGTCCGACTGGCCGTGCGCGAAGTCGTACAGCGGATAGATGCACCACTCGTCGCCCGTCCTCGGGTGGGTCGCATGCAGGATCCGGTAGAGCACCGGGTCGCGCAGGTTGATGTTCGGCGAGGCCATGTCGAGCTTTGCCCTGAGAACCCTCGCGCCGTCGGGAAACTCGCCCGCGCGCATGCGCTCGAACAGGTCGAGGTTCTCGTCGATCGAGCGGTCGCGCCACGGGCTGTTCTTGCCCGGCTCGGTGAAGGTTCCGCGATGCGCGCGGATCTCGTCGGCGGAGAGGTCGTCGACGTACGCCTTGCCGGCCTCGATCAGATGGACTGCCCAGTCGTAGAGCTGGTGGAAGTAGTCGGAGGCGTAGTAGAGGTGCTCGCCCCAGTCGAAGCCGAGCCAGCGGATGTCCTCCTGGATCGAGTCGATGTACTCCTGCTCTTCCTTGATCGGGTTGGTGTCGTCGAAGCGCAGATGGCAGCGGCCGCCGAACTCGCGGGCGATCCCGAAGTTGAGCGCGATCGCCTTCGGGTGGCCGATGTGGAGGTAGCCGTTCGGTTCGGGCGGGAAGCGGGTCACGACCTCCAAGACCCTGCCCTCGCGCACGTCGGCGGCGACGATCTCGCGGATGAAGTCGGTCCGCTCGGGAGTCGAACTGTCGGCGCTCACGCCGCTGCTGCTCGTCATCTCGAAGAGACTAGTCAAGGCCGTCGCGGCGACCACCGCGGTCGCCGCCGCCGGCGATCCGCCGACGGGCTTGACAGCGTGGCCGCCACGGGCGAGGTTCCGCCGACGTGGCCACGACCGCCGTCTTCGCGGAGATCCTGATCGCCGGCCTCGAGACCGCAGCCTGGCTCGCCCTGCTCGTCGCCGCGATCTTCGGCACGGGGTGGGTCGACACGGGGCGGCTCGAGGGCTGGGAGGCGCTCGTCACCGTCACCGTCCTCGCGGCGGCGTACGTGCTCGGGATCATCGTCGACCGCTTCGCCGACAGCCTCCACCGCCGGGTCGACCGGGTGTGGCCGGGTCGTGCCGTCGACAAGCCCGCGTCGATCCCCCGCATGAGGATGACGATGCTGCAGGCGGGCGGCGATCTTGCGCGGTTCTTCGAGTACCAGCGGAGCCGGCAGCGGATCACGCGCGCGACCGCGGTCAACTGCGCGATCGCCGTCCCGGTGGCGGCGTGGTACCTCGCGCCGCGCGCAGGTGCGGGCGCGGCGGCCGGCGCCGCCGCCCTCCTTGCGCTGGCGACGCTTCTCAGCGAGGCCGCGAACCGGCGGATCGAGTTCGCCTACGTGACGCGCCTCAGCGACGCCTACCGGCTCGTTCGCGAGCAGCCGAACGCGGCCGAGCGCGCAGCCGCGATCCCGTGGCGGCGCGGCCAGGACGGACGTGTCGAGTTCCTGCTCGTCACGACGACCGGGCCTCGCCGCCGCTGGACGTTCCCGAAGGGCCGCCGCGACCCGGAGGACGAGACGCTCGCCGACACGGCCCGGCGCGAGGCCCGCGAGGAGGCGGGCGTCGCGGGCAGGGTCGACGGCTCCCGCCTCGCCGAGTACCGGTTCCCGCGGAAGCGCGGCGAGCCGTATCTCGTCGCCGCGTTCCTGCTCGAGGTGACGCGGGAGAAGCCGGACGACTGGCGCAGGGGCAAGGACGCGGCGCGCGAGCGCGCGTGGTGCTCGGTGGAAGACGCGCTCGAGAAGGTGGGCGAGGACGATCCCGAGTACGGCGCCGAGATGAAGCGCGTGCTGCGCGCCGCGTCGGAAATCCTCGGCGAGTAGAGGCTCGTCGGGTCTCAGGGCAGTCTCAGGGGCGTCTCAGCAAACGCACAGGCGCGGGCGGTTTCCTCGGAATCGGGCGAGCACTCGCTGCCCGACTCGACGAGAGGAGACCGATGGACGCGGAGACGAAGATCTCGACCCGGCGCCGGACGGAGCGGCTGCGCATCAGGCGCCTCACGCGCCTGCTTGCGGCGGCGGCGGCGGCCGCGACCGCGGTGTTCGCCGTCGCCGCCGCGCGAACGACCGGGGCGACGCCGGCGACGACCGGCACCGACGTCACCGCCGGCGATTCCACGACCTCCGATGCGTTCGAGGACGACGACGGCGGGTTCGTGTCGCCGTCCGACACGGCCCCGCAACGGTCTTTCGGCCCGTCGGCCGGAGTCTCGGGAGGTTCCTGACGTGACGTGGCATTCCGCTTCGTTCGACGCGATCGGCGTCGGGAACCGCGTGACGACGCTCGACCTCGGCTCGCTCTCCGAGGCGCTCGCGGCCGTTCGGGCCGAGGTGCACGCGATCGACCTCGCCTGCAGCCGCTTCCGGGAGGACTCGGAGCTCGCGCAGCTGAACCGCGCAGCCGGTCGGCCGTTCCGGGCGGGGCCGCTCCTCGTCGAGGCGCTCGAAGTCGCCCTGCGCGCCGCCGCGGCGACGCGGGGAGCCGTCGACCCGACCGTCGGCGCGTCGGTTCGCGCGCTCGGCTGGGACCGCGACTTCCCGCTCGTCGCGGGACGGGACGGCGAGCGCCGCCGGTTCCGGGTCGTTCCCGCCGCCGGCTGGCGGTCAGTGGAGCTCGACGTCCCGCGCGGCATCGTCCGGATGCCGCCCGGCGTCGAGCTCGACCTCGGCGCGATCGCGAAGGCGTTCGCCGCCGATCGCGCCGCGCGGGCCGCCGCTGCGGCGACGGGCACGCCCGTCCTCGTCAGCCTCGGCGGCGACGTGAGCGTCGCAGGCGCTCCCGCCGGCGGTTGGCCCGTACGGGTCGTCGAGAACCACCGCGGTCCGGGCGACGCGCCCGGCGAGATCGTCGCCGTCTCCTCGGGCGGCCTCGCGACCTCGACGACGACCGTGCGGCGCTGGAGTGCCGGCGGCGCGAGCGTGCACCACCTCGTGGACCCGAGGACGGGCGCGCCGACCCACGGTCCGTGGCGCACGGTGACAGTCGCCGCGGCCACGTGCGTCGGGGCGAACGCGGCCTCGACGGCCGCGATCGTGCGCGGGGCGACGGCCGTCGAGTGGCTCCGCTCGCTGCGACTCGACGCGAGGCTCGTCGCGCTCGACGGCTCCGTCACGACGACCGGCGGGTGGCCGCTCGCGGCATGACGGCCGACTGGTACCTCATGCGTGCGAGCGGCGTCGTCTCGCTGCTTCTCCTGACGCTCGTGGTCGCGCTCGGCGTCGCGACGAGCAACCGGTTCCGGCCGCAGCGGCTGCCGCTCTACGTGACGACGACCCTGCACCGCAACGCGTCGCTCCTCTCCGTCGTCTTCATCGCGCTCCACGTGGTCACCGCGGTCGTCGATCCGGACGCCTCCGTCAGCCTCCTCGCGGTCGTCGTCCCGTTCGTCTCCCACTTCGCGCCGTTCTGGATCGGGCTCGGCGCGCTCTCGCTCGACCTCGTTGCGGCGCTGATCCTCACGAGCGTGCTGCGACGGCACATGAACATGAGCTTCGCCGTCTGGCGCCGCATCCACTGGACGGCGTACGCCGCGTGGCCCCTCGCGCTCGTCCACGGTCTCGGCGCCGGAACCGACACCGCGACCGCGTGGCTCCGGACGGTCGAAGTCGTTTGCATCGTGGCGGTCGGCGCGGTTGTGATGTGGCGGCTGCTGGCGGAGCCGGCGGCCTCGATCTCTCACAGCGGACTCACAGGAGCGCCGGAGCCTCTCACAGGCGGCTCTCAGGAACGGGTGGCACGCTGACCATCATGAACGGCACGCGCTCACGCATCCTCGTCGTCGACGACGAGCCGTCGATCGTCGACGCGGTGGCGACCGCCCTTCGCTACGAGGGGTTCGACGTCGAGGAGGCCGCCACCGGTCGCGCCGCGCTCGCCGCGGTCGAGCGCGACGAGCCCGACCTGATCGTGCTCGACTGGATGCTTCCCGACGTCGACGGCCTCGAGGTCGGGCGCCGGCTCCGCAGCCTCGGCTTCAAGACCGCGATCCTGTTCCTGACGGCGAAGGACGGCGTCGAGAACAAGGTCGAGGCACTGCGCGCCGGCGGCGACGACTACGTGACGAAGCCGTTCAGCCTCGCCGAGGTCGTCGCGCGGACGCAGGCGATCCTGCGGCGCACGCAGAGCGAGCTGCCGGGGGACGTCCTCCGCTACGAGGACCTCGTGCTCGACGAGGCGCGCCACGAGGTGCACCGTGGGGACACGCTGATCCCGCTCACCGCGACCGAGTTCTCGCTCCTCCGGTACTTCCTCATCAACCCGCGCAGAGTCCTGTCGAAGGCGCAGATACTCCAGAACGTGTGGCGGTACGACTTCGGCGGGAACTCGAACGTCGTCGAGACGTACGTCAGCTACCTTCGCCGCAAGCTCGACGCCGCCGGGCCGCCGCTGCTCAAGACGGTGCGCCAGGCCGGCTACATGCTCGAAGCCGAGCGGGGCTGATGCCCTCGCGGATGTCGCTCCGGGCGCGGCTCGTGCTCGGCGTGATCGCGCTTGCGGCCGTCGGCCTCCTCGCCGCGGACGTCGTGACGTACACGTCGCTCCGCTCGTTCCTGCTCAACCGCACCGACACCTCCCTCGACGCCGCCCATCGCGCCGTCGAGCAGACGCTCTTCCGCGACCGCGGCGACGACCGCGACGGTCCACGCGGCGCGTCGTCCGGGACGCTGAACGCTGCGGCGCCCGGCGACTACGTCGAGCTCCGCCGCCTGAACGGCTCCGTCGTCGCCGCCGGCACCGTCTCGCGGCCCGGCGAGTCGACCCCGCCGCCGCCCGACCTCCCGCGGTCGATCGATCTGCCGTCGACGCCGAACGACGAGGGCGAGCGCGTGAAGTTCTTCACGGTCGACGCCACCTCGGGCGGCGGCCGTTACCGCGTCCGCGCGGCGGTGGAGCCGGCGCTCCGGGACTACGTGCTCGTCGTCGGCGCGCCCCTCGACGAGGTCGACAGCACGCTCTCGCGCCTGCTCGGGATCGAGATCCTCGTCACCGCGCTCGTGCTCGCCGCGATCGCGGCTCTCGGGCTCTGGGTCGTCCGGCTCGGGCTGCGGCCGCTCGACGCGATCGGGACGACCGCCGCCGCGATCGCGGCCGGCGACCTGTCGCAGCGTGTCGAGCGCGCGGAGGAGCGGACGGAGGTCGGGCGGCTCGGGCTCGCGCTCAACGCGATGCTGGCGCAGATCGAGACCGCATTCCGCGCGCGCGAGGCGTCGGAGCGGAAGCTGCGGCGGTTCGTCGCCGACGCGTCGCACGAGCTGCGGACGCCGCTTGCGGCGGTGCGCGCGTACGCGGAGCTGTTCAAGCGCGGCGCGGCGCAGAGACCGGACGACCTGGCGCGGTCGATGACGGGAATCGAACGCGAGTCGGAGCGGATGAGCCTGCTCGTCGACGACCTGCTCCTGCTGGCACGCCTCGACGACTCGCGCGCGTGCGAGCGGCGGCGTCGGGCTCGGCCTCGCGATCGTCGCCGCAGTCGCGGAGGCGCACGGCGCCGGCGTGGCCGCGGAGTCGCAGGCCCCGGGTCGCCGCGCGACCTTCCGCATCGAGCTTCCGCTGGGCTCGAGGAACGCTCAGCCGCGGATAGCGGGGCGCGCGGCCGTGGCCGCGCGCCCCCGCCTGCGCCTAGCGCGCGAGCGTGAAGTCGAACGCGTGGCTCGCGTCGACGTCCGAGTAGATCAGGTCGGCGTCGCCGTTCCGGCCGAACGTGAAGGCGGTCACGCTCGAGAGGATCAGGCCCGAGATAGGGCGGTTCGCCCCGAAGCCGCCCTGGAGCGGGACGTCGATGGTGATCGTGCTCCCGGAGACGCTGCCGGTCGCCGGCGCCTCCGCCGGGTACAGCTCGATCTTGCAGCTCCCCGGCGTGCTCGTGGAGCGGCAGCCGTTCCCTGGCGTCGTCGCCGTGTCGGCCTCGCCGCTCCCGGCGAAGAAGCTGCGTGCGGTGCCGTCCGATCGCATCCCGACGTAGAAGACGCGATAGGCCTCCTCGCCGTGCGTCCCGACCGACTTCGCGAGGAACCGCGTGAGCCAGACGGCCTCGGTCTTCCCGGGCGGCGGCACGGGCCGCGCCAGGTCGACGACGCTCATCTGCACGCGGAGGGTCGCCTTCGACGGCTGCGACACGCCGACCTTTGTCAGGTCGAGCGCCGCCTGGTTCGGCCCGGGCCCCGTCGGCGCGTAGTGCGGCCACTGCGCGTCGAGCTGCTCGTCGGCGACCGGGCTCTTCGGGAGGTCGCCGCGCTTCCCGAGCTGGCGGATCTCCATCAGGTGGGCGCCGTGGAACTGCGACGTCGTGTCGTTGTAGACGAACCGGAGCCGGCCGCTGCCGTCGTAGTTGACGTCGAAGTAGTCGGCCATCGTCCGGTCGCCGCTGCTCACGGCGCAGGTCGTGCCCGAGTTGCAGATCTGGCCATAGTGCATCGGCTTCGACGTGAACCGCTGCTGGCCGATCTTCGGCGTGAGCGTGTTCGCGCCGCTGATCGTCGCGACGTACCCGTACCACGGGTACTTGGTCGCGCCCTGCGGGTCGTTGAACCAGGACGGCATCGCGTCGCTGTCGAGGGACGACTGCTGCCCGAGCCACGCGACCGCGAACTCGCCGGGGGCTCCGCCGACGGCGACCGGGAACGTGTTCGAGCTCGCGGGTGCGACGCTGACCCGCACGGGGCTCGTCCACGTGCGGCCCTCGTCGGTCGAGGCCGAGTAGTACACCTGGTTGTCGCCGCCGTTCCCGCCGGCGATCCAGAGCGCGAGCAGGTTCCCGGCCCGGTCGATCGCGAGCCAGGGGAAGATCTCGGAGACGTCGTCGCCCGAGGGGCTGTCGGGCGTCTTGACCGTGTGGAACACGAGCCCCGTCCGCTGGCCGGGGTCGACGTGCGCGACCGCGATCGTGACGTGGTCCGTCTCGCCGCACGGCAGGTAGAGGTTGCGCTTCACCGGGTCGAACTTCAGCTGCCCGCACGGCGAGCCGCTCGAGACCGGAAGCGGGAGCGTCGAGGCCGGCACGTACGCGAGCCCGCCGACGGGGTCGGCGGCGCCCGTCGAGCCGGGCGTCGAATAGATCGACGAGCCCGCCGGGATCTGCCGCAGCGTCAGGAACACGGAGTTGTCGGCCGCAGCCGCCGTGAGCCCGTTGTCGACCGCCATCCACTGCCGGTCCTCCACCACCTCGGGATTCGAGATCGCGCTCTTCCGCCACGTGCCGCCGTGGTCGGTCGAGACCGATACGCCGACGTTCGCGAGGGCTTCCAGATCCGAGAAGTACGCGTAGCCCTGGTCGTCGACCGCGATGTCGGTGTCGCCGCCGCCGGGCGGCAGGTCGGGCCTGAGCCCGATCGGGCTCACGACGTGGAACTCGAGGCCGCCGTCGGTGGAGCGGTGGATCCACGACTGCTCCGTCGAGGTTCCGAACGGGCCGGATTCCCAGTAGTCGCTCGCTCCCGCGATCGCGTTCAGCGGCTCGCCCTCCGTCCGCTGCGGGTCGACGACCGTCGCCGTCGCGAACACGAGGTCGCTCTTCACCCGCGTCGGCTGCGGGACCCCGGAGATCCCGGTGCCGACGACCGGCGGTGTCACGACCGGAAGCGGGGCGCTGCTCGTTGCGACCTCGACGGTGTAGGAGGTCGGGTCGGTGATCGCCGCGGCGTTCGGCGCGAAGCAGACCTGGGCGCTGTAGCCGCCCTCGCCGCCCGCCGGCACCTCGTAGTGCACGGCCTCCGGGCTCGTGGCCGTGTCCTGCGAGGCGACGACCGTCCCCTGCGGGTGGTGCAGGCTGCAGGACGATGTCGTTCGACGGGATGTCGGCCGTCGCGACGGCGTCGATCGTCGTCGTGCCGGGCGCAACCGTGAAGTCGTGGTAAGGGCCGCACGCTCCCGCCTGCGGCGGCAGGTCGCCCGTGAAGGTGGTCGTGTCGGCGCCGGCGCGGCCGGAGCCGATCGTCGCCACCACCGCTGCGAGGGCCACAGCCGCCCCCGCTGCTCCGAGTCGAAGCTTCATCTGTCTCCTCTGTCGTCGTGGCCACAGCGCGGAGTGCCCGCAACAGCCGCGATAACCCCCACTTTTCGATCCCAAACGGATTGACAAGTCAGTCAACGAGACGGTCTGCCACACTCCGCCGGTGCCCGAGGCGCCGCTCCGGACGAGCAAGAACGGCCTCGTCGTCGACGGCGAGGGCTGGTTCGTCGTCAACGCCCGCGCCTCGCGCTGGAAGGAGGAGGGACCGCTCGGCTCCTACTGCACCTTCGAGGGGAAGCGGCGGTTCCCGCACTTCGGGATCAACATCAGCGTCCTCGAGCCGGGCGAGCGGATGGGGATGTACCACCGGGAGAGGGCGCAGGAGGCATTCCTGGTCCTCGCCGGCGAGTGCACGCTGATCGTCGAGGGGGACGAGCGGCGCTTGGGCCCGTGGGACTTCTTCTACTGCGCACCCGGGACGGAGCACATCATCGTCGCGGGCGACCGGCAGTCGGCGGTCGTGCTCGCGGTCGGCGCCCGCGGGCGCGGCGTCGGCGGCGGCCTCGTCTACACCGTCTGCCGCGCGGCCGCGCGGTACGGCGCGAGCGTGGTGCGCGAGACGACGAAGCCGGCAGACGCATACGCGAAGGTGTACGCGGCGCTGCCGCGCTCGCGGTTCGTCCGGTACCGCCCGGGCTGGCTCCCGCGGGTCGAGGTCGACAAGCGCCCGCCGGACGCGTAGCTACCGGCTGACCCGGGAACCGCCGACGATCGTCTCTCGTCCGTCCGCGAACCGCACGAGAGCCTTGTTGCCGCCGTCGTAGTCGGGCGCCCAGAGGAGGAGCGTCGCGTCCTCGCCGGAGACGCGGCACGGCTCCTCGCCGAGCCCCTCGCCCGCCAGCCACGCGCGGACGAACGGGTTCGTAGCGCGCTCCTCGCCGATCGTCGTCGCCTCGCGGTGGCCGGGGAGGACGACCGTCGAGTCGTCGAGCGCGAGCAGAACGTCCAGGATCGAGTGCTTCAGCTCGTCGAGGTCGCCCTGGGGCCCGGCGGTGCCGCCGACGGTGCCGCGGAACAGGACGTCGGCCGTGAGGCAGTGCGTCCCGCCGACGACGTAGGCGACGTGGTCGCGGCAGTGGCCCGGGCGTGTGGAGCGCGCGGATCTCGAGCGTCGCCGCTGCGGAACGTCGCGCCGTCCTCGACGCGCTCGTCCGCCGTGACGTCCGTCGACGGATGCGCGACGAGCGGCGCCCCGACGCGCCGCGCGAGCGCCTCGATCCCGACGACGTGGTCGCCGTGGCCGTGCGTGCACAGCACGTGCGTGATCGTGATACCGTCACGCTCCGCGCGGTCGCACGAGCTCGTCCTCGAGCCCGTTGCCGTCGACGAGGACGCCGTGGCCGCCGGCCTCGTCCGCGACGAGGTAGGCGTTCGAGAGCCATTCCGGATGCTCGACGCGCTCGACGATCACGCGAACCGAGATCACGCTGCGGATGCCGTCCTGGGCCTCCATCAGCTCGAAGCCGCGGTTGACCTCGTCGAGCGTCAGCGTGTGCGAGACGAACGGATCGACGTCGATCTCGCCGTCCAGCTAGCGAGTCGACGAGCTCCGGCACCTGGTCGCGGCCCTTCACGCCGCCGAACGACGAGCCGCACACGCGCCGGCCGGTGATCAGGAAGCGCGGGACGATGTCGAGCGTCTCGCCCTTGCCGGCGACGCCCGCGATCGTGCACAGGCCCCAGCCCATGCGCGCCGCCTCGACCGCCTGCGCGCATCACGGCGACGTTGCCCGGTCGCCTCGAACGTGTAGTCGGCGCCGAAGCCGCCGGTCATCTCGAGGATCCGCTCGACCGCGTCGGCGCCGCCGACCATCGTGTCGGTCGCGCCCTGGCCGCGCGCGAGCTCGAGCCGCTCCTCCGACAGGTCGACGCAGACGATCCGCTCGGCGCCCGGCAGGCGGCAGCCGGCGACGGCGCCGAGGCCGACCATGCCCGGCGCCGAAGACGACGCAGGTCGAGCCCGGCTCGACCCTGGCCGTGAACATCGCCGCGCCGAGCCCGGTCGAGAGCCCGCACGCGAACAGGCAGCCGCGTGCTCGAGCGGCGCCTCGCGGTCGACCTTCGCGAGCGCGATCTCCGGCAGCACCGTGTACTCGGCGAACGTCGAGGTGCCCATGAAGTGGCGGATCGGCTCGCCGTCGCGCGACAGGCGCGTCGTGCCGTCGGGCAGGTAGCCCTTGTTCTGCTGCTCGCGGATCGCGAGGCAGAGGTTCGTCCGCGGGCTGCGGCAGTGGACGCACTCGCGGCACTGCGGCGAGAAGAGCGTCACGACGTGGTCGCCGGGCGCGACCGACGTGCACGCCCTCGCCGACGCGCTCGACGACGCCCGCGCCCTCGTGGCCGAGCACCGTCGGCGCGTAGCCCGACGGGTCGGCGCCCGAGGCCGTGTAGAGGTCGGTGTGGCAGACGCCGCAGGCGACGAGCCGGACGAGCACCTCGCCCGCCTTCGGCTCGGCGAGCTCGACCTCCTGCACCGCGAGCGGCGCGCCGAACTCCTCGAGCACCGCCGCGCGGATCCGCACGCGGCGGACGATACGGGATCGGCCGCGCGGCGCGCACGCACGACGCGCGGGAGGACCGCGGCCGCCTCCTCCGAAGGAGTCCGCGGTGCCCGTGCGCGTCCTTGCGGCTGTCGGCCTCCTGGCCCTCATGGTCGGCCTCGGCGCAGCGACCGGCCTCGCCCTCGCGCCCGCCGGCGGCGCTCCGGCGGCGCAGGCGGCACGACCCCGGCTCGAGGTGCGCTCGGCGCTCCCGCCCTGGCGCGCGCCCGGCGCGCTCGTCGCGGTCGACGGTTTCGCAGCGGCCGGCGAACGCGTCGAGCTGCAGTCGAACGGACGGCGCGTCGCGGTCGCGACCGCAGGCCCGCTCGGCGGCTATCGCCTCCAATTCCGTGCGGGCGACCCCGGCCGCTATCTCCTGGGCGTCCACGGCGTCGACGGGCGCGCCCGAGCGGCCGGAGCGCTCGTCGTGCGACCGGTCGTGCTCGCGGCCGTGGGTGACATCACATTCGGCGAGCAGGTGGGGCCGGCGGTCGACGCATACGGCGGCGCGTACCCATGGACGGCGATCGCGCCTGCGTTGCGCTCGGCCGATCTCACGACGGGGAACCTCGAGACGTCGGTGTCGACGCGCGGCACGCCCGCGGTGAAGGAGTTCACCTTCCGGGGGCCGCCGAAGGCGCTGCCGCCGATGCGCAGCCTGGCCGGGTTCGACGTCCTGACGCTCGCGAACAACCATGCCGTGGACTACGGCCGCGACGCGCTGCTGGACACGATCCGCGGCGTCCGCGCCGCCGGGATCCTCCCGATCGGCGCCGGCGCCGACGACAGGCTCGCGCGCCGGCCGGCGATTCTCGAGGCGGGAGGCGTGCGCGTCGCGTTCCTCGGCTACTCCGACGTCAACCCGTACGGCTTCACGGCCGGCCCCGGCGAGGCGGGAACCGCACAGGCCGAGACCGGCGCGATCGCGTCCGACGTGCGAGCCGCGCGCCGGCGCGCCGACGTCGTCGTCTGCTTCTTCCACTGGGGGACAGAGCTGCACCCGGAGCCGGACTCGCGGCAGCGCGAGTTCGCCGCGGCGGCGCTCTCGGCCGGCGCACAGGTCGTGGTCGGCGCGCACCCGCACGTGCTCGGGCGCGTCGATCGACCCCGCCCGCACGCGCTCGTGGCGTGGACGCTCGGCAACTTCGTCTTCCCGTCGAGCAGCGACCGCGCGCGCACCGCGATCCTGCGCGTGCTCCTCGACCGCGAGGGCGTGCGGAGCCACCGGCTCGAGCCCGTCCAGATCGACGGCTTTCGCCCGCGGCCCGCGGCGTAGCGGTAGCGCGCCGAGTGATCCGGAGCGAATTCGCGGTCCCGCTTGCATTTGCCGCGTGTCTCTCCCAAGATCGTTGCACCTGCTGCGACGACGAGAGGAATCGATATGCCGTTCTCCTGGGTACGTGTACCGGCGGGCACCAGCCCGAAGCTGCGCAACTGCGTCGGCGACGACAAGACGAGGCACAGGTATGAACAGTGCGTCAGGGGCATCGTCGAGTCGCGCCACTGCCGCGTCGAGTCGATGAACTGGGAGGCGAACGGCAAGTTCATCCGGTTGTACTTCTGGTGGGACGAGCCGCGCGACCGGCGAGCGGTGATCGCCGACCTCGAGGCGACCCACGAGCTGGATCTGTACGACGTGGACGACGTCGACTCGTTCGCGGCGGAGCTCGGCGAAGAGCAGGCAGGGTGACCGTCGCGGGAGCGCGCGCAGAGGCGTGACACCGACGCCTGCGGCGCGCGCTGCCCGGGCCGATCTTCCGAGCGGCACGATCACGCTCCTCTTCTCGGACATCGAGGGGTCGACGCGGCACGTCAGACGTCTCGGAGACCGTTATGGTGCGGCCCTCGCGACGCACCGCCGCCTCATGCGCGAGGCGTTCGAGCGGCACCGCGGGGCGGAGGTCGACACCCAGGGCGACGCCTTCTTCGTCGTCTTCGAGCGCGCGGCCGACGCGGTGGCGGGTGCGGGAGACGCCTTGCGTGCGCTCGCGGCGCACGACTGGGAAGGCGGAGCGCCGCTGCTCGCGCGGATCGGGATCCACACCGGAGCGCCGACCCTCAGCGACGGCGGGTATTACGTCGGCCTGGATCTGACCCGCGGTGCGCGAATCTGCGCCGCCGCGCACGGTGGGCAGGTGCTGCTCTCGCGCGCGACGCGGGAGCTCCTGCCGGAGCACGTCGAGGTGCGCGATCTCGGCGAGCACCTGATGAAGGACCTCGAGACGACGGTGCGCCTGTTCCAGCTCCTCGGCCCCGGGCTCCGCGTCGAGTTCCCGCCTCCGCGGGCGCGCGCGCCGGGCAACGTCCCGACGCCGCGTCTGGCGCTCGTCGATCGCAATCGGGAGCTCGGCGACCTCGCGGAGCTCATCCGTCGCGACGCAGCGCTCGTGACGCTCACCGGTGCCGGTGGCGCCGGCAAGACGCGCCTCGCCCTCGAGGTAGCCCGTCGCGTCGCGCGCTCGTTCGTCGACGGCGCGTTCTTCGTCCGGCTCGCAGGGGTCGACGACGCGGCGCAGGTTTTGCCCGCGGTCGCGCAGGTGCTCGACGTCCGTGAACAGCCGGGAGAGGCGCTCGAGGACGCGCTCGCGCGGACTATCGGCGACCGCGAGTTGTTGCTCCTCCTGGACAACTTCGAGCGTGTCCTTCCGGCGGCGCCGCTCGTCCGTCGACTGCTCGACGAGTGCCCACGCCTCGCGGTGCTGGCGACGAGCCGCGAGCTGCTGCGCGTGACGGCCGAGGTCGAGTACCCGGTGCCGACGCTTCCCGACGCCGACGCGGGCGACCTGTTTGCCGCGCGCGCGACCGCCGCGAATCCCGATCTGGACGTCGGCGGCGGCCATCGTGGCGAGGTGCTCGCGATCTGCAGGCGCCTCGACGGGCTCCCGCTCGCGATCGAGCTCGCCGCGGCAAACGCCCGCGTCCTTCCGCTGCAGACGATCCTCGAGCGGCTCGAGCAGCGGATCGCGTTTCTCGCCGACGGGCCACGCGATCTTCCCGAGCGGCAGCGGACGCTGCGCGCCACGATCGACTGGAGCTACACGCTGCTCGATCCCGACGAGCAGTCGTTGCTCACCCGGCTCAGCGTCTTCGCCGGCGGCTGGCCGATCGAGGCGGCCGAGCAACTCGTGACGCCCGGCGACGGCGCGCTGCGCCTCCTCACGTCGCTGCGGGACAAGAGCCTGATCTTCGCCCGCATCGGGGCGGACGGCGGCGCCCGCTTCGGCATGCTCGACACGATCGCGGAGTACGCCCGCCTGCGCCTGCGCGAGCAGGACGGCGAGGGCGATGCGCGGCGTGCGCACGCCGCGTACTATCTCGACCTCGTCGAGCGCGGCGCGCCCGAGCTCCAGGGGGCGAGCGGGGGCGAGTGGCTTCGCCGGATCGCCGAGGAGCATCAGAACATTCGCGCCGCGCTGACGTGGGCGCTGGAGGTGCACGAGGACGACCTCCTCCTCCGCGCGTCCGGCGCGCTGTGGCGCTTCTGGTTCATTCGCGGGCACCTCAGCGAGGGGCGCCTGTGGCTCGGCCGCGCGCTCGAGCGTCGACCTGCGGTGCCGTCGCCCGCACTCGACGGGCGCTTTTCGGCGGGTCGACGCTGGCGTTCGCGGCGGACGAGCTCGAGGCGGCCCACGCGCTCGCAGGGGAGCGGGTCGACGTGTGCCGCAGCTCGGCGACGACGCCTCTCTCGCGAGCGCGCTCGGAGCGCTCGCGAACATCGACGCCGCGCTCGGCCGGTACGAGGAGGCGGTGGCGCTGTACGAGCGAGCGGCGACTCGCGCCGAGGCGGCGGGCGCCGACGCCGCGGTCGCGAGCATCGCCGAACAACAGCGGGTACCTGTCGCTCCTTAAGGGCGACGACGCTGCGGCGGCGGCGCGGTCCCGGCGCGCGGCAGAGCCTCTTCGACCGGCTCGGCTTCCGTGTCGAAGCAGCCGGAGCTCGCCTCAACCTCGGGGTCGCGCTCGTCCGCCTCGGACGGCTCGGCGACGGCGGTCCCGGAGCTCGGTGCGAGCGTCCGCGAGTACGTGAACCTCGAGCACGCGGACGGCATCTCCTACTGCCTCGACGCGTATGCGGCGCTCGCCGTTCGTAGCGGCGACCCGCGCCGTGCCGCACGCCTTGTCGGGGCGGCGGGGCCGCCGCGCGGTGACCGGGATCACGCCGCCGCCGCTCGAGCGCACCCTCCGTGACGAGACGCGAGACCGGTCGCGCGCCGCCTCGGTGAGGTCGCGTACCGCAGGCGTCCGCGAGGGCGAGTCGGCTCGACGTCGACGTCGCCGTCGAGCTCGCGCTCGCGGCGCGCGTGGCGCGACGTAGCCGTCCTCGGAATCGACGTCGGCGGGACGTTCACGGACGCCGTACTGCTCGAGGACGGGCGGCTGCGGACGGCGAAGGTGCCGACGGCGCGGCGGCAGGAGGACTCCGTTCTCGCCGCGGCCCGCGCGGTCGGGGCGGACACCCGCGCCGTCGATCGCTTCGCCCACGGGACGACCGTCGCGACGAACGCGCTGCTCGAGCGGCGCGGCGCGCGGACGGCGTTCGTCGCGAACGAGGGCTTCGAGCACCTGCTGCACCTGCGCAGGCAGACGCGCGCGCACCTCTACCGGCCGTGCGCGGCGCACCCCGAGCCGCTCGTCCCGCTCGAGCGGTGTCACGGCGTCCGCGGGCGGATCGGGGCGGACGGCGAGCTCGAGCCGCTCGACCTCTCGACGCTGCCCGCGCTCGGCGAGCCGGAGGCGGTCGCCGTGTGCCTCCTCTTCTCGTTCCGCGACCCGTCGCACGAGCGAGCCGTGGCGGCGGAGCTCCGGCGGCGCCACCCCGACGCCAACGTGGTCGCTTCGAGCGAGGTCGCGCCGGAGTTCCGCGAGTACGAGCGTGCTTCGACGACGGCCGCCGACGCCTACCTCGGCCCGATCGCGTCGCGGTATCTGCGCGGGCTCGCCGGCGGCGCGGAGGCCGCCGGGCTTCCGGAGCCTCTCGTCATGCTGTCGTCGGGAGGCGTCGCGACGGTCGCCGAAGCGGCGGCGCACCCCGCGCTGATCCTGGTGTCGGGGCCGGCCGCGGGCGTCGTCGGCGCCGGGAAGGTCGCGGTGGCGGCCGGGTTCGAGGACGCCCTCGCGTTCGACATGGGCGGCACCTCGGCCGACGTCTGCCTGCTCCCGGGCGGGACAGCGGAGCGGCGTCGCGGAACGGCTCGTGCGGCGGCTTGCCGATCCGGTTGCCGACAGTCGACGTCCACACGGTCGGCGCGGGAGGGGGCTCGATCGTGCAACGCGACGCGGGCGGCGCGATTCGCGTCGGCCCCGAGAGCGCCGCCGCCGATCCAGGGCCGGCGTGCTACGGCCGGGGCGGGCCTGCGACCGTCACCGATGCCAACCTCCTGCTCGGGCGGCTGCCGGACGAGTTGCCCGGCGGGCTTCGGCTCGACCGCGAGGCGGCGGCGGCCGCGCTCGGTGAGATCGACCCTGCCGATGCGATCGAGGTCGTCAACGCCGAGCTCCTGCGGGCACTCCGCGTCGTCTCCGTCGAGCGTGGACGCGACCCGCGTGAGTTCGCGCTCGTCGCCTACGGCGGCGCCGGACCGCTGCACGCGTGCGCCCTCGCCGACGAGCTGGGGTGCGAGACGGTTCTCGTTCCGGCGGCGGCCGGCGTCCTCTCGGCCGTCGGCCTCGTCGCGAGCGACGAGCGGCGCGACCGCGTGCAGTCGTTCGTCGCGCCGCTGGCGGACGTGCACGACCTGCCGGCGGAGGGTGAGGCGCACCTCCGGTACCGCGGCCAGTCGTTCGAGCTCGCCGTCGAGCTCGGGCCCGACCTTGCCGGGCGCTTCCACGGCGCGCACGAGGAGCGTTACGGCTACTCCGACCGCGCGCGCGAGATCGAGCTCGTTTCGATCCTGACGTCCGAGATCCGGCCGGGGCCGGCGCTTCATCTGCGGGCGACACGGGCGCACGTTGCCCACGGCCCCGAGCTCGTCGCGCTCGATGGGGCCACGTGCTGGGTCCCGGCCGGCTGGAGCGGCGAGACCGACCCGCAGGGGACGCTGGTGCTGCAGCGATGAACGTCGAGCTCCAGGTGCTCGGGGCGGCGCTGCGATCGATCGCCGAGGAGATGGGAGCGGCACTCGTCCGCTCCGCGTTCTCGGCGAACATCAAGGAGCGGCGCGACTGCTCGACCGCGCTGTTCGACGACGCCGGTCGGATGATCGCGCAGGCCGAGCACATCCCCGTCCACCTCGGCGCGATGCCGGATGCGGTCGCGGCGGTGCGCGCGCACGACCCGGAGCCGGGCCGCGCGTGGGTTCTCAACGACCCGTTCACGGGCGGGACGCACCTCCCGGACGTGACGCTCGTGTCGCGGACGACCGTCGGCTACGCGGTCTCGCGGGCACACCACGCGGACGTCGGCGGAATGGAGCCGGCGAGCCTTCCGGCGGAGTCGCGCGAGCTGTTCCAGGAAGGGCTCGTCATGCCCCCGCTACCGCTCACGGACGAGGTGCTCGCGCTCTTCCTCGCGAACACGCGGAACCCGGACGAGCGCCGCGGCGACCTTCGCGCACAGCTGGCCGCGCACCGGCTCGCGGAGCGTCGGCTCGCGGCGCTCGTCGCGCGCCGCGGCCGCGCGCGCGTCGTTGCGGCGATGGACGATCTGTACGCCTACTCGGAGCGCATGGTCCGCGCCGCGCTCGAGCGGCTGCCCGACGGACGGTGGGAGGCGGAGGACGTGGTCGAGGCGCGCGAAGGGCTCGTCAGGATCCGCTGCGCCGTCACCGTCACGGGAGACGAGGTCGCGTTCGACTTCGCCGGGACCGACCCGCAGCATTCGGGCAACCTCAACTGTCCGCTCGCGGTGACGCGGTCGGCCTGCTACTTCGTCGTCCGGTGCCTCACCGAGCCCGATCTGCCGGCGTCGGGCGGCGCATTTGCGCCGGTCGGGGTGACGGCGCCCGAGGGCTGCCTCGTGAACGCGCGCCCGCCGGCCGCGGTCGTCGCCGGGAACACCGAGACCGCGTCGCGGATCGTCGACGTCGCGCTCACGGCCTTCGCGGCGGCGCTGGACGTGCCGGCGCAGGGGCAGGGGACGATGAACAACGTCGCCCTCGGCAACGAGCGCTTCACCTACTACGAGACGATCGGCGGGGGCCAGGGCGCCTGCCCCGGCGCCGACGGTCCGAGCGGCGTCCACGTCGCGATGTCGAACACGTTGTCGACCCCGGCGGAGGCGCTTGAGCTCGGATACCCGCTGCGCGTGGAGCGGTTCGCGCTTCGGCTCGGGTCGGGTGGAGCGGGCGCGCGGCGCGGCGGCGACGGTGTCGTCCGCGAGTTGCGCGCGCTCGAGCCGATGCGGCTGTCGCTCCTGACGGAGCGCCGCGCGCGCGGCCCGCGCGGCGTCCGCGGCGGCGCCGACGGCGCGCCCGGCCGCAACCTTTTGAACGGCGAGGAGCTACCCGCGAAGGCGACCGTGTCGCTCCTGCCGGGAGACGTGATCCGGGTCGAGACGCCGGGCGGCGGCGGCCACGGCCGCGAGCCGTGACGGGGCGCGAGGCGCCCCGTGTGTCGTGGCGCCTCCGGGCGCCTTCGTGACACGCACCCGCCGGCGGCCGGCGATGTGCGCTCTCCACAGCCCCGTGTCCGAAGGGGCCCGGGTCGCGCCCCCTCGAGGCGGCCCCAGCACCGCCGGGGACATGGCCTCGCCGTGGAACGTCTGTCACGGTGCCTGGCACCGGACGTGCCCTGCACGGCCATGTCCCGAGCAGCACTTTGTGACACGCTGCGACGCGCCTCCTCCGGCAGCCGAGATGCGGCCGAGAGCCGTGCTACGCGGCCTGCAGGAGGCGGCGGATCGCGCGCGTCGCCTGGCCGATCCGGTGCTCGTTCTCGACGAGCGCGAAGCGGACGTGTCCGTCTCCGCCCTCGCCGAAGCCGATCCCGGGGCTCACGGCGACCTCGGCGTCGCGCGCGAGCCGAAGCGCGAACTCGAGCGAGCCCAGCGCGCGGAACTGCTCGGGGAGCGGCGCCCAGACGAACATCGTCCCGCGTGGGGGAGCGACGTCCCAACCGGCGCGGGCGAGCCCCGCGCACAGTGCGTCGCGGCGGCCACGGTAGATCTCGCACACCTCGACGGGGTAGTCGGGCGCCTGGCGCAGCGCGACGATCGACGCGATCTGGATCGGCTGGAACGTCCCGTAGTCGAGGTACGACTTGAGCTTCGCGAGCGCCTCGACGACGTCGGCGCGGCCGAGGACGAAGCCGACGCGCCAGCCGGCCATCGAGAACGACTTCGTGAGGCTGTAGAGCTCGACGGCGCATTCGTCCGCGCCCTCGGCCTGGAGCACCGACGGTGGATCGTGGCCGTCGAACGCGATGTCCGCGTAGGCGAAGTCGTGGACGAGCACGAACTCGCGCTCGCGGGCGAGATCGACGAGCCGCTGCATCAGCTCCGGGGTCGCGGTGGCCGTCGTCGGGTTGTGCGGGAACGAGACGATTACCGCGCGCGGCGCCGGCGAGGCCGTGCGCACCGCCTCCTCGATCGCGTCGACCGCGTCGACGTCGATCGGCGCGGCGACGACGACGGCGCCCGCGAGGCGCGGAGCCACGAGGTGAATCGGGTAGCTCGGGGTCGGCACGACCGCTACGTCGCCGGGCTCGAGCAGCACCCACATCAGGTGCGCCAGGCCCTCCTTTGCGCCGATCGTGCTCACGACCTGCCGGTCGGGGTCGAGCCGGACGCCGAACCGCCGCTCATAGAGCTCCGAGGCCGCCTGGCGGAGGTTCGGGATCCCGCGGCTCGCCGAGTAGCGGTGGTTCGCCGGCTTCTCCACCGCCTCGCGGAGCTTCTCGACGGCGACCTCCGGCGACGGGATGTCGGGATTGCCGAAGCCGAGGTCGATCACGTCGCGCCCCTCGTGCCTCAGTTGCCGCTTGAGCGCGTCGACGGTCGCGAAGACGTACGGCGGGAGGGCGTCGACGCGGCGGAAATCCATCGCCCCTGATCCTAGGCGCACCGGGCGCCGACATACTTCCGCCGTGACCGCCGTCGTCGGCTATCCAGGCCCGGAGGGGAGCCACACCGGCGCCGCCGCGGCCGTGCTCGCGCCCGACGCGGCGGAGGCGATGAGCCTCCCGAGCTTCACCGCAGTCGTCGAGGCCGCCGCTGCCGCGACGATCGAGCTCGCCGTCCTGCCGATCGAGAGCAGCCTGATCGGCCCGATCGCCGAGACGCACGACCTGCTCTACGACGCGCCGCTCTCGATCGTCGCGGAGACGACGCTCCCGATCCGCCACTGCCTCCTCGCGCCGCCCGGCGCGACCCTCGAGTCGATCGCCCTCGTCCGCTCGCACCCGGCGGCGTTCGACCAGTGCCGCGGCCTGCTCGCGAGCTGGCGCGTCCGCGCCGTCGCGGCCGCGACGACGGCAGACGCCGCTCACGAGGTGGCCCTTGCCGGCGACGCGACTCAGGCGGCGATCGCGAGCCCTGAGGCGGCGGCTGCCTACGGGCTCGACATCCTGCGCGACGACGTCGGCGACGCCGACGCCTTCACGCGCTTCGTCGCGCTCGCCCGATACACGCGGCTCGACCGCGAGGCCGGATGGCGGACGGCGCTCTCGTTCGTGACCGACCACCGCCCGGGCGCGCTCGTCCGCGCGCTTGGGCCATTCGGGGCACACGATCTGAACCTCGTCCAGCTCGTGTCGCGGCCGCTCCCGCGGTCGCACTTCCGCTACCGGTTCGACGTCGTCCTCGACGGCCACGTGTTCGACGAGGACGTGCGCACCGCGCTGCGCGAGGTGCGGTCGCTGACGCGCCGCCTGCGGCTCTTCGGCTCGTATCCGGCGGCGCCGGGACGGCTCGCCGCTCCGACGGCGTAGGCTTTCGGCCACTCCTTGCACCCGACGGGAAGGGACACCGTTGTCATCGCCGTTCGTCTTCGGGATCGTCCTCGCCGGCGGCGAGGGCAAGCGCCTCGCGCCGCTCACGGCGGACCGCGCGAAGCCGGCAGTGCCGTTCGGGGGCAACTACCGGCTGATCGACTTCGCGCTCTCGAACCTCGTCAACGCGGGGTATCTGAAGATCGTCGTCCTCACGCAGTACAAGAGCCACTCGCTCGACCGGCACGTCACGACCGCGTGGCGGCTCTCGCCGCTCCTCGGCAACTACGTCACCCCCGTGCCCGCCCAGATGCGGCGCGGCCGCCGCTGGTTCGCCGGGTCCGCCGACGCGATCTACCAGAACTTCAACCTGCTCTACGACGAGCGCCCGAAGTACGTGTGCGTCTTCGGCGCCGACCACATCTACCGGATGGACCCGCGGCAGATGGTTGCGCAGCACATCGAGGGCGGCGCGGCCGTCACCGTGGCGGCGATTCGCGTTCCGCTCGACCAGGCGGGCGAGTTCGGCGTGATCGAGGCGGCCGAGGACGGGCGCACGATTGCGGAGTTCCGCGAGAAGCCGGCCGACCCGGTCGGCCTTCCGGACGCGCCGGATCACGTCTTCGCCTCGATGGGGAACTACGTCTTCACGACGGAGGCGCTGATCGAGGCGCTGAACGCGGACGCCGTCGACGAAGCCTCGAACCACGACCTCGGCGGCGACCTGATCCCGGCGCTCGTCGCGAGCGGCGACGCGCAGGTGTACGACTTCTCGCGGAACGAGGTGCCCGGGACCCTGGAGCGCGACCGCAGCTACTGGCGCGACGTGGGGACGCTCGACGCGTTCTACGAGGCGCACATGGACCTGATCTCGGTCGACCCCGTGTTCAACCTCTACAACATGGACTGGCCGATCCTGACGTGGCACGAGCCGCTCCCGCCGGCGAAGTTCGTGTTCGCGGACGAGAACCGCACGGGCCACGCCGTCGACTCCATGGTGTGCCCGGGCGTCGTCGTCTCCGGCGGCGTCGTCCGGCGCTCCGTGCTGTCGCCCGGCGTCCGCATCCACTCCTACTCGGAGGTGGAGGGATCGATCCTGATGCACGGGGTCGACGTCGGCCGCGGCGCGGTCGTGCGCAACGCGATCGTCGACAAGAACGTCCGGATTGCCGAGAATGCCCGCGTCGGCGTCGACCTCGACCGCGACCGCGAGCGGTTCGTCGTGTCGGAGAACGGCGTCGTCGTGATCGGCAAGAACGCGATCGTCGAAGCGTGACCGGCGCGCTCCGCGACGCGCTCGAGCGCGAAGCGCGGGAGGCCGCAGCGGCGCTCCCGGCGCTCGCCGACGACGCGGTCGCAGCCGCGCTCGAGAGGCTTGCCGCACTGCTGGGCGAGCGCGCGCCGGCCGTGCTGAAGGCGAATCGCGCCGATGTCGAGGCGGCGACGGGGCGGCTCGACGCGGGTGCGCTCGACCGGCTCCGGGTCGACGCGGCGCGAATCGAGGCGATCGCGGCGCAGGTGCGCGGCCTTCGGGACCTCCCGCCGCTCGAGCGCGACGTCGCCGAATGGACGCTCGACAACGGCCTCGGGGTTCGCGAGCGCCGGATCCCGGTCGGCGTGGTCGGGGCGAACTTCGAGGCGCGTCCGAACGTCGCCGTCGACGTCGCCGGGCAGCTCCTGAAGAGTCGGAACGCGGCGCTCCTCCGGACCGGAGGCGCGGCGCTGCGCACCGTCACGGTGCTCGTCGACGACGTCATCCGTCCGGCACTCGAGCACGCAGGGCTGCCGGCGTCGGCCGTCGGCCTCGTCCGCTCGGCCGACCGCGAGGGTGCGCGGGCACTCGTCTCGCTGCCGCACCTCGTCCCCCTCGTGATCCTGCGTGGAAGCGGCGAGACGACGGCGGCGCTCGCGCGCCTCGCGGCGGAGAACGGCGTCCGCACGCTCGCGCACGCCGAGGGCGGCGGCGTCCTCTACGTTCACGGTTCCGCCGACGCCGGGCGTGCGGCGGCGCTCGTCGAGGCGAGCCTCGACCGGCTCGGCGTGTGCAACCGCCTCAACCTGCTGCTCGTCGACCGGAGCGCGCAGAGCCTCCTGCCGGCCCTCCTCGACGTTCTGGCGCGCGCGCGCGTCGAGGCGCGGGGAACGGAGCGGGCGGCGGCGATCGCGCCCGTCGAGCCGCTCGACGTCCGTCTCGGGCACGAGTGGGCGAACGACCCGGAGCGCGTCGCGACTGTCACGCTGGATGTCGTCGACGGGCTCGACGAGGCCGTCGCGATCGCGAACGGCGAGACCTCCGGCCTTGCGGCCGGGATCGTCGCCGAGGACGCGAACGCCGCGAACCGGTTCATCGACGGCTACCGCGGCACGGCCGCGTTCTGGCACGCCCCGACGCGGTTCACCGACGGCCATGCGCTGACGGAGGCGCCGGAGACGGGCATCAACGTCGACGCGGTTCCGGGGCCGCGCGGACCGGTGACCTACCGCGATCTCTGGCTGCGGCAGTACGTCGTCGTCGGCGACGGCACGCAGCGGCGCTGAGGTGCGGCAGCCGCTCGTCGCGAAGCTCGGGTCGAGCCTCGTCGTCGACGAGGACGGGCAACCGCGGAGCGATGTCCTGGCGCACCGCGCCGCCGAGATCGCCTCCGTCGTCGCGTCGGGGATCCCGGTCTGCGTCGTCTCGTCGGGCGCGATCGCGCTCGGGCTCCCCAGGCTGGGGGTCGACCGGCGGCCGCGCAGCCTCCCGCGGCTCCAGGCGGCTTCGACGCTCGGCCAGGCGGCGCTCCAGCGTGCGTGGGACGACGCCCTCGCGCCGCACGGGCTCGCGGCCGGGCAGGTGCTCCTGACGTCGGCCGAGATCGCCGACCGGCGCGCCTACGCGAACCTCCGGAATGCCCTAGGCGCGCTGTTCGCGCTGGGGGCGGTGCCGGTGGTGAACGAGAACGACGCGACCGCGACCGACGAGATCGCCTTCGGCGACAACGACGCGCTGGCGGCGCAGGTGGCGGTGCTCGTCCGCGCACGGCTGCTCGTGCTCCTGACGAGCGTCGAGGGCGTCCTCACCCACGCGCCGGGCGACGACCGCGCGACTCTCATCCCCGAGGGCGCGGCCACGCGCGCAGCGGCGATCGGCCGCGGAAGCGGGACGGGGAGGGGCGGGATGGCGAGCAAGATCGCGGCTGCCGAGCTCGCGTCGGCCGCCGGCGTCCCCGCGGTGATCGCCTCGGGCACCGGCGAGGACGTGCTCGCGCCGATCCTCGCCGGGGCGCCGCGCGGCACCAGGTTCGACGCAGCGCCGACGGGGGAGTCGGCGTTCAAGCTGTGGCTTCGCTTCGGCAAGCGCATGAGCGGCCGCATCCACGTCGACGACGGGGCGCTGCGCGCCGTCCGCGACGCCGGGAGGAGCTTGCTCGCGGTCGGCGTGGTCCGCTGGGAGGGCAGCTTCCGCGCGGGCGACGGCGTCGAGCTCTGCGGGCCCGACGGCGCACCGTTCGCGCGCGGCGAGAGCGCCGTCGACGCGCGCGACCTCGCTTCGCGGCAGCGCAACGTCGAGGCTGTCCACCGCGACCGGCTCGTCGTCCTCTGACGCCGCGCGTCAGGCGGGCGTGCGGCCGGCGAGGATCTCGCACAGCACGCCGAGGTCGACGTTCCCGCCGGAGACGATGCACGCGACGTTGCCCTCGCCGGCTGCGCCCGCGAGGGCGGCGCCGAGCGCGAGCGCGCCCGCGCCCTCGGCGACGACCCGCGCCCGTTCCGCGAGCAGGCGGACCGCCGCGGCGACGTCGTCGAGCGGCACCGCGTGGCAGCCGTCGACCACCTCGGAGGCGCGTGCCCACACGCGCGGCAGGACCTCGCGGCTGCCGGCGCCGTCGACGAACGACGGGCGGAACTCGACCGGCGTCGGCGCGCCGGCGGCGAACGCCGCCGCGGCAGGCGCCCCGGTCGCTGGCTCCGCCGTGAAGACCCGCGCCCTCGGCCGGAGCGCCTTGACCGCGCTCCCGATTCCCGTCACGAGCCCGCCGCCGCCGTATGGGACGACCACGGCGTCGAGGTCGGGGAGGTCCTCGAGCAGCTCGAGGCCGATCGTCCCGTTCCCCGCCATCACGCGCTCGTCGTCGACCGGGTGCACGAAGAGGCCGTCGAGGCCCTCGAAGCGGCCGGTGACGAGCGTCTGCCACCACTCGTCGTAGGGGACGCGCACGACGCGGCCGCCGAGCCGGTCGATCGCCGCGAGCTTCGTCCGCGGGGCGGCCTCGGGGACGACGATCGTCGCGGGGACGCCACGCGCCCGCGCCGCCCACGCGACCCCCTGCGCCATGTTCCCGGCGCTCGCGGTGACGACGCCGCCCCGCAGCTCGTCGTCGCTCGCCTGCAGGACGGCATTGGCGGCGCCCCGGATCTTGAACGAGTTGACCGGCTGCAGCGTCTCGAGCTTCAGGTGGATCTCACACGGGGCGTCGACGTGGAGGCGAACGAGCGGCGTGCGGACGGCGACGCCGCGGAGCGTCTCGCGCGCGCGCCGGATCTCGTCGAGCGGGATCACGTCTCGAAAGCGGTCGCGAGCCGCAGCCGGTCGTTGTCGGAGAGCTCCAGCTCGAGCGCCGCGAGCGCGGGCTCGAGATGCTCGACGCGGCTCGGCCCGGATACGACCCCCGTCACGTGCGGATGCGCGAGCACCCACGCATGCGCGAGCGCCGCGGTCGAGGTGCCGCGCGCGCGCGCCTCCGCGGCGAGCGCGTCGAGGCCGTCGAAGACGCGGTCGGAGACGAGGTGCGCGTACGGCTGCGGGCGCTGGGTCATGCGCGACCCCTCGGGAAAGGGCTCGCCGCGGCGGTATCTCCCGGCGAGCCAGCCGCCCGCGAGCGGGCCGAACGGCACGTAGGCGATGCCGCGCTCGCCGCACAGGGGCAGCACCTCCGCCTCGTCGTCGCGGTCGAGCAGCGAGTACGAGTTCTGGACGGCCGCCGGCTCGCCGTGACGGAGCGCCTCGCGGATCCCGTCGGCGTCGTAGTTCGAGAGGCCCCACGCGCCGACGACGCCTTCCGCGACGAGCTCCTCGAACGCCGCGACGGTCCGCTCGAGCGGCGTCGCCGGGTCGGGCTCGTGCGCCAGGTAGAGGTCGATGCAGTCGACGCCGAGCCGTTCGAGGCTGCGCTCGACGCGGCGCCTGATCCGGCCGGGGGCGAGCCCACGGTCGTCGGGATCGCCCGTGTCCGAGTGGAAGACCTTCGTCGTGACGAGCATGCCGTCCGCGGCGCGGTCGGCACGCCAGCGGCCGATCCACTCCTCGCTCCGGCCGCCGCCGTACGCGTCGGCCGTGTCGAACCAGCGGATGCCGCGCTCCCACGCCGTGTCCATCAGCGCGAACGCCGTCTCCTCGTCGATGCCCTGGCCGAAGAACGCCGGCGCCGACCCGACGCCGCCGAAGTTCCCGCACCCGAGCGCGAGGCGCGGCCACTCCCGCGCCGACCTCACTGCGTCGACTGCGAGAGCGCCGTCAGCTCGTTGCGAAGCGACCACATCTCCGGGAAGAACGACTTGTGGATCAGCCGCCCCAGCACCTCGACGGGCGTCCCCTGCGTCCCGATGACCGCTCCGCCGATCACGCGCTCGACGACCTTGAAGTGCCGGACGCGCCACACGATCACGCGCTCGTCCCACTCGATCATCTGCTCCGCCAGCAGGTACAGCTCCTCGTGCTCGCGCCCGTGGACGTAGACGTCGCGGAGCGTCAGCCCGCGCTCCTCGACGAGCGCCGTGAACGCGTCGCCGAGCGGGGGCGTCACGCGCCGGATCTGCCGGAACCCGGGCGAGTCGAAGCCGCTCCCGTGGCCGAGCACCTTCCGGATCTCCTGGTACTCCCACGGCGACATGTGCTCGAGCATGTCGAGCACGCCGGTGACGATCTTCAGGCTCTCGTTCGCGCGCCGGAGGAGGCGCACCGCAGCGAAGACGTCCCGCGCCTCGACGAGCCGCGTCGCCTCCTCGACCTCGTTCCACGCGAGCTTGAGCCAGAGCTCGGAGCTCTGGTGCACCGTCTGGAACAGGAGCTCGTCGCGGTGCACCCAGTCCGACGGCTCCTTCTGGAGCGCAAGGAGGGCGTCGGTGCGCAGGTAGCGCTCGTAGTCCGACGCGCCGTCGCCCGAGAGGATCGGCTTGGACAGGTCGTCGCTCACGGCCGCTCCTCTGTTCCGTCGAAGATGCGCATCGGCAGCCCGGCCAGAGGGACGCCGCCGTCGGGTGTGACCAGCCACGTGTCCTGCATGTAGAGGCACGCGCGGCCGTCGTCGGAGATCACGTGCGGGTGCATCGAGAGCACCATGTTCGTGCGCAGGACCGTTTCGTCGCCCTCGCCGATCCTCGGGAGCTCGATCATCGTCATGCCGATCGAGTGCCCGGTGACATGACCGAGGCCGTAGCCGCGGTCGGTGAATCCCTTCGAGACGGCCCCGTGCACGTCGTGCCCCGTCGCGCCGTCGCGCATCACGCCCTGCGCCGCCTCGTAGTACTCCTCGTAGGCCTCGAGCATCCTGCGCGTCTCGGCGCTCGGCTCACCCGGGCAGATCGCGCGCGAGACCTCGACCCAGTGCCCCCCGGGGCCTGCGACCTCGAGCGACGGAAGCACGAGATCGGTCGCGCCGACCGTCCGCCCGCCGGCGATCCTGAACTCCGGGAGCGCCGACCCGTCCTCGCCCGAGAGCACCATGTCCATCGTGAGCCGACCGCACCCCTGCGACACGAACCACTCCTCGCACGGCGCGAGTATCTCGCGCTCGGTTCTTCCGAGCTCGAACTCGCGCAGAAAGATCCGGAAGCCCTCCGTGTTGATGCGGACGCTGTCGCGGACGGACTCGAGCTCGAACGCGCTCTTGACGGCGCGGGCGTGGTCGAAGCCGGCGTCCCACGCGACGAGATCCGCGGCGCCCTCGAGCGCGCGGTAGTCGCGGACGGCCATCACGTAGTCGAGCCCGTAGACCCCGACGCGAAGGCCGCGCACGCGGTCGGCGAGCCACTCGCCGGGACGATCGACGAACACCTGCTCGTCGATCCACGTCGTTCCATGCTCGCCGACGTAGCGGGCCTCGCGCGGGAAGACGATCGCCGGGTCGCCTTCGAGCGGGAGGAGGACGTAGGCGTAGCGGTGGACGATCACGAACCCCGACATGTAGGTGACCGCGCCCTCGAAGCCCGTGTACTCGCTGCCGGACACGACGAGCGCGTCGAGCCCGTCGCGCGCCATCGCCTCGCGCACGCTCGCGTATCGCCGCTCGACCTCCTGCGCGGGCACCCCCGTCGCCGTCACTGCGTCCACGATGCCTCAACCCCCTTCACCAGCGCCCAGATCGCCTCGTGCCCCGGCGTCGCGACGCCGTGGCGCCGCCCGAACCCGGCGATGCCGCCGTTCAGGTAGTCGACCTCGGTCGCCCGCCGTGCCTCCACATCCTGCAGCATCGACGCCTTGTGGCCGTACGCCACGTCGGGCCGCGCCGCGTAGTCGATCAGCTCCTCCGGGTCTGCGTCGAGCTCGATCCCCTGCGCCGCCGCCACGGCCTTCCCCTCGTCCACGAGTTGCGTCGCGAGCCGGCGCAGCGGCGGCCGCTCGCAGACGCGGCCGTGCGTGAGCCCGGTCAGCGCGCCGAGCGGGTTCGTGGCCGCGTTGAAGATCACCTTCCGCCACTGCGGCCCCCGTGCGTCGGGCACCGCGCGCGCCGGCATCCCGCCGCGGGTGCACGCGTCGGCGAGCCGCTCCACCTCCGCGAACGGCGCCGGCCGCTCCTCGAACGGCCCGAACGTCGTGTCGCCCTTGACGTCCCACTGCACGAGCCCCGGCTCGACGATCTTCCCCGCCGGAAAGGTCGTGCCGCGGATCACGCGCTCGCAGTGGCGGGCGATCGCCTCCTCGTTGCCCAGGCCGTTCTGGACCGTCGCCACGCACCCCTCCGCGAAGGCGTGCGCGGTCGCGCCGACGGCGGCGTCGGTGTGCATCGCCTTCGTGGCGACGATGCCGAAGTCGCAGGGCGGGAGGTCCGCTGCGTCGGCGGTCGCGCGCGGGTGGCCCGTGACCTCGCCCGCGCCCGTCAGCCGCAGGCCGTCGCGGTTGATCGCGTCGACGTGATCGCGCGCGAGGTCGTAGGCCCAGACCTCGACGCCGTCGAGGCGCGCGAGGTTCGCGGCGAAGAGCGACCCGACGGCGCCGCATCCCACCACGCACACCCTCACGACCAGGACGCCTCTCGCGCTTTCACGAGCCGGAGCAGCGCGGTGTGCAGCGGGACCGGAACGCCGACCCGCTGCCCCTCGCGGACGAGAGAGCCGGTGATGAGGTCGATCTCGGTCGGCCGCCGCGCCTGGACGTCCTCGAGCATCGACGGGGAGTGGCGGAAGCCGCGGCGCGTGGCGAGCAGGTTCATCTGCCAGGGATCCTCCTCCAACTCGACGCCCGCCGCTGCAGCCACGGCCTTCCCCTCGTCGATCAGGTCGCGTACGAGGTGGCCGAGGTCGGACGGGCGGTCGAGCTCGCCGAAGTGGTAGTCGTGCGGCAGCCCGGTGAGCGCCGCGACGGCGTTCACCGTCGCGTTGAAGATCAGCTTCGACCACTGCGCGGGGCGCAGGTCGTCGAACGCCTCGGCCTCGAGCCCCGAGGACGCGATCAGCGCCGCGGCGGCGCGCGCGTCGTCGCCCGTCGTCCCACGCGCCGGGCCGATCCACGTCGCGGTGTCGAGGATGTACTCGACGTGAGTGTCGTCCTGCCGCGTGCCGCTCATGAACGTCACGGACGAGAGCATCCGCCAGTCGCCGTGGCGCGCGACGATCGCGTCGGCGCCGAGGCCGTTCTGCACCGGCATGAGGATCGCGTCGCGGGCCCGGCCCACGAGCCGCCGCGCGAGGTCGTCCAGGTCGTTCGCCTTGCACGCGAGGATCACGAGGTCGGCGTCGGGCAGCGCGGCCGGGTCGGCGGACGCCGTCACGCGGCCGACGAAGTCGGCGCGGCCCGACACGTGCAGCCCCTCTTCGTTGAGCGCGCGCGCGTGCTCCTCGCGGCGCGTCAGCACCGAGACGTCCGCAACGCGTGAGAGGAACGCCGCGAAGAGCGAGCCGATCACGCCGGCGCCCGCGACGCAGACGCTCGTCACGCCGCCTCCGTCGTCGTTGCGCCGGCGGGCTCGCGCCGCGGCGGGCGTGGGCGCGGGAGGCGGAACTCGCGTCCGCCGGTGAGGCCGGCGGGGCGGAGGATCAGGACGAGGGCCATCAGCGCGCCCACCACCACGACGCGCGTTCCCGCCGGCAGGTCGAGCGTGCGGCCGAGCACCGTCAGCCCGTTCTCGGCCTCGGCGAGGAACGAGTCGAGCGCGCTCACCGCGAGCGCGCCGACGACCGCGCCCCAGAGGCTCGTCGCGCCGCCGATCACGAGCATCGCGAGCGTGATGAAGGTCAGATCGAGGTACACCGTCTCGGTGTTCAGCGGCAGCAGGTGGACGTAGAGCCCGCCGGCGAAGCCCGCGACGACGCCCGACAGCGTGAACGCGATCAGCCGCTGGCGGTAGATCGAGACGCCGACCGCGCTGGCCGCCGCAGGGTCCTCGCGCGTCGCGCGCAGGAGGCGGCCGAAGCGGCTCCGGCCGTAGACGAACGCGAGGACGACGGCTGCGACAGCGCCGAGCGCCGCCTGGCCGAGGCCCGTCGTCTCCGGAACCGATGAGAACGTGTTGAGGCCCGGCCCCACGGGCTCGTAGTAGCGAAGGAGGTTGTGCGTGATCTCGAGCACCGCGAACGTCGCGATTCCCGCCGCGAGGCCCGAGAGCCGCATCAGCGGCAGCGCGACGACGAGCGCGCACAGGCCGCCGACGAGCGCCGCGAGCGCGAGCGAAGGGACGTTGCCGACGGTTCGGTCGCGAAGGAAGCCGGCGAGGTTCGGCATGATCGCCGGCTTCTCGGCGACGGGGATCGAGAGCACGCCCGCCGTCCAGGCGCCGATCGCGACGAAGCTGATGTGGCCGAACGAGAGGACGCCCGAGCTTCCGATGAAGACGTAGAGCGCGACGACGATCGCGACCTTGACGAGCGAGTCCGTGACGCGCAGCCACGCGAGGCCGGCGGTGCCGCTGACGGCGCAGATCTTCGCACCCTCGAGCTCGGCCGTGGTGATCGCCGACGACGCGTCGCTGACGAGCCAGGACGGCCACGCGTAGTAGGCAGGACCGGCGGCGACGCCCGGACCCACGGGCGGACCACGTGACGGCAGGCCGATGTCCCAGTCGCCCCCGGTCCTATCGAGGATGTCGGCGGCGGTCACAACGCTTATCTCGCTGTCCAATCCGAGGGATTTCGCGAGTTCCCGCGCGACGTCCACGTCGAAGCCGATGACAGCACCCCCCGCCGCGGTCGTCTGGGGAGGGTCTCCAGTCACGGCGATCCGTAGCGTTCCCTCGGCCCGGAGCCTCCCGAGAAGGTCGGGTGGCGTGGACGAGCCGGGACCTGCCACGACCAGCGGGCGGATCACGATGGTGGCGACGAGGAGCACGACTGCAGCGGCGACCAACGTCGCGAGACCGTATCGGGGTGCGACGCCCGCACGACGGACGGCCCCTCGGTACGCAGGCGTCGTCGCCCGGCACCGCGATGGAACGCTCGTACGCGGGCTCGTCCGGCGGGCCCTGGCGCAGCGCGCGCTCGATCCGCTCCTCGTCCATCACCCTTCCTCGCCGGTGGCCAGTTTGCGCCGGAGTGTCGCCAACGCCTGCGTAGCGTGGCTTCGACCGGCACTCGCCGTGATGCTCAGCACGTCGCCGATCTCCTCGAACGAAAGGTCGGATCGGTAGCGCAGGTAGAGGACCTGGCGCTGCCGGATCGGCAGCTTGTCGACCTCGCCCCACACGGCGAGCCGCTCGCTCATCGAGTCGGCCGGGTCCGAAGTGGTCCTTCGTCCGAGGTCGAGGCGCCCCGACAGCAGGCGCAATCGTCGCCCGAGGCGATGCTGATCCATGGCGAGTCGATAGATCGCTCGATAGGACCAGGCCCGCGGGTTGTCGATCGACGCGCCGCCGCGCAGCTCATGC
Source organism: uncultured Chloroflexia bacterium (assembly GCA_963750125.1). Taxonomy (GTDB): domain Bacteria; phylum Chloroflexota; class Limnocylindria; order Limnocylindrales; family CSP1-4; genus DASTYU01. The sequence continues at coordinate 167,445 of CAVVPT010000016.1, read as the reverse complement.
CACAGCCGGAGGAGTGCTTCCTGGACCGCGTCTCGCGCCTGCTCGTCGGTCAGGCCTTGGCGTCGGACGAAGCCGAACAGGGCCTGGCCGTGTCGCTGCTCGACGTCGACGACGACTCGATCCGCATCGTCCGTCGTCGACGTGAGCTCGATGACCTCGAACCCGGTCACGCGGGACAGTGTGGCGACTGCCACGGCGCGTCACCTCGCCTCTCGACGCGATTGCTCTAGGCCCCTATGGCCTCCAGTGCGGGGCACACGCCTGCGAAGGCGGCATCGAAGTCCTCCACGACGGGATGCGGACCCTGCATGAAGAGCACGTTGTCGTCAATGTCGAACGTCTTGACGCCCACGTCGTGGACGACCAGGCCGACCCCGGGGCCAGTGATCTTGACGTCCAGCCCCGTGTAGCGGTCGGTGCGGGACGACAGGTCGCCGGGAACGATGTAGTAGTACGTCTCCTGGAAAATGCCCCTGCCGGCCAGGTTCGGCCCGCTGAGGTCGGGCTCGAAGCCGATGATCCCGCGGATGTCGACGTGTGCGACGGTCTTCAGAGCGAGGCCGTTCGCGTCGCCGTAGCGGCGTTGCGTTCGTGTGTCGACTTCGTTCGTATAGACCGGTCGGCCGTCGCACACAAAGAAGGTTTCAAGGCCGACGGCGGTCAGCGTCCGACGTCCCTCACAGGTGATGCCGTCACCGGTGCGCCAGCACTCCCACGGCCCGAAAGTCGCGTTCAGCGGCGGCTGCATGAGCGCGGGATCCACGCTCTCGCCGCGCCCGGCCGCGACACCGGCCGGCGCGCCAAGGGCAAGTGCAAGAACCGCGATCCCGAGAATGGTCCGCTTCATCGATCCATCTCCCTCGCTCGGACCCGCACATGCGGGTCGTCTGCATGAATCGACGCAGCAATCGACCGAATCGCTCAGACCGAAACGTGCGGTTCTCCCCGCGGCGTACGATCCCGGCTCATGGACGCAGTGGAGACGCGTCGTTCGAGGCTCGCTCGACCGGCGGGTCTGGCGGGAAGACTTCTGTCGCTGGCGGACGACGCCGCCGACGAAGACGACATCCGGCGACGCAAGCGGGTGGCCGTCGCGGCCGGCTATGTGACGGTCTTCGCCCCGCTGACGCTGCCGATCCCGACCGGGGGCCATCCGTTGAGCTGGGTCTTCGGGATCGGCCTGTCCCTGTTCAGCGCCGGCAGCCTGATCTGGCTCTCGCGAACGCGCGACTTCGAAGCGTTCGTGATCCGGCTGATGAGCGTCGGCCTTGTGTTCGTGCCGGTCGCAACCATTCTCGGTGGCGGGATCACCGGTTCGAGCTCCGGACTTGTCTGGGGGTTCCTTGTCCCCGCGTACGCGATCCTTGCCCTCGGTCCACGGCGGGCGATGCCGTGGTTCTGGGCATTCATCGGCATGGTCGTCCTGCTGGTCGTCATCGACCCGTGGGTGCGAGCAGCCGTTCCGCCTGCCCCGTACCCTGTCCAGTTGTTCGGCACGCTCCAGAACGCGGTCCTGCCGCTCGCGATCGTCTTTCTCCTGCTGCGCTACACCGACATGCGTCGCCTGGCCGCCGAAGCGAAGGTCGACGAGCTGCTGACGAACGCCATCCCACGCCCGATCGTTGCTCGCCTGCGTCGAGGCGAGCGCCGGATCGCCGAGCGATATCCGGAGACCACCGTGCTGTTCGCCGACATCGTCGGCTTCACGCCGTGGGCGCAGAGCACGCCGCCCGAACAGGTCGTCGAGATGCTGGACGGCCTTTTCTCAACCTTCGATGCGCTTGCCGAGCGGCGGGGACTCGAGAAGATCAAAACGATCGGCGACGCGTACATGGCGGTCGCCGGTGCGCCCCTGCCCCGTGCCGACCATGCTGGCGCAGCCCTCGGTTTCGCGCGCGATGCCATCGCTGCCGTCTCCGCGCGTCGGGCGGAATCGGCGTCCCGATCGAGGTCCGCGTCGGTGTCGCCAGCGGGCCGGTCGTCGGCGGCGTGATCGGCCAACGCCGGCTGTTGTTCGACCTGTGGGGCGACACGGTCAACATGGCCTCGCGCATGGAGTCCTCGGGCATACCGGGGCGGATCCAGGTCTCGGCCGCGACACGCGCCTTGCTGGGAAGCGCGGTCGACTTCGAGGAGCGAACGAGCGAGGTCAAAGGCCTGGGCGTGCTGACCACGTACCTGGTGCGCTGATCAGGAGGTCCGCGCGCGGCGACGATCTTGTACGACCTCCATGCGGATGCCCGGACGGCGTCGCGCCTCGAGGCCCGCTTTGTGACCGCCAATCCACGCTAGCGCGTCGCCTCGACAATCCGTTTCAGGCGACCCAGGTCCGACTGGACGGAGCGGCGGACCATCGGGCCCTGCAGGAAGCCGGGCATCCCGTACACGCTGCCGCCCGAGCCGCGGACCCGGATGCTCGCCCGGGTGCCGCCGCCATCAGCAGGCTCGAGCCGGTAGTCGACGTCCATCGGGAACGGGCTCTCGAGGGCGTGCATCGAGACGAGCCGGTCGGGCTCGAGATTCTCGACCCGCATCAGCCACACGATCTTGCGGCCGAGGAAACCGCCGATCCGGCGGACCTGCGAGCCAACAATCAGCGGGGGCGGCGTGACGAGCTCGATGCGGTCGACGCCGCCGATCCACTCGGGGTCGCGGGTCGGGTCGAACTGGACGCGAGCGACGGCATCGGGTGGCGCTTCGATCACGAGCGAGGCGCTAACGTCGAGGGCCATCTCAGAAGTCGAAGAACGGCTGTGGCTGGCCGGTCTCGGCGTAGGCCTTGAGTCGCAGGATGATCTGTGCCCAGGCCGGCGTGATGATCGGGATGACCGGGTTGTCGGGATCGTAGTCGCGATGCGAGAAGTTCAGCCGCGTCCCGGGCTTGTCGGGGTTCGGTTCGACGATCCAGCGGATGGTCGTGCCGGCCCACCATGGCGGAAAACCACCGGTCACCCAGTCGAGATGGACGTTGCCGTCGCGGACCTCGAACTCGAACGGTTGCGGGACATCGGGGAAGGAGACGTGGAGGCCGTCCCCATTGAGGTCGGTGCGCTTCGACCACCACGCGCGAATGCCCTCCTCGGTCTTTAGCGCGCGCCGCACGACGTCGGGCTCCGCGTCGATGTCGAACTGCATGAGCACGTGGTATTCGCCCACCTCTCAGGTCCTCCATGCACAGCTATTTTAGTAGCGCCTACACTAGCTCGTCGCTCAGAGTATTTCAACCGTGGCTAAAATGTTCGGCGTGGACGCGCTGCAGGTCATCGGCGAGCCGCGCCGGCGCGAGATCCTTCGCCTCGTCTGGGACCGCGAGCGATCGGCGGGTGATATCGCCGCCCAGTTCGACGTGACGTTCGGGGCCGTGTCGCAGCACCTCGCCGTCCTCCGGGACGCGGGTTTCGTCAACGTCCGGCGCGCCGGCAACCAGCGCTACTACCGGACTGACCGCCAGGCGCTCGGTCCTCTCGCCCACGCGCTTGAGGCGATGTGGTCGTCCTCGCTCGACCGACTGGCGGCGGCCGTCGAATCCGATCCAAACCCGAACCCGAGGAAGGGCAAATGACCGAGGCGGACGTCATTCGCGTCGAGCGCCGGATCGCAGCGCAGCCGTCAGCGGTCTTTCGCTACCTGACTGAATCGGATCTGTGGGCGCGCTGGCAGGGCGAGACAGTCGAGTTGGAGCCGACGCCGGGCGGCCGGTTCATGGTGCGCATGGCCGAAGGCCAGGTCGTCGAAGGCGAATTCGTGGCGGTTGAGCCGGATCGCCGGGTCGTCGTGAGCTGGGGCTGGCAGCAGCACTCGCGGATGCCGCCGGGAACGTCAACGGTCGAGTTCGAGCTGACACCCGACGGTGATGGCACCCTCGTCCGCCTCACTCACCGCGGCCTGCCGCCCGAGGACGTGCCGATCCACCGTACGGGCTGGGACACGTTCCTCCCGCGCCTCGAGATCGCAGCCACCGGCGGCGACCCCGGCCCGAACCCGACCTGACCCGGCGGAGCCTGGGTATCACAGGTCTGGAAGGATCGAGCTCAGGGCGCGTGAAGGGTCGAGAGGATCGCGTCGACGTCGGATGACATCTTGTCGAGCTTCTGTGGGGGTGTGTCCACGGAAGCGACGATGGTGCGGGCATCCGGCCCCGTTCCAACGTCGAACAGGTACAGCCGCTCGCCCGAGCCATCGGCGATCCCGAAGACGTGGCCATCGTTGATCCAGAGAACATTCAGACACGACTTGACGGGGCAGCCCGGATCGTCGTTCACGTTCGCGTCCGAAACGTCGAAAGTGAACGTCTTCGCTGCGATCCCATCATCAATGGTGATCTCCTCGGGATCCGACACGTCCATGTCCGGGTTGCCGACGAACCAGTCCGTGAGTCCGTCCACAGTCCGCGGTACATCGGCGAGCAACTCGCCGGTATCTGAAGAAGCTCCCGGCATCTGCCAGAACCGCAGGGCCGAGTCGCTGCGGTCGAACTCGATCTCATCGGGATAGTCGGCGGTGTTGAACCACGAGTCATCCGCGAAGGTCATCTGGAGACCGGGCATGAACCCGCTGGATTCGAAGGTGCCGGCGGCGATCGGGCCCTGGCAGCCTGGCTCGCACCGTGCTTGCCACGGCGGGACGGTGCCCAACGGCGCCTGTCCCGCGATCGGCTGCCAGACTTTCGCCTCCGTCCAGGCCTTGTTGGCGGCAAGGGCGCCTGAGTTCGTGGCGTCGAGCACCAGATGAAGACCATCGGCGTCGAGCATCCAATGGATCGTGTCCACGCCACCCCCGCATGGCCCGGCCTCGTACTTCAGCGCCACACCCCGTGTTGAGGGCTCTGCATCGGCGGTGCATTCGATCTCGCCTTGATCGGTCCATTCAACGTTGATCCTTGCCCGCGTCCCGGCGAACGTATACGTGTACTTGCCGCCATGCGCATCTTCGACTGGGGACCCTGCGGCGATCAGCTCTTCAGGGGTCAAGTCGACCTGCCAGGAGCCATCAGGCAGCAGCGATGCCTGTGTTGCCTCTGGTGTCGTGGTTTGAAGGGGCTCAATCGTCGGCGTGACGCTGGCGGAACCACCCGTGGCGGGACTGCAGGCGGCAAGCGCGAAGAGCGCCGCGCCGAGAACGACTCGTGGGACGGCGTGGCGCTCCACGGTTCACCTCAGGGCTGTGACGGGACCTGAATTTGCGTGAACGAAATCCTGGGCGATCGCACGCACGCGGTTCCGGCCAACAGTAACCGACCCGATCCCCTACCCCTCGCCGCGGCGGGCGCGGCGGATCTGGTCGGCGTGGTCGTGCGAGTGGCCGGCGTAGATCCGCAGCCAGTCGTCGACCGAGTACGCGCCGGAGTCCGTGTGGGTGCCCGTGCGCTGCCACTCCTCGTCGGTAAGTGACTCGAGCAGCTGGAGGCTGGCGGCGCGCACCCCGGCGAGGACCGCGAGCGACGGTTCGATCGGGCGGTCGTAATGGAGCCGCCGAGCGAACTCCTCCTCGTCGTACCCGATGATCGTCGGGTTGTCCTCTGCGATCAGCCGGCGCAGCCGGATGTAAGCCGTCGCCTCGCTGTCGGCGAGGTGATGGGCGATCTCGCGAGCGCTCCAACCATCGGGCGGCCTTCGATCGAGCTCTTCCGGCGTGACGCCGGCCAGGGCATCGATGACGTCGTCGAAGCCGGTTCGGAAGCGATCGAGAAGGGCGGTGTCGGTCCATGTAGCTCAGGGTAGCGGCGCGAGACCGTTGCGCTTGACAATTTCGTACCTCGACCCTCGCTCCGCGCCGGGTGTACTCTCGCGGTTCAGACAGACTGTTTGGGGGAGGAACATGGTCGAGAGTCGCGAGCAACCAGACGCAGTCGCCGTCGAACCGCCGTTGACGGAGGACGTGAAGCTCGAGCCGACAGACGCGGAGATCGAGGCATGGGCCGAAGATGAGCGTCGCCGGCGGCAGGCTTGGGTACAAGGCCCCACCGCGGAGGAACGCGCCGCGTTCGCACGACGTGAACGCGAGCGACGCCTCGCGGATATCGAAGGCTCGGACGCGTGGTTCGCAGAGCGGGCCCGAACCATGGGCCTTCTCACGCGAAAAGGGCAGCTCGCGGCCGAAGGTGCGATGAGCCTCTTCGTAAAGTGGTCGCGTCACACCCTCGACGTGCTGGTGGACGCAGGCCGGGACTGGGAGGAGGAGTTCGGACGGCCGCGCGGGCGACGTCGCGTCTCAATGGACGATGACGCCGACTGAGGCAGCCGGAACCGATCCCTTGTCGCCTCAAAGCGATGCGGTGACGGGCTAGCCCGCCGACCGCCCCCGTGGACATCGCCGCCGCTGGGAGGTGGGCGCGATGATGACCCTCCTCCGCCACCCCGGCAGGCTGTGGCGCGTCATGGGCGTCTTCTCGCGCTTCTTCATCCTGCCGAAGCTCCCGTTCCGGGCGCCGCCGGAACCGGGCGCCGTTCGCATGCGTCTTGCCATTGAGGAGCTCGGCGGCGCGTGGGTCAAGCTCGGCCAGATGCTGGCGATGCGCTTCGACCTGCTCCCGCCGGCGTACTGCTCGGAGCTCCTCAAGCTCCTTGGCCAGGTCCGGCCCTTCTCCTACGACGACGTCCGCTTGATCGTGACCGAGGAGCTGGGCGGGCCCCCGGAGGAGGTGTTCGCCGAATTCGAGGAACGCTCCTTCGCCGCCGCTTCGATCGGCCAGGTCCACCGTGCGGTCCTCCCGACCGGAGAGCGCGTCGCCGTCAAGGTCCAGCGCCCCGGGATCCGCGCCGACTTCCGATCGGACATCGGGCTGATGTATGCGGTCAGCGGGATCATCGATCGGTCGCGGCTGTTCGGCGGGACGAAATCGCGGCAGGTCATCGACGAGTTCGCGCGCTGGACAGCCGACGAGCTCGACTATCTCGTCGAGGCGCGCCAGGCGGCACTCCTCCATGAACACGCGGTCGGCGAACGCCTCGAGCGCATCGCTCGCGTCTATCGCGACTACACGACGTCGCGAGTCCTGACCTCGGAGCTCATCGAGGGGATCTCGCTCTACGAGGTCATGATCGCGTCGCGGAACAAGGACGCCGACTACCTCGCGTCGCTGCGAGCGCGCGGCTATGACCCGGACCGGATCGTGCGCAACCTGGACTGGAACATGCTCAACCAGGTCTTCGTCCACGGGTATTTCCACGCGGACCTTCACCCGGCGAACCTGTTCGTGCTGCCGGGCAACGCGATCGGGTACGTGGACTACGGGATCGTCGGCAGCCTACCGGACGAAACGAGGGATTCACTCTCCCACTACAGCTGGCTCCTCTTCCACGGGGACGTCGATGCCGCTGTCACGGAGCTCATGCGCTGGCTCGCTCCGACGACCAGCACGGATCCCGAAGCCGCGCGCACGTATCTCGTCAGCGTGCATCGTGCGTTCGTCTACGAGATGGGCGCGTTCGACGTCGAGGCGCGCGACAAGCCGGCTCCCGAAGGCGCCGAGGCGGCCGCGCCTCCCGCTCGCCCGCCCCGCGCCAACCCGTATTCGCGCCTCGCGATGGACACCATGCGGGGGATCCGCGACCACCAACTCACCTTCTCGCCCGGCATCGTTGCCTACCTGAAGATGCTCGTGATGCTCGGAACAATCCGCCACGAGCTCGCCATCAGGTACGACCTGCGTGCCAACGTCCAGCACTTCTTCACGCGTTACATGCGTCAGCGAGCGCTCGCGCTTGCCGATCCCCGTCAGGCAATGGACCGGTTCTACGAGGCGTCCGTCCGGATTCGCCGGGCGGTCAGGTTCTTCGAATTCATCGAATCGCAGGAGTCATTCATCGACGAGGCAAAGTCGACGCTGCTCGGCTTCCGGAGGCGGATGCAGGCCGTTCGCCGCGGGCTGGTGCAGCTCGGCGTCTCCGTGTTGGTCGTCGGCGCGGTGCTGTATTTCGTGCTTCGCGAGCCGGACGAAACGCGGCGCATGCTGCCGGGAGGCGTGGACTATGCGTGGGTCCATTACGGCCTGCTTGTCATCCTGCTGCTCCTGATCGCCCGGATCGTGCTCCGCATGCGAGAGCTGAACGGCGACGACTGACCGGCTAGAACCTGGACTTGAGGGTGACGATCCGGTCGTAGGACGTCTGCAAGGTGGCCCTCGGGATCGATCCGGATCCGGCGAGGGCAAGTAGGCTGTTGAAGGTCTTCGCGGTCGATCCCTCGCTGCCCGTCAGCATGAGCATGTCGGTGCCGGCGCGGCACGCGCGAGCGGCAATCACCGTGAGCGACAGGCGGTACGTCGTAGGTTGGCCGCTGAGCGAGTCCGTGATGGTCGCGCCGGTGTAGCCGAGATCGTTTCGCAGGTACGCGCCGACGGCCTTCGACCAGCCGGCGCCATTCGCGGAGTCCCAGGCCGAGTACGTCGCGTTCGACAACATCAGCATGGGCGCGCCGCCGGCAGCCATCGCGTGCCGGAACGGATACAGGTCCTCGTTAAGGGTCGTTCGCGACGCCCCGATGACGACCCTGTACCGGTCCGTGTTGCGGGTCGCCCGGCCGATGCCCGGGAAGTGCTTGAAGACCGGCACCACGCCTTGCGAGCTGGTCCCGTTCGCGAAGGCCAGCGCGAGCCGCCCGACGAGGGTGTTGCTGAACCCGAACGTCCGGGCCTGTTGATACATGAACGAGGCGGTCGAGTCGGCGACGTCGGCGACCGGCGCCAGGTTCACGTTGATCGAGGACGCGTCGAGCGCGGCCGCGCTCGAGGATCCCTGCTGGGTGACGAGGTCGACGCTGTTCTTGATCCCCATCTCACGTGCACTCAGGGTCGGGCCGGCCCACGGGATCCGCCGGACGGTGCCGCCCTCCTGGTCGACCATGATCAACAGCGGTGGCTGACCGCCCGCCGCCGCGGCGGCCTGGAGCTTGGAAACCGCCGCGATCAGCGCCGATTTCGTCGTGATGTTGAAGCCGAACAGGACGATCCCGCCGATCTCGCCTCGCCGCACTCGGCCGAGCAGGCTCGCGCTCGGGGACGTGCCGTCCATGCGGATGATCAGCTTCTGCCCGACGAGGTGGGCAAGTGTCGGGCTCGTGGCGCCGGCGCTTGTGCTCGCGGTCGCCGTTGTGGCGCCGGCAGACCCATCCAGGAGCAGGGCGACGGCGAGCAACGGGCTGAGGAACCGGCCGAGGATCGCTCCAGAAGTGCTGCTCACTGCTCTCCGGAGTCTAGGCCGGTCCCCCCGAAACCGCTTTTCACACGGCCAGGACGACCTTGCCGCGTGCATGTCCGGACGCGACGAGGCGGAGCGCCTCCACCGTGTCGCCGAGCGGGTAGGTTTGGCAGATCACCGGCCTGACCTGACCGGCCTCGACCATGCCCTTCAGAACCTCGAGGTCGGCGTGGTTCGCGGTCGAGAGGTACCGGCGCATCGTCTGCGAGCTGAACGGTGACAGGACCACCGGTCGGATGAGGCGGACCAGCATTCGAATGCCGGACGCTCCGGTGCCACTGTTGAGCACCAGCGTGCCGTTCAGGGTGAGCGCGCGGCGAACGGCGGACAGCGGCCGGTTCTCGATGTTGTCGAAGATCAGGTCGAACGCGCCACGGCGCTCGGTGAAGTCCTCGCGCGTGTAGTCGATGGCATCGTCGGCGCCGAGAGAACGCACAAGCTCGACGTTGTTCGTGCTGGTCACGCCGGTCACGTGCGCGCCGATCGCCTTGGCGATCTGCACGGCGAACGTGCCGACCCCGCCGGACGCGCCGACGATCAGGACTCGCTGGCCGGCTTCGAGCCTGCCGGCGTCGCGCAAGCCATGGAGAGCCGCGCTCCCGGACGTCGTGATTGCTGCCGCATCCGGCCACGCCATGCCGGCCGGCTTCTGAACCAGCTTGCGCTCCTCTGCCCTGACGAGCTCCGCGGCGGTTCCCGCGCCCTCGCCGAACACCTCGTCGCCGACCGCGAACCGGGTGACCGCTTGGCCGACGGCCTCGACCGTGCCCGCCAGATCGAGGCCAGGGACGCCGTACTTCGGCCGCCGCAGGCCGGTCGCGGTTCGAACGAGCAGCGGGCGTCCCTCGATGGCGAAGACGTCACCGATGTGCACGCCCGCGGCGCGGACGCGAACGAGGACCTCGTGTTCGCCGATGGTTGGTGGCTCGATGTCTCGCCGCTCGAGCGTTTCGATCGGACCGTAGTTGTCGTGAATGATGGCCTTCACTGGTGCGAGTCTCCCGATCGGTGCATTTGCGTATGTCGTAAGCGTATGTCGTACGCTATCATCTCGTGGGTGGACGTCAAGACCGAGAATCGCGAGGTGCAGGTGGAGGCGAACGGCCAGCAACGGCGACCAGGTCGGCCGGCACGATTGAGTCGGGCGCAGATCCTCGCGGCGGCGATGGAGCTCGCCGACCGGGACGGCTTCGAGGCGGTGACGATGCAACGGATCGCCCGGGCGATCGGCGCAGAACCGATGTCGCTCTACCGCCACGTGCTCAACAAGGAGGATCTCCTCGACGGGCTCGTGGACCTCGTCTTCGCCGAGATCGAGCTGCCCTCCCCCGAAGATCCATGGAAGGTGGCGATGCGCCGGCGCGCGGTCTCCGTCCGCCAGGCTCTGGGCCGGCACCCGTGGGCGATCGGGCTCATGGAGTCGAGGACGCATCCCGGCCCGGCGACGCTGGCCTACCACGACTCGCTCCTCGCGAACCTGTACGCCGCCGGCTTCACGTCGACGACTGGGACGCGCGTCACCAACATCGTCGACAGCTATGTGTACGGGTTTGCCCTCCAGGAGAAGACGCTGCCCGTATCAACGCCGGAAGAGCTGGCGGCGCTTGGTCCGGAGATCCTCGCCACCTACGCCGGGCGCTATCCGCACCTCGAAATGGCCGCCGGAGAGCTCATCGCTTCGGGATTCCGCTACGGCGACGAGTTCGAGCCCGGGCTGGACCTCATCCTCGCCGCCCTCAAACGCGATCGAGGACCCGATCGCGAGGCTCGAAGATGACGATCGCGGTCTCGCGGGATCTGGTCCCCGCGTTCGCGTCCGTGTAAGCAGCAGTACCGAGGTCGACCAGTGCGCGCCAGAGCCGCTCGCGCTCGCCCGGGTTGGCGGCTCGCGCCACAACGTCACGCGTTTCTCCGCCGGGCAGCGTCATGCTCGCCCCCGGGTGGGCCTGCAGGTTGAGCCACCATGCGGGCTCCGGGTCCATCCAGCCGTTCATCGCCGGGACGACGACGTTCGGGCCGTCCACGATGAACCCGAGGATCGCGATCCTCGTCTTGCCCGTTCGGCGCCCAACCGTAGTCAGGCGGAGCATCCCCCAGCGGTGCGCGGTCGGCGTCCGAAGGCCGAGCCGGCCGAGCGTGATCCCGTAGGCCCGCCGGTGGACGAACCAGATCGTTCGGATCAGCCAGTGCGGAACCCGAGGCGAGGGCTTGGCTTCGATGGCAGTCATGGCTGCGGTCCTCGTGTTTACGGTGTAAGTTTACGTCGTAAACGTACATCCACACCGTAAACTCGTCAAGTGACCGAACTTGCTTCCATCTCGGAACGCCGCGCCCCGCTCACGAAGGAGCGCGTCCTTCGGGCTGCGGTCGACCTCCTCGACCGCGACGGCATCGATGCGCTGAGCATGCGCAAGCTCGGCCAGGAGCTCGGGGTCGAGGCCATGGCGCTCTACCGCCACGTGCGGAACAAGGACGATATCCTCGATGGGGCGATCGACGTCGTCCTCGCCGAGATCGAGCTTCCCGGCCAAGAGGTGACTGGCAGGCGTCGATGCGGAGGCTTGCGCTTGCGGCGCGGCAAGTGATGCTGCGCCATCCCTGGGCGCCGCCGGTCATCGTCGAGCGGCCGGAGATCGGGCCGGCGACCCTGCGCCACATCAACGCCGTCATGGAGATCCTGACCGGCGCCGGGTTCTCGCTCGAGATGTCACATCACGCGATCCACGTCCTCGGCAGCCGGATGCTCGGCTTCACCCAGGACCCGTTCGACGACTCGGCGGACACCCGCCCGGATCCGGAGACGGCGGCACGCCTCGCCCGCGAACTCGGAGCGAACTACCCATACCTCGGTGAGCTGGCCGCGGCCGTGAGCCACGAGGGGGGCCTGGGCGGCTGCGACGACGACTTCGAGTTCGAGTTCGGGGTCGACCTGATCCTCGAGGGCCTCGATCGGCGACGATCCGTCAGTTAGCGGGATCCATGCGGGTTCCGTTCGCGTATGAGAGGCTGAGGACGGTTCCACTGCAGCCCGGGGACGGTTCGACGTGATGCAGCCGATCGATCGCCGCACCTTCATCGCCGACCTTGGCCGCGGGGCATTCGCCCTCGCTGTCGTGGGCCTGGCAGCCTGCTCGCCCGGGACGCTGGCCTCGGCTCGACCCTCGGCTGCCGCGCTGGCATCGGCGACACCCGCGGGTTCGGCGGCCGACGGTTCGGAGCCCCAGGCGTCGTCCGCCGCGGGCTTGCCGCCTACGGGCAATCCTCCGGCCGGTGACGGGCTCACCTGGCAACGGGTCGATCTCGGCTTCGTTTCGGCATATGTCCTCGTACGTGGCGGGCAGGCAGTAGTCGTCGACACGGGCGTCGGTGGGAGTGCCGGTGCGATCGAGGATTCGCTCGTCGGGGTTGGCCTCGACTGGTCCGCCGTTGGCCACCTGATCATCACGCATCGCCACAACGACCATGCCGGCAGCGCGGCAGAGGTCATGGATGCCGCCCCCGATGCGGCCGCCTACGCCGGCGCCGAGGACATCTCGGCGATCAGCGTGCCGCGGCCGCTGACGCCCGTCGAGGACGGCGATCGAGTCTTCGACCTCCAGATCGTGACCACACCGGGCCACACGCCGGGAAGCATCTCGGTGCACGACGGGGTGAGCGGGCTGCTCGTCGCCGGCGACGCGCTGCGGACCGAGGGCGGCAAGCCGGGCCTCCCAGGTGGCCAGTTCACCGAGGACATGGACGAGGCGATCCAGTCGATCGCCAAACTGGCGGAGCTCGGCTTCGAGACGCTGCTCGTCGGTCACGGCGATCCGATCGAGAGCGGCGCCTCGGCGGCCGTCGCGGAACTCGCCGCGCGGCAGTAGGTGGGGGACATGGCGTCGGTTGCCAATTATCAGCCCAAGCAATCAAAGGCGAGGATCTGGCCGCGGTTGATGGCCAGTTATCAGCCCCATTACTGGATGACACGTGAATCGATCGTTTCCGGCTCGCGGCCGGCGATTGCCACGCCCTTTGATTGCCCCGGCTGATTTCTGGCCAGGATCACGAAGGCGCAGCCCGGGATTGACGGCACCGCCAGAGTGTGCCCGAGGAGGTCTGAGGCATGACGCCGATCCTGCGCCCGAAAGCCCTGCGTCCCGGCGATCTCGTTGCGGTCGCCGCGTTGGCGAACGAGTTAGGGGATGACGAGGTTCCGCTGTTCGAGCGCGGCATTGCGACGATCGAGTCGCTTGGATACCGCGTGCTTGTGTCGCCTCTTGCGGAACCGGGGCACTCCCGCTGGTGGGCTGTGGCTTCGCCCGAAGAAACCGCGACCGAGCTCAACCGGCTCCTGCGCGATCCGGAGGTGCGCGCGATCGTCGGGCTCGATGGCGGCCGCCTGACGCTGAGCTACCTCGATCGGATCGATCTGGACGCGATCCGGGCCGACCCGAAGCCGATCCTCGGCGCAAGCGACATTTCGGCCCTGCTCCTTGCGCTGCATGCGCGGACCGGACTCGTCGGGATACACGGCGATGTGGTGCGCCTTTTCGCGGAATGGTCCGACCTGGACGCCGATCGACGATCGCAACTCACCGATGCCTACCGGCAGGTCCTCGCCGGGGACGTGACGCCGGTTCAGCTGCCGTCGACCACGCGCTGGGAACGCTGGCGCGACGGCCGCGCGGAAGGCCCGCTGATCGGGGCGATGCTCAACCGCCTCGTGCGCGTGCAGGCGTCTGGCTTCGCGCTCGAGCGAGAACGGTTCGAGGGGGCGATCCTGTTCTGGGAAGAGGCGTGGGCCCAGACCTCGGTGATCTGGCAGGAGCTCCACGCACTTCGGACGGCCGGGATCCTCGAGCGCATCGCCGGGATGATCGTCGGCGCGGGACAGGATCTCGACTACACCCCGGGCGGGCCCGACAACCTGCGCGACATCGTCCTCGACGCCCTCGGCGATCGCGCCATCCCGGTCATGGGCAACGTAGAGATCGGCCACTCGGGACCAAACCTCCCGATGCCGCTCGGTGTCCGTGCCGCGATGGATGCCGACGCGCTGACGCTGTCGCTGGTCGAACCGGCGGTCAGCGGATAGGGGCCGTCGGGGCCACGGCGAAGTCGCCGACCACCTCGAAGACGCGGGAGGGAGCGTCGAGCCACGGGTAGTGGCCGGCGCCGTCGATTATCTCGAGGCGGCCGATGCCCGGCCGCAGGCCGTCGAGGATCTCGTTTGCGGCCATCGCCATCAGGGGATCTCGAGAGCCCACACAGACGAGCGTCGGGCTGGCGATCTTCGGAAGCTCACGGAGGAGATCCAGCTCCATCATCAGCTGCCCCCCACGGCGGTTGACTTCTGCGTTCTTGATCCGGCGCGCAAGCTCCGCCTCGCTGGGCACATGCGGGCCGAAGGCGGCGAACACCCGCGCCCACTCGTCATCGGTGACGTCCTCGCCCGCGTAATCACGGCGTGCCAGGACTGCGACCTCGTCGCCCGCCTCGCGCCGGAACCCCTCGACCATGCGGTCGAGATCGAAGCGAGCGAATGTGCTGAGCAGGATCAGCCCACCGGCATGGCCAGGGTGGCGCGACCCGTAGAGGATCGCGACGAAGCCGCCCATCGAATGGCCGAGGACGATCGGTCGTTCGATCCCGACCACGTCACAAAACGCCCGGACGTCGTCGGCACAGGCCTCGAAGCTCCAGGTGGCAGCATCGCCCCACGCCGAACGGCCGTGGCCACGGAGGTCGAGGTAGACGACCTGCATCCGCTCCGCGAGACGGGCGAACCACGGCTTGAAGTACGAATGGTCGTAGCTCCCAGGCCCGCCGTGCACCAGGACCAGCGTTGGCCGCGGCTCCATCGAGTCTCCACGAGGCACAAGAGCCAGGCCGTCGACATCGAACCAGAGCCTGGTCCCATTGATCGCGACCTGCATCCGCGCTTCAGCGCCCTTGCGTCACGATCCGCCCTACGTCGGTTCCAGGTACGTCGCCTGCTTCTGCCGCAGCAGGTACCGGCCAACCGGATGGGTGGGCGGCTCGTCGACCTTCCGGCGTCGCCGACGCGTCGCGGTCGTCTGCGGTCCGGCTGTCTTCTGGTAGTAACCGCTCCACCACTTGGCGGCCTGGTAGATCGCCTCGGGGCAGGACGAGGCAGCCGCCAGCCCTGGTGTCAGTTCCACCTCGGCGATCCCGAACGCGGTCTCGACGAGCACCGCGCTGGGCACACCGAACCCGTTGAGCAGCGGGTTGGTGGCCGCGCCGGCGCCCCACACGAACCCGAGCCACGGGAGGATCAGGGTCGGGATGTCGATGATCGAGCGCTGCCCGCGGAGCCGCGTCACGCAGTCGACCGGGTCCTGCTGGACGCCCGGGAAGCGGACCACCCCAATGTTCGGCCACGCGGCCGGATCGTCGAACGTGCTCAGTGGAATCGACTGGATGCCGTTGGACTGCGGCACGCGTTCCGGCTCGAGCATCGGCCACAGCGGCGCCGTCAGGACCTGGTCGTTCGCGTCGACGATGCCGACCAGCGACCAGTAGCTCGGCGTCAGGTCGTGTCGAGCGTGCGATTGCGAGATCCGGATCCGGAAGTCGCTGAGGCTGCTGCCGCCAAGCAGGATCACGTCGCCCGCGCCGAAGAAGGCCGCGCTGTCGGCACGCCACCGCTGGATCCAGGACATGTTGGTTTCGGCCCCGCCTTGCTTGTCCTCGTCGAAGGCCGAGTTCGGTTCTGCGTCGGGGGATCTTCGGACGGGCAACATGTCAGGAGATCCATCGCTCGTAGGTACGGACCGGGACGGGCGGCCGGCCCTTGTTCTCGGTGGGCCAAGCCTGGACGCGCATGCGAACCCGCCCGCCCGACCGGCTGAAACCGATCGTCGCGAAGTGGTTGCCGTTGAACTGGTACACCTTGTCCGTGGCGATTGGCCGCTGGACGAACCCCGGAGCTGCCACAGCCGGGTACAGCCCGGGCGCTGCCTTCCACTCGTTGCTCGGGAACGACGCCACGAGGGCCAGGGGCGACGCGATCACCTCGACGATCTCCTGCCCATTGAGGAACTGACACACGGCCACGCGCCCGAAGTGCACGTCGCCGGTCAGGATCACGACGGCATGGGGTGCCTGGCGGAGTGCATCGAGCAGCTCGGTGTACTGCCGGAAGTCGGGCAGCCCGAGGTCCATGTGCCTGCTGATCGTCCCGGCCGCGGCCGTGAAGAGCACCTGACCGAGGACGAGGCAGCCCGGGCTCGTGAGGCCATGCGCCCACGTCCGGATCTCGGCCAGATCCGCCGCGGTCATGAACCGCTCGTCGGTCTCGGTCCGGTCGACGCGGACCTCACCGACCCGGATCGACAGGCCGTCCAGGTCCAACTTGATCAACCCCGAGTCGGGTCTCTGGAACGCGCGATAGAGGGCCGTTGCCTGTCGGAGCCATTGCTCGCGAAGCTTGGGAATCAGCGTGGCCGGGGCAGTGACCGATCCCTTCGGGGCGTTGTTCCAGAAGTCGTGGTCGTCCGCGGTAAAGGCGTTCGGCCCGTCGGCGAGAAGGGTGTGATAGCCGGGCTCCTGGGTCCACGCCGCCAAGTACGACTCCAGCAGCCGCCGGTTCAGTTCACCCTCGGTGACCGCCGGGAACACGGTCCAGAACGACGGCGCATCGAGATAGACCTGGTCGCCGCAGAGAAGCTTGAGGTCCGGGCGAACGTCCGAGGGAAGCAGCGCGAACGTCCGTCCCACGTTCCCCGCGCCGTCCTTCTTCTGTGCGAAGCACGACCCGAGGAGGATCGTGAACGGCCGTTCCTCGAGGCCTGGGACGCGCTCCGGGAGGGTACCCATCATGGCCCTCGCCACGGGCTGACGGCCGCGCCACAGCTCGACCGGACGGCGCGACCGCGGACCCAACCCGGTGAACTCGACCCGACGGATCTGGACGCGCCGCTTCCCGCCCTGTAGCTCGTCATCCCAGCGAAGGAGGGGCTGGCGCTCGCCGCTGGCGGCGACGACCTCGAGCGACGCGGCATCGTCGCGTTCGTCGATGGCGGCCGCCCACATCGTGGCGGAGGTGGCTGTGGCCGGGCCCGGGATCAGAAGATGGCTCATCAGGGCCGGGCCTAACCGCCGTCCTTTCCGGGTTCGGGCGGCAGGTTCACGACCGATCCGAGCTCGCTCTTGATCCGCTCGTACTCGAACTTCCGACCGCGCTTGAAGTCGTCGGTCTCGGACTGCGGAACTGGCTTCTTCTGTTCCTTCAAAGCCGCCGTCTGCTTCTTGGGCGTCGAGGACGAGCCTCGCCTGGGCTTGATCACGATCTTCGGCGTGCGGAAGGGAATGAGCATGCCGGCGAGGCCTCCGCTCGACACGCGGATGAACTCGCCCATCGAGGGTCCGTTCTTGGGGATCACCTCGACGATCGCGTCGAAATGGCCCGACTTGGGTTCGGCAAGGACCACCTTGCGCATGATCACGCGGGGGTTCTTGCCATGACGGGCCGTAAGCCGTGCCCCGTCCGGGATCCGCCACGTACCGTCCGGCACCCGGTCGAGGACCTTCACGTGTGGCGGCTTGCGGAACATGCCCTCGGCGAACCACAGCTGTTCGCCCGCCCACCAGGCATCTTCGAACGTGCTCCACGGTATCCGCTCACCGTTGTACCCGAGGCCTTCTCTCGCCATGGGGTCGAGGATCCAGGACGCCTTGCCATCCCAGCCGACAAGCGTGATCCGGTGGCCATGCTTGAAATGCGGGCTGTGGCGCCGCCATGGCATGGGGATCGCGCCATAGGTCACCGCCCCGACCATGGCCCACCCCGAAGCGAGGCGCTCGTGGACACGCCGAGGAGGTAGCGCCTCGAGGTGCATGGCCTTGCTGTAGCGCACGCGCATGGCCGTGATCATGTGGCTGGATCGGCTGCCGCCGCTCAGATTGGCGTCGCCGGACGCTCGCGCGAGCCTGCGCACCTCAGCGTGGCTCGGGTCCCGGTTGCCGAGAAATCCGACGTTCGCGCCGTTGAGCAGCGCGGTGAACGTGCAGGCCCAGTACGGGGGGCCGTCGAACCGCTCGTTGACGAACGGCGGAAAGTATGTCTCCCGCGAGCCGATTTTGCGCCAGCCGCTCATGGTGGCCCCCAACCTCCTCCGGACCGCTTGCGCGCGCTCGGCCGTTCGGATCGACCTTGCGAGCCTACAAACGCGACCGGGACGGGTCAAGGGCCAACTCGAATTCGAGTCTGGTCAGCGCGGCGACCGGGCACTACAGTTGGCCCGCGCGCGGTGATCGACGGAGGGGTGCTTGGATGACCGACGATCCGACACGGGATAACGGCCTCGACGAGGGTGACGTCGCCGATGACGACGAGACCGAGGACGGGCGCCCAGTCGTCGTCCTGAACCCCGCGATGCAGCGGATCTCGGGGACGCGTCTCCTCGGCATCGCGGCGGTGCTCGGCGGCGCGGTCCTCGTCGGCGCGGTGATCTACGGCTTCATCACGCTCTATGGCAAGGAGGGTCCATCGAAGGGCCTCGAGGGCGTGGTCCTGCTGGTCGCCGGCTTCGTAACGGTCGCGCTGCTGCTGTATCTCGGGACACTGATCCTGCGGGCACTGGACATGGGCGCGCCGGGCGAGGCGCTCGGGATGCCGGAAGGTTCGATCCGGGCCCTCATCGCGATGAGCCTGATCCTGATCTTCGCGATCATCGGGATCCAGGTCTTTGCGGCGGGTTCCGCCGGCACCGAACTTATATCGACGGGCCTGACGCAGGCGCAGATCGATGCGCTGCGGGCCGACGGGGCGATCGTCGTCTCGCAGACGCTCCTGACGCCGGTCCCTGCACCGCCGGCAGCCCCGCTCTACGACGTCATGACCCGGACGGTGATGACCCAGGAGGCCCACGACTTCGGCCTGCAACTGATGACGACAGTCAGCACACTCGTCGTCGCGGTGGCGGGCTTCTACTTCGGCTCCCGGGCGGTCTCGCAGGCGACGACGACCGTTTCGGACCAGCTCCGTCTCACGCGTTCGTTCTCGCGCCGTGGCGTGATCGGCACGAAGCCCGAGCCTGGCGTCGAAACCGAGGAGGCCCCGGGCGAAGTCATCGAAAACGAGCTCGGGTCAACCGAAGAGACCGATGAGGACGTCGATCAGGAACCGCCGAACGACGACGATTCCGATGACGGCGGCGACGGTGCCGGTGACGGCTCGGATCTCGATGACGACGACGCCGAGCCCGCCGCAATCACGGACGGCGAGACAGGCGAACCGCCGGCGCAGCAGCCCGAGAAGCCACCGCAGCAGCCCGGCCCGCCAGGGATGTAGTCGGCGGCGAGACGGACTCGGGCGCCGAAGGCACGGGCTACGAAGAACGCCCCTTACTTCGAAGGCATGACCAGACGCTGACCCGGGCGGATCAGTCCCGGGTCGGCGCCGATCAGGTTGCGGTTGGCCGGGATCCGGTAGATCTCCGGCCAGCGCGACGACGATCCGAGCTCCTGCTTGGCGATCCCCGACATCGTGTCGCCGGCCTTGACGACGTAGATCACGGGCGGAGCCTTCGGCTCGGCCGGGGCGGCGGGTTTCGTCACCTCGCCCGTGGTCGAAACGCTCGACGTTGCCGACGGAGCTGCGAAGCGGGCACTCGCCTGCAGGATGTTGGCGACGTAACGGTCCGTGCGCGGCGTTCCAACCTTGTCCCCGAGCCAGTGCGCGGCCATCTTCTCCACGGTGTCGAAGTCGCGCGCCTCGTAGCGTTTCATCAGCCGGATGTACGCCCGAGCGCCCTGGGTCCAGGACGGAAACTGCGAATAGTGGAACCCGTTGCCGGGGGCGAATTCGACCGCTCCGAGCGCCTTCGTCCAGTCGTAGAACAGGATGTTGCCCCAGTTCCGCGTGCTGCGCGCGTGGCCCTTCGTTCCGAGCCCCGATTCGGCCTGGAACTGTCCTAGCGCGACGAGCGGATCGAAGCCGTTGTTGACCATCCGCCGGTAGATGCTCGCGCCCTCGTCTGCCGCCGGCGACTTCGCGGCCCGGAGACTGTTGACGAACCGCTTCTCGGAGATCGACGGCGGCCCGAAGATGGGCGACTCCCCCGTGACTGCCATGGCGCACCCTCACTGCCTGCACGCGTCTCACCATCGTCCGCCGACTGTCAACGACAATCGGCACATGCGTGCTGGCCGGGACGGATTCGACGTCGTCATCGTGGGCGGCGGGGCGATGGGCTGTGCCGTGGCCGCGTTCCTCCTGGACGATCCGGGGTTCGCGGGGCGAGTCGCGGTCGTCGAGCGCGATCCCGGGTACCGGCGCGCGTCGTCGGCCCTCTCGGCGAGCTCGATCCGCCAGCAGTTCTCGACCCCGGAGAACATCCGCATGTCGCGGTTCGGCTTCCAGTTCCTGCGCGACCTCGCGAGCGGGCCCGACCCGGTCGACGTCGGGCTCGAGGAACGGGGCTACCTGTATCTCGCGCCGCCCGAGGGGGCGGCCACGCTCCGTGAGGTGCATGCCGTCCAGCGAGCGGAAGGCGCGGAGGTGGTCCTCCTCGACCGCGCCGAACTCCAGGGACGCTTTCCCTGGATGCGTCTCGACGATGTCGAGACCGGATCGCTGGGGCTTGCCGGCGAGGGGTGGTTCGACGGCTTCGGGTTGCTCCAGACCCTGCGCCAGCGGGCACTCGCGGCGGGCGCCGAGTTCGTACGCGACGAGGTCGTGGGATTCGATCGAGGGTCGGGACGCATCGATGCGGTCCGGCTAGCCTCCGGGAGGCGGATGGCCTCCGGGACCGTCATCAACGCGGCTGGGCCGTGGGCCCACGAGGTCGCCGCGATGGCCGGCATCGAGCTGCCGGTCGAGGCCCGCCGACGGTGCGTGTTCGTGTTCGACGTCCGCGAGTCCATCCCCGACTGTCCACTGGTGATCGACACGTCCGGCGTGTGGTTCCGGCCCGAGGGCGGGTCGTACATCTGCGGGACGTCACCGCCGACCGAGCAGGACCTGGACGGTCTCCCGCTCGAGGTCGACCACAGCCAGTTCGATGAGCTGCTGTGGCCGGCACTCGCGGCGCGCGTCCCCGCGTTCGATGCGATCAAGCCGGTCCGTTCGTGGGCGGGCTACTACGAGTACAACACCGTCGACCAGAACGCGATCCTTGGGCCACACCCGGAGGTGAAGAACGTGCTGTTCGCGAACGGATTCAGCGGCCATGGGATCCAGCAGGCGCCGGCGGTGGGCAGGGCACTGGCTGAGCTGATCGTCAACGGCCGCTACGTCACCCTGGATCTCTCGGTATTCGGGTTCGAGCGGCTCGTCGATGGCCGCCGGGTGGTCGAGCGGAACATCATCGGCTGAGCGGAAACGGTGCCGCGACGAACCACATAGGACTTTCAGGCCTTGATCCGCCGGGACTTTTGGCCGACCGTGGTCGCCATGTCACGAACCCTCATCCTCGTGTTCGGCTTCATCTGCTGGACGGGCGTCGCCGCCAACGCGATCGTCCACATGGCCTTTGGCGACTGGCTGCTGCCCGTCGTCATGGCAGTGTCCTTCGTCGGCTGGGTGGCGCTGTTCCGCCACTATTCGCGGACCTCAGCCGCGACCTGACGGGTCGTCACTGACGATCACGGCGCTGTCGTTCCTTGAGGCGCCTTCGGGCCAGTCCGGCTGACCGCACCTCTCTGCGTCTGCAAGCGATCTGCGAGACGCACACGCCTGCAGTCGCTGAAATCCGAACCGTCGCGGTACGCGATTAGACAATCACAATCGTGGACGCGAAGGAGATGACGCGATGTGCCTGACCTGCGGATGCATGGACGCCCACCTCGAGATGGGCGAGCACAACATCACCTACGAGGATCTTAAGCGCGCCGCTGACGAGAACGGCCGGTCGGTCGCCGAGACGATCGCCATCATGGAGCGCACCGAGGCGAAGGACGGCGAATCGCACCCGAAGGAGTACGCGACGTCCTGACGCCCGTCACGGAGGCACGTGGCCGACGATCAAGACTGGCCATTCGATCAGCCGCCCGATGCGGCGGCGATCACCGTCCGCGCCGTGCTCGATGGCGCGCCGATCCTGCTCGTCAGTCATGACGCCGACGACGACGGCTGGCAATTCCTCGACGGCAACGAAGTCGACCTCGATCAGGCCGTGCTGATCAGCATGGCCCGCGCGGTCGGCCTCGATCCATCCCTGCGCGAGGTCGCCGACCTGCCGCTCGGGTGGACCGCATGGCGCAGCGCCCCGGGCGAGCCGTGGCAGCGCGGCCTGTGGCAGGCCGGGACCGAGACGACCGCCGACTAGCGGTCGTGTCGAAATCGACCCTCGCGCTCCGACCACCTCACGAAACCCGCCCGAACGGGCACAACCTGAGGAGATCGAGAGATGCGCAAGATCGTTGCCGGGCTGTTCATGTCGCTCGACGGTGTCGTCGAGGCACCGGAGACCTGGCACTTTCCGTACTTCAACGACGAGATGGGCCAGATCGTCACCGACCAGCTGGCAGCGTCCGACACGATGCTGCTCGGGCGCCGGACCTACGAGGAGTTCGCCGCGTTCTGGCCGAACCAGGGCGACGACGTCCCCCTCGCGGACGAGATCAACGGCGTCCGAAAGCTGGTCGCCTCAACGACGCTGCAGGACGCCACCTGGCAGAACTCTGAGCTGATCCAGGGCGACGTCCCGGAGGATCTTCGGCGCCGGAAGGCCGAGGACGGCAAGGACATCTCGATCACGGGCAGCCCCACGCTCGTGCGCTCGCTGCTCGAAGCGGGCGTCCTTGACGAATTGCGGCTGCTGGTCCATCCGATCGTCGTCGGCCACGGCAAGCGCCTGTTCGCCGATGGTGTGCAGGCCTCGCTACGGCTTGTCTCATCGCGGACGCTCGAGACGGGCGTGCAGTACATGATCTACGCGCCAGCCGAGGCGTAGTGCGATGCTGGCGGCGTCGCAAGGAGGACGGGATGGAAACCGTGACGGTCGTGCTCAACGTCGCCCGCCAACACGTCGAAGCCTTCGAAGCCGGGTTCCGGGAGCACGAGCTGCCCGTCTGGCAGGACCTGCGCGAGCGGGGCCTGCTGATCGGCGCCACGCTGAACCGCCTCGACATCTCGTCGCGGCCGGTCGAGGGCAGCGTCCAGTACCTCGTGGCCGCGATCTTCGCGACCGGCGAGGGCCATCACGCCCATGACGGCCATCCAGGCTTCGAAGCCTGGAACAAGATTGCCGACGCATACCAGGTCGGGCAACCGCTGGCGTTCGGCGGCGAGACTGTCGTGCAGCTGGGCATCGCCTCCGAGGGACACGGCTAGATCGCCGTCAGGCGAGTGCGGCGACGATCGCCCTCGTCGCGTCATGCATCCGCGCGGCGTCCTCGCGCGTCTCTCCGATCGCGGTCAGCCCGAACCGGCCGTCGATCGCGAGGCCGGACAGCATGTGGAGCACGACCCCGATGCCTGTTTCCGGGTCGAACTGGAGGCCGGCATCGGCCACGGCGGCGATGACGGCGGCAGGCGAGAGCCTCACCCAGGCCGGGTCGACGAGGTTGTCCGTCGCGCTGTAACAGCGCGTTCCGCCATCCTCGGTGATCCAGCGGCCCGCCCCTGGGTCGTAGCGCCCCGGCGCGACGTTGCGCAGCGCTGCGTATGGATGCGTCGTCCCGCCCTTGCGAAGGTTGATCTCGAGGGCATAGACGCGCCACTCGCCTGCCTCGCCATCGGCCGCGGCAACGAAGTCAACCGAGAACCGCCCGATCGCGCCCTCACGCGCGAGCTCCTCCCCGATGCCGGCGGCATGCTCGGCGAGCACTGACGCGTAGGCCGGGTCGGCCGGGAAACGGCAGCCGAGATAGACCTGCCCGCTCTCGCCACCGAGCACCTGCTCGTGGGTCGCCAGGACGATGACGCGGCCGTCGGGCCGGATGTCGACCTGCGCGCTCGGGCTCGTGAACCGGTCACCCGAGATCCGCTCCTCGACGATCCCTCCGCGGGAGAGATCGTCGCGATACCAGTCCGGCAGCGCCTCGATCTGTTCGCGCAGCCATCCGCGGGGATCGGGAGCCACCGCCATCGGCGCGAGGTCGAGCACCGCGTTGCCGTCGCCGGCACCGCTGTCGTCGTGCTTGATCACGATCCCGGCGCGTGCCTGGTGGGACGCCTGGAGCACCTCGACTGCCTTGATCACGTCGTTGGTTGAGCGCACGTCCTCGGCGCCCTCGGGCACGGGCACGCCCGCGCGCCGGATAAGCCGCCGGCCATCGCTCTTGAATCCGAGGTGGCGCAGGTCCGGCCGCGTTCCGTTGATCGGCACGCCGAGCGCGAGGGCGAGCCGGACCTCCATCTCGGTGACGTTCCAGCCCTCGATCAGGGCCGGCCGCCCGCCGATGATGCGGCGGATCTCCTCGATCCGCTCCGGGTGGTCGAGCAGCTTCGAGGCGACCGAGCGGACCGTCCCGTCATCGATGTCGACGAGGGTCAGCCGCGACTTCAGCGAGTCGCGGACCAAGACCGGCGTGAGCGACACGTAGTACTCGACGATGGCCTGGTCGGGCGCTCGGCTCGAGATGTACACGACGTGACAGTCGGTGATGCGCCCGGCGATCAGCACCGCGTTGAGGTAGCGGTGTTCGAGCGACGGGATTCGCGCCGCGTAGTGGGCCAGCGTCGACTCGCCGACGCTGAACGACGGCAGGACGACCATGACGTGGGAGATGCCCGAGCCCGCCCGGTTGGCGTGAAGCGCCTGGCCCAACCGCTGTTGCAGCTCGTCGAACGCGTCGGCGACGACCGTCATCGGGCCCCTCCCGCCGGTCCAGTTCCTCCCCGGAGCATCAGTCTGGCAGGAACAGCCCTCGATTTACAGGGAGTCGGGCAGGCGCGGGCATCAGGCGCCGAAGCGGCCGCGGTGCTCCACCGGGATCAGCGGCTTCTCGCCGCGCACCTTGAGTTGCTGGACTGCCCACGAATTGCCATCGGGATCGGCGAAGCCGAAGAACGTGCCACCGTCGTCGGGCGAGAACTCCATGATCTCGCTGCATTCGACGCCTCGTGAGGACAGCTCCTCGCGTGCGGCGTTTGCATCAGCCACGCACAACTGCAGGCCCTTGATCGAACCCGGCGCCATCTCGCGCTGGCTCGGCAGGTCGCCGAAGACGATCGAGCAGCCCGACCCGCGGGGCGTGAGCTGCACGACGTGCATGTGCTCGGTCGTGGTGTCGTGATCGAGCTCGAAGCCGACCTGATCGCGGTAGAACGCGACCGACCGGTCGATGTCGCTGACGGGCAGGATGACGACTTCCAGGGTCCAGTCCATGAGAGGGCCTCGCAGTGCGTTGGGTGGTTACACCCTATCCAACGCCTGCGAGGCCTCCAGCTCATCGGTCGCGAGCTCATCGAACGTGACTTCGATGAACGGGGAGAATGCGACCATCGCTTCGACGTCCTGGTTGGGCCAGGCATTGGCCACGATCCACTCCGCGAGCTGACGGCGCTCGGCCGGATCGCTGATCACGCGACCGGTGGCTGGCAGGTCGGCGTGGACGGTGCGCTTCAGGTGGAACGTGAGGTGCGGGTCGGCCTCGAGGTTGTGGATCCAGCCGCGCTTCCAACGGTTCGGCATACCCGAGATGATCAGCCGACCGTCGATGTTGTGGAAGACGAGCTCGATGCGGCGCGGCTTGCCGGTCCGCCGGCCGGTGGTGGTCATGTCGATCGTGTGACCCCGACGCAGCGCTCGCTGGATGGAGTCGTCCATAGTTTCCCCTCGCGTGTGATCGTTGAATCTGCAACGATCCTACGCCTGTCACTTGCAGGATGCAAGAGACTGCCTACCGGTCGAGGATCTCCGGCAGGTCGAACCCCGGGCATTGATGGGGGTCGAACGTGTCCATCTCCGTGATCAGGCCGTCCTCGATCGTCAGGACATCCAGGGCGATCAGCCGGAACGCCGTCTCCCCGTGCTTGCGAAGGTAGAACGCTGCAGCCGGCTGCCGGTTGGCGGCGGTCGCGACGGCACGCAGATCGCCCTCGCTCCCGTCCTCGAGGAAGTACCGATTGAGCGCGCCCACGAGCTCCTTCCCGTCCCACCACATGGGGAGGGGCGGCATGGTCTGTCGCACATCCTCGGCGAGCAGCGCGCTGAACGCATTCGCGTCGGCGGCCTCCGATGCCGCGATGTACCGGCGCAGCAGGTCACGCTCCGCGTCCGTGATCTCGCGAGCCCGTGTCCATTCGGATGGCCGTTCGGGCAGTTTCGACCGCATCGTGGCCCGAGCGCGCTGTAGCAGGCTGTTCGCCGCGGCCTCGCTGAGATCGAGCAACTCGGCGGTCTCCCTGGCAGACCAGGACATGGCGTCACGCAGGATCAACACAGCCCGCTGGCGCGCGGGCAGGTGCTGGATGGCAGCGAGGTACGCCAGCTCGATCGTCTCGCGCTCCTCGACCACGACCGACGGCTCGTCATGCGCGGGCGCCGGCACCTCCAGCAGCCGGTCGGGGTACGGCTGGAGCCACGGCAGGTCGACCGGCGGCGCGAAGTCCGTGTTCAGCACCTGCTCCGCCGGTCGGACGTCGGGGGGCATGACACGCTTCGGACGACGCGCCAGGGCGTCGAGGCACGCGTTCGTGGCGATGCGGTAGAGCCACGTCCTGAAGAGCGAGCGTCCCTCGAACGAGGCACGCGCCTGCCATGCCTTGAGGTACGTGTCCTGCACGAGGTCGTCGGCGTCGTCGACCGAGCCGAGCATCCGGTAGCAATGGACGTGGAGCTGGCGACGGTACCGCTCGCACAGTGCGGCGAAGGCGTCGCGATCGCCGCCGCGGGCCGCGGCCGCCGCCGCAGCTTCCTCGGTGGGCTGGCTGGTTCGAACCGGTTCGGGACTGATGGTCATCGTCATATCCGCTTCGACGCCGAAGGTACCGGTGAATCATCGGTCCAACGGCGAATCCGATGTCAATGGGCCATCGATGAAACCTGGCGGCGTCTTTTGGTCTCGTGATTCGTGCAAGGACTACGCTTGCAGGGAACGGAGGCGCGCCATGGTGCTGCGAAGGCGTTCGACCCGGACATTCGCCACCACGGCGGTGCTGCTCGCAGCAGTGGCCGGATGCGGGACAGCGAACCAGACAGAGGTGCCAGTTTCGCTCGCTCCGCTTCCGCCGGAGACAGCCCCGCCGGTGAGCGCTCCACCCGCGACCTCCCCACCGCCGTCCTTTGCCCTGCCGCAGGGCTCCGACACGATCGACCTCGACCCAGCCATGTTCGCCGGCGTTCCGCTCGATCACCCGTTCTGGCCGATGGCACCGGGCAGTCGCTGGGTCTACCGCGAGACCGACGCCGATGGCACCGAGCAGCAGGTCGAGGTCACGGTGACGGACAAGACAAAGGACATCATCGGGATCCCGGCGACCGAGGTCCATGACCTCGTGACCGAGGACGGCGAGCCCGTCGAAGACACGCTCGACTGGTATGCGCAGGACACCCTCGGCAACCTCTGGTATCTCGGTGAGGACACCAAGGAATACGAGAACGGCAAGGTCGTCAGCACCGAAGGCTCATGGGAGGCCGGCGTCGACGGCGCGCAGGCGGGCATCGTCCTCCCGGCCGATCCGCAGGTCGGGCAGGCGTACCGCCAGGAGTATTACGCGGGCCAGGCGGAGGACGGAGCCGAGGTCGTCTCCCTGAATGAGCACGTGGAGGTTCCATTCGGGACGTTCGACGACGTGCTCCAGACCCGCGATTTCACGCCGCTCGAGCCCGACGTCGAGGAGCACAAGTTCTACGCGCGTGGCGTGGGACCGGTCGAAGAGCGCCAGACGAGCGGCGGCTCGAGCCACGACGTGCTGTTGACGTTCGAACCAGGCTGACGCCATCACGGTCCCGCTACAGTGCTGGCGATGACCGCCCAGGTTCGCCCACGACTGCACGCGCCGGAGGCGCAGAGCGTCGCCTTCGTCGAACTCTTCTTCGACCTCGTCTTCGTGTTCGCCGTGACCCAGGTCACGGCGCTGACTGCCCGGAACCTCACGCCCGACGGCGTGCTCCGCTCGCTCGTCCTGTTCTGGATGATCTGGTGGGCGTGGACCCAGTTCACCTGGACGCTCAACCCCGCCGACACGACCCACGTGGTTGTCCGGGTCATCACGCTTGCCGCCACCGCTGCCGCGTTCGTGATGGCCACCACCGTGTCGCAGGCGTTCCTCGACGATGGCGTGTGGTTCGCGATCCCCTACCTCGTCGTGCGAATCCTCGGTCTCTCCCTCCAGGTCCTCGTGGAGATGGAGCGGACCGACGACCCACGGGCGGCCGGGATCTGGCGGTGGGCCGGCATGTCGACGATCGGGCTCGCGCTCGTCCTCCTGGGCGCGCTTGCAGATCCCTCGATCCGACCGCTGATCTGGGTGCTGGCAATCCTCACGGACCTGCTCGCGACTCAGGCGGCCAGCGGGCGCACGTGGGACATCCACGTGGGCCACATGGCCGAGCGACATGCGCTGTTCGTGATCATTGCCATCGGCGAGTCGCTGATCGTCGCGGGCACGGCCGTCGCGGCCCATGAGCGAACGCTCGCCCTGGTGGCCGATTCCGCGCTGGCCCTGCTGATTGCCTGCCTCCTGTGGTGGACCTACTTCGGGTGGTTCAAGGAAGGACTCGAGGAGCAGTTCGAGGACACGGCGCCGGGGGACCTCGGGGCCCGGGTCCGCGACGCATACAGCCTGGGACACTTTCCGATGCTGTTCGGGATCATCGGCTTCGCGGTGGGCATCGAGGAGATCGTGGCCCATCCAGGTGACCCGCTCCACAGCCAGGTGCTCGTCGCGCTGGGGTCCGGTGTCGCGCTCTTCGTCGGCTTCTCGGCGGTCGTCTACTGGCGGATTTCGGGCACGATCCTGGTCGCTCGCGTTGTCGCCATCCTCGTCATGGCCGTCGGCCTCGCGTTGGTCGGCACGCTGCCGCCAGCATGGCCGCTCGCGATCGTCGCGATCGCGCTCACGGCCGTGGTCGGGTGGGAGCATCGCCGGCCTCCGGCCGGCGAACCCGTCCCCGAAGACGCTGCAGTCGCCTGACCGCCCCGGACCAGTCTTGTTCAGCAGCCGGACTCGCCTGGGTACAGCGGCTGCGGGATCAGCGAGTAGAGCTCGCCCTTTGACTCGAAGACGGACAGCTGGTTCGCGCCCTGCAGCAGCGGCAGGACGGTCGCGAGATCGTCGCCATCGACGACGAGGCAGCGGTCGACCGACGGGTTGTCAATCGTCGTGCCCGCGGTCGCGAGGTCGTCGAGCGGCCAGGCGATCGGCGGCTGCTCGCCCGGAAACTCGCTGTTGTCGACGATGTCGGCCGGCTTCACGTACAGCCGGAGCGCGTCGAACTCGTAGGCGTGCGGCTGATCGACATAGTCGGTCTCGGGGACGGTCATCAGCGCGTCGATGAACTCGCGCATCGCGTTCCGACCAGCCTTGTCGGGCGGGGCGACCTCGACGGCCGGCGCGATCTCGCCCTCCATCCCGGCCTCTGCCAGCGCGTAGGCGGTCAAGCGGTAGGTCTCGCCGTCGAGATTGATCTCGAGGACCGTATCGGCCGCATCGGCGATACCCGGGAAGTCGTACGTGGCGTTCTTGAGGAGATCCTTCTCGCGGGCGAGCGCGATGAGACGGTCGAGGCCTTCCGGCGACAGCGTCCGTTCCTGGAGGTTGGGCAGCAACGGTCCGGGATAGATCATTGGGACGGGGCCTGGTGTGATGACGCGACCGTCGGCGTAGGCGACGATCGCCGGCAGCCGTGCGAGCAGCGTCTCGGGAGTGACGAAGCCGCCCTCCCAGCTCACGCGGAAGGTCACCTCGTCAGGATCGACCGGCTTGGGTGACGGCGTCGAGTCTGCGGCGCCGGCGGAACCGACGCAGGCGACCGCGACTGCCGCGATGGCGAGTAGCGCGGCAGGCCGCGCCAGGCGAAAGGCAGCACGAAACACGGGTGTGACTCCTGAGCGTTCCTGCGACCCGGGTAGTCATCGGCCCCTGACCGAGGCCTCGTGGGTCGCTGGCCTTCTGACGCCACGAGCGGCCAGCAGGTTCCCGTCAGTCTTCCGAAGCGTTCCCGAGTGCTGCGATGAGCCGATCGAGCATCGTCCAGCGCAGTTGCGCCTGCCTGGCCTCTCCCGTCATCATCTCGCGCGTGCTGCTGTCGCCGTAGCCGGCGCTCAGCCTGACCTGCCTGCGACGGACCTCCGCGAGCTCCGTCGCGCGGGCGCGCAGCAATGCCTGTTCGAGCGCCGTGAGGTCGTCCGGTGAGTCGATACGGACTGTGACCATGAGCGTTCGGGCGTCGTCGTTGGGCATGTGCGCCACGATATCTGGAGCGCGCGGTACGAACTGGCCGGCCTTGACGGCGGTCGTCGTCATGGCGACGATCCCGGTCCTCGTGCTGTACATCTTCTTCCAGCGCTACTTCAACGCCGGCGTCGCGGCGTCCAGTGTCAAGGGCTGACCGGCCCGGCGCGTCTGACGAGCCCTTCGCCGTCGACGTTGCCGAGGCGCCGGACGACGAGGAGGAAGACGACGTTGCCGAGCCCCTTGAACGCGCGTCGCTGCTGGGCGCGCTCCGCCGAGCGGCCGTCGACTTCTATTACCAGTCGATCCGCCTCGTTCCCGCGAATGTCGTCTGGGGCGTCATCCTCGTCGCGCTCGGATGGGCGGCCATCGGGTTCGGGATCTGGGTGGCGATCCTCGGCGCCCCGTTGCTCGGGCCGCCGCTCGCCGGGATCTATCGCCTGGCCGGGTTGGTGACCCGCGGCCGGCACGTCGTCCTGACCGACGCATTTGGTGCTGCCCGCGAGCTGTTCGTGCCATCGCTGCTGCTCGCTGCCGCCGTTGGCTGGGGGCTCGGCCTCCTCGCGCTCAACGTTGCTGTCGGCATCAACGCGTCGAGTCCCCTGGGCTGGGCGTTCGCAACGGTCGCGGGTTGGGGCGCCGTCGCGCTGCTGATGTACGCAGTCGTTGCGTGGCCGCTCCTTGCCGATCCGGCACGCGCCGAGGAGCCCGCCCTTGAACGGGCCCGGCTGGCGGGCTACGTCGTGCTTGCCGCGCCGTTCCGGATCTTCGGTCTTGCGGTCATCGTGGTGGTGCTGGTGCTGGTCTCGACGATCGTGTTCGCGGCCCTCGTCACGATCAGCGTGGCGTACGTTGCGCTGGTGTCCTGCCGCGTGATCCTGCCCGACGCCGACCGGCTCGTTGAGCGCCTGGCCGAACGCGACATCACCTGATAGACACCGGAGCCGTCGGGCCCCGCGATCAACCGGAGCAGGTGCCCGTCGTCCGGCATGCCGCCGAGCCACGCAGCGCAACCCATGGCGTGAAGGCCGCGGCGCAACCTCGACCGCGGCGAAACCGCGCGAGGACCGGGCGCGTAGAGGGCTGTGTCGAGGCACTCCGCCGCCCGATGCCGCCGACCGATGCCGGCGGGTCCACCTGCCCGCATGGAGACCTCCGCGCATGCACACCATCTCGCGCACACTGTTCCTCGGAACGCTGCTTGCGATCCTCGTTGCCGCCTGTTCGAGCGGCGGAGGGACCGCCGCCCCGGCCGCGCCGGCGTCGCAGGCGCCCGCCAGCGAGGCGCCAGCCGCCAGTGAAGCTCCAGCTGCCAGTGAAGCTCCAGCCGCCAGTGAGGCTCCAGCATCCGCTGCAGCCGGCGGCGCCGTGACCGTCATGGTCGCGGACTCGGAATTCGGCAAGATCCTGGTCGACGGCGAAGGCCGGACCCTGTACATGTTCAAGCCGGACTCCGCAGGCGAACCGACCTGCTACGAAGATTGCGAGGCGAACTGGCCGCCATTGACGGTGACCGGCGACATCACGGTCGGCGAGGGCCTCGACGCAGCGACCTTCACGACGGCCGATCGGACCGACGGCAGCAAGCAGGTCAAGGCCGGGACATGGCCGCTGTACTACTTCAAGAACGACGCCGCGCCCGGCGAAACGAACGGTCAGGACCAGGGCGACGTCTGGTACGTCGTCAGCCCGACCGGTGAACCGATCGAGGGCTGACTCCTGTCGCGCAGTACCGCGGGCCCGGCTCAGGCCGGGCCCGCTCCATGGCCGGGCCACCCGCTTCGCGGAGGAGTCGGGGTGGCTCGGCCGCTCCCCAGTCGCGCGAGAGCCTGGTGCGGTAGCCTTCGGGGCTCGTGACCTCCGACAATCCCTACCGACCCGCGCTCGCCGAGCGGCACCTCCGCCTTCGCGGGACGCGCAACCTGCGCGATATCGGCGGCTACCCGGCCGGCGAAGGCCGGGAGACGCGCTGGCGGACGCTCCTCCGGACGGATGCCCTCGACCAGCTCCCGCCCGCCTCCCAGCGGTCACTGCGTGACCTCGGGGTCCGCCAAGTGATCGACGTCCGCTGGACCCACGAAGTGGAGGGCCGCCCCAGCGTCTTCCGCGATTCGGACGACATCCGCTACCGCAACCTGCCGCTGATGCCCGACCAGGCGGTCCCCCAGGGGATCGCGGCGACGTACCGCCATATCTTCGACGTGCGCTCGACGGCACTCACCGGAATTGCGCGGGCCCTCGTCGAGCCGGGCGGCCTGCCGGCGGTCATCGGCTGTGCCGCCGGCGTCGACCGCACGGGTGTCACCGTCGCCCTGCTCCTGTCGGCGGTCGGCGTCCCGGCTGAGGTCGTCGCCGGGGACTATGCCCTCTCGGTCGAAAGCTTCGCGACCGATGCCGCGGACAGCGGCCTCGTCGACTGGCGGGGAGGGGCCGTTACCCTCGACTGCGAACCGGAGTACATGCTCGAGGCGCTCGACCACCTCGAACGCGTACACGGCGGTGCGCCCGCCCTCCTCGCGCGCCACGGCTTCGGCGAACGCGATCTCGCACGCCTCCGCGAGCTGCTGACCGAACCGTCGACGGCACGTCCGGCCGCCTGAGCGTCGTCAGGCTCCTGAGACGGCCGCGCGACCGCTGCGGTAGGCCCACGCGATCGCGATCGTCACGAAGCCGACCATCAATGCGACGCAGTTGGGCACGATGAGCGGGACGCTCCCGAGCGCGATGCCGTACGCGATCCAGAGCGCGAAGCCGATCTGGAGCACGCTCAGGTAGGCGATAGAGACGTCCGCCGAGGAGCGTCGTTCGAGCATCCGGCGGATCTGGAGCAGGGGCGAGACCGCCATCAGGACGCCCCAGGTGCAGCCACGGCGCCGAGCGCGTCGATGGTTTCGAGCATGGGTGGATCGTAGTCCCGGCGCCCTGCGGGCAGCGCCCGCTCCGACCCGTATGCTTGGCCCGTGTCGCTGTATCGACTGGTCGAACCGATCGAAGTCGTCTCCCCGACGATTGTCGTCGCGTTCGATACCTGGGTGGACGCCGGACAGGCCTCGACCACGGCGGTCGACGAGCTCGGCGAGGACAGCCGGATCGTCGCCGAGTTCGACCCGGACGCGCTGTTCGACTACCGCGCCCGGCGGCCACCGCTCGAGATCCGCGATGGCCGGCTGGCCGAGCTCACGTGGCCCGAGCTGACCGTTCGCCACACAACGATCGAAGGCCGAGACCTGCTGCTGTTCGGCGGTCCGGAGCCGGACTATCGCTGGCGCGAGCTGGCGGACGCAGTCGTCGAGCTCGTCCAGCACCTGGACGTGGCCGAGTGGATCAGCCTTGGCGCGATCCCTGCCGCGGTGCCACACACCCGGGCCGTCCCGATCATCGGCACGGCCTCGGGCCCGGCGGTCCTGACCAGCGGCGTCAATCGCGGACCGGATGGGCTGCTGCGGGTCCCGTCCGCGGCGATCTCCATGCTCGAGATGCGCGTCGCGGACGCAGGCATCCCCGCACTCGGCTACTTCGCGCAGATCCCGCACTACGTGTCGGGGCCGTATCCGGCCGCCGCCCTGGAGCTCCTCGGGGTCCTGTCACGCCACCTCGGCGTGGATCTGCCGATCGGGGACCTCGCCGAGGAGTCGCGCCAGATGCGGCAGCGCCTCGACCTCGCGGCCGCCGCGGACGAGCAGACCCGCTCATATGTCGAGCGGCTCGAGTCCATGGTCGACGAGGCGCGGCTGCCGGCGGGTGACGAGCTGATCTCCGAGATCGAGCGCTTCCTTCGACAGCAGGGCAGCCAGGGCGACCTGCCGAACTAGCCGCGCCATGGGGCGGCCCCGCGGATCTGGTCGGGAGGGGCGAATGGACCGCCGTCGTGGCAGTGATGCCGGCTCCGCCGCCGCCCGGCATCCCGCCGGAGGGTCGGCGCGCCGCCGGACGAGTGTTGCTGTGTCCGGCGGTCCGTTTCGCGTCCAGGATGAACGTACGTCGCGTCCACCGCAGGAGCCACCTGCCATGCGTCCTGCCCCGGTATGGACGAAGGTCACGAACCCATCTCGACGATATCGAACGAGTGTTCTAAAGTAGCCGACATGACGCGCCCGGAATACCGCCAGGAGCCCTGCCGCTCCGCCCTGAACAAGGTCACCGGCATGTCCTTCCGCTGGTCGCTGAACCCGTACACGGGCTGCGCCCACCGCTGCACGTTCTGCTTCGTTCGTGCGTTCGAGGCTCGTGCCGACCGGCCATCGGACGACCGCTACGGCCGGTCGATCCGCGTGAAGGTGAACGTCGCCGAGGTCCTCGCTCGTGAGCTCGCGCGCCGGAGCTGGAAGCGAGAGCTCGTGGCGGTCGGGACCGCAACCGACCCCTACCAGCCCGCCGAGGGGCGGTACCGGTTGACGCGGGCATGCATCGCCCGCCTGGCCGTGGCCCGGACGCCGCTCCACCTGATCACGCGCGGCCCGATGATCGTCCGCGACGTCGACGCGCTCGGCGAGGCTGCGCACCGCGCGGGCGCATCGATCACGTTCTCGGTCCCGACACTGGACGCCGAAGTGTGGCGGCGCACCGAGCCGGGCACAGCGCCGCCGCGGCAGCGGCTGCGCGCACTCACCACGCTCGTCGAGGCGGGCCTCGACGTCGGTGTCGGCATGGCCCCGATCCTGCCCGGGATCTCGGACTCCCCTGAATCGATGGCGGCCGTCGTGCGCGCGGCTCGCGACGCCGGGGCAACCGGGATCTGGGCGAACCTCCTGTACCTGCGTCCCGGCACCCGTGAGCACTTCCTGGAGAACCTGGCACGCGACTGGCCCGACCTGCTCCCCCATTACGAGCGGCTGTACGCGGGACGCTCGTACCTCGGGAAGCGCGAGTTGGACCCGGTCCGGCGACAGGTCGACGAGCTGCGCCAGCGGTACGACCTGCGTGACCGCCGCACCGTGAGGCTCGAGGCGGAGCGCGCGGACGCCGACGATGGCCCGGTCCAGCTCGAGCTGCCGCTGGCGCCCGGCATCGCGCCGGACGGCATCGCGCCGCCCGGCCGGCGAGCAGCCTAGGCAGCCGCCTCGAGGACCGCGTCCGACAGGGCCGGCCAGGCCTCCAGCGCCCAGGAACCGAACGGCCGCCCGGCGATGCAGGCCAGTCCGAGATCGGCCACGGGATCGATCCACAGGAACGTGCCGCTCGCCCCGAAATGGCCGAACGTTCCCGGCGCGTTGTGAGACCCCGTCCAGTGCGGATCCTTGCCGTCGCGCAGCTCGAACCCGAGCCCCCAATCGAGCGGGTCGAAGCGACCGAGCCCCGGAAGCACTCCGGCCAGGCCCGGGAAGGCCACGGCGGTCGCAGCAGCAAGCGTGCCAGGAGACACGAGCGTCGGGCGGAGCAGCTCACGGCCGAAGCGTGCGAGGTCGACGAGCGAGCCGTGCAGGCCGGACGACGGGCGCCCGGTGAGCCGCGTCGCGCCCATCCCGAGCGGCTCGAGGACCTCAGTCGCGATGATCGGCGCGATCGGCTGCCCCGAGCGTGCCTCGAGGAGCGCCCCAAGGAGGTCGTAGCCACCGTTCGAGTAGATCCGTGTCCGCTCGGGGGCGCTGATCGGCGTGTTGCCCTCCGGCCCGAGCCCCGACGCATGGGCCAGCAGGTGGCGCACGGTTGCTCCTGGGGGGCCGTATGGCTCGTCGAGGGCGATCGCGCCGCGTTCGATCGCCCGGAGGACGGCGCACGCGGTGACGAGCTTCGTGACGGACGCCCATTCGGCAAGCCGCGCAGGATCGCCGGTCGAGGTCACGATCCCTGCCGGTCCGACCACGGCGACCGCGGCATCGTCGGTGGCCCAGTCACGAACCTGTTCGAGCGCGGCCTCGAGCGAACCGGTCATGCGACGATGATGCCAGCGCACCCTGCAAGCGGGCTGCAAGGCGATACTCGGTGGCCGCTTTGCGATTCGCGGTCTCGAACCGCGAGGCTACCGGCTCATGGTCTTCAATCCCAATGCGCGGCTCAACCCGCGCCAGGTCCTCGACCGTCGTGGCGTCGGCGGCGCCGGTGGCATCGCCCTCGGGGGCGGCGGCATCGGCATCATCCTCGTGCTCGCCTACGTGCTCCTCGGCGGCGACCCCGGCGCGCTATCGGGCGTCACCAACCCCGGTTTTGTCACCGACCAGAACGGCAACGAGTTGACCGAATGCCAGACTGGACAGGACGCGAATGAGCGCGCCGATTGCCGGATCGTCGGGTTCGTCAACAGCATCCAGGATTACTGGTCCGACGTGTTTGCCCAGAGCGGCTCCACCTACGAGACTGCCGAGACCGTGCTCTATGACGGTGGGGTGAACACGGCCTGCGGGGCAGCATCGTCGGCCGTCGGGCCCTTCTACTGCCCGCTTGACGCGCACGTGTACCTCGACCTCGGGTTCTTCGGTGAGCTTCAGCAACGCTTCGGCGCGGAGGGCGGGCCGCTGGCCGAGGGCTACGTTGTGGCGCACGAGTACGGCCACCACATCCAGAACCTGATCGGGAACCTGCAGGGTGGCCAGAGCGACGTGGGCGCCGAGGGAACTGCAGTCCGTATCGAGCTCCAGGCCGACTGCTTCGCCGGCGTCTGGGCTCACAACGCGGCCGGCACCGGCTTCCTCCGCCAGCTGACCCGGTCTGACATCGCGCAGGCGCTCGATGCCGCGGCGGCGGTCGGCGACGACCGGATTCAGGAACGCGTCCAGGGCCAGGTGACGCCGGAGACGTGGACGCATGGTTCGTCGGACCAGCGCCAGGAATGGTTCCTCACCGGCTACGAGGGTGGCCGAGTCGACGACTGCGACACCTTCCGCGCCGACGTCTGAGCGTGACCGCCGGCTCGCGAGCAACGAAACCGCCGGTGTCCGGAACCGTCACACGAATCGATCCAGTTCGCACGGCGCGGCTCGCCGCCGCCGAGCGGCGGATCGCCCACATGACGCGGATCTTCGACGACCTCATCGAGGTCCCCGGCAGCGGCGGCCGACGGTTCGGTATCGACCCGATCATCGGTCTCATACCGGTCATCGGCGACGTGGCGGGGGCGGTCGCCAGCTTCTGGATCATCGGGGAGGCGGCCAAATTCCAGCTCCCGCGGATCGTGCTCGCGCGGATGGTCGTCTACGCGAGCGTGGACATGCTCCTCGGCGCCATCCCGTTCCTCGGCGATGTCCTGGACTTCTTCTCGAAAGCGAACGAGCGCAACCTCGCGCTGTTCCGGCGCCACGCAAGCGACCCGGACGCCAGTACCGCCGACACGCGGCTGTTCTTCATCGGCCTTGGCCTGATTTTCATCGGGGTGGCCTGGCTGACGCTCGTGCTCTTCCGGCAGGCGATCTCGATCCTGATCTCACTCCTCAGCGTCTGATGGCAGCCGGTCCAAACCTGACACGCAGCGTCATATTTGGCTAGACTGCGGGGATGCGTGCTTCCCGCCTCGTCTCGCTGCTGCTCCTGCTCCAGACGCGCGGCCAGATGACCGCCGCGGCCCTCGCCCGCGAGCTCGAAGTCTCCGTCCGGAGCATCCATCGTGACGTCGAAGCATTGAGCGAGGCGGGCGTCCCGATCTACGCGGAACGCGGTCCGCACGGCGGCATCCGCCTGGTCGACGGCTACCGCACGCGGCTGACCGGGATGACCCCGGATGAGGCAGAGGCGCTGTTCCTGTCGGGACTCCCGGGTCCGGCTGCGGAACTCGGCCTGGGAACCGTCGTGACCGCGGCGCGGCTGAAGGTCCTCGCGGCCCTGCCGCCCGAGCTCCGGGCGCGCGCGTCGCGGCTCGTCGAGCGCTTTCACCTGGACGCTGCCGGCTGGTTCCAGGTCGGGGAGGAAACGCCGCACCTCGCCACGATGGCCGACGCGGTCTGGGAGGCGCGCGCCGTCGAGATCGACTACGGCAGGAGCGACCGGATCGTGACCCGCGAGGTCGAGCCGCTCGGGCTCGTCCTCAAGGCGGGCGTCTGGTACGTGGTTGCCCGGACCGAGGGCCAGCTTCGGACGTACCGCATCGCGCGGATCCGCGGGGCCGAGCCACTCGAGCGCCGCTTCGAACGGCCGGATGGCTTCGATCTCGCTGCCTACTGGGCCGAATCGAGTGCCGCGTACGAACGCGAAGCGCCACGCGCCGAGGTGGTGATTCGAATCCGCCCTGAGCGGGTGGGCTGGCTGTCGGAGGCGGTCGGCCGTCGCGCGGCCGATGAGGCGGAGCGCCTCGAGGTGATCGATCCGGAAGGCTGGGTCCACCTTCGGCTGCATGTCGAATGGCCCGATGAGGTCGCCCACGCAATGCTCCGCCTGGGCTCCGGGGTGGAATTGCTCGAGCCGCGCGAGGTCCGCGAGCAGGTCATCGCCACGGCTCGGCGAATCCTCGACCGGTATGGCGAGGCCGCGGTCAGGGAGGAGACCGCGGCCGTCGCTGGGCGAGGCTAGGGGCAGGTTCAGCGCGCCGGCGTCGTCGAGCTGCGGGCAGTCTGGAGCCCACGTCGGGGGCCCACGTTCGACGCCGGACGAGCCTCGCTGACTGGCTCTTCGGGGTGCAGCGCCCGCTGGATCCGGATGCGCGCTGCGATCTCGCGCCGTCGATCCTGCTCCACGATTCGGGCGTATTCGTAGTTCAGCATCACCGTGCTCCGCTGGGACGATCTTCGATCACGTCGTTCGCCTCGAAGCATAGCCCGGATACATGCCGATTCTTGTCAGGAATGCCCCCCTGGAGACGCCGCTTCTCAGGCCTCGTCGAGGCCCCGGGCGATCCACACGAGCCATACGGGCAAGCCGACGATCGTGGCGCCGACGACGGCCATCCAGCGGCCGTTCCGGAGCGTGCCGCTCGCCGTGCCCAGGGAGCCGACGATCCACAGCCAGCCGGCAAACGCCAGATAGCCGATGAGCAGCAGCGGGCCGGCCGCATCGAAGGTGATCGCGCCGAGCGCGAACAGCGCGTGCAGGATCGCCGCGAACGCGATCCCGTCGACGGCGAGGGCCACGCCGGCGGCGCTCAACCGTGGCGAGGTGCGCCCAAGCAGGCGGTGGAGGGCGAACGGAACGGGAAGCAGGAGGAGGGCCGTCACGACGTGCAGGCTGTCCACGATCGCCGAGTGTGTCCCATCGCCGAAGCGCATTCCGCCCGCGAGATGGGCGATCGCGACGTAGGCCATGGTGATGGTCAGGGTCGTGGCTGCCACGAGCGCGGCGGACGCAGCAACGCTCGCCGCGGGGATGGGTCGTCCGAAGGGCCGTGCTGCTGCGGCGAACGTGGGAGCGGATGCGGACACGAGGGCCTCCTGATGTCGTAAGCGTCGATGACGGATGCTGTTGGCTGGAGCGTCGCGAGGGGCGGGGCGTGCCGCCACCGGCCGCCGTCCATCCCGGGATACGACATCCGTCGATGCCGGCTCCGCTACGCTCTGCCTCGATGGCGACCCGATCCCCGACCGCGCGTTTCAGGAGCGTCGTCGCGACGCGTTACGTCACGCCCCTGCGCGAAGGCGGGTCGCTGCCGGCCCTCATCGAGGCTGACGACGACGGCATGTACGTGCTCAAGTTCCGCGGTGCCGGGCAGGGGCCGCGGGTGCTCGCGGCCGAGTGGATCTGTGGCGAGCTCGGCCGGCTGTTGGGCCTGCCAGTGCCGGACATCGTCGGCGTGGAGGTGGACCGGGGACTCGGCGACGCGGAGCCCGACGAGGAGATCCAGGACCTGATCCACGCCAGCGGCGGGCTGAACCTCGGACTCGACTTCCTGCCCGGATCGCTGCCCTTCAGCCCGGCGGCCGGCCCCCGACCTGACCCC
Source organism: uncultured Chloroflexia bacterium (assembly GCA_963750125.1). GTDB lineage: Bacteria > Chloroflexota > Limnocylindria > Limnocylindrales > CSP1-4 > DASTYU01. The sequence goes on along the minus strand of CAVVPT010000016.1, from coordinate 127,163 downwards.
GACTTCGCTGCCGATGTCGTGTGGTTCGACGGACTCGTGATGAATCCCGATCGCTCGCCGCAGAACGTCAACATGCTTGTCTGGCACGGGCGGACGTGGCTGATCGATCACGGCGCGGCGCTGTATGTCCATCACACCTGGCGTGACGTCGACGAGCACGCCCGCCGCCCATTCGAACGCATCAAGGATCACGTGCTGCTGCCGTATGCCGGCTCCATCGAGGCGGCCGACGCCCGGCTTGCGCCGCTGCTCAACGAGGCCGCCATCCAGGAGGTGGTCGAGCAGGTTCCCGAGGTCTGGCTTCCGCGCGACCCCACGATCGGCGGGCCGTCCGCCCAGCGTCGCGCCTACGTCCGCTACCTCATGCGCCGCCTGGACGCGCCGCGCCCCTTCGTCGAGGAGGCCGACCGTGGGCGCACCGCGTAACCCGTTCCAGTACGCGATCGTCCGGGTCGTCCCGGACATCGCCCGGGGCGAATGCGTGAATGCCGGCGTTGTCCTGATGTGCCGCCCGAAACGCTACCTCGGCGCACGGGTCGGCCTCGATACCACCCGCCTGGCGGCAATCGCTCCAGGCCTTGCGCCGGCCGACGTCCAGGCGCACCTCGACGCGATCGTCCGGATCGCGAGCGGCGACCCGGCCGGCGGACCGATCGCCCAGCTCGGCCTCGCCGAGCGGTTCCATTGGCTCGTCGCCCCGTCGAGCACGATCATCCAGGTGTCGGAGGCGCACACAGGGTTGTGTCACGATCCTGCGGTTGAGGTCGACCACCTGTTCGAGGCACTCGTCGCCTCCCCACGCGTCTCCGGCTGACCGCTCGGTCGGGACCCCTGGAAATCGATACGCAAATCAGCGGATGCGGGCGGGCGGTGGCGCCCTCTACGATTGTCCGGAGTGGGAGATGACGTCGCGATCGCGCTGACCGGCGGCCGGGCGATCCCGGCCGCGTTCTTTCCGGTTTCCGCTGCAATCGGGCCGCGACCGGGCATTCTCGTCATTCACGAGGCGCTCGGCCTGACCGATGAAATGCGCCGCCTGGCGCGTCGCTTCAGCGAGTCCGGGTTCGTCTCGCTGGCCCCGGACTTCCTCGCCGGGCTCGGCCCAAAACCATTCTGCATCGCCCGGTTCATGCGTGGAATCGGCCGGAGCAAGGTCGGGCGGCCGTACCGTCAACTCGACGCAGCACGCGCCTGGCTGGGCCAGCGACCCGAGGTTGCCGGTCGGTCGATCGGCGTAGCCGGCTTCTGCATGGGCGGCGGCTTCGCATTGCTCTACGCGTCAGGCGCCGAGGTCGACGCCGTCGCCTCCTTCTACCCGGCCGTCCCGGACGATGACGAGCTCGACGGCATCTGCCCGGTCGTGGCGAGCTTCGGCGGTCGGGACAGCGTCTTCGCGGCCGGTGCCGAGCGGCTCGAAACGTCGCTGACGACGCTTGGCGTCGACCATGATGTGCGGACCTACCCGAGTGCCGGGCACGGCTTCATGACCCGCTACGACGGCGTCACGGCCTGGCTCGGACGTCGAATGCCCATACGGCTCGGCCACGATCCGGACGCAGCCGAGGACGCCTGGCAGCGAACGATCGCGTTCTTCACCAGGCATCTCGCCCCGGTACCGCAATGACCGCCGACACCGATGCCTATCGCCGGCTGTTCGATTCGCATCCAATCGCGATGGCGATCTGGGATCCGGCCGACGGCCGGATCGTGGCGATCAACGATGCCGCGGTGCATCAGTACGGGTACGGCCACGATGAGGCGCGCGCGCTGACGGTCGATCGGCTCATCCACCCCGACGACGGGCCGCGCCTGCGCGAGCGGCTTCGGACGATGCCGCGGGGGCACGTCGGCGGCGAGACGTTCCGCCATATCCGTCGCGATGGGTCGGTGGTCGAGGTGGAGATGACCGGCCACGAGCTCCTGTTCGACGGCCGTCCGTGCCGGATGGTCATGGCCATCGACGTCAGCGAACGACGCCGGCTCGAGGAGCGGCTGCGCATGGCGCAGCGGATGGAGGCCGTCGGCCAGCTTGCGGGCGGGATCGCCCACGACTTCAACAACCTGCTCATGGTGATCAACGGGTTCAGCGAGCTGCTGGTGGCCCGGCTGCCGCCAGGGGACGAGCTCGAGGCGGCGCAACAGATCCGGACCGCCGGCGACCGTGCCGCCGCACTCACCAAGCAACTGCTCGCATTCGGGAGCCCCGGCATCGTCCGTCCCGAGACGCTCAACCTGGCCGACCTGATCGGAAGCCTGATCCCGATGCTCGAACGCGCAATCGGCGTGCAGGTCGAGATCGCATTCAATGCAACCGCCCGCGCGCCGTGGGTCGAGGCCGATCGCGCTCAGCTCGAGCAGGTGCTCGTCAATCTCGCGGTCAACGCCCGTGACGCGATGCCCGAGGGCGGAAAGCTGTCGATCGAGCTCGAGGACGCCGGCGGCCATCTCCCCGAGGCGATGGCATCCGCCCACGGAATGCTGCGGCTCAGTGTCAGCGATACGGGTGGCGGCATCGAGGAGTCCATCCGCGAGCGGGTCTTCCTGCCGTTCTTTACGACCAGGTCCAATCGCGGCAGCAGCGGACTCGGACTTGCGACGGTCTTCTCAACGGTTCGGGCATCCGGAGGGCGGATCTGGGTCGACGGCGACGTCACGCCTGGGACGACGATCCGCGTGCTGCTGCCGCGGGCTGCGACACAGCCGTCCGGAACGTACGCCGGTGGCGGGGACGATCCGGGCACCGAGCGGCCGGAGACGGTCCTCGTCGTCGAGGACGAACCTGCGGTCCTCACGCTCCTCGAACGCGTCCTGTCGAGTGCCGGCTACGTCGTGGTCACTGCATCGAGCGGGGAGGAGGCGTTGGGAGTGACAGCGTCGCGCGCGGGAAACGTGGACCTGCTCGTGTCCGATGCCGTCATGCCCGGCATGGCAGGCCTCGAGCTCGCCCGGCGGCTCCGCGTCGAACGGCCTGAGCTGCCGATCCTGTTCGTGTCGGGTTGGGCCGGCGATGCGTTCGACCGCGAGTGGGCTGCCGCCCCCGCGGTGGACCTCATGCTCAAGCCGTTCGAGGTCACCGACCTCCTGGAACGGGTCCGGGCACTGCTCGCTGCACGACCGGCCGATCGGCGGAGCCCCGTTCCACAGCTGGGCTGATCGCACGGAGGCTGGCCGGCACTCGTCTGCTCGATCGGGCCGCCGTCGGACGGCAGAGTGACGAACGAGGTCTCGCATTGGCCGGAATTCGTAATGCCCCACGGTCGAACCCGACGACTTCCCGCCGATCGTTGCCGTGGGGCGGCAAAGAGGCACACCTGAGGTGTCACCGGGAGCGTCTGCTGCCGTGGGGCGGCAAACGGCGCGGGGTCCAGGACCGATTGCGGTCCGCTACGCCTTTGCTGCCCGGGCCGCGGCCTTCGCCGCGCGCTTGCCCTCCTGGTACCGGGCGAGGTCCTCGGGCGTCTCCACGTCACCGAGCGTCGGGCCCGTCGGCGCCACCTCGTCCCAGCCGGGTGGCTTGACCCCGAGCCGGCGCCCGACGATCGCGATCAGCGCGCGGGCCTTCATCTCGCCGATGCCCGGCAGCGCCAGCAGGCGCCGCTGCAGGTCGCGCCCGTCGACGGCCTCGGTCCACACTCGGCCCGCGTCGTTGCCGTAGTCCTCGGCGATCACCTTTGTCAGCGCCTGGACCTTGCCGGCCATGCTGCCCGGGAAGCGGTGGATGGCGGGCGGCGTCCGGAACACGCGCTCGAGCTCGGCAGGTTCCGTGCCGGCGATGCCGGCCGCGTCCAGGTGGCCGAGCCGGCGGCGGAGTTCCAGCGGGCCACTGAAGGCCTTCTGGACGGTGACCTGCTGGTCGAGGGCGAACCCGATGAGGAGCGCGAGCGGCTCCTGGACCAGGAAGCGGTCGGCCTCGTCGTCGCCGGTGAAGGGAAGTCGGTCGGTGGTGGGCGTCGCTGACATTTCCGCATCCTAGCGGGCGTCGGCCGGCGAGCCTAGACCGCGAGCGATCGCGGCCGCGCCGCGTCCCTCGCGCGCCGGCGGGCGGATTCTCCGCCGAGCGCGAATCCGAGCTCGACGATGCCGAGCCCCAGGGCGGCGCGCGCGCGACTGACGGCCGACGGTCGGCGACCCGAACGGGACTCGCGGACGAGCCGTTCGTGCGCGGCTTCGGCCTCGAGTTCGTGCTGGTGGTGGGAGGCGTTCAGCTGGAATGTCATGGTGTTTGCTCCTTTTCCGTGCTGGTCGCGTCTTGCGGTGCTACTCGATCACAACGCGGACGCCGTCGCCCTGGTCGTCCTCGATGTCGAGGACCGGGCCCTTGACGCCGGCATTGATCGCCTGGCGGATTTGTTCAGCGGTCGCCTCCGACAGGCCTGGGACACCGTTGATGGCGGTTCGCCCGATGGCGAGGGGCACCCGGAGGTTGATGACCTTGCGACCCGCGTCGGAGACCTCGATGCGGACCGCGGATGCGGGGGTGTCGTCGGAACCTGAGCCTGGTTCCCCGGGAGCTGCCGGCGCCGAGGGAGGCGGCGCCTGTGCAGCTTCCAGGGCGTCGAGCAGCGGGGCAGCCTCCTCGGCCGTCAGGCGGCCTTCGGCCACGAGCTGCAGGACTCGCTCGAATGCGTCACTCATGGGTTGCGTCCTCGCCGATCCCGGCGGCATCGAGGGCCTCGAGCCGGCGGCCGGCCTCGGCCACGTCGATCTCGCCGCGCTCGACACTGCGGAGAATTCGCAGGCGGGCTTCGTCGTAGGCGGCGGCGATGGCCGCGTCAGAAGAGCTGGCCGGTATCGGGGCCGGTCCGGCCGCGGGCGGTTCCGGTGGCGGAGCGGCCGCCGGCACGGGCGCGACCGGGATGTCGTGGGCTCGCGCCTCCACGATGTGGACGTCGCCGGACATGGTGCTCGCGACGAGCCTGGCGCGGCCGTCGCCAACGATGACGACACGCCGGCCCTCCGCCCGTTCGGTGCGATGCGGCACGTCGGCCGACACATCGCCGGTCATCGTCGAGACCTCGATCCGGGCACCGCCGGAGAGCGCGAGGATGGTGTCGCCGCTGACCGTCTCGACCTTGTGGGTCCCATCGGGGGCGAGCTCGCCCGCGATTGTCAGGTCCCCGCTCGTGGTGGTGGCCGACACGTCGGCGAGCCTGCCGGCCCGCACCTCGAGATCGCCCGACACCGTCCGGGCCTTCAGCCGAAGCTCGCCCGTCGCGAGCAGGAAGACGTCGCCCGATGCTGCCTCGATGGCGACCGTGCCGCTGACGCGCGCTAGCTCGATGTCGCCGGACGCAGTGCGGAACTGCTGCTCGCCGGAGAGATCCTCAGCCGTCAGGTCGCTGCTCGACGCCTCGACGACGATCGTCGCCCCGCGCGGAACGCGGACGTCGAGGTCCGGCGTTGTGCCCTTGCGAGCGCGCACGGCGAGGCTACCCTCCCCGGCCTCGATGTCGAAGCCATCGGGCAGTTCCGGTCCGTCCCGGTTTTCGATCTGCACGGTCTCGCCGTCCACGCCGTGGAGCCGGGCGTCGCCGCTGCCGAGCTGGAGGACGAACAGCCCTTCGGCGCCGATCGAGTGCTCGAAGGTCGTCGTGGTGCCGCTCATCGGGCGCTCCTTCCAAGCGAGCGGATGGCCTGGGCGGCCTCCTCGGCGCTGATTTCGCGGCGCGCCAGCCGCTCGAGGATGTCCTCCCGGGTCTGGCCGGGCTCGCCCGCGGCCGCATCGTCGTCCGATCGCGGGCCGAAGCCGAGCGAGCGGACGAGCGCCTCCACGCGCGAGCGAACCGTCGGATAACTGATCCCGAGCTCGCGTTCCATCTCCCGGAGGTTGCCGCGGGCACGGAGGAAGCTTTCGAGCAACGCGAGCTGGTCGCGGTCGAGGCGAGCGAACCGCCCGACGCTGAAGTCGCCCTCCAGCGTGGTGCCGCAACTCCGGCAGCGGAGGCGGGTCACGCCAAGCTCACCGGAGCAGACAGGACACGTTGAGATTACATCGTGCGCCATTGTAGGTGTTTGGGCCTCCGTTTTGTGTGTCGTAGTCAAGTTATAGCAATGTCTCTTTCTATTTGTCAAGGTGTGGTTTCTATTTGTGGTTCGCGTTGAGCGCGTCCCAGAGAACGGGCGCCAATCGTTGCAAGCGAGCCGTCACGCACGACGGCCCCGCCCCAAGGCGGCTGCGCCGGCCGTGCCGCGATCATTCGGGTTCTGAGGAGGCGCACATGGACGACGTCGTGTTCCGGCTACTGCGCGAGCTGCCCGACACCGACAAGGACCGCTACGACATCGCCTACACGCGCGGACGGGCCCAGGCGCGTTCGTCGCTGCTATTCGGCGGCATGGCGATCGGCCTCGCGGCCGGAGCGGTCGGTCTGTTCCTGCTCGACCCGGTCGTGGGCGGCGGGCGCCGGGCCAAGCTCGCCCAGCGGGTGAAGACAGCCCTGGGCGATCTGCAGCGGACGATCGCCGGCCGGAGCCGTGACCTGCGCAACGGCGTCGATCGGAGCGAGGCTGCGGCCGCCACAGAGGCCGCCACGACAGCGCCGCGATACGAGGTCAGGACAGCACCGCGGAGCGCCGCGGCGAGTGTCACGCGGCGCGAGGACGCGAGCGATCGCGTGCCCGTTGGTGCCGGCACCGCGGAGCGCTGACCGGGAGCGCTGAATCCGGGGTGTCAGGCGGCTGGAACCGGCTCTCGCCGGGCGCGCACGCCACGGTGCAGGCGTGCCGGAGTCAACGTGAACGAAGCGGCCATCAGCGCCACTGACAATGCCACGAGGAGCCACAGGCTCGTCTGGTAGTTGCCGGTCAGGTCGCGCAGGATTCCGAGCCCGACGGGCCCGAGGCTCGACAGGACGTACCCACCGAGCAGCATGAACGCTGCAGTCGCGCCAACGGCCGACGGACTATCTGCGACGTCGACGGGCAGCGTCAGCACGAGCGGGAACACGGCGCCGAGCCCGACCCCCATCACGGCCGCCCAGAGCACGGCGAGGTCGGGCAGCAGGACGATCCCGAGGTATCCGACCATGGTCACAGTCGCAACGGACACCAGTTGTGTGCGCCGCGTGCCCACCCGGTCGGCGAAGAACGGCAGCGCGATTCCCGTTGCGAGGCCGACTGCATGCAGGACCGCGACCAGGTTGCCGGCGTCCGCCTCCGACCAGCCGCGCTCCACGTATACGGCGGGCAGCCACGAGACCGCCGAGTAGTACAGCAGCGACTGGGTGGCGAAGACCGCGACGAGCAGCCACGCCGTGCGGCTCCGCCAGGGAAGGCTGGGCGGCCGGCCGGTGCCGCGGTCTTCCGGCGGGTCCGGTCGCAGCAACAGGAGCCAGCAGGCCAGGGATCCGAGTCCGGCGAACGCGAACACAACCAGCGTGGCCCGCCAGCCACCGAGCGCGTTGGCCAGCGGGATCGCAGCCGCCGCGGCGAGGAGTGACCCGGCGACGATCCCGGCCGCATAAGCACCCGTGGCGCGAGCCGGTTCGGCCGAAGCACGCAGCTTGACGACGATGGGCAACACGGCACCCGCGGTCCCCATGCCGATGCCGATCGCGACGGTCGTCAGCAGGATCGCGGCGATGCCCGGGAGGGCAGGCCGGAGGAGGCCGAACGCGACGATCCCGAGCATGCACAGTGCGATCGCGTTGCGCGGCCCGATCCGCCCGCTGACCCACGGTCCGATCGGCGCGAAGAGGCCCATGAGCAGGACCGGGATCGCCGTGAGGAGCCCGACCACCCCGAACGACACCCCCAGATCGGCCTGGATCTGTGGCAGGAGCGGCCCGATGCCGACGAGTTGCGGGCGCATCGCCAGCGTTCCGAGGAACAGGCCGGAGAGCACGGCAAGGGTCGCCCGGCGGGAGATGCCCCGTCGGGTGGGATCGTCGGGCATGGGCGAAGGCTACTGCCTCGACGCCGGGCCGGCATCGTCATCCGTCCAGCCGGAGTTCGAGGCGTTCGTGGTCACTCCCCGACCACCCCTGTCCGCTGGCCTCAGCGACCCCCGGAACGAGACTTGTGGCACGCGCAGCGAAACCAGCTGCCGAACGAGGATCAGAAAGGAGAGGCCAGATGTCCACCGGGATGCCCCAATTCCAGGTCGATGCCAATGGTGCCGCTCCGACGCTGATGCTCTTCCTCATGCTCATCCTCACCGCGCTCGGCGTGATCGCTCACGCAGCGTTCATCTAGGGCAAGGGGTTCGAACGATGATCCGCACCTTCCCGCTCGGCACGACGAGTCCCCGCCGCCAGCCGACGATCCTCGGGTTCATCCGCCAGGTCGAAGTCGAATTGAAAACCGCAACCCCTCGCCCGCAGCCTCGCCCGGTCCCGCCGCTCAACGGCCGGCCCGCCTGACCTCCCTTCAAAACGAAGAGCCCGGCCGAAAGGCCGGGCATCTTCGTGTTCGCGAACGAACGGAGCGTCAGGAGGCGCGCCACTGGGCGGCCGTCACCGACAGCTTCCCGATCACCGAGCGGTAGTAGCGACTCGGCCTGTAGGGATCCATCGAGGCGATGGCCCACGACGTGCGTCTCGACGTGAAGTGGAACCGGTACGACATCGTCCGACTGGAGGATGCGAAGAAGATCTCGCGCATGTTGCGGTTCGACGTGTACAGATTCTTGATGATGTACCGCGCGTCCGTGATGCCTTCGGCGAAGACGGCCTTCGCACCGGCCCGAAGGAAGCCCGCCCCGTAGTTGTCGACGCGTTTGATGGCGGTCGACTTCGTCGGGTTGGCGGCGCCCCACTCGGAATTTCCGGAGGCGTAGCACAGGCGGGCGAGGATCACGACGGCGTTCGGCGCCATCTGGATGTCGCGATCGATGTAGTACTCGCCCCAGTACTTGACATTGCTGTTGCCGTTGCCGGACGTGGCGTTCAGCCCGAAGCCGTCCTTCGTGTAGCGCTGGAAGGAGCCGTACGGACTCGGGTACCCGTTGCCATGACCGAGGTAGATCAGGATGTTCGCGCCCTGGGCCGCGTTCCTGACCTTCGTCCACGTGGCGTAGGGGCTGTAGATCTCGGTGACCGAGGCGCCGTAGCTGCGGGCGTAGGACGCATAGCGCCTGGCGTCGTCCTTGAAGTCGGCGGTCCGGGATCCGGTAGGGCCAACGACGATCACGACCTTCTTGGCGGCTGCGAGAGCCGGAGTGGGATCGGTGGCCAGCGAACCGAGGGCGAGGATCGCCCCGAATGCGAGCATCGTGAGGATACGAGCGGGTCGAGGGAGCGCCCTCTGGGCGCCTTCTTTGGGAACCGGCAAAACTCATGCCTCCTTCCTGCCAGACATCGCACTTGGGCGTGCGATGACGGTGGACTGGTGCCGCGGCACGACAGAGCTTTGCGGGTTGAGACGGGCACGCGCGCGCTGGGGGGCGCGCGCGGACACGTGTCCGAGCGGGTGAGCCGACTCGGGATCGTCGGGCTGGGAGACCCGACGGAGTGACGACAGGGTCTGCCGTGGGGGGCGGCGTTCTGTGATTAAGCCTGTCTTCTGGGGGCTTGGGGTTCGCGCGAGAGTATGACAAATGGAGATGGAGTACGTCACTGCGTCTCATGCACCAATTCAGATGGCCGATTGTCCTAGGCTCCAATACCCATCGGGGCGAGCGGACAAATGGCTTCGAAGGCCTCGCCCGGCAATCGGCTATGCTCCGCGCTGGCCCGGCCCCTCAGGCGGTGTGCGGCCGATTCATCTGGAGCGTCCTTGACCTTCGACTCGCTCGGCCTGTCGGCCGACCTCCTCCGCACGGTGGCCGAGGAGGGCTACATCAAACCCACACCGGTCCAGGCCGCAGCGATCCCGCACGTGCTTCAGGGACGCGACGTGCTCGCGGCGGCGCAGACTGGCACCGGCAAGACTGCCGCCTTCGCGCTGCCGATCCTCGATCGACTCCGGGAACACGCAAACACGAGCTTCTCGCCCGCGCGCCACCCGGTCCGATCGCTGATCCTCGTTCCGACCCGCGAGCTCGCCGTCCAGGTCGACGAGGCCGTGCGGACGTACGGCCGAACCGTGCCGCTTCGGGCCACCGTGGTCTACGGCGGCGTCCCGATCGAGCCTCAGACCAAGATCCTGCAGGCGGGCGTCGAGATCCTCGTCGCCACCCCCGGACGACTGCTCGACCACGTCCAGCAGCGCACGGTGAACCTCAGCCAGGTGTCGATCCTCGTGCTCGACGAGGCCGACCGCATGCTCGACATGGGCTTCCTTCCGGACATCCGCAAGATCCTGGCGCTCCTGCCGGCCCGTCGACAGAACCTGCTGTTCTCGGCAACGTTCGATGACGATGTCCGGCGCCTGTCCGCCACGATCCTGAACGATCCGGCCACCATCGAAGTCGCGCCGCGCAACACCGCAGCCGAGGCCGTCCGCCAGCTCGTCTATCCGGTCGACCGCGACCGCAAGGAGGAGCTCCTCATCTACCTGCTGCGGACCTACGACCTGCGCCAGGTCCTGGTCTTCACGCGGACCAAGATCGCTGCGACCCGGCTGGCAACGCGTCTCGACCGCGCGGGCCTGAACGCGGTCGCGATCCACTCGGATCGCTCCCAGCCCGAGCGGACGCGCGCGCTCGAAGGCTTCAAGACGGGCGACGTGCGCGTGCTCGTGGCAACCGACGTCGCGGCGCGCGGCCTGGACATCGAGGACCTGCCCGTCGTCGTCAACTTCGAGCTCCCGTGGAACCCGCAGGACTACATCCACCGGATCGGCCGCACCGGCCGCGCGGGCGCAACGGGCGAGGCGATCTCGCTCGTCACGATGGACGAGGCCGATCTCCTGCGCGGAGTGCAGCGGTTGCTGCGCCGAGCGATCCCGTGGACCGTCGAGGATGGCTTCGTGCCGGAGCGCGATACCGAGCCGCGCTCGATCGGCGGGCTGTCAGGGCGCGGGCAAGCTGCGCCGCATCACGCCCATCACAAGCCGATCCGCCACCGAGCGTCAGCCGGGAGCGATCGACGCCGCTGACGAGGGCGGGTCGGCAGGGGCCGTGTCCGACGAGGTTTCGCCGGCCGGTTTGGCGCCAAGCGGCGGGCCGGGCAGGCGCGACGTGTCCACCTCCGCGCCCGGGAAGAAGAAGCCGAGCATGAGGTCGGCCTCGACCCGTTCAACGGTGTAGCGGTTGACGAAACCGTGGGGGACCGTGACTGCTCCGACGTCGGGTCGGTCGATCAGCTCGAGGCGGACGTCGCGGAGCAGAACGAACTCGCCGGTGGGACGGGTAAGCGCGCGGCCGGGGTCGAAGCCCGGCATCGTCGGAAGCTCACCCTCGATCCGGTAGCTCCCCGCCTCGAGGCGGACGGTGTGCCACACCGCATGCACGGGAACGATGCTCTCGTCGTCGCCCACGACCACGATGAGGTCGTCCGGTTCGAACGCGATCGAGCCGAGCTCGCTCGCCGCAAGGTTCTCGATCGCCTGCCAGGTCACACGGTTCAACTCGAGTGGCTGGCCAGACTCGAGCGCTTCGCGCAGATGGGCGGCCCCGATGAGCCAGCCACCGGCCATCCCGGTATTCGTGTAGGCATCCACCCGGATTGGCATGACGCCATGCCTCCTTTTCGCGAATTCTTGGGGATGCTCGTCGAGCGGGCGACTCCCCATCGGTACGGGTGGAGGCGGTCCGGTCGTACCGTCGATCAGCGATCAGTGTGCAGATGCCGCGGGGCTAGCTGCTGAAGGGGCCCTCCACCCAGCAGTCGTAGTCCGGGTGGGCAAGCTCCCAATGGGCGCTCCCCATGAGCTTGCCGCCCTGCTCGATTGCGTGTGCGTCCACGGACTCTGCGGTCACGAGGTTGCCGTCCGGGTCGATGCAGTTGAACGTGTAGAACGTGTCCGCGCGCCCCGGCGCAGCGAGGGCCGCCGGCACCGCGGTGAGGAGCACCACACAGGCGGTAGCCAACGCTCGAACGAGTCGCATCGGTGGTCCCTCCCAAGTCGCGCCCCGGCTCGACCAGTGTGGTCGGGATGCCGTGCGATGTCGAGAGCTGAAGCGTGTCCGCTGGAACCGGCGCTCAGCCTCCCGACGGGCTCGGCGCAGGCTCACGCGGGCTGACGATCCGCAGAAGCGACCTGGCGATGATCGTCGGGTCCTGGTTCGCCTCGTTTGTGAGGACCGCGATCGTGATCCCGTCGCCGGGGAGGTGGCGGACGAGCGATCGGAAGCCGGCGAGCCGACCCGAATGACCGAGTGCCGGGCGGCCATCGAGCGTGGTCACCTGGACGCCGAGCCCATAGCCGATCCGCGGTCGGAAGCGAGCTGTGTTGCGCGCGTCGCCGACCATCGCCCGCACCGTCGCCCGGGGCAGGACCTCGCCGCCGTAGAGGGCCCGTGCCCAGCGCGCAACGTCGGCGGACGAGGCCGCCATCGATCCGGCGCCAGGAGCCGCGGTCACAACCGACGTGAAGGGAATGACCTTCGTGCCGTCGGACAGGTCGGAATAGACGGGCCGGCTCGATGAGCCCGTGACCCGGTAGCCCCGGGCGATCGGGCCCGGCGGTTGCTCGTCGATCTGTTCGTAGGTGTGGTCGAGCCCGAGTGGGTCCAGGAAGCGGCTGCGCAGCTGCTCGCTCAGCGGGCGATCGTCGACCGCCTCGGCGACGAGCGCGAGCAGCGCGTAGTTCGTATTCGAGTAATACCACCCCTTCCCGGCGGGGAAGATCGGCTTGCCGACATAGCGGAACGAGTCGCGCGTCGTCCATGCGCGGGAGCGGTCGCTGAACAGGGCGCGATCGATCTTGCCGTTGAGGAAGTAGTCGGGCAATCCGCTCGTGTGGTCGAGCAGCTGGCGGACGGTCGCCTTGCCGGCGATCCGGATCTTGGGCAGGATCGTCGACACGCGGGTATCGAGATCCAGCTTTCCTTCGTTGGCGAGGGCCATGATCAGGGCCGACGTGTAGGTCTTGCTGACGCTCGCGAGTGCGAAGGCCGTGTCGTCCCTGACACGCGTCTTCTTGCGAACGTTGGCGTACCCGCTGGTCCCGGTCCAGGTCGACCCGTCGGCGAGGATGATCGTCACCGACACGCCGGGGATCGCGTACTTCGAGCGGAGCTTGTTGAGGCGCGACTGCAGCCTTCGGTCGAGCGCCTCGGGGACGGCGAGCGCGGCCTCGTGCTGCGGTGGGGTGGTGGCCGTGGGGACGACCGGGGCGACCGGGTCCGGATCCGGCGGCGAGGCGGGCAGTTCCGCCCCACCTCCGGCGATCTCCGCGCCTGGGGCCGCGGACGCGGCCGGCGGCGCCGTGGACTCCGTGCCCCCGCCGGCGGTCGGCAGGGCCGCCGAGACGGGAGCGGGCATCGAGCGCGGCCCATACACGACGGCCACCGTGCCGGTGAACGCGAGGAGGGCTACGAAGAGGGCGGTGACGAGGCGGCGGCTTCTCCGGACCGCCGACAGGCGCGACGTCATTGGTCCGGAACGATAGCGCCTCTCCGTCGTCTGTACCATGCGTCCGATGGACGGTACCGCCCCGGGACTCCTGCGTGCCGTCGGGCTGCTCGCCGACGGGCCGGTCCCGTGGGGTCGACCGGTGCCGGCGTCGGGGCCCGGCGTGTTCGTCGTGGAGCTGTCGACGCCTCGCGCGACGGCGCCGATCGAGCTCAGCCGCGTCGGCAAGTGGCTGGAGCATGTCGAGACACTTCGGATGGACGGCGCCCGGCCATCGTCCCGCTCCCTGGCGGCCCGCCTCGCGGCCTTCTGGCTGCCGTCGCAGGCGGTGCTCTACGTCGGGGCGACACCGAGTTCAATCCCCACCCGGGTCAAGGCGTTGCGCGAGACGGCGCTCGGGGATCGCCGTCCGCATCCGGGCGGCCATTGGCTGCACGTCCTCAGCGGGCTCGAGCGCACCCGGATCTGGTGGGCGGCCACGGACGCAGTGGAGGAGTACGAGGACGCGTTGCTTGGCGCATTCGGCGACGGCGTGTCCGCGACCGAGCGAGCGGCGCTGCCCGATTCGGACGTCGTGCTGCCGTTCGCGAACCTGCGCACGCCGACCGGTGTCCGGAAGCGCACCGGGCTGAGCGGCTCCATCCTCGCGGACACCGCTGCCCCGGCGCCGCCCACGCACGTCGTCCAGGTCCCCGACGGCGACGCCGAGGGAGCGCGAGGCGAGCCACCTGCCAAACGCTCCAAGGCCGCCCCGGCTCGGCGGCCGGTGGCCCCCAGGGTGGAGCCGGCGCAGCGACCGACCGAACGCCTGCAGCTCACAGCCGATGGCGAGGCACGCCTGCGCGACGAGTTGCGAACGCTCGTCGAGGAGCGGCGGCCCGAAGTCATCGCGACGAATCCGGGCGGCCAAGGAGCTCGGCGACCTGAAGGAGAACGCCGACTACACCGCGGCGCGCGAGGAGCAGTCGTTCCTGGAAGGGCGGATCCAGGCGATCGAGGGGGTGCTTCGTGAGTCGGAGGTCGTCGCGGCCCCAAGCGCGGACGCCGCAATCACCATGGGCTCCAGCGTGACGGTCGAAGCCGACGGGGAGCAGGTCACGTACGTCCTCGTCAGCCCTTCGGAAGTAGATCCGGGCGGCGGACGGATCTCGGTGGCGTCACCGGTGGGTCGCGCATTGCTCGGGCACGGGCCGGGGGACGAGGTCGTCGTTCGGACGCCGCAGGGCGAGGCTCATTATCGGGTCGTGTCGGTCGGCTGAGACCAGCACGGCGGTCGTGGTTTTTCGCCCCACGGCGGCAGTGACGCATGGCAGATTGTTCGGTTCGTCGTTCCTGCCGTGCCATCGCAAGAATTGGGGATGACGGGCTGAATCCTGTCGTGTCACGCAAGAAATCCGCGCTCCTGACACCTTCGTTCGCCAGTGCCGCCGCCCAACGTTATCCGCCAATCTGCGGGCGGCCAGGACGCCGACTCGGCGTCTCCAGCTTCGGCGCCCCACGGGAACCTGCGGATGCGGCAGGGAACGGCCGAGGACCTGGCTACCGGCGGCTCACCACGCTGCCCACGACGAGGATCGTCCCGAGCGCGATCAGCGCGATCGGGAGAAGCCCTTCGAGCGGCGGCACACCGGCCCCGGACAACCCGATCACGCCCTCGAAGAACAGTGCGAACCCGATGAACAGCCCGAGGCCGATGACGGCCAACCGGATCCCGGCCGACGACAGGTCCTGCCGGCCGGTGAACGATCCGAAGAGCAGCATGCCTACGCCGACCGACCCCGGCGCGACCAGCGCCCATGCGTAGGCCCACGTCGCATACAGGCCGGTGGCCTCCTGGACGGCAATGATGAGCCCGACGGTCGTCACGATCGACCCGGTGATCGCCAGTCCCCCACCCGCCTCGCCACCGGCGGCAAACGACGCTGCCAGGAGGATCAGGCCCGGGACGATGATGAACAGCGGCCACGCCGCCTCGAGGTGGAAGCCGCTGATATTCGTGGCAAGGAAGACCGCGCCGACGAGGACGAGGATGACGCCGAGGACGACGGGGCCGCGACGATCTTCCTTCCTGGCAGGCATCCCGATCCCGACGCTACTCGGTGAGCTTGTGCTCCACCGCGTACAGGGCAGCCTGCGTGCGTGAGGCAAGGCCGAGCTTGCCGAGGATGTTCGACACGTACGTGCGTGCGGTTCGCTCGGTGATGAACAGCGCCGCCCCGATCTCCTTGTTGCTCATGCCCTGACCGAGCAGGCGGAGGACGTCCTTCTCGCGGTCGGTGAGCGGCTCGACGAGGTCGTCGTCGGGCGACTTCTTCGTGCGCATCCGCTGGGTGAGCAGCCGGGCGACGGCCGGGTCGAGGTGGACCTCACCGGCGTAGGCGGCGCGCACTGCGGCGGCGACCTCTTCGGCCTCGGCGTCCTTGAGGACGTAGCCCGAGGCGCCCGCTTCGAGGGCGGACGTGACCTTCTCCTCCTCGATGAACGACGTCATGGTCACGATCTCGGTCTCGGTCCGCTCGGCCTTGATCCGCCCGATCGCGGTGATGCCATCCATGTTGGGCATCAGGAGGTCCATCAGGACGACGTCCGGCTCCAGTCGCCGAGCCATCGCCACTCCCTCGGAGCCATCGGCCGCCTCGCCGACCACCTCGATGTCCGGCTGCAGGTCGAAGAAGGTCTTGAGGCCCGTCCGAACCACCGCGTGGTCGTCGACGAGGAGCACGCAAATCTTGGCGGGTTCGTCCACGAGATCTCCTGCGGCATGGCTGCCGGTGTGCGCTGGGGCGTGGAGTGACGGTCAGCGCCGAGTCTAGCAAAGGCTCGTGCGGGCCGGGTCAGTTCGGGACGGAGACGCCGGCAGCCCGGATTGCCGCGAACAGCTCGGTCGGGCGGAACGTCTTGCGCACGAATCCATCGGCGCCGCACGTCGCGAGGCCACCCTCCAGCGAGTCCGACCAGCTCATCACGAGGATCCGCACACCGGGTGCGCTGTCGCGCAGCCGGCCGATCAGGCCAAGGCCGCGGTCGACGTCGGGCAGGCGGGGGTCGACCATGACGACATCGGGTCCCGTTGATGAGATCAGGTCCAGCGCGGCGCCAGGATCCCCGGCCGTGCCGACGACATGGACGTGGCCACCGATCGACAACAGGCCGGCCAGGCTCTCCCTCACCCGTTCGTCGGCGTCGACGACCAGGACACGGATCGGCGCGTGCCCATCGCGGGCCGGGTCGTGCATCGTTGCATCGTCAATGGCACGACCTTCTGCACGCGATGGACCGAAGTTGGCGGCCGCCTACGTCATTCCGCCCATGGCGGCTTCGGGGCGTGATTCAGCGCACGCTCGGTGTCGGGGCGGTGGGCAGGCTCGAGGCAGGGAAGCGCTCGATGACCTCGTTGGACACGATGACCTCGATCGTCGTGCCGCGGCCTGGCTGGCTCCGGCAGTCGAGCTGTGCCCCGATCTTGGCCGCGCGGGCGCGCATGCCGGCAATGCCCAGGTGGCCGTCGGGAACCGCGTCTGGGTCGAACCCCTTGCCGTCGTCCTCGATCCGCAGCCGCACGCCCTGCGGCATGCGCCCGATCTCGAGCCGGACCTGTCGCGCCGCGGCGTGCTTCACGACGTTGTGCAGTGCCTCCTGCGAGATCCGGTAGAGCGTCTCCTCGATCTCCAGCGGCAACCGGTCGTGCAACTCGCTCTCGACCACGATCGGCAGCCCGATGCGGCCCTGGAGCGCCGCGCTGTGGGTGCGCAGCGCCCGGTCGAGCCCGTCCTGCTCGACGTTGCCGGGGCGCAGCTCGAAGATCAGGGCGCGCATTTCGGCGAGCGCTTCGCGCTGGAGGTCGCGCAGCTGCGCCAGCTGCGTACGCGCGGCGTCCGGGTCGCGGTCGAGCAACAACTCCACGCTGCGTGCCACGAGCGTCATCGAGAACAGCGCCTGGGTGACGGAGTCGTGCAGCTCCCGGGCCAGGTGGGCGCGCTCCTCGCTCGATGCCAGCTCTCCGGCCTGGCGGCGCAGCTCCCGCTCGAGGCGCTCGCGCTCGCTGATGTCGCGGACCGTGCCCTGCCCGCCGACGAAGCGGCCGTCCTCGGTGAGCCCGATCGCCGTGACCTCGGCGCGGAACGTCGTTCCGTCGCGCCGGCGAAGCAGGTACTGGACGTGCTGGATGAGGTCTGGCTCGCTGACGAGCCGCTCCCAGTTGACCCCCGCGTCGGGCATCGATTCCTCGAGGATGACGAAGCTGAAGTGCTTGCCAACGAGCTCGTCGGCCCTCCACCCGAACAGCTCGACGGCCCGATCGGCAACGAACGTGAATTGCCCGTCCGCGTCGACTCGCCAGATCACGTCCGGCGTCGTCTGGACGATCTGCCGGAGGCGCGCTTCGGATTCCTGGAGCTCACGCTCGAGTCGTTCGCGGTCCGACACGTCCCGGGCGACCCCGTGGATGCCGACGAGCTTCCCATCGTCGAGGTTTCCGATCACGTTGATCTCGAGCGGGATCTCGCGGCCGTCGGTGTGACGGAACGGAATGCGCGAGTGCTGGACCTCGGTGGGGTCCGCGGTCAGCGCGGCGAAGCTCGCCGCGGCAATTGGCAGCGCGTGCTCCGGCACATACTCGATGAACGAGCGTCCGATGGCCGCCTCGAGGTCCCAGCCGAGGATCGACGTAGCCGCGTCGCTGACGAAGGTGTAGACGCCCTGCGGATCCGTCGCGAAGACCATGTCCGGCGATGACGAGGCCAGGTCGCGATAGCGATTCTCCGACTCGCGCAGCTCTCGCTCGAGCCGGTCGGTCTCGGTCATGTCGCGGACCGAGCCATTCACGCCCACGAACGTGCCATCCGCGTCGACCGTGGCCATGGCCGTGAACTCGGCCGGGAGTGGGCTCCCGTCGCGGCGCAGCAGGTTGACCCGGCCGCGGACCTCCTGCGTGCCGCTCGAGAAGCTCTTCACCCAGTCGATGTCAGCGACCTCCTGCGAGGACGGGTGGACGAGCGCGCCGAAGTGCCGTCCCAGCAACTCGTCGGGCCGCCAGCCGACCAGCCGTTCGGAGGTGTCCGAGACGAACGAGAACGTGGCGTCCGGCCCGATCGACCAGATCATGTCGGGCGAGTTCTGGACGAGGTGGCGGTAGCGCCGCTCGGAGTCCGTCAGGCGCTCGACGAGGTTCGAGTTGGCGATCGTGATTGCAGCCTGGTCGGCCAGCGCCTGGAGCACGTCGAGATCCTCGGGCTCGAAGGACCGTGGCTTGCGGTACGAGATCGCCAACGTCCCGATCACGCCTTCCCCTGGCGAGCGGAGCGGGGCGGCCGCCATGCCCCGCAGCCCGAGCCGGTTGGCCGTGGTGATGTCGTCCTGTTCGAGCGGGATCCGCTTGTCGGTCAGGTAGTCGGAGGTGGAGACCGGGGTGCCGTCGCGGGCGGCGAGGCCATTGATCCCCTCCCCCATCGGGAAGCGCTGCGTCTTGATCCAGTTCGCCATGCGCCGGTCGGCACCGGCGACCACGACTGGGATCAGGTTGGCACCTTCGTCGTCGAGCCGCGTGAGATGGGCGCCGTCGGAGGCGAGCAGGCGCCTGGTCTCCTCGACGACCTGCTCGAGAACCTCGCCCGGGTCGCGCAGCGACGTGATCCGCGCGGCGATATCGCGGAGCGATCGCTCGCGCTCGGCGCGGTGCTCGATCTCGGCCCGCGAACGGGCCAGCTCGGCGATCAGGCGGGCGTTGGTCATCGCCACCGCCGCCTGGTCGGCGAGGCCGCCAAGGACCGCCGCATCGATCTCGTCGAACTGGGCGGCCTTGGTTCGGAAGACCTCGATCGTGCCGAGCGGGCCGTCCTCGCCGACGATCGGGGCCGCGATCAGCGAACGGATGCTGCTGGCCTTGGCGAGCTGGTCGGATTCCGGCGTGTGGACGAACGCGTCGGACGTGAGGTAATCGTCGATCACGATCACACGGAGCTCCGAGATGGCCTTGCCCGACACGCCCTCGCCGAGCTTGCCGTACGTGTCCTGCACCCCACGTCGCTGCTTCTCGGGCAGGCCCGCGTCGTACGCCCAATGCAGCGTCCGATCGGTGGGGTCGTACAGCTCGAGCAGCGCCCCGTCGGCGCGCAGCAGGCGGGCCGATTCCGCGACCACGTGCTGGAGGAGGTCGCCGGGCTCGCGGATCGCCGTGATCCGCGTGGCGATCTCGCGCAGCGCCTGCTCGTGCGCGGCACGCCGTTCGATGACCGCCTGGGAGCCCTCGAGCTCCTTGAGCAGGCGCGCGTTGACGAGCGCGATCGAAGCCTGGCGTCGCCAACCCGGTGAGCAGCTCGGCGTCGACCTCGCGATAGACGTCGGGCGTCCGCGAGACGACCGAGATCACGCCGATCGGTCCGTCGTCGCCGGGCAGCGGCGCAGCGAGGACCGCGCGGATGCCCGCCTTCTGGACGAATCCGGTGATCCCGTCTGTCGTCTCGAAGCGGTCGTCGGTCGTGTAGTCGGCCGTGATGAGCGGCCGCTGCTCGGCGAACGCAAGCCCTGCCACGCCCTGGCGCGGCTTCAGGCCGCTCGTGAGCGCCCATTCCGGGATGTCCTTCATCGCCTCGCCGGTCGAGAAGCCCCAGCGCAGGACGCCCTGCTCGTCGTCGTACAGGTCGATGCGCGCGCCGTCGGACTCGAGGAGGCGCGCCGCCTCGTCGACGATCCGCTGGAGCACCTCGCCGGGATCGAGGATCGCGGACACGCGCGCGTTGATCTCGCGCAGCGTCCGCTCCGAGTCGGCGCGCCGCGCGACCTCTTCGCGCGAGCGCTCGAGCTCCTCGATCAGGCGCGCGTTCATGATCGTCACCGCGCCCTGGTCGGCCAGCGCGCCAAGCATGGTCGCGTCCTCTGCGCCGAACGCACCCGGGGTGTCGCCGTACACGGTCAGCACGCCGAGGACCTCGTCGTCGCGCACGAGCGGCGCCGAGATGACCGAGCGGACGCCCGTGGCACGGACGAAGGAGTCGCGTTCCGGCGTGTGGGCGAAGCGCTCATCGTCGAGATAGTCGGCGGTCCACTCGACCTGGCGGCTCCGCAGCGAGAGGCCCGACACGCCCGCGTCCTCCTCGAGCCCGACCTCCTCGAGCAGCTGGACCCGGTCGCGGATGCGGCCGCGGCCCGGCAGATGCGTCCAGGTGTCGCTCAGCGTGCTCGAGACGCCGGTCAGGTTGATCATCGCGCCGCTGCCGCCGAGGAGGCGCGCGGCCTCCTCGTTGATCACCTTGAGGATCTCGTCCTGGTCGCGCATGGCGGTCATCCGTGCGGCGATCTCGCGCAGTGCCCGTTCGGATCCCGCCGTGCGGGCCTGTTCGCCCCGCGAACGGGCGAGCTCCTCGATGAGGCGCGCGTTGGTGATGGCGATCGCCGCGTGGCTGGCCAGGGCCTGGATGAGCTGACCGTCCTCGGTGTCGAAGGCGTTCGGGCGACGCGAGTACACCTCGAGGACGCCGAGCCGGCCGGCGTCGCCCGCGATCGGCGCGGCGATCATCGAGCGGAACCCGGTCCGGCCGAAGAAGAGGTCGGACTGCGACGACTTCGGGAACTCGGCGACGAGGTTGTCGCCCGCCACGATCACCCGGTTCTCGGCCAGCGCGCGACCGGTTGCCCCAACGCCGAGCTCGATCCACAGGTCGGCGCGCTCCTCGGCGGAGAAGAGCAGCGACAGGCCCGAGTCGAAGGCCCAGCGCAGGACGTCCGACTCGGTGTCGAGGACGTCGAGGATCGCGCCGTCGGCGTGGATCAGCCGGGTCGCCTCGTCGACGGTTCGCTGGAGGACCGAATCGAGATCGGAGGCACTGCTGATCCGTCCCGCGATCTCGCGCAGGCTGCGCTCGATCTCGGCGCGCCTGGACAGCTCCCGTCGCGACCGATCGAGATCTTCGATGAGCCGGGCATTTGCCATGGCCGCGGCCGCGTGCTGGGCGAGCGAGCGGACGAGCGCGATCTGGGCGGGGTCGAACGCTCCGGTCCGGGTGGAGAACGTGCCGAGTGCGCCGAACACCTCGTCGCCGCTGACCATCGGGGCGACGACCATCGAGCGGATCCCGACGTCCTCGACGACCCTGTCCGCGTCGGGCGAGTGCGGGAAGGCCGCATCGTTCGCGTAGTCATCGGTCTTGACCACCGCACGATCGGCCACCGCCCGGCCGAACATCCCCGTTCCGATCGGCAGCTCGATCCGGCGGACCCAGCGGCGGCTTCGCGCGCTCCGGATGCCGGCGTCGAACGCGAAGCGCAGGACATCGGTGTCGGGGTCGAGCAGGTAGACCATCGCGCCGTCCGCGTCGAGGAGGCGGGCTGCCTCGTCCACCGCGCCCACGAGCAGGGCGTCGACGGCGGGTCCGTAGGCGGACACCGCCGGAGACTCCGGCACGCCGTTCAGACCAGCGTCCGGCGCGACCGGCGCGACCGGGGCGACCGGCCTGGCCGGTTCGGCCCTTTCGGCGGCAGCGGGTGACGAGGTGACGGATGCGCGCTTCCGGGCTGGCACGTGCGGAGGATACGACGCATCGCCCGGATCGGGGACCGCCGTCCAGCCGCGCTCACTACGTCATCCGTCCAACGTCGGCATGGCCGGGCGTCCGACCGGGTTGCGAGCACTCGTCGCGTTATCGGCGACGACCCTTGCCGGGAGCGGCGGTGGGGTGCGCGCCTCGAACATGCCGTCAGGACGCCGACACCGATCGGCGCAACCCACAGCGGTCATCCTTCTGGAGGTTTCGTCTCAGATGTTCGCCCGTCCCACCACCCTTCGCACCTCGGACGTCGTCATCCGCGCAGGCATCGTCGGCCTCGCCCTCGCGACCGGCTACATCCATTCGACGCTGGGCGGCCTGCTGTTCACGCTGAACGCGATCGGCTACGTCGTCGCCGCCATCGCAATGGTCGTTCCGCTCGCCCTCGCCGTTCGCTTCCGCTGGGTCATCCGCCTCGGCCTCATGGGCTACGCGGCCACGACCATCATCGGCTGGGCGATCCAGGGCCCGTACTACTCCACCGCGTACCTGGCCAAGGGCATCGAGGTCGCGTTGATCGTCCTCGTCGCGATCGACTTCGCACGCATGGACGGCAACCCGGTTACTCTGATCCGCCGCGAGCTGGCCTCGTTCGTCGCGCTCGTGTCCAGCCGCCGCCAGGCCGGCGCCGCCGCCTAGCAGCGCGCAAGCACCGTCACGTCAAGGAGTATCCATCTACATGAAGCGACTGACCCTCATCCTCGGGCTGGGGGCCCTGGCCGCGGTGCTCGCCGCGTGCTCCGGGTCCTCGGCGGGCACGGCCGCCCCGGCCGGCTCGGTCGACCCGAACGCCATCGTCGTCACGGCGAAGGACCTCAAGTTCTCACCGACCGAGGTCACTGCTCCCGCCGACGCTCCGTTCGAGATCGTCTTCGACAACCAGGAGGGCGTGCCGCACAACATGGTGATCTCCGATACCGCGGGGACCAAGGTCTTCGAGGGCGAGATCGTCTCGAGCCAGAAGGTGACCTACCAGGTGCCGGCTCTCGCCGCAGGTTCCTATCCATTCATCTGCGCGATCCATCCGGACATGAAGGGCACGGTCACCGCCGGGTAGCCCACCATCACACACCGATACGACCCCGGTCCTCCCAAGGGCCGGGGTCGTTCGATTCCAGCACGGCTTCGTGCGCTCCCGGCGCGATGCGGCGATCATGGATCCGTACGACCCCGGGGAGTTGATTGCCCATGCTCGAGATCATCGACCTCGCCAAACGCTACGGGAACGTCGTCGCGCTCGACGGCGCCACGTTCACCGCACGTCCCGGCCGTATCGTCGGCTTCCTGGGACCGAATGGCGCCGGCAAGACGACCACGATGCGCTGCATCTTCGGTCTGGCCAGGGCCGATTCCGGCGAGGTTCGATGGGGAGGCCAGTCGGTCGACCGCGTCACGCGACTGCGCTTCGGGTACATGCCCGAGCAGCGCGGACTGTACCCGCGGATGCGTGTCGGCGAGCAGCTCCGCTATTTCGGCCAGCAGCACGGCATGTCGGGCAAGGCGGCCGACGCGGCGTCCCGGAGGTGGCTCGAACGGCTCGGCCTCGCCGATCGCGAGAAGTCGAAGCTCGAGGAGCTGTCGCACGGCAATCAGCAGCGCATCCAGCTGGCCACCGCGCTCGTCCACGACCCGGAGCTGCTCGTCCTGGACGAGCCGTTCTCCGGACTCGACCCGCTCGGCACCGCGACCATGACCGAGGTCGTCCGCGAACGCGCGGCGTCGGGCGTCGGGGTGCTCTTCTCGAGCCACCAGCTGGACCTCGTCGAGGACGTCTGCGAGGACGTCGTGATCATTGCCCGCGGCCGGATCGTCGCTTCGGGCCCGATCGACGAGCTCAAGGCTGCCTCGGGCCGGCGACATCTCGATATTGAGGTGGCAGGCACCGATGGCGCGTGGATCGGCAGCCGGCCGGACGTCCAGGTCCTCGAGCACAGCGGAGGCCGGATGAAGTTGCTCGTCGACGACCGGGTTCCGCTCGACGAACTCCTGGCCGCCGCCCGTACCGCCGGCGAGCTGCGCCAGTTCAGCTACCAGCCACCGCGCCTGTCGGAGCTGTTCATGGAGGCCGTGGCGGAGTCAGGAAATGACGGCGTCAGTCCCGACCCGCGCCCCGAGCCGGTGGAGACGGCTCGATGAGCCGCGCCCGCAGCATCTGGCTCGTCGCCCGCCGCGAGCTGTTCGAGCGCGGCCGCAGCCGGGGATTCATCTTCTCGGTCCTGTTCACGACGACGATCATCATCGGCTCGTTCGTGGTTCCGGCCGTGATCATCGGCGACGAGGGGCCAACCCAGATCGGGGTCGTCGAACCGGCGCCCGAAGGACTCGCCGCGGCGATCCGGACGACCGCCGGCCTGCTCGACCAGGACGTGGCGATCGTGACGTTCCCCGATCGAGCCGCCGGCACGCAGGCGCTCGCAGACAAGCAGGTCGCAGCGCTCGTGGTCGTTCCGGTCGACCTGTCGAACGCGGGCGAGGTCGTGTTCCACGAGGAGCCCGACCCAACCGTCCAAGGGGTCATCTCGAGCGCGGTTGCGGGGCTCCGGGTGAACCACGTCCTCGGCGAAGCGGGCGTCGACCCGACGACGCTGGCCGAGGCGCAGGCGCCGCCGACCGTCCGGGCGATCGAGCCGCCCGAGGAAGGTGCGGAGGCCAGCTTCCTGATCGCCAACATCACGGCAGTGCTGATCCTCGTCGGCGTGTTCTCGTTCGGCTTCACGGTCCTGACCGGCGTCGTCGAGGAGAAGCAGAGCCGGGTGGTCGAGGTCGTCCTGTCGACCGTCCTGCCGCGTGACCTGCTCATGGGCAAGGTGCTCGGCATCGGCATCCTGGGTCTCGTCCAGCTGGGTGTGTTCGTCGTCGCCGGCCTGATCGCCGCGTCGCTGACCCAGGAATTCCAGCTGCCGGCCACCACCAGTGGGGCAGCAGTCCAGCTCGTCCTCTGGTTCAGCCTCGGCTACACGTTGTACTCGACCGCGCTCGGCGTGCTGGGCGCCCTCGCCTCGCGGATGGAGGAGGCCTCGAACGCGTCCACGCCGGTCACGATGGTCGCGATGGCGTCGTACTTCGTGGCGATCTTCGCGGTGCTCAACGACCCGAGCGGCCTGGTCGCCGTGGTCGCCACGTTCATCCCCTTCTCCGCGCCGATGGTCGTCCCGATGCGCGCCGCCCTCGGGGCGATCACGCCGGTCGAGATCGCCGTCGCTGCCGCGATCACGATCGCGTCCATCTGGGTGCTGTTCATCGTCGGCGGCCGGGTGTACTCCGGGGCCGCCCTGCAGACGGCCGGGCGGATGCGCTTGCGTGACGCCTGGCGCTCAGCCGGGGAGTAGGTCCGCCGAAAGGCCGTGCGAATACGGCCACGATCGTTGGAATGGAGGTGCCTCGATGCCCAAGACCGTGCCGCAGATCCCGGGCAACGAGCCCGGGCGGCTGCCCTTCTCGCCGGTGGTCGAGGCGAACGGCCTGGTGTTCCTCGCGGGCCAGGTCGGGGCACCACCCGGTGGCGACGTGGTGGCGGGCGGGACCGCCGCCGAAACCCGGCAGGTGCTCGACAACGTCGGTCGGCTGCTCCGAGCGGTCGGGCTCGATTACGGTTCCGTCGTGCGCTGTACGGTCTACCTCGTGGACATGGCCGACTTCGCGGTCATGAACGAGGTCTACCGCGAGTACTTCCCGACCGACATGCCGGTGCGTGCCACCGTCGGGGTCAGCGCGCTCGCTGGCCAGTACCGGGTCGAGATGGAGGTGACGGCGGCGCGCTAGTTGGGACCACGGCTAGTCGCGGTCATTTCCACACGACGAACTCGTCGATCGAGACCACCGGGCGTCCCCGAGTGCCCTTCACCTTGATCGTCAGGGTGTGCGCTCCGGAAGCCGGGAAGGTCTTGGTGTAGATCCGGTTGCGCGCGTCGAACTTGCGGGAGTACAGGTCGACCGTCTTCACGTACTGGCCGTCGAGGTACACCTTCGCCTTGCCGCGCGTCGGTCCATTCGGTCCGTTCCAGGCAACCTGGCTCCCCGTGAAGCGGAAGGTCGCCGTCTGGCCCTTGCGCTTCGCCTGGCGGGCGCGGTCGCCGCGGTAGTAGGGATGTTCGGCGCGTTCCCACGAGCCCCGGTAGTCGATCGCCTTGCTCTTCTCGGAGAAGCGGTGGATGCCGCCCCGACTCTCGACGATGCGCGTGCGGTTGTAGATCGCCATGACGTTCCTGACATAGCGCGAGGCATATGCGCTCCAGCCGGTGGTCTTCGACGAGCCGGTGAGCCACCAGTAGGCGACCCGGCGCCAGCTGCCAAGCCAGTGGTGCAGGGCGTGGATCTTGCCACGTGTGACGGTCTCCTGGTTGCGTGGGCTCTGGTTTGCGTTGGCATTCCCGACCCACCTGCGTGCCCACCCGCCCCAGTTTGCGGGCATGATCTGGTACCTGCCGTATGCGCCGGACGAGTGGTTGCGGGCCCGGTAGTTGCCACCCGACTCGACCCGGCTGAGGGCATACAGGAAGCGGTCGATCCCCTTCGAATGGGCAGCGACATCCGCGGGCGCCTGGAACGAGGTCAGCATGACGATCGCCACGAGGGCGACGATGGCCGCGGCAACGCGACCGTTCCGGACATACAAACGGGATCTCCTTCCTGCCATCGGCGCGCGGTGGGCCGGAGTGGCGGGTCCGTCGAGCCGACCACTGATCCAGTGAACCGGCTCGTTCGGGGGTGACGGCTGGGCCGCGCCCACGGGGTTCGGTCCCGTAAGCGCGATGGGCAATTGGGGGGCCGAAGGATAGCCCCGGTTGCACCGTCGGGCAATAGGAATATGTGCCTATTTGTGGGTTCAGGTGGGGTCTGCGATGCCTCGCATGAACGCCGCGACCCGGTCGAGCGCGTCGTCGAGGACCGGCTTCAGCGTGTGCCCCAGCTTCGGATATGTGACGAGCTCGGCGTCAGGCAGGTTGTGCACGGCGGCCCGCAGGAGGCCGATCCGCGCGAACGGGTCGGACTCGCCGGAGAGGAACAGGACGGGGCACCGAATAAGCGGCCAATGTTCGATCCGGGCCGCGGCACGCTCCGGGGCACCGGGCGGGTGGAGCGGGTAGCTGAACAGCACCAGTGCCGCGTAGGACGCGTCGGGCTCCGCGGCGGCGAGGCTTGCCACCCGCCCTCCAAACGAATGGCCGCCGACCACTACGCCGGGGTCGTCCGGCACCGCCGTGTGGAACGCCGGGATCGCCTCCTCGGCCTTGCGCCGAGGCAGGTCGATCGCTGCCGCATCGAACCCGCGCGCGCGCAGACCGTCCACGAACGGCGCCATCGACGCGGCCGTTCCGCTCGCGCCGTGGCCGAGGAAGACACGCAGGCTCACCGTGGGAGGGTAGCGGGTCGCGAACGGCGGCCACCATAGCGTGACACGCTAGCTGTCACAGGCCGGTCCCAATCTTTGCGGCATCAGACCCGCCTCAGAGGACCGAAGCCATGACCACCATCGATTGCCCCTTCTGCGACCAGCCGGTCGAGCTCGACCTGGCGACGGCCGTCGAGGCCGCGTGTGACGCGTGCCTGGTCCGCGTCGAGCTCGCGCCCGACCCGTTGCCGCTCGTGGTCGCCGCCGCGGCGTGACCCTCGGCGTTGCGGAGGCCTGCCCGTCGCCTACGATGCGGTCGATGGATCGATCGACCGCCGCCGAAGCCATCGTTCGCGCGGGTACCCGCCTCGGGCGGCGCGGCCTCATCGCCGCGGGCGAAGGAAACCTGTCATGCCGGCTCGATGACGGCTCGATCCTCGTCACGCCGTCGGGCTACCGCAAGGACGAGCTGGGACTGAATGACCTGGTCCTGGTGGACGCGGACTGGGCGGGTCCGGGTTCGGGCCCGAGACCCACGTCGGACCTGGCAATCCACCGCGCCGTGTACGAGGCTCGCTCCGATGTCCACGCGATCGCACACGCCCACCTGCCGGCGTCGATGGGTCTGACACTCGCCGGGGAGCGGCCGGACGCCGGCGCCCTGCCCGAGACTGCCGCACTGCTTCGCCATGTCCCGTTCGTGCCGTTCGGCGAGATAGGGAGCGTCGAGTTGGCGCGCCGGATCGCCGCCGCCTTCCTCGAGGACAACGGGCAGGCGCCCGTCGCGGTCATCCTGGAACGGCACGGCGCGGTGGCCGTCGGCGAGGAACCCGATACCGCGGTGGATCGCCTGGAGCTTGTCGAGGTGCTGTGCAGCGCCTGGCGGGATGCGCTCCTCATGCGTGCCGCCCGAGCCTTCCTGGCCGGGGCGTCGGACTCCGGCGAATAGCGGCCGGGTCAGCCCCGGGCCGCTGCCTCGTCGCCGCCGGTCGCCGCCTCAGCCGTCGGTGCGAGCACGGGCGGGGCCGCGTCGATCACCGGAAGCCGCCGTCCGCCCTCGGCCAGCCAGCAAGCGCTCATCTGGCCCTCGCCCACGTCGATGAGCGGCGGTTCCTCGACCCGACAGCGGTCGAACGCGCTCGGACATCTTGGGCTGAATCGGCACCCGGTCGGGATGTGCGCGGCGTCCGGCGTCTCGCCGACCAGGATCGTGCGGCGGGCCCGTTGGCCCGGCGTGGGTGGCTCCGGGGTCGGCGAGACCGAGACGAGCGCCCGCGTATATGGGTTCTGCGGACTGCGGATGATCCGTTCGGCCGGCCCGATCTCCATGATCTTGCCGAGGTACATCACCGCGATCCGGTCGGCGATCACCCACGCCAGCGACAGGTCGTGCGTGATGAACAGGTAGGTCAGCCCACGCGCCGCCCGCAGGTCGAGCATGAGCCGGAGGAGCTCGGTCCGAATCGACACGTCGAGCATCGACACCGGCTCGTCCGCGACGATGATCTCGGGCTCGAGGACCAGCGCGCCGGCGATGACGACCCGCTGGCGCTGGCCGCCCGACAACTCGTGCGGGTAGCGGGCGGCAAAGTCGGCGGCGGGGCGGAGGCCCGCGGCATCGAGGGCGTCGAGGACCCGCTGCTCCCGCTCGGCCCGCGTCCCGATCCCGTTGACCAGCAGGGGCTCCATGACGAACTCGCGGATCGTGTGCTTCGGATTGAGCGTCTCGTAGGGGTCCTGGAAGATCAGCTGGATACGGCGCCGGTAGGCGCGCAACGCGCCGGTGCCCCACAGCTTCGACACGTCCTGTCCGTCGAGGAGGATCCGCCCCTCGGTCTGGCGAGTGAGCTTGACGATGACCCGGCCGGTCGTCGTCTTGCCGCTGCCCGACTCGCCCACGAGGGCGAGCACCTCGCCGCGAAAGAGCGTCAGGTCGATACCGTCAACCGCGCGGACCACGCCTCTGCTCCGCCGCGCGACCATATCGGTCAGGCCGCCGCGGATGGGGAAGTGGACGCGCAGGTCCTCGACGCGCATGACCTCCTCGCCGAGGCTCGCGGTCTGCGGCACCGACGTCGTTCCCTCGGAGGGGTCGGCCGCGGTCATGCCTCGAGCACCTCGATCGGTTCCTCGTCGTCCGGCGTCCCGCCGACAGGCGCCGTCGCCCCGACCGCGTTCGGCGGCGGGACCGTGACCGGCTCGCCGCTCGCACCCTCGGGGTACAGGTGACAGGCGACGCGAACCCCGCCGAACGTCGTCTCCGGTGGCACCTCCTCCGTGCACACCCGCATCGCGAACGCGCAGCGCGGAGCAAATCGACAGCCCGGTGGCGGGTGGCGCAGGTCGGGTGGCGAACCGGGGATCACATCGAGCGTGCGGCGGTCCGCGTGTATGTTCGGGAACGCCGACAGCAGCTTTTGCGTGTACGGGTGGCGCGGCCGGCGGAAGACCTCGTGGACTGCGCCCTCCTCGGCCACCCGGCCCGCGTACATGATCAGGACGCGGTCGCACGTTTCGGCGATGACCGACAGGTCGTGCGTGATCAGGATCAGCGACAGGCCGAGCTTGTGCCGGAGGTCCTCGAGCAGCTCGAGGATCTGGGCCTGGACCATGACGTCGAGCGCGGTCGTCGGCTCGTCGCCGATCACGATCGCCGGATCGCAGGCAAGGGCCATGGCGATCATCGCCCGCTGGCGCATCCCGCCCGACAGCTCGTGCGGGTAGGCGGTCCCTCGCTTGCGCGGGATCCCGACGAGCTCGAGCAGGTCACCCGCCCGCTTGCGTGCCTCCTTGTCCGAGAGATTGAGTCGCTCGACGAGCGGCTCGGCAATCTGCTCGCTCAGGCGGTGGACCGGGTTGAGGGCGTTCATCGCGCCCTGGAAGACGATCGAGATCTCGCGCCAGCGGTAGCGCCGCAGGGCGGTGTCGGACTTCTGGACGAGGTCGATGCCGTAGAGCCGGACGCTCCCGCCGGCGATCCGTGCGTTTGCGGGCAGCAGGCGGATCAGCGACAGAGCCGTCGTCGTCTTGCCGCAGCCCGACTCGCCGGCGATCCCGAGCGCCTCGCCGGACTCGAGGGTGAACGACACGCCGTCGACGGCGCGGACCGTCCCGCTCTTGAGGCTGAAGTAGGTTTTCAGGTCCTCGACGACAAGGAGCGGCGCGGCGGGGTCGGCGAGCTTTGGCAGGGGCCGGTTGCGTCGCTCGCGGGCGGTCGTGACCCGGGCGGCGGCGGCCGCCTCCGCCGGGTCGAGGGCGGGCCCGACCTCCTCCTCGGCGTCGGGGTCGGGGGTCACGGACGGTCCGTTCATTGGCGTGCCCGGCGTCGCGGGTTGAGCATCTCGTCGAGCGCCGTCCCGAGCAGCGTGAACGCGAAGACGACGAGCACGATGCATGCCCCGGCCGGCACGAAATACCACCACGCACCGAGGCTCGGCGCGCCGATCTCCCGGCTGGACTCGAGGATCTGACCCCACGATGGCTGGAGCGGGTCGCCGAGACCGATGAACGACAGCGTCGTCTCGGTGAGCACGGCGCCCGCGAAGACGAGCACCGAGTTGGCGACGATCAGGTTGACCACGTTCGGGAGGATGTGGCGGCTCATGATGTGGCCGCCGCCGGCGCCGATCACCCGCGCCCGATCGACGAACGCTCGCTCCTTGAGCGACATGGTCTGCGAGCGGATGATCCGGGCGGTCGAGGCCCAGCTCGTGATCCCGATCACGATGACGATCACGATCAGCGTCATCCGGATCCCGAGGATCTCGGTTGTCGCCGAGCCGACCAGGTCCCGGATGAGCGACGTGAGGATGATCGCGAGCACGAATGTCGGGATCACGAGGAAGAAGTCGGTGATGCGCATCAGCGTGCTGTCGGTCCGTCCCCCGACGAAGCCACTGATGACCCCGAGGACCGCCCCGAGGAACACCGTGATGAGGGTCGCAAGGAGCCCGATGACCATGGACACCCGCGCCCCGTGGACGGTCAGGTTCAGCATGCTGCGGCGGAGCTCGTCGGTTCCAAGCGGGAACTCGAGCGACGGTGGTGCGAGGCGCGGGTAGCCGTTGGTGAGCCCGGTCACCGGCGTCTGCAGCGGTCCGACGAGCAGGTCCGGGAACAGCGCGATCACCGAGAAGAACACGAGGATGCACAGTCCGAAGAAGCCGTCGGGCCGGCGCAGCAGATTACGGATCAGCCCGCCGAGCCGGATCGCGCGGCTCGTCCCTGGGCGACGGACGATCGCGAGCTCGGACGCCGTCACGTGCGCACCCGGGGATCCAGCCGCCCGTAGATCAAGTCGGCCCCCAGGTTGGCGAGGACCACCGATACGCACAGCAGCAGGAACACGCCCTGCAGGACCGGGTAGTCGCGTGCGGTCAGCGCCTCGACGGTCAGCGTCCCGAGCCCCGGCCAGTTGAAGACGACCTCGACGGTGATCGCCCCTGCCACGACGTAGCCGAGGTTGATCGCGATGAGGGTCACCGTCGGCAGCATGGCATTCGGCAGCGCGTGGCGACGCAGGATCCGGCCGTCGCGCAGGCCCATGCCGCGCGCCGTCGTCACGTAGTCGTCGGACGACGTCTCGATGATCGACGAGCGCATGACGATCGCATACGCGCCGATCAGCCCGAGCGCGACCGTCGCGAGCGGGAGTGTGAGGTGGGCGAGGAAGTCGACGATGCGGTCCCACAAGCTTTCGTAGGTCGCGCCCGCCGTGACCATGCCGTACGTCGGGAACCAGCCGAGGCCGGTCGCGAAGATCAGCAGCAGGAACATCCCGAGCAGGAAGTACGGCGCGGAATACAGGATCAGCGACGCCCCGTTCCCGATGTAGTCCACGGGGCCGCCGCGTCTCCATCCGGAGTAAGCGCCGAGCGCAAGTCCGACGACAATCGCGATCAGCTCGCCGAGCCCGAACAGGATGATCGTGGGCCAGATCCGCTGCGCGAGCACCTCTGTGACCGACTGGCCACGGGCCACGAAGGAGTATCCGAGGTCACCCGAGGCCGTGGCGGTCAGGAAGTCGACGAACTGGTCGGGAAAGACCGGGTCGTTCAGGCCCCATCGTTCGCGGGCCGCCTCGAGTCGCTCCTTCGTGACGTTCGGCGTGCCGCGCAGGATGATCCGTTCCGGAGAACCGGGCATCGCCCGGAACAGCAGGAAGTTGACGAAGACGATCAGCAGGATCGTGATCGCCGCGCTGCCCAGGCGTCGGGCGAGATACGCGCTGCCCATGCCCGGTCGCCGGGACGGTCAGCCGGAGAACGTCGCGACGCGACGCTCCCCGGCACCTTGAATCCGGGACGGTCGTTGGACCCGACCCGCGGGGCTCATTCCTCCTCTTGGACGCCCGAGCGGCGACGCAGCGCCACGAAGCCCACTGCCAGGACGGCCACGAGGGCCGCAACCCCGGCGAGGAGCAGGATCGTGTTCGAACCGCTCGACGCCGGTTCCTCATCGCCACCACTGGGTGCGGGCGTCGAGGCACCGCTCGTTGCGCCCGGACTCTGGGCGCCGGCCGAAGCCGACGGCCCGGGGCTCGGCTCGAGCGACGCGGCGGCGAGCTTCGTGTAGCCGAACGGGCCGTAGCCGAACAGCGGCGTGCCGTTTTCCTCCGGCTGGTTCTGCCAGTTGCCGAACTTGTCGGTCCGGTACGCGTGCAGCTCCGAGTCGTAGTAGAGGATGTGGTACGGGGCCTCGTCGTAGACGAGGTTCTGCATCTCGGCGAGGTACTCGTGGCGCTGCTCCGGGTCGGACTCGGCCCGCTGCAGGTCGAAGAGCTCGTCGTAGCGCGGGTTCGAGTAGTAACTGTCGCTCGACCCGCCGATCTCTTCCGTCCGGAAGAAGTTGAGCAGCGAGGTCGGATCGGGGTCGCCGACCCAGCCCCACATATACATGTCGTAATTCCCGCCCGGCGTATCGCCGCTCGGGCCGGTCACGTCCTCGATCAGCTTGCCTTCCTCGGTGACGGCGGCGTCCACCTGGATGCCCAGCTGGCCGAACCACTCGACGAGGAACGGGGCGATCGAGCCGTTCTCGGATTCCGAGTCGGGCCACGTGAGGCGCAGGGTGATCGGGTTGCCTTCCTTGTCGAGCAGCCGGTTGTCGCCGTTGAGCTCGTAGCCCGCGGCCTGGAGCCGGCGCTTCGCCTCCTCGATGTCGAAGGTGCGCGGGTTGTCCGGTTCCACGTGCCAGCGCGTGTGGAAGGGCGGGATGATGGTCGAGCCCGGCTCGCCGTGGCCCGCGAGGACCGCCTCGACGAGGGCGTCCTTGTCGATCGCATAGCCGAGGGCGTCACGGAACGCGACGTCGGACAGGGCCGAGGTCGAGCCGCCGTAGCCCTCCTTGTTGCCCCCTGTATTGAACGAGAGCTCGGTGTAGCCGTTGGCGAAGCCCTCGACGGTGACGATGTCCTCGGCGCCCTCCAGTGCGTCGAACTGGTCGGCCTGGACGCCGCGGACGTAATCGATCTCCCCGCTCCGCAGGGCCTGGACCATGGTGTCGGCGCTGGCGAAGTGCTGGATGATCACCTCGTCTGCCGCACCCTGCTCGCCCCAGTAGTTCTCATTGCGCGCGAAGCGGATGAACCCACCCGGCTCCCACTCGACCGCCTGGTAGGGGCCGGTGCCGACCACGGTTGGGTCGTTCGCGAAGTAGCCGTCGGCCGTGGTGTCGCCGATCTGCGCGAGGGTGTACTGGCTCCAGATGTGCTTCGGAAGGATCGGCACGTAGGCCTGGAGCAGCAGGGTGTTCGCGAATTCAGTGGTCACGACCAGCGTCTCGGCATCCGGCGCTTCCACCGAGGTCACCCCGGCATTGGTGAGGTAGCCGTCAAGGTATCCCTCGCCGAGGTAGCCCGTCTCTGTCTCCGCGGCGTCGAGGATGAGCTGGTACGTCCAGCGCGCATCCTCGGCCGTCGCCGGCTCGCCGTCCGACCACTGCATCCCTGGCCGGATTTTGAATGTCCAGGTCAGTCCGTCCGCGGACTGCTCCCATGACTCCGCGAAGCCTGCGACGGGCTCGATGTTCTGGCCGAACCCGACGAGCGTGTCGTAGTTGAGCGTGAACACCTCGAAGTCCGCCACGACGACGGATTGCCACGGATTGAGGACCTGCAGGTCCTGGTCCGTGCCGGCTTTGAGCTGGAGCAGCTCGTCGTCGGCGCCGAGCACCGGCGCGGATGCGGGTAGCAACAGCCCGGCAAGGAGCATGACGGCGGCCAGCGTTCGCAACGCCCGGGCACGCAAGGGCGACGGCATCGTGAGTCTCCTCCTCTGAGGGGTCTTCCCGATCAGCCCCCTTCTGTCGGCCCCAGTCACCCAACCCTCTCGGCCGAGTGCGGGCGAGAATTGCACACCCTCCCGAAGGGCGCAAGCGTGGCCCGTATCGCGCGTCAGACACGCTCGGCGAGGACCGCCCGGTCGATCCGGAACGCGCCGATCTCCGGCGCCGACGGCGTGCCGCCGTCGACCAGCAGCTCGGCGACGATCCGTCCGAGGACCGAGGCGAACTTGAAGCCGTGCGCCGCACCGAGCACAACCGCCACGCCCGGGGCGTCGGCCAGCCGGTCCACGACGAAATCCCGGTCCGGGGTCAACGTGTAGAGGCACGTGCGGGTGAGGATCGGCGGCCCGAGTGCATCCGGCAGATGGCGCGCCAGGAACGTCTCCACCCGCGTAAACGCCGCTTCGTCGCGCTCGAACGTGCGCGTCCGCGGCGACGTCAGCTGCCCGCCGACGTCCTGGGCGGCCTTCGGCCCCGCCTCGCCGTAGGTCGGGAAGCCGTAGAAGCACGGCTCGTCCTGCCAGATCCAGATCGGGAACCGCTCGGGCGCAAAGGAAGCGGGATCCGGGCATGCGAAGTAGGTGACCTGCTCCTTCGTGATCCGCAATGGCAGGCGCCGATCGAAATCCGCCAGGAGGTCGTTGGTCCAGGCGTCCGCGGTAATGACGACGCGTGGGGCCCGATGCGTGGAGCCGTCCGCGGTGGCGACTTCGTACTCACCCCCACCGGCGTCGCGGATCCGTGTCACCCGCGTCCGCGCGAGCAGCGTCGCCCCCCTCTGCCGGGCGAGGTCGCGGTGGGCGCGGTTGCCGCGGATCGGGTCGGCGAGGCCGCTGTCCGCCTGGTACAGCACGGTCGTCCCGTCGTCGAGCCGCCACTGCGGCCAGCGCCGCCGGACCTCGTCCGCGTCCGGCAGCTCGAACGGGATCCCTTCGGCGGTCAGGCTGCTCGTGTAGTCCTCGATCGGGTAGAACGCGTCCCGCGGCCAGATGTCCAGCCCGCCGGTCACCGACACCACCGCCTCCCCCGACTCCGCCTCGACCTCGGTCCAGGACGCGTAGGCGCGGCGGGCAAGGCGCACGTAGTCAGGCCGGTGGTACGAGTAGCGGATGATCCGGCTGTGGTCCTGCGACGCGCCGTTCGGGTGCTCCAGCTCGAACTGCTCGAGGCCGAGTACGCGATCGCCCAGCCGGGTGCTCAACCAGTACGCGGCCCCCGAACCGATCGCGCCGAGACCGACGACGATGGCATCCCAGTCGCGACGCGTCCCGTCGTTCATCGCCGTGACGCCGGCTCGTACGGGCGCTGCTCGACGAGCTCGACTCGGCCGCCCACGTCGACGTTGCCGTCGTCACGCGGCCGGACGTGGATCTCGGAACCAACGCCCTGCCGGATCGTGAGCGGGCGCTCGAGCGCGGCGCCGAGCAGCACTGCGGCCGCACCGGTGGCTTCGTCCTCGGCGATTCCCAGATCCGTCGGGAAGAAGCGAGCCCGGACACGGCCCGCCGGCTCGTCTTCCCATGCCCAGACGTAGTGGCCCGGCTCGCCCATCGCAGGTGGCACGATCGAATTCGACCGCGGCCGCAGATGCCAGACAGTCCGGCTCCGGGATGCCGTGGACCCATTCGGGGCGGGCACGGATCCAGGCCAGCTCGCCATCCTGCCAGGCTGCGACATCGCCGGCGACACAGCGCAGCGTCCGCAGGTCGTTGTCGAGCTTCCGCAGCAGCCAGGCCGTTCCGACCGTGGGATGGCCGGCGAACGGCAGCTCGGTGGCTGGCGTGTGGATCGCAATCCGGGCGACGCCGTCGTCGATGCCGTCCACGAACACCGTCTCGCTGAAGTCGAGGTCGCGGGCGACCGCCTGCCGGCGCTCCGAGGCGATGTCGGCGCCGTCGACGAACACGCCGAGCGGATTGCCGCCGGAGCCATCGAGTCCGATGAACACGCGGAGCACGTGGAGCGTCGTCATCCCGATTCCCCGGGGTCGGCCGCGGCGGTCAAGCGATCAAGCGCGACGCGCTGGATGCCCATGATGGAGATCGAGTCGGTGATCCGGCCGTCGGCCGTCATGGCAAGCGCCTCGTCGAACGGCACCCAGCGGACCGCCAGGTCCTCCGTCGGGTCGGGCGCGGCCGCGCCCTCGGACAGCCCGGTCGCGAGCCAGAGCATCCCGAGTTCGTCGGTGATGGAGTTCGAAACGGCGTAAGTGCCGATCTGGCGCCAGTCCCGTGCGCTCATGCCGGTCTCCTCGCGCAGCTCCCGGCGGATTCCGTCGAGCGGGTTTTCGTCCGGTCCCACGCCACCCTCGGGGATCTCCCACGAATAGGCATCGAGGGTGTAGCGGTGCTGACCGACAAGCAGCACGCGGTCCGAATCGTCGAGGGCGACCACGCCCGATGCCGCGTTCCGGAAATGGACGACCCCGTAGATGCCCGGGCCGCCGTCCGGTCGGGTGACCTCGTCGTGCCACACCACGATCCACGGGTTCTCGTAGACGACCCGACGCGCATGACGCGTCCACGGCCCGGTGGTCGCGATCGCGGGTGCATCCCGCGCTCCGTCGTGCATCGGGAGATCGTAGCCGGACCTAGACTCCCATCGTGGCCACCCCCGACCCGGAGATTGCCCGTCCGGCGAGCCCGCCCCGTCACGACTTCGCGACAGACTGGGACGTCCGGATCGCGGTGCGCGACGGCGTGCAGCTGTCGGCCAACATCTGGCGTCCGCTGCCCGGGCCCGACGACCACGTTGACGTCCGCTTTCCGGCGATCCTCGAGATGATCCCGTACGGCAAGGACAACTGGCGGCGCAATGCGGACGTGGGCCGCGGCGAGTACTTCGCCCGTCGGGGCTACGCGCTGTGCCGGCTCGACGTCCGGGGTACCGGTAGCTCCGGCGGCGTCGCGCTCGACGAGTACCACGAGGAGGAGACGCGCGACGGGTACGACGCGGTCGAGTGGCTGGCGGCGCGGGAATGGTGCGACGGCAACGTTGGGATGTGGGGCATCAGCTACGGCGGGTTCACCTCGATCCAGGTCGCGAAGCTTCGGCCGCCACACCTTCGCGCGATCGTCCCCGTCATGGCCACCGACGACCGCTACACGACCGACGTCCACTACATCGGCGGGTGCGTCACGGCGAGCGAGCTCAGCCAGTACGCCGTCAGCCAGGTCGCGATGAACGCAATGCCGCCCGATGTCGAGCTCCGCGGCGCGGGCTGGCTCGGCGAATGGCAGGCCCGGCTCGAACAGACGCCGCCGTGGCTGTTCGAATGGCTGCGCCGGCAGCGCGACGGGCCCTATTGGCGACCGGGCTCCCTCGCCCCCGACTACGAGGCGATCGCCGTTCCCATCCTGAACATCGGCGGCTGGATGGACTCATATGTCGATGCGGCGTTGCGAATGCAGGCGCTGTGCACGGCGCCCTCCCGAACGATCGTCGGCAACTGGGTCCACGAGCTGCCGGCGGAGGGAACGCCCGGCCCGAACCTCGACGAGCTCCACGAGATGGTTCGCTTCTTCGATCGCTGGCTGCACAGCGACAGCCAGTCTCGCAAGGGCGCGCGGCCGGATCCGCCCGAGCCGCCGCTGACGTGGTTCGAGCGGGACTACGCACCGCCCGAGCCATTCCCGGCGGCCTGGCCGGGTCGCTGGCGCTCGGCCGAGGCGTTCCCCCACCCGTCGGTCGAGCCGCGGGCGTGGCACCTCGCGCCGGGATCGCTGCCGCTCGCAGGGCGACTGGTGGACGAGCCCTCGGCCGAACCGTTCATGGAGCGCTACCGCCACCGGGCGACGACTGGCACCCGAGGCTCGCTGTCGTGGGGTGCCGGTGGCGCGCCCAACGGCCTCGCCCGCGACCTGCGCCCGGACGAGGCCTTCGGACCCGTCTTCACCTCGGCGCCGCTCGCCGAGCCACTGTCGATCCTGGGCGTGCCGGAGGTCGTTCTCCAGCTGGCCGTGTCGGCCCCCATCGCGACCGCGGTCGTGCGACTTGCCGACGTCGCTCCCGACGGGACGTCAGCGCAGGTGACGGCCGGCATCCTGAACCTCACCCACCGGCGGTCGCACGCGAACCCCGAGCCGCTCGAGCCCGGCCACGTCGAGGAGATCCGCGTCCAGCTCCGCGGGATGGGGTATCGCTTCGAGCCTGGCCACCGGGTCCGCGTCTCGATCGCGTCGTCGGCCTGGCCGGTCGTCTGGCCGTCACCGTTCCCCGCCGAGTTCGAGCTGCATGGGGGGACTGCCACCCCATCCCGACTGATCCTGCCGGTCGTGCCACCGGCCGGCGGTCCCGGCGACCTGCCGCCGCCGCTGTTCAAGACCACGCCGCCGGACGTCGCCGCTGTATCGCTCGGCGGGTCGGCCGATCCGCCCCGTTGGGAGATCCTCGAGGACGTCGTCGACGGCAGCGTCACCGTCACGATCCACGACGGCGGGAGCGACGCGCTCCACGACGGACGCCGCCTGTACGCGGCCGAGACGATCTGGCTGACCGCCCGCGACGACGATCCAGCGCGGGCGCTGCTCGACGCGGACGTTGTCTACCGTTGGTGGGAGCACGACCACACGATCGAGATCCGGGCACGCTCCACGCAGGCGTCGACGGCGAGCGATTTCGACCTGTCAGTGGACCTCGAGGTCGACCTCGACGGCGCGTCGTTCTTCAAGCGGCGCTGGGAGGAGCGGATCCCGCGCGACCTGGTCTAGGAAGTCAGTCCGACCAGGATCACGATCGCAAAGCCGGCAACGACCGCATTTCCCAGCAGGCTGATCCCGAGCTGCGCCTTCGGCGACAGGCGCTGATGGGCGAGCGCGCCGAGGAACGCCAGGAGCAGTCTGCCACGACGTCGAGGCGAGGGCCGCGCCGGCGATGAACGCAGCACGCTCGGCCGGCGTCTCGCCAAGCTCGGGCCGCCCGAGGATCAGGGCCGCGAAGTACAGGATCGTCGTCGGGTTGAGGAGCGTGATCGCAAGGAAGCGGAGGTAGGTCCTGAGCGGCTGGGTCGGCAGTTCGGCATTGCCGGGGATCCCGATGCGGACGTGATACAGGGCCTGGTACACGCCGCGGATCGCGATCCCGAACAGGACGACGACCGCGACCGCCTGGAGCGCCGGCGTAACGGGCCCGAGCAGCGCCGCGATCCGGGCGCCGGCGAGCACCGCCAGCAGCGCGTAGAGCCCGTCTGCAGACGCAGCCCCCAGCCCCGCCGCGGCGGCCAGCCGCAGGCCGCGTCGGACGCCGAGCTCGATGATCAGGACCGCCACGGGGCCGACGGGGATCGCGATGCCGTACCCGGCGATCGCGCCGGCGATCAGCGACTGGAACACGGTCAGTCGCGGCGGGTCGTGGCGTTCAGCCGAGCGAGCCGAGCGCGGCGGCCGCGGCGAACGCGCTGATCGATGCGATCGCGACGCTGGCCAGCGTTCCGAGGAGGTAGTACTCGGCGAAGTCCCGGTCGTCGAGCTGCTTGAACCGAGCGAGGGTCTTTGCCGCGATCACGAGCCCGATGGCGGCCTCGGCACCGGCGAGCACGAAGGTCACGATCAGCAGACGTTCGATGATGCCGATCGCCTCGCCCACCCGGCCCGGCGGCGCGGCTGGCGGCTGCGTCGGGGTCACAGGCGCTGGCGGCGGGGCGGCAGGGTCCGGGACGGCCCGTCCCTCGATCGGTCCCACCTGGAACGTCCAACCGAGGCGTGCAGGGGTGGCAGGGACCGGCGTCGCCGAAGCGGTCGGGCGATCCTGCAGCGGCCGCCCTTCCATCGCCAGTCGCGGCGCGACGAGAACGCCCACGAACAGCGCCCCGGCGCGGACGTTGACGATCAACAGGCTCGCGAGGATGGCGCCACGGAACAGCACTTCGTGGACGACCGCGGGATCCCAGGGCGCGAGCCAACCGGCCGCCCAGCCGGCAAAACCCGGATCGAGTGGGGCCACCGTGAGCAGCGCCGCCCAGGCGGCGATCAGGATCGCAACGTGGGCGAGCTGATCAACGGCGAACAGTGCCCCGGGCACCGGCGTCCACGCCGGCCCGAGACCGTCGGGTGCGGTGCCTGCTTCTTCGTGTCGTCTGCGTGCCTCGGCCAGTGCCGCGGATTCGGCACGCCTCGTCAGCACCGCCTTGAGCCGATCGATGACCGCGTGACTGAGCGTGACGATCACCACGATCCACCAGCCGGGCGCGCCGAACGCAAGCCCGAACGGGAGGACGCAGGCCCC
The DNA here is from genome assembly GCA_963750125.1 of uncultured Chloroflexia bacterium. Taxonomy (GTDB): domain Bacteria; phylum Chloroflexota; class Limnocylindria; order Limnocylindrales; family CSP1-4; genus DASTYU01. Next base: position 86,388 of record CAVVPT010000016.1, on the reverse strand, counting down.
GACGACCAGCGCGTGGGCAAGGAGCGCCGGCGTTGCCCCGCTTCCGGGGGCCGCCTTGGCGCGAGCCATGCGGCCCGGTTGGAGCACAAAGTCGGCGACGAGATGCGCCAGGACCAGCCAGGCCAGGACGAGTCCCGCATCGGCGGTCACGGTTGGTCCTCGGGCGCGGCCACCGCGTCCCCGACGATCCGGCGCAACACGCCGAGGAGCCCTTCGATGCGCCGGATGCGCGCACGCTCGGCCATGACGGAGATCGTGGCACGGCTCACACCCAGCCGCTCGGCGACCTCGGACTGGCGGAGGTGCTCGACGAGCATCATCCGGGTGAGCGCACGCTGCCGATCGGTCAGGTCGGCGAGCAGGTCGGCCAGCAATGGCGCCAAACCGGCGAGCAGCGCGTCCGCCCGCTCCTCGCCTACCCGCACGAGCAGACCTTCCCGGCTCGCGCGTGCCGTGTCGAGCAGGTCGCGCGCGGCCAGGAAGGCCGGCCCCGTTCGCTCCGTCGCCGGGCCCCGGCCAGGCTCGATCGGTCCGGCCACGATCGCCCAGCGCATCGGCTGATGGCGGTCGTTCAGCGTCCCAAGCAGCACGGCCAGGAACGGGTCGGCGGTGGGCGCAAGCAAGCCCTGGAGCTCGTCGCCCTGGGTGAATGCGAATGCCGCCAACCGCTCGGCAGGCGGATAGGTCCGCTCGAGCTCGTCGATCAGGTCGCGCAACCAGGCCGTGGCCGCGGGCGCGTCCGTCCGCGATCGGACGACGTCGCCGAACAGCACGCACCCCCGGGTTTCAGTCACCCGCGGCAGGCTACTGCGGCAACCATTAGCCGTCAATGGCTAATTTGGTGCGCAATAGCCGAATACAGCTGACGCCGATGCGGTGAGTGGTTGAACCTATCCCACCGGCACCGGAAGCCCCGCCCCGCGAAGCACGGGCCCGACGAGCGCGGCAAGCGCTTCGCGCGTCGCCGCCGTGTCGTAGCGGAGCAGCGGGTCGGCCTCCAGCGCGTGCTCGTTGATCGCCCCAGCGGTGCGCGTGTAGAGCACCGGGTAGATCGCCCCGCTGCCGTCGGCCTCGAGCGTGACGATGATTGCGTCCCCGACGCCTTCGTCGAGCGCGTACGCCAGCGGCTGGACCCCCGCGTCGCGGAGTCCCGTCGTCGCATCGGCAATGATCACCCGTGCGAGGTAGGCGCGCTGATGGAACAGCTCGGGCGCGTTCGCGATCTCTGACGCGAGGAACTCGATGAGCGTCGCCGGGTCGATGACGGCCTGGTGGATCCCGATCCCGAACCGCCCCTCGGCGAGTCGGCGCGCCAGCACCCGGGCGTTGTAGCGAGCCCCGTGGACGGCGCCCGAGTTGGCCGGGATACCGTGCTTGCGGAGGCCGCGCGCGCCCTGCCCGATCGTCCCCGCGAAGTAGACGCCGGGCAGCGTCGCACTTTCCCACCACGGTGTCTGCACCGGCAGCTGGCTCGCCCCGAAGACCTGGCAGCCGAGGCGAGGGAGGTCGAGGAGTGGCGCCGTGAAGCCCGTTGCAGCGATCACTTCGTCGGCGTCGATCGAGAGCTCGCCGCCACCGTCCGAGCGCTGGAGGTGCACCCGCCGGGCCCCAGCCGGAAGCGGCTCGATGGAGCCAATGGATGCGTCGAGCACGGACACGCCGCCGCCGAGCACATGGTCCTCGTACGGCTGGACGTATCGGGCCCGGACCCCGACGAGCGAGCGAGTGTCGACGCTCAGGGAGGTCGGCGACGGCGACGAGAGCATGATCTGGCGCGCCCACGGCAGCAGCGCGCTCGCCAGCTCGAACCCCGAGTTCTGCTTGCCGAGGATGAACACCCGCTTCCCGGCGTACGCCTCGACGGGCTGGACCTCGCCGTAATGATGGGCAAGCTCGATCCCCGGCGCGTCGGGAACGTGCGGCTCGGCGACGCCGACGGCCAGCACGAGGACGCGGCAGCGGTACTCGCCGTCGGTCGTCTCGACGACGAACGAGGTGCCCTTTGCGTCCTCCTCGACGCGGGATCCGGTCCAGGCGCAGCCGTAGCGGACTGCCACCCCGGCGCGTTCGGCGAACGCCGCCAGGTTGGCCTCCATCTCGGGCCGCGACGGGAAGTAGGACGTCCCGTCCATGAACGTCGGCTGCAGGGCGCGGGCCCCGGGCCGCTCGGTCAGCAAGCTGTTCCAGTCGTAGCGCTCGTATGCGCGGGTCCCGTGTTCGACCGGGGCGTGCGGCTTGGTCCATGAGAGAAGGCGCTGGAAGAACGGCCAGCGCCGGAACATCCCACCGGGCGACGGATCCTGCGAGAGCACCGCGTGCTTGATCCCGAACTCGCCGAGGGCGTGCGACATCTGGAGGCCGCCGGGGCCGCTGCCGACGACCACGACCGGGTATGCCCCCGGAGGGAACGGCCGGGTTGAGTCCCCCACCTCAGCTCAGCTCCGGAACCGCTGGGCGCTCTGGAGCCGGCGCGTCTGCGCCTGCAGCATCCGGTAGAGCACCTTCGGGTTGCTGATCAGGAACTGCTCGAGCTGCGGTCCCGGGAGCACAAGACACTGCAGCGTTCTCAGGGCGACGACGTCGGCGATCGGCGGCTGGCCGAGCAGGATCGACGCCTCACCGAAGAAGTCGCCGCGCGTCAGCTTCGCCCGCTCGGTGCCGTCGACGAGGACGCTGGCCTCGCCGTCGAGGACGATAAAGAAGCCGGAACCGGTCAGCCCCTGGCGGAGGACGCGTTCCCCCTCCGCGAACATGACCTCCTCCATGAGGTGGACGACGCTGGTCAGCTGGGGCCGCGTCAGGTCGCCGAAGAGGGTGAACCCGGCGAGCGCATCGACGAGCTCCTCGCGAGTGGCCATGCCGCCTCCATCCTCGGTCGCCTGCCGGTTGCCGGTGCCGGCCGGCGCGCTGCCCGCATCGTGCCACGCCCAGCGCTTCGCCGGGAGGCCGGAGCGCGGTTGACGGCCGTGACGGCGCGGGCGAGCATGCTTTTGCACGGAGGGGACGATGCCGCTCACGCGTGAAAGCAAGACTGAATTGCTCGCCGCGACACCGCTGTTCGAGGACCTCGAACCCGAGGAGCTTGGCCGGGTCGCCGACCGGACCGTCGAAACCGACTACGGAGCCGGCGGCGTCATCGTGCGCGAAGGCGAGATCGGGACCGGCTTCTTCGTCATCGTGTCGGGTTCCGTCGCCGTCGTGCGCGATGGCGAGACCGTGGGCAGGCTCGGGCCCGGCGAGTTCTTCGGCGAGTTGTCCGTCCTCGACCGGCGGCCGCGTAACGCCCAGGTCGTCGCGACCGGGCCGACGAGCTGCCTCGCCCTTGCATCGTGGGACCTCGAATCGGTGATCACCGAGCAGCCCACCGTCGCCCTGGCAATGCTCAGGGTCCTCGCCGGTCGCCTGCGCGACGTGACCGACGCGCACCGGCATTGAGCGTGGCGCCGGAGGTAGCGCGGTCGTGACCGACGCGGGCAGCCCCATGACGGGCGTCGTCACGTTTCTGTTCACCGACATCGAGGGGTCGACCAGGCTCGAGCTGGCGCTCGGAACCGAGCGCTACGCGGCCGTCCGCGAGCGCCATCGCGAGCTGCTGCGAGCCGCGTTCGCGTCAAATGGCGGCACGGAGCAGAGCACCCAGGGCGACTCGTTCTTCGTGCTGTTCGAGGGCGCCCGAGCGGCGATCCATGCCGCCATCGAGGGGCAGCGCGCGCTCGCGCGCGAGCCGTGGCCGGACGGCATCGAGGTCCTCGTCCGGATGGGCCTGCATGCGGGCGAGGCAATGGTCACGGTCGGCGACGTCGTCGGTTACGACGTTAATCGCGCGGCGCGCATCGCGGCCGCGGGCCATGGCGGCCAGATCGTGATCTCGGACACGGTGCGAGCACTGGCCGGTGGTGGCTCCGATGGCGCCTTCGAGTTGCGCGATCTCGGGGAGCACCGCCTCAAGGACCTGCTCGCCCCCGAGCGGCTCGCCCAGGTGGTGGCCGCCGACCTGCAGGCGGAATTCCCGCCGCTCCATTCGCTCGACGCACGCCCGAACAATCTGCCGACCCAGCTGACGTCGTTTGTCGGACGACGCGACGAGCTCGAGGAGGCGCTTCGCCTGCTGCGCGAGTCGCGCTTGCTGACGCTCACCGGGCCGGGTGGCATCGGCAAGACTCGGCTGTCGCTCCAGGTCGCGGCCGCCGCCGCCGATGAATTCCCCGACGGCGTCTGGTTCGTCCCGCTGGAGCCGGTCCGCGAACGGGATCTGGTCGCGCCGACGATTGCTCGCATGATCGGTGTGATCGACAAGGCGAGCCGGTCCGTGATCGACGGCATCGCCGAGGCGATCGGCGACGGGCGCGTCCTGTTCGTGCTCGACAACTTCGAGCAGGTGGTGGAGGCCGCGCCGGTCCTGACCGAGATGCTCGCCCGGTCGCCGGGCCTGCGCATCCTCGTCTCGAGCCGGACCGCGCTGCGCGTCTACGGCGAGCAGGAGTTCGCCGTGCCTGGCCTGCCGGCACCACCGGATCCCGCGCGCCTGCCGGAGCTCGAACGACTGAACCTCCCGGTCGAATTGCGAAGCGTGACCGCCGCCACGCTCGAGGGTTTCGAATCCGCCCAACTGTTCGCGGCGCGTGCCCGCTCGGTGCGGCCCGGCTTCGAGTTGACTGACGCCAACGCCCCGGCGGTCGGCAGGATCACCGCGCGTCTGCACGGGATGCCACTGGCTATCGAGCTTGCCGCGGCTCGGGTCAAGCTCCTCTCGCCCGAGCAGATCGTCGCCCGGCTCGAGGACCATCTCGCGCTGCTTTCGTCGGGCTCGCGGGACCTGCCGGAGCGCCAGCAGACGCTGCGCGGGGCGATCGCGTGGAGCTACGACCTGCTCGAACCCGGCACCCGTCGGCTGCTCAACCGCCTGGCCGTGTTCGTCGGCGGGTGCGAGCTCGATGTGGCCGACCGCGTCTGCGGCCCATCGAGCGAGGTCGGTGTCGACGTCCTCGACGGCGTCGCAACGCTCGTCGACCAGAGCCTGCTCCGCGTCGAAGAGGGCCCGGACGAGCAGCGCTACGTGATGTTCGACGCGATCCGTGAATACGCAGCCGAGATGCTGACGACCAGCGGCGAGTGCGACGACATCGAGGAGCGGCGAAGCCGCGCCTACCTCGACCTGGCAGAGGAGGCCGCGCCGCAGCTGGCGAGCGCGGATCAGCGGCGCTGGCTCGACCGCCTCGAACGCGAGCATGACAATCTGCGGGCGACCCTCATGTGGGCCGCCAACCGTCCGGACCCCGAGCTCGCGGTCCGCGTCGCGTTCGCGCTGTGGCGGTTCTGGCAACAACGGGGGTATCTCAACGAGGCGCGTGCCCGGCTCGACGACCTGCGCGGCCGCAACTGGGACCTGGCGCCCGTCCTGCAGGCCCGGCTCGCAGAGGCTCGCGGCGGCGTCGCCTACTGGCAGGCGGACCAGGTGACCGCAGAGACGTGCTACCAGGAAGCCCTCGAGCTGTGGCGGGAGATCGGCGATCGACGCGAGATCGCGAACGCGCTGTTCAACCGGGCCTATGCCGATGCGGCGTGGATCATGAGCGGGCAGTCCGGCGGCGATGCCTCGGAGGCGCGGGAGATGCTCGAGGAGGCGCTCCAGATCTATCGTGACCTCGGTGACGCCGCCGGCGAGGGCAACATCCTCTGGGCGATCGGCAGCTTCTCGTTCTTCGCCAACCACATGGCCGAGGCCGAGGCGGCCTACCGCGAGGCCCTGGCGCTGCACCGAACCGGGAAGAACAGGACGATGGAGGCCTGGTCGCTGCACATGCTGGCGCTGTCCCTGGTGTCGCAGAAGCGCGCCGAAGAAGCCAAGGCGGCTGCCCGCGAGGCGCTCATGCACTTCAAGGAGGCCGGCGACGTCGCGGGCATCACGCTCGTCCTCGACGATCTGTCGGGGGTCGCGATCTTCGACGAGGACCTGGAGCGGGCGGGCCGGATCTGGGGTGCGGCTCGACATCTCCAGGAGATCACCGGCACGGACCTCGCATCGTTCAACGAGACCGGCTTCGGATCGCTCGGCTACCCGACGGCGCGCCAGGTGCTGCCTCCTGACGACCTCGAGCGCTACGCGGCCGAAGGTGCCGCAATGAGCCTCGACGAAGCCGTGGCCTACGCCTTCGAGACGTCCCAGGCACCCGCCGAGCCCGAGCCGACGGGTCTACCATGAGACCGTTGACCCAGCGCGACCCGGGCTCCGCCGCGGACAGCACTCACCCATCCATGCCGCCTCTGGTCGTGCTGGCCGACGAGCCGGCTGTGGCCGAGCCCCCGGATCCCGCGGCCCTCGTCCTGACCTGCGCGAACTGCGGTGCGCTGATGGACGAGCGCAGGTGCAAGCTGATCTGCAGCTGCGGCTACTTCGCCTCCTGTTCGGACTATTACTGAGGCCCTTCGCTAGCGAGGCTCACGCGCCATGGCCGAGCCGATCGAACCCATCACCCTGACGGCAGCGACGACAGGCTCACCCGCGGCGACCTGGTCGGCGCTGACGGATCCCGTGCTGGTCGTCGAGTGGTTCACGGAGGCGACGCCGGTCGGCCCGATCGGCGCCCCGTATCGGCTCGACTTCGGCGACGGGAGCGTCGTCAACGGCACGATCCGGGCGCTCGAGCCGGGCCGGCGGCTGGCCTACACCTGGGCATGGGCGGAAGCCGAACCGGTCGAGGAGACGCTCGTGACGTGGACGATCGAGCCGATTCCCGGGGGTGGCACACGGGTGACGCTGGAGCACGCTGGCTGGGTGGAGGCCGGCGCGAACCCGACCACCCGTGACGACCACGCCGGCTACTGGGAGGGCTATCTCGAGGATCTCGTCGCGGTCCTCGACGAGGCCGAATAGCTACGCCCTGGCGGCTGCCATCGTCACGGCCACGTGCCATCAGGGTGGGCTAGACTGGCCCTCCGATGACCGCCGAGCCCACGACTCCGCCGCCTGTCGCCGCCGCGTCCCGCGAGAAGACGGCGATCCCCAAGAACCCCGGCCGTCGCGAGCTGGGCCTGAAGGCGACGCTCCTCTTCCCCGACCGCGAGATCGTCGAGAAGTTCTACGTTCCGATCATCTACACGGCTTGCCGCACGTGCTACTCCGAGCAGGAGCCGGAGCTCATCTTCAAACGGGCGCTGAACGGCGAGTTCGACCCGCTCAAGATGCAGAAGCTGATCAATGGCGTGATCGAGTCGGGCCACGGCTCGACGATCGAGCACGTCGTGTTCACCTTCGGCATCAGCGGCGTGTCGCGGACGCTGTCGCACCAGCTCGTCCGCCATCGGGCCGGTGTCGCGTTCGACCAGCAGAGCCAGCGCTACGTCAAGTTCAAGGGCGCGGCCACGATGCTGCCGACGACGATCGCCGAGGGTGACGCCGACCTGCGCGAGCGCTACGAGTCACAGGTCGACGATGCGCTGGGCCTGTACGGCGAGCTCGTCGAGGCGGGCGTTCCGGGCGAGGACGCTCGGTTCGTCTTCCCGAATGCCACCCGTACGAACCTCGTCATGACGACCAATCTGCGTGCGCTGATCCATATGTCGGGGCTGCGCCTGTGCACCATGGCCCAGTGGGAGATCCGCCGCCTGTTCCAGCTGATCCGTCACGAGATCTTCCAGGTGTCGCCGTTCCTCGGCTCGTTCCTGGCGCCGAAGTGCGTGCCGCTCGGCTACTGCGACGAGATGGGCAACCGCGACGGACACTGCCCGATCCGGCCGCACAAGGACCGCGTGCTCGAGGCGTGGGCCGAGAAGTCGGCCGCTGCGCGGGCAGCAGGCCGCGAACTGCCGGTCAGCTCCTAGGGTCGGGCCGGCCGCGGGCGGTCGCCCGGCCAATTGCGCCGATCATCATTCCCGGTGATCGGGCCCACCAATTCCGACTGGTTTGCGGTCAGATATCGGCCCGGATGGTCGCTGGCCTGTGCTTTCGGTCCGGCGTGAGCCGATTTTCGGCCGGGTCCGAGGCGACACCCTCGCCGCTGATTACTCCAGCTGATGTTTGGCCATTATCGAAGGTCAGCTCGGCAGGTCCAGGTCCGCGAGGAATCGCCGGATCACGCGCGCGAGGCGCGGCCCGGCCTCGGCACCGGCCGCCAGGACCTCCTCGTGGGTCAGGATCTCGTCGGTGTAGCCGGCTCCCGCGTTCGTCACGAGCGAGACGCCACAGACCTTCAGGCCGGCCCAGCGGGCGGCGATGCACTCGAGCACGGTCGACATGCCGACCGAATCAGCTCCGAGCCCCCTGAGCATGCGCACCTCGGCCGGCGTTTCGTATTGCGGTCCCACGAGTCCCGCGTAGACGCCTTCCTCGAGGCTGACGCCCTCGGCGCGGCCGGCGGCGTGCAGGCGCTCCCGGAGCTCGGCATCCCAGGCGTTGGTGAGGTCCGGGAACCGCACGCCGAACGCGTCGGCGTTGGGCCCAGCAAGCGGCGTCAGCCCGGTCAGGTTGAGGTGATCGGCAATGACCATGAGGGTGCCGGCCCCGAAGTCGGGGTTGATTCCGCCGGCAGCGTTCGTGAGCACGACGAGCTGCGCGCCGAGCCGCTGGAACAGCAGCACCGGCTGGACCACGAGGCCCGGGTCGTTGCCCTCGTAGACATGGAACCGGCCCTGCAGCATGGCCACCGGGGTGTCGCCGATCCGACCGACGAGCAGCCGTCCCACGTGTCCGGGCGCCGTGGCAGCCGGCCAGCCCGGCAGCTCGTCGAACGGGATGGCGAGGGAATCCGTCAGGTCGTCGGCCAGGGGGCCGAGGCCGGACCCGAGGACGACGCCTGCCAGCGGCCTGATGTCGGTTCGTGCGCGGACCGCGGCCTCGAGGGCGTCAATGCGCGCGGACTGCTCGGCGGGCGGGATTCGGCGGCGCGGATCTTCCGCGGACAAGCGGGCCTCCAGAAACGCGTCCAGGGGGTAGACGGCCGAAGCCCGCGGCTTCGATCGCCCGACGGAAGTATCGACACCGGGATGCCGATCGCGTCCCGTCGGGCGAACAACCCGCGGCTTGGCCGTGGTCAGACAGCCGCACGATAGCGGGCAACGAAGCGCCCGAAGCGACCGGCGGCGGAGCGAAGAGCCTTGATGTGATCTCAGTCCTTCGTTCCTGCTGGCCCCTTCGGGCAAGACCTACGGTACGGGCCGTTCGCCGGACGGGTCAACGCGGTTATCCACGAACTTCGGCCGGGCCGGCAAGGCCGTATCCACGAACTTGTGCACGGCTGTGGACAGTCTGTGGACGCGCGCGCCCTACCCGCCCATCGCGAACATCTCGATCTTCGGCAGATCGTTCGTCGCCTCTGACCGCAGCTCCGAGTAGCGGTCGTCCCGTCCCGTCCAGATGTCGGTGAGGAACGTGGTGAGCGCCTCGTCCGATGGATCCGCGCGAACCTGGCCGCGGACGTCGTGCCCACGAACCGCGAAGAGGCACGTGTAGAACTGCCCCTCGGCCGACAGCCGCGCCCTGGTGCAGTCGCCGCAGAACGGGCGTGTCACCGACGAGATAATCCCGATCTCGCCGCGCCCGTCGAGGTACTGCCAGCGTTCGGCGACCTCGCCGCGGTACGCCGGCCCGACGGGTGCGATGGGCCAGGCCGCGCCGATGGTCGCTGCCAGTTCCGCGGCCGGCACCACCTCTTCGAGCCGCCAGCCGTTCGAGTGGCCAACGTCCATGTACTCAATGAAGCGCAGCGTGACCCCCGTTTGGCGGGCCCACGCCGCCATCGGCAGCACGCTGTCCTCGTTGACGCCGCGCCGCACGACCATGTTGATCTTGACCGGATCGAGCCCTGCCTCGAGCGCGGCATCGATCCCGTCGAGAACGCGCGCCACCGGGAAGTCGATCCCGTTCATCGCGCCGAAGACGGCGTCGTCCAGCGAGTCGAGGCTGACCGTCACTCGGCTCAGGCCCGCGTCGGCGAGCGGCTGGGCCAGCGCGCGCAAGGCCGAGCCGTTGGTTGTCAGCGTCAGGTCGAGGCCGCTGCCGCCCCGCCCCTCGATCGCTGCCAGCATCGCGATCAGGTCAGGCACGTTGCGCCGCACGAGCGGCTCGCCTCCCGTGATCCGGAGCTTCTCTGCCCCGAGCTCGACGAACACCCGGGCGATCCGCTCGATCTCCTCGAATGTGAGAATCTGGTCGTGCGGGAGGAACGCGTAATCGCGCCCGAAGATCTCCTTCGGCATGCAGTACGTGCACCGGAAGTTGCAGCGGTCCGTGACCGAGATCCGCAGGTCGCGCAGCGGCCGGCCGAACAGGTCCCGTGGATGGGACGCGCCGGGAGCCGGAACGGGTTCGAGCGAGGCCGTCATGAGTGCCACATCCTAGCCCCGGCGCCCTTGTTCGTCGCGGTGCCGTCCGGCACAAGATGAGCGTGGAGTGGTGCGGCGGTACCACCGGGTCCCACTGCTGGTACCTCTAGCGGACTCCACCACACCATCCACGGCTGGCAGCATGCGGCCACGCCCTGGACATCTCCTATCCGTCCACTGCCAACCGAGGACCCCGACGCATGGCCACGACCGACGCCCGGCCTGGATTCAAGCTCCCGTGGAGCACCGACCGGACCGAGTCCGACTCGACGGACGAGCACGCCCCGGCTGACGAGCCCGGCGAGAACCACGAGCCCGTCGCCGAGGCTGAATCGGTGGCGACGGTCGAGCCCACCACGCCCGAGGAAGCGAGCCCCCTGGTGAACGAGACCCCCACCGACGCCACCCAGTCTTCCGAGCAGTTCGATCCGTGGCGGCTTGGGGCGACGCCACCCGCTGCGGTCGAGCGGGCCCCCGCGCGCAAGCCGAACAGGCTCATGGCCGACCTGACGAAAGCCATGCAGACCGCGGCCGAGTCGACGCGAGAAGAGACGCTCGCACGGCTTCAGGCCGACGCGAAGGCACACGTCGAGACGATCCACGCCCGCTCCGCGGGCGATGCCGAGGCGTTGCGCCAGAACGCGGACGCGGACATCGCGTCGATCCGCGAATGGTCGAAGGCGGAGATCGCGCGCATTCGCGAGGAGACCGATCAGAAGGTTGTCGACCGCAAGTCCACGCTCGAATTCGAGATCGAGGAGCACGCCGCGCGCATCGAGCAGCGCATCGAACGCGTCCAGAGTCACGTCGCCCAGTTCGAGAACGAAATGGCCACCTTCTTCGAGCGCCTGCTCGCGGAAGAGGATCCGACGCAACTCGCGGCGATGGCGGAGAACCTGCCCGAGCCGCCGTCGTTCGACGATGTCAGCGACCTGCCCGCCACGGCGGCGTCGGCCGCAATCGCCACTCCCCTCGAAGCCGAGTCGGTCGCCGAAGCAGTCGCCGACGTGCCCGTCGCGGAGCCCGCCGAGACCGAGACCGTCGCCGAGTCGTTCGAGGCTTCCCAGGTCGACACCCAGACCCAGGAGCCTGACGCCGTCGCCGACAATGGCGAGGCCACCGTGGACGCGCTGGCCGACGATCCCGAGGCGGCCTTTGCCGCCATCCAGGCCGCCGCCGAGGCTGCCGCAGCCAACGAAGGCGTTGAGCCCGGCGCATGGACCGACAGCTCCGTCGAGACGCCCGCAGACGCGGCAGTGGATCCCGACGCGGCTCCACTCGACGGCTCAGACGATCCACGCCTGGCCGCGCTTGGTCTAGGCGAGGCCGGCACAGAGGCGACGACCGACTGGCCGGCCGAGCCGGCAGCCGACGCCGATCAGGGCGAGGCGTTCCCGACGCTCTCGGACGACGCGGTCGCCGCCCGCCTTGCCGGGCTTGTCCCGGGCGAGGGCGAGTCCCCACAGGGCGACCTGCGGACCACCCGTGTCGTCGTGACAGGGCTCGTCAGCGTCGCGAGCATCGCGAGCTTCAAGCGCCATCTCGGCAAGATCGAGGGCGTTGCGTCCGTCGGCGTCTCGTCCGGTCCTGATGGTGAGTTTGTCTTCGCGGTAGCCCACGGGTCCGAGATCGACCTCCAGGGGGCCGTTCCGGCCCTGCCCGGCTTCGCCGCCCAGATCACGTCCGTCACCGACGACACCGTCTCGGTCGCCGCGCGCGACCCCGAGGCGGAGTCCTAGTCCGCAGTCCGACAACCCGAGGGGAGCGACCCGTGCCTCGTCCCGCAATCGCCATCGCGCTTCCTGCCGCCGAGGCCGCGCCGGTCGCGGCCGAGCTGCGCGAGGCCGGGTTCGAGCCGATCACGATCACTCGGCCGGACCAGCTCGAAGCTGTGCTCGCCGAGCGGCGTGACGTCACCGTCGCCATCCTCGACGGCGAGACGGACTTCGACGAGTCGCTCGAGTACTACTCGGTCCTCCACGATCAGGAGGACGAGATCGCGAGCCTCATGGTCGTCTCGCAGCGCACCCTCGAGCGCCTCAATACGAGCACGGCCGGGGCCAACGACGAATACCTGACGCGGCCCTACTCCGCCGAGTCGATGCGCTGGCGCATCGAGGCGATGTGCATCCGCAGCCATACCATCGACGACGGCAGCGGGCCGGTCCTCAGCGCCGGTGCCCTCGATCCTGACCTGTGGGGCCAGCGCGCGACGGTCATCTCGATCTTCAACCCCAAGGGCGGCGTCGGGAAGACGACAATCGCCATGAACCTCGCGGCTGCCCTCCAGATCCGCAAGGGCAAGCAGGTCCTTCTCGTCGACGCCGACACGGTGACCGGTCACGTCGCGGTGTCGCTCGGGCTCGAGCAGATCCAGACCGTCGTCGACAGCTGGAGCGACCTGATGGAGGGCGAGGCTCCGGCGTCATTCGTCGATCTCGCATCGCACCATTCGTCGGGCATGCGGCTCGTCGCGCTCACCGCCACGCCTCTCCACACCGATGCCCTCGAACCCGAGCGCGTCGCGGACGCGATCACTTCGATCCGCCGCGGCTTCGACTACGTCGTCGTCGACCTGCACCCGTCCTACAGCGCCCTGAACCGGGCGATCTTCGACCGGTCGGACAAGATCCTCGTGCCGGTCACGCCAGACGTTCCGGCCCTCCGCGCCGCGGTCCAGCTGCGCGATATCGCCAGCGAGCTGCGCATCCGCGACCGGCTGGCGATGGTCGTGAACCGCGCCAACAGCGGCGTGTCGGTGGCCGACATGGAGCGCACGGTCGGCATGCAGTCGATGGCCCAGATCCGGTCGGGTGGCCTGCTCTTCGTCCACGCCGCGAACGCGGGCCGTACCGTCATCGAGATGTACCCGCGCGAGAAGATCGCCGAGGACTTCGACGCCCTCGCAGACCGCGTGCTCGGCGTGCCGATGGCCGCGCCGGCGCTCAAGGGTGGCTTCCGCCTCTTCTCCCGCTCGAAGGCACCGGCCCAGGTCTGAATCCTCGGGCCACGGCGTCGCGGAATCCTCGCGCCGATGGCTAGCGGAGCGTTGCCTCGGCGCTCGGAGCCCTGATTACCGCTACTGCGCTCCGACGATGGCTGTTTAGCGACTCCGGTCCTGCCAGGAGATTCCGCCAAGCGGCTGGCCGGGCAGCTTCTGAGGGCGTTCCCCCGTCGCCCGATCGACCTGCTCGACCCCGCGCAAGAAGAAGCGATTGACCAGGATCGCGTCGATCTGATCGGCCACGATCCGGGTCCCGTGGTAGGCCGTGGCCTGCACGACCGGGACGAACATCTCGGTCGCCCGGTCGAGCAACCGGTCGGGATCCGATCCGGGGTACAGGAACACCGTTCCGACGACCCGGAACGGTGGGAGCTCGATCCCAACGTCGTACGAGACCTTGTGCACCCGGTGCGCGACCTTTTCGGTGTCGCTCATCGTCGGCAGCGTGGTCTGGCCGGCCATGATCAGGATCAGGTCATAAGGATCGATCGTCTTGAGCCCGGGCACCGGGGTCAACGCCTCCGTACCGTCGATCGGCGCCCAACTCACCTCGGACAGGGTGATCGGCTCGCGACGGTTGACGGCGTCCGACAGCCGGCCCTCGATCTGCATCGTCCCGACGAGCCGCCACTCCTCGGTCATGCCGTCGAACGGAACGCCACGCTCGCCTTGGCCGGTGACGTCGGCAGGGGCCGTCCCTTCAGCCGCGCCCTTCCTCCGCCTCAGGAAGTCGAACGGCACCCTCACTCCTCCGCTGCGCCGGATTTCTCTCTGATGGTATCCACGACCGTGGCATCCGCGAGCGTCGTGGTGTCGCCGAGATCGCGGCCCTCGGCAATGTCGCGAAGCAGCCGGCGCATGATCTTGCCCGAGCGCGTCTTCGGCAGGTCCGGCACGAACATGAGGAACTTTGGCCGCGCGATCGGCCCAATGACGTAGGCCACGTGCTCGCGCAGCTGCACCGCCAGCGCGTCCGATGGCTCCTGGTCGCCTTTGAGGATCACGAAGGCGAAGATCGCCTGGCCGCTGATCTCGTCCTTCTTGCCGACGACCGCGGCCTCGGCAACCGAGCGGTGGTCGACGAGGGCCGATTCGACCTCGGTCGTCGAGATTCGATGGCCGGCAACGTTCATCACGTCGTCGACGCGGCCCAGCAGCCAGAAATACCCCTCGTCGTCGCGCTTCGCCCCGTCGCCCGCGAAGTACATCCCGGGATAGCGACTCCAGTACGTCTCCTTGTAGCGCTCGGGGTCGCCGTAGATACCCCGGAGCATCGACGGCCACGGCCGCTTCAGGACGAGGTAGCCGCCCCCGCCGAATGGCACCGAATCGCCATGGTGATCGACCACGTCGGCGGCGATGCCGGGGAACGGGAACGTGGCACTCCCCGGTTTCGTGGTGGTCACCCCGGGGAGTGGCGTGATCAGGATCATCCCGGTTTCGGTCTGCCACCACGTGTCGACGACCGGGGCGCGATCACCGCCGATGTGCTCGCGGTACCACATCCATGCCTCCGGGTTGATCGGCTCGCCGACCGAACCGAGGACCCGCAGCGACGACAGGTCGTGCTTTGCCGGCAGCTCCGGGCCCTGCTTCATGAACGCGCGGATCGCGGTCGGCGCGCAGTACAGGATCGAGACCTTGTAGTCCTCGACGATCTGCCACCAGCGGTCCCAGGCGGGCGTGTCGGGCGAGCCCTCATAGAGCAGGCCGGTCGCTCCGTTGGCGAGCGGCCCGTACACGATGTAGCTGTGGCCCGTGACCCAGCCGATGTCCGCGGCGCACCAGTACACGTCGTCAGGCTTGAGGTCGAAGATCATCTCGTGAGTGAACGAGGTGCCGAGCAGGTAGCCGGCGGTCGTGTGCAGGATTCCCTTCGGCTTGGCCGTCGTCCCGCTCGTGTAGAGCAGGTAGAGCATGTGCTCCGAGTCGACCGGGACCGGCGGGCAGTCCTCGGACTGGCGGTCGACGATGTCGTGCCACCAATGGTCGCGTCGCGGGACCATGTGGACCCCATCGCCGAAACGGTCCACGACGATCACGCTCTCGATCGTCGGGCTGTCGGCGACCGCCTCGTCCGCGTGGTGCTTGAGGTTGACCTTGTTGCCGCGCCGGTAGCCGCCGTCGGCGGTGATGAGGACCTTGGCGCCGCAGTCGTTGATGCGCCCCGACAGGGACTCGGCCGAGAATCCACCGAACACGACCGTGTGCGGCGCGCCGATCCGCGCGCAGGCGAGCATCGCGATCGGCAGCTCCGGGATCATCGGCATGTAGATCGCGACGCGGTCGCCCTTCTCGACGCCAAGCTCCTTGAGCGCGTTCGCCGCCTTCGAGACCTCGCGCTTCAGGTCGGCGAAGGTCAGCGTACGGGTGTCACCCGGTTCGCCGATCCAGTGGTAGGCAACCTTGTCGCCGAGCCCGCGCTCCACGTGGCGGTCGACGCAGTTGTAGGCGACGTTGAGCTCACCGCCGGTGAACCACTTTGCGAACGGCAGGTCCCACTCCAGGGTCGTGTCGAACGGCTTCGACCAGTCGATCCGCTCGCGGGCGAGCCGCGCCCAGAAGCCCTCGAAGTCGCGCTCGGCCTCCTCGTAGAGCTCGGCCCTCGCGTTGGCCTGCGCGGCGAACTCCGGTGACGGCGGATATGTGCGACGCTCGGCGAGGAGGTTCTCGATCTCGTGGGACGCGGAGTGTTCGACGCTCACGTGGGTCCTCCTATGGCCCGGCAATTCTACCCGTGCGCGTGGGGGTGTCCCGGGCACCGCGGGTGCCCGCCGAACGCGAACACGGCTCGCCCGGCGAGCACTGCGGCGGCCGGCGGGCGCGATTTCCGTCAAACGGCTCGCATCGACGAGCAGGCCGGAGGGCGGGCCGTGATTCTGCTCGCTCCAAGCGAGCAGCTCAGCAAACAAACCTCCCGAACGCTCGCCACGCGAGCACCGCGGTCTTCCTGGGCCGGACGTCAGGCCCCGTCGTGCTCCGGCGCGCTCGCCACCGGTTCGGGTCCGCGCACCGACTCCGTCCCGAACGCCAGCTCCTCGGGCTCCCGCGACAGGACGACCCGCTGGGGCCGGGGGATCTCGATCCCGTTCTCGCCGAACGCGGCAAGCAGCCGCTTGCGGAGCTCGCCGGCCGTCGCCCATTGCTCGCCGGCCCGAACCGAGCCGAGCAGCTTGAGCGTGATTCCGTACTCTCCGATAGCCTCGACCCGCTCCACGCGAGGCCGCTCGAGGATGCGCCGCCTCCAGATCGGGTCGTCGGCCATCTCCTGGCCGACCTGGTCGACAACCTCGATGGCCTTGTCCACGTCCGTCCCGTAGACAACCGTCACGTCCTGGTTGATCCGGGCCCAGACGCGGGTCAGGTTCGAGGCGACCTTGATCTCGCCGTTCGGGACGGTGTGGACGATCCCGTCGAGGTCGCGCAGCGTCGTCCGGCGCAGACTGAAATCCTCGACCGTGCCTGCCACCCCGGCGATCCGCACGACGTCCCCCTTGGCGAACTGGTTCTCGATCAGGATCAGCGCCCCGTTGAGGTAGTCGCGCACGAACGCCTGGGCACCGAAACCGACGGCGATGCCGACGACGCCGAGACCGGCGATGGCCGGGGCGATATCGAAGCCGAGCTCGCCGAGCACCATGAGTGTCGCGATCACCGCGATGAACGCCTGGAGAATGTGCGCGCCCAGGCCATCGAGGGTGTCCATGCGTTTGCGCAGCTCGACCGCGCTGAGCTCTTGGGCCGTGCCTTCGGTGGCTTCACGATCGAGCAGTGCCTTGACGATCCCATGGACGAAGATGCGCGCCAGCCAACCGGCCACGAGCGCGCCGACGATGATGGCGCCGACCGCCAGGATCTCGCTGCCGGGCGGCTCGGTGAAGAACTCCATCGGCCTACTCTAGCCGGGTCGGGAGGCGCGGTCGGGGGCAGGCCTGGACCCGTGACCGGCGTTGAACCGGCCGGCCTCGCCCCGTCAGGCGACGGCGCCGCCGAGCCGCACGGAAATCGCCGCGGCCGCCTCGCGTGCCTGGGCGGCGAGCTCCGGGACCCGCCGCGGAGTGAGCCGGAAGGCCGGCCCCCAGATATCGACGGCGGCGATCACGTGGCCACGCGCGTCGTGGACCGGTGCCGCGACCGCATTGAGCCCCAGCTCGTACTCCCCGATCGCCGTGGCGTAGCCGCGCCGCCGGATGCGGGCGAGCTCCTCGAGCAGCGGCTCGAGCTCCACGATCGTGCGCTCGGTGAAGGTCACAAGCCCGCGCCGAACGATCCGCAGCACCTCGCGCTCGGCGAGCGCCGCGAGGAGCACCTTGCCCGAGGCCACGCAATGGAGCGGGACGCTGCGCCCCGTCCAGTCTCCGACGGCGATCAGGTTCGGGCCGTCGGCCTGGGCGACCGTCAGCAGCGAATTGCCGTTGACGACGCCGAGTCCGGTCGTCTCGTGGGTGAGGCGCGCCAGCCGTTCGAGCTCGGGCATTGCGATGCCGCGCAGGTCGAGCGTCCGTTCGGCCCGTTCCGCGAGGCGGATGACGACGAGGCCCAATCGATATTTGCCGGTCTCGTCGTCCTGCTCGACGAGGCCGCGCCTCTGGAGCGTGGCCAGAAGCCGTGAGGCCGTCGACTTGTGCAGCCCGAGGCGACGGGCAAGCTCGGTCACGCCTGCCTCGCCGGCGCTCTCTCCGAGGGCGAGCAGCAGGGCTGCGGCCCGATCGACGGAGCGAACGGCGTTTCCGTCCATGGACACTGCCACTCGCCCTCTCCTCTCGCTCAGCCCGCGGCGGGGTGGGACATCGCCCCGTGCCCCTCTGCCGGCGGACGTCCCTTCGCCTGCGCCTCGAGCGTATCCTGCAGCGCCCCCTGGAACGCCGTCACGACGCGATCGACGATGTCGCCCTGCGCGTGGGCCTCGCAGACAAACCACGGTTCGCGGCTGTCAGGCTCGGGCATGGCGCCGCGCGCCTGCATGGCCATGGCCAGCGCGTCGTAGAGCTCGTGATCCGTGTTCGCCCAGTCGCGGTACTCGGTCGCGACCTTGTCGGTGAACATGATCCCGAACATCGAGGGATGGCCGGTGAACTGGTACGGCACGCCGGTCGGGTTGAGGACCTCGCGCAGGCCGTCCTGGATTCGCAGGCCGGTGGCCCGGATCGTGTCGAGCACGTCGGTGTCGCGGATGATCTCGAGCGTCTTCGCCGCCGCCGCCGCCGCAACCCGATTGCCTGCGTACGTGCCGCCGTGGCTCACCTTGTCGGGCAGCAGGCTCATGATCTCGCGGCGTCCGCCGAACGCAGCCGCCGGATAGCCGTTGCCCATCGCCTTGGCATACGTCGCGAGGTCGGGCGTGATCCCGAAGTACTCCGCGGCGCCGCCGCGCGCGAAGCGGAAGCCGGTCTTCACCTCGTCGAAGATCAGGAGGATCCCGAACTCCTCGGTGAGTGCCCGCATCGCCTGGTGGAAGCCGGGTGCCGGCATGATGCCCTGGGCGTTGCCGAGGACCGGCTCGACGATGATCGCCGCGATGTCGTGGCCCTCGCGCTCGAACAGCCGGCGCAGGAAGTCGATGTTGTTGTAGCGGGCCGGGATGATCGTGTCGGCCACTGCGTCCGGAATGCCCCTCCCCCAGGCGAGACGTACGGGGTTGTCCTCGTCGCCGAGCTCGCTCATGTCATCCGGCGCGACGCTGATCAGCGCGTAGTCGTGGACGCCGTGGTACTGGCCCTCGAACTTCACGATCTTGTTGCGCCCCGTGTACGCCCGGGCCATTCGCATCGCGTGCATCGTCGCCTCGGTGCCGGACACCGTCATGCGCGCCTGATCGACCCAGCCGGTCAGCTCGCACAGCAACTCGATCGCGCGGATCTCGTCCTCGGACGTCAGCGAAAACGACACGCCCTTGCGCATGCGCTCGTTCACGTGGTCGTCGACGCGCGGATCGCCATGGCCGAGGATCACAGGGCCGTAGCCCAGGCGCAGATCGACATACTCGTTGCCGTCGATGTCCCAGACGACACCGCCCTGGCCTCGGTCGATATAGACCGTGTCCTCGCCCCACGCGCGGAAGTTCGAGTTCGCGCCCCCCGGCAGCACCTTCGACGCGCGCTCGAACGCCTCGAGCTGGCGAGCTCGGTTCAGCGTCCTTGCGGCGGGGAGGGCGGGCTCTGTGGTCATGATTCCTTCGTGGGACGGACGCCGCGGATCGCGGGTCCGGCTCGGTGGGTGGGACGGCAGTCCCACACAGCGGGACGTCGGGTCGCCATCGTGCCACACGGCCGGACGGCACGTCAACGCGAATATCGTGCCCCTGATCAGCCTGATCTGCGAATCACGCGCCCTTACGGCGCTGCACCACGCCGATGCGTCGGGCCCGACCACGGCGGTTGGGCGATTCGACCGGCGGCATGACCGAGGAAGGCCGAACTGGCCGCGACCCGGCCGACTTCACGCGGCAGGCCGAGGGCCGCGGGAGCCTCGTGCGGGTCGTGCTCGTCGACTAGGCCCGCGGCGGGCGCGAGCTGCTCATCGACGAGCGGGAACTCCCGGCCGAGGTCGACACAATGGCCGATCCAGCCGCGTTCGAGCCGATCGGCAAGGCCCCCCAAGGATCCCACGGCGGGGTCGGTTGGTTCGTGGGCCGTCGACTGCTGCCGATTTGCTGCCGCGGCCCGCGACGCTGCCGAGGGTTCGTTGAACCAACTTGGAAAGAAGGAGGCTCGAGATGGCCACGGTTCTCCCCATTGCATCCGTGGCGCGCAGGTTGGCGGCACGCCCGTCTGGCGCTTCCAGGGTCCGCTCAGCCGTGCGGGCGATTCCGCTTGCCCTGGCTGTCACCCTGCTCGCAGCCAGCGGCGTTCTGGCTGGCAACGGAGCGTCAGACGGTGCATTTCACGGCGTCATATCACTCGTTCACGTGTGCCGGCGAACGGATCGTCAAGACGGCGCCGAAGGGCTTCACCAAGGACTCGGAGACCTGCACCTTCACCGACCTGACAGCGTTCCCGCCCGGAACCTATGCCATCGTCGGACAGGCCGTCCCGGAGAGTCCGACCCAATCTCATTGGGCCAGCGATTACGACATCCTCTACACCCCTGCCGGCAGTCCGGGCTGCATCGTGGGCCCCCCGATCTGCTTCCGAGTTGCCGTCTCGGGCACGATCGTCGTGACCGACAACGGCGACGGGACGGGCACCCTCGTCGTCGTCGCCTACTACTAAGCGTCGCGCTGGCGTCCCTGAGTTGGCGTGCGGCCCGTGTCACCAGCGGGCCGCACGCTTCTCTTTGCGCCAAGACGTCAATCCCGCAGGAACGCCGAGATCGTGCGAAGGGCAGCCTGGTCCTGTTTGGCCACGGCGAGGCGCCATGCTTCCTGTGCGGCCGTCAAGGCGGCAGGTTCATCGCCTGACGCTCGAAGCGCGCCCGCGAGCGTTAGATGGGCCTGCTCGAGCACTCCGGCAAAGCCGCTCGCAGCAAGGATGGCCACAGCCTCTGCCGCGAGTTCGACCGCCTCGGGGTGGCGACCCTGCTCGGTGCGCAACCCCGACAAGGCAATCCGCCATCGTGCATGGGCATCCAGATCCCGGCTGTCCGCGATATCTCGACCCCAGAATGCGTAGCGCTCAACGTCTCCCAAGCGGTTGAGCGCCAGAAGGGTCTGCGCGGTGAGCGGCGCCAGCGATGACAGATGGCCGACGTCGCCAAGGCGCTCGAGGCGCGAACAACTCGTGCGAAGCAGATCGACCGTCCGCGCCGGCTCGCCGGCGACCAACTCCGTCAGGCCAAGCACCAAGGGATACAGAGCGGCATCGAGCGGCTGCACGAGACCGAGGTCGTCGATGATGGTCTTGGCCGCGTCGAAATGACGCCGCCAGACG
Organism: uncultured Chloroflexia bacterium; assembly: GCA_963750125.1. Lineage (GTDB taxonomy): Bacteria > Chloroflexota > Limnocylindria > Limnocylindrales > CSP1-4 > DASTYU01. The sequence goes on along the minus strand of CAVVPT010000016.1, from coordinate 65,196 downwards.
TCGCGGACGCCACCCCGTGCCTCCAATTCGCCGATGGTTAGGAGGATGGTCGCGCGCGCCTCCCGGTTGTCGCCGGCCAGGTCGAGGAAGCGCTGACAACGATCGAGCGCCTCGGGAATCGGCATGGGGCTGTCCGGGAGAGCGCGAGCGGCCCTTGCGGAGAAGCCGGCCGCGCGGTCGGGTCGTCCGAGTTCGGAGGCAATCCCGGTTGCGCGAACGAGGTATTCCATCGAAGCGTCGAATTCGCCTCTATTGGTGTAGACGTAGTTCCCGGCTTCCAGGGCGCGGATCATGCCAAACCGATCCCCGCTGCGTTCGTAATACCTGAGGGCATTCTCGATTTTCACGATCGATCCGCCGCCGACGAACAGGATCTCGGTCATGGCGCGACGATGCTCGAGGCCCTCGTCGGGATGCTGGGCGAGCAAGGCGCTCGCCTCGTCGTCGGCTCTATCCGACGCCTCGGCCTCGCCTACCGCCCGCAGGGCAATTCGGAGGTCCAGGAGCAATTCGATGCGGTGGCGGTCGTCCGGGCCGAGCCTGACCGCCCGCCGCAGGAGCGATGCAGCAGCGTGGGGATCGCCACGCTCGAGCGCCGTGCGCCCGGCCGGGGCGATGTACAGCAGGGCACGTTCTGCAAGAAGTTGCGCATCCCCGAGAGCGTCGCCGAGCTCGACGCGATACCGGTAGGCCTGCTCAAGGTGGTAGCCGACGATAAGGTCGAGCTCGCCTGGATTGACGGCCGCCCAGTGGCGCTCCAACCACCCCGCGAAGCGCTCGTGGAGGTCGGCCCGGTTGCGCTTGGGTAGCGCACCGTACGCCGCGTCGCGGATGAGCAGGTGGCGGAAGCGGAACCCCTCGATCGTCGAACTTGTCCGACCGCTCGGCGCGGATCAGGTCGCGGCGCGTCAGCTGCGCAAGGTGGCGCGGAAGGGCCGCCCGCTCGTCGACTGGCATCAAGTCGGCCACCGCGCTGGCCCAGAACGATCGTCCGACGACCGCGGCACGCTCGAGCACGCCACGCTCGATCTCCGGCAGGCGGTCGAGGCGAGCGGCCAGGAGCGTCCCGATCGTCGGTGGGATCGGGAGTTCCACGTCGGTTCGCTCATCGAGCATTCGCGCGACTCCCCCGGCCTCCTCCGAAGCGAACGCGACGAACTGCTCGAGGAAGAGGGGGTTGCCCTCGGTCGTGGCCACGATGCGGGACCGAAGCGGCCCCGGCGGGAGCTCCGGCGCAAGGTAGTCGAGCAGGGTCGCTGCATCCAATGGATCCAGCGCATCGAGGCGGATCAGGACCAGGCTGGGACGAGCGAGCACGTCAGGACGCATCTCCTCGAGCTCGGGGCGCGCGACGGTGACCAGGAGGATCGGAGCCCGACCCGAGTCCTGGACGTGGTCGAGGGCCTCCAGGAGCGCGGGCTCGGCCCACTGCAGATCGTCGACGAGCAGGACCAGCGGGCCATCCAGTGCGAGCGCCTCGAGGAAGCGCCGCACGGCCCAGGCGATCTCTTCCCCGGGTAGCGGGTCGTCTGCGAGGCCGATGATCGAAGCGACCCGGCTGCGAACGAGGTCGCCGCGGTCCAGCCTCCCGACGATGGCGTCCAGCTTCGTGAGCGCCCTGGATCTTGTCTCCCCGGACGCGATCCCCGCAGCGGCAACGACGAGTTCCCGGACCGGCCAGTAGGTGATGCCGTCGCCGTAGGGCAGGCAACGCGACCGCAGGATGCGGGCTCGTCCGGACATCCGCGCGAAGGATTCGGCGACGAGGCGGCTTTTCCCGACGCCCGGCGCGCCGATCACTGTGGCCCTACCCGGCGCCCCACTGGCGGCGACACGCTCGAAGGCCGCCACGAGCAAGTCCAACTCACGTTCTCGACCGACGAACGGAGCGATCGGCGGACGCGCGACCGTTTCGCCTTCGATCAACCCGAGCAAGCGAAGCACGGGCGACTGCGGGGTACCGGTCGTCTCGTCCGACAGTGGCTCAGTCGACACCATCGAACGAACCAGCCGTTCGGTCTCCGGGACCATGACGACGTCGCCTGGCGCGGCCTGGGCGGCGAGGCGCGACGCTATGTGGACCGGCGCACCCGATACAGCCGAGCGGTCCGAGCCATGCGAGGCCGCCAGGATCTCCCCTGTCGCCAGACTGACTCGGAAGAGGAGTGGATCGGGATCCCCTGTCGATCCGGGCGACGCCGAGAGCTCCGACGCCGCTCGGACTGCTCGCAGCGCATCATCCTCGCGAGCGACCAAAAGCCCGAACACGGCGGTCACGCCGTTGGGATCCGCCAGATCGATGGTGCCGCCATGCCGCTCGACCGCGCGACGGACGACGTCCACGGTCCGACGTCCGATCGACTCGAGGACCTCCGGGTCGAGCGTGTCCTCGTTGCGCGGGTGAACACGCTCAGCACGCAGTACGGTGACGACCCGGCGGTCCCGCCGTTGGCGAGGCCCAGTCGGGATCGTCACGTGCCGTGGTCGCACCGCATCCTGGGTCAGAATCGCCCCCTCCAGAGCTTGCAGGTCCGGGCCTGGATCAAGACCCAGCTCGTTCGCCAGGTACCGCCGAGCGTCCTGGTAGGCCTGGAGCGCTTCGCCCTGCTGCCCGTCGCCATAGAGCGCGAGCATGAGCAGGCCCCACAGCCGTTCGCGTCCGGGATGCTCGCCAACGTGCCGACGGAGCTCGGTGATGGCGTCCCGACCCAGACCGACGTCGATCCGCAGCTCGTACAGCTCTTCGATCGCCTGCAGGCGGAGCTCGTCGAGACGTAGCGCCTCGTGACGTGCGAACGGCTCGTCGCCGAGGTCACCGAGGGCCGGACCCGACCACGCTGCCAGGGCGGTCTCCAGCATGGCGACGGAGACGTCCGTCGAGCCGGATGCGACGGCCTCACGAGCCAGGCGGAGGCCGCCTTCGAACCGCGCTGCATCGACCTCGTCGTCGGCGGCCCTCAGTCGATAGCCAGTCGAATGGGAGGTGATTCGATCGGCCTCGGGGCCGAGGATGTGGCGCAGCCGCGAAACGTAGACCTGGACCGTCTTGATCGCGGTGAGCGGTTGCTCGTCGGGCCAAAGTCGATCGGCAATGGACGCCGTCGCGACAGGTCGATTCCGTTGCAGCAGGAGGAGCGTGAGGACGCTCCGCTGGCGGGTGCCACCGAGCTGGAGCGGCCGTCCGTCGACGAGCACGGCGACATCGCCGAGAAGCCGAAACTCCAGCGTCATGCCGGTCCACCGCCGCTGGCCTTCGTGCCGATCCGTCGAGCGAGAAGTCGTCTCGATCCTGGTAGCCGCCGCACCGCTGGGACTCGATCTGGATGAACTGTCATTGACGGGGTGATCTTGCCACCAAGCCGTCACGATCCTGTAGCGAACCTACTACCGGATCCCGGCATGGCTGCCAGGCGTGGGTCAGACCGGGGCGACAACCCACGCCGGCAGCTCGCGGGCGAACGTGGCCAACGGCAACGACCCGTGCCCAGCACCGCGTCGTGGAACGTGCGGATATCGAAGTCGCCCCCGTCGCGCGCGGTCAACTCGGCGCGCAGCCGCTCGATCTCGCGCTGGCCGATCTTGTACGTCAGCGCCTGACCGGGCCAGCAGATGTAGCGGTCCGTCTCGATGACGGCGTCGGTCTCCGAGAGGCCGATCCGCTTGCAGGAAGTCGATCGACTGCTGGCGCGACCAGCGCAGCGCGTGCATCCCGGTGTCGACCACCAGCCGCGCGGCGCGCCAGGCCTGGGCGTCGAGCATGCCGAACCGCTCGCCCTCAGAGCGGAACAGGCCCATCTCGTCGGCCAGCCGCTCGCTGTACAGGCCCCAGCCCTCCACGAACGCCGCGCCCACCATCCGCGAGCCGAGCCGGCGGAACGTGTTGAGGTTCGGGTTCTCCATCTCCAGCGTGATCTGGAAGTGGTGGCCCGGGACCGCCTCGTGGTACGTGGTCGTGGCGAGCTTCGTGTACGTGCGGCTCGGCAGGTCGTAGCCGTTGGCGTAGTAGATGCCCTGGCGCGAGCCGTCCGCGGTCGGCGGGTAGTAGTAGGCGAACGGCGCGTCCTTCTCCTTGAACTCCTCCACCGGACGAACCCCGACACCGGTGCGCGGGAGGACGCCGAAGAACCGCGGTGCAGCGGCGAGGCCGCGCTCGATGTCCTCGGTGGCACGTGCCACGAGCTCGTCCTTGGAAGACGGCATGTTGGCCGGGTCGGCCTCGATCGAGCGGCGGTACGCGTCGATGTCGTCGCCGAACCCGGCGGCGCGCGAGATCGCGCGACGCTCCTCGTCGATCGTTTCGAGGTCCTCGAGGCCGATCCGGTGGACGGCCTCGGGGTCGAGCTCGAGCGTGGTCCACGAGCGAATCGCGGTCCGGTACAGCGCCTCGCCGTTTGGCGCCGACCACAGGCCGGGCTCCTCGCGGGTCAGCGGCAGGTACTCGTCGCGCAGCACCTGGAGGAACGCAGCATCGGCCGGGTAGGCCTCGTCGCGAATCGCATCACGGACGCGCTCCCGGTCCGCGTCCGAGGCGACCTTGACCATCGATGGCACGATCGCGCTCTCGATCGGTACCTCGAGCATGCGCTCGACCTGGGCGATCGTCCGCTCGGCGACGATTCGAGGTGCCGTCAGCCCGGACGCCATGCCGTCCCGCAGGATTTCGGCGTTCGCGGCCATGTAGTCGCGGTAGGCATGGATCCGGGCGAGGAAGGCGTCCAGCCGGTCGGGGGTGTCGGCGGTCTGGAACGAGGTCAGCTGTGGCAGCGTCTGCTGCGGACCGCTCATCTGATCGACAACGCGCAGCTGGTGGATCTGCTGATCGTCCTCCTCGATGCCGAGCTCGGCAACGACGCGAAGCATGTCGCGGGTGATCCGCGCCTCGGTCGGCAGGCCATCGACGGGGATGGATTCGACCTCGGCCAGGGTCTGCTCCATGAGCCTGCGCGTCGCCGCGCGACCCTCCGGGCCAGGATCGTCGAGGCGGTCGGCGTAGCGTTCGTCGCCGTACACGGTCGCGGTCACCGGGTTGAGCTCGAGGATCGCTTCCCAGAAGCGTTCGGACAGCGCGTCAACGCGGGACTCGGATGGATCGGAATTCGTCACGTGGAAGGCTCCTGCGAAGGGCACACGCGGAGTCGGGTCAAGGAACCGTAGGGTAGCCCGGTCTGCGCTTCCCTGCCCGGTCTCAGCCCTCGAACAGCGGCAGCTGATCGCCGCTTCGTTCAATGAGCGGATCGAGGCCGAGCAGCGGCTCGAGTGCGTCGAGATCGAGCTCGTCGGGCTCGAGGAACCGGCGCAGGTGATCGCTCTTGAGGATGTGCCACGGGCCTTCGTCCAGTGCCGCCCGCAGCAGTGGCGAACGGGCGAGCTTGTAGCGGACCAGCTCGGTGCGCTCCGGGGCGATGACGAGGAACCGCACAATCCGCTCGTCGGACGGGATGCGCGCGTGACGCCGCAGGAGGGGCTCGCCGAGCATCGCGGTCCACTCCACCTCAAACAGGAACGCGACCTTCCCGCGGACATACCAGATGCAGTCGACGTCGAACAGCTCCTCTGTGCGACCCAGCCATGCCAGGGAACCGTCCTGCTCGCGATTGCCAAGCAGATCGCCCAGCGGAGCTCCGTCGATCCGGCGGGTCTGCTCACGGCGTCCGATCCATACCTGCATCCCGAGCCGGTGGCCGCCTTCGGCGAGCGCGGCGAGCAGTTCTGTGTGCCCCTGGCTGCGCTCCAGCAGGTCGTCGGTGGTGGTGATGCGCTCGGGCGTGCTCGCGGGGCTCTGGTAGCTCTCGAGGCACGCGCGGACGAGCGCCTCGTCGGCAAGGTCGTGTCCCGTGAACATGGCAGCTATCCGCTCGAAGAACGCGGACTCGGGCAGCGGGCCGGCCGTGGACAGCAGACTGAATACGGACCATTCGACGCGATCCGCAAGGGGCACGGCGGCCGCCTCGCGGTCCGCCCGGTCGCCGAGCCACCAGCGTCCCGGCTCGATCTCGACGAGGCGGTGCTGTGTCGGCCGCCTCAGCTCCCCGTCAATCAACGCGATGAGCCGTTCAACCGGGTCCGAAGGTTCGTCACTGGCTGTGCGGGTAACCCCGTGGGCGACCGGCGTCGTCCGCGGGGCCGGCTCCGTGACGCCGCCTGACGATGCGATGCCGGGCTCCGCGCGCACGTCTGATGTCGCGTCCACTCCGGTTTCCTCGGCGTCGCTCGAGGGCGTCGTGGAGTACCGCCGGAGCATGCCGCCGCGGTCGAGGCCGACGAGGATCTCGGGGAGGAGGCGCTCGTAGCGGGCAGGTTCGCCCCGCGCCTTGAGCATGTCGACCGCGGTCTCGGACACCTTGCGCGATGCCTCCAGCGCGGAGAACGGGCGCTGGTCGAACCGTTCGGGGGCAGCGAACAGGCCCGGACCGGGGACGAGGTCAGGATCGCCCGCGCCGCCGGCGACCTGCGGCAACGCCACGTTCGCCCGGGTTCGCGGACCGGGCGGCTGGATGGCGTTCGGGGGCAGCAGCTCGACCAGACCGGTGTCGTCGTCGGCGTCGGCCAGCTGCGCGGTCACGAGGCGGAACCCGGCCGAGGTGCCCCCGAGGACGGCCGACACGAGCGCCTGCGAGCCGCCGTCGACGAGGAGCGCGGCGCGGCCGTCGCGGGCCAAGGCGGGCGCGATCGACTCGAGGGTCCGGCCGATCGCCGCAGCCTGCCAGCTCCACGGTGCGCGCAGCGAGGCGCCCGCCAGTGCTCCAGCCGGGACGAGCATCGCGGCCTCGCGCCCGAGCACCCACGCGGCGCCGTGGTACGCCGCGGCGAGCCGGTCGAGTGCAGGCCGGAGTGGCGGCTGAGCGACGACGAGACGGACGCGCGGGGTGCCGATGTGACCAGGATCGCGGCCGTCCAGCCCAAGTGCCCGGACAGCACCCGTGCCGCCGAGCCCGAGAAGAGCGGTCGCGGTCCCCTCCCCGAGGCTCCGGAGATCCTCGCCGATCCGTGCCGGGACCGGCCCGAACGCGCCGCCCTCGAGGCCCTGGACGAAACCGCGGACCATCCGGAAGCCGTCCTCGAAGGCGCCCCACGGGTTGCGTTCGCGCCAGGTGCCGGAGCCGGGCATTCGGACATGTCCCGCCGCGACGCGGAGCGTCGCCGTCCGGCCCGCGCCCGTCGTCAGCCGGCTGGCCGGCAGGATCGCGTGAAGCACCGCCAGGCGGAGCGCGGCGAGCACGGGTGCCGCGCGGAGGTCTCCCTCGACCCGCGCCATGATCGCGGCAAGCCCGACCAGCTGGCGAGGCGAATGCAGGTCGAGCAGCTCGTCGACGAGGTCTGGCGCGCCGTCGATCGGGGGAAAACGTTCGTGCAGCTCGCGGCGGACGGCCGCGGCGCCGACGTCGGCCGTGGCCCGGGCGAGGTCGTCGGCATCGAGCTCGGTTTCCCGCTGCTCACCGCCGCCTCGCTGGTCGCGACACACCGTGCAGCGGTACCGCTTCGCGATGGGGCGCGCCGCTTCAGCTTCATCCTCGAGCTGCCACACGACCTCGTCGGCGACCAGCGTCCGGCCGCACGTCGAGCAGCGGGTCGCGAACATGTCGCCAAGCGACACCTTGAGGCTCGATTCACGGCGTGGGGACGCGGCGATGCCCTGGAAGGCCGCGTCGAGATGGCGGACGTCGGGCGGCCGCAGGACGACCTCGGCAAGCATCCGCGTGAGCGGGCTCGACTCGAGGGACACGACGCGCCGCTGACGGTCGAGGCCCGCCCGGGCAATCCAGCCGCCCCGCCCGAACGGGTCGGCGACGATGTCGCCGGGACCGGTGTGCCCATCGATCAACGAGACGACGCGGCCATGCGGCGGGGCAGGCGCGAGCCGGTCGAGGACCGGCAGGGCACGACCCGGCTCGGAGGGTCCCGGCAGAGGGCGGACCGTCATCTGACGATCCTAGCCGACGACACGGCCCGATCGGCGCGCCCCGTGCCGGCGGCGCGGGTGTCCGGGGTTACTGCTCGTCGAGCTCGTCGGGCTCCTCTTCGAACGCCTCCTCGGTCGTCGACTCCGGCGGCAGGACGCGATCGAGGTCCTCGATCTCCTCGTCCTCCTCGTCGTCCTCGAGGTCTTCCTCGAGCTCCATCTCCTCGCGGACGAGGGTGCCCTTCGGTGTACGGGCGCAGGTCGGTCGACTTGGCGGCGGTCGGGAAGCTGACCTTTCCGTAGTTGCGCGGGTCCTGGAAGATCTCGCGGATGATGATCCGGACGTCCTTGTCACCAAGGCTGGTGACGCCAGCCGCGTACTTGTTGCCGTCGGCGATGAGCTTCAGCAGGCGAGCCGCGACGCGCGGCTCGACGACGCCGATGCGCATCCCGTTGCTGATCGCGATGAGGCGATTGCCCTCGGGCGTCAGCTCGACCGCGTCACCCGGGTTCACCTGCGCCAGCTGGCGCGGGTCGGCCAGGTCGGTCAGGAACGCGAAGCCGGTCTTGCCGGTCTCCTCGACGAAGATCGATACCGGGGCCTTGCTGCCCTCCGCGGCCGGGACCGTTTTCTCGCCGGCGGCGACCAGGAGCACCTTGAGCCGGTCGATGTTGCGCTCGGCGATGCGGTTGGTCGGGTCGAGCGCGAGCGCCGTCTGGTAGTGCTCGCGTGCGCTCCCGAGCTCACCGAGTTCCCAGAGGGCCTTGGCAAGGCGGTTCTCGGCCTCGGCGTCGGCACCCAGCTCGAGGAGCTTCTGATTCGTCTCGGCGGCGTCGGCCCACTGCGCGGCTGCGGCCTGGGCGATGGCCTGCTCGGCCAGCTGGCGCTTCTGGCGGGTCAGGTTGACCGGCGGCTGGGTGGTCGTCTCGGTATCGGGGAAGGTCACGAGTGGGATCGTCCTTTCGGGGAGCGGTATCGGCCCGCGTCGACGCGGATCGGTCTGCGGACGCAGGCAGGGCGGGTGGACGCGTGTTGTCCGGGCTGCGCGCGGCATCGCTTTCTAGCACCCATCCGATGCCGCGTCAAACGTCCCCGCCTCCACGCATGCCCGGAGTCGATGTTCGCCATCTGCTCGTGAGGTGGGCACAAGTCAGTGGTGACGCGGGTTCTGACCGAGCCCCACACTCGCCGGCGTCTCCAGATGTGGCAGATGCTCCGTTTGCGGAACATCTGACAGCGAATCTCTGACCTGTGCTCAGCTGGCGAGCATTTGACCGAAATCGGCCGGGGCGGCTATTCGGGTGCGGGCAAAGCCGTCAGCCGAGCGCCTGCTGGTTCCAGAGGATCACGACCACGCCGAGGCCGATGAGGATCGCCGTCTGCCACGCCCAGCGCGAGTCACGCCGCCGGGACGAGGCGCCGTGGAAGGCGTCCCACAGGTAGAACTCGACCGTCAACAGGGCCGGACCAAGCAGGCGCGGGATCTCCATCGCGCGAAGGGCCGCGGCGCCGATCGCGATTGCCAGCGCATACGTGGCCGCGGACCACAGGGCGTCGCGCAGCGTCTTGACCCGGAGCGCGGCCACCCGATAGCCGAGCAGGAACCCGACGAGGGCGTCGGCCGCGGCGAGGAGTGCGATGTTGGCGCCCTCCCCCGCCTGCTGCCCGCCCGCCGCCACGAGCCCGCCGGGGACAAGAGCCGCAACGCCGGCGAATGCAAGGAATGCGACGAGGAGGGTCGTGAGCAGGACGGCCGTCCGGTCGTCGGGTCCGGCCCCCGACCGCGACGCCAGGATGCGACCCTCGATCGCGAGGCAACGCTCGACGAGAACTCCTGTCGCGAGGAGGGCCGGCGCAAGCCACAGCCCGACCGGCACAAGGCGGATCGCGCCGAGGCACGCGACAGTGGCCACGGCCGGCAGGATGATCGCCTCGATCGCCACGCCCCTGGTTTCGGCGGCTGGATCGTCCTCGGCCATCACCTGCAGTGCGCCAAGAAGCATCGCGCCGAGCACGAGCGCGGCCACCAGCCACACCGTGTCGCCGTCGAGGAGGCGCGACAGCCCAACGCCCGTGACGGCCGCGATCGTCAGGTCACGCCGCGCCGCGGGCCCATCGTCGACCCGCGCCGTCGCGGTGGTCTTCGACATGCTCACGCGGCTACGCGGCCCGGCTTCCCCGCGACCCACGCGAGGAGTTCCTCGCGGGTGCGCGTGTTGAGGACGTGCCCGGGCTCGACCCATGCCCGGCGGGCCTGCGTGGTGCCCCACCGGACGAAGTCCAGCTCGGCAGTCTTGTGCGCATCGGAGTCGATGGTCAGCACGCAACCGGCGGCGAGCGCCCGTCGAGCGCGCTCCACCGACAGGTCGAGCCGGTGTGGCGAGCCATTCATCTCCAGCGCCGTGCCGGTCCGGGCGGCCTCGGCGAAGACCGCGTCCCAGTCGAGGTCGAGATCGTCGCGGGTCTGGATCATGCGGCCCGACGGGTGGGCGATCACGTCGACATGCGGGTTGCGGATGGCATTGAGCGTGCGCCGAGTCAGCTCGTCGCGCGGCTGGCGGCGTCCGACGTGGAGCGACGCCACCACGAGATCGAACCGCGCCAGCAGCTCGTCTGGGTAATCGAGGTGCCCGTCCGCGCGGATCTCAAGCTCGCAGCCGTGGAGCAGCCGGAAGCCGTCGGGCGGCGTCTCCGCGGGAGCGGTGCCTTCGCGTTCCTCCTGCTCGAACCGTGCGTTGAGCTCGGCGATGATCGAGCGCTGCTGCTCGACGCGATCCGGCGCCAGACCGCGAGCGATCGCCAGGGAGATCGAGTGGTCGGTCAGGACCTGGTAGGCGTAACCCCGCCGGCGGGCTGACTCGGCCATGACCTCGATCGACTGCGCTCCGTCGGACCACTCCGAGTGGGTGTGCAGGTCTCCGCACAGATCGCCGAGCTCGACGAGGTGTGGCAGCCGGCCCGCCAGCGCCGCCTCGATCTCGCCCTCGTCCTCGCGCAGCTCGGGCTCGACGTACGGGAGATCGAGAAAGGCGTACGCCTCCTGCTCGGTCGCGAAGGTGCGCAGCTCGGCTGCGTCTCCGGTCAGCGGCTCGCCGTCCTCGTCGATGCGCAGGTAACCCTTCTCGGACAGGCTCCAGCCGCGGTCTCGGGCCCGGGCGCGCAGCTTGACGTTGTGCTCCTTCGAACCGGTGAAGTGGATGAGGTACGTGCCGGCTTCGCCTGCCGGCATGACCATGAGGTCGACCTGCGGCCCGCGCAGCAGACCGACCGCGGCCTTGTACGGCCCGCGGTTCAGGATTCGGTCCACGACGCCGAGCCCGGTGAACGTGTCGAGCACGAGGGCCGGTGCGTCGGTCTCGACGAGCAGGTCGAGGTCCCCGATCGTCTCCTTCTTGCGCCGGAATGACCCCGCCGGCACGACCGACAGCACGCCCGGGAGCGCCTCCAGGGCGGCAGCGATGCCCACGATCGACGCCTCGGCGCGGTGGAGCAGCATGCGCCGGGGGTTCGCCTCGAGGCGGGCAATCCCCTCCAGGACGAGCTGCTCGGTACGCGACGACATCCCGCGCAGGTCGCGGAGGCTGCCCGCTTCGGCTGCCCGCTTGAGGTCCTCGAGCGATTCGATGCCGAGCTGCTCGTGGAGCTGCTTGACGGTTTTCGGGCCGACACCCGGGATGTGCATGATCTCGACGAGCGTCGGCGGGATCTCGGCTCGCAGCCGGTCGTAGTAGGCCATCCGGCCTGTCGTCGCGAGCTCGCGGATCTTGTCACTGATCGCGGCACCTACCCCGGGGACCCGGGGCTTCTCGCCGGCCCGGTAGGCAGCGACGAGGTCGATCGCGCTGCGGCCGATGGCGTCGGCAGCCCTGTGGTAGGCAACGGTCTTGAATCGGAGCTCGCCCTTGACCTCGAGCATGTCTCCGATGTCGTGGAAGATCCGCGCCAGGTCGCCGTTCGTCAGGCGCCCGTCGGGCGCCTCGCCCTCTTCCTCGTCGTCGAGCGGGACCGCCTCCAGGTCCTCGTCGATGCCGATCAGCTCTGCTCGTCGTGGCACGTCGGGGATGGTACGGCCCCCGGGCACTCCTGACCTACGCTGCGACCACCCGGTCACGGCCCGCCCGCTTCGCCCGGTAGAGGGCGCGGTCCGCCTCGGCGATCAGCGCGTCGATCGGCTGGTCCGGGAGGCTGGCGACCGCGACGCCGATCGAGACGCTGACACCTGGCACACCATGCTCGTCGAGGTCGAGGGCGGCCACTGCCGCCCGGACCCGCTCACCGACTTCCACGGCGACGTCGCGGCTCGGGCTGCGGAGCATGACGACGAACTCCTCCCCGCCGTAGCGCGCCGGAACGTCGTCGTCGCGGACCGCCCCAACGATCGCGCCACCGACGGCCCGCAGGACCTGGTCGCCGGCGGCATGGCCGTAACGGTCGTTGAGGTCCTTGAACCTGTCGATGTCGATCATGAGGACACCGACCGCATCGTCCGCCCGGCGCCTGCGAGCCATGAGCCCGCAGAATTCGTCGAAGTAGCGCCGGTTCGGCAGCCCGGTTAGAGCGTCGACCGAGGCATGGACCTCGGCCGCCTGATGCGAATAGGCCCGCGACAGCGCGGTGGACGCCTCGCGGGCGGCGCCGTCGAGGAGCCGGCGGGCGGTGGCCGGCCATGGATCTGCGACCCGCCGTGAGAGCACGATCGCGCCGATGACCGCACTCTCGGCCACGAGCGGCGCGGCGATCGTGTCGCGCAGGCCGTAGGCGCGTCGAACCCGGGTGGCAATGCGCTCGGCGACCTGCTGCGGACTGCTCGTGACACCGCGGACGTCGGTCGCAGGCGGCGCGGGGGCGACGTCCTCGAGCTCGGGTTCCGCGAGCTGCGCGGCGGCCTGCCGCGCCATGACGGGAACCGATCCGTCCACCTGCACGCCGGCGGCGGCCGCGACGGGCACGGGCTCGATTGGTATCGCGACCGTTTCGGCAGCGACCCGTTGCCGGTCCGCGGTTTCGTTGATCCGCTCCTCGAGGTCCGAGAGTGGCAGGATCGTCGTCGAGTCGGGAACGCCGGGCAGTGAGCTCACGAGGGTCGCATCGAGGACTCGCGAGCCCGGGCGCCGGCGGGCGACCACGACGTGATCGGCACGCGTTGCCATCGCGAGCTCCTTGACGATCGCGTCGACCACGGCGTCGGGCGACACCGACCGGGACAGGCCCGACAGGATCCGGGCGAATGACTCGGCCTCGGTTCGCTGCTCGGCTTCAAGTGAAGCGACCGCGTCCCGGTGAACGATCGCGGCGACCCCGGCGGCAACGACCAGTGCGAGCACGAGCCAGTCGAGCAGGCTGCCCGCGTCGGCGAGAAGGCGGAACGCGGCGATCAGGCCGAGGGCAATAAAGATGCCGACGACGGCCCACCACGACCGCTGGATCCGCGGATCGTGTTGGTCAGTGTGCCGTGATGGGGTCGAGAGGGGTCTGCGCACGTTCGGTATTGGAGCATGCCGTGCCGCGCGCCGCGCGTCCATGCCGCGGCGTGGTACTCCTCGCCGGGATGGCGCAGTACTTCGGTACTAGGCGGCCGTCCCGGCCGCGACGGCGGCGTCGTGCCCGCCATCGCGCTTGACCGTGTACAGGGCTCCGTCCGAAGCCGCGATCAGCTCCGTCGGCGTCCGCCCGTGTTGGGGATACGTCGCCACCCCGATCGATGCGCTGACCGGCACCGGGCCACGCTGCTCGCCGACGAACGCCTGCTCGCGGAACGCCTCGAGGATGCGCTCGGCCGCCCGACGTGCTTCGTCGTGGTCTGTCTCGGGCAGGATGATCGCGAACTCGTCGCCGCCGTAGCGCGCCGGGATATCAGAGCCGCGCAGCGTCGAACGGATCAGCTCGGCAGTCCAGGTGAGCACACGGTCGCCGAACAGGTGGCCAAACGTGTCGTTGACGAGCTTGAAGTCGTCGAGGTCGAGCATGAGCATGCTCAGCGGCCGGCGCGCACGCTGGGCCCGGACGATCTCTTCGCCGAGGCGCTCGTGCAGGAACCGGTGGTTGTAGAAGCCGGTCAGTGGGTCGCGGTCCGCGAGGTTGCGCGCGTCCTCGTAAAGCCGCGCGTTCTCGAGCGCCATCGCCGCCTCGTTGGCCATCGTCCGGGCGAGCTGGAGGCGTTGGTCGGTGAGTTGCACCGGCGTCGTCGCGAACAGCTCCACCAGCCCGATCGACTGGTCCTTCGCGACGAGCGGCAGCATCAGCAGGCCGCGTTTGCCGTCGTGGCGGAGCAGCGCCACCTCGCTGGGATCGGCCGTCGGGTCCTCAGTGTCGATGATCGCGACCTCCTGCCGTTCAAGGACGCGCAATGTCTCGGGATAGCCCGACACGTCAAAGAACGGCTCGAGGGTGTCGATCGCGGACTCGGGATAATAGCCGAGCGACACGACGCGTCCACGCGCCCGGTCCCAGTAGCTGATCGCGCACTCCTCGAAGCCGAGCGCGTCGGCGATGTGGCGTGCGATGAGGTTCGCGACCTGGCGTGGGTCGAGGCTGCCCGACAGCTGGCTGCTCATGTCGAGCAGCCGGCGGAGCTCTCCGGCGAGGTCCTGCGAGCGGGCGAGCAGCCGCGCCGACTCGAGCGCGGTCGCGGCCTGATCGGCGAGGATCGACAGGAGTCGCTGGTCCTCGGGTCCGAACTGGCCCAGCCCGAGCTTCGAGAGCGTGATCACGCCGACGACCGTCCGGTCGTAGCGCATCGGGACGACAAGCATCGATTCGTCGACGTCGTCGGTCCCCGCGATCGACACGCCGCGCGGGTCGGCGTTGGCGTCGTTTACGAGGAGCGGCTCGCCGTGGAGCGCGGCCCAGCCCGTGAAGCCCTCACCCATCTTGCAGCGCAGGAGGTCGAAGTCGACATCGTCATAGGTGCCGACCACGCCCTCGAAGGCGATCGGGACGACGTCGCCCAGCGGCTCGACCAGGTACACCCGGGCGTTGTGGTAGTCGATGATGCTGCGAGTCTCCTCGACGACTGCCCGCCCGACCTGCTCGACGGAGTTCTCACGGTTCATCCGCGCGGACGCCGCCTGGAGGACCGAGAGCTGTGCGGCCCGCGCGGCGGCCTGCTCGACGAGTTCGACATTGCGCAAAGCAATCGAGACATGGGTCGCCACGGTACGGATGAACGAGACGTCGTGCGCGGTCCAGTCACGCGGTTCGCGGGTGACGGCGGCGAGCACCCCAATCGCCCGACCGTCCTGCATGAGCGGCGCGATCAGATCGAGCTCGGCAATCGGCCAGCCGGTGCGCAGCGCCTCGCCGATCGGGCCCTCGTGATGGCGGGTCAGCGGCAAACGAGCGGCACCATCGACATCGACGCCTGCCAGGGCGGCCACCCGCAGCAGGTCCCCCGCCAGGAGGCGGATCGTCACGATGTCGGTCCGGAGGGCGACCCTCGTCTGCTCGGCGATCGCCCGCAGGACATCGGCGCGTTCGTCGTGCGAGGCAAGACGCGCGCAGATCTCGCGGATGCTCTCGAGGTAGCTGCCGGCCTCGGCCGCAGGGTCCGTGAATGAAGGGACGTCCTGCTCCGGAGGTTCGCCAGCTCCCGGATCGGACGGGAGCTCGGCATCGGTCCAGGTCGCGCCCGCGCTCGTTAGCTCGAACGAGGAGCCCTGGCGGACCCCGGGCGAGCCCTGTCCGAACCAGCGCTGAAACAACGTCGGCCGTCCGGTCAGGTGCGCCGTCGTTGCCGACGGTCCGCCGGAACCGATGTCGTCGAGACGGGTCCGGAGGGGCGAGCTCACGAGGCGCATCGTCCCACCGAATCGGTGCCGTTCGTGGGGGGTCGTCGGTACTGGTGCCGGGGAGTACGTGGGTACTGGTTGCGCGGGCCGCAGTGCCCGCGCCTCGTTACGCGCCCGTGTTCGTGGAGCAACAAAATCGACCCCTCGGGGCCTCGATCGGTCCTCTGACGTCGACTTGGTGCTCGGTGCGCACCGATCTCCGGAAATCGAACCATTTGGAGCCGGTTGATCGCCGGATAAGGGCGATCTGCTGTTCTACGCGCACCGCCGCAAACCTTCGACGCGAGCGGAGAACCGCAATGAAGAAAAATGGACCGGGTGGCGTTCGCCGGTCGGCCCTTCAGCAGGGCGACCGGGAGCTACGCCGAACCGCCTTCCGGTTCGGCGAGGACTACCGCGAGCTCCGGCTACGGATCGGCGTGTCCCAACGAGCGGTCGCCATCGCAATCGATGTTGACCGGTCGGTGATCACGCGCCTCGAGCAGGGTGACTCATCGGTTGGTCCTGCGATCCGCGCACGTGCATGTGCGGTGCTGGGCGCGGACTTCCGCATGCAGCTCTACCCCGAACGGTCGGCCATGATCTACGACGCGGCTCATGCGCGGCTCGTGGAGCGCGTCATCGCCATGGCTGCCACCGACTGGAAGGTCGAGCCCGAGGCGTCTCTGCCAGGTCGTCGATCGGTCGATCTCTGCCTGTGGTCAGCGCTGTGCGTCGTCCTGGTCGAGGTGGAGTCCCGGATTCGCCGGCTCGAGGAGATCCAGCGGGAACTCCACGCCAAGCGCGAGGCCGCACGGGTGCGCTTCAGGTCGGATCGCTGCGTCCATGTCGTCCTCGCCGTGCCGCCCACGCATCATCATCGCGCCCTGGTCCGCGCGCACCCGGCGCTCGTGGCAGCGACGTTCCCGGTGCGAGCCACCGAAATCCGCCACGCTCTTGCCGCTCCCCGGCAGCCGTTCCCCGGCGACGGGATCCTGTGGGTGGCTGGGTCTGCGAGCGCCCGCTAGTGGCGGTGCGGGCCGGCCGGCTCCTCGACGCCGAGGCGAGTCGTGCTCGCAGCGGACGGCGCCGCCGCTGCTCCCTCGCCGTACTCGAGCTCGTAGCCAGCGGCGCGCCACGCCGGAACGCCGTCCGCGACCCACGATACGTGCTCGAAACCGGCCCGATCGAGCAGCGAGGCCGCGACCGACGACCGGTAGCCCGACGCGCACATCACGGCGATCGGCTTGTCGCGGGGCAACGTCTCGAGCTCGTCGGGGAGCGTTCCGGCGGTGAGATGCCGCGCACCCTGGACGTGGCCGGCCTCGAACTCGCTCGCCTGCCGCACGTCGAGCACGAATGGCGCCTCGTCCGGAGCCCCGCCCAGGGCGCCTGCCAGCTGGTCGACGGTCAGACGACCCGTCGATTCGATCGGGAGACCGGCCTCCACCCAGGTCCGGAACCCACCCGCCACGTGCCCGAGGATCGTCTCGTGCCCCACGCGGAACGCCTGCCGCATCAGGTCGTCGGCGTCCTCGGCGTGCTCGAGGACGAGGATCGTCGGCCGATCGGCGTCGACAACCCAGCCGAGCCACGTCCCGAAGGACGAGCCGGCAGGGATCGAGACCGACCCGGGGACGTGCGCCGATGTCCAGGCAGTGGGCGCCCTCGCGTCCACGACCAGCGCGCCATGCTCGATCGCCGCCCGGACCTGGTCGAGACCCAACGGCATCGATGCCGGGATCGTCGCCCCGAGGAGGCGCGGCCCAGCCTGGTTCGTGGGCCGCATCCGGGTGAAGTAGCGGGGAAAGCTCGGCTGGCCGGACAGCAGCGCGCGGGCGAACGCATCCACGTCCATCGGTGCCAGCAGAGCGTTATGCCGCCGCTCGTAGCCGATTGTCGAACGCGGCGTCGACGAGATGCCGGTCGAGCACAGTGAGCCGGCTCCGTGCGTCGGATAGACGCCGACGAAGTCCTCGTGCGGGAGCAGCACGTCGTGGAGCGAGCGGAACATCCCGTGGGCATACGGCAGCGCATGCTCGTCGCCGAGGAGGTCCGTGCGGCCGACCGCCCCGACGAGGAGCGAGCCGCCGGTCAGCAGCAGAACTGGTTCCTCGGCACGGCTCAGGTCCGCCACCGCATAGCTCACGTGCTCCGGCGTGTGTCCGGGCGTGTCGAGCGCCGTGAACCGCAGCTCCCCAACGTCGAACGAGTCGCCGTGGCGCACCGGCTCGTGCTCATGGCGCAGCTCGGCCCCCGCCCCGATCCGGTGGTTCGCCCCGGTCAGGGCTGCGAGCTCACGCCCGCCGGAGACGTAGTCGTTGTGGAGATGCGTTTCGACGACGTGCGTGATGCGCAGGTCGCGCTCGCGAGCTGCGGCGAGATACACGTCGACGTCACGGCGTGGATCGACCACGGCGGCGACGCCCACATCGTCGTCGGCGAGCAGCGTCGACAGGTGGCCAAGGCCGTCGATCGCGAACTGCTCGATCCGCATCGTCCGAGCCTACACCGCGCCGACCGTCAGGCCGCCATCACATCATCACAAGGCCGCCGTCGACCGCAAGCACCTGGCCGGTGATGAACGAGGCCTCGTCGCTGGCGAGGAAAGCGACCGCGGACGCGACCTCCTCGGTCGTGCCGAAGCGGCCGAGCGGCGTCCGCTCGACCAGCTGCGCCTTGAGATCCTCTGGCAGGTTTTCCGTCAGCTCCGTCAGCACGAACCCGGGGGCGACCGCGTTCGCGGTGATTCCGCGTGAGGCCAGCTCGCGAGCCGTGGCCTTCGTCAACCCGATCAGCCCTGCCTTCGCGGACGAGTAGTTGGCCTGGCCCATCTGCCCCGCCTGCCCCGACACGGACGTGATGTTGATGATCCGCCCGGAGCGTGCCTTCAGCATCGGCCGGGTCACGGCCTTGGTCGTCCAGAACGCCCCGAACAAGTTCGTCTCGAGCACGTCCTTCCAGTCGTCGAGGCTCATCCGCATGATCAGGTCGTCACGGGTGATGCCGGCGTTGTTGACCAGGATGTCGATCTTGCCGAACGCCTCGAGCGCGGATTTCACCACGGCATCCGCCAATTCGGGATCTCGCACGTCACCCTGGATCGCGACGGCGCGCCGATCGAGCGCCTCGAGATCCGCGACAGTCGCCGTGGCCGCTTCCTCGTTGCCCCGGTAGCTGAAGGCGATGTCCGCGCCCTGACCGGCGAGTCGCAACGCGATCGCCCGGCCGATCCCGCGCGAGCCTCCGGTGATCAGGGCGACCTTGCCGGCGAGATCGATCATGCCTGCGCTCCTCTTTCGACCGGCTCCCCGGTCAGCGACCGACTGGCTGCCGCGCGGGTTCCGGCTCGCCCGGTACGACGTCGTCGAGCGGGACATCGACCGGCCCCGGCCTGTTCATCAACTCCGCGAGGGCCGCCGGGATCGGATCGACCGAGTCCCAGTCCACGGGCAGCCGGACGTGCACGTCGGCCGGGTCGACGGCCGCATCTCCGGCGATCCCCCGGGCCGGATCTGCCGTCCACTGGACGGTCACCGCGCCGCTGGTGAACCCGGCGCCGAAGGCCACCATCGTGACGTTGTCGCCGACCTGCACCCGGCCCTCGTTGACGGCCTCCGCGAGGGCGATCGGCACCGAAGCCGCGGACGTGTTCCCGTACCGGTCGAGGTTGACGAACATCCGCTCCATCGGCAGGTCGAGGCCCTTGGCGACCGCCTCGATGATCCGGATGTTGGCCTGGTGCGGGATGAACAGGTCGATGTCGTCCGCGGTGAGGCCGGACCGCCGGATCGACTCCAGGGCCGTGGTCGCCATCGTCTTCGTCGCGAACCGATAGGTGGCGTTGCCCTCCATCCGGACGTAGTGCTCCCCACGGGCGATCGTGTCCGCGGAGGGCGGTGCCTTTGCCCCACCCGCCGGGAGCCAGATCATGTACGCGCCCTGTGGGTCGGTCGTCAGCTCGATCCCGAGCGCGCCGCCCGGCTGATCGCTGGCGCTCAGGACGACCGCTCCGGCACCGTCGCCGAAGAGGATGCACGTACTCCGGTCGGTGTAGTCGAGGAAGCGGGTCAGCAGCTCCGCGCCGATGACCACGACGTGCTGCGCGAGCCCCGCATTGATGTACGCCTGCGCGGTCGAGAACGCGTACACGAAGCCCGAGCAGGCAGCCATGACGTCGAACGCCGCCGCCTTCGTGTTGCCGATGGCCTCCTTCACCAGCGCGGCCGTGGACGGCATCCAGTAGTCGGGCGTCAATGTCGCAAGCAGGATCAGGTCGACGTCGTCGGGGTCGAGGCCGGCCGTGCGGATGGCGCGGAGGGCGGCGACCGCGCCCATCGACGCCGTCGTCTCGTGCGCTGCCGCCACGCGACGCTCGCGGATCCCGGTTCGCGTCCTGATCCACTCGTCGTTCGTCTCGACCATCCGCTCGAGGTCGGCGTTTGTCAGGACCTGGGCCGGCGCATACCGCCCCCACCCGGTTACGTGCGCATGGCGCGAGGCGCTCACAGCGGGTCCACCTCGATCAACGGTTGCTTGGCCTTGACGAGCGCGCCGCTCTCGGCAACCACCTTCACGACGCGTCCGGCGAGGTCCGACTTGATCTCGTTGAACAGTTTCATGGCCTCGATCAACCCGATCACCTGGCCGATGGCGACCTCGCCGCCAACCTGCACGTAGGGCGCCGAACCGGGGGCCGGCGAGGCGTAGTAGATCCCGGTCAGCGGTGCAATAACCGCGGGACGGGATGGCGGCTGTTCGGGCGCTGCGACCGCGGCCTGCGCGGCGACATCGACGACCGGAGCCGCGCCTGCGACGACCGCCGCCGCCGCGAAGGCGACCGGCTTACGCAGGACAAGGCCCGTGCCGCCGGCCTCGACTTCGAGCTCGGTGAGGTCGGATCGCTCGAGCAGCCCGGCGAGCCGGTCGATCAGCGCGAGCAGGTCGGCATCGGCGGCCGGTTCGACCACGTCGAATTCGGCAGCCGCCTCGGGTTCGGCGATCGCGGGCGCCTCGGCGATCTCGGGCTCCGCCACGGGCTCGGCGGATCCGTTCGTGGGGAGATGTTCGTCCGTCATGCATCCCACCGACGGAACACCAGGGCGGTGTTCTGCCCGCCGAACCCGAACGAGTTGCTGAGCGCGGCCCGCATGTCCCGGCGGCCTGCGACATTCGGCGTCAGGTCGAGGCCCTCGCCCGCCTCGTCAGGGTCCTCGAGGTTGATGGTCGGGGGCACGCAGCCGTCCCGCATCGAGAGGATCGTGAAGATCGCCTCGATCGCACCGGCCGCGCCGAGGGTGTGCCCCACCATGGACTTGTTGGCCGTGATCGGCACCTCGCCGACGCGCTCACCGAAGATCGTGCGCAGCGCCTGGAGCTCTGCCTTGTCGCCCTCGGGCGTGGACGTGGCATGGGCGTTCACGTGGTCGATCTCGTCGGGCGACATGCCTGCCTTCTCGAGCGCCCGCCGCGCCGCGCGGACGGCACCGATCCCGCCCGGGGCCGGGAGCGTGATGTGCGATGCATCGGCGGTGGCGCCGTAGCCGGTCAGCTCCGCCAGGATGGGTGCACCCCGGGCGTCAGCGTGTTCCAGCGCCTCGAGGACGACCACGCCGCAGCCCTCGCTGATCACGAACCCGTCGCGACCCTTGTCGAACGGACGCGACGCGCCCTCGGGGTCGTCGTTGCGCGTCGACAGCGCCCGCATGGACGCGAACCCACCCACCATCGGCTCGTAGATTCCGGCCTCGGCCCCTCCGGCGATCATCACGTCCGCGTCACCGCGGCGGATCGTCTCCGAGGATTCGCCGATGGCGTGGCCGCCGGTGGCGCACGCCGACACGGTCGTGAAGTTCGGGCCGGTCATGCCGAAGTTGATCGCGATCTGGCCCGCGCCGACGTTCGGGATGCCCATCGGGACGAGGAATGGACTGATGCGGTCGGGGCCGCGCTGGGCATTCGTCGTGATGCCGTCCACGAGCGTGCCGACGCCGCCCAGTCCGGTGCCCAGGATCACCCCGGTCCGCTCGGCGAGGTCACCCTCGAAACGATCTGGAAACCCGGCCTGGTCCAGCGCCTGGCGCGCGGCGACCAGCCCGAATGCGATGTAGCGGTCGGTCCGGCGCTGCTCCTTGCGATCGAGAACGCCACTCGCGTCGAAATCGTGCACCTCGCCGGCGATCTGCGACGAGACCCGCGACGGGTCGAACGCCTCGATGCGGCGAATGCCGGAGCGGCCGGCGACCAGGTTCGTCCAGCTCGTGGCGACGTCGTTGCCGAGCGGCGTGAGGAGCCCCATGCCCGTGACGACGACCCGGCGACCGTTGGTGTCGTTCATCGCACAAGCTTTCCGGTGCGCACGGTGGCCGCCCGATAGACGTCCCCCGGCAGGCCGCGTGCGGAGATCGCGTTGGCGACGGCGAGCGCGTCGAACTCGGTGCGCTTGATCTCGACGGTCACCTCGCCATCGACGATGTCGACGAGCGCCCAGGAGGCGGTCGGGTCGCCGTCGAAGATGTAGCCCGCCGAGCCGTCGTTGACGATCACCTTCCAGCCGAGGTCGCGCACGTCGGGCAGGTGCGTGTGGCCGCACATGATGACTCGCGCGTCGGTCCGCGCGACCCGCTCGATGATGACCGTCGGATCCAGCGCCTGGTCGAAGCCGGCCGTCTGCGAGCCCGGCGAGGCGTGGCAGGCGAGCACGAGCGTGTCGTCGTCGGTGCGAACCCGGCGCTCGGCCGGGAGACGTCGCAGCCAGTCGACCGCGTTCGGGGCCGAGCGACTCGTGGGCCCACTCGGCGGCGGCCACGAACGTGTCCGGGACGCCGTCGGTGAACTGCGGGAAGGCGGCGGCGTAGTCGAAGTCGGCGACGGCGATGTCGGTGTTGCCCTGCACGATGAGCGCCCCAGAGGCCTCGAGCTCGCGCAGGCCGTCGACGACCGCGGCGGGATCGGGGCCGTTGAGAACGAGGTCGCCCGCGACCATGACGACGTCGGGAGCAGAGGCGACGACCGCCGCCCGCACCGCTTCGAGCGCGGAGAGGTTGCCGTGGACGTCGCTGAACGAGGCGAGGCGCGTCATCGCAAGACGTCCGCAGAGGGGATGATGAACGAGAGGAGGCCTTCGCAGGCAACCTCGCCATCGACGGTGGCGACGCCACGTCCCTTGCCGAACCGTGAGCCAAGCTTCTCCATCGTGATCTCGAGTCGGAGCGTGTCGCCCGGGACGACGATGCGCTTGAAGCGGACCTCGTCGATCCCGGCGAACAGCCCGATCCGATCGCCGAAGCCCGGCTGCTTCGCCACGTAGACCGCCATCGTCTGGGCGAGCGCTTCGACCTGCAGCACGCCCGGCATCACGGGCAGCCCGGGGAAGTGGCCCTGGAAGAACCACTCGGTCGCGGTGACGCCCTTGATGCCGACGATCAGCTTCTGCTCCGGCTCGTACTCGACGATACGGTCGACGAGCAGGAACGGCCAGCGATGCGGGATCAGCGCCTCGATCTCGCGGGTCGTATGGACGGTACCCGCCGGAGCGAGCGCATCCGGCTTTGTCGTGGTTTCGGTCACTGGCAGCTCCGGGGCAGTGGGGACGCTCCTAGGATGCCGGTCCCGGCCGGGGTCCGCGCTCGGAATGTTCCACACCCTGCACGCAACAGCCCACACCGCGCCCCTGGTTTGAGCGCCGTCACGAGCAACCGGCGGCGGCCAGGAATGCCGCAGCCCCGACGCGGTCCAGCAGGTTGGTCGTCATGTGACCCTCGAGGAACGCCTCGTTGCCGAGCAGGGCCTGGTGGATCGAGACATTCGTGGTGATCCCCTCGACCAGCAGCTCGTCGAGCGCCACGCGGCTCCGGGCGATCGCGGCTTCCCGGTCCGGGCCCCAGACGATGAGCTTGCCGAGGAGCGAGTCGTAGAACGGCGGGACCTCGTAGCCCTCGTACAGGTGCGAGTCCATCCGCACACCTGGCCCGCCGGGCGCGTGGTAGCGCTCGACAACGCCGGTCGCCGGCCGGAAATCGAAGGCGGGATCCTCGGCGTTGATGCGGAACTCGATCGCGTGGCCGCGCAGCTCCACGTCCGACTGTGAGAAGCCGAGCGGCTCCCCCGCGGCAATTCCGATCTGAGTCGCGACGAGGTCGATACCGGTCAGCATCTCGGTCACCGGGTGCTCGACCTGGATGCGACAGTTGATCTCGATGAAATAGGGGTTGTCGTTGCGGTCGATGAGGAACTCGAGCGTGCCGATGTTCTCGTACCCGGCGGCGACCACCGCCTTGATCGCGCGCAGGGCGAGGTCCTCGCGGGCGGCCGCAGAGAGCGCGGGTGTCGGCGCCTCCTCGATGATCTTCTGGTGGCGGCGTTGGACCGAGCAGTCGCGCTCGCCGAGATGGACGCCACGGCCGTATCGGTCGACTGCCACCTGCACCTCGACGTGGCGGTTCTCGTCGAGCCACTTCTCGAGGTAGAGCGAGTCGTCGCCGAATGCGGCCTTGGCCTCGGAGCGGCAGACGCGCAGCGCCGACTCGAGCTCACGCGCGGTGCGCACCATGCGCATGCCCTTTCCCCCGCCACCGGCCGACGGCTTGATGAGCACCGGGTAGCCGATCCGTTCCGCCTCGCCGAGGGCGTGCAGGTCGTCGCGCAGCATCCCGTCGGAGCCCGGGATCGTCGGCAGCCCGTGCGAGCTGAGCAGGCGGCGGGTCGCCTCCTTGCTCCCGAACCGCTCGAGCACGTCGGCGGGTGGGCCGATGAACGTCAGGCCGTGCGCGGCCACGACGTCCGCGAAACCCTCGTCCTCGGACAGGAAGCCGTAGCCCGGGTGAATCGCGTCGCAGTCCGTCACGAGCGCCGCCGAGATGACCGCCGGCGCCGACAGGTACGAGCGGCGCGCGTCGGCGGGGCCGATGCAGATCGCCTCGTCGGCGAGCTGGACCGGCAGCGACTCGCGGTCGGCCTCGCTATAGACGACGACCGCCTCGATCCCGAGCGTGCGGCAGGCCCGCAGCACCCGCAGGGCGATCTCGCCGCGGTTCGCGATGAGGATCTTGCGGAACACCCCTCAGCCGTCCATCGCCGGGGCTTCGACGAACTCGATGACGACCAGGTCCTGCCCGTACTCGACGGCATCGCCGCCATCGACGAGCTGCTCGCCGAGGATGCCGTCGACGGGGGCGACAACCTCCTGTGGAACGCCGAGCACGTCGACCACGCCGACCCGGTCGCCGGCGCGAACCCTGCGTCCGGCGGTCGTATCGGCGTTCGGGCGGAAGACTCCGACCGCAGGCGAAACGGCGACCGCTGGCCCGTCGGTAGGCACGGCTGCAGGCATCCCCGGGCCGGGTCCCACCGGAACCTGTTGGCCGGGGCCCGCGCCGTTGGTGCTTGCCGCCGCTCGTGCGCCGCGGTGCCCCTCCGTTGGGAGCAGTCCGTGGCCGTGGCCGGCGTGGCCAGGTTGCGAGCGCGCGGCACCGCCCGCCGGCCGGCGCTCCCCCCGCGCGGCCCCGTCGGCGGGTCGTCGGAGCCGGACGCGCCAGCCATCCTGGCGAACCTCGAGCTCGCCGAGGCCAGTCGCGCCGAGCTTCGCGATCAGCGCCGGCAGCAGCTCACTCGCCAGGCGTTCGATCGCCGCATGGTCGGCGGCATGGCCACCATCGGCGGCATCCTCGACCGGACGCGACTCGCGCACTCGCTAGACCTCCTCGTTGGCGGGCGGCTCATCGCGCGACCGCACGCCCGGTGCAACCGGCATGGGCCACCGGCCGGATCCGATCAGCTCGCGCAGGCGATCGGCGAGTCCCCGGCTCACCGACGGCGCGGCCGTCGGTGCTTCAACCGCAGTGTACGGCCCGAGATCGCGGTAGCGCCGGTAGCGCGCCTCGAGCAGGCCGTCGATCGGCACCGGCGTGAGTGCCTCGAGCTGGGCCACGATCACCGCGCGCAGCCGCCGGGCGGTCTCCGCGACGTCGGTGTGGGCACCACCCGCAGGCTCGGGCACGACGATGTCGACGACGCCGAGGGCCTGTTGCTCGGCGGCCGTCATCCGCATCGCGACGGCGGCCGTTGGCGCCTCGTCGGGCGTCCGCCACAGGATCGACGCGCAGCCCTCCGGGCTGATCACCGAGTAGACCGCGTTCTCGAGGGCAATGACGACATCACCCACGGCGATGGCCAGCGCTCCGCCCGAGCCGCCTTCCCCGGTGATCACCGTCACGATCGGCGTCCGCAGCCGGGTCATGAGCGCGACCGAGCGCGCGATCGACTCGGCGATGCCGCGCTCCTCGGACTCGGCGCCGGGATGGGCTCCAGGCACGTCGACGAATGTGATGACCGGCAGGCGGAACCGTTCCGCCAGCTCCATGATCCGGATCGCCTTGCGATAGCCCTCGGGGTGCGGCATCCCGAAGTTGCGCCGGATGTTTTCGTCGGTGTCAGCGCCCTTCTGCTGGCCGACGACGGCGATCACTCGACCGTCGAGCCGGGACAGGCCGGTCACGATCGCAGCGTCGTCGCCGAACAGCCGGTCGCCGTGCAGCTCGACGAAGTCCTCGGTCATGGCGTTCACGAACTCGATGGTCCGCGGGCGGCGCAGGTTCCGGGCCAGCTGGACGCGACCCCACACTTCTTCCGTCCGATCGCCGGCGCCGTCGTCGGGCAGCGGCTCCGGCTCGGCGCCGTTCGTGCCGGCCTCGGCAACGCGGTCGGCGAGATCGCTGAGGAACGACAGCGGACGGAAGGCGGGCAGGCCGGGCAGCACGTCGAGCTCGCCGTTGCCCGAAACGGGTTCGGCCGGGCGCAGCAACCGCAGCAGGCGGGCCAGCTCGTCGCGGAGGTCAGGGCGCTCGACCACCCGGTCCACGAACCCGTGGCTGAACAGGAACTCGGACCGCTGGAACCCGGGCGGCAGCTCCTGCGAGATCGTGCCCGCGCTGACACGCGCCCCGGCAAAGCCGATAAGCGCCTTGGGCTCGGCCACGTTCACGTCACCGACCGCGGCGTAGGACGCGAACACGCCACCGGTCGTCGGGTCCGTCAGGACGCTGATGAACGGCACGCCCGCGGCACGCAGCCGTTCGATCGCAGCCAGTGTCTTCGCGAGCTGCATCAGGGCGAACGTGCCCTCCTGCATCCGGGCCCCGCCGGACGACGACACGACGATGAGCGGGATCCGGGCGGCGAGGGCGTGCTCGGCGGCACGCGTCACCTTCTCCCCGACCACGGCTCCCATCGAACCGCCCATGAACCCGAAGTCCATCACGCACAGCGCGACCTCACTGCGGCCGATGTCGGCCGTGCCCCACACCGCGGCATCGCGCATCCCGGTGACGGTCTGCGCCGCAGCCAACCGGTCCGGGTACGCCTTCTGGTCGACGAACCCGAGCGCGTCGACAGACTGCAGCCCGGCGTCCCGCTCGTCCCAGGTGCCGGGATCGGCAAGCTGCTCGATTCGGGTCGACGCGGCGAGGCGGAAGTGGTGGCCGCAGGCCGGGCAGACGCGCATCGCCTTGTCGAGCTGCTTGTTGAAGAGCATCTCCTCGCAGGACGGGCACTTCGTCCACAGGTCCGGCGGGTAGACGTTTCGCTTCGGCCGGAACGACGGGAACTTGATGGGCGGCATCAGGCGAGCCGCCCCCGCCCGACGGCCCGGACGGCGCGCGCCATCGGCGTGTCGGGCCGGGTCCGCCACCACGCCACGAACGCCGCGCCGGCGAGCGACAGTGCGGCTGAGGTCAGCGCGCCGCCGATCAGCAGCGGCCGCCGGTCGGGACGTTCGTCGAGCGGCCCATCGAAGAGAAGGTCGCCGTTCGCGTCGAACGTGTCGCCATCGACGTTCGCCCGGAGCCCGAACGGCACGACCGTGCCTTCGCCGCCGGCGGCCTGCTGGACGCGCATCGATGCCGCAATGTCGGCCAGGTTGAGGGCCACCCGCTCCTCGAACCGGAATGACGGGTGGTAGCGGGGTGCGTCGCGGGCCAGGCGCTCCGAAGCTAGTCGCACCTGCGGCTGGAGACGGGCGGCGATCGTCGCGCCGAGCGACGCCGGCCCCGTGTCGTCGAGCCCAAGGGTCAGCAGCGACTCCAGGTACCGATCGGTGACGAGCGCCTCGATCTCACCGCCGTCCCGAGCAGCGGCGGTCACCGGCGCTCCCTGTCGAGGTCGCGGGCGACCGACCGCAGCGCGCGATGGATCAGCACACGGACCGCGCCCTCCGAGCGGCCGAGCACGCCGGCGATCTCCGCGGTCGACATCTCGTCGACGAAGCGCAGCACCACGGCGCGCCGCCGATCGCCGGGCAACCGTGCCACGGCCTGCCACGCGGCGCTCGCCTCCTCGCGCCGGGCGACTTCTGCGGCCGGGTCGGCCGTGCCGGCGACGTCGGATGCGGCGTCGAGCGCCTCTTCGGGCCGCCGGAAGCGAGCGCGCTGGCGGTCGGCGACGACGTTTCGGGCGATACGGAACAGCCAGACCCGGAATGTGGATGCGCCGTTGCCGTCCTCTGGCCGCGCTCGCTCCTCGAACCGGTGGAGGTTCGTGAGTGCGGCGACGAACGTGCGCTCGGTCGCGTCCTCGGCGTCGTGGTGGTCGCCGAGCTCGTAGAAGGCGTAGCTGTACACCTGGGCGAGGTACTTCCGGTACAGGGCCTCGAACCGAGCGGGATCGATCCGGGCGGCTCCCACGAGCGCGCGATCGCGATCGAGGTGGGTGACCCGCGAACGACCCGCCTCCTCCGGCTGGCCTGCCTTCCATATCGCGCGGCGCGCCATTCCGTTACACCCCGACCTGCGCGCCGGGGCCGAGGCGAACCCCGCGCACCTCGCCGACGTGGAGGATCCGTTCGCCCGATGCGGACGTGGTGTCCTCGACGACGAGTCCGCCGCTCTCAGCGTCGACGCCCAACGCCATGTGCTGCCGGCGCCGGCCATCGGGCTGCTCGAGCTCGATCTCCCTGCCCGTCGTCAGTTGCCGGTCGGTCCAGTCGACGACGTCGAAGCGGCCGCCGCGGAGGGCGTCGATCATGACCTCGAGGCGCGACAGGAAGGCGTCGAGCAGGAGGCCCAGGTCGATCGGGTGGCCGTGGGCCAGTTCTCGCAACGAGGTCATCGTGCCGGCCAGCTCGGGCGGAAACGCGGCTCGCGCCCAGTCGGCGTTGACGCCGATCCCGATGACGGCACGCGGGTCGCGGCCTCCGAGGCCGTCAGTCTCGCCGAGCACGCCCCCGAGCTTTCGCGGCACGATGTCGCTCGCCGGTGCGTAGAGGTCGTTCGGCCACTTCAGCGCGATCGCGCGGTCCGGCAGTCCGGCCACCCCCTCAGCCGCGTCGGCCATGGCCATCGAGACCGTGGCCGCCAGGCGCCACACGCGATCCGGACGCAACCAGCCCGGGCGGAAGCCGAGCGATACCAGCAAGGCAGCACCGGCCGGCGCCAGCCACGGACGACCATTGCGCCCGCGACCAGCGGTCTGTCGGTCGGCGACCGCCAGGCACACCTCGGGCGTCCCCTCCGTCAGCCAGCCGCGCACGACATCATTCGTCGAGCCGACGACGGCGAAGCGCTCCTGGCGCGAGAGGAAGGGCGGCGCCACGACGTCAGCCGGCCGCCGCGGCTTCGATCGTCTCGGGACGCTCGAGCTCGAACGCATCGTGCAGCGCCCGCAGGGCCGTTTCGAGCGCATCTTCGGCGATGATCGTCGTGATCCGGATCTCCGACGTGGAGATCATCTCGATGTTGACCCCGGCGTCGGCCAGCGTCCGGAACATCCGCGCCGCGTAGCCCGGGGCGTTCTGGATCCCGGCGCCGACGATCGACACCTTCGCGACCGACGTATCGGTGGTGATCTCGCGGAAACCGAGGTCGCGAATGATGGGCTCGAGCAGGCGCTTGGCGCGGGCGAGCTCGACCTGCTGGATGGTGAACGACAGGTCGGTGGCGCCGTGGTGGCCGATGTTCTGCACGATCATGTCGACGTTGATGCCGGCCTCGGCGAGCGGCTCGAACACGTGCGCCGCCACGCCGGGCTTGTCCGGCACCTCCACCAGCGTCACCTTGGCGACATTCCGGTCGTGGGCCAGGCCGCGGACCTTATTGCGCTGCTCCACGAGCGGGTCCTCCGTGATGAGCGTTCCGGGGGCGTCCTCGAACGAGCTGAGGACCTCGATGACGACGTCGTTGACCCAGCCGAGCTCGACGGCACGAGTCTGCATCACCTGTGCGCCCTGGTGGGCAAGCTCGAGCATCTCCTCGTAGCCGATCACCGGCAACTGCCGTGCGCCCGGGACGAGACGGGGATCGGCGGTGTAGATGCCGCGGACGTCGGTGAAGATCTGGCAGCGGTTCGCGCCGAGCCGGGCGGCAAGCGCGACCGCTGTCGTATCGGTGCCGCCGCGACCGAGGGTCGTGATCTCGTCGTCGCCGATCGCCTGCGCGCTCAGCCCCTGGAAGCCGGCAACGATCACGACCTTGCCGTGTTCCAGCTCCTGGTGGACGCGGCGCGGCTCGATGTTCGCGATGCGCGCCTTGCCGTAGCGGCCGTCCGTCGTGATGCCCGCCTGCGGGCCGGTGAGGCTGATCGCCGCAACGCCGAGCGCGTGCAGCGCCATCGAGACGAGTGTGGCGCTCTGATGTTCGCCGGTTGCGAGCAGCATGTCGAGCTCGCGCAGGTCCGGCTCTTCGGTGATGGCGGAGGCGAGTCCCATGAGCTCGTCGGTGGTGTCGCCCATCGCCGAGACTGCGACAACGAGGTCGTTGCCGGCCGCGCGCTCGCGCGCGATCCGCCGGGCAACGCGCTTGATCCGATCGGCTCCGGCCAGCGACGAACCGCCGAACTTCTGCACGACGAGGGGGGCTGCCATATCCGGCGGATTTTAGCAGCGGGTCGCGGGCATTCTGAATGGATGGCGGGGCGCTGACAGGCGCCACATGCGCTCAGCGGATGTATCGACCGCCGCGTGTCGTCCCCTCCGCCTGCCCATCCGTCCGGCGGATGGATCGACCGCGGTAACCATCGAACGACGCGATTCCATTCGCCGAGTGCATGATTCCGGTGACCTGGCGGTGATTCCGCGCTGATACAGCCGCCCAGCGAATACGCGGAGCAGGAGGAAGTTGGTGTCACGCCGACCTGATCTGCATGGCTTGCCGGCCTGGGGGTTCGCGTTCCCCGGTCCGATTCGAGACGAGCTGACGCGGCTCGCACTCGACGGAGCGAAGACGACCACGGCCGGCCTCCACGTCGAGGTCGAGCTCGGCGACGACGTTCTGCCGGTCATCGGTGCGAGGGAGGTCCTCCTCGACTCGGAGGAGCGTCCGGTCGCCCTGATCGAAACCATCGACTGCCGCGTCGTCCGCCTCGCCGATGTCGACGATCGGCACGCGATCGACGAGGGCGAGGGCTACGCCGATGCGCACGAATTCCGAGTCGCCCACGAGCGGTTCTGGAATGGCTACATCGACGAGCTCCGGGAACGGCTCGACGACCCTGATTTCGCGCTCGAAGACGACACACTTTTGGTCCTTCAGCGATTTCGGATCGTGGAGCGGCTCGACTGACCCACGCGTACCCGCGTCGCGCCATTGGGTCTAGATGTGCCCACGCCCGGCTGACGCGCCGGCCTTCGCTACGATCTGGGCGTGATCGAGCTCCGGAGCCGCGACGAGATCGAGGCGATGCGACCCGCCGGCCGGTTCGTCGCGGCGGTGCTCACGGAGCTCGCCGAGCGGACCCGGGTCGGCATCAACGTCCTGGAGCTCGACCGGATCGCGCACGCGATGATCCGCGAGCAGCGCGCGACGAGCTGCTACATCGACTACCACCCCTCGTTCGGCGCGATGCCGTTCGGCAAGGTGCTATGCGTCTCGGTCAACGACGCGGTGCTCCACGGGCTGCCGCACGACCGGCGGCTCCGGGACCGGGACCTCGTCAGCCTCGACTTCGCCGCGGAGGTCGACGGCTGGGTCGCTGACTCCTCGATCACGATCCCGGTCGGGACGCCACGCGACGAGGACCTGCGCCAGATCGAGACCGCGGAGCGGGCGCTCGCCGCGGGGATCGCCGCCGCGCAGCCAGGCAACCGCCTGGGCGACGTCTCCGCGGCCGTCGGTGGCGTGATCCGAGGCGCGGGCTACCAGGTCAACACCGCGTTCGGTGGGCACGGGGTCGGACGGGTGATGCACGGGCCGCCGAACGTCCCCAATGACGGGGTCGTGGGGCGCGGCCTCGCATTGCGGCCAGGGCTCGTCATCGCGATCGAGCCCTGGTTCCTGGCGGGCAGCCCGAAGATCGTCATCGACCGAGATGGCTGGACGATCCGGTCGGTGGACCGGTCGCGAGGCGTCCACGTCGAGCACACCGTGGCGATCACCGCCGACGGCCCGCTGATCCTCACAGCCCGGACCGTCGCCGCGTCCGCGCCACCGCCTGACGGCGTGGGCCGCATGTCAGGGGCTCCTGACGACCCCTCGCCGCCAGTCTCGAGGGCCTGTGGCACGATGAGCCAACCATGGGCTTCCTGAAGCGGCTGTTCGGCGGCACCTCCGAGCCAGGGCTGGATATCTCGCCCGCCGCGCCGCAAACACCCGCCGAACTCGAGGCCGAGGAGCGCGCCCGCGAGCTCGACCTTGCGCGTGGCGAGCAGGACCGCCTTTCGGACCTGCAGCAGCGCCAGCTCAGGTACGCGGAGTACGCGTGGGAGCCGCCGCCACAGGGCGGAACCCGTAGAGCAGATGACGAGGACCCTGCGAAGGACGACGCCTGATGTGCTTCGACCGCGAAAGCAGCCCGCCGATGCTGGCAGGCGATCGGCCGATCGCCACATCCGGCGCGCTCGTGCTCGAGTCCGCCGACGGGACGCGGTTCGCCGCCTTCGAGGCAACGCCGGAGGGCGATCCGCACGCGACCGTGGTGGTCCTGCCCGACGTCCGCGGCCTGCATCCCTACTACGAGGAGCTGACCTGCCGGTTCGCCCAGCACGGCTATCGCGCGCTGGCCATCGACTGGTTCGGGCGCACGGCAGGCTCGGCCGGCGCCCGGCCCGAAGCATTCGCGTACCAGGAGCACATGGAGCACGTCGCGTTCGACCAGGTCCGTGCCGACGTCAATGGGGCGGTCGCCCACCTGCGCGCGACCGGCTCCGACGACGGGATCTTCACGATCGGCTTCTGCTTCGGCGGGAAGGTCTCGTTCCTGTCGGCAACGTTCGGCCTCGAGCTCGCCGGGGTCATCGGTCTCCACGCCGGCCTCGGTCCACGGAACGACCTGCCGCCGCCCGTGGATGACGCCGCCGACTTCCGCTCACCGGTCCTGGGGCTCTTTGGCGGCGCGGATCCGTCGATCCCGCCCGAGGCGATCGCCGACTTCGACCGGGCGCTCAGCGCTGCCGGGGTGGAGCACCGCTTCCTGAGCTTTGCGGGCGCCCCGCACTCGTTCTTCGACCGGAAGTTCACCGAGTTCGCCGATCAGAGCGCCGCCGCCTGGACGGAGGTCCTCGCCTTCGTCGGTGGGCAGGAGCGCGTCGCCGCCTGAGTCTCGCGGTCAATCGAACCGCTAGCCGGGCGATTCGACCGTCACGCCAGCGTTGCGCGGCGCCAGCACGAGGACGCGTCCGGGCAGGTCCATGTCGGCGGCCACGGCCAGGAATCCGGCCTCGATCTGCGAGATCGTGGCGAGTGCGTCGGAGAACGCGATGACGGCCGATCCGGCGCCGGACAGGCTGGCCCCGAGCGCTCCCGCGTCAAGCGCCGCCGCAACCAGACGAGGGAGCGCCGGGTAGAGCGCGGCGCGATAGGGCTCGTGGAGGCGGTCGACAGTCAGGAGGCGGAGCAGGTCGTAGCGGCGCGTGGCCAGCCCGGCAACGCCCGCCGCGACCGCTGCGAGATTGGCCACCGCATCGGCCCGAGGCACGACATCGGGGAGCACGTCACGCATCTCGGTCGTGGACAACCGCAGGTCCGGAACGAACAGGACCGCGCGCAAGTCTCGCGGCGCATCGAAGCGCACGGCCTCGATACCTCCATCTGCGGCGGCCGACACCACGAAGCCGCCAAGGAGCGCGGCGGCGGCGTTGTCCGGGTGACCCTCGATCTCGGCAGCAAGGCGGAGCACGTCGTGCGACGCGAGTGGCCCGCCGAGCAGTGCGTTGGCGGCGATCAACCCGCCGACCGTGGCCGCCGCGGACGATCCGAGCCCTCGCGCCAGCGGGATCTCGTTGCGCATCTCGACTCGCCAGCCGACGCCTTCTGGCAGCTCGCCGCGCGCTTCGCGCATGGCCGCCTCGACACCCTTCACGAACCGGTTCTCGCGGTCCTCGGTCAGCTCGCCAATGCCCTCGCCGTCGACCGTGAGCTCGATCTGGCCGCGGCTCCAGCTGCGCACCTCGAGCGTGATCTTGTTCGTGAGCGCCAGCGCAACGGCGAGGCAGTCGAACCCGGCTCCGAGGTTGGCCGAGGTGGCCGGGACCTCCACGGTGGCACGACGTCCGTCGAGCTCGGCCAGCCAGTGCGTGACCATCGGATCCTCCCTACCAGCCGAGCGCAACGGCGACGGAGCCGACCGTGGCCTCGGCCTCGATCCAACCCCCGGCCTGTGCCTCGGCGGTTGTCGGGTCCTTGAGCCCGTGACCGGTCAGCACGCACACGATGACGGTCTCGGGATCGATCTGCCCGGCGGTCGCCGCGCGCCGGATGCCGGCCACGCCGGCCGCCGACGATGGCTCGCAGAAGATGCCCTCGAGCCGGGCGAG
Source organism: uncultured Chloroflexia bacterium (assembly GCA_963750125.1). Taxonomy (GTDB): domain Bacteria; phylum Chloroflexota; class Limnocylindria; order Limnocylindrales; family CSP1-4; genus DASTYU01. The sequence continues at coordinate 30,793 of CAVVPT010000016.1, read as the reverse complement.
GTCGCGATAGGCCGCGAGGATCTCGTCGTCCGTCACCGCGTCGATCAGGCCGCCGGACTCGTCCCGGGCAGCCAGCGCGGTCGTGCCGGAGGCCGGATCGCCGATCCGGATCGCAGTGGCGACGGTATCCGGATGGTCCACCCGTTGTCCCGTCACGAGCGGCGCTGCACCCGCGGCCTGGAACCCCCACATCCGCGGCAGGGCGGCGATTCGGCCTGCGGCCTTGTAGTCGCGGAAACCGGCCCAGTACGCGCTGATGTTGCCCGCATTGCCGACCGGGATCGCGAGGATGTCCGGCGCCCGTCCGAGGTCGTCGCAGACCTCGAACGCCGCGGTCCGCTGTCCCGAGATTCGATGCGGGTTGACCGAGTTGACGAGCGTGACCGGATGGTCGTTCTGCTCGGCGAGCGCCCGGACGATCGCCAGCGCCTGGTCGAAGTTGCCGTCGATTGCCACAACGCGCGCCCCTGCGACCAGGGCCTGCAGCAGCTTGCCGAGCGCGATCTGGCCGCGCGGCAGCACAACAACCGCGTCGATCCCGGCCGCAGCGGCGTACGCCGCGGCGGATGCCGAGGTGTTGCCGGTCGAGGCGCAGATGATGGCCGAGGCGCCCTCTTCGACGGCCTTGGAGACCGCGACGACCATGCCGCGGTCCTTGAACGAGCCGGTCGGGTTGGTGCCCTCAATCTTGGCGTACAGGTTGCGGAGACTGAGCTCCGCGCCCAGCCGGCCAAGCCGGACGAGCGGTGTGAAGCCCTCCCCCAGGCTGAGGCTCGGGGTCGCCTCGGTGATCGGCAGGAAGTCGCGATAGCGCTCGACAAGCCGAGGACGGGCGCCGTCAGTCATCGACGGGATACAGCGTGATGTCGGTGCCCGGCGGCAGGATCGCGTCGAACGCAGCACGTGCATCGGCCAGTGTCACAGCCTCCGTCCGCAGCGCAGTCCCCTCTTCGAACGACACCGAAGCCGCCTCCGCCAGAGCCTCGGGCAACGGGACGTCCTCGACCGGCGGCACGAACGCGTACCAGTGACGGGCAGCGTCGAGGCCGTCGATCGCGGCAACCGCGGGTGCCCCGGCGGGCGGCAGCCCAGCCCAGGTCGACGGCTGCCCGCGCGCCACAGCCAGCAGGTCGCCGAGGACGGCGCTGCTCGTCGCGGCGCCCCCGGCGCCGGGTCCGGCCAGGCGGACCGTTCCGAGCGGCTCGGCGTCGATCTCGATGCGGTTCGTCACCCCGTCCGTCCAGCCGAACGGGCTATCGGACGGCACCGCGGTCGGGAGCACAGACGCGACGATCCCGGCATCGGTTCGCGTCGCTGTGGCAAGCAGCTTGATCGACAGCCCCAGCGCGCCGGCTCCCTCGACCTCCTGGTCGGTCACGCCGGTGACCCCCGGCCGGCCCGAGCCGCGCGCCGTCGGCGGCGCGGCCACGATCGAGCCCGGGTCGAGCCACACGTCGAAAGCAAGACGGGCGAGGATCACCAGCTTGTTGACCGCGTCGTGTCCCTCGACATCGCCGGTCGGGTCGGCCTCGGCGTAGCCGAGGTCCTGCGCGTCGATCAGCACGTCCTCGTAGGGCCGGCCCTCCTGCGCCATCGCGGTGAGGATGTAGTTCGTCGTCCCGTTGACGATGCCTCGAACCCGCCCGATCCGATTTGCCGCGAGGTCACTCGCGAGCGGCGACAGGACCGGAATTCCACCAGCGACGGCGGCTTCGAAGCGCAGCGCCGCGCCGGTCTTGCGGGCGATCGCTTCGAGCTCCGGGCCGTGATGTGCGATCACGTGCTTGTTCGCCGTGACGACCGCCTTGCCGGCACCGAGCGCGGCCACGATCAGCGTGTAGGCGGGCTCGTCGCCACCCATCAGCTCGACGATCACATCGGTGTCGTCCGCAGCGATCAGGTGCGCTGGGGCATCGGTGAGCATCTCGGCAGGCATGCCGCGCTCGCGTGCCGCGTCGAGATTGCGCACGGCGATCGCGGTCAGTTCCAGGGTCCCGCCGTCGGCCGGCGCCAGGCGATCGCCCAGCTCGCGCAGCCCGCGGACCACCTCTGCCCCGACGGTTCCGGCTCCGAGGACGGCGACGCGCAGGGGGGCGCGGCTCATCGAGCGACGCTCGCGTGACGGGGGTTCGGCATCAGCGCAAATGGTAGCCGACGGCCATCGCCGACTTCGGGGCCGATGATCGCTCGGCTATGCTCCGCGGCGATGACCATCGAGCTTGCCCCGGCACCCGCTCCGCTGGACACCGGGGTGCCGCGCCCACGCATCTTCTCGGGCATCCAGCCGTCGGGCGTGATCCATCTCGGCAACGAGCTCGGCGCGATCCGGAACTACGTGCGGCTGCAGTACGAGTACGAGGCGATCTACTGCATCGTCGACTACCACGCGCTGACGAGCACCCACGAGCCGGACCTGCTTCGCGCGCGCACGCGCGACATGGCTGCTGGCCTCCTCGCGCTTGGCCTCGACCCCGAGCGCTGCACGCTGTTCGTCCAGAGCCACCGGCCCGAGCACACCGAGCTCGCCTGGCTGCTGGCCACGGTCACGCCGGTGAGCTGGCTGGAGCGGACGCCGACGTACAAGGAGAAGAAGCAGAGCCAGCCACACGACATCAACCATGGCCTGCTCACGTACCCGGTCCTGCAGGCCGGCGATATCGTCATCTACAAGGCGTCGCTGGTGCCGGTCGGCAAGGATCAGGCAGCGCACCTCGAGCTGTCGCGCGAGATCGTCCGGGCGTTCAACACGCGCTACGGCGAGACCTTTCCCGAGCCCGAGGCGGTGTTCACCGAGGCGCCGGTCGTGCTCGGCACCGACGGCGTGCGCAAGATGTCGAAGTCGGTCGGCAACACCATCGACGTCCTGGCCGACCCCGACACGATCCGCAAGCAGATCATGTCGATGGTCACGGACACGAAGCGGATCCTGCGCACCGACCCCGGGCGCCCCGAGGTCTGCAACGTCTGCCAGCTCCACCGCTTCTTCGGCGACGACTTCGAGGAGATCTGGGACGGCGAGCGGACCGCACGGACGGGCTGCGTCGACACCAAGAAGCTGCTCGCGGAGCGGATCATCCGCCACTACGCGCCGGCTCGCGAGCGCTACCTCGAGCTGCTGGCGAACCCGGGCGAGGTCGAGGGAATTCTCGCGATGGGCGCCGATCGGCTGCGCCCGATGGCCGAGGAGACGATGGCCGAGGTCCGCCATCGGATGGGTCTCCGTTAGCGACGCTCCCGGTACCATGGACCGGAGCGTCGGCGCGTTGCTTGCCGGCCCGGACCCGAGGAAGGGTCGTTGATGCTTGAGAACCAGCTGGAGCCGCGCGATCGCCAGCTCCTCCGGACGTTGCTCGTCCTGGGGGTCGTCGCGCTGGCCTTGGTGGTGGGCTCGCAGATCATCACGGCCTTCTACTTCTTCGGCGACATCATCCTCGTCTTCTTCCTCGCCTGGCTGATCGCGTTCGTCATCAGCCCGGTCGTGACCTGGCTGATCGAGCGGATCCCCGCGTTGCCGACGGCCGCCGCGACCGTGCTCGTCTACGCCCTCGTGGTCGTGGTCGGGCTGGCGATCCTCGTGGCCGCCTCGGCGGCGCTGGCGTCGTCGATCGACCAGTTCATTCGCGAGATCCCGAACATCCGGAGCAAGCTGCCGGAGCTGGTGCGGCCATACCAGGAGTGGCTCGCAACGCTCGGCTACAGCGAGGTCGACCTCGAGCAGCAGGCCAACCTCGTGCTCGCGAACCTGAACGTGTTTGCCGGCCAGCTCGTCGGGCCAGTGCAGCAGCTGGCCGTTGCCAGCGTCGGCATCCTGGGCACGCTGCTGATCACGTTCTTCCTGTCGGTCTGGATGGTCCTCGACCGCGCCCAGATCGGGGCCTTCCTGTTCCGGCTCGTTCCGCCCGCGTATGCCGAGGAGGCGCGGGTGCTGCAGACCGCCACGTCGCGCTCGTTTGGCGGCTTTCTGCGCGGCCAGGCGATCATGGGCCTGTCGTACTTCTTCGTCGCCCTGACGCCCCACCTGCTCTTTGGCCTGCCGCTCGCGGTCCTGTCGGCGACGGCCGCCGGCGTCCTGATGGCGATCCCGTTCTTCGGGCCGTTCGTGTCGTGGGTGCCGCCGGTGCTCGTCGCGCTCGTGTTCCAGCCGGAGTCACTCCTGCCGACGGCCCTGATCATGGGCATCGGCTGGTTCATCGCGATGAATGTCCTTCAGCCGCGGATCATGCAGGGCGCGGTCGGCATCCACCCGATCGTCGTCCTCGGCTCGGTCCTCATCGGTTCCAAGGTCGCCGGCATCGCCGGCGTGATCTTCGGGATCCCGATCGCGGCCGTCCTGTCGGCACTCTTCTTCCACTTCCTCAACCTCGCGAGCACCGAGCGAAGCGTCGCGTCGCGCGCTGCCCGGCGACTCGAGCGGCGCGGTGGCAAGCCCGTCCGAGTTCCGCGCGAGCCGGCGCCCGGACTCGACGCCGACATCGAGGAGCCACCGGCCACGCCCTCGCCGGCAGAGGGCCACGCCGGCAGCCCGTCGTGACCGACGGGGGCGACGGAGGCGACCGGGAGATCGCCGGGAGCGAGAGCCGCAGCCCCAGACCCCCGGACATGTCCCGGGAACGAGCACGGACCGAGCGACGCGACCTCGATCTCGAACGCGGAGAGCCCCTCGCCGACAGCGCACTGCGCGGCGGCCCGAGGGCGCTTCGGGCGCACGCGCGGCCGCTGCCCGACTGGACGACCCGGCCGCGAATCCTCATCACCAACGACGACGGAGTTGAATTGCGCGGCCTGCTCGCGCTCAAGCAGGCGCTCGACCCGATCGGCGACACCATCGTCGTCGCGCCTGACACCAACCAGAGCGCGGTCGGCCACCAGAAGACGCTCATGCGACCGCTCCGCGTTCGCGAGCGCACGCTCGCCGACGGCTCGCTCGCCTACTCGGTCGACGGCTCTCCCACCGATGCCGTCAGCCTCGCGTTCCTCGGCTACTTCGACCAGGGCTTCGACCTCGTCGCGTCGGGCATCAACTACGGCGCGAACCTCGGCGACGACATCACCTACTCGGGCACGGTCAGCGCGGCGATGGAATTGGTCATCAACGGCTGCCCGGCGTTCGCGATCTCGCAGGAGTACTACGAGCATCCCGACTTCACGCTATCGGCCATGGCGGCGGCGGTCGTCGCGCGGAACATCCTCGAACACGGGCTTGCACCCGGTGAGCTCATCAACGTCAACGTCCCGGCAGTGGACCCGAGCGAGTTCGAGGGCTTCGAGGTCACGCGGCTCGGCAAGCGCGTGTACCAGGATGAGCTGATCCAGCGGGTCGATCCGCGCGGGATTCCGTACTACTGGATCGGCGGGCCGCCACCGTCCGGGCTGGCCGTCGAAGGGACCGATTTCCACGCGGTGGTCAACCGCCGAATTGCGGTCACACCGATCCACCTCGATCTCACCGGGCGGCGCCTGCTCAAGCGGCTGCGCACATGGGAGTGGCAGACGCCCGACAGCTCCCTCGTCGCGGCCGAGCCGGCCACCACCCTGCCGCCCGAACACGATCGGTCGCCGGAAGCGGATCGCGAGCATCTGCTCGACGAGGAACACCGGCTCGAACGCCGCTGAGGCCCGCGGCCGAGCGGCCGCGAGCCCGGTCGTTGCCCGCCCGATTACGCCTCGGAATCAATGTTTCAGGAACGCGCGGGCCAATCGCCCCATCCGGTCCGTCGGGCGCTCCGGCGTGCGGACTCGTGCGATTCCGATCAGCGGCCGTAATCAAGAGGCGACGTCTGGACCTGTCATCGCCGGAAGCGGGACCTCGTCCAATGTCCACTCGCGAAGCCCACTGCGGTTGGCGGTCTGCGCGGATTGCATCGGCGATCCTCCGGCCATGACCGCAGCCACCGCCGCTCTCGCCGAAGCCCGACTCGACCGGTTCCTGTCCAGCGAACCGGTCGTGTGGCTGTCGACCGTGCGGCCCGATGGCGCACCCCACCTCGTCCCGATCTGGTTCACCTGGGACGGCTCGTCGCTGCTCGTGTTCTCGAAGCCGGGAGCGCAGAAGGTGCGCAACCTGCGCGCCAATCCGGTCGCGATGCTCGCGCTCGGCGAGCCCGAGGACGACTTCGATGTGGCGCTTGCGGAGGCGCGCGTCGAGCTGTTTGACGCGCCGGCGACCGAACTCCCGAACGCGCACCTGGCCAAGTACGGGGACCGCATGGCGGCCCTCGGCCTCTCGCCCGACGAGTTCGTGGCGACGTACTCACAGGTGCTCCGCATCACGCCGACCCGCTCGCTGCCATGGCACGGCCGAACGACCCCTCGAAGCGTGCTCGCGGTGGCAACGATCGACGAGCCGGTTCGCGAGCTTGTCCGCCGCATGCACGGCGAGCCGATTGGGCCGGGCGCGAGCCCGAGCCCGACGGTCAGCCAGGGCGACGTTGCTCGGCAGGACCCGGCGCGGCCGTGGTGGTCGCGCCTCCTGGATGCGGTTCTGCCGGGACCCGCCCCCGCACCCGTGCTCACGCCCGCGCAGGGGTATTCCGCTCAGGTCTAACCACCGCCGTTGTGCACGGTGACGCCTTGATTCCGGTGCGCTATCGCTCCCGCCATGCGCGGGAGGCATACCCAGATCGACAGCGGACCATTCGCACGTGCCCGGGATCGATCAAGCGCCTGGATAATCCTGGTGCGTATACGGCCTAGGCCGAGGAGGGCGGGAACGACGCGCGGGTCAGCTCCGCCGCTTCCGGAAGTCCGCCAGGATCTCGCGCGCCGCGTTCCTGCCCGGCTGCCCCGTCACGCCTCCGCCGGGATGGGCGCCCGAACCGGCCAGGTACAGCCCGGCGAGCCCGAACCGGTAGCGCGCGTGCCCGAGCATCGGCCGCCACAGGAAGAACTGGTCCAGCCCGGGTTCGGCGTGCAGTGGATGACCACCGGTGAGGCTGAAGTCGCGCTCGAGATCAAGCGGGGTGAGGACCTGCCGCGCCGTAACCAGCGACGACAGCCCAGGCGCAACCTCGTCGAGCGTCGCGAGGACCGCGTCACCGACTTCGTCGCGTCGCTCGTCCCAGCTGCCCGCACGAAGCGCGTACGGCGTGTACTGGACGATCACGCTCATGACGTGCGTCCCGGCCGGCGCCCTGGCCACGAGCGTCGGGTCGGCAAGTGACGGGATCGTCGCCTCGAGGACGGGTCGCTCGGGGACGTCGCCGTACTTGGCGGCGTCGAAGGCCCGCTCCATCGCGTCGATCCCGGCCGCCACGACGATCCGTCCGCGGAGGAGGTGCTCGTCGTTGCCACGCGCCGCGGAGAACGTCGGCAGGCTCGACAGCACGAGGTTGACCTTCGAGACCATCCCGGGCGTGCGGATATTGCCGGCACGCCAGCGCAACGACGGCCCGACCGCCACCGGGTCCACCAGGCCCGTCAGCGTCCGCTTCGGATCGATCGCGCTGACCACGGCCTGTGCCTCGATCTCGTCGCCACCCGCCAGCACGACACCGGTCGCCCGGCCGTCGCGGGATTGGACCGCGGTTACCTCGGCGCCCGTCCGGATCTCGGCACCGGCGGCTCGAGCCGCTGCGGCAAGTGCGGTTGTCAGGGCGCCCGGGCCGCCCTCGGCGTAGACGGTCGGCCCGGCGGCACCGCCGTCGTTGCCGGCCGAATCGCCGAGCAGGACCGCTGCGGTGCTGGCCGACCAGGGGCCCATCGCGGTGTACGCGACGCCCCGCCACGCGAGGGCGGCCTGCAGCGCGTCCGTCTCGAATGCCTCGGCGACGAAGTCGGCAACGGCCATCGGCAGGACACGCAGGACGGTTCGCCCGTCGTGCCGACCGAGGCCCCGAAATCGACGTCCCAGCGCCAGCCCGAGCAGTGCATCGCCGAGCCCGGGCGCCTCGATGTCGGGTGGGGTCCTGGCCGCAAGCTCGGCGAGGAATCGGCCGATCGATCGGACCTGACGGTCGAACTCGACGTAGCGCTCGCCATCGTGCGCCGAGCGCTCGCCGATCCAGGTGGCGGTCTCGTCGACATCGGCCGACAGCGTGAACGCCGTGCCGTCCGGAGACGGGGCGAAACACAAGACTTGCGGCGAGACGAGGCGCAACCCGTGACCCTTGAGGTCAAGATCGCGCCAGATCGACGGGCGCAGCCGGCCGACGTTGTGGGCCAGGGTCGGCACGAGCGCGCCCGGCGAGAGCTCGGTTGTTGTCGCGGCGCCACCGATGACCTCACTCCGCTCGAGGACGAGCGCGCGCATCCCGCCATGTGCGAGGTAGGCCGCGGTGACGAGGCCGTTGTGGCCGCCCCCGATAACGACAGCGTCGTAGTGGCTGCCGCCCCCGCTCACTTCCGCCACTCAGGCCGCCTTCCGGCCGCGCGCCCGGAGCACCTCGAGCGCCGCGATCCGGCCGTTGGCGCCCATGATCCCGCCGCCTGGATGCGTCGCCGAACCGCACAGCCACAGATCGCGGACCGGGGTTCGGAACCGCGCATAGCCGGGGACCGGGCGATTGAAGAAGAGCTGCTCGAGACTCAGCTCGCCCTGGAAGATGTTTCCCTCGGTCAGCCCGGTCGTCCGCTCGATGTCGAGCGGGGTCTGCACGTTGCGATACAGGATGATGTCGCGGATGTTCGGGGCGAACTCGGCGATGCGGTCGACCACGGCGTCACCGAAGGCCTCGCGCTGGTCATCCCACGACCCGAGGTCCGGGGCCAGCTTGTACGGGGCGTACTGCACGAAGCAGCTGATGATGTGCTTGCCGGGGGGCGCCATCGACGGGTCGACGAGCGTCGGGATGATCATGTCGATGTACGGCCGGCGACTGAACCGGTTGTACTTCGCGTCGTCGTAGGCCCGCTCCATGTCGTCGATGCTCGGGCTGAACGAGATCGCGCCGCGCAGGTGCTCGCCCGAACCGGGCAGGCAGCTGAAGTCGGGCAGGCGGTCCACCGCCAGGTTGACCTTGCCGGACGAGCCGCGGAACTTGAAGCGCCGCACCTCCTCCTCGAACTCGGGTTCGAGCGTGCCCGGCTCGAGCAGGCCGAGAAACGTGCGCCGGCTGTCGACCGAGCTGAGCACGTCGATCGCGTCGATCTGCTCGCCACCCTCGAGCACCACCCCGATCGCCTTCCCGCCGCGGACGAGGATGCGCTCGACACGAGCCTCCGTCCGGATCTCGGCGCCGAGCGCGCGGGCTGCGCCGCCGATCGCGTTCGACACCCCACCGGTGCCGCCCTTCGGGATGCCCCACGCACGGAAGGCGCCATCGATCTCGCCCATGTAGTGGTGGAGCAGTACATATGCGGTGCCCGGCGAGCGGACGCCCTGGTAGGTGCCGATGATCCCGGACGCCGACATCGTGGCCTTGAGCGGACCGGTCTCGAACCACTGGTCGAGGAAGTCCGACGCGCTCATCGTCATCAGCTGGACGAACACGGCCTGCTGGCGCTCGGTCAGCTGCTGGAAGCGCCGGGCGAGCCCCGCCAGCGGCAGCAGCGGGCGCGGGTCAAGGGAGGTCGGGTCCGGCGGGACGATGGACAGGATCGGCTTGATGAAGCGGGCCATGTCGACCATCAACTGGCCGTATTCCTCGTAGGCCTCGGCGTCGCTCGCCGACCAGCGGCGCAGCTCGCGCATCGTCCGGCCGTGGTCGTTGACACGCCACAGGTAGTCGCCGCCGCCCTTCGCCGGTCCATCGCCCTCGCGAAGCGGGGTGAACGTCCCGTCGAGCGGCAAGATATCGAGACCGTGCCTGGGGAGCTCGAGGTCGCGGATGATCTCGGGCCGCAGCAGCGAAACGACGTACGAGAACACGCTGAAGCGGAAGCCGGGGAACAGCTCCTCGGTGACGGCCGCCCCGCCGAGCACCGGCCGCTGTTCGAGGACGAGCGTCTTCAGGCCGGCGCGGGCGAGGTACGCCGCGCTCACGAGGCCGTTGTGGCCGCCGCCGATGATCACCGCGTCGTAGCGCTGGGCCAACCCGCTCCGTCTCCTGTCCAGTCTGCATACCGTTCATGCACTCTAGCCGATCATCGGCGGCAGGGGCCGGTTCCGTGAGCGTCGTACCGCGGGGCGGCAGCAGGGACGAAACGAGGGCGCCGTTCGGACCGTTCATGCCGCACCACGGCACGATCGGACTCGCCCGTCGGTTTGTGGCGTGGGTCGGCAAGACTCGTCTTCGGCCATGGCACCGTTCGTCATTGCTGCCGTGGGACGGCGGGCGCGGCGCGATCGGCCGTTCCGGCATACTCGACCCCATGAGCGTCGGCACGGCCTTCCATCCGCGGACGTCGGACCTGAACCGCAAGATGCAGTGGCGGGAGTGGTCCGGCTACTTCGCCTCCTCGGTCTACGCCGACTTCCACGACATCGAATACAACGCGATCCGCGAGGCCGTTGCGCTGATCGACGTGTCGCCGCTGTTCAAGTACCGGGTCAGCGGGAGCGATGCGACGCGCCTCGTCGACCGCGTGATCACCCGCGACGCAACCCGCATGAAACCGGGCACCGTGTACTACACGCCGTGGTGCGACGAGCACGGCAAGGTGATCGACGACGGGACCGTCCACCTGCTCGATGACGGCAGCTTCCGCTGGACCGCGGCCGACCCGCAGCTCCGGTGGCTGCGCCTCAACGCAGCCGGGCTCGAGATCGACATCGCCGAGGAGACCGAGGCAGTTGCGGCGCTCGCCCTCCAGGGACCGCTCTCGCGGGCCGTCCTCGAAGCAGCGACCGGCGAGTCGTTCGCGGACCTGCGCTACTTCCGGCGGCGCCCGGCCACGTTCCGGGCGCGCCGCGCGAAGATCGCAGTCGACGTGTCGCGGACCGGCTACACGGGCGACCTCGGGTACGAGCTGTGGATTCCGGTCGAGCACGCCGTCGCCGTGTGGGACGTCCTCATGCAGGCCGGGGCGGCATACGGCATCCGGCCCGCGGGCATGCTCGCCCTCGACGTCGCGCGACTCGAGGCCGGACTGATCCTCATCGAGGTGGACTACACCTCGGCCCGCCATGCGCTCAACCCGGAGCAGAACTATTCGCCCTTCGAGATAGGGCTTGGCCGGCTCGTCAGCCTCGACAAGGGCGATTTCGTCGGTCGCCTCGCCCTCGAACGCGAGCAGGCCGCGGGCGGCCCCGAGCGCCGGCTCGTCGGCCTGCAACTCGAGTGGTACGACATCGAGAAGCTGTACGACACGCAGGGCCTGCCGCCCGCGATCTCGCCCACGGTCGACCGCTCGCCGGTCCCCGTGTTTGCCGGCGGCCGCCAGGTCGGCCGGGCGACGAGCCACGGCTGGAGCCCGATCCTCAAGCAGGCGATTGCCCTGGCGGCAGTCCCGCCACGCTACGAGCCGCTCGGCAGCCGGCTGGAGGTGGAATGGACCGTGGAGGGTCGCCGCGGCCGCGTCGCGGCGACCGTCGTGCCGCTTCCCTTCCTCGACCTGGATCGCAAGCGCGCCTGAGGTTCGCCACCGGTCATTGCGCCGCCCTTGCGCGAGGCGACGACAAGCGGCCTTGAAATCGTCCTGCAAGGCTTGCTGCGGGAGAGCCAGAGTCCCTGCCACCCCGCCGCGGCGAACCTGCGGCGCATGTCCACCGAGCTCCTGTCGCGTCCCGACGGCCGTGCCGTCGCGGGCGTCGCGGCTTGAATGTCCGACGAGCGGTTTCGCTTGCCTTCCTCGCAGCAATCTGCTCGCTAACGGCTGCGACGGCTTCAACCGCTCGCCCCCCAGCGGCCCCATCTTCCCTGGATCCCGGCGCCTTCCGGCCCGCCGTGGTCGCCAATTCCGTCGCAGGTACGTCCGCGCCGTTGCCCTCGATCGATTACGGCGAGCCGGCGGCACCGGTCAAGATCGGCGATTTTCAGGAAGTGCAGCAGCGCTCGTTCGAGCCACGCGCGAAGCCGAAGCAGCCAGTTCGCGCTGAGTCCCTGCTAAAGCCAACACCGAAACCGAAGCCCGCCGTGGCGAGCGGCGGTGGCAGCGGGCGAGGCGGGCGATCTGTCCGCGGCACGGCCAGCTGGTACTGCAAGACCGGTGTGAGCGCATGCCATCACGCCTATCCGGGTGGCCTCTACGCGGCCGCTGGCCCGGCGCTTCGCGTCGGCAACTGGCGCGGCCGGACCGTCAGCGTTTGCGGGTCCGGAAGCTGCGTCAACGTGAAGCTGATCGACTGGTGCGCGTGCGGCAGCGGCCGCGTGATCGACCTGTACAGCGACGCATTCAGCCGGCTGGCGCCGCTGTCGAGCGGCACGCTCTCCGTCCGGGTCGCCTGGTAGCGGGCTGATTTCGCGCCCCCTGTATACTCAGGCGGACTGGCTGGTCGACCAAGCGACCAGCCACGGCTCGAGCCCCAATCCCTCGAGCAGGCAATCGCGCTCACCGCGGTGCCATTACAGGTCGTAGCCCCCGGGCGTTCGTCGACCTGCATTCCAAGCGTTCCTGATCGCTCGAGCGGAGCCATTGCCGGGGCGCTGCGGTGGCTCATCTGAGGAAACCTGCTATCGACCCTGAACACACGCCCCCGACAACTGCCGAGCGCCCGCCAACCCGCCGCGGGCGTGGCCGTCTGACTGCTCGACGAGCGGCTTCGCTTGCCTTCCTCGCAGCGATCTGCACGTTGACCGTCACGACGGGATCGATGGCTCGTCCCCCTGCGGCCCCATCTACCCTGGATCCCGATGCGTTCCGCGCCGTGGCGATCGCGGGCTCCGTCGCCGACAGCACGGTGCCGCCGCCGTCGATCGACGCTGTCGATGCCATCTCGCCGGCCCAGATCGGCGATTTCCCGGAGGAGCAGGACCGCTCGTTCGAGCCACGTGCCAACCCGAGACAACCCGCGCGCGCCGAGTCAGTGCTGAAGCCGACGCCGAAGCCGAAGCCGAAGCCGCAGCCGCAGGCAGCGCCGAAGCCGCCACCCAACCCGACGCACAGCGTGCGCGGCTCCGCGAGCTGGTATTGCAAGCCGGGGGTCAGCGCCTGTCACAACGGCTATTCCGGCGGACTGTATGCGGCGGCGGGCCCGGCCCTGCGCGTCGGCAACTGGCGCGGCCGGACGGTGTCCGTGTGCGGTTCGGGGAACTGCGTCAACGTGAAGCTGATCGACTCGTGCTGGTGCGCGAGCGGCCGGGTGATCGACCTCTACAGCGACGCGTTCCGCCGGCTGGCGCCGACCTCTGTTGGCACGATCTCGGTGCGCGTTTCCTGGTAGCGGCGGGATCTCGGGGCCCCACGCGTCCCCTGACGTCTCAACACGTCTCGGGCCAAAATAGCCTGTCCTTTCGAGTCCGCTGCTGGCGGCACCGGTCCGTGGGGGCGCCACGAACGAGGACAGGCGGATGCCGAGCATCATCGAGTCCACCGGCCTTACCAAGTCGTATGGGCGCCGGCGGGGCATCACCGACGTCACCTTCGCCGTGGACGAGGGCGAGGTCTTCGGGTTCCTGGGGCCGAACGGTGCCGGAAAGACGACCACCATCAGGACGCTGCTCGGCCTCCTGCGACCCACTGCCGGGCAGGCCACGATTTTCGGGCTCGATGTGTGGGCCGACGCACCCCGCATCCACGAGCGCCTGTCGTACGTCGGCAGCGATCCCGCGTATCTCGGCGAGCTGAGTGCCGGGCAGCAGCTCGACTACGTGGCGCGCCTGCGTGGGCTCCCGAAGGGTGCGTGGAGGCCGGTGGCCGAGCGTCTCGAGCTCGAGCCGTCGGTGCAGATCCGGAAGCTTTCGCGGGGCAATCGGCAGAAGGTCGCCGTCGTGCAGGCGTTCATGGGCGATCCGCCAGTAATCGTGCTCGACGAGCCGTCCAGCGGGCTTGATCCGCTGATGCAGCGCGAATTCCTGGCGCTCCTGTCTGAGGTTCGCGCGGCGGGCCGCACGGTCTTTCTTTCCTCGCACAACCTGCCCGAAGTCGAGCGGAGCTGCGACCGCGTCGGAATCATTCGAGAGGGGCGCCTGATCGAGATCTCGACCATCCAGGCGCTGCTGGCCGGGCATTGGCGCTCGGTCAACCTGGTCCTCGGCGAGCCATCGGCGCCGGGCATGTTCGAGCTGCCAAACATCCAGGTCGTGTCCGCGACGGCGCGCGATGTCCACCTCCTGGTCCGCGGGGACGTGAACCCGCTCCTCCGGCTGGTCGCCGAGCTCGACGTCCGCGACATCTCGATCACCACGCCGGAGATCGAAGACATCTTCCTGCGGTTCTACGACCGAACCGACCCGATGAGCGCCGACGAGGCCGCGGTCGAGGAGACGACGGAGGCGGGTCGATGATCGGGGCGCCGTTCTCGCTCGACCTTCGCCGCAGCCGCACCCTGCTGGTGGGGCTCGTACTCATAACGGCCGGATACGCGGGCTTTATCTCGGTCTTCTACTCGAACGTGGTCGAAAACGCCGAGCAGTTCGAGAATCTCCTCGAGGCGTATCCGAAGGAACTGCTCGTAGCCTTCGGTCTCGGCGAAGGCAGCTTCGCCGATCCCGGCATCTTTCTGGGCGGCTACGTATACAACTTCCTGTGGCCACTCGTGGCGGCGATCGCGGCCATCGCCCTCGCGACGCGGGTCGCGGGCGACGCGAGTCGCGGCTTCCTCGACATTGTCCTGTCTACCCGCCTGGCGCGGACGCAACACCTGCTCGGATCGATCGGCACCCAGATCGTCGGAATCGTGATCCTTGCCGCGTCACTCGTGCTCGGCGTATTCGTCGGCGATCTGCTTATTGCTCCGAGCTTTCCCGAAGACCGGGTCGTCCTGTCCGCCTTGCACATGGTCTCGTTCGGCGTGGCGATCGGGGGACCGGCGACCTTGCTCGCGGTCGTGCTCCTCGATCGCGGTCGAGCGGCGGGGATCGTCGCGGGCGTGCTCGTCGTGATGTACCTGTTCAACATCGTGGCCGCGCTCGCGCCAGACATCGACTGGCTCGCTTCGGTCTCGGCCTTCCACTATTTCGACTTGCAGGATTTGATCGGGACCGGCCGGTATCCCGTCGGCGACTCGCTGCTGCTCGGCGGCGTCGCGATTGCCGGTTGGGCGTTGGCAATCATCGCGTTCCGGCGGCGCGATCTGGCCGCCTGAGGGCTCGGTCAGCCGCCGACCTCGACGAGGTCCTCCGCGATCTGTCGCGCAGCCGCCTGGCCGACGCCGCTGACCGTCAGCAGCCAGCTCGGTCGCTCGCCGCGGTCGACGACCACCGTCCAGCCACCGTCCGTGGCGACCAGCGTCCCCTCGCGGTCGCCAAAGGCCGTCTGCCCGACCTCGTCGCCGGGCGGCACGCAGTCGCCCTCGCCCGGGCAGAACGAACCTTCCTGGAGCATCAGGCCGGCGCCATGCGGACCGCGGTACGAGATCTCGAGCCGCTCGCCCTCTGCCTGGCGCCACTGGCCCGTGCCGACGAACCAGCCGGTTGGCAGGACGGGGCAGTAGACGGCCCAGTCCACGACCTCGGCGAATTCAGCGTAGAAGGCGACGTTCTCGTCACTTCCGGTGCACTTGGCGGCGCTCGCCGGCGGAGCTGTGGGCTCCGGCTCGGGGGTCTCCGGCTCCGGGGTCTCCGGATCGGCGCTGGGCGGCTCGGGCGAGTCCGGTTCGGGCGCCGAGGGCTCCGACGACGGCTCGCCGGTCGGCTGGTCGGCGGGCGGCACCTCGGGCGTGGGGACATTGCTTTCCGGAGCGTCCGATGGCGCGACGGTTGGCGTCGTGCCGCCACAGGCCGCCAGCACGAGCAGGGTCAGGAACAGGAACGGGAGCACGCGGAGCGCGCTGGCAGGACGCACACCCGGCGCACTCGATCGACGCCGAGTCACGCGCCGGAGGGTACCACGGAGGTATCCCCTAGGCCGGAAGCCGCACGAGCGCAGGATCGACCCCGAACACGTCGCGAATGCGCTCCGGAGCAAGCACATGCCCGGGCGGGCCGTCGGCGACCACGCGGCCCGCATCGAGCAGCACGAGGCGCGGGAAGAAATGGGCCGCGAGGCCCAGGTCGTGGAGCACGGCCAGGATCGTGGTGCCGTCGCGCTCGTTGAGATCGACGAGCAGCTTCATGGCACCGACCTGGTGGCGCAGGTCGAGGTGGACCGTCGGCTCGTCGAGGACGAGCAAAGGCGTCGCCTGTGCGACGGCCAGGGCGATCAGCACCAGCTGGCGCTCGCCAAGCGACAGCTCGCGCACGTCCCGCCCAACGAGCTGCCCCACGCCCACGCGCTCGATGGCGGCCGCGATCGCCGCGCGGTCCGAGGGACGCGCCCCGCGGAGCGGATGCTCGTACGGCAGCCTCCCGAGCCCGACCACCTCCTCGACCCGCGTCGCAAACGGGAGGGTGGCCTGCTGCGGGACGACGGCGAGCCGCCTGGCAACCTCGAGCCGCTCGAGGGCGCCGACTGGCATGCCGCCCAGCTCGGCGTCGCCGCGGGCCGGATGCAGCAGGCCGCTGGCCACGCGGAGCAGCGTCGACTTGCCGGCACCGTTCGGCCCGATGAGCGCCACCCGCTCGCCGGGCTCGATCGCGAGGTCGACCTGGTCGAGAACGTCCCGGCCGCGATACGTGACGGTGACGTCAGCCAGCCGGACGATCGGCGCGGCCACGGCCGGAAGGGCGCTCACAGCTCGTATCCCGCCCGAGCACGGCGCAGGATCAGCAGGAAGAAGGGCGCGCCGATCACCGCGGTGACGACCCCGACCGGGATCTCGCCAAAAAGCCGGGCCACCAGGTCTGCGTAGGCCATGAGCGCGGCTCCGCAGATCGCCGACAGCGGCAGGACCAGGCGCGCCGACGGCCCGACCACGAGGCGCACGACGTGTGGCACCACCAGCCCGACGAACCCGATCAGGCCGCTGATCGCGACGGCCGCAGCGGTGGCCAGCGACGCGAGCCCGAGCAGCATTCCGCGCTCGCGGGCCACGTTGATGCCGAGGTTCGCCGCGGTCTCCTCTCCGAGCAGCAGCCCGTTGAGTGTCCGCGCCCGCAGCAGGATGGCGACGGTCGCGATCGCGACGATCGGCAGCGCCCAGGCGAGGCGGGGCCAGCTGGCGGCGTCGAAGCTGCCGAGCAGGTACGTGAAGATCTGTCGGAGCTGGGCGCCGGACAGGTACATCGCCATCGCGAGCCCGGCCGCCAGCAATGACCCGACCGCGTACCCGGTGAGCAGCAGGCTCGTCAGCGGAGCAAGGCCAGTCGTGCGCGAGAGCTTGTAGACCGTGTAGATCGCGAGCAGCGCTCCGAGGAAAGCGAATGCCTGCAGGAGTCCGAGCTCGAGGATCGCGATCCGGACCGGGATGAGCACCGCGATCGCCGCGCCGAGAGCCGCCCCGGCCGACGTCCCGAGCACGTACGGGTCGGCCAGCGGGTTGCGCAACAGGCCCTGGAACGTGACTCCGGCCACGGCCAGCGCCAGCCCGACGAGCATCGCGGTGAGGACGCGCGGCAAGCGCAGGTCCATGACGATCGTCTCGGCAGCCGCGCTGTACTCACGCCCGAGGTCGATGCCGAGAATGCGCTGGGCGAGGATCGCCACCGTATCGGCGGGCTCGATCGAGACCGACCCGAAGCCGACGCCGAGGATCAGCGCCACCACCAGCGCCGCAAGCCCGCCACCCGCCAGCAGCAGCGGCCGCCGAGCGATACCCGCAGTGCGACCGATGGCCAGATGGCCGTGCGTGATGGATTCGCCGCGGGTGGTCACGCGGTCAGCAGGCGCGGGCCCGGGAAGCGGCGAACCCCTCGGCTCGGGACTCGAGCGAGGGGTCCTCGTCGGTTGGGCACATCGGTCTGCCTACCCTTTCTGTCGAAGGTTCGAGCATCGAACCGCGCGGTTGGCGACCGGACTCGCACCCTCGAAGGGCGACCACCGTAGCGGGACTGTGCCGGATTCGCACCGGCTTCGCGACCACGCGGCGTTCTGTTGTCGGCCGAAAATGTAGCACGGGCGCGGCTTCAGTCCGCTCTGGCACACTGCGTGCGCGCATGGCATCCCTCGACCGCCGTCAGCTCCTCGTCGCCCTCGTCGCCCTGACCGTCGGCGCGGCGCTGGCCGGCTGCGAGCAGGAGCGCGAAGACGAGACGCTGACCGACGGCCTGCTCGTGCTGTCGGGGGACGTCGGCTCCGTGCGGCTCACCGTCCGCGAGGACAACGGAGCGAGGAGCCGTGGCATCGAGCTGCCCGACGCAGCCACATCGTGGGTATCGGCCGGCCGCACGAACGTGCTGCTCGCGGCGCTGGTCGACGGACGAACCTACGTCAGCGATCCTCTCGGCGAGGACGACCCGACGTGGCGGCTCGTCGAACCCGTGACGCTGACCGACCAGCCACCGGAGCCGCCGCTGTTCTACGGGACATGGGACCCACCGGGCGGCGCCTACGCGCAGCTCGGGGCCGACTTCTCCGAAGGCGGCGGGATGCGCGCAGTCGTGGTCGATCCCGGCCTCGACCAGGCCGTGGAGGTCCCGATGAACCAGAGCCGGCCCGTCCCGGCACCACCCGCGTGGATCGACGACGACCGACTCGTCCTTATCTCGGCAACGAGCGAGGACACGCAGGCCGTCATCGTCGACTCTGCGTCGCAGGAATACGAGCCCGGGCCGACCGGGGTCCAGCTCGTCGCGACGTCCGCCGATGCTGCGACCGCGGCGGTGTGGCGGGGCGAGGGTCAGCCCGTCGAGATCCAGTCGACCACGTCGTGGCTGGCCGAGGAGCCAGCTGGGGTCGAGATCGGTCCTCCGGATGGTGCCGCGATACCGATGGTGCTCGCGCTCGACGCGAACGGCGATCGACTCGCGGTCGTGTGGGGCGACGAGGAGGGCATACCGACCGGTATCACCGTTCACGCGGCGGCGCGTGAGTGGGCGAAGGTGGCCACGCTCGACCTGGGCGAGGCGAACGCGGCGACGGTGGCCTGGCTTCGCTGACGCGATCTCCGGACCCGGACATGCCGAGGCCCGGCGCTGGGCCGGGCCTGCGGGCTCAGGTCTGCCGGGGCCGGCGGGCCCCGCAGCTCAGGCGGTAACGGGCTGTCCTGCGGAAAAGATCGACACCTGCGACTCCTCGGGGAGCATGACCCCGAAGACCTTCTGGAGCGTCAGCAGGTGGACGCATGAACCCCAACTCTCGAAGTAATGGCAGGTGCAATGCCACTGGCCGGCGTCGAGACTGACGTCATGGGTGTCGTTATCACCACGGAACGTCAGGGACAAGCGATCGATCGTCATCCGATCGAGCTCCCGCGCATAGCGGTTCGCCTTCTCGACCTTGCCGATCAGTGAGCTGTGCATCGACACATACCTCCGTCGCCCTCACAGGCGCTCCCCGGGCCGCCGTCCGGTCTCTGCACCATCGACCGGTGGTGGCGGTCGTGGGTTGATTGTAGCCCGCGGGCGTCGCCGCGGTCACCCGAAAATCGTCGCTTTGGCGGCGGGGCGGAAGTCCACCCCTCCCCGTGATGCAACTTTCCGGCATCAACCGGGCGGTCGGGCGCGCGACGAGGGCCAGGGCGACAACGCTGACGGCAACAGATATGCCGGGAAGTCGCATCGCCAACAGAGGTGACGCCCCGGCGCGGAGGTCACGACGCGGGGCGGGCTCACGCCTCGGACGTGCCCTCGCGGCCGAAGTCGTCCTCGAGCCGCACGACGTCGTCGAGCTCGGGCGTCGACACCTCCATGAGCTCGACCCGTTCGAGCGCCTCGTAGCGATGGATCCGACCGGTCTGCACGCGACGGAACTCGCCTGGACCCAGCTCCTCGATGCGCACCTCGCCGGCGTCGTCCTCCAGCTGCAACAGCAACCGGCCGGACAGCACGAAGATGGTCTCGTCCTTGATCTCATGGCGCTGGAGCGACAGCCGCTTGCCGGTTTCGATCACGAGGACCTTGCCGACATAGCGGTCGGTGTGAGCCCAGATCAGCTCGTGGCCCCACGGCTTCGGGACCCGGCGAGCGCCGGCCGGCACGCCGTCCACGGTCAGGTGCCGCGCACCAGCCGCTCGCCGGCCTGGAGCAGGTCCTCGCGCAGCTCGGGCGAGGTGGTCTCGGTATAGACGCGGACCAGGGGCTCGGTTCCCGAGGCACGGACCAGCAGCCACGACCCGTCGACGAGGAAAAACTTGTAGCCGTCGTTTGTGCTGAGAGCGTCGGTTCGGGCAATCCGGTTGCCGGCCAGCTCGGTCGGCTGGTTGCCGGCGAGGTCGACCAGCACGCGGCGCTTCGTCTCGTCGTACAGCGCCCGCTCGATGTGGACGTCGATGCGCCGATAGAACGACGGCCCGGCCAGCTGGTGGAACTGCTCCAGCGCCCGGGACACCGGCCAGCGGCCCGCCGCCTTCTCGCGCAGGAAGAGGTCGAGCAGCAGCAGGTCCGCGTAGATGCCGTCGCGCTCGGGCAGGTGCATCCCGAACCCGAACCCGCCGGACTCCTCGGCGCCCATCATCGCCCCGGTCTCGATCATCCTCGGTCCGATGAACTTGAAGCCGACCGGCACTTCGTGGGTCGCGATCCCGTAGTGCTCACCGAGCCGTCGCGCCATCGACGTGTTGTTGACGCTGATCACGACCGGGTCGCGCCAGCCGCGGTGCTCGGCGAGGTAGTACATGAGCAGGCCCGTGACCTGCAGCTGGTGGATGAAGGTGCCCTGCTCGTCGGAGGCGCCCGCCCGGTCCGCGTCACCGTCGAGGAACAGCCCCAGGTCGTAGCCACCACCCGCGACCATGCCGAGCGCTTCGTCGATGTGCGGCCGGATGGGCTCGGGGTTGACGCCGCCGAAGTACGGGTTGCGCTCCTGGTGGAGCTCGGTCACACGGATCCGGCCGCCGTCGAGCAGCCGGCTCAGCCAGCCGGCGCCCGAGCCCCACAGCGGCTCGACGAGCACCGAGACGTCCGCGGCCTTGAGCGCGTCGAGGTCGACGGTTCGGCGCACGAACTGCTCGTAGCCGTCGTACGGGTCGAACCGCTCGACCATGCCGGCCGCCTCGGCATCGGCAAATGGGCGGCGCTCGAGCGGTGCGCCACCGTTGCGGGCGATCTGCGCCTCGAGCGCGGCCAGGATCTCGGGGCCGGCCGCGGCGCCGGTTGGGGCCTTGACCTTGAACCCGTTGTCGGTCCAGGGGTTATGGCTCGCGGTGATCACGATGCCGGCGGCAGCGCCGCGTGCGACGACCTCGTACGAGCTCATCTGGGTCGGCACGGCGCGGACCGCGAAGACGACCGGGATGTCGCGCGCCAGGAGCACCTCGGCGGCGGCCATCGCGAAATCCTCGGAGGCGAACCGTCGGTCGTAGGCGACGACGACGCCCTTCGCCGCGGCGCCCTGGTCGATCACGTACTGGGCGACCCCATCGGCGCAGCGGCGCACGTTGTCGAACGTGAAGTCCTCGGCGATCCGCGCGCGCCAGCCGTCGGTGCCGAAGACGATCGAGGTCGGCGCGACCGCTTCCGCGGGTGTCGTCATTGGGCCTCCGGCAGCCCGCAGCGACGCAGCATGTCCTCGATCCGGGCGGCGTCGGCCGTCGCTCCGCGGAGGACCGCGATCGTCTGCAGCGCGGTCATGCTACCGCCCTCGTGGATCGGGACGAGGCCGAGCCGGCCGTTGTGGCGACGGACGACCAGGTCTCCGGACGCGGTCTGGACGGTCTCGCCCGCCTGCACCAGGTCGCCGGTGCCTGCTACGCCGATCGCGCCGAGGAGCGCGCTCCAGCTGCCGATGTCTGACCAGCCGACGTCCATCGATGCCATCACGACGCGGCCATCACGCGCGGCGGCCTCCATGACCGCGTGGTCGATCGAGATCGGCTTGATGCCGTCGTACGCCTTCTCGAGCAGGTTCGGGGTGCGATGGACCGGTTCGAGCGACTGGAGCAGTCCCGTGTATCGCCGGAGAACGGCCTGGATCGCGCGGCGCCGCCAGAGGAACATGCCCGCGTTCCACGCGGCGCCGGGGAGTGCCTGGATCTGGATCGCCCGCTCCACCTTCGGCTTCTCCTCGAAGCCGCGCAGCGGGTAGGCGTCGAGCCCGGCAATCTCCTGGCGCCGCTCGAAGTTCGGGATGAGGTAGCCGTACTCGGTGGCCGGCCGGTCGGCGTGGATGCCGAGGGTGACCAGCGGGTCCTCGATGTCGAACGCCCCCGTTGCGAGGTGATCCGCGGCGCTTCGGAGTACCGCGCGAAAGACCGTTTCGCGCTCGGGATCGATCGCGTGGTCGGCGGGGAGCACAACCATCACCTCGTCCTCGGGCCGGTCGATCGCGAGCGTCGCGAGGGCGATGGCCGCGGCGGTGTTCCTGGCGTGCGGCTCGGCCAGTACGGCGATCCCGGGGAGCTGGTCCTCGACGTGCCGCACGTAGCTCTGGTGGGTCACGACGGTGACATCCCCTGGCCGCAGGCTCAGCTCCGGCCCATCCAGCAGGCGGGCGACGGTCAGCTGCAAGAGGGAGTGGCGCCCAAGCAGGGGCAGAAAAGGCTTGGGGCGTTCGGGCCGGCTGAGGGGGTGCAGCCGGGTCCCACCGCCGCCGGCCAGGATGACGGCGTACATGTGGCGCTCATCGTAAACGCCGCAGCGGGCCCCGCGGGAGCTGAGCCAAACGGGCCTGCGGCGTTTCGAATATTCACTTCGCGAATGGCGAACATGCCTGCCGGCCTGGAGCACCGCCAAACCGCCCGCGCATTAGCCATTGGCGACTACTTCAGGCCTCCGAACACCCGCGCAGCGACGCCCTGGATGCTCCGTGCATTGCTCACATTCGCCGGATGAATGCCCGCGAAGCAGCCGGCCGGCCGCTTCTTCTCGCGGACCCGAGCCTCAAAAGCTCGGTGGAGTCACGCAGAACAGGACCGTGGCTGGCTCCTCGCCGTGGTTGACGTTCCAGTGCGGGAGGCGAGACGGGAACGTGATTGCGTCGCCCTCGCGCAGCACGTAGTGCTCGTCCGCGACCCACAGGTCGAGGATGCCCTTGAGGACGACCACGACCTCCTCGTCCGAGTCATGGGTGTACGGCTCCTCGCCGGTGCCACCGCCCGGCTCGATCGTCGACAGGATCACCTGCAGCCGGCCGGCCATGTTCGACGTCAGGAATTCGTCGACGGCCTTCAGCCCCGGGTACGCAATCCGGCGGCGGGCCTCGCGGCGGACGACCCGCCCGGGCGACGGCTCGTCGGCGAACAGCTGCGCGATCGACAGGTCGAGCGCCCCGGCAATCCGGTGGACCGTCGCGATCGACGGGCTCGTGACGTCGCGCTCGACCTGCGACAGGAAGCTCTCGGTCACGCCGGCCCGATCCGCAACGTCGCGCAGCGTGAGCCGGCGAGCCTGGCGGAGGGCGCGAATGCGGGGGCCGAGTTGGAGGTCCGTGGACAACGGTTTCGCTCCGTGGCAGAGCTGCAGCGCGCTGAAGTATAGCTTCAGTCCGCGCCGAATCCAGTGGGCGCCGAGGCAACCGTGGGTCGAGATTCGAACGCTCCGCGCGTTGACGCAGCGAAGGCGGACCCGTACGATGCGCCCACCTGTAGCGACGCTACAGCGTCGTCGGACCGAGCGCGAGGGCCCGTTGACCGTTTCTGTCACGCCCCAGGTGACCGACCCCGCCCCCATCTCCGCTTCACGTCCGACCGCGCGGGACGACGCCGACGCGTCGAGTCCCGACGTCGAGATCGCCGACGTCACGAAACGCTTCGGGGACGTGGTCGCCGTGGACCGGATGAACCTCCGGATCCAGCACGGCGAGTTCTACAGCCTGCTCGGCCCCTCGGGTTGCGGCAAGACGACGACCCTCCGCATGATCGCCGGCTTCGAACAACCGACCGAGGGCGAGATCTTCCTGGCCGGTCGGCCGATCGCTGGAGTGCCGCCCTACCGGCGCAACGTCAACACGGTCTTCCAGCACTACGCCCTGTTCCCGCACATGAACGTGGCGCAGAACGTCGGCTACGGGCTCCGCCAGCGCAAGGTCGACAAGGCCGAGGAAACGCGGCGCGTCGGCGAGGCGCTCGAGCTGGTCCGCCTCGGCGGCTACGGCATGCGCCGGGTCTGGGAGATGTCCGGAGGCCAGCAGCAGCGCGTCGCGCTCGCCAGGGCGCTGGTCAACCGCCCGACGGTGCTGCTCCTCGACGAGCCACTCGGCGCCCTCGACCTCAAGCTGCGCAAGGAGATGCAGCTCGAGCTCAAGGCCCTCCAGCGCGAGGTCGGGATCACGTTCGTGTACGTGACCCACGACCAGGAGGAGGCCCTGACGATGAGCGACACGATCGTCGTCATGCGCGACGGCCGGATCCAGCAACAGGGCGGTCCGAACGAGCTCTACGAGCGCCCCGTGAACCACTTCGTGGCCGGCTTCATCGGCAGCTCGAACTTCCTTCCCGGCACGCTGCTCGGCGGGGCGGATGGCGCGGGCAGAGCGCGGGTCCGAACGGAGCGTGGACTCGAGCTCAGCGGCTACGTCACCGACCGCGAGGCGGAGACGGCCTCCGGGACCGACGTGACGGTGGCGATCCGCCCCGAGCGCATGGAGGTACGACCGGCGGGCGATGGACGCCGCCGCCCCGTCGGCGGGCTGGCACGAGATCGCCGGAACGATCCATCAGGGCACCTACCTGGGGGACCAGACGGAGTACCGACATCGAGACCGAGCAGGCCGGCGAGGTGATCGTCCGGCGCCAGAACGCCGCCGGTACCGGCGGCGCCCTCGGCGCGGGGCCGGGCGATGCCGTCGTCGTGCGCTGGCACGAGGAGGCAAACCTCATCCTCGTCGGATGAGGCAGTGAGCGTCCCGTCGGGGCGGAGCGGGACACGAGGAGGAGCAACGGTGACAGATCAGGGCATGGGGGAACAGCTCCGACAGATCGGGGACACGAGGGTCAGCCGGCGCGGCTTCCTCGCGGCGAGCGGCTTCACCGCGATGAGCGCGTACCTCGCGGCATGCGGCGGCGGCAGCAATGCTCCCGCCCTCTTCATGTACAACTGGGCGGACTACGTCGCCGCGGACAACATCAGGCCGAGTTCAAGAAGCGCTTCAACATCTCCGACGCGAACTTCACATACGACACCTACGCGTCGAACGAGGAGCTGTTCTCGAAGCTCAAGGGCGGCGCGGTCGGCCAGTACGACGTCTGTTGCCCGACTGCCGAGTGGACGCCCGACATGGTCAAGGAAGGCTTCCTCGAGAAGATCGACTGGTCGAAGATCCCGAACGCCAAGTACATCAACCCACAGTTCAAGGGCCTGTGGTGGGACCCGAACGACGAGTACCAGCTGCCCAAGGACTGGGGCACGACCGGGATCTCGATGCGGACCAACGTCGTCACCGACGACATCAAGACCTGGAGTGACTTCTTCGAGGTCGCGCCGAAGTATTCCGGACGGATCGTCGTCGTCGACTCACCGGGTGACGTCTTCACGGCCCCGCTCAAGTCGCTCGGCTACTCGCTGAACTCCGTGGACCCCGGGGAGCTCGAGGAGGCCCGGAAGATCCTGATGGACTTCGCTCCGCATGTGCTCGCGCTCAACTCGGACACCTACGAGGAGCCGATGAAGACCGAGGAGGCGGTGCTGGGCCTGACCTGGACCGGCGGCATCGACGAGCTCCTCGGCGACG
This sequence comes from uncultured Chloroflexia bacterium, assembly GCA_963750125.1. Classification (GTDB taxonomy): domain Bacteria; phylum Chloroflexota; class Limnocylindria; order Limnocylindrales; family CSP1-4; genus DASTYU01. The sequence continues at coordinate 5,236 of CAVVPT010000016.1, read as the reverse complement.
ACGCATACAAGGACACCACCAAGTACGTGATCCCCGAAGACGGGACGCTGTACTGGATGGACACCTGGACCATCCTCAAGGACGCCCCGCACCTCCAGATGGCACATGACTGGCTCAACTTCATCCACGACCCGCAGATCCAGGCCGAAGGAGACGGAGTCGAACTACTACGCGACCCCGAACGAGGAAGCGAAGAAATACATCGACCCGGAGATCCTCAACAACCCGATCGTGTTCGTGCCGCAGGACATCTTCGACTCGGGCTCCTCGAGCCCGCCCAGGCGGTGTCGCTCGACGAGAACCGCCAGCGGATCTGGGAGGAGTTCAAGTCGAACATCGGCGGCTGACCGCCTGGAGGGTGGACGACAGGTGAACGCATGACGGCAGGAGCGCCGGCGGTCGCGAGCCGACCGCCGGCGCCGCCGCGCGACGGTCCGTCGCGGCTGGCGACCGCCCTCCTGATCCTGCCCGCGGGCCTCTGGTACCTGTTCCTGCTCGTCCTGCCGATCGCGATCGTCCTGCTGTTCAGTGTCGGCGACCGGGGCGACGACCGGCGGCTACGCCGGTGGATTCACGTTCGACAACTACGACGGAGCGTTCCGCAACCCCTCACCGTTCGTCACGAGCCTCTACCTGGCGATCGCGGGCACGCTGCTGTGCCTGTTCGTCGGCCTGCCGCTCGCGTATTTCATCGCGACCCGCGCCGGCAAGCGCAAGACGCTGTTGATCATCCTGCTCGTCATCCCGTTCTGGACGAGCTTCCTGATCCGGACCTACTGCGTGGCTGATCCTGCTCGGGCGGGACGGCCTGGCCGGCTGGTTCGTGGACATCACCGGAAACCAGTCGTTCCGGATCCTCGGCACGGACTTCGCGGTGCTCCTCGGGCTCGTCTACGGCTACCTGCCGCTGATGGTCTTCCCGCTGTACGTGACCCTCGAGCGGATGGATCGGACCCTCGTCGACGCGTCGAAGGACCTCGGGGCCGGGCGCCTGGCGACGTTCCGCCAGGTCACGCTGCCGATCGCCCTGCCCGGCCTGATCACCGGCAGCATCCTCGTCTTCATCCCGATGATGGGCGAGTACGTCATCCCGCAGATCCTCGGCTACGGCCAGACCTTCACGATCGGCAACGCGCTCGTGCTGCGGTTCCTCGAGTTCCGCGACTGGCCGGCCGGGTCCGCCCAGGCGGTCGGGCTGATCTTCGTGATGTTCGTGACGATCTCGTTCTACCTGTGGTTCACGAACCGTGGCCGGCGGGTCCGCGAGCAGAGCGTCCTGTGAGGCACGCATGAGCGCCCCGGCCGTCCCGCTCCCGGCCGCCCGCGCGATGCGCGGCAAGGCGAAGCAGGGTGTCGATCGGACCGCGGGCTTCGTCGAGGCCTGGCTGCGCACCCACACGCTGCTCGTCTACGCGTTCCTCTACATCCCGATCATCATCGTCGTCGTCTACAGCTTCAACGGCACCAATCAGCGGGTCATGCACTGGGAGGGCTTCAGCCTCCGCTGGTACGAGTACGTGGCCGAGAACAACGAGGTCCAGCGCTACCTGTGGAACAGCGTGATCGTCGGGCTGGCCACGGCCACTCATCTCGACGGTGGTCGGGACGATGGCGGCGCTCGGGCTCCAGCGCGTCCCGCGCATGATCCGCCTGCCGTTCGATGCCCTGACGTACGTCAGCGTGATCGTGCCCGAGCTCGTGATCGCGCTGGCCACGCTCGTGTTCTTCGCCTCGACGATCGGTCGCGACGGCATCCTCACCGAACGCGACCGGGATCACGATCGGGTTCGGCTACCACACGATCGTCGGCGCGCTGTCGCTCTTCAACATCAGCCTCACGCTGCTCCTCGTGCGGGCGCGGCTGTCGGGCATGGACCGGACGCACGTCGAGGCGAGCTACGACCTGTACGGGACGCCGATGCGGACGTTCTGGCAGATCACGTTCCCGCAGCTGATCCCGGCGATCGTCGCCGGGTTCCTGCTCGCCGTTCACGTTCTCCTTCGACGACTACCTGATCACGACCTTCGTCAACGGCCAGGGCACCTCGACGCTGCCGCTCTACGTCTTCGGTCAGATCAAGAAGGGCGTCACCCCGGCGACGAACGTCGTCGCCACGCTGATGCTCGTCGTGTCGCTCACGCTGCTGATCGGCGGCCAGTGGCTGCTCGGCCGCTACGCGCGGCGCTCCGGCGGCGGGGCCGGGCTCGGCGAGGGTGGCGTCGTCCAGATCGTCGCCGAGGGCGGTTCCTAAGGCGCGTTCTGCGCGGCAGCGTTTCGCCCCGCGAACGAAACTCCGTCTGAACGTCCGCGATCGGGGCGTTTCGTTTCGTGTTCGGCGTCCGGACATTCCCCCCCGCGAACGAAATCGAGCGCTGACCCGCTACAGCAGGAGTTTGTTCGCCCCACGAAACGATTGCAGTCACCAGGGCGTGACCCTTCGCATCCATTCACGTGGCGAATGGCAAGTGGGCCGAAGCGCCGCGGAACCCGCGTCGCCGGCCAAAGGGTCGCATTCCGCGCGCACGCAGGGGATCGATCCTGGCTGAACTGATCCCGAATCACTCGGGCGACTTGACTCGCATTCGTGGTGTGAATGCGCGAAAAAACATGCGGCGGATCCGCGCCGTGCCTCAGTCGGACGCGACTGCTGGGATCGACTCGGGCTCGGGCAGTCCGGCGTCTTCGGCGAGGAGCGCCGCCTTGTCGGTGCGCTCCCACGGCAGGTCGAGGTCCTCGCGGCCGAAGTCGCCGTATGCCGCGGTCTGCCGGTAGATCGGCCGGCGCGGCTCGAGGCCCGCGATGATCGACGCCGGTCGCAGGTCGAAATGGCGCTCGACGACGTCTCGATCTCGTTCTCGCTGCCGTCAACGTGCACCAGCTCGCGGTGGGGCCACTCGCGGAATCGGCCGGTCGAGGCCGAGCCGGGCGACGACCGCGTTCGCGGCCGCGCGCCGGTCACGCAGGTAGTCGATCCACTCGCCGCCGCCACGCTCGGGCGGTCGAGCCTAGCGACGAAGCTCGGAATCACCTGCTTCAGCTCGGCCGGGTCATCTCGCCGTAGGCGCGCGCCTCGGGGAGCGGTGAGGCCGTCAGACCGCATGACGAGTTGCTCGTACGCCTGCCCCGAGGCGAAGATCCCCACGTGGCTCAGGGTCGCCGCGGGGAGCAAGCCGCGCAGGAGGTCGAGGGCCTTGGCCCGGACCAGGGGCTGCGCACGCCCTCGCTCGCCGTCGCCCCGCGGCCAGCGCGCGGCGGCCCACTCCCTGTACTCGCTCGAGGCTCCGCGAGTCGATCCCGAACAGCTCGTCCATCACGCGGGCGTACTCCGCACCGAGCTCGTCGTCCGAGTAGTAGCGGTAGCCGCCGCTCTCGAGCGGCCGGTCGTAGGGGATGTATCGCGTCGACTCTCGAGATCGGCGGCGAGGCGTCCCCGCTGGAGGAGCTTCGTACATGGGTTCGAGGCGTACTCGCAGGCGAGGTGCGCGCCGCCGACCTGGGCGATCGAGTCGTCGCCGTAGCCGATGAACACCCGCTCGTAGAGGCCGGCGGCACGCTCGCCCTCGGCTCCGTCGAGTGGCCGGCGCCCTCGGGAACGTCGGCGGCGAACTCGTCGAGAAAGAGGCGCCGAAGCGACCGGAGTAGCGGGAGTAGCGGGCGAAGAGGGCGGCCCTTGATCGTCTCCGGCAGGTTGACAAGGCCAGAACGCCACGGGCCGGTCGAGGTTGGTGAAGTGCCTGGCGAGGATCGCCCGCTCGTCCGCGTCGAATTCCTCGACCGGGTAGCGCATCCCGCATTCCGAACGCTAGAGATGCGCGCCGACGCCGCCGGCATCCGGTGCGGATCCCTCATCTTGAGTGATCGCGCGTGTCAGCCGATAACCAGCAGGCAGGCTCTCGTCCGCCCCTCCTGCAACGCGGCGAAGGCAGCCAGGGTCCAATGGAATCCCTTCCCGCACCTCGATCGTCTCGCCCGCACACGACGCTGTGCGCGGCCACAACGGCAGGTTGCGCGGCGGTCCTCTTCCTCGCCTCCGCGGCGGCATCGGTGCCGAGCACGCTCCTGCTCGACCCGCGACTACCGATCCAGAGCTTCCTGCTGACGGTCGCGGTGGTGATCATCGGCGTGGCGATCCTGCTGGCACCGTGGGACCGCCTCGACGACGCGTGGATCCGCGTCTGGTGACGGCGATGAGCACCATCGCCTCACGCGTCGCTGATCGTCTTCAGCGTCAACTACCGCGCGCTCTATTTCGTCGTGCTCGCCTACGCCGCCTACGTCTTCGAGACCCGGAGGGCGATTCGGCACACACCGCGTTCGCCTGCGCGGGGTTGAGCCTGGCGCTCGCCGTCGCCGACAAGGGCTCGACCATCGCCAACATCTTCATCTTCGTCCCGCCCTCGTCCTCGTCACGGCCCTGACGCCTACCTGAACCAGCAGCTCGCGGAGAGCCGCAACGCGTATCGCGAGTTCGCCGGCGAGACGATCGACCTCGCGCTGAGAATCCGCCCCGGCGCCGGCGGCCCGCGCCGCGACGCGGAGTCGACGAGCTCGAGCGCGCGGCCGACGAGCTGCAGCTGCGCTCGGACGATCCAGCCGCCGGGCAGGCCGGCGGTATTCCTCGGGTCACGCCGTAGCCACGCTATAAACGTCGGGTCGTTCGCGCGGCGGCGCGGGCGATGGGGGTAGCCATGGATGGCCCATTCGTAAATCCGACTAGTGCGAGTCCTGGGGGGCGGCCAACGCTCGCCGAGGCGGAGCGGGCAGGCGATGAGGTGCTTGCCGAGGCCGAGCGACCATGACCCTTCTTCGGCGGCGTCGGTGGCCTCCTGCTGGTCGGCGCCGCCTCCCTGCGCCGCCGTACTGCGAGCTCCCCTGCTCCTGCACCCTCGTCCGCCCCCTCACGGCCTACCTCCATAGTTCTTGCCGCCGTCGTCGCCGGGCTCGTCTGCGCGACCGCTCCCTGGGATCGTGGCTGGGGCGGGAGCCGCTGGCTGAACTGCCGCCGCCCTGGCCATCGGCGCGTTGCGCTCGTCGCCCACTACGTCGACATATCCTACAGCTCTACTACATGCTCATCGCCATCTACACGCCTACGTCTTCCACGGTGAGAGCGTCGCTTCGCGGCACCTGGGGCTGATCGCATTTGCCCTGCTGTTCCCCTCACCGGTGGCTCGGCGATGACCTGGGAAACGCCCTCCAGATGCTGCTCGTGCTGCCGTCGGTCGCTCTCGTCGG
>CAVVPT010000015.1:0-48775 GCA_963750125.1 uncultured Chloroflexia bacterium | reverse complement strand
CCTTCGCGGCGTCCGGCAGGTTCTGCGCGATGCGGTGCTCGGCCACCCAGCCGGTGATCCCCTGGCCGAGCCTCACCTGGAGCTGCTCCGGCGTCTCATCGGTGTATTCGCCGACCTGGCCCTGCATTGCGACCGGGATCAGGTCGTCGCCGTACAGACGATAGACGCGAACGTTGTGGGAATCGATGAGCTGGCGCAGCTCCTTGGCGATCGCGAGCCCGATGTCGTTGACGTCGGTCAGGCGGTTGAGTCGCGTGCCGAGCTGCTGGATCGACTGCAGCTGTGCCGTCCAGGTCGCCATCTGCTCGTAGTTCTGGGCAGTCCGGATGGCGACCACGGCGCTCGTGCCCAGCGAGGCCATCGCTTCGAGCTCCTCGTCGGACCAGTGATGCGGCTGGTCGTGGTAGACGTCGAGCGTGCCCAGGAGCTGAGTCCCATCGAAGAGTGGCGCCGAGCAGACGGTGTCGAAGCCCTCCTGGACGACCGCGGCACGAACGTCCGCACCACGCGGGTCGTCCCGGTACGATTCGCCCGCGAGCGGATGGCGCGCGGCGATCGCGGCTGCCTGGATGGAACGTGGCGGCATGCCGCGGACAGTGCCCAGGTAGGCCGACGACAGGCCGCGGCTGACCTCGGCCAGGGCCTGGCCGTCGCGGTGGCGAAGGAAGACCGCGGTCCGGTCCGCTTCGAAGAGCACGATCGCGTGATCGGCGAGCCCGCCAAGGATCCGGTCGAGCTCGAGCCGGCTCCCAATATCGCTCGCGACGCGGCGCAGCGCCTCGGCCCGATGCAGGTGCTGGGTGACCTCCGCGGTTCGGCGGCTCACGCCGACGATCCCGCCGATCGCCTCGGCCGCGAGCGCCGCCAGGTCGACGTCCCGATCCGACACGGTCTGGCCGGCGACGAGCAGGACGCCCCACGAGCCGGACGGCCCTGGGATGGCCACCGCCACTTCGGCCGGTGCGTCGGCGACGATGGGTGCGAGCAAAGCAACAGCGGGGAGATCGGGATCGGGGCTCCGGGCGAGTCGCGCCAATGGACTGCTCGTGCTGCCCTGCGCGCTGCCGCGGGCGAGTGCCCGGCCCAGGATGCCGCTGTCGGGTGGCATGGCGACGAGGCGACCGGCGAGGGCACCCGACGCCGCGCGCGGCACGAGCTGTTGGTTGACCAGTTCCCACGCTGCGACGAGCTCGGTGCCGATCGCTTCGCGGAGCACGGTCACGGCCTGGTGCAGGGCCCGGTCGACGTCGCCGGTTGATCCGGCCAGCCGCATGAGCTCGGCGACTACCTGCAGGTCGAGGCGCCGGTCCGCGAATTCGGCATCGTGTGCCGCTGGCAGGTCGGGCAGGGCGGACAGGCCAGCGGCGAGACCACCGCGGTGGCCATCGCGTCGGGGAGTCGCGCCCGGGAGCTCGCGGACCGCGCCACCCGCCGCAGCGGTCAGGAAGCGCTGGAGGTCCCCGAGCCGGTAACGCCGGTCGCCGCGCGGGTTGATCCGGTAGTAGCGCAGCCGGCCGGCGTCGCTCCACGCCCGAACCGTGTTCGGGTGCACGCCGAGCAGCCGTGCCGCCTTCGTGACGGACAGCGTGGCGTCGATGGGTCGATTCGGGAGGGCTGGAGGCATCCGGACTGCGCGCGCTCGTAGGAGGAAATGTGAACTTCCGCGGCCGAGCCTACCGTCCTGACAGTTCTTGCCAATAGGCCGATGGTCCCAGCGTCGGCGATCCGCGGCCTTCAGCCCGGGCGGCTGCCTCCGCGGGAGCCGGTCAGGCGTACGTAGGCGAGCGTGAGCCCGATGCTCACGAGCGCGACCAGCACAACCATGCCGAAGGCGAACAGCGGATCCCCGACGAGGCCCGGGCCCTGACCTGGCGAACGGGGATCGCCGCCGGTTCCGGGAGTGGCGCCGGGTTCCGCTGCCAGGGCCGATACCGCCGCCACGAGCGACAGCCACACGGCGCCGACGGCCGCGATCGGTGCACGTGCCGGCCTCGGCGCCGACAGCGTCACAGGACGACGCTGATGATCGCGGCGGCGACGCCGATCGACACGAGCCCCAGGCCGGCTGTCAGGCAGATCGCCGCGAGAAGCGGTCGCCCGGTCCGGCCCTCGGCCAGGATGCGCATCGCCTCCGATGCTTCGAGCGTGGTAACGATCAGCGGCCGCCCAAGGCCCTCGGTCATCCGAGCCTCACCGTCGGTGGCGCGGCGCGGCACGCCGACCGCGATCGCGTGCTCGACCGCCGAGACCTGTTCGATCCGCAGCCGGACGGGCGTGTCGGGCGGAAGTTGGCCGGCCCGGTCCCGCACGTCCGCCGCCGTCCCGACGGCTTCGCGTCGGACGACGATCAGCCCGTTGTCCAGCGCGTCGGTATCGATCCCGATCTCGTCCACGCCCTCGCGGACCTGGAAGGCGACCGCCTCGCGGTGGTCCTCGAATGTGGTCCAGCCCGAGGAACCCGAGCGTTGCTCGAGACGGGTGCGGCGGAAGACGAGCGGCCGGTGCGCGTCGTCCTCGAACGGCTCCTCGGCGTCGATCCGCCCCTCGACGGCGACGTAGCGTGGGCCAGCGTCCGCGAGCTGGACCGCCTCGGCAACGGTGACCCGCGGCGCGGATGCGAGGAGGCGCCCGATCCGGTAGCGCGGCCCGAACGATCGCAGCACCACGGCCCCTGCGACGAGCGCGACGAGACCAGCCGTGAGAAAGGCGAGGGGGATCACGGCGGCGATCATAGCGCCGGGCATGAAAGGGCCCGTAGGAACCTACCCGACACGTGGACCTTGATGCGATCGCGGCCGTTAGTGTCGCTCGGCTCCTCCGGGCTGCTCCGTACGCTAGCGGCGGTCCGGCGACCCGGTCAATGGCGGTCGTCCACGAGTTACCGGACAGCTGCCGCGGTTATCCACTGAGCGTCCACATCCCCCCGGCGTCCACACGACCGTCAGGCAGGTCGCCCCGAACTCGGGTCGAGCGCCACCACAAGGCCCTCGAAGCTCGTCAGCACGAGCCGTCCGCCGACCAGCTCCGCGGCGGTCACGACGTCGGAGTGGGCGACGCGCCAGGCGACGGTCCCGTCCGGCTCGATCGCAAACGTCTCGATCTCGGTCTGGACCAGCACGTGGGGGAGCCGCGACGAGCCGAGGAGCGCGATCACCGGCGAGGCCGAACGGTGCTCCCAGCGGAGCTCGCCGGTGGCGGCATCGAGTCCAAAGGTATGAAACCCGTACTTCACGACCAGCAGGCCGGGAGTGTCCCAGGCGAGCCCAACTGGCTCGTCGAAGATCGGCGATGCGAACCGTGCTGTCCACGCGCCCCGGGGACCCTCGACCCGGATCTCTGCACGGCACAGGGCGTCGGGATCGGCCGAGACGTGGGGGCCGAGGTCGAGCAGCGAACCTCCAGCCTCCGTCAACGCGAACACCTCCGCGGCCTGGCCGCTGCCGGCCCATCGCCAGCGCGCCCGCAGGCCGCCGGGGTAGGTCACCGCCGCGTTATGCGGCTCGCCCGCCATGCCGCCGCTGTCCGTTCGCCGAGAAATCAGCCGCCGCGGGCGGCTTCCAGGTCGGCCTGGCGGACCACCTCGGCGATCGGCGCGACGGTTGCGTTCGAAAGGATCCGCAGCGTTGCCGGCGGCACCGGGAACACAGCGTTTGGAAGGCCCGCCGCAGCCCATACGGTCTCGTACCGGCCGAGGTCCGGGTCCATCACCACGCGCAATGGCTTCGCGTGGCCGATCGGCGGAATCCCGCCGATCGTGAACCCTGTCAGGTCGTTCGCCTCGCGAGCGCTGGCGCGCCGGATCGCCGGCTCGGCGGTGACCGCGGCCAGCCGGGCCATGTCCACGCGGTTGACGCCCGAAACGAGACAGAGGACCGGCTCGAGCGTGCCGTCGTCCGCGGACACGACGAACACGAGCGACTTGACGATCTGGCCAAGCTCGGCGCCGAGCGCCGCAGCGGCGTCTTCCGCGGTGTGGGTCGACTTGGAGAAGGTCGAGACCTCGAGCGCGATGCCCTTGCGCTCGGCGGCGTCGCGCACGCGTCGAATCGCGACGTGGTCAGGCTGATCCGGCACCGGCGGAGTCTAGCACCGGCCCCGTGACGGACCATTGAATACGGAGCGCGCAGTAGCATCGTCGGCCATGAAGGTGATCGTGCTTGCGGACGGCGATGCGCCCGATCGTGTCGGACTCGACCTCGCCTGGCCACACTGGGCCGATGGAGCCGCGGTCGTGGTCGCCGCCGACGGCGGCGCGCGCCATGCTCGGGACCTCGGCCTGACGATCGACACGTGGATCGGCGACGGTGATTCGATCGACGCCGACGCGCTTGCGTCGCTGGCCGCGAGCGGCGTTACGGTCAGGCGAGTTGCCGAAGCCAAGGACGAGTCGGACACCGAACTGGCGGTGCTCGAGGCCCTGGCGCGCGGAGCGGACGAGGTGTTGATCCTCGGCGCCCTCGGCGGGGCCCGCATCGACCACACCATCGCCAATCTCGGTTTGCTCGCCATGCCGCAGCTCGGCGACCTGCCCACAGCACTCCTCGACGAGCGGGCGCGGATCCGGCTGATCACGGCACCGGGCCCCGGGGGCGCCGAAGTCCGTTTTCCGCTTCCGGGGAATGCTGGGGATCGCGTCTCGCTGCTGCCCTTTGGGGAGGGCGTCGCCGGCGTGACGACCAACGGCCTGGCGTACCCGCTCGCCGACGAGCCGCTGCCGCCCGGTCCAGCGCGCGGCCTGTCAAACGTGCGTGTCAGCGAGGACGCCGCCGTGGTCGTCCGGTCCGGCCGACTGCTGGTCATCGAAACCCCTGCTACCCTCGTCGAATGAGCATTCCGGAACCGGGCGACGCCGCGCCGGAAGTCGCCCTCCCCGACGAGTCGGGCACCATCCATCGCCTGTCGGATCAGCGCGGCCGGTGGACGATCCTCTACTTCTATCCCAAGGACGACACGCCCGGCTGTACCGTCGAGGCGTGCGAGTTCCGTGACGCCAACGAGACGATCCACGAGCGCGGCGCGGACGTGTGGGGCGTGAGCCCCCAGGGAGCCAAGAGCAAGCGCGCTTTCCGCGAAAAGTTCGGACTGCCGTTCACGCTCCTTGCCGACGAGGATCACCAGGTCGCGGAGGCCTACGGATCGTGGGTCCTCAAGGAGAACTACGGCAGGTCGTACTGGGGAACGGCGCGGACTACGTTCCTCGTCGACCCCGACGGTCGGATCGCCCGGACCTGGCCCAAGGTAAAGCCGGAGGGTCATGCCGCCGATGTGCTCGCCGCCCTCGACGAGCTCCAGACGGCTCGCGCGCACTGACGCGCTCGGGCCCCGAATCTGGCCAACGAATCATTGGAGGCTTCGCTCGTGGGGGGATACGAGCGAAGCCTCGGCGGCAAGAGTACGCTCGGGCCACAAGCCCCCGCAACTTTTCTGAGCATTCGCCGAGAGCGGGCTGACACATGATCGAAGACCGGCCCCACCGCGACCACGGCTGGCGCCCGGCCCGCTTCATGGTCATCGCGGGTCACCCGGACGACGCCGACTTCGGCCCTGCCGCGACGTGTGCCCGCTGGATCGCAGAAGGCTCCGAGGGCTGGCTGGTGTGCTGCACGAGCGGCGACCAGGGCGGGGAAGACCCGGACCGCGACCCGCTCGAACTGGCCGCGGTGCGCGAGGAGGAGCAACAGGCTGCGGCAGATGTGATCGGCTACGCCGGCGTAACGTTCCTGCACGGACCCGACGGTGCGCTGGCCAACGACCTCGCCCTCCGTGAGCACCTCGTCCGCGAGATCCGCACCTTCCGTCCCGACGCGGTTCTCGCGACCGATCCCGAGACGATCTTCCATGGCGCCCACGGCGTGAACCACACCGACCATCGTGCCGCGGGCATGGCGGCCGTCGACGCGGCCTACCCGGCGGCGCGCAACCCAATGGCGTTCCCGTGGCTTGCACGTGGCGGCCTCCCGGGGCACCGGGTCCGCCGGCTGTACCTGTTCTGGTCGAACCACCCCGATGTCTGGGTCGACGTGACCGCCACGCTGGATCGCAAGCTCGAGGCGCTCCGCGCTCACGCCAGCCAGATCGAGGACTTCGAGGCGCTGACCGGGCGCGTGCGCGAACGGGCTGAAGAGGCCGGCACGCCGATTGGCGCCATGGCGGCCGATGCCTTCCGGCTGATCGTGATCGACGAGGACGAGGCGGAGGACGAGGCGGCAGCAGAAGAGGTCCCCGCACCGCCCGAGCCCGGCTAGGCGATCAGCGCTCCTCGAGCAGCAGCGGCCGGATGCGGCCCCACGCGTTCCACACATCAGCCAGGGCGTCGGCGCGCGGTCCCAGCATCGTCACGAGCTCTCCGAGCGTCAGGTCGCCGGCCGACAGGGCCAGGTACTCGGCGGCCGCGACCCGCACGTCCTTGAAGAGCTCCGCCATCTCGATCTCGTTCGGCCAGCGACGAACGCGCATCGGGTCCATGCCCGCGTACCCGAGCGCCAGCGCCATGTCGCGCTGGGACGGGACGCGCGCGTCGAGCCAGCCGCCCATGCCGTCGAAGCGATAGCCGAGCGACGAGAGGCCGGCCACGACGTCGCGCGACTGGGCGAGCGTGAACGGGCCCCAGAAGGTGTGGTCCTCAGGGAATTCCAGCGCGGAGGCCTCGAGCGCGGTCGACAGGATCGCGTCCACCAGGTTGCTGATCGATGCCTGCCACGCCCGCCGTTCGGTGGCGTCCTCCCCGGCGAGCCGGTCGACGACCGCGGCCAGCGCCACACGATCACCCTGCAGCAGCCGGAAGATGGTCGGCGTCGTCATCGCCCCCAGGGCCGATCCCGGGTCGACCGCGACGCCGGGCTCGTCGGTCCACAGGCCGCTCGGCGCGCCCGACGGCATGGCTGGCTCAGAGGACGTCGGTGCCTGGAGCGCCTCCTCGCAATCGGCGGCCGCCTGACGGGCGTTGAGGCATGCCTCGTCGGCGGTCTCGGCCGCGATCCGCGCGGCGTCGGCTTCGACAGTCAGCCGGTCGAGCGACCCGGCCAGGTTGCGGGCCGCTTCCTGCTCGCGAGCCGCCGTTGACGAGGCGGTCCGTGCCTCCTGGTTGATGCGGTTGATTTCGAGGAGCCAGTCGCGCGCGGCGGCATCGACATCCTCGCGGCTGGCTGCCGCGGTCCGATTGGCCCGAAACGTTCGTTGCGCCTCGTCCTTGTCCGCGCGGATCGAGCGCGGGTCGGCCGCGCGGGTGGCGGTCTCGGCGTTGACCAGGTGCTCGTCGTATGAGCGTTGTGCCGCTCGGAGCGTCTCCTGGGCTCGTTCGGCTTCGACTCGTGCTCGCGATGCCACCTCGCAGCGCTCGTCGGCAACGGTCCTCAGCTCGCCGCAGGGAGAGTCAGGCGCCGCTGCGCCGAGCGGTGTGGGCGGTGGGTCCGGTGCGTCAGCTGCCGCTGCAACGGGTGCTCCGCGTTCGTCCGTCGGTGGCGGAAGACCGCTCAGGGTGAATGGCTGCGGGCGGTCGAGGACCGCGGTACTCGCCGGGAGTCCTCCGGGTCCGTCCGGCTCCGAGTGCGGGCGCATCGTCAGCGAGCCGAGCAGCGGTTCTCGTCCGCCGGAGGTGGCGCTCATCCGGACGGGGACCATACCCGCTGCGCCGGGGGCGGCAAAGACGAGCCCCGGACCCAGCAAGGACCGAACAGGCGTTCGAGCATCAATTGGGGCTAGAACCTCGGCTTGGAGCGCCGGCCAGGCGTCGGCTGGACCGCCGCGGCCCGGCCCCGCTCCGTCCGAACTACCGTTGTGGGCAAGTGTCGCGGCGTGCCGCCGGGCGATCGCGTTCGGGGCGACCGTCACGCGGACTTCACGTTTGGGTTGGGTTCGGCCCCGGACGACGATGACGATGGTGGCCCCGATGCCGCTGCCCACGAGCATGCCGAGTAGCAGGAAGGCAACTTCCTGTCCGGTCAAGCCAAACGTGCCTCCAAACGGGCCGATCTCCGGCCGGGCAAGCCACTCCCCGCCGACGAATGTAGCTGCGAGTCTGCCCAGCGTCAACCTGAGAATGCGCTGGATGCCGGGCGCCGGGCGCCTGACTTCTGTGCAGCCCTTCGAAGGCCGGTGGTAGATTCCAACCGGTCATCCCCTTTGTCCGGTTTCCCCCGCGCCCCGCGCCTCGCACAAGGGAAAGGCAACGAATTCCGCTTGGTCATTGACTCCACCCAGGAATTCCTCGTTCAGCCGGTCGACGCATCCTGGCTCCAGTGCAACATCGAGTGCCAGGAGGCCTGCCCGGTCGGGACCAACTGCAGGGGGTACCTGAACCTCGCCGCCGAGGGGCGGTTCGAGGAGGGCTACATCCTGAGCCGCGAACCGAACCCGGTCGCGGCGATGTGCTCGTACGTCTGTTCCGCCCCCTGCGAGCGCGCTTGCCGCCGCGGCGACATCGACCGCCCGCTGGCGATCCGCGCGATGAAGCGCTTCCTCGTGGAGTGGCACGAGGCTTCGGGCATCCCTGACGTCATGCCCGACATCGAGACCCGCGAGGAGCGCGTTGCGGTCGTCGGCGCGGGACCCGCCGGCCTTTCGGTCGCTCGCGAGCTCGCCACGAAGGGCTACCACTGCACGGTCTTCGACAGCCTGCCGTACGCCGGCGGGACGATGCTCATCGGCGTCCCGGCGTTCCGCCTCCCGCGCGAGGCCATCGAGATGGACGTGCGGCTTGTCGAGCGGCTCGGGGTCCAGTTCGTGTACGGGACGCAGATCGGGAGTGACATCCCGTTCGAGCAGCTGCAGCGGGACTACGACGCAGTCGCGATCACGGCCGGCGCGATGGATGCGGTCGCGCTCGATATCCCGGGTGCGGACCTCGACGGCGTCCAGTACGGCGTCGACTTCATGAAGAAGGCGAACCTCGGCGAAGAGCTCGAGGTCGGCAGCGACGTGGTCGTCATCGGCGGTGGCTACACGGCGATGGACTGCTCGCGGACGAGCCTTCGGCACGGCGCCGAGCGCGTCTCGATCGTCTACCGGCGCACCCGCTCGGAGCTGGTCGTCGACGAGGAGGAGCTCGGCGAGACGGAGCGCGAGGGCGTCCGCATGGAGTTCCTCGCGAGCCCGATCGAGATCCTCGGCGAGGACGGCAAGGTCGCCGGCGTCAGGTTCATCCGCAACCGCCTCGGCGAGCCCGACGCCTCCGGTCGCCGCTCGCCGATCCCGATCGAAGGGTCGGAGTTCGTGATCCCGGCGCGCACGGTCATCCCGGCTGTGTCGCAGGCCGCCGATCTGACCTTCCTCCCGGTCGAGTCCACGTTCGAGGTCGCGCGCGGGCGGGTCAAGGTCGACCCCGCGACCTACGCCACGAACGTCAAGGGCGTCTTCGCCTGCGGCGACTTCGTCACCGGCCCGACGACGCTCATCGAGGCGGCTGGGCATGGCAAGAAGGCGGCCTACGCGATCGACCGTTACCTCGCCGGTCGGACCGACGTGACCGTCACGCCGCACGTGAAGATCACCAGCTCGTGGCGCCACGACATGCCCGAGTACTACGACGTGCTGCCACGTCAGCACATCCCGATGGTGCAGCTCCAGGCGCGCATGCCGTCGACCGACCCCGAGGTCAACTTCAACACACCGGTCGAGCTGGGCTACGACGCCAACCAGGCCGTCGCCGAGTCCACCCGCTGCCTGATGTGCAACTACAACATCTGGTTCGACCCGTTCCGGTGCGTGCTGTGCGGTGCCTGCGCCGACGTTTGCCCCGAAGGCGTCATTCACATGATCGACGTCAACCAGATGAAGTCCGAGGGCCTGCTGCCCGAGCTCGAGGAGGCGTACGGCTGGGACCAGGGGGCGGCGATGATCCTCGACGAGGAGCGCTGCATCCGCTGCGCGCTCTGCGTCAAGCGATGCCCGTTCGACGCCATTACGATGGAGCGGTTCGAATTGCGTGAGGTCTCGTCCGACGGACGGCTCTACAAGGAGTCGTACCGAGACGCGCAACTGGCCGGCCTTTCGGGCGTCGCAGGAGGAGCCCGGTGAGTTTCCTCGAGCGGGTGGACCAGAGCATCCGCCGAAGCGCGCTGTGGCGATCGCTGTTCCGCAACCCGTATCCGCGCGACGAGCGGTCGCGCGCGTACGCGGTCATGAACAACGTCTTCCTGCACCTGCATCCGGTCCGGGTGCGGCAGCACGCCGTCAAGTTCGCCTACACGTTCTGCCTCGGCGGACTGTCGTTCTTCCTGTTCCTCGTCCTGACCGTGACCGGCGTCTACCTGATGTTCTTCTACGTGCCGTCGGCGACGCTGGCGTACACGAACATCCTCGAGATCCAGAGCGAGGTCACGTTCGGGCTGCTGACCCGCAACATCCACCGGTGGGCAGCGCACCTGATGGTGTTCTTCGTGTTCCTGCACATGATGCGGGTCTTCTACCACGGGGCCTACAAGCCGCCGCGCGAGTTCAACTGGGTGGTCGGCGTGGTGCTGCTGTTCACGACGATCCTGCTGAGCTTCACCGGCTACCTGCTGCCGTGGGACCAGATCGCCTACTGGGCGATCACCATCGGCACGAACATGGGCGGCTACGTTCCGCTGTTCAACACGCCGATCAACCGCATGCTCCTTGGCGGCCTCGAGGTCGGCCAGAACACTCTCCTGAGGTTCTATGTCCTCCACATCATGGTGCTGCCGTTGGTCGGCGCCATCTTCCTTGCTGTCCACTTCTGGCGGATTCGCAAGGACGGCGGAATCTCGGGTCCGCTATGACGACGATCGCTGCGTTGCGTGGCTCCGCGCGCTCGCGACCCTCAGGCCGATGGCCCGCGGTCGCGTCGCCTCGGCCTTCGGTGCGCCGTGTGCCAGCACGCCATTCCGACGGTGGCTGAATGACTGATACGAAGCAGCCGCCGGAGCGTCGCGTCGTTCTCCCGGTCGACCCTGCGCGGCGGACCGAGATCGACAAGCAGCGCGTGCCGATGTCGGCGCGGCCGTACCGGCTGCTCGCGCTCGTCAAGCAGGATGCCGTCGTCCGGGTCCAGAAGGAACCCGACGACACGGTCATGACCTGGCCGCACCTGCTCTCGATCGAGTTCCTGGCGGCCGGCGTGATGAGCATCTTCCTGCTGCTGATGGGCCTCTTCATCAACGCCCCGCTCGAGGAGCTCGCGAACGGCAACGTCACGCCGGCCGTGGCCAAGGCGCCGTGGTACTTCCTCGGGCTGCAGGAGCTCCTCGCCTATTTCCACCCGGTCGTGGCAGGCGTCCTCGTCCCGGGCTTCGTATTCGTCGGCGCGGCGGCGATCCCGTACATCGATCGCGGCAACGTCCAGGCGATCCGACCGTCCGAGCGAAAGACCGCCGTCATGCTCTTTACCCTGTTCTGCATTCTCGGTCTCGTCCTGACGTTCGTCGGGATTTTCTTCCGCGGTCCCGGCTATTCGTTCGTGATCCCGTACCTGCCCTTCTTCGAGAACAGCTCGGAAGGGCTGCACTTCGCACTATGAGAGGTTTCCTGCTGGTCCCATGAGCAACTACGCGGTCGAACCTGCCGACAAACCGGGGGCACTCACGAAGGAGGCCATCAAGGCCCTCCGACGCGAGCAGGTCCAGGGCCTGTCGCGCCGCCAGCTCCTCCGCGGGGCACTCGGTGCGACGGTCGGTCTGTGGCTGCTCGAGATCAGCGCCGGCACGATCGGCTTCATCTGGCCAAACCTGCGCGGTGGCTTCGGCGCCCCGATCACGATCGGCACATACGACACCATCAAGACGCTCAACTCCACCTTGCCGATCGACGAGGGCTTCCCCGCGTACTTCCCGGAAGCGCGCTCGTACGTTTCCCTGATCGACACCGGGCGACAGCAGTTCTTTACCGGGTTCGACGACAGCGGTGACGGAACTGCGCTCAACGTCCGGGCCCTCTATCAGCGCTGTCCGCACCTCGGCTGCAAGCCGAATCCGTGCCTCAAGAACTTCTGGTTCGAGTGTCCCTGCCACGGCTCCCGCTACGACCGGCTCGGCATCAAGGCCGAAGGGCCGCAATACGGTCCAGCGCCTCGCGGCCTGGACCGCTTTGCGATCAGTGTCGGCAACGACGGCGTCCTGACAATCGATACCGGCCGGCTCACGCTGGGGCCATTGCCGGTTGCCGTCGGCCAGCCCGGCATCATCCCGCCGCGCACTCCCACGGGCTGCATCTGACCGTGTCGACCACTCACCTCCGAGGACCCCGATGACCGATCAGCCCGGCCAGCCCGGTCCGGAGGAACGGCTGCCCGCTCCGCGGCCGGACACGCCGCCTGCGCCGGTCGAGCGCTTCACATCGCCCCCGGGAACGCGCAAGTTCGAGCTGACGCCCGACCGCGCTGCCCAGATCGTGCGCCAGTCGTCGAATGCGCGGTGGGTCAGCTTCCTCGCGGTGGTCATCGTCGTGCTGTTCGTCGCGCTGTACTGGTTCTACGAACTGGGCGGACCGCTGGGCGTGACCGCATCACGGCTCGAGGCGGAGCGAGATGCGCAACAGGTGCTGTCGGTCGAGCGTGGCTACAACATCTACGAGGCCAACTGCGCGCGCTGTCACGGCGTGAACGGTGAAGGTGGCATCGGGCCCACCCTCAACCGCCAGGACAAGCTGTTCCAGCATCTCAACGAGTCGTACCTCCACAACATGCTGCTCGTCGGCGGGCGATATGCCTGCGGAAACGCCGATTCACAGATGCCGATCTGGTCGAATGAAGGGAACCCCCCGGGTCCGTTGAATTACATCCAAATCGAGGAGGTGATCGCGTTCATCCGCGCCGAGAACACACAGACCTACACCGTGCGTGACCAGGAGCTCATGGAGCCACGTATCGATCCGGTCACCGGCGAGGTCATGACGTTCACGGGCTGGGTGGACCCGAACTACGAACCAGCGCCAAATGCCACACCGTTCCCCGCCTGCTGGGCCGACGAGTTCGTCCAGGGTTCACCGGCGCCGTCGGGCTCGGGTGAGCCGCCGGCGTCGGGTGAGCCGCCGGCGTCCGGTGAGCCGCCGGCGTCCGGTGAGCCGCCGGCATCGGCAGCACCGGGTGGCTCCCCGGCTCCGTCGGGTTCGGCAGCGCCCTCCGGCGCGCCCTCGACCGAGCCCATCGAGATCGTCGCGTCCGGCATCCAGTTCACGACGACCGACGTCCAGGCGCCGGCCAACGTGGACTTCACGATCAACTTCGACAACCAGGACGCCAACATCCCGCACGACCTCGACATCCGCGATGCCAACAACGCGGTCCTCGAGGACAGCCAGCCCTTCCCGGGGCCCGCCGTGCACGAGGTCCAGGTCGGTGCGCTGCCCGCGGGCACCTACACCTTCTTCTGCTCGATCCATCCGAACATGACCGGCACGCTCACGGCCCAGTAGGCAGGGAGGACGATGGCCCAGCAGGCGCTAGGACCTGGCGCGACCGTACCGCGACGGCGGGTCCTGTTCGGCCTGCTCGACGCCGGCGGCTGGGCGTGGGCCGGCCTGAAGGCCGGCTTCTGGCTGATCGTGATCATTTTCATGCTCGGCTACCTGCCGGACCGGGCGTACTACTTCACGGTCAACCGGACGATCGACCTCGGGATCCTCGCGTGGTCGCCGATCAACCTCTGTCCGCCGGTGCCCAACGAGAACCTGCCGTGCCCGGTGCCAGTCGGCGCGCTTAGCCCGTGGCATCCCAGTCCAACCGAGCCCGTCAACCTCTCCCTGCCGGAGCCGCGCACGGACGGTGGAGCGGCCCAGGTCGGCGAGAACATCCTCTACGTGGGCGGCAGTGACGGAGAGACAGCCCAATCGACGGTGTTCGTTGCCCAGGCGATCCCCGTAGGCAACTTCGGCGCTTGGGAGCAGGGCCCGGCCCTTCCGGAGCCGCGATCGGATGCCACCGTGCTCGTCGAAGGCGGCAACGTCTACGTCTTCGGTGGCCTGGATGCCGACGGGAAACCGACCGACACGGTCTTCGTCATGAAACCGAACGCGGAGACAGGCGCGCTCGGCGAATGGGAAGCGGCCGAAGAGTCGCTCACGCTGCCCGAGCCGCGGGCCGGGGCCGGCATCGCTGCAACGGCTACGGGGCTCGTCCTTGCCGGCGGGACCGGTCCGGACGGCGTGTCCGGCAAGGCGTGGCAGGCCGCCTTCAACGCCCAGGGCACCCTCGACGAGTGGAAGGAGGTCGCGCCCCTTTCGGTGGCGGTGACCGATGCGAGCATCGTCTCGACAGGCACGTACGTATGGCTGTATGGAGGGACCGGAACAGACGGCCCGGTCGCCACGGTCCAGCGCGGCGAATTCGGACTGCCGCCGGCGCCCGGCCAGCCCGAGGACCCCAATGAAGGCCTGGTCGTCGCCTGGTCGGTTCCGGAGGCCCCGGCTGAGGAGGCAATGAACCTGCCCGGACCGCGGACGAACGCCGCAGGCTGGGGTGCCAGCGGGACCCTGTATCTCGCTGGCGGTAGCGATGGGACGACCTCGCGGCCCGAGGCGTACTGGGCGGTCCCCAACAGCCAGGGCAACATCCCCGAGTGGAAGCACCTCGACGTGAGTGACCTGCCCGCTCCTGGTCTCGAGGGTGCGGCGCCGCTGCTGACGGGGCCGAACGTGATCCTGATCGGCGGCACGTCGACCGGCGTCGAAGGGTCGCAGGTCCTCGCCTCGAGTGTCCGCTCCAGTCTCGCCCCGCAGGCCCCCTTCTTCCAGCTCGGTATCGCCGGCGCCACTGTCCCGGCTCTCAAGATCGAGGGCGAGATCGGGCAGCAGCTCGGCTACCTGGCCGCGGCGGGGGTGGGGACCGTGAACTTCATCATCCTGCTGATCATCGGCTGGGCATACGCCCACCCGGAGCAGACCCGCGCGTTCATCAACCGGTTCGTCGAGCGCCGCCGTCGTCGATAGCGGAGCCCGCTAGCCCCGCTCGACCGGCAACCCGGCGCGCTGCCACGCGACGATCCCGCCGTCGACGTTGGTGACGTCCGTCCAGCCGCTGCGCAGCAGGTAGCCGGTGACCGCGGCGGAGCGGACGCCCGTCGCACACATGACCAGGAGCGGCCGGTCCTTGGGCAGCTCGGCGGCCCGTTCGATGAAGCCCGACGTGGGAACGTGGGTGGCTCCGGGGACGCGAACCTCGGCGAGCTCCGCGTCCTCGCGGACGTCGACGAGCAGCGCCCCATGCGGGTCGGCAGCGGACAGGCGCGAGGCCGCCTCGGCGACAGCGATGCCCGGAATGCCAGTCGTGCCTTGCTGAGTCATCCGGGGGTCCTCCTGAGGTCTGGGGCCGGCGCCGGCTGGTGGTCTGGATCTGCGGCGAGCTGCCCGAGCCGCGCGTCGATGTCGTGCAGCAGGGCGTTGAGGTCGAGGCCGGCGGTATGCCGGCCGTCTTCGCGCGCCTCCTCGAGGCGGCTCCGCGCGCCCTCGAGGTTCCGCGCGATGCCTGCTGGGTTGCCGCGCACGGAATGGACGTACGCGGCGGCCAGCTTGATCAGGCCCTGGAGCAGGGCGCGCTCGGCGAGGTCGTCGGTGCCCATCCAGGCCGGCTCCAGCAACTCGTGGGCCTCGAAATAGTCGCCGCGGTCGTAGGCCGCCAGTCCGGCCTCGAGGGCAACGGCGCGCGTCTCCGCCGGGAGCGGCCGGAAGGCCTTCGCTCGGCCGTCGGGTCCGACGACGGTCTCGCTCACGGTCACGCCAGCTCGGAGAGTGGCCGGCGACCTGAGAACCCGGTGTCGAGGTCGTGCCACCAGCCGATCTGCGGCTCACCACGTCGCCAGCACAGCCACACCTGGCGGCCGGCGACCAGTGCCGGGAAATCGACCAGCCCGGACTCGATGTCGCGCAGGGACAGGCCCAGCTGATCGATCCGGGCGACGCCCGCCGCCATCTGGTCGACCAGGCCCTGCATCCGGAGACGGAGCGTGCGGAGCTCATCGTCACTGAGCGGCTCGACGTCGCCTCCGGTCCCCGGGCTGCGCGCCAGCGCATGGTCGCGCAGGCGAACGAGCTCGGCGCGTTGTTCTGCGAGCACGATCGCGATCGACTCGAGCTCGCCGAGCGTCGCGTTCGCCTCGTCGATGTCGTAGAAGCGGGTCACCAGCGGATTTTACCGGAGGGTCCCGTGCAGGCTCGGATACCATCGGCTCAGCCACGATTCGGCAGGGAGGAGCAGATGGATCTCGGTCTCGCGGGGGCGCGCGCCCTCCTCGGTGGCGCTTCGAGCGGGCTCGGTGCGGCGATCGCCCGGGCGCTCGTCGACGAGGGCGCGCGGGTGGCGCTCGTGTCGCGATCAGCAGACCGGCTCGCCAGCCAGGTGGGTGACCTCGGTCAGGCGGCCACGGCCGTACCCGCCGACCTGGCCACCCCGGACGGTCCCGCGACCGCTGTCGCGACGGCTGTTGGGCGGCTGGGCGGCCTGGATCTCCTGCTGGTCAACAGCGGCGGACCTCCGCTGGGCGGGTTCGAAGACCTCGACGAAGCAACCTGGGAGAAAGCGATCGACGGGACGCTACGGAGCACGCTGAGGCTGATCCGTGCGTCGCTGCCGCATCTTCGGCAGAGCGACCGGCCGGCGATCCTCGTGATCCTCTCGTCCTCGGCGCGTGAGCCGATTCCCGGCCTGACCACCTCGAACGTGCTGCGTCCCGGACTCGCGGGGCTCGTCAAGTCGCTGTCCTCGGAGATCGCCCCGATCCGCATCAACGCGGTCTCGCCGGGTCGCGTCTCGACGGATCGAATCACGCAGATGGACGTCGGAAACGCGGAGCGTGAGGGAACGAGCGTGGAGGCCATTCAGGAGCGGACCCTCGCGACGATCCCGCTCGGGCGCTATGGCGACCCGGTCGAAGTGGGCCGTGTCGGCGCGTTCCTGTTGTCGCCGGCCGCAAGCTACGTGACCGGCGCGATCGTCGCGGTGGACGGCGGCATGGTCAAGGCGCTTCCCTGATGCGCGCCGTCTTTCTTTGGCTCGCGCGCAACCAGTGGCTAAAGACGCGCCTTCCTCGGCTCTGGTTCATGCGCCGGGCCGTCCGTCGCTTCATGCCGGGCGAGGCGATGGAAGACGCGCTGCGGGCTGCCAGGCCCCTGCAGGCCGCCGGCATCGGCACGATGTACACGCGGCTGGGCGAGAACCTCACGTCACTTGGCGAGGCCGAGGGCGTCGCGGACCACTACGTCGAGCTGGTGGACCAGATCGTTGCCGCGGGGATCGACGGCGAGGTCTCCGTCAAGCCCACGCAACTCGGCCTCGACCTGGACGCCGACGCCTGTCACCAGCTCCTGGTCCGCCTCGCCGAGCGGACGGCCACGGCGGGCTCGTACCTCTGGCTGGACATGGAGGGCAGCGCATACACCGAGCCCACGATCGCGCTCTACGAGCGCCTTCGGGCCGCGTACCCGCGGACCGGGATCTGCCTGCAGGCGTACCTGCGCCGCACCGCCGCGGACGTCGAGCGATTACGCCCGCTCGACCCGGCGATCCGCCTCGTGAAGGGCGCCTACGACGAGCCCGAGAAGATCGCGTGGCGCGACCGAAGCGCCGTGGACGCGAGCTTCGCCGCGCTCGCCGTCGAGATCCTGACCGGGTCGAAGGGACGGCCGATCCGACTGGGGCTGGGGACGCACGATGTCACGTTGATCGAGCTGATCGCGGACCAGGTCGCGGCGGCGGGGATCGGGCGCGACGCGTTCGAGGTCGAGATGCTGTACGGGATCCGGACGGGCGAGCAGTTCCGTCTCGCGAAGGCCGGCTACCGTGTCCAGACGCTGATCGCCTACGGCGACGCGTGGTACCCGTGGTACATGCGCCGTCTTGCGGAACGGCCCGCGAACGTCGCATTCGCAATCCGTTCCATGCTCCCGTAGGCCCATGCAACTCGCCGGGCGCATGGCGTCGATCGGCACCGAGACCGCTTTCGAGGCTGCGGCCCGCGCCCGGGCGCTCGAGGCAACCGGTCGAAGCGTGATTCACCTCGAGATCGGCGAGCCCGATTTCGACACGCCGTCCAACGTCCGCGAGGCGGCGAAGCAAGCGCTCGACGACGGCTGGACGCACTACGGCCCGCCACTCGGGCTGCCGGCGCTGCGCGAGGCGATCGCCGCAGACGCCAGCGCCCGCAAGGGCTTCGCCGCGGTGCCGGATCGCGTCGTCGTCACGCCGGGTGCCAAGCCGATCATGTTCTACGCGATCGAATCGCTGGTCGAGCCGGGCGTCGAGGTCATCTTCCCGGACCCGGGCTTCCCGATCTACGAGTCGATGACGCGTTTCAGCGGCGGGACGCCGGTGCGCCTGCCGATCCGTCAGGAGCACGATTTCCGGATCGACCTGGACGAGCTCGAGCGCCTGATCACGCCGCGGACGCGGCTGCTCATCATCAACTCGCCGGCCAACCCGACCGGCGGAGTCTTCACGAGGGCCGACGTCGAGCGGATCGGGGAGCTGGCGCTGCGCCACGACCTGGTGCGTGCTGACCGACGAGATCTACGGACGGATCGTCTACGAGGGGGAGCACGTCTCGCTGGCCTCGCTGCCCGGGCTGGTCGAGCACACGATCGTGCTCGATGGGTTCTCGAAGACATACGCGATGACCGGCTGGCGGCTGGGCTACGCGATCGTCCCGGAACCGCTGCTGTTGCCGTTCTCGCGGCTGATCATCAACTCCGTCAGCTGCACGTCGTCGTTCAGCCAGCTCGCAGCGGTCGAGGCGCTTGCCGGCCCGCAGGACACAGTGGACGAGATGGTCGAGGAGTTCCGCGCGCGACGGTCGCTGATCGTCGACGGGCTCAATGCGATCCGCGGAGTCTCCTGCCGGCTGCCGGCCGGTGCGTTCTACGCCTTCCCGGACATCTCGGCGACGGGCCTGGACGGCTCGGCGTTCGCCGACCGGCTGCTCGACGAGACCGGGGTGTGCGTGCTCGCCGGCACGGCGTTCGGGCAGGTGGGTCGTGACCACATCCGCATCAGCTACGCCAACTCGCGCGAAAACCTGGCCGAGGCGCTGCAGCGGATCCGCGGCTTCGTCGAGGGCCTGTGAGCGGGGCGGAGCCGGGCGAGGGCCCCAGGGTCTTTGTCGCGCGGCGGATCCCCGCCGAAGGTCTGGACACGGTCACGGCCAGATGTGCCGCCGACGTCTGGGAGGACGAGCTACCGCCGCCTCGCGACGAATTGCTGCGCCGGATCGCCGGCTGCGATGGCGTCCTGACCCTGCTCACGGATCGCGTCGACGACGAGTTCCTCGACGCGGCCGGGCCAGAACTCAAGGTCGTTTCGAATTACGCCGTCGGCTTCGACAACGTGGACGTTCCGGCTTGTACGCGGCGCGGCATCCCGGTCGGCAATACGCCCGGTGTCCTGACCGAGACGACCGCGGACCTGGCCTGGGCTCTGCTCATGGCCTCCGCGCGTCGCGTTGCGGAAGGCGATCGCTACGTGCGCGCTGGTCGCTGGCGGACGTGGGGCCCGCAACTGCTGCTCGGTGGCGACGTTCACGGGGCGACGCTCGGGATCGTCGGGTTCGGGCGAATCGGCCAGGCCGTCGCCCGGCGCGCCGCCGGGTTCGGGATGACGGTCCTGTACTGGGACCGCTCGCCGGTACCGCCGACCGTCGAACGTGAGCTGAACGCGAACTACGCAGATCTGGAGGACCTGCTCGCCCGGTCAGACCTCGTGACGCTTCACGTCTCGCTCAACGACGAGACCCGTGACCTGATCGATGGCGCGGCGCTGGCGCGCATGAAGGCGTCGGCCGTGCTGGTCAACACGTCCCGTGGTCCGGTCGTGAACCAGGCGGCCCTCGTGGAGGCCCTTGCCGGCGGGACGATCGCCGCGGCTGGCCTGGACGTGACCGACCCCGAGCCGATCTCACCGGACGATCCGCTCCTGCGGCTCGACAACTGCCTGGTCGTGCCCCATATCGCGTCGGCGTCGCATGCCACGCGCGGGAAGATGGCGGAGATGGCCGCGGCGAACCTGCTGGCCGGGCTGCGCGGCGAGCGCCTGCCGAACCCGGTCAACCCCGAGGTCTACGGGGAGCGCTAGTCGGTCTGCTTGCGGTCGAGCGGCGGGACCAACTCGGTCGTCACGTGGCCGAGACCGGCCAGGATCGCGACGATGAGGTGGTTCACGAACGACAGGATGCCGAACGATGGCATTGCCGGACTCCGATTGCCCGCGGGATATGAACAAGCGGTCCCGCGTTGTGACCGATTGTCCCGCCGCCACCTCCGGCGGTACCACCCTCATGGGTACTAATCCAGGTTCGTCGTTTGTCGGTGCCGGAGCTGGTGCGTCTGACGTGCTACCGTCCCTGACGGTGCGGTCGATCAGCGATCCCGCCTCGCACAAACACAGGTGGGCACAGGAGGGGGGACGAGGCAATGGGGCGACCGCATCGAAACAGCCGCTCACGGGTTCACCGCTGGCGGGCGAACGGATTACTGTTCATCGTCCTCCCGGTCGCAGCCATGATGTCGCTGGGATTCCTCGTCGCGCCGATTGGCCCGACGGCGCCTGGGTCCGCTTCGGCCGCAACGGATCGCCTCCCGGATCTCCACATGGCTCGGCTGGCCGACTTCCGAATCGTGACCTTGAACGGCCGCAAGCTGCTCCGGTTCAGTTCGACGATGACGAACCTGGGCGCGGGCCCGTTCGAGATCAGGTCGAGCCGGGCCTCCACGAGCTCGCCGTGGAACGTTGAGCAGGTGATCTACGACGACGGGGGCGGAAGCCGCCGACTCGAGACGGCAGCGACGATGAAGTACGGCGGTGACGGTCACGGGCACTGGCATGTCCAGGGCATGGTCGATGTCGACCTGTGGTCGACGTTTCACCACGCCAAGGGCGAGAAGATCGGCTACTGCTTCTTCGATACGACGGTCGTCAACCTGGCGCTGCCGGGGGCTCCACTCTCGCCGGTCTACCGGGAGACGACGTGCGCCCGCGAGACCGGGCTCACGAGCCGGGTGGGGATCTCGGTCGGGTGGGGCGACAAGTACAAGTGGTCGCTTCCGTTCCAGTGGGTCGACGTCACGGGCCTTCCCGCCGCCGAGTACCGCATCCGGGCGATCGTCGATCCACGGAACCTCTTTGCTGAGAGCTCCGACACCAACAACTGTACGTACACTCGGCTGCAGATAAACCCGGCGGCGTCGACAGTCAGCGCGATCGGCTCTGGATCGAAATGCACCAACGACTGGAGCGGGACGACGTATGCGGCGGACATCGCATGGGCGCTCGGGACTGGCCTCAGCTCGGGCTGCGGGGTCGACCTCTTCTGCCCGAACGACCAGGTGACTCGGGCGGAGGTCGCAACCTGGCTCGCACGGGCCTTCGACCTGCCGACCACCACGAACGATTACTTCTCCGACGACGAGACGTCGCCGAACGAGGCCGATATCAACAGGCTCGCTGCCGCAGGAGTGACGAGCGGCTGCGGCTCCGGCATCTACTGCCCGAGCCGGGTGCTGAAGCGCGGCGAGCTTGCAACGCTCATCGTTCGGACGTCGAAGCTACCGGCGACGTCGACCGACTACTTCACCGACGACGAGAAGAGTGTCCACGAGGCGAACATCAACGCCCTGGCCAAGGCCGGCATCGCAATCAGCTGCGGGACGGGCATCTATTGCCCGAATGCGGCGGTGCTTCGCGGGCCGCTGGCCGCGTTCATGCACCGGGCTGTCGACTAGCGACCTCGGCGCCGGGGACCCATCGGTGCGCCGCGGCCCGGGGTCGGATAGCCGTGATCGGAGCCGCCGGAGCAAGCGATCCGAACGTGCTACGGTCCATGACGGGCCGGTAGCTCAGTGGTAGAGCAGGGGACTTTTAATCCCTTGGTCGTGGGTTCGAATCCCACCCGGCTCACCACCGCAGCGGAGGGGTCGAGATCGAGGAACCACCATGAGCGAGCGATCTGATCGGACGAACCACGAGCCCGAGTTCAGCGAGGACGAGCTGCGCTGGGCGGCCCAGCATCTGCCGCAGATCCGTGGCTGGATCTCCGGACGCCGATTCCTCCATGACGCGATGCTCACCGCTGTGATCCTCGGGCTCATCGCGCACGTCGCCGGCTACGTGCTTGCGGTGTCCGGCTCCGGGGAGCCGCGCGGCCTGGTGGCCGATCTGCTCAGCAATCTCGGGATGGCTCTCTGGACAGGTGCCGTCCTGGTCGTGTTCGTGCAGGTCCTGCCCGACTACCAGCGTCGGACTGCGCAGCGCCTGATCGAGCAGTCCGAGGCCTTGTCGCGAGCAAACGATCGCTCGCCCGACACGGAAGGGTGACCCGGGCCCAAAGCGGGCAGGCCGACGGTTGGTTCCCGAGCGGTCCATTCAGCACTATGGCTGGCAGAACGAATTCCGTAGCGTCATGGACGTGACCTTGACGACGCGCGGGAGCGCACCCATGAAGCAGCAATCAGGATCGGGGTGGTCGACGGCCTTCGTCGGGCTGACGGGGATCCTCGCAGCCGTCGCCAGCGCGGCCGGAATCTTCCTGCGCGGCGACTTGGCGACCGAAGCGTTCGTTACGATCCGCGGCGACACGGTTGAGTACTTGACCGGCGGCGCGTACCGCTTCAACGGGATCAATATCGCATCCGAGGGGATCGGGTGGGACCTCGTCACGCTCCTGGTAATCGTGCCGGCGCTGGCCCTGACGATGCCGTTCCTGTGGCGTGGCACCTTGCGCGGCACGCTCCTCGCCACAGGCTTCCTTGTCTACTTCCTGTACCAGTACGCCGAGTACGCGATGGCGCTCGCCTATGGACCGCTCTTCCCGCTCTACGTCGTGATTGTTGCCTTCAGTGTTTCCGGCATTGCCGTGCTCCTTTCGCGCGTTGATGTCGTGGCTCTTCCCGATCGGTTCGGACCGCGCTTCCCTCGGCGAGCCATGGTTGCGTTCGGCCTGTACATGGCGATCCTGCTTGGCGGCCTGTGGCTCCCGCTGATCGCCCGAACGCTCACCGACACGTCGGTCACAGTGCTCTACGGCGGGACGACGCTTGTTGTCCAGGCGTTCGACCTCGGCTTCCTGGTGCCACTGGGACTGTTCACCGCAGTCACGGTCTACCGGCGGCTGCCGGTCGGATATCTGCTTTCGGCCGTGGTCATCGTCAAAGGCGCGTCGATCGCGCTCGGGATCATGGCGATGCTCGTTGTCGAGTGGCTCGCGACCGGCGAGCCGCAGTTGCCGCCGATCCTGGTCTTCAGCCTGACGGCCCTGGCGGGCTTCGCGATCGCGGTGCGGATCTATCGCGGGATCGAGGCGGAGCCAACCGAGTTGATCAGTCACGCCGCCGGTTTCGAGCCCCATGCCGGCATGACGTAGGGCGGTGAGTCACGGCTGACCCACCAGACAGACGAGCGCGCCTGAGAGACGCACGATGCACGGCCTTGGGGAGATTTGAGTCCCGGGTGACTCAGGTGGCCGGTGACGGAGCGAGGATCGGCACGTCCGAACGGGCGCGAAGGTGGAACGTCACGCCGTAGGTTTCGCCCGTCTCGGGATCGATGCGTGGCGCAACGGTGAGGCGCCATGCGCCGTCCGTATCGGGCAGCCATATGGCCAGCGGCCGTCCTTTCGCGAAGACCTGGTCCATGACATCGAAGGCTACCGTCGGCAGGTCGACGAGGATCTCGCGCGCCGGGAGACCGATCGTCGACGCCCCGAATGACGCGTGGAACGCCGGGTTGCCGTGCACGACGACATGTCCCGGGCCGAAGCAGAACGCTGCCGGCCGGCCCGTCATCACGCCGTTGGCTGAACGACGCTGAGCTGGCGGTCCGTGCCGGTGACGCGACGCGCGGGCCCGGGTGCGAAACCACCCGCGAGCTCGCGGAACCGCCCCACCGCTTCGGGCCTGAGGCGATACCAGATCCACGTCCCGCGCCGTTCGCTGTCCACCCAGCCGGCCTCACGGAGCACCTTCAGGTGATGCGACACCGTCGGCTGGCTGACGTCGCAGCAGGCCGTGAAATCGCACGCGCAGACCGACTCCTCGTCGCTCAACTCGCGGAGGATCGCGAGTCTCGTCGGATCGGCGGCGGCCTGCAGGAGCAGGACGTCCGGATCGGTCTGGCGTTTCATGTCCAGAGCAATGTATTGACAAATGACTATATCGTCAAGTATCAATACAGTCGTACCGTTCTCGCAGACACCCCGCTCAACCAGGGAGACAGGAGAACACGGAAATGCAGCCCGGACAGATGGCAGTCGCCTGGATGATATACGACCAGATTCAGCGTTCAGAAGCCGCGTCGCGGCGCACCAACGCCTCGCCTCGGCCCTCCCTCAGGCAGCGGCTCGGTGGCAAGTTCCGCCGCTTTGCCTATCGGACCCAGCTCGGTCCGGTGGTCAGCCACGCCGCCGCCTGACGGCGCCCACGAGAAGGAGGTCACCCATGTATGTGGACGCGTATCTGCTCGACGAGCACGCCGCTCACATTCGGCGCGAGCGCCTGGACGACGCGTCGCGCGTTCGCCTCGATCGTCGTGCACGGCACACCGACCAGCCGGCGAACGCATCCGGCTCGCGCGTCGAGCGCGTGACCGCCGCGTTCCGCCCGTCTCCGGAGCCCTGCTCGACCTGCTGACGGACCGCCAGGAGGAACCAATGGCCATCGATAGCACATCGCCCGAATCCATCCACGAAACTGTCCGCGAGCACTACGCCGCCGCCGCCGTCCGGGCGTCGCGCGGCGATTGCTGTGCTCCGGGGGACGAACCAATCGGTTCGGAGCTGTATTCCGCGCTCGACCGGAGCGAACTCCCGGACGCTGCCGATTCTTGCCTCGCTCGGCTGTGGCAACCCGACCGCCGTTGCCGACCTCCATGAAGGCGAACGTGTGCTCGATCTCGGTTCGGGTGGCGGCATCGACGTCCTGTTGTCCGCCAGGCGCGTCGGGCCGACGGGCCGCGCCTTCGGGCTCGACATGACCGACGAGATGCTCGGCCTCGCGCAGCGCAACGCCGCCGAAGCCGGCGCAACGAACGTCGAATTCCTGAAGGGCCATATCGAGTCGATCCCGCTGCCCGCGGATTCGATCGACGTCGTGATCAGCAACTGCGTCGTCAACCTGGCCGCCGACAAGCCATCGGTCTTCCGGGAGATCGCGCGCGTCCTGCGGCCGGGCGGCCGCATCGGGATCTCCGACATCGTGGCCGAGGACCGCCTCACGCCGGACGAGCGCTTCGAGCGCGGCTCGTACGCGGGCTGTATTGCAGGCGCCCTGAGCATCACCGAGTTCCGCGACGGCCTGGATGCCGTCGGGATGACCGACATCTCGATCACATCGACGCATGACGTCGCCGACGGGATCTTCAGCGCAATCATCTCCGCGACGAAACCTGCCGACGCGGCTCCCCTCGCGAACTCGCCCGCCGCGCGCTCGCTGCCGGTCGTGTCCGAGGCGTGCTGCTGATGCAGATCGAGCGCGCCGGGCCAGACGACCTCGGGGCGATCGAACGCCTGCTCGTTGCGAGCAACCTGCCCCTCGACGGCGCGCGAGATGCCTTCGCCGCCGGGATCGTGGCGCGTCAGCGGGGCGAGGTCGTCGGCGCAGGCGCCGTCGAGCGCGTACGGCCCGGCCGGCCTGCTGCGGTCGGTCGTGGTCGAGCCCTCGATGCGCAGCACGGGAATCGGCGGGACCCTCGTCGACTCGAGCGAGGCGCTGGCGCGTGACCTCGGCGTCCGCGAGCTGTACCTGCTGACCGATACCGCCGAGGCGTGGTTCGAACGCCGCGGCTACCGCGTGATCGAACGCGACGCGGTGCCCGAGCCGGTTCGGGGCTCCATCGAATTCACGACGGCCTGCTCGACGACGGCCGTCGCAATGTGGCGCGCGCTCGGGGTCTAACCGGCACGCGCCGAATTGGATCTCAGTGGTGGAACGACGCGATCCCGGCGAGGGCGATGACCGCGATCAGCCCGAGGCGGAACGCGGCGGCGACGATGACCGGGAGCGACGCTGCGAAGCCTGACGGCCGCACGGCGGACCTCCTGTTGGTTTCGGCAACCCGGCTGACTCGGTTGTCCGAGTCCCGTGGCTTTGCGTCCCCAGGTCGCCCTGGGTTTGCCTTTGTCGACCAGCCCCGCTGGCCTGCACACGCTTGGTGTGCACGTCGACCATAGGCCACGCCCGACGCCAGGGCGAGCGTGACGATGGTCCCTCCCGGCCACACGGTGGTCCCGCCACCGACGTGCAACACAGCTGTGCGTCAGACCGCACGGGGCAACCCAATCGCATCCTTTTCGCCTCCGCCTGAGGGCCGCGAGGACAGGCCGTCGCTCGCGACACTCCCGCCAGGTACCCGGCAACCGGGGTTCATCCGTGTTTCCCGACGGGCTGGAGGAGTCGCGAATGAAACGGATCACATATGGGCTCATTGGGGGCCTCCTGCTGACCGCAGCAGTACCGGCCACCGCCTTCGCCGCGGAGGAGATCCCGGTCAACAGCGGGAACACCGCGTGGCTCCTGATCTCCACGGCCCTCGTGATGATCATGCTCCCGGGTCTGGCCCTCTTCTACGGCGGGCTCGTCCGGCGCAAGAACGTCCTCTCCACGATCATGCACAGCTTCTTCGGCCTGGCGATCGTGAGCATCGTCTGGGTCCTGATCGGCTTCTCGATCGCGTTCGCGCCCGACGCCAGCGGGGGTCTCGGGCTGTTCGGCGGACTCGAATACGTCGGGTTCATGAACGTCGGCCTCACGGTCAACGAGACGTACGGTGCGGCCGCCGGCGTCCCGTTCGTCCTGTTCGCCTCGTTCCAGCTCATGTTCGCGGCGATCACGCCGGCGCTCATCACGGGGGCCTTCGCCGAACGCAAGCGGTTCGCCTCGTTCGTCGTCTTCACCATCCTCTGGTCGATCCTCGTCTACTCGCCGATCGCCCACTGGGTCTGGGCGAGTGACGGGTGGCTCTTCGAGGCGGGCGCGCTCGACTTCGCCGGCGGAACCGTCGTCCACGCTTCATCAGGTGTGTCTGCCCTGATCGTCGCCTTGCTTATCGGCAAGCGCGTCGTCAACGGCGACCGGATGGAGCCGCACGACATCCCGATGACGGTCCTCGGTGCGGGCCTCCTGTGGTTCGGCTGGTTCGGCTTCAACGCCGGCTCCGAGCTCGGGGCCGACGGCATCGCCGCCAACGCGCTTCTCGTCACCAACACCGCGGCCGCCGCAGCCACGATCACGTGGGTGCTCGCCAGCTACCTCCACCATGGCAAGGTCAGCGTCGTCGGCGCGGCGTGCGGTGCCGTGGCCGGCCTCGTTGCGATCACGCCGGCATCCGGCTTCGTGACCGCCGGTGGTGCCGTGATCATCGGACTCTCGGCTGGGCTCATCTGCTACAGCTTCACGCTCCTCCGATCGCGCCTCAAGATCGACGACGCGCTCGACGTGTTCGCCGTCCACGGCGTCGGCGGCACGTTCGGGGCGATCGCAACGGGAGTCTTCGCGACCACCGCGATCAACTACGGCAGCGGCCTGATCGATGGCAACCCGAGCCAGGTCTGGACGCAAATCGTCGCGGTCGGCGCGGTCATCGCCTACGCCGTCATCGCCACCTTCGTCATCATCAAGGTCACCGGCCTCGTGCTCGGCATCCGGGTCAAGAGCGACCAGGAGGAGGTCGGCCTCGATCTCGCCGTCCACGGCGAGGTTGCTTACCAGTCGTAGCCCTTCGGAGCCGGCGTTCCTCCAACGTCGGCTCCGAACCCACTGCACACGGCCGGCCGCCGCCCTCGGGCGAGCGGCCGCTCGGCCACCTCGGAGAACCGCGGCATGACCAACGGCACCGGCCACCGCGCAGCGCCACCGCTCTACGACGAGCGCTACGAGCACGATGCGTGCGGCGTCGGGTTCGTGGCAGACGCCGGCGGCCGGTCACGCGAGCGGGTACTGCCGCTGGCCCTCGCGGGCCTTTCGGCGCTCGGCCATCGCGGAGCGTTCGGCGCCGACGGCGCGTCGAGTGACGGCGCCGGGGTGTCCCTGCCGCTCGACCGGTCCGTCCTCGAGCTGCTCGCCGGCGCCAGGGTGGCGGGTCGCCCGGCGATGGTGTTCGCTTTCCTGCCGCGCGGCCGCTCCTCAGGGGCCGCGGGCCGCGACCTGATCCAACGGATCTTCGACGAGGCGGGTATGCCGGTGATCCACTGGCGCGTCGTGCCGTCCGATCCGGCCGCCCTCGGGCGCGCGGCCGCAGCATCGCGACCCGCGTTCAGCCAGGCCATCATTGGGCGTCCGGCGGGGGAGTCCGGCGTGCCGATCAGCGATGACGCCTTCGAGCGACGCCTCGTCGTTGCCCGCCGGCGCGTGGAGAGCGCAGCGCGCGCCGCGGGCGGCGCCCTCGCCGAGCTCGCTGTTCCGTCGGCGTCGTGTCGGACCGTGGTCTACAAGGGCCTCGTCGCAGGGACCCGGCTTGCCGAGCTGTACCCCGACCTGGCCGAACCGCTCGCGGTCCGCTATGCGCTCTTCCACCAGCGCTACGCGACGAATACGCATCCCGTGTGGCGGCTCGCCCAGCCCTTCCGGGCGATCGCCCACAACGGCGAGATCAACACCGTCCGCGGCAACCGGGAGCAGGTTCGGGGGCGCTCCCGGGACCGCGGCGCGAAGCAGATCGCGGCCGAGCTGATCGACGCGGGCCCGCTGCTCTCGCCGGACGGCTCCGATTCGCTGTCGCTCGACGAGGGTCTCGAGCTCCTCACGACCACCGGTTGGGACCTGGCCGAGGCGCTGCTGGCGGCGATCCCCGAAGCGCTCACGCTCCGACGCGCACCGCACCCTCACGTGGCCACATTCCGCCGCCGGATGGCCGGGTTCCTGGCGCCGTGGGACGGACCCGCGGCGCTGGTGTTTGCCGACGGCCGGCGGGTCGGCGCGATGGTCGACCGGAACGGCCTGCGTCCGGCGTCGTTCGCGGTCTCGGCAGGCGGGCTCGTCGCGGTCGCGTCGGAGGCGGGGGCCGTGCCGTTCGCATCGGCCGAGACGATCCGCCGCGGACGCCTCGGGCCCGGCCAGCTGCTGCTGGTCGATCCAGGTCGCCGGCAGGTGCTCGAGGATGCCGAGGCGAAGGCCTGGATTCTGCGCAACCTGCCGATCCACGACGACCCGCGCCCGACCCACGAGGACCGTCCCCGCGAGGGCGCCGTCCATGACCCGACCCTGGAATCGGCCAACCTGCGCTACCTCGCCGGTCTCGACGCAGAGCGCGCGCGGCTGGACATCAAGACGATGGCTCTCGAAGCGCACGAGCCCCTCTGGAGCATGGGCGACGACACGCCCACGCCCGGTCGCGCGCGGCTCGACCGGCCGGTGGCCGATCACCTTCGGCAGGCCTTCGCCCAGGTCACGAATCCGCCGATCGACCCGGAGCGCGAGCGGATCGTCATGGACATGCGGGTGGAGGTCGGGCGGCGGGCGGCGCTGCTCGGTGGTCCGCCGCGGGTCGCTGCCACGCTCCGGCTCGCCCGGCCTGTGGTTGCCGATCTCGACGGCTTGTTTGCGTCGCTCGTCGACGGGGGCCGGAGCGTGCGACGCCTCGATGGCCGGTGGCTCGCTGCCGATGGTCCGCAGGGTCTCGCCATCGCGCTCGAGCGGCTCGCACGGGAAGCGGTCGAGGCCGCTGAGCGGGGCACGGACGTCCTCGTCATCTCCGACCGCGGCTTCGATCCTGAACGCCTCCTGGTCCCGTCAATCCTCGCCGCCGGGGCCGTCCACACCGCGCTCACCGAGGCCGGTCTCCGCGGACGGACCGACCTCCTCGTCGACGCCGCGGACCTGCTCGACGTCCACGCGATCGCGATGACGCTGGCGGTCGGGGCCACTGCCGTTCACCCGCGTCTCGCGATCGCGGCCGCCGCCGAGCTGGCGGGCACGCGTGGCGCCGAGGAGCTCACGCCGGCCGACACCGTCGGCAACGTGATGACCGCCTTCGAGGCGGGGCTGCGCAAGACGCTTGCCCGGATGGGGATCAGCGCGGTCGCGTCGTACGTCGGTGGCGCCCTCATCGACACGCTCGATCTCGCGCCGGAGGTCGTTGCCCGCTGCTTCCCGACCGCCGCCGCGTGGCCGGGTCGCGTCACGTTCGCCGACCTTGCCAGCCGCCAGCTCCGTCGACGCGACGCCGCGCTCGCCATCCCGCCGCCGCCGCCCGGCCGCGAGCCGCGCATGCCCGACCCCGGCTTCGCCCGATTCCGGGGGGACGGCGAGGCGCACCTGTTCGCACCGCGCATCGTCGGCGAGATCCAGGCGATCGCGGACACCGCCACGACAGAGGCTCTCGAGACCCAGCTCGGGCGCTACCGCGACGCGCTCACCCGGTCGAGCGGCGACCGCGCGGTCCCGCGCGACGAGCTTCGCGTGCGCCGTGCGGCAGCCCCGGCGCTGCTCGAGGAGGTCGAGTCGGCGCGCGCGATCGTGCGCCGCTTCGTCGTCTCCGCGATGAGCGTGGGCGCGCTGAGCCCCGAGGCGCACCAGGCACTCACGATCGGGATCCAGCGGGCCGGTGGTGCCGCGAATACCGGCGAGGGTGGCGAGGATCCGGCGTGGTACCTGCCCGACGAGGAGGGCCGTCGCCATGACGCGAAGATCAAGCAGGTGGCGTCGGCGCGGTTCGGCGTGACTGCCACGTACCTCGCCCGGGCCGACCAGCTCGAGATCAAGATCGCGCAGGGCTCCAAGCCCGGCGAAGGCGGCCAGCTGCCCGGCCGCAAGGCGACGGCCTACATCGCAGCGCTGCGCCGCGGCCAGCCGGGTCAGAGCTACATCAGTCCGCCTCCGCACCACGACATCTACTCGATCGAGGACCTGGCACAGCTGATCGCCGACCTGCGCGCGATCAACCCCGGCGCCCGGATCGGCGTGAAGCTGGTTGCCGGCCGCGGGGTCGGCACCATCGCCGCGGGCGTCGCCAAGGCCGGCGCCACGTACATCCATCTCGCCGGGCATTCGGGCGGGACCGGTGCTTCGCCCCTGTCGTCGATCAAGCACGTCGGCGCGCCGTGGGAGTTCGGTCTCGCCGAGGTCCACCAGGTCCTGCTCCGCAACGACCTTCGCGACCGCGTCGCGCTCCGCACCGACGGCGGGCTGCAGACCGGCCGGGATCTCCTGATCGCTGCGCTGATCGGCGCCGAGGAGTTTGCCTTCGGGACGGCCATGCTCGCGGCCATCGGCTGCGACATGGCCCGCCAGTGTCATCTCGACACGTGTCCCACCGGCATCGCGACGCAACGCGAGGACCTGCGCGCCAAGTTCGCCGGCACACCCGAGCAGGTCGAGCGTTTCGCGCTCGCGCTGGCCGAAGACTTCCGACGCGAGCTCGCCTCGCTCGGCGCGCGCTCCGTGGGCGAGGTGATCGGCGAGTCGAAACGGTTCCTGGCCCCGATCCGGGGAGCCGCCGCGGACCTCCGGCCGATCGTCGGCGGGCCGTCCTGGCCGGCTGGGCCCGGCCGCCGCGCCGATCCCGCCGCGCCGACGCGGATCGTCAGCCACTCCCCGGCGTCACCGCTCGAGACGCGGATCGCCGCCGCATTCCACGGCCAGGGCTCGGTCGGCGTCAGCGGCCTGCAGGTCACCACCGCAGACCGGTCGCTTGGCGCGGCCCTGACCGGCGCCGTCGAGCGCGGCACGTTGCGCGGTCCGATCACGCTCGACCTGCATGGGTCGGCCGGCCAGAGCTTCGGCGCGTTCGCGGGTCCCGCGGTCGAGTTGCGCCTGACGGGGCAGGCGAACGACTACGTCGGCAAGGGGCTCTCAGGCGGGAAGCTCGTCATCGTGCCGGAGCCCGACTTGCCGGTTGACCCGGCCGGCCAGGCGATCGCCGGCAACACCGTGCTGTACGGGGCCACCGGTGGGTCGCTCCATCTCGTTGGCCGGGCGGGCATGCGCTTCGCCGTACGCAACAGCGGCGCTGAGGCGGTTGTCGAGGGGATTGGCGCGCACGGCTGCGAATACATGACGGGCGGCACGGTCGTCGTGCTTGGCCCGGTCGGGGCGAACTTCGGCGCCGGCATGACCGGCGGCCGGGCCTACCTGTACGACCCGAGCGGCCACCATCTCGCGGCGCTCGACACCTCCAGTGTCAACGGCGTCCGCCTTTCGCTTGCGCTCGAGGATCGCGAGGACGGCCCGGCTCGACTCGCCGAGGTGCTCCGACTGCTCCAGGAGCACCGCGCCGCAGGGTCCGCTCGTGCGGCGCGGATCCTCGACTCCGGCGACATTGCCGGCGCGTTCTGGCTCGTCGAGCCCGTGCCCGTCCGGGTGCCAGCGACCGACACACCCGCCGCGAGCACGGAGCCTGCGGTCCGGGCCCCGCAACCGGACCGCAACCCTGCCGTGCCCCGACCGCTGCCGACGCCGGCGGCACCCGCGCCTACCCTCGGACCATGATGGGGAAGCGTCGCCTCCTCGAGGCGGATTCGTCCATCGCCACGATCACAGATCCAACCGCGAGGCCTTTCATGCTGCACCCGTCCGACCGCGAGCTCCAGCGCATCCTCGCGGTTCGGGATGGGCACGCAGCGCCCGTCACCTGCGCGTCCTGCGGGTGTCGCCTGGTGGTCGCCGGCGAGGTCGGCTTCCACTTCAGCCCGCTCGGCGGGCGCGATGCGCGCGGTTGTCGAGTCGCCTGCGCGGACGCCGCGCACGACCTCAGCGGGCGCCCGCTCCTCTCCTAGCCCGGGATCCCTCGCGCGTCAGGCGCTCGCGCTCTCGGTCACGATCCGATAGCCGACACCGCGTACCGCCGCGATTCCGGGTCCGTTGGCGGCCTCCACCTTCGAGCGAAGGCGGGCCAGGTGCGGCTTCAGCCACAGCACGTCGGGGTCGGTCTCGGCAGGCCAGCCGGCGCGTGCCAGCTGGTGGTGCGGGACGATGTCGCCGGCCGCACGGACGAGTGCCTCGAGCAGCCGGAACTCGGTCGGCGTGAGGGTCAGCGTGACGTCGCCGACCCGCGCCTCGTGACGGCCGGGCTCGAGCTGCAGCGAGCCGGCCTCGAGCGGGCCGGTCGACCCGCCGGACATCCCCGTTCGATCGACGCGCCGCATGATTGCGGAGATCCGGGCGAGCAGCTCCGCCTTGCCGAACGGCTTCGTCAGGTAATCGTCCGCGCCGATGCCGAGCGCTCGCACCTTGGCCGCCTCGCCGCTCTCGCCCGACACGACGAGGATCGGGGCCTGACCGGCGGCCCGGATCTGGCCCGCGACGGTGAACCCGTCCGGCCCCGGCATTGCCAGGTCGAGCAGCACGAGGTCGGGACGTTCTTCGCGGAACCGTTTCACGGCGGTCAGCCCGTCGTAGGCGGTGATGACCTGGTGGCCCTCGGTGCCGACGAGCGCGGTGATCGCGCCGACCATGGCCGGATCGTCGTCGACGACAAGGATCCGAAGTGGGCGGGTGCTCATGTCAGGGGCATTCCTCGTATGGGCTCAGACTGCCACGGCGGCCGGCAGGGCCACCACGAAGCGGGCGCCCGTCGGGCGGGCGGGCTCACACCACAACCGTGCCCCCATCGACTCGCCGAGTCGCTTCGCGGCGTACAGGCCGATGCCCGAGCCACGTGCGGTGTGCGTATCGCGTCGCGCGTATGGTTCGAAGATCCGCTCGCGCCATTCCTCGGGGATCCCTGGGCCCTCGTCACTGACCCCGAGGCGCACGACGCCCTCCACGAGCCCCCAGTCGACCGTGATCGTCGTGTCCGGCGGCGCGTATTTAATCGCGTTTTCGATGAGGTGCTCGACGATCTGGCGCAGGCGCGGCGGGTCCGCGAGCGCGTGAAGGCGAATGGCCGGGGCGATCTCGACCCGGTGACGTTCGAGCAGTGGCCGAAGGGAGGCAACCACTTCCTCGACCAGGCTCCGCAGGTCGACGGGGCTGACCGACGCGGGCTGTTCCGGCACGACCCGGACCGAGGCCAGGATCGAGTCGACGAGGCGGTCGAGGCGCTCGATCTGCTCGAGCGTGGCCTTGTGCCACGCGGCGCGAGTCTGGCGTCGCTCGATGTCGCGCGACTCACGGCCGACGAGCTCGGGTTCGTCGGCCAGCAGGTCGGCATAGGCACGGACCACGGCGAGGGGCGTGCGCAGCTCATGGGTGACGAGCGCGATCAGCTCGCTGCGGGCCTCGTCGATCGCCTTGAGCGCCTCGACTCGTGCCTCGGCCTCGGTTTGCTGGCGGCCCTTCTCGACGATCCCCGCGAGCAGGTCGGCGATCGCGCCGAGCTGCGCCACGTCATCCGGCGTGAACTGGCGGGCTGCCTCCGTCTGCACGTTGAGCACCCCCACGACCTGGTCGTGCCACGTCAAGGGCACGCTGAGCATCGAGGCGACGAAGCGACGCTGGTCGATACCGCGTACCCACAGGAAGCGAGGATCGGCCTTGACGTCCGGGATGACCGCCGGCTCGTGGGTCGCCGCGACTCGTCCGGTGACGCCTTCGCCGAACGGCACGCGCGCCCGGCCGATCTGGAAGCGGTCGAGCCCGTTGGTCGCGGCAAGGGTCAGGTACGCTCCATCCCGGTCAAGGAGGTACAGCGAGGAGACATCCGCGTGCAACGCGTCGCGGGTCCCGTCGACCACGGTCTCGAGCAGCTCGTCCCACGTCCGCGCGGTCGTGGCGAGTCGCGCGACCTCGTGCAGGAAGCGCAACTGCTGGAGCTGGTTCGCGGCGGCCGACGACAGCCCGCGCACATCGCTTCCGTCCACAGACGAGCCGGGCGAATGGGTGCGGGTGCGCTGGGCGCGCTGGGATGTCAGATCGGCCACGGCGACCACCATACAAGCGTAGGGAACGAACGGCGGCCAAAAGGTTGCGACGAGGTCGTCCGTGCGGTGCGCTACGGTCCGTGGAGGACGGCGGCGTGACGGACCCGCCGACGCCGCGCCGGGACGCGCGACCATCCGCCGCAGTTCGCGCCGAGCCATCGAGCATCGGTTCGGCCGGCGCCCGCGACCCGCTCGCTGCCGAGGTCCGCCTGCTCGGGGCGCTGCTGGGCCAGGTCATCACCGAGCAGGCCGGCACCGAGCTGTTCGAGCTCGTCGAGCGGGTGCGCAAGCGGATGATCGCGCTCCGCCGTGCGGATGATCCGCTCGAGCGCGAGCAGCTCGCCGACGAGCTCGCCTCCCTGGACCTCGACCGGGCCGAGTCCGTCATTCGCGCCTTCTCCCTGTACTTCCAGCTCGTGAACCTCGCCGAGGAACGGCAGCGGGTGCGCTCGCTGGCGCGGCGGGCACGTGCCGTCGCGCACCGGGGTGCTGGACCGGTCGCTCGCCGACGCCATCCGCCGGCTGCGACGTATGGGCCGAACGGAAGCCGAGCTCGACCGTGCGATCGAGCGATTGGCGATCTCGCCGGTCCTCACCGCGCATCCGACCGAGGCCCGCCGGCGGACGCTCCTGGTCGCGCTGCGGCGGCTCGCTCGGTTGCTCGAGCGTCTCGACGATCCTCGCCTGACGCCGGGCGAGGACGGGGAGATTCGGCGCCGGCTGCGCGAGGAGATCACGATCCTGTGGCGCACCTCCGATCTGCGGACCGTCGTCCCGTCGCCGCTCGACGAGGTGCGGACCGCGATGGCGTTCTTCGACGCGACGTTGTTCACGCTCGTGCCACGCCTGTACAGGGCCATGGACGCCGCCCTCGACGACCGCCCGACGCGCGGGGGACCGGCTGCCGACAGCGGACAGACGGGCACGCGCCCGCCGCGTGTGCCGGCATTCCTGCGCTGGGGGACGTGGATCGGCGGCGACCGCGACGGCAACCCGACGGTCACGGCCGACGTGACCGAGCGGACCTTGCGGATCCAGGCCGACCACGTCATGCATGGCTATGAGGCCGTCGCGACCCGGCTCATGCAGACGATCTCGCCCGAGGCGCCTGGGACCGCTGTGGCGCGGGCGCTCGCATCGCGCCTCGCCCGCGATGCCGAGGAGCTGCCCGAAGCGGATCGCCAGCTGCGGCGCCGGTTCCCGGACGAGCCGTACCGCCAGCGCTTCGGGTTCATCGCCGAGCGGATCCGACGGACCCGTGCCGGGCTGACCGGGGAGGCGGCGCCGCTGACCGGGCGCTATCACGCGCCCGAGGAGCTCGATGGGGAGCTCGCCGAGCTGCAGGCAGCCCTCGCCGGCGACAGCCTCGTCCGGGTCGCGTGGGGCGAAGTGCAGGACCTGCGCTGGCAGCTGGCAACGTTCGGCTTCCACCTCGCCTCGCTCGAGGTCCGCCAGCACGCGTCCGTGCACCGGGCGGCGCTCGAGGCGCTCGTGCGCGGCGACACGACGATGGCCGAGGTTGCGCCGAACGTGTCGCTGGATGAGGTGCTTGCCACCTTCCGGTCCATCGGGGAGGCACAGGCGCGGTTCGGCGAGGCGGCAGCGCACCGCTACGTGGTCAGTTTCACGGCATCCCCGCGGGACGTAACGGACGTCCTCGACCTCGCCCGGTTCGCCGGGGAGCCGATCCCGACGCTCGACGTCGTGCCGCTCTTCGAATCTGCGGATGCACTCGAGGCCGCCGGGCCGATCCTCGAGGCGCTCCTCGTTCAGGCGGGCTATCGCGACCACCTCGACGCCCGCGGCAATCGCCAGGAGGTGATGCTGGGCTACTCGGACTCGAACAAGGAGTCGGGGTTCCTCGCCGCCAGCTGGATGCTCCACCGGGCACAGGGCGACCTGGCCGACACCGCACGAAGGCTCGGGAGTCGAGTTGACGCTGTTCCACGGTCGTGGCGGCGCCATCGGTCGTGGCGGCGGACCGACGAACCGCGCGATCCTCGGCCAGGCGCCCCGTTCGGTCGACGGCCGGCTCAAGCTCACCGAGCAGGGTGAGGTCGTCGCGGCTCACTATGCCAACCCACACATCGCCGCGCGGCACCACGAGCAGATGGCCGGGGCCGTCCTCCTCGCATCGACGGCCGAGCACGACGCGTCCCTTGGCCCGTCCATCGCCGACGGCGGGCCGATCCTCGACGAGCTCGCCGAGACCTCGCGGCGTGCGTATCGCGAGCTCGTCCACGATGACCCGGCGTTTGCCGCGTTCTTCCGTGACGTCACCCCGATCGCCGAGCTGTCGAACCTGCGGCTCGGATCGCGGCCCGCAGCGCGAGGTCGCCAGGCCCGCGAGGCCCCGCCGTCGATCGACTCGCTCAGGGCGATCCCGTGGACCTTCGCCTGGTCGCAGGCGCGGATCAACCTCCCCGGCTGGTACGGCCTCGGCGTCGCGCTGGAGGCCTATCGAACTGCGCACGGGGAGGCGGGGCTCGACGTCCTCGCACGCCTGTACCGCTCGTGGCCCTTCCTCAACAGCCTCCTCGACAACGCCGAGCTCAGCCTCGCGAAGGCAGACGTGGGCGTGGCCCGGCTGTACGCCCGACTGGCCACCAACGACGGTGACGAACGGCGCTGGGCGACGATCGAGGCCGAGCATGAGCGGGCCGTGCGGCTCCTGCTGCGGGTGACGGGCCGCGACCGGCTGCTCGA
Source organism: uncultured Chloroflexia bacterium (assembly GCA_963750125.1). Classification (GTDB taxonomy): domain Bacteria; phylum Chloroflexota; class Limnocylindria; order Limnocylindrales; family CSP1-4; genus DASTYU01. The sequence continues at coordinate 11,351 of CAVVPT010000015.1, read as the reverse complement.
CGATGCGCCCGTGCTGCAGCGCTCGATCACCCTGCGCAACCCGTACGTCGACTCGCTTTCGGAGCTCCAGGTGCGGTTGCTGGCCCGGCTCCGCTCGCTCGAACCCGACGATCCCGCGCGCGACACCGTCCTCCGCCTCGTCCAGCTCACCGTCAACGGGGTGGCGGCCGGTCTGCAGAACACCGGCTAACCGAGCGCATGGACCACGCCGATCACGTCGAGTTGTTGCGTGCCGGCCTTGACGGCATCGCCGCCCGGTGAACGTTGGGCGGATATCGGCTCCGGGGAGTGGCGCGTTCACGCTCGCGCTGGCCGACCTGCTCGAACCCGGCGCGACGGTGATCGCGCTCGACCGCGATGCGGGTGCACTCCGGACCAATCGGCGCGCGATGGTCGCACGCTTCCCCGACGTGAAGTTCGAGACCCGGGTGGCAGATCTGACCGATCCGCCGGACCTCGGACAGCTCGACGGCATCGTTGCCGCGAACAGCCTCCATTTCGTCCCGCGCGGCGATCAGGTCGAGGCGGTTCGCCGGCTTGCCGCGCTTGTCCGGCCGGGCGGCCGGTTTGTCGTAGTCGAGTACGACGCCGATCGCGGCAACCCGTGGGTTCCGCATCCGTTCAGCTTCGAGACGTGGCGGCAGCTGGCGGGCGAGGCAGGTCTCCGCGACACCGAGCGAATCGGCCGCGTCCCGAGCCGCTTTCTTGGAGCGATCTACGCGGCGGCCAGTCGGACGTAGGCCACTCGCCTTGGTCAACGAGGCAAGTCGATGGTCTGCCCGTCGACGAGGATCGCGGGCTCGCCGGAACCCGGTGCGAGCCAGCGCACTTCGCGCTCCCCGATGACCTGCCACGTCGCGGTCGTGCCGTTCCCGTGGCCGCCGGGATCGGCTGGCGACATCACACCGGTCCGCTCGCCGATCCCGAGCACGCCAACACCGGCGGTCGCGGCCAGGTCGAACCATGCTGTCTGGCGGGCCCACGACTCGGCGTCGGCGTGAGGGAACACGACAAGGCCGTGGACAACCCCGAGCCCGGTCCGAATGCCCTCCGGCGTCCAGGTCAATTGGCAGAGACCCATGGCCCCCGCACTGGCCCCGGCCAGCACGGCCCCGCGCCGGCGTGCTGCGTCGATTGCCTGCCAGGCGCCGGATGCCGGCAACAGCGTGGGGATGACGTCCGCGTCGCCGCCGGGCAGGTAGATCAAGTCCGCATCGGACAGGCGCGCCGCGTTTCCCGGGTCGTCGGCCGAAGTCGCGTCCACGACGCGGGCCGTTTCGATCTGCACGGGCCGGCCACCGTCCGCGACACGTTGGAAGGCTGAGGTGCCGAAGCGCGAAGCGGCATCGGGGTTCTGGCGCGCCGCCGCGGTAGGAACGACCACGACCCGGATGGCTGCGGCGTGCCCGGCCCGGGCATCGGCCGCGATCGACGCCGCGTCAAGCAGCCTCCGGAGGAACGGTTCGTCGCCGGGGAGGAACTCGCCCCCGCCGTGGAGGGCGACCGGTCCAGCCATCTCGCGGATCATAGGTCGGAACCGTCGCGTAGCCGTCTCGATGGTTTCGCACTGTCCTGCGGGACGACACGGCGTTCCGCACAGCGCACCGCAGCCGGTAGGCTGCGCCTCCCCATGACGTCGCCTGCCCGGTCCCCGCGCGCCCGGCTCATTACTCGACCAGCCGCGTGGCTCGAGCGCTGGGGCCCGATCGTCCCGCTGCTGGTCGCCGAGTTCATCGTGTGGCTCGGGTTCGGCGCGTTACTCCCGGTCCTGCCCCTCTACTTCGAGGAGCAGGGCATCGACCTGGCGACACTCGGGTTGGTCATCGCGGCCTGGCCCGCGGCCCGACTCGTGGGCGAACCGGCCTTCGGCTGGCTGGCCGACCGCACCGCGCGGGTACCGATCATGGTGGTCGGGCTCGTCGCAACCGGCATCTTCACGGCTCTTCCGCTGGTCCTGACCGGACCGCTGGCCTTCATCCTGTTGCGGGCTGCGGCCGGGCTGTCCACGGCTGCATACGACCCCGCCGCCCGGGGCTTTCTCACCGACGCGACCGAACCTGCCCGGCGCGGTGAGGCGTTCGGGTTGTACGGCGCGGCACAGATGGGCGGGCTCCTGTTCGGGCCTGCGATCGGCGCGTTCGGCGCCGCCCTCGTGGGCGGGAACGGGTTCGTCTTCGTGTTCTGCGGCCTGGCATCGCTCCTCGCGGCCGCCGCGATCGGCCTGACCGTTCGCGAGACCCCACAGCCGACCCGGACGCATCCGGCACCCCGGCGCGACCACGTGGAACTCCCGCACGAAGGCCGCGGACGGGTCGCTGGCGACGACGTCGCGACCGACGGGGCTCCGTCGAGCCTGTGGAACCGGGGCCTCATCGCTGTCCTGATCATCAACGCCGGCGGCTACTTCGCGAGTGGCACGTACGAGGTCATCTGGAGCCTGTTCCTCAGGAGCCTGGGCGCAGGCCTCGACCTGATCGGGCTGACCTTCGCGATGTTCGGGCTGCCGATCCTGCTCCTGTCGCCGACGGCAGGACGATTGGTCGACCGGCGCGGGGTGCTCGCGTTCATCGTGCTCGGCTCGATCGCGCCGTTCGCCGCGGGCATCGCCTACACGCTGATCTCCAACCCGCTGCTCGCGGTTCCCCTGATCCTGATCGAGGCGACCGGCTTCGCGTTCCTGAACCCCGCGCTCTACTCGGTGGTCGCAGCGAGCAGCCCGCCGGGCCGGTCGGCGACCGCGCAGGGGCTGTTCGGGGCGGCGGGCACGGTCGGGTTCATCGTTGCCTCGCTGATCGCCGGGTTCCTCGCGGAACTCGACATCCGCTACCCGTTCTACGTGTTCGCCACGGTCATGTTCGCGACGTTCATGGTCGGGCTCGCCATCGGCTGGAACGTGTTCCGGCGGCCGCCCGCAGCTTCAGCAGTGGCAGCCTCGTTCTGACCGCGCCCCGCATGAGTTCAAAACCGTCAAATGCCCGCCACCTGAGCGTTGGTCAAGGATTCGTTGTCAGACGTTCCGCCACGCGCGCATCTGGCACGGATCGGTGTCCGGGCGAAGCGTGGGCGGTGCTCGGGATCCTTGGCGTCCGTGACGTAGGCCCGCCGCGTGAACATCTGAGAGAAACGCGACCGTGGTGCCCCTGTTCCGGCCGAATAACCCATCGCCGTGGAAGTCGCGCCGACTCAGGGCCTCGTGCGGCCCCGGAATCGGCCAGAATCGTGCGTGGAACTCCTCGTGGACGACACCCGGGACCATCCCCTGGAGCGCCACCAGCACACGGGTTGATGTTTGCGCCGTGCCTCGCGCGAGCGTTTGACCGATTTCGGGGGCCATGGCTAACATGAGTGGTCGCGGGGTGGAGCAGCGGCAGCTCGTCGGGCTCATAACCCGAAGGTCAGGGGTTCGAATCCCCTCCCCGCAACCAAGCCGCTTTCTTCCGAACCCTGGGTCCCGACCACCCAGGGTTCTTCCTTTTCCTCAGGCCGAGCGGATCGGACCGGCTATTCCCAGTGGAAGGTTCGTGCCGCGGCAACGGGGAGTGCCACCGCCCACGCGCCGAGGACGGCCAGTTGCCCCGCGACGTCGCCGGCTGCCGAACCGAGTGCGACGCGGAGCGTCTCGGCCAGCGCGGCTCCCGGCAGCAGCCCGGCGAGAGCCGCGAGCGGTCCAGGCAGCTGATCGAGCGGCTGGACGATGCCGCCGAGGAACAGCGACAGCAGGAACAGGCCATTGGCGAGGGCGAGGGTCGCCTCTGCTCGGAGGGTCCCGGCGAGGAGCAGCCCGAGGCCGGCGAAGGCGGCGGTCCCGAGCAGGACGGCAGCGACGAGCAACGCGGGGTTCACCGACCCGGCAGGCGACCAGCCGAGCAGCCCGGCCGCGACCGCGAGCAGCAGCACGAGCTGGGCGACCTCGAACACCACGACAGCGCCGAGCTTGGCCGCGATCAGCTGGCCACGGGTCAGCGGCGAGCCGCCCAGGCGCTTGAGCACGCCATAGTGCCGCTCGTAGGCGGTGGCGATGCCGAGGTTGACGAGCCCGCTCGCGACGATTGCCAACGCGAGCACACCCGGCAGCAGGAAGACGACCGGCTCGGCCGCTCCCGCCGGGATTTCAAGCCACACGAAGAACACCAGGACGGCCGCCGGGATGACGAGCATCGCGAGCAGGTTCTCGGCACGGCGGCCGGTCAGGCGCAGCTCGCTCGAGATTCGCGTCGCGATGCTCGGCAGGCTGCCCGCCGGCGCGCTCATGGCCCGTCCCGCCGTTCGACCAGGGCGAAGTACGCCTCTTCGAGCGAGCCACCGCCGGCGCGCAGCTCGACGATCGTCACGCCCGCTTCGGCCGCGCCAGCCGCGAGCGCGGCCACGGCCTCGGGAATGACGGTTGGACGTCCCTTGACGCGGTACCGCCCGGACCCGCCATCCGCGACCACGTCCGCCTCCGAAATGCCCTCCACCGCATGGAGTCGTCGCCGGATCGTGGCGGCCTCGGCGGGATCGAGCGGCCGGCCAACCCGGAACCGGATCGCCGATCCGACCCCGGCGGTGAGCTCGCCGGGCGTCCCGGATGCGACGACACGCCCGTCGTCGATCACCACGATCCGGTCGGCCAGCCGTTCGACGTCGGTCAGGTCGTGGCTCGTGAGCAGGATCGCGGCACCACCGGCTCGAGCCTCGTCGACGATCTCGCGGACAACCACCCGCGCCTCGGGGTCGAGGCCGGCCGTCGGCTCGTCGAGCAGCAGGACCTCGGGCCGGCCGACGAGCGCCACGGCCAGCGCCAGCCGCTGCCGCTCGCCCCCGGACAGGCGGCGGTACGGGGTGCGTGCCACGGTCGCCAGGTCCAGCAATGCGAGCAGCTCGTCGGGATCCCGCCGATCCTCGTGATAGCCGCCGAACTCGACCAGCGTCTCGCGGGTTCGTGACCGCGGGTCGAATCCGCCGCCCTGCAGCATCAGCCCGACCCGCGCCCGAAGCGCTCGACCTCCCGTCGCCGGGTCCACCCCCAGGACGCGGACGGCACCCCTGTCCGGCCGTCGATAGCCTTCCACGGTCTCGACGGTCGTCGTCTTGCCCGCACCGTTCGGCCCGAGCAGCGCCACGAGCTCGCCGGCCGCCACCTGAAGAGAGACCCCATCGACGACGGTCCGCGCGCCGTACTGCTTGACAAGGCCCTCGACCGCAACGGCCGGGCCGCCCGTCACGGGGAGATCAGCTCGTACTGGCGCTCGAAATCGGCGTCACGCACCTGCCCGATCTGGATCGACTGGAGCACGCCATCCGCGTCGATGAAGTAGCTCGTCGGGCGCGCCAGCGTGAGGTAGGCATCCTGGATCGACTCGTCGGGGTCGATCACCGTCGGCCACGACGCGTCGTATTCGGCCACGAATTCGCGGGCGGGCTCCGGCGGGTCGTCCATGAGCACGCCGAGGACCACGAGTCCGTCGTCCGCGTGCTCCTCGAGCTTCTGAATGAACAGCGGGAACTCGTCACGGCATGGGATGCAGGACGGCCCCCAGAAGTTGACGATCACGGGCGAGCCGCGGAAGTCCGCGAGGCTCACTGTCTCGCCATCGAGGGTCGTGCCCTCGATGGCCGGCGCGGGCTTGCCTTCGAGGCCGCTCTCGGCTCCGGGCCGGCTCAGTGTGACGAGCGCGACGACAGCGACCGTCGTGACGACAGCAACCAGCAGCGCGAGGAGGATCGGACGGCGAGGCGTGGTGCGTCCTCGCTCACTTGATGTTGGCGGTACCGGTCATCGACGGATGCACCGAGCAGACGAACGTGTACGTGCCGGCGGGGATCGGGTCGACGTCGTAGACCTTGGCCGCGACGCCGTTGAACACCTCCCCGGTGAAGACGGCGGTCCCCGTGGCGGAGCCCTCGTGGATTGCCACGTTGTGGGCGGTCTGCGGGTCGAGGTTGACGAAGGCAATCGTGAACGGCGTGTCGGCCGGGGCATCGAACGACGATTCAAGGTACTTGATGCCCTCGGCGGTGATCGTCACATCGGCCGGCGGGATCGACGGACCGGGCTGCTGCCCGCCGCCATCGCCTCCGCCTTCGCCACCACCACCGCCTTCGCCACCGCCTCCGCCGGGAGGCGCGCTGGCGCCGGGTGACGCGCCGGCCTCACCGCCGGCCGCCTGGCCCGGCGGGAACGCACCGGTCTGGAGCAGCACGGCCCCGACGACCAGCACGGCGAACACGGCGAGGACCGCGGACGGCAGGCGCGGATCGGGCAGGTTCTCGAGATGGCCGGTTTCGTCGGCTTCCTCGACCTTGCGGTATTCCCCGGTCGCGTCACGGAGCCAGCCAAGGAGCGCGATGGAGAGCGCGATGATCCCGGCCGCCAGCAACCATGGGCCGAACACCAGACCCGCGAGCAGGAGCGCGGCTCCGAGCGCCGCGATCAGTGGCCGGAACGATGGCCCCGGCATGTGCACGCCTTCGGGCGGGCCCTCGTGGACGACGGCGGGGAGCTGCGGCTGGGTCCGCTCGACGTCGCGCTCGTAGAGCGCGGTCGACTCGCGAAGCCAGTACAGCAGCCCGATCGACAGGGCGATCGCGCCGAGCACCAGGGTCAGACCGCCGAAGACCACCCCGAGGAACAGCAGAAATGCTCCGACGGCCGCGAAGATCGGTGCGAACGACGGGCCCGGCATGTGCACCCCGACCGGGGTCTGCGGCTGGATGCGGGTCTTCCCGCGACGGGCCGGGGCGGCCCGGGCGAGCCGCCACACCTGGATGACGAGGACGACGACGACGAGCGCGAAGATCGCGACCGGCAGCAGCGCGATGAGCCCGCCCCAGTCCGGGATGACGAACTGGGACAGCAGGTCGAGGATGCTGGTCCAGAGGTCTTCGAGCATCAGGGGACCGCGGTCAGCCGGGGAGTGTGGCGGAAGGTCGCACGGTCACTCGTTCGGCGATCCGGCGACAAGGACGTAGGCCATGAACGCGATCGCGATGCCGAGCGCGATGAGCATCGTTGTGCCGGCATAGTCGACGTGCCACCCGCCGAAGTACGGGACGGCCCAGTAGATCAGGCCGATGACGATGAACACGACCCCGACGAGGGCCGCGTTGCGCGGATGTCGAAGAGGATGCATCGACCTAGTGTCCACTTCCAGGCAGGAGGTAGAGGACCGAGAACAGCACGATCCAGACGACGTCGACGAAGTGCCAGTACAGCGACGACGCCTCGACCGCGTCGTGGTGGCGTGCCGAGAACTGGCCGCCGAGACCACGGTAGAGCACGACCCCGAGCATGATCACGCCGCCGAACACGTGGGCCATGTGGAAGCCCGTCAGCGTGTAGTACGTGGTCCCGAACGTGCCCGCGTCGAGGGTGATCCCTTCCGAGTACAGCAGCGCGTAGTCGAACGCCTGCATGACGAGGAAGGCGATGCCGAGGAGGACGGTCACCGACAGGTTGCGCAGGAACCCGGTCCGGTCGCCGCGGCGGATCGCCCACACGGCGAACTGGGCCGTGAACGAGCTCAGGATCAGGAGGATCGTCGCCGGGAGCACGAACGGCAGGAACTGGAGGAAGTACGGCTCGTTCGTCTCGGGGTTGATCGGCGGCCACACCCCACCCGGGGCGTTCGCCCGGGTGGCGAAGTAGGCGGCGAACAACCCGGCGAAGAACATGACCTCGCTGGTGAGGAACAGCAGCATCCCGAGCACCGGGTTGCCGATCCCGCCGCGCGCGTCATGCGGTAACCCTGCGATCGGGCTGTGCTCGGTGGTGAGGGCGTGGGTATCGGTCGTCATCGTCGTCGTCCGCTCAATGGCCGATCCGCCCGTGGCGGGCGTCGAACAGCGGCCGCTCGGAGCGGATCTCGGGGAGCCGGTCGAAGTTGTAGGGCGGCGGCGGCGAGCTGGTCGCCCACTCGAGTGTGTTCGCCTCCCACGGATCGTCGCCGGCCGGCTCGCCGCTGCGCAGTGACAGGAAGATGTTGGTCAGGAACGGGATCATGCTCGACGCGATGAGGAACCCGCCGACGGTCGCGGCGACGTTGAGGTCCTGCCAGCCGGTTGCCGCCGAGTAGTCGGCGATGCGCCGCGGCATGCCCATGAGCCCGAGCTGGTGCATCGGGAAGAACGTCAGGTTGAAGCCGATGAACATCAGCACGAACTGGACCTTGCCGAGGGTCTCGTTGAGCGAGCCGGCCGCTCATCTTCGGGAACCAGTAGTAGAACCCGGCCATCACTCCGAAGACCGAGCCACCGAACAGCACGTAGTGGAGGTGCGACACGACCCAGTAGGTGTCGTGAATGGCGAAGTCGACCGGCACCGACGCGCTGATCGCGCCGTTGATCCCGCCGATCAGGAACATCGACAGGAAGCCGACCGCGAACAGCATCGGGGTCGAGAACGTCAGCTTCCCGCGCCACATCGTAAAGATCCAGTTGAACATCTTCACGCCGGTCGGGATCGCGATGAGGAACGTCATCAGGCTGAAGAACGGCAGGTACACCGCGCCCGTCGTGAACATGTGGTGCGCCCACACCGAGAAGCCGAGCGCGCCGATCGCGACCGTCGCGAAGACGAACGCCTTGTAGCCGAACAGCGGCTTGCGCGAGAAGACCGGCAGGATCTCGCTGATCATGCCCATCGCGGGCAGGACCATGACGTAGACCGCCGGGTGCGAGTAGAACCAGAACACGTTCTGGTAGAGGATCGCGTCGCCGCCGGTCGCAGGATCGAAGAAGTGGCCGCCGTAGTTGCGGTCGATGAACAGCATGATGACGGCGCTCGTGAAGACAGGGGTCGCCATCAGTACGAGGACGCTCGTGACGATCATCGTCCAGACGAGGATCGGCATCCGGAAGAGGCTCATCCCCGGCGCGCGCATCTTGAAGATCGTGACGAGGAAGTTGATGGCGCCGAGGATCGAGCTCGTGCCGATGAGCACGAGCGCCACGATCCACAGGTCCTGGCCGTAGCCGACCGAGGCGAGCGGCCGGTCCTCGGACAATGGCGCATAGCTCGTCCAGCCGGCCGCGGCCGTGCCACCGGTCACGAACCCGAGGAAGAGCAGGATCCCGCCGAGCGGCAGCATCCAGAACGACAGCGCGTTGATCCGCGGGAAGGCCATGTCCGGCGCGCCGATCTGGAGTGGCACGATGTAGTTCGCGAAGCCCGCCAGGATCGGGATGATGAACAGGAAGATCATCGCCGTGGCGTGCATCGTAAAGAGCTCGTTGTACGTCTGGTCGGTCACGAACTGCAGCCCGGGCTGGGCAAGCTCGAGCCGCACGCCAAGGGCCAGCATGCCCGCGAGGAAGAAGAAGATGAACGAGTTGATCAGGTAGAGGATCCCGATCTTCTTGTGATCGGTGGTGGTCAGCCACTCGTACAGGCCGGTCCGGTAGCCACGGGCGGCGGGCGCGAGCGCATGAGTCGCCATCGGTGCTCCTTACTCGGCGTTCAGCGTGCCGGTCATGTTCGGGTGGACCGAGCATACGAAGCCGTACGCCCCGGCGGGCAGCGGCGGCACGTCGTACGTGACCTCGGTGGGGCCCGTGACGATCTGGCCCATGAACACCTGCTCGCCGCTCGGCGAGCCCGCGTGGATGGCGACGTTGTGCGGCAGCGCATCCTGGTTGACGAAGTGGATCTGGAAGGGCTGATCGGCGGCCACCTCGAGCTCCGCCGAGTCGAAGGCGGTGTTCAGGGCGTCGATCTGGATGACGGTGTTGGCCGGATTGTTGGTCTCGCCTGGCGACGGCGATTCGGGCAGCTCTCCGGATGGCGGCGGCTCTCCGGATGGCGGTGGCCCGCCGGACGGCGGCGGCTCGCCGGATGGGGGCGGGGGCGGCGCCTGGTCGATGTGCTCCTGGAGCCACACGTCGAAGTCGGCCCGGGTAAGGGGATGGACTTCGAAGGTCATGAGGCGATGACCGGAACCGCACAGCTCGGCGCACTGCCCTCCCAGGATCTGGCCTGCGTCCTCGGGCTTGATCTTGATGTCGAACTCGCTGACGCGGCCGGGAACGACGTCCCGCTTGAACAGGAAGCGCGGCACGTAGAACGCGTGGATGACGTCGCGGCTTTCGAGCACGATGCGCACATCCTCGCCGACCGGGAGCGCCATGCCGCCGCCCTCACCCTGCGGAACCAGCTGGCTGTAGACGATGTTCTCGCCGGCATCGTCGTAGTAGTCGAACTCCCACTGGAACTGCGCGGCGTAGGCCCGGACCTTGAGCTGGGGCGATGCCGACAGCGTTTCGACGCCGTTCAACGTGCCCCACGAGATGGCGAACAGGAACGCGACGATGATCGTCGGGATGATCGTCCAGAGGGCCTCGGCCAGCGTGTTGCCATGGGTCTGCGGCGGGAGCTCGTCGTCACCGGGCCGCCGCCGATAGCGCAGGACCGTCCACAGGATCAGGCCCTCGACTACGAAGAAGATGACGGCCGCAACGATGAAGACGACGTCGTACAGCTGGCGGATCGAGGCAGCCTGGTTCGTCGCGGCGGCCGGCGGGAAGAAGCTCTGCACGACACGCGTCACCGTCTGGGCCGGGTTGAGGCCGACCGCGATCGCGACGAGGAAGGCGGCGATCAGGATCGCGATGACGAGCACTGCGAACAGCAAGCCCGACAGGGGTCGCGACCTGGGGGTACTCGACATCAAGCGTCCTCGCGAGGTGGTTGAGCGGGCACCGGGGACGAGGGCGCCGCCCAATGGACAGCCACGACAGCCGGCCTCAGACGGGCCGACCGAATGATACCCGCCGGTGACGTGGGACGCGCGCTCGGTCGAGCCTCCGCGGGCACATCGTGCGACGATGCCCGCAATGTCCCGTCCCGCTCAGGTTTCGCGCGTCTTCGTTGTGGCGGGTGCCGCGCTCGCATTCCTTGGCGTGGCAGCGCCCGTGGCTGCCCACGGGCCTGTGCCCTCGGAGCCACCGACGCCGGCCAACCTGCTTCTCGGCTGGACGTTCCCGCCGCTGCCGACGCTGGCGATCCTCGTCGGGCTCCTGTGGTGGGCGTGGGCTATAGGTCGCGTCAACGGGACGCACCCACAGAGCCGCGTTCCGCGCCGTCGGACCGTCGCGTTCATTGCCGCGATGGCGGCCCTGGCGTTCGCGCTGCTCTCGGGGATCGAGCGCTACGACACGACGTTGTTCTCCGTCCACATGACTCAGCACCTGCTGCTCACGATGGTCGCTGCGCCGCTGATCGCGCTTGCCGCGCCGATCACGCTCGTGCTTCGGCTCTCCTCCCCGGAGACGCGGCGGCGGGTCGTCTTGCCGATCCTCCATTCGCGGGTGATGCGGTTCGTCAGCTTCCCTGCCGTGGCATGGATCGCGTTCGCCTCGGTGATGTGGGGCACTCA